>NZ_JBPKGD010000003.1:0-583232 GCF_051207415.1 Haloarchaeobius marinus | reverse complement strand
GACGTTCCTTCGAGAAAACAGCGGTTGCGAAATCAGGCCGATGGCACGGCCCGTGCGATTCGAGTGGGACGACCACGATTGGTCGGGGAAACCACACCCTCATGAAAGTCCCAAAGAAGCGCGCACGAACCCGCAAGTTGCCTCCGTGGGTCGGTAGCCGAACCCCCCAACGGAGGAATCCTCGCGCTTTAGCGCGGGGAGGATGTCAATCCTCGACTTTGACGACGACGACCGGGACGTCCCCCGTGCGAATCACCTTGTCCGTCACGCTCCCGACGATCGCTTTGGTCAGTTCGGGGCGGCCGTGCGTCGGCATCACGATGACGTCGACCCCTTCCTCCGCCGCGTACTCCACGATGGTCTGGGCGGGGTCGCCCTCCCGAATGTGGGTTTCGACCGCGATACCGCGCTCCCGGGCCGCGTCCGCGACGGCGTCGACCAGTTCCCGGCCGCGCTCGGTCAGTTTCTCGGCGAGCATGTCGTGGAGGGACGCTCCGGGCGACGCTACCTCGACGACGTGCAGGACGTGGAGGGTCGCGCCCTGGTCTGCGGCCAGTTCGAGCGCGTGCTCGCGCGCCCGTTCCGTACCCTCCGAGGCGTTTATCGGGAAGAGGACGACGTCGTACATGGACCTAGATTGGACGCCGAGGGCGTTAACAGTTCACAGGCGGTACGAGGCGGGATGCCCCGACCCTTGAGGTCGGGGAGGAAGCCGACACCCGATGATACAACCCACGCGACGATGACAGGCCGACCCCCGACGTATAAGTAACGCCGGCCGTATGCGTGAAAATAAGGTGGGATACCGTCGTACCGCCGTCATCAAACTCGACACTCCCGACGGAGCCGACGGCTCCCTTCGAGAGACGGTCGAGCAGTTCAAACACTGCGCCAACACCGCAAGCGAGTGGTGCTGGCACGGCGACGACGGCTACCACGTCACCTGCAAAGCCAGAGCCGAACGCGCCCTCTACGACCGACTCCGCGACGAAACCGACCTGACTGCGAATCTCGTTCAGAAAGGGATTCGCAGGGCGGTCGAAGCCATCAAGAGCGGTGTCGAACGCCTCAAACGTGGTGAGAACACGTCACAACCCTACTTCTCGGCAGACAGCGCGGTGTACGACAAGCGAAGCGCGACGTTCCACCGCGACCACGTTTCCCTCTCGACCGTGGACGGGCGGATCGAGTGCGACTACATCCTCCCCGACGACTCGGAGACACCGCCGACGAAGTACGTCTCCGACGGGGACTTCGAGTTTCGGATGGCCCACCTCCAGTACCGCGACGGTGACTGGTATCTCCACGCCTCGATGCGGAAAGTCGAAGCAGAAGACGAATCGTCTGAATCCGAATCTGAGTCCAAGCACAGAACAGTCCTTGGTGTGGATTTGGGCGTCAACAACCTCGCCATCGCTTCGACGGGGCGATTCTGGTCGGCAGACGAGTTCAACCACTGGCGTCGGGAGTACGAGAAGCGTCGTGGGTCGCTCCAGCAGTGTGGCTCGCGCCACGCCCACGAAACCATCGAGATCGTCGGACAGAAAGAGTACGGTCGGTTCGAGATACACCTGCACACGGTAGCGAACGAACTTATCGAGGAAGCCGTCGAACACGGTTGTTCGCACATCGTGTTCGAGGATTTGACCCACATTCGGGAGAATATTCCCGAGGCGACGTGGCAACACGTCTGGGCGTTCCGACGCCTCTACGAGTACGTCGAATACAAGGCCGAAGAACACGGCGTCGAAGCCGTGCAAGTTGACCCGCGCAATACGTCGAAGCGTTGCTCGACCTGTGGGTTTACCCACGACGACAATCGCCATCGAGAGTCGTTCGCGTGTCAGCAATGCGGGTACGAGAACCACGCCGACTACAACGCCTCGAAGAACATCGGCTTGCAGTATCTCCGTCGCAGGCAAAATGCAGGCGACGGAGGTGCACCCGTAGATGTGCGCTTGAATCGCGGGACGCTGAACGTGAGTGGGGAGTACATCCCCCCTGCCTCTATTGAGGCATAGAACGGGAGTCCACGCGAAAGCCTCGGGGCTTGACCCCGAGGCGATTTACCCGAGAGAGATGTCGAGGTAGAGCATCACGATGGCGCCGAATATCGTTCCGAGCGTCGCGATGCGCTCGTTGCCACTCGCGTGGGTCTCCGGGACGATCTCGTCGCTGATGACGAACAGCATGGCCCCGGCGGCGAACCCCATCGCGTAGGGGAGCAACGCGGTCACCGTCTGGACGGCGTACGCGCCGAGTATCGCGAGCGGTATCTCGACGGCGCCCGAGCGAAGTCCCGCGAAGACGGCGTAGAAGCGCCTGTCCAGTCCGGCGTTGATGGCGGCCACGGACACCGCGAACCCCTCCGGGATGTTCTGGATGCCGATGGCGAGCATGAGCGGGATGGCGGTGCCGAGGTCCCCACTGCCGAACCCCACGCCGACGGCGAGTCCCTCGGGCATGTTGTGGAGCGTGATGGCGAGGATGAACAGGACGACGCCCGTGAGTCGCTCGTCGTCCACCGGCAGGTCGGCGGCTGGATTCGCCGCGTCCCGTCGCCGCCGTCCGGAGAGCAGGTAGTGTGCGTGCGGGACGAGCATGTCCGAGCGGTCGAGAAAGAGCGCGCCGAGGGCGACCCCGACCAGGACCGGGATGGGGTTGCCGTTCGAGTACGTCTCGATGCCGGGGATGATGAGGCTCGTGAAACTCGCAGCGAGCATCACGCCGGCCGCGAAGCCGAGGGCACCGTCCATCGCCCGGTCGGTCGGGTCCCGCCAGACGAACACCAGCGAGGCGCCGAGGAGGTTGAGCGACGCGATGACGAGCCCGCCGACCAGTCCGTGGACGACGGGATTCGTCCCGAACAGTTGCGTGAACAGGTCGCCTACCACCGACGGCACCTCCCGACAACTGGACTCGGCTGCATGTACCGTGCGTTGCAAGCCCTGCTACATTGGTGTTGTTCCTCCCGGCGGCGCCTCCCCGGCCGAGCGACCCATCGCCCGTCGGGTGCTCGTCGACGGCGGTGCGACGCCGTCCCTGGCAGCGACCGCATCACCGGACGACCGTCACGGGCACCCGTGCACGGCGGACCACTCGCTCCGCGACGCTTCCCAGGAGAGCGCGTTCGACCCCTTCTCGTCCGTGGCTCCCGAGGACGATGTGAGAGACGTCGCGTTCGTCGGCGTAGTCGAGCACCTCCCGTACGGGCCGGCCGACGGCCGTGACTGTGTCGAGTTCGCGTCCGCGTTCCGCCGCCAGCTCGGTCGCTATCGCCTGGACGTCGGTCGCCCTCGCCTGGGCGTTCTCGTACCACTCTTCGGCGACGGGGAGTCCGCCCACCTCGACGTCGATGACCGAGTCCATCGGGTCGATGACGTAGATGGTGGTGAGCGCCGCGTCGGGGAAGGTCTCCATCGCGTGCTCCAGGGCGTGCTTCGACAGCGGTGTCCCGTCGAAGGGGACGAGCACCCGCGCTTCCATCACGTGGTACTTCGTCGCCGTTCCCCATGAGCGTGGTGTCGACCGGACCGGGCGTCCGTCGCTCGTCACGGCGGAGTGTTGCAGTGGAAACGAAGGGGTTCACTACCGCCCGGCGGGGGTGCGACCGTCGACCTCAGTCGTCGGTAATCGGCCGGGACGACGTGTCCGACGCCGGTGCCGGCGGTTCGTGGGTGCCGAACTCCGGGTGGGTCTCCTCCATCCAGAGGTACACGATGGCACCGGAGACGAACATCAGAATCGCGGTCAGGTAGAAGGCGGCCACCGGGCTGACGAACTCCATCGAGAGGCCGATGACGATGGCGCCGACGCCGTAGCCGGAGTCCCGCCACATCCGGTAGACCCCCATCCCGGCCGACCGCCACGACGGGTGGGCCGCGTCGCCGGGGACGGTCATCAGGTTCGGGTAGAGCAGCGCCATCCCCAGTCCGGAGACGGCGGCCATGACGGCCCACGGGAGGTACCCGTCGACCAGCACCATCCCGAGGACGCCGGCCCCGGCGACGAACATCCCCACGACGACGGGTGTGCGTCGCCCGATGCGGTCTGCGAGTCCACCGGTCCCGACCTGGAGGAAGTACATCGCGCTGTGGACGCCGACGACGACGCCCACGGCGTCGATGCCGAGGTCCTGACTCGTGAGATAGAGCGGGACCGCGATCCAGAACAGCGTGTCCACGAAGTTCTCGATGTGGCCGGCCTGTGCCGCCGCGAACAGCGTCCTGTCGCCGTAGGTCGCCCGCCTCAGGACCTCGCCGAACGGCAGGTTCGCGTCGTGGTGGTCGTCGTCGCCCTCGGCCCGTGCGTACTGGACCGTCTCCCTGACGAGGAAGATGGAGGCGAGGAACGCGAAGACCACGACGACGGCGAGGAAGTAGAACGGTTCCGGTCGGAACGTCGTCCGGGCGGCGATGGCGCCGGTGACTGCGGCACCGACGGCGACGCCGGTGTAGCCGAAGGCCTCGTCGATGCCGACGGCCAGACCGCGCTGGTCCGGGCCGGCGAGGTCTATCTTCGCGTTGATGGCCATGCTCCACGTCAGCGCCTGGTTGACCCCCAGCAGGACGTTCCCGACGGTTATCCAGGCCCAGTTCGGCGCGTAGATGAGGATGACCGGAATCGGCAGCGCCGTGAGCCACCCGAGGACGAGCACAGGCTTGCGCCCGTACGCCTCGCCCCACTTGCCGGCGTAGAGGTTGAGGAGCGCCTTGACGAACCCGAACGAGACGACGAACGACCCGATGACCAGGAACGACTCGACGCCGAGGACCTTCTCGCCCAGGATGGGAACGACGGTCCGTTCGGACCCCAGCGTCAGGCCGGTCGCGAACACCAGCAGGACGTGCAGCGAGAACTGCCCGAGATGTTCGCGGATGCCCTGTCGGAGGTCTGTCGTCGTACGCATCGTGTTCGTCGTAGCGGGAGCGTCCGAATATAGGTGTTGCCGGTCATGACCGGCACCGTTAATCCCGTCTAGCCGTTTCGGTTCGTATGAGCCTGTACGAGGCCTCGTTCCGGGTGCGACACGAGTGTCCGTACCGGGAGTTCTCCGAACGCTACCCGGACATCACGATTCGCGAGTGGTACGTGAGCGACTGCCAGGTGCTCGAGATAACGGCGGCCGACGCACCGACCGCCGACCTCCGCGACGAGATCGACGACCTCGGGACCGTCCTGCACGAATCGGTCGACGACGACGGACTGCACGTCGTCACGCAGTCCTGTCTCTGTTCGCTCGAGGACACCATCGTCGACCGGTTCGAGGAGCACAACTGCCTGTACCAGCCACCGACGGTCCACCGCCACGGCTGGGAGCACTACACCGTCGTCGCGTTCGACGAAGCCGACGTCGGGGCGTTGCTCAGGGACCTGGACGGGGCCCGCGACGTCGACGTGCTCTCGAAGACCGCCATCGAGGAACAGCGAATCCCCCACACCACGCTGGCACCGGTCGACCAGCTGTTCGACGACCTGACCGCACGACAGCTGGCGGCGCTCCAGTTGGCCCTCGAGAACGGGTACTACGAACAGCCGCGACAGACGTCGCTCCGGGAACTCGCCGCACCGACGTCCGTCGCCCGGTCGACGTTCGAGGAGCACCTCCGCAAGGCCGAGAACAAACTCCTCACGAACGCTGGCCGGTTCCTCCGGATGCTGACCGCGACCTCCGCGGCCAACCCCCTGCAGGCCGACCGGTCGGGCACGTCCGAACAGCGCGCCGACTGAGAGTTCGTGCATACATCGATGCCTTCATACCGCCAAAATGCACACGTCCGTGTATGTACATCGGACGATTCCTGGTCGTCGGTCCCGACGTCGGTGCGTACCGCGTCTCCTCTCGCTCGTTCCCGAACCGCGCAGTCACCCGTCGCGACGAGGAGACGCTGACCGTCGGCCCGACCGAGGACGCCCCGGAGACGGACAACCCCTACGTCTCGTACAACTGCGTCCGGGTCACCGACGAGGGTGCCGTCCTGGGTAACGGGTCGCACGTCGACCCCGTGGCGGAGAAACTCGCGATGGGGTACCCGGCCCGGGACGCACTGGCGACGGCCCTGCTGGCGCTGGACTACGAGAAGGACGACTACGACACGCCACGGATCGCGGGCGTCGTCGGCGACGACTCCGCCTTCATCGGCACCGTCCGTCGCGACGCACTGCTCGTCGAGGAAGTGACCGAACCGACGCTCGTCGCCACGTACGAGGAGGACTCGCCGACCCCGTTCGACTTCGACGCCACGGACGCCGACGCGGCGGCACGTGCCGTCTTCGACGCCCCGTACGAGCACGCCGTCTGCGCCGCCGGCGTCGCCCGCGACGGCGACCGCTTCGAGCTATCGGTTGTCAACGAGTAGTCACTAACTGTCGTCGCCCGGCCACACGCCCCGTTGCATCGCTCGTCGACAGGATAGCGACCTCGTGGGGAGGTATCAATACCATGTATATTCCTGCTCTGTGTTCTTTGTGTCAGACGTTCTTTTCACTTGGTATGCCCGTCCCAGTATCAACGGAGCAACTCGACAGGTTGTTCGACGCGCTGGGCGACCCCCGGCGCCGCCAGCTCTGTGCGTACATGCACACTGCCGACCGGTCCGTGTTCGGCGTCGACGAACTCGTCGACGAACTCCTTCGTCGTGTCGAGACGCGAGCAGACACGCCCGACCGGACGCAGCTCGAGGTGCGTCTCCACCACGCCCACGTCCCCAAACTGACCGAGGCGGGACTCGTGGAGTACGACTCCAGACAGGGGTCGCTCCGGTACCGGGGCGACGAGCGGTTCGTCGACGTCGACTTCATCGACGTGGAGTCGCTGCTGGAGCAGGTCGAAGCGCGCACCGACGCCGGTTCGGCGAGCACGTCCACGTCGGTCGACCGCTGACTGGCGGGAAGGGAACGGGTCGAAGCGCGGGGGTTATAGGGCCAGACGCACTGGTCCCCGGTATGCGGTTCGGCGTCATCTCGGACGTCCACGGGAACGCAGTCGCGCTACGCGCTGTCCTCGACGACATGCCCACGGTGGACGGGTTACTCTGTGCCGGCGACGTCGTCGGGTACGGCCCGTCGCCCGGCGAGTGCGTCGACGAACTCCGGGAGCGCGACGTCCCGACGGTGGAGGGGAACCACGACCGGGCGGTCGTCCGGAACGCGGGGTTCCGGTTCAACGACGTGGCCCAGGCGGGCATCGAGTACAGTCGCGACCACCTCACGGAAACGCAGTTCGACTGGCTCTCGGCGTTGCCCACGGAGCGACTGGCACACGACGGCGACGTCAAGGTCGTCCACGGACATCCCGACGACCCGGACCACTACACGTACTCCAACGAGTTCGGTCCCGCCCTGCTCCACGGCGAGTCGGTGCTGATTCTCGGCCACACCCACGTCCAGGGCCACGAGACGTTCGACGAGGGCATCGTGCTGAACCCCGGCAGCGTCGGCCAACCCCGCGACGGCGACCCCCGGGCGGCGTACGCGATACTCGACCTCGACGACGGCACCGTGGAGGAACGCCGCGTCGAGTACGACGTCGAGCGCGTGCAGACCCAGATACGCGAGGCCGGCCTGCCGGAACGACTGGCGACGAGGCTCGAGTTCGGCCGGTAGCGCGGTCGGACCTCGTCTTACAGCCATCCTTCGACGCGTTCGCCCCGGGGCTACAGCGGCCGGAGTTCGGCCGAGAAGTGGCGAATCTCCTTCATCGGGGGTTCCTCGACTATCTCGAGGCCGGTGACCTCGTCGCGGCGCTCCCAGACGGCGGCGACGGTGTCGACGACGTGCTCGATGTGCTCCTTGTGGTAGGTCCGACGGGGGACGGCCATCCGGACGAGTTCGGGCCGGTCGCTGTCGGGGAACGCGAAACTCCCGAGTTCGACGCAGCGGACGCCGCCCTCGCGGTAGAGTTCGCACGCGAGCGCCTGGCCGGGGAACTCCTCGGCGGGGACCTGCGGGAGGAAGGCGCCGGCGTCGAGGTAGACGGCGTGACCGCCGACGGGTTCGTAGACGGGGACGCCGCGCTCGGCGAGGAGGTGGCCGAGTTGCTGTACCTGCTCGACGCGGTCGGCGACGTACGCCTCCTCGACGGCCTCGCGAAGGCCCACGGCCATCGCCTCGATGTCGCGCCCGGCCATCCCGCCGTAGGTCGAGAAGCCCTCGTAGAGGATGCCCCGTTGCTTGGCGTGCTCGTAGAGGGTCTCGTCGCGGCAGGCGACGAAGCCGCCGATGTTCGCCAGTCCGTCCTTCTTGCCGGACATGACCACCGCGTCGGCGTAGGAGAGCTGTTCGCGGGCTATCTCTGCGACGCTGGCGTCGGCGAACTCGGGTTCGCGCTGGCCGACGAAGTAGGCGTTCTCGGCGAACCGGCAGGCGTCGACGACGAACGTGGCGTTTATCTCGTCGCAGAACTCGCGCACCTCGCGGGTGTTCGCGACGCTGACCGGCTGGCCGGCCGCGGAGTTGTTCGTGATGGTCAGGATGACCGCCGGGATACGGTCCGCACCGTACTCCTCGACGACGGCCCTCGCGGCATCGACCGAGAAGTTGCCCTTGAAGTCGCCCTCGGCGTCGAACTCGCGGGCCTCCGGAACCGGACAGTCGACGGCTTCTGCGCCCTGGTTGGCGACGTGTGCCCGCGTCGTGTCGAAGTGGGTGTTGTTCGGGACGACGTCGCCCTCCTCGAGGATGGTCCCGTAGAGGACGTTCTCTGCGCCCCGGCCCTGGTGTGCCGGAACGACGTACTCGAAGCCCATCACGTCGGCGACGGCGGCTTCGAGGTTCCTGAAGCTCGAACTGCCGGCGTAGGACTCGTCTCCCCGGACGAGTGCCGCCCACTGTTCGTCGCTCATCGTCCCGGTGCCGGAGTCGGTCAGCAGGTCGACGAAGACGTCGTCGGAGTCGAGATTGAACACGTTGTAACCAGCGGCTTCGAGGTTGGCGGAACGCTCCTCCCGTGCGGGGAGGTAGATGCGCTCGACCATCTTCGACTTGTAGGTCGTCACGGCCGTCCCTAGGCCCGAAACCGTGAAAGTCCTAGGTGGCGCTCTCTGGGAATCAGCCGACAGAAGGTCGACCGAGTGTACGAATCAGTGCATCGCGACGCGGGTTCGAACGGGGCGAACCGGCGGACGGGTCGGGACACGAACCGGTGGACCGGTCAGTAGAGTTGCTGCAGTATCTCCAGGGTCTGCTCGCGGTCCCCCCAGGCGACGAAGATGGCGACGCTCGTCGCCGACGTGATGAGGTCGTGGATGTTGATGCCGGCCTCGGCCATCGGCGCGACGATCTCGGCGATGATTCCGGGCTGGTTCGGGAGTTCCCCACCGGTGACCCGGACGACCGCGATGTCGTCCTCGACGGTGACCGACGAGAGCATCTCGTCGTCGATGACCTCGCGGTGGAGGATGTTCTCGGCGCGCTCTGCCTCGTCGACGTCGACGTAGAAGGTCACCGAGTCCATCCCGCTGGCGACGGCGTCGACGTTGATGCCGGACTCCGCCAGCGACTGGGAGAGGCGGTGGAACACGCCGGCCTGGTTGCGGATGGCCCGCCCGGCGACGGTGAGGCAGGCCAGCGGTTCCTCCCGGAGGTCGACGAGGTGCTTGAACTCGCCGGTTATCTGGGTCCCGCCCGAGAGCAGGTCGCCGTGCTGGTAGTGGACGACGCGGACGTCGAGTTCGTCGTCCTTGTACGACAGGGCCGACGGCGCGACCACCTCGGCACCGCGGAACGAGAGGTTCCGCAGTTCGTCGACGGATATCTGGCCGACGTTCCGGGCACCCTCGACGACGTGGGGGTCGCCGGTCATCACGCCCTCGACGTCGGTGACGATGACGACCTCGTCGGCGTCCATGTACCTCCCGAGCATGACCGCGGTCGTGTCGCTCCCGCCGCGCCCGAGCGTCGTGACCGTACCGTCGTGCGTCTCGGCGAGGAACCCCGTGATGACCGGGACGACGTGGTCGAGTTCGGCGGCGAGGGCCTTCGCCCGTCGCGTGGTCTCCTCGACGTCGACCTCGCCGCGTTCGTCGGTGATGACGGGCCACTGCGGGTGGCCGGGTTCGAGGAACAAGGCGTCGATGCCCCGGGCGGCCAGGGCGGCCTTGAGCATCCGGACCGACGTGCGTTCGCCCATGCTGACGATCTCGGCCCGGTCGGCCTCGTCGGCCTCGAAGGTGATGTCTTCGAGCAGTTCGTCCGTCGTGTTGCCCATGGCGCTCGCGACGACGGCTATCTCGTGTCCTTCGCGGACGGCGTTGGCGACCGAGTCGGCGGCCCTGTTGATCCGGTCACCGCTTCCGAGACTCGTGCCACCGAACTTGGCGACTACGCGCATCCGGTCACCCCGGCCGCGTGGTCGGCTACGTGGCGATGTACGTCACTCATGCCCCCACGTAGCCGGGTCGCCGCCATAACTATGTCCCTCCGGGGAAATACCTGCCGGCCTCCGGGAACGTTGGCATGCGGCGTCTCCGGTCGTGTCGTTCCAGCCAGCCGTCAGGTCGCCCGCCGGCGTGTCGGCGCGGCGGTTTTATACGGTCGTGGGACGAACGTACCCGCGATGTACGTGCGTGAGGCGGTCGAGGCCGACGCGCCAGCGATGGCGGCCATCGCGGACACCCCGGTCGACGTGATGCGCAACCTCATCCACGACCGGACGGTACAGGTCGCGGCGACCGAGGACCCGACCATCGCCGACCCCAACGCCGACGTCGAGGACCCCGAGGTGCCGGAACTGCTCGGGTTCGTCAGCTTCGACGCGGCCACCGACGTCGTCTACGTCACCCAGCTCGACGGGACGGCCGACGCCTGCGAGCGACTGCTCGCGGCACCCGTCGGGTTCGCACGGACCGAGGGGATGGACGTGGAACTGCTCGTGACCGACCCGAGCGATCCAGCGGCGGTCGCCGCCGAACGCGTCGGGTTCGAGAAGGACGGCCCGGGCCCCCGGTTCGACCGCCAGCAGACCGTCCGCTACCGGTACGTGACTGGCGATTGACGCCGCGACCGGACCGCACCTGCGAGGTCAGGAGAACTTTCTGACGGTCACGTCCAGCGTGTCCAGGTCGACGATCGGTGCGAACCCGGCGTCGGGGTCGATGTTCACTGACTTCTGGAAGTCGGTCTGGCTCTGCCAGCACCCGGAGTTGATGGCGAGGACGTTGTGGTACTTGCCGAAGCCGAGCTTGTGGACGTGTCCCGTGTGGAAGATGTCCGGGACGTCCTCGATGACGAGGTAGTCCTCCTCCTCGGGGGCGAGTCGGGTGTGGCCGCCGTACTGGGGCGCGACGTGGCGCTTCTTGAGGAGCTGGTACATTGCCCTGTGCGGTTCGTCGTAGCTCGCGGTGTCTTCCGGCGTCTCGGCGATGACCTCGTCCAGGGAGACGCCGTGGTACAGCAGCACGGAGACGCCGTCGATGGTGACCGTCGAGGGGTTGCTGACGATGCGTGGGTCGTGAGCCGACATGATGTCCCTGAGTTCCTCGTCGAACCCGGGTTGCGGTTCCGCGAGTCGGACCGCGTCGTGGTTGCCCGGAATCATGACGATCTCGAGGTCCCCGGGAACCTGCTTGAGCTTCTCGTTGAACGTCTCGTACTGGTCGTATATGTCGACCACGTCGAGTTCCTCGTCCTGGTTGGGGTAGACGCCTACGCCCTCGACCATGTCGCCGGCGATGAGCAGGTACTCGACGTGTTCGGCCTCTGCCGTGGACAGCCAGTCGGTGAACAGGTCCCACTCCTCGGCCATGAACTCCTGACTGCCGACGTGGACGTCCGAGATGAGCGCCGCCTGCACGTGCCGGTCGGCGTAGGAGGGTTCGTACGTCCGGGGGACGTCGGGGAAGTGCATCGTGTCGACGAAGACGATGCCGGCGTCGTCCGAGAGGGTCCCCTCGACGGCGATCACCTCGTCGAACAGGAGTTCCTCGACCATGCCGGCGATGTCCCGGTCCTTCATGACGAGACAGGGGAACGTTCCTTTCGTGTCCTCGAGTTCGACCAGCCAGTGGCCCGAGGCGGTCGACCGGACGTCGTTGACCATGCCGACGAGCGCCACCTCGCTTCCACCCGGCATGGTGGCGATGGCGTCGGTCGGCCGGTGGTTGACCCGGCCCCGTAGCTTGCCCCCGAGTTTGTCGTAGCGGTCCCGGAACACCTTGACGAAGTCGCTGTACTCGCCGGTTCCGGTGCTCCGGCCGGTCATGTCTCCGTCGATGCTGACGGACTGCAGTTCGGGGTCGACCGACCGCCCGAACGACCCCTTCGTTTCGACTGGAGATTCGGCGGCGGTATCGCGTCCAGTCGAATCGGTTCGGGTGCCCTCGGTTCCAGTCGAAACAGAGGGGTTCGGCGCGGAGGTATCGACGTCGACTTCACCTCCCCACGTCGCCCCGTCATCACCGGGTTCTCCCCGTGTCTCACCGCTCCCACGACCGTCTTCCCGGCCCGTCCTGCCGCCGTCGCGGTCGCGAACGTCGCGGACGTCGGCGGCCGTCACCTTCAGCGCACCGTCCGGTTTCGCGTCGACGACGGCAGCGAGCGTCGCGGCGGGGTCCTCGGCCGCGGCGATGAGCGTCACGGCCTCTCGTTCGGCGTTGTACCCCCTGCTCGCGAGTTCGCTGACGATGCGGGCGGGGGCCTCCTGTGGCACATCACGTCCCACCACTCGCCCGGTCAAAAGCGTGCCGAAACGACCGACCGTGGCGTGCCGAAATGACCGCCCGAGGCATTCCGAATCGGCCGACCGTGGCGTGCCGAAACGACCGACCGTGGCGGTCGACCTCCGGCCACCGTCCAACAGAAGGTTGATTGGGAGGGCCACCTAACCGTCGCTCAGATGACCGGACCCGGTACCGACGACGAGTCGGGCGTCCCCAGCGACGCCGACGCATCGCAGAGTTCGGCCAGAACGCCGAACGGGGGAGCCGTTTCCGGTGACGTCCACTCGACCCGGACCGGTGACGGACGGACCGGCCGACCGGACGGTCCACCAGTTTCCGGCGCCGCCGACGGGTCAGGGGAGTTCGACGGCCCCATCGACTGGTTCTTCAACACCGACGACTCGCTCGTCGTCACCATCAGGGACGTGACGAGCAGCGTCGCCACCGTCGTCGTCATCGGCCTCGTGCTGTTCGCGGTCAGCGGTATCTGGCCGCCCCTCGTCGCCGTCGAGAGCGGGAGCATGGAGCCACACATGCACAAGAACGACCTCGTGTTCATCGTCGACGAGGACAGGTTCACGTCCGCCGCAGCGATCGAGGGGACCGGCGTGGTGACCCACGAGAGGGCCGAAGCGACGACCGGATACTGGAGTTTCGGTGACTACGGCAACGTCGTCATCTACCAGCCGGACGGCAGCCAGGCCAGGACGCCGATAATACACCGCGCGATGTTCTACGTCGAGGAGGGCGAGAACTGGTACGACCGGGCGAACCCGGACTACCTCCGCGAGGGGACCGACTCCTGCCGCGAGGTGAGCAACGACGCCTGTCCCGCCCCCTACGACGGGTTCATCACGAAAGGCGACAACAACCAGTACTACGACCAGGTCGGTTCGCAGAGTAGCACCGTCAAACCGGAGTGGATTCAGGGGAAAGCCAAGGTCCGAATCCCGCTGCTCGGGTGGATACGCCTCCAGTTCGCGAAGTTCGCGACGGTGCTCGCCACCACCGGTCCCGTCGGCATCGAGGCCCTACGACTGCAGCTCGGACTCGTGACTGCGGGCGTCGGCGTCGTCGTCTCGCGACGGCGTGGCCTCCTCTGAGACCGGTCCCGGTAGCGTCCGTCGATTCCACTCCTCGTGCATTCGAATCCGAGGATGGTCGTCGACTCCCGCTACCTGTCGACTCCCGCTACCTGTCGACTCCCGCTACTTGTCGAACCTGGCCTGGACGAACGGCTGGACGTCCTCGATGTCCCCGAGTCGGGAGTCGCTCAGGAGGACGGCCTCCGTCTCCTCGATCGGGACCGACAGCGAGATCTCCTTCGTCCGGCCGTACCGACCCTTCGAGACGACGACGGCGTTGACGATGCCGAGCATGTCGAGTTCGGAGATGAGGTCCGTGACGCGACGCTGGGTCAGGACGTCGGCGTCGATCTCCTCGCAGAGACGCTTGTAGATGTTGAACACCTCGCCGGTGTTGATGTTGCGGACGCCGTTCTTCTCCAGGAGGATGATGGCGAACAGGACGAGTTTCGACTGCGTCGGGAGCGTCCGCACCACCTCGACGACGCGGTCGAGTTCGATCTTGTCCTGGGCCTTCCTGACGTGATCCTCGTCGACCAGTTCGGACTGCGAGCGCTCCGCGAGTTCGCCGGCCGTGCGTAACAGGTCGAGCGCGCGGCGCGCGTCGCCGTGTTCCTGCGCCGCGAAGGCCGCACACAGCGGGATGACGTCCTCGGTGAGCGCATCGGGTTCGAACGCGACGTCGGCGCGGTGCTGGAGGATGTCCCGCAACTGGTTCGCGTCGTAGGGCGGGAAGACGATCTCCTCCTCGCCGAGGCTGGACTTGACGCGGGGGTCGAGGAAGTCGGTGAACTTCAGGTCGTTCGAGATACCCATGATGGAGACCCGCGAGTTCTCCAGTTCCGAGTTCATCCGCGAGAGGTTGTAGAGGGTATCGTCGCCGGACTTCTCGACGAGTTTGTCTATCTCGTCCAGCATGATGACGACGACGCGTTCCTCGTAGTCGACGGCGTCGAAGAAGACGCTGTAGACGCGGTCGGTCGGCCACCCGGTCATCGGGACGTCCTCGAACTCGTCGGCGTCGGCCTCGAGTTCTTCGATGCGCTCGCGGACGCCCGCGGGCGAGTCGAACTCGGTCCCGGCCAGGGCCTCTGCGGTCGACCCGTCACCGGTCGCGGCGTCGAGGAGGGCACCGAGTTCGTCGAGACGGTCCTCGATGAACGCCTCGTTCTCGTCGATGAACTTGTTCGCGAGCTGGGCCAGCACCCGATACTGGGTGTCGGTCACCTCGCAGTTGATGTACTCGACGGAACACGGCACCTCGTACTTCTGGGACGTGCTCTCGAGTTCGTTCGAGACGAACTTCGCGCTGGCGGTCTTTCCCGTCCCGGTCTTCCCGTAGATGAGGATGTTAGACGGCGTCTCCCCGCGCAACGCGGCGACCAGGATGGTCGCCATCTTGTTTATCTGTTCCTTGCGATGCGGCAGTTCGTGCGGTGTGTAGGACGGGCGGAGGACCTCCTTGTTCTCGAAGATCGGCTCGCCGCTCATGAGGTCGTCGAACAACCCCTGCGACGCTTCGTCCGCGTCGTCCTCGTCGAGGACCACGTCGTCGAGGTCGACGCTGAAATCCCGCGAACTCTCTCCGTCGGCACGTAGGCTATGCCGAGTCGCGTCCGTGTCCGCGTCTTCGTTATCAGACATCGATTCAGTGTACCCCCTCCGTTTCGACTGGAAACCGAAACGGAGACCCATGTTAACGGACGCGTAACCGCCAAAAAATCGGCCATCTCGCGACCGACCTGGCGTTGACCCGTCCAGTTGATGCAAACGAACCAGATGAAGACAAGGCTATTAATAGTTACTCTTCCGCGATGGCGTTCAGTGATACGACCCGGGAAAGAAAGGCGCTAGAGCGCCTGAGACAGCCGTCTATCGGACGTGACATCGACGAAACTCCTCTCCCTCGTGCGAACACACGCACGTTTCATCTCGACAGCGTCTGGCCGGTCGTCAGTAGCCAGATGTCGTCTTCCGTACGACTGGATTCGGTGGTTCTCGGAGTTCGGTGGAACTGCGGGAGTCTCTACGGGAGTGAGCGAGGTCGTTCGGGTACATACGAGAGCGAGGCCGTTACGTCCAGCACGGCAGCCACGTGGTCCGTGACCGCTGTTCTGGTCTGAGAATGCTGTTCTGGTCTGTGACTGTTGTTCCAGTGTGACCACCGACTGTCAATCACGTCCCGTGCTAGCACGGCCGGGGATGGGAAACCTCCGTCGGACCGACCGACCGGGAGCGTCGAGGGGCCCTCGACCTGTTTCGACGGAGACGGGAACGCGAGATCGGGTCACCGTGACAGCCCTGACCAGAGCCAGCCGGACGGGCTCGGTTTCCGAATGGGAGAGACTCGAACTGGACGGGCTCGAGCTGACTGAATCGAGCCGACAGACTCGAACTACCACGACTGCGTGCACCCGAAGCGATGGGGTTCGGCGACCCCACTTCGACCTCCGTATCGACGGTGCTGGACACGAAGTAAGGGGGAGGTGGCCAGAGACGATGGTTCTCGTGGCGGTAGAACCGGGTGGAGTGGCACGATGATGGTCGATGTGTGGGTGCCGTGTGAGATGTTGTCAGTAGACGGTGGACCCCCCCACCCCTTCGTTTCGGGTGGAACGGTGTGGAGGGTGGGGTGGGGGTGGCGTGGTTCTAGCGACGGGAATCTTTATTACCCCTCCGCTCAAACAATAACCGTAAGACAGAGTAATATCAAATTGTTCTAGTTGCTAGTTATATGTTAATCTAGACGTGGCGCGTTTCTTCTAGTGATTCTAGCAGGAAACCGTCCGGTTCCACCGACCCCCACCCACACCCCCGCCCGCTCCAGTTGAAACGAAGGGGTGGGGGAGGGGCTAGACGGTTGCTAGCCCATCTCATCCGGGGTCCGTGGAACCGCTTCGATTCTACGGGAGGGGTCGTTTCGGCTCCATGGAACCGCCTCGGCAGTCGGTCGAACCCACCGGGCACGAGCAGACGGGGTACGGTTCCCGGTCCGAGCAACCGAACAGTTCGACGGTCGAGAGACCACCACGGCTGATCGGCCACGGTAGCTGGGTGAATCACGACAGCCGAATGAATCACGACCCGAGTGGATTACGACGATTCGCGACGAAGCACCTCTCTTCCGAAGACGGGACCGAGTCGAAATCGACCACGCCACTCCGTAGCGAACGTCGACGAGTGAGGGGGATCACCTCGACGCTACCCAGGACCGCCTCGACGCCGCCGAGAACCACTCCAACGCCACCGAGAATCACCTCGACTCAGCCGCAACCCCTTCGTTTCACCTCGAATAGTACTCCTCGAACAGTACTCCTCGAACAGTACTCCTCGAACAGTATTCCTCGAACAGCACACCCTCTGACGTTCGCTCACCCAGCTTCGCGTCTCGTCTGCTTCGAATGCGCGTCAGTACGTTCGTACTTCCAGGACGGCCGATTCGGAAGTCGTCCCTCCAGGTAACCGACGTAGCGAACTGGCCGTTCGGTGTAGTGACACACCGGACTATCGACGTGGTGGAACGAACGGCCAGAAGCTACAAGCGGAAGCACGACGCAGTCGTTCTCCCCCAATGTTTCCACTGGAGATTGGACCGAATCGTGGTACGATTCCCGATATATTCGACCTTCACTTAAGTGTGTCTGACGTACGCTTAAGTGAGTTCGGTTCGGTACTATGGCCAGACGCACGTGAATCGCCGGCCACTCGGTGCGCGTGTGGGAGGATAGAATAGGATGGGACTCATTTCAGGACTCAAAGATAGCCTTCAGCGCGTACGAGAAGCCCTGTTCACAGAGGACGAGCAGCACCGGCGGATCGGTATCTACGGGCCCCCGAACGCCGGAAAGACCACGCTGGCGAACCGGATTGCCAGGGACTGGACCGGGGACGCGGTCGGCCCGGAGAGCCACGTCCCACACGAGACCAGGCGGGCACGTCGGAAGGAGAACGTCGAGATCGAACGGAACGGGAGTACGGTGAACATCGACATCGTCGACACGCCCGGCGTGACGACGAAGGTCGATTACGAAGAGTTCCTCGACTACGAGGATTTCGACAAGGACGAGGCCGTCCGTCGCTCTCGCGAGGCCACGGAGGGCGTCGCCGAGGCCATGCACTGGCTTCGAGAGGACGTCGACGGCGTCGTCTACGTGCTGGACAGTACGGAGGACCCGTTCACGCAGGTGAACACGATGCTCATCGGCATCATCGAGTCGCGGGACCTCCCGGTGCTCATCTTCTCGAACAAGATAGACCTCGAAGATTCGAGCACGAAACGTATCGACGACGCGTTCCCGCAGCACGAGACCGTTCCACTGTCCGCCCTCGAGGGTGACAACATGGACGAGGTCTACGACAAGATTGCGGACTACTTTGGGTGATTCCGATGCCGGAAGCAAAAACCTCAGACGGTGTCGGCGTTCAGATAGACCTCATCAGCGGGCGACGCATGGAGAACCTCGCGAGCATGGAGAAGATCCGGATGATACTCGACGGGGTCCGCGACGGGAACATCGTCGTTCTCGAGGAGGGACTCTCCCCCAACGAGGAGTCGAAGCTCATCGAGGTCACGATGACCGAGATCAACCCCGACGAGTTCAACGGCATCGAGATCGAGACGTACCCACGCTCGCAGTCGAACGACGTGAGCATCCTCGACCGCATCCTGGGTCGTGAGGAGACCGCGAAACTGACGGTCATCGGACCGGCGAACCAGATCGAGACCCTGCACAAGGACGAAACACTCATCAGCGCCCTCGTGTCCCGGAAATAATGCCGCACCAGTGTACCGATTGCGGTCGAACGTTCGAGGACGGGTCGAAGGAGATGCTGTCGGGGTGTCCGGACTGTGGCGGCAACAAGTTCCAGTTCATCCCCGCAGACGCCGTCGACCACTCCGTCGAGGAGAACGCGACGGGCGAACCGCCGACCCGGAGTTCCTCGGCCGGTGCTGTGAGCAAGGCCACGGCGACGGTCCGCGACTGGGTCAGTAGTCGCGACGACTCACCGTCGGGGACCGACCCCGGCCAGTGGCCGAAGTCGGGAACCGAGGACTACGAGACGCCGGCAGAGAAGGCAGCAGCGCGTGCGGACGCCGACGCATCGGCGCAGGCGACCGTCGGTGGCAGTGCAGGGACGGCGGAGCAAGGTGCTGGCCGGGACGCGAATCGGGGCGACGCTGGTGGGTCGATTGGGAGACCCCCTGCCGACGAGGACACTGCCCAGGCGAACGCCCGTTCGGACGTGGTCGCGCCCGACGAACTTCCGGACCGGTCGGCCGACACGGACGCGCCGGCTGGGAGTCAGTCGGCACGGACGCCGACCGACGAGCGAGAGCGACGGGCACCGTCCACCGGCGGCCCTGGGACCCCCGAGCAGTCGATGGAGTCGTCGGCCGACCGACACGAGGCTGCGGACCCCACCGACACGAAGATCGAGGACCGACCGGACCTCGACGAACTCCGCGAGGAGTTGAACGAGCAGTTCGAGAGCATCAAGATCCTCAACCCCGGCCAGTACGAACTGAACCTGATGGAACTGTACGACCGCGAGGAGTACATCATCTCCCTCCGCGAGGACGGCCGCTACGTCATCGACGTGCCCGACTCCTGGCGCGGAGGGGACTGAGCCTGACCCGATTCGGCTGGTCCACTTCGTCTACTTCGTCTCGAACCCGCGAGACACTCCCGAAACAACTACTCGAACGGGCCGTGGGAACCGTTACCCAAACGGGCCGTGGGAACCGTTGCCACCCTACTGTTTCCACTCGAAACCCGCTCTAAAACCAGTTAGAACCCGAAAATACGACGATACTGGTTCCACCCGAAATGGTGGAACCACGTGAGAATCCGGAACTGATGGTTTTATGCGGTCGCACCCGCACTGCTCGGATATGAGCGACGCCACGAAAATCGTGCTCGCGACGGTTGGAATCTCCGGAGCGCTGGCCATCGCACTGGTGGTCGCGTCCCTCGGAATCGCCTGATGTTCGAAGAACGAATCCTCTCTCCTCCGGTCGCTTCGGTCCGGGAGCGACACGCCCCGGACGCCATCGTCCTCGACGCAGCCAGCGACTTCGAGACGTTGCCACCGGCCCAGGCCGAGGACCTCGGCCTCCTGGTCGATTCGCTCCACCCCACGACGTACCCCTCGGAGTGGCTTCCCGAGAACGCGCCCGAACTCCTCTATCGACTCGCCGGGGGCGACTTCACCATCGGCGCACCGGGCGACGGGAGCGTCGTCTGGACGCACCAGACGGAGCCCCCCGTCGTCATCGTGAAACCGCGGGTCCAGGGGTCACCGGCGGCGTTCGTCGACTTCCTCGTCGCAGAGGCGCTGGTCGAGACCGGACTGGACCGACCGGAGCACTTCCTCGGGTTCTTCCGCGAGCACTACCGCGCACTCGACGCCGCCGTTCCGCTCGACCCGAACGCCACGTACCAGGTCGCAGCAGCGCTGTACCGCGGCTGGCTTGGGCTTCACACGCGGGATACGTTCGCCGGGTGGCTGGACGAGGAACCCGAACTCGGCGACGCCTGGCAGGACGCCGGGCGTCGCCTGGAGGGGCGACTCGACGGCCTCTCACGAGAGGTCGCGCTCGGCGAGACCGACTTCGCCGACGCGACGGAACTGGCCTGCAGTGCGATAAAGCACGCGCTCGAACTGCCGACGCCGTTCGGCGCGCTCGACTCGGCGGCCTACCGCGACCGAGGTGCGGCCTTCGCGGTCAAGTGGGCCGAGAAGACGTTCGAACAGCTGGACTGACTCGTCGCGTCACCCATACTGACGCGTCACGTGGCCTCCATACCGACGCGGCGCGTCATCGATTCTCGCCGGGGAGCGCCCTCTGTCTGGACGAATACTCGCCACCCCTCCGTTCCTGACGCTCCGTTCCTGACGCTCCGTTCCCGATGCTCACTCTACCCGGTCGAGGACGATTCCCTCCTCGAACCCACCACGAGCGTCGCGCTTCGCCCGTCGTTTCGATTCGAGCGCCGCGTCCTCGACCTCCTCGGCGGCACGTATCGCCTCGACCACCTCGACGACGTCGGCGAGTTCTTCGGTACTCGGGTCGTCGCGGAACTCGGTAGCCTCCTCGACGAGCTTCTCGCGGAGTCGTCGACGATAGTCCTCACCCTCGACGGCGTGGAAGACGGGCGTCTCGCCGTTCTCGCGGACGACCGCCGGAATACGGTCCCGGACGAGTTTGCCGTAGCGTTCCATAGAAGTGCTCTCGGGAATCGTCAGCTCACGATCTCGACGTTGCCCTCGACGTCCAGGTCGACGACCACGTCGAACAGGTCGCGGTAGCCAGCCTCGGTCTCGTCGGAGTGAACCTCGTCCGAGAGGTGGAACAGGCCGACAGCATCGTTCGCCTCGAGGAGTTCGACGAGTCGTTCGACCGCCTGGCGGGCCTCCTCCTCGCCGGCGTAGTAGGCGAGTTCGGTGATGGAGTCGAAGCTGACACGGAGTTTCCCGTCGTGCGCGTCGAAGAACCGCTCGGCCTGTTCGACGATGCCGGCGACGTCGTCGGGTGCGGAGACGTAGTGTACCCGATCGCTGGAGCGTCGGGAGTAGCCGCGTTCGACGCTCAGCGTGTCGAGGATGGCCGCCTTCGACTCGTCGACGTCGTAGTAGTCGAGTTTCTGGCGTACCTCGCGGGCGGTGGTTCGGGTCGAGATGACGAGGAAGTTGTCGGTGTCGTCGCGGAGGAAGTCGGTGTCGATTCGGTCGGTTTCGCCTGTCGACGGATGGACCAGCAGGACACTCGTTCCCCCTGGAACGGTCCGGTCCTCCCCGTCGATTCCGAGCGCGTAGTCCATACTGGCGGAAACCGGCGGAGTTAACTTAAGCGTGCGGGTGGCCAACTGCGGTACGGTAGCCGGTGGCATCCTCCAGCGGACGGTGTACGTTCTCACGCGCTCACGGCAACCCCGTCCGCCCTCGGCGTTCGGTCGGATGCGCTCAGTTCGGTCGGGCGGTCACAGGAGCGAGTCGGCGGTAGCCGCCCCGACGACGCTGAAGATGGCCCCGACGGCGATGGCGGTGAGCGTCGTCTGGACCACCTCGACTGTGGTGGGGTCCGTCAGGATGGGTTCGTCGCCCTCGACGAGGAACGTCGTCGGGGCGTCGAATGCCAGTGCCAGTATGGCGACCGAACCGAACGAGACGAGCATCAGCGAGACGAACCGGACGGGGATGCCGGCGACGTCGGCCTCCCGGTCGGGGTTGCGGTCGTCGTCGGCCTTGTACAGCGCGCCGTAGCCGATGCTGAAGACGATGGCCACGGTTACGAACGCGTGGAACCACTCCATGCTCGCGGCGAGGACCCACACCTCCTCTGTCACGACGAAGGGGCCGGCAAGCAGGAACCCGCCGACGACCTGCTGTGCGCTGTCCGTCAACTGGTACCGTCTCCGTGACCCGACCATACCGTCCAGTCCGTTCGCATGGGTGTTAAGCGGTTCGCGTGGTCCGGTTCCGCCGCCCTCCGTTTCGGGTCGAACGTCGGCGCGTGTCCCCCGGATATGTCGGACTTCGGCGTGTCGAACCCGTTTTGTCGGGGCGCTCCGAACCGGGGACCATGAGTGTTCGCGAGGAGTTCGACGCGTGGGCCCAGGACGGCCGAGACAGGGGGATGGAGGAGCGCCACTGGCACACGGCGAAACACGCACTCGCCCGGATGCCGGTCGAGGCAGGCGACGTGGTCCTCGACCTCGGGTGCGGGTCGGGGTACGCCGGCCGGGCGCTCCGCGACACGAAGGACGCGGGTCGGGTCTACGGACTCGACGGGTCGCCCGAGATGGCGGCCAACGCCCGGTCGTACACCGACGACGAGGCCGTCGCCTACGTCGTCGGCGACTTCGACGACCTGCCCTTCGCGACCGACTCGGTCGACCACGTCTGGTCGATGGAGGCGTTCTACTACGCGGCCGACCCGGTACACACGCTCGAGGAGGTCGCCCGGGTCCTCGGACCCGGCGGGACGTTCTACTGTGCAGTGAACTACTACGAGGAGAACGTCCACTCCCACGAGTGGCAGGAGTTCATCGAGGTGGACATGACCCTGTGGAGCGCCGAGCAGTACCGACAGGCGTTCCGCGAGGCGGGCCTGTACGTCGCCGGCCAGGACAACGTCCCGGACCGGGAGATCGAGATCCCGCCGGCCGACGAGTTCCCGACCGACGACTGGGACGCCCGCGAGGACATGGTCGAGCGCTACCGCACGTTCGGGACGTTGCTGACCGTCGGCGTCGCGCCGTAGTCGCTGGCCTCGTCAGCAGCACTGGCATCGACACCGGTACTGCCATCGATGGCAGCGCAGGCCTCGTCACCAGCACTGCCATCGAAACCAGCAATCGCTCCAGCCCTGGGCCGACCGGTCACGGCTTCTTCTCGCCGGCCTCGACGAGGGCCTCCAGCCAGTTCTCCGCGGGCGGGAGGGGGCAGGCGTAGGCGTCGTTGAACGCACAGAACGGGTTGTACGCGAGGTTGAAGTCGATGGGTATCGTGTCGCCGTCCTCGAGTTCGCCCTCGGCTTCGAGTTCCATGTACCGACCGGCGCCGTAGGTCTGCTGCCCGGTCGTCTTGTCCCGGAAGGGGACGAACAGCGTCTCGCGCTCCTCGCCCGACTGGCGGTAACCACCGAGTGCGTACGTCCCGCCGTCGAGTTCGAACGTCAACTCGGCCACCTTCAGGTAGCGTTGCTCGCCACCGGTCGTCGTGTCCATGACGTACACCGAGTCGTCGTCCTCGTCGACGAGGGTGACCGTCGCCTCGACACGGAACGCGGGGTCCGGGTCGAAGTACTCCAGTCCGTCGAACGCCTCGCGCTCCGCCTCCGGAATCGGCGAGTGCGGGTGCGAGGCGAAGAACTCGTCCTTCTCCGCGCGCTTCGCCTCGAGTTCGGTGCGCCATTCGTCGACGTCGAAGTCCCCCGGACCGGCCTCGGAGTCGCTCATACCTCTCGTTTCGCGTCGAGACCGGTAGGCATTGCGCTCCCGGTAGTCGGGGGCAACGCGTCGGCGGTCGGGCATTCTGTGCCGGCAGTCGAATGGTGCTGTTCGAGAGCCGGCTGCGACCTCCGACCCCGACCCGTGTCACTCTTTTTGACCGATGCCGACCCACCCTCCGACAGGCCTATGCACGGGGAACGATGAACGGAATCCAGATGGACGGATGGCGGACGGTCTTCGGACACGACGCGCCGTACGACGAGCAGGTCGACGGCATCGAGACCGCTATCGAGACCGCACGAGAGGGCGGGTTCACCGTGGTCGAGGGTGCCTGTGGGACTGGAAAGACCATGCTCGCGCTGACCGCCGGCATCCACCTCGTCCGCGACCCCGACAGCGACTACGAGCGCGTCCTCGTCCTCACGAGCGTCAAACAGCAACTCCGGCAGTTCGAGGACGACGTCGAGACGATCAACGCGAACCTGCCGGACGACTGGGACCCCGTCTCGGCGCTCACGCTCGTCGGCAAGGCCGACGTCTGCCCGTACAACCGGGAGAACACGGGCGGCATCGACGACGAGAACGTCTACGACCGGTGTGACTCCCTCCGCGAGCGAACCCGCGACCTCGCGGGCGAGGGTGGGTCGACGACGGCCGAGTCGCTGGCGGCCGAGGCACGGAGTCAGCAGATAGACATCGCGAGTTCGGGCGCAGGCGCAGGCGCCGCCTCGTACCTCGAGAGCGCTGGCGAACCCTCGCCGTACCCCCGGACGATGCCCGAGTTCGACGTCGGCGGCGGCGACGTCGAGTTCTGCCCGTTCTACGCCCGGTTCCTCGCGGACCTGCCCGAGGACGGCGACCCGGCCGAGGCGGTGCCGTTCGACCTCACCGAGACCGGCCTGCTCCGACCGGAGGACCTCGTCGGGAAGGGCATGGAGTTCGGCACCTGCCCGCACTCGCTGATGGGCGTCCTGCTCGGGCACGCAGAGGTCGTCGTCGGGAACTACTACCACGCCTTCGACCCCCGGACGACCGGTTCGTTCACCGGCGCGTTGCTCGACGACTCCACGTTCGTCGTCTGCGACGAGGCGCACATGCTCGAACCGCGTGTCAGGGACCTGGTCAGCGACCGGGTCGCCGATGCCACCCTTCGCGACGCCGAAGCCGAGTTGACCAGGGTCATCCAGCCGGTCGAGTTCGACGACGGTACCGGAACCCCAAGCAGGCACACGACCGCCGGGGCCGACCTCGTCCGTGGCGAACTCGCCGATTCCGACGTGAGTCTCGACGACCTGAAACACGCCCGGTCGTTCGTCACCGACGTCAGGGAGGAACTCGACAGGCGGGTCACCAGCCACCTGGACCGTGAACATCGGAGCTGGCGCGCCGACCTGACCGACCTCCCAGACGACGAGATCCCCCTCCGGGACCCCGAACGCCCCGCCCCGGACGAACTGACAGAGTGGGCAGAGCAGGCGGGCTACGACGGGGGGACGTGGACCGACCTCCCCTCGGTGGCCGCCGTCGTCGCCCGGGTGCTGAACGAGGCCGAGGAGGAGGAGAAGGCCCGTGCCGTCGAGAGCACGGCCAGGACGCTCTCGGCGTGGTTCCATCGCGGACACACGGACTACTTCCGCGAGATAGAACTCGACCGGACGTGGGACGACACCGAACCGACCGACTCCTGGCGACGTGCGTACAACGCCCGCCTCGCCATCCAGAACTGCGTCCCCTCGGACGTCATCGGCGAGCACCTGGCCGAGTTCGGCGGCGGCGTCCTGATGAGTGCGACGCTCGAACCGCTCGACGCGTTCGCCGAGGTGACGGGGTTGAAACACCTCGAATCCGAGGGTCGGCCGGTCGAGACGCGGACGTACGGCCTGCACTTCCCCGGGTCGAACCGCGAGTCCTTCGCCGTCGACGCGCCGAAGTTCACCTACGACAACCGCGGCGACCCGGGCGAGGACAACCGGACCCGCCAGACCTACGCCGACGCCGTCTGTGCCGTGGCCGGCCGACGGGGCAACGTCCTCGTCGGGATGCCGAACTACGGCGAGGCAGAGTGGATCGCCGGCGTCTGCGAGGCCCGCCTCGACAAGCCCGTCCTCCTCGACGAGTCCAGCGCCGACAGCGAGACCGAGTCGCTGAAGGACGAGTTCTTCGCCGGCGAGGGGAAGGTCCTCGTCACCAGCCTCCGGGGAACGCTCACCGAGGGCGTCGACTACCGGGGCGACCGACTCTCGGCCGCAGTCGTCTGTGGCGTTCCGCTCATCAACACGTCGTCGCCCCGCACTCGGGCGGTCACGCGCGCCTACGACGACACCTTCGGCGACGGCTTCGAGTACGCCCTGACGGTCCCTGCCGTCAGGAAGGCCAGACAGGCCGTCGGGCGCGTGATCCGCGGCCCGGAGGAGGTCGGCGTCCGCGTGTTCGTCGACGCGCGCTACGCACGGGACTCCTGGGACTCCGTCCGCGAGTACCTCCCGCCCGGCGAGCGCGAGGAGTTCCAGCCGGTCAGCCCGGACATGCTGGACCTCGGGCTGGACCGATTCTGGTCGAGCAAGTAGGACCGATGGAGGCCTCGTGGGTGGAGCAGAGCAGCCGACGGACGCTCACGAATCAGGTCGACCAGTCGAATCCGTCGTCGAATGTGGCGGGGTCCTGCCCGTCGGGGACGATGCCCGCGTCCGCACGACCGAATGTGAACCCGTCCATGTCGGGGCCGTCGCCATCGAACACGGGCGGGAGACCGAGTATCTCGGCCAGCTCCCGGTCGATTCCTGGGTCCCAGACGGCGTCGACATCGTCGGCAGCGGCGGGGTGGTCGGCGACGAACTCGACCGGTCCGTCGGCCGTGAGGTCGTCGAAGTCGACGTTCTCCATCGAGTCGTCGAGCGCCACTCCCATCGCGTCGCCGAGCATGAGTTCGTCCAGTTCGAGGTCGTCGATACTCCCCTCGAACTCGACGTCCTCCGCGACGGCCTTGAACTCGTCGTGGGCGGTCTCGTAGTACTCGTAGGGGTCGTCACGGCGGACGTCGTCCAGACCGAAGGAGTCGTTCGCCACCCGGACGGTCGGGGACATCACGTCGCCACTGAACGAGAAGTCGATCGAATCGGCGTCGTCGTCGGTCCCGTCGTGGCCGGTCTCCGCATCGGGGAACGTCAACCCCTCGGCCGGTCCGTGGCTCTCGACTTCGTCGGTGTCGTCGACGTCCGTCTCGTCTGGCTCTGAATCGTCGGCCTCCGGTTCGGTGTCCTCGCCGCCGACGCCGAGTGCCTCGTAGACGGCCTCGAGTCCGGCGTCCACGACGCCGATGCCGGTCGGCCGCCCGCCAGACCTGCCCACAGTCATAGCTCCGATACTGACACAGGCAAAGTTAATTCTTTCGTACACGAGGTCAAATTCAATCCCGTCAATGCGTCGACGTGACCGGGGCAGGTCGCGTTCCGACCGCAACGCTATTCCGTGGCTCGCGGGGAGTTCTATCCATGCCCTTCGACTGGGAGGCGGACTTCTACGCGGCGACGGACTGGGACCGGGGGGCCTACATCGGGGGTGACGACATGCCCGACCACCTGGAGACGTTCTTCGAGCGCGAGGGCGTCCCGTCGTCGGTGGCGGACGTGGGGTGCGGGCCGGCGCTGGTACCCTTCGAACTCGCCCCCAGGTACCCCGACACGGAGTTCTACGGCTACGACGTCGCACCCTCGGTCGTCGAGGCGAACCGTCAGCGCGCGGCCGACGAGGGACTCGAGAACCTCCAGTTCGCCGTGGACTCGCTTCCGGACCTCGACGTCGACCGCCGGTTCGACCTCGTCTACTCGATGGCGACGCTGTACTTCGTAGCAGACGCCGAAGGTGCGCTCCGCGCGCTGTTCGACCGGGTTCGTCCCGGCGGGACGCTCGTTGTCAACTACCCGAACCGGTACACGCGAACGTGGGTGACCGAGGAGGCACCCCCGGAGAAGCGCGAGGCGTTCTCCCTCGTCGCACGCGGCGAGAACCTGCTCTCGTACGACCGCATCGCCGAGGTACTCGGCCGCAGGCCGCGAAGCTACTGGAGCGCCGTCGGTGCCAGCGACGAACCCTACGCGCGGCGGTCTGGGCCGGCGGTGTACGTCCGGAAGGCCCCGTGACGAGGGGCAGTTCGCGACCCGCGAACTGCGCGTCGACTATATCCGGGACCGGTGAGAACTGTGAATCGTGCGAGAGGAACTGCCCCCGTCGGAACTGTTCGAACTGCTGGCCGACGAGTACGCGCGGGCTATCCTCATCGCGACCGCCGACCGGCGGATGTCTGCACCCATGTTAGCCGACCACATCGACGCCGCGAACTCGACGGTGTACGACCGCATCGACCGACTGCTCGACGCGGGACTGCTCGACGGCCGTGACCGGATATCGGACGACGGCGATCACTATACCGCGTACAGCGCCCGACTGGAGGGCATGGCCGCTCGGCTGACAGCGGACGGGTTCACAGTCGAGACGGAGGTGATAGACCGCGACGCCCAGGCGGACCGGTTGACCGACCTCTGGGAGGGGCTTCGATGATGACGGGAATCCTCGGCAACGCCACGCACGAGGCGCTGGTGTACCTCCCGGCGGCGGTGCAAGTCCTCGCGCTGCTGGTCGCGCTGGTCATCGTCGGCAAGGCCGTGCAGGGCTACCGCCAGAACGGAAGTCGGCCGATGCTCCTGCTCGCGGTCGGTCTGTTCCTGCTGGTGCTGGTCGCACCCCTCTTCTCGACCGTCGCCGAGCTCGTGGTCGGTCCCTTCGGCGCCCCGGTGTCCGGCGGTGGGCCCAGTTACGAGGTGCTGATGGTCGTCCTGACGGTGGAGCACCTCCTCGAACTTGCGGGTCTGTGTAGCATCCTCGCGTCGCTGTACGTTCGCTGGTAAAAAACCGAGCGCGCGACCGGTCACTCCGACCGGTCCGCGTCGACCGACCCTTCGTTGACCCAGACGAAGCCCTCGTCGGTCTCACGACGGTCGCCCGACGACTCGGAGTCGGGCGGTTCGTCGAACTCGATGCGGACCTCCTCCGGTTCGCCCTTCGGGAACTCGGGCACGAACCCGTCGTCGTCGTCGAGCAGTCCGCCGACCGAGGGGCTGGAATCCGCGTCGACGGGTGCGCCAGAGGTCGTGAACTGGTCGTCGTGCGTGTCGTCGGCGTCGTGCGTGTCGTCGGCGTCGTGCGTGTCGTCGGCGTCGTAGTCGTGTCCGTCGTCGACGTTGCCCCCGTCATCCTCGTCGTGTCCGTCGTCGTCTCCGTCGATGCTGAGACCGATGCCGAAACTCTCGTCGCTGACGCGGGCCTCCGAGTAGTCGCGTTTGAACGCCTCCAGGTCGTCTGCGTCGAACGAATCGTCGTCGTCCTCGTCGTCCACCGGGTCGCCGACGGACTCCGTCGCCACCGCCCGTTCGACCTCCGCGAAGGCGTCGTCGAGGTTCTCGGCCGACTGGGAGACCGTCGTGCCGGCCCCGACGAGTTCGAGGTCGTCGTCGAGGGTCTCGGCCGACCGGGAGACCGTCGGGCCGGCTCCGACGAGTTCGAGGTCGTCGTCGCCCGATTCGCCGCTATCGTCGCTGACCGCGTCTGTCGGACCGTCCTCCGCGCCGCTGGTCACGTCGCCTGCACCTGCGGTCGCACCGTCGTCCCCAGTCTCGTCTTCGTCGTCGGCGTCTCTCCCGGTTCCTGCAGGCCCCTCGACCGTGACGGCGTCGAGCGACCAGTCGTCGTCGCGTTCCCAGAAGGGGGTCGTGCTGGCATCGGCTTCGACGACCGTCGGTTCGCCAGTGCCGTCGACGACCGTCGTTTCGCCAGCGTCACCAGTATTACCGTCGCCGGCGTCGCCGCCAGCGGTACCGGATTCCGTCCAGTCCTGACCGTCCCCCCGTCGCACCGCTGTGCGGGACCCGTCTCCGCCGTCGTCCGATTCCTCGCCGACGAACTCGGCGTAGCGTGCGGTGGCGTCGCCACCGGTCAGGCCGTCGTCGGCGACGACGGTGGTACCGGTCGTTGCAATGTCGTTGGCCGTCGCGGTATCGTCGGCCGTCGCGGTGTCGTCGGCCGTCGCGGTATCACCGGTCGTCGTGGTGTTTTGGACCGCCACCTCGGATTCGTCCTTACCTTCGGTCTCGTCCGTACCTTCGGCCTCGTCCAGTATGGCGTCCACGTCCACCTCGGCTCTCGGGTCGGTGGTCGTCTCCTCCGCCGCCGGGCGATAGCCACTCAGGTCGAGCGACCGGTCGGGCCTCGTCGTGACCCAGTCCGGCAACGGTACGTCGTCCCCGTCGTCGCCCGGGACGTACGCCGGTGGCTGGTGGGCGGTGAGCAACGGCCGGTCGAACACCTCGACGCGGAGCCCGTAGCGCTCTCGCAGGCGGTCGAGTTCGTCCGTCTCCACGAGCGCGAACCGCCAGCGGTCCGTCCCGTCCGACAACTGGACGAACGTGCAGTCGAGGCCGTACAGCAGACGCACGTTGACCGCGTCGACCAGCGCCGGGAGGTTGTAGTCGTCGAGCGGGGTCGGCGGGTAGTCGAACGACGTCTCGCGGGTGACGTCGTTCGCGTCCGTCAGCGAGAGCGTGAACGGTTCCGGGGAGGGACCGTCGGGCGAGAGCGGAGCGCCGGTGGCGTCCCTGATCGAGAACGACCAGTCGATGGCGTCGAAGACGGATTCGAGGTAGCGCACGGGCGCGTGCCGCCAGTACCGGGCCGGCGCGTCGATGCCCCGGTCGGTGGTCGCGAGGGTCTCCTTGAGGAACTCGGTTGGGTGGTCGGCGTCGCGGAGCGCCGCCGCGAGGGCGTCTTCCAGCGCCTGCTCGGGGGCGTCCGTCAGGTCGCGCACCGCCTCGCTGGAGACGCCGAACGCGCCGAGTACGTCCGCACAGACGACCACATCGTTGTCCCTGTCGCGACGCGTCCGTGAACCCATTCGTCACCGATTGGTGGACCCGCCGGTTAAAATTTTCTTCAATCGAGACTGAACGAATCTGGTGACTGTCTGACACGTCTCGGCGGTCTCGCGGCGGTCGCGATACCCGACGTCCGGCGACGCTCACGCCCTGTCGGTGTCGAGGACGATGTCCAGGTCGTCGAGCAGTTCCTCGGCCTCCGCCCGTTTCTCCTGGTGCTCGTCGAGGAACTCGCGCATCAACCCGGCGGCCTGCTCCTTGCAGTCGCCACAGAGTCGTTCGCCGCCGACGCACTCGTCGTACACCTTCGTCGCGAACTCGTCGTCGTCGCCGGCGAGCAGGTAGGCGTACAGTTCGTACACCGGGCACTTGTCGGCCTCGCCGCCGAGTTCGCGCTGGAGTTCGGCCGTCTCGCGCCCACCTGTCGTCGCCGACTTCACCTTGTCGTACCCGTCCTCCGGGTCGTCGAGCAGGCTGATGTGACTCGCCGGCACCGACGAGGACATCTTCCCGCCGGTCAACCCCGTCATGAACCGGTGGTAGACGGACGACGGGAGCATGAAGCCGTAGCCGCCGTTGTCCACCTCGACCTCCCGGGCGAGTTCCTCGGCCTCGGCGACGTCGAGGTCGAAGGCGTCGACGTGGCCCTCGTACACACGCTTCTCGCCCTCGACGGCGTCGACGAGCGCCTCGAACGCCTCGTCGGTCGCCTTGCGGTCGAAAAAGCGCGTTCGTGGGCGGAACGGCTCCATCCCCGCCGACCGGAGTTTCTTCACGGCGCTCGCCCGCGCCGACTCCTCGATGTCGGGGACGTCGACCGACGGTCGTTCCACGTCGAAGTCCACCGCGTCCGCTCCGTGGGCGAGGTACTGGGCGGCGTGGACGCACCGGATGGTCGCCCCGTCGGCGACGTCGGCCAGCGTCTCGTGTGCCTCGGCCAGCAACTCGCGTTCGGCGTCGTCCGCCTCGAAACTCGCGTACGCCTCGGTCACCTTGAAGAAGCGCATCCGGGTGGCCAGGTCGCGGGCCAGTCGCATGTGCGGGTCCTGGTCCGGCCCGACCGGGATGACCGTCGGCTTCGGCTCGCCGAGTTGCGGGTAGAGGATGTCCGCCATCTGGGTGACGACCGACTGCATGTGCGAGACGTCCGTCTCGCCGTCGAAGCCGTAGATGGCCTGCAGTTCCGAGTAGTTCGCCTCGATGCCGAGTTCGAACGCCAGGTCCTGCAGCTCGCGGTTCTCTGACTGCCGGTAGAGGACGCCGTCCTCGGGGTCGAACCCGAGCGCGAGCAGGCTGAGGAGGTAGTCACGCGAGTGCTCGTCGATCTCGTCCCACGTCAGCCCCCGCGCCGAGTGCGCTTCGAGGTCGGCGATGAGGCCGTACGCCTCGCCGCCGCGCTCCTGGTGCCAGATTATCTCGTCGAACACCAGCTTGTGGCCGATGTGCGGGTCGCCCGTCGGCATGAACCCGGAGAGGACGGCCCACGGGTCCCCCGCCTGCATCGCGTCGGTCACCGCCCGGTAGTCCCGGTGTCCGAAGATGACCCCGCGCCGCATCAGGTAGTGCGGGTTCGGCACCTCGGGGAGCACCTCGTCGAACTCCTCGATGCCGAACTCCTCGAACAGCTTTCGATAGTCCGAGACGGTCGAAGAGCCCCAGGGGTCCAGCGCCAGGTCGTCGGCTCCCTCGGCCGCCGTTTCCCCGCCGTCCGGACGCAGAGAAGACTCGGAATCGCGCGTCATTTGACTACCCGAGGATGACGGCGGCGCGCGCAAAAAGCTTCGCTTGTGGTCCGAATCTGGCGCTATCGCACCGTCCGGGCGACCAGTCGCTCGGCCACGACGGCCAACTCGGCGACGCGGGACCCGTCTCGTCGTCTGGTCGGACCGGGTCGGCCAGAACGTGTCGGCCGGACCCGTCAGTCCTGCCAGCGCAGGCAGGTCGCGGCCCAGGTGTAGCCCGTCCCGGCGGCGAGAAAGAGCACGTCGTCGCCGGGCTCGACCCGCCCTCGTGCCAGCCCCTCGTCCAGCGCGAGCACCTGGTCGGCCGACTGGACGTGGCCGTAGTCGTCGAGGTAGTAGGCGTCGGTCGCGGGGTCACAGCCCAGGTCGTCGCACAGGTGCTCGTGGAACGACCGTTTCACGTGCGTCAGCGCGACGAAGTCGACCGAGTCGACGCCGGAGCGCTCCATGGCGGTGTGGGCGACCTCGCGGAAGTTCGGGAGGCTCACCTCGGCGAGGCGTTCCTTCATCGACGGCTGGTCGGGCACGTCGAGCGCGTGCAGCCCCGTCTCGACCGTCTCCCTGCTCGGCGGGCGCCTCGACCCGCCGGCGGGCATCACCACGTCGCCGGCGAACGAGCCGTCGGTGACGGCGGCGCTCTCGCCGACTGTGGCCCGGACCCGTTCGTCGTCGGGGTCGGCTTCGAGCACCATCGCGCTCGCGCCGGACCCGAAGTTGAACATGAACGACGAGCGCTCGTTCCCGTAGTCGACGAGGTCCGCCTCGCGGCTGGCGGTGACGAGCAGGGCGCTGTCGACGTGGTCGGCGAGCAACTGCGCCTTCGTCTGGCGGATGGCCAGGGGTGCGCCGGCACAGAGCGAGTAGGACTCGTTCGCGTAGGCGTCGGTCGCGCCGAGTCGCTCGGCGACGGCGGCGGCGGCCGACCAGACGACGTGGTCCTTGAACTCGCTGCCGTGGTACAGCACGAGGTCGAGGTCGGTCGCGTCGAGGCCGGCGTCGGCGAGTGCGTCCTCGCCGGCCGCGACGGCCATGTCGGTCACGTGGTCGTCGTCGGGCGGACAGACGTGCTTCTGCCGGAGGCCCATCTTCTCGACGACCACGTCGACGGGAACCCCGCTTGCCTCGGCGACCGCCTCACCCGACAGCGTCTCGTCGGGGACGTACGTCCCGTAGCCGGTGAGTGCGACGGACTCGCCGGTCACAGCTTCCACCCCCGAACGCGCGCCTCGACGGCGTCGGCGGCGCGTTCGGCGACGGTCCCACCGAGGTGCGCCCGGACCGTCCCGAGCAACCCGTTGGGCACGTACAGCACGAACAGGACGAACAGCAGGCCGATGTAGAGCCCGGCGCGACCGTTGAGGAACACCTCGATGCCCTCGCCGACGGTGAAGCCGTCGAGTAGCACGGTGTTCAGCGTCCCCTCGCCGAGGTGGCTGCGGAGGTACGGCAGCAGGCCACCACCCTCCTTCGTGAGGAACTCGTGCAGTCCCTCGTGGAACAGTCGGCCGAACAGCGGGCCGGCGACGGTGCCGAAGCCGCCGATGATGGACGCCAGCAACGCGTCCCCGGCGGTGAGGAAGTAGAAGGAGTTCTCCGGCGCGACCGAGGTCCGGTAGCCCGCGAACAGGCCGCCGGCGATGGCCCCGAAGAAGCCCGAGATGGCGAACGCACCCATCTTCACGCGGAACGTGTCGTAGCCGACCGCACGGGCGCGCTCCTCGTTCTCGCGGATGGCTATCATCGCCCGCCCGAACGGCGAGTGGATGATTCGCTGCATCGTGAAGTAACAGACGAGCACGACCAGCCCGACCATGTAGTACGACACCTCGCCCGGACCGAGGGCGATGGTGTGACTGATGGGTTCGAGCGCCCCGATGCCGGTCATCTGTGCGAAGTCCATCCCCCAGGTGAACGTGTCGCCCTGGAGCTGGCCGATGGTCATGTTCAGCGAGTCGACGTAGGGCACGCCGACGGCGAACCCGTCGCTGCGACCGACGACGGCGATGCCGTCCCCCGGGTTCGAGCCGAGGTAGTCCCAGTTAGAGAAGAACACGTAGAGGATCTGGGCGAACCCGAGCGTGATCATCGCGAAGTAGACGCCGGTCAGCCGGAACGCGACCGCGCCCATAAGCAGCGCCAGGACCACGGCGAGGAACCCCCCGAGCAGCAAGAGCACAACGAACGGCGTCCCCGAGCCAAGCAGGGGCACCTGCCCGTTCGCGACGAGGATGACGAAGTACGCCCCGAGGCCGTAGAACGCCGAGTGGCCGAAGGAGAGGTACCCCGTGTAGCCGCTGATGAAGTCGAAGCTCATCGCGAACAGGCCGAAGTAGAACACCGTTATCATCGTCTGCACGCGCGGCAGGAACATCGCCATCTCCGCCCCGACTGGCGAGCCGAGCAGGAACGTGTAGACGAACGGGTAGAGCCCGAAGAAGCCGACCACGAGCGCGTGTGCGACGTGCTTGCGGAGGTACTCGACGAGGTAGTGCTCGTCGGTGGCCGTCTCGCTCGCGACGTCGGCGGAGTCGGCCGTCGCGGTTGCGCCGCCGTCGGGTTCGGTCGTCGACGCAGCCACACCATCGTCTGGCGCGTCGGTCGGGTCGCTAATGGCCACCCACCTCCTCGACGCCGAACAGCCCCTGCGGTCGCAGCACGAGCGTGCCCACCAGGATGAGGAAGATGAACAGCTCCGGCAGCGCGGAGAAGCCGACGATGTCGCTGGTGAACAGTTCCGTCGTGAATGCGTCGACGAAGCCGACCAGCAGGCCGGCGACGACGGTGCCCCGGAACGTGCCGAGACCGCCGACGATGACGACGACGAACGCGGGCAGCAGCACCTCCGCACCGAGGTCGATGCTGGCCGCCCACGCGCTGTCCCACATCAACAGTGCACCGGCGACGCCGGTGATGCCGACGCCCACGCCGAAGACGACGGTGAACGCCTGGTGGACGTTCACGCCGAGGGCCTGTGCCATCTCGCCGTCCTCGCTTCCGGCCCGGATGTAGAGCCCGTACCGGGTCCGGGTGAGGAACAGCCAGACGCCGGCAGTGACGACGATGCCCAGCAGTATCTGGAACACCTCCAGCCCCTCGACACTCAGGCCGAGCACGTCGTGCGTCTCCGAGATGATGTCCGGACGGGTGCCCTGGGCCTCCAGCCAGTCCGTCGACGGCTGGACGTCGTAGAACAGCAGCACCATGCGCAACAGCTCCTCGAGCACCAGCGTGACGCCGAAGGTCAGCAGTATCTGGTACAGCGGCGGCCGGTCGTACAGCGGCCGGATGAGCGTCACCTCCAGCGCGCCGCCGAACGCCGTCAGCAGTGCGAACACGACGACGATAGCGACGAAGAACAGGGCGATGCGCCCGACGTTGCCGGTCGCGCTCGCGGCGAATGTCACCATCACGAGCCCACCGAGGTACGCCCCGATGGCGGTCAGCGAGCCGTGCGCGAAGTTGAGCACGCCCATCAGTCCGAAGATGAGCGTCAGTCCGGCGGCGATCATCACGTACAGCGACGCCTTCGCGAGCCCGTCGAACAGCACGCGCGCCAGCACCGACGGGTCGAGGAAGTGCGCGATGGCGTCGACGAGCGAGGCGAGGAGAATCACGTCAGGTACCTCCGTATCTCCTCGTCGTCGGCACTGACGCCGTCGGTCGTGTCCGAGTGGACGACCTCGCCGTGGTCCATCAGGTAGAACCGGTCCGCCAGGTCCATCGCGAGCGGGAAGTTCTGCTCGACGAGCAGCAGCGAGGCCTCGTCCGAGACCGCACGCAGCGCGTTCGCCACGTCCTCGACGATCTGCGGTGCGAGCCCCTCGCTGGGTTCGTCGACGAGCAGCAGTTCGTTCTCGCCCACCAGCCCCCGGGCGATGGCGACCATCTGCTGCTGGCCGCCCGAGAGGTTGCCGGCCTTCCGGTGGCGGAACTCCCTGAGGTCGGGGAACGCCTCGAACGCGCGTTCGAGGTGGGCGTCGACGCCGACGCCGTCCTTGACCGCGACGCGAACGTTCTCCTCGACGGTCAACTGGCCGAACATCCGCCTGTCTTCGGGAATCCAGCCCATGCCGGCGCGTGCCACGTCGTGTGTCTCGGCTCCGGTCACGTCGTCGCCGTGCAGGCGCACGGTGCCCGAGCGCGGCGGCGTCAGTTGCAGTGCGGTCCGCAGGGTGGTCGTCTTGCCGACGCCGTTCCGGCCGACCAGCGCGACGGTCTCGCCGGGGTCGACGTGCAACGAGACGCCTTCGAGGATGTGGCTCTCCCCGTAGTACGTGTGCACGTCCTCGAGTTCGAGCAGGTGGCTCACGCGACGCCACCCCCGGCGGAGCCGTCCCCGTTCGCCTGGTCGTCGAGGCCCTCCTCTGGGTCGTAGCCACCGAGGTAGGCCTTCCGGACCGCGTCGTCCTCCCGGACCGCCTCCGGCGGGCCGTCCGCGATGAGTTCGCCCTGGTGCAACACGGCGATGCGGTCGGCGAGGTCCATCACGACGTCCATGTTGTGCTCGACCAGCAACACGGCGTGGTCGTCCGCGACGTCGTCGATGAGGTCGACGACCTCGTCGACGCTCTCAGAGGAGACGCCGGCCGCCGGTTCGTCCAGCAACAGGACGTCCGGGTCGCCGGCGAGGGCGACGCCGAGTTCGAGCTGGCGCTTCTCGCCGTGGCTGAGGTTCTGGGCGACCACGTCTGCCTTCCCGGCGAGGCCGACCCGGTCGAGGATGGTCTCCGCCTCGGCGACGTACTCGGGGAAGGCGTCGGCGTTCCGCCAGAAGCGCATCGTGGCGTCGCCGTGGGCCTGTGCCGCCACGCGCACGTTCTCCAGCACCGTCGTCGTCGGGAACAGGTTCGTTATCTGGTACGACCGGTGGACGCCGGCGCTCGCCGTCTCGTGAGGGTCGTAGTCGGTCACGTCCAGCCACCCGTCGCCGTCGCGGAACTCGACGCTCCCCGTCGATGGGTCGAGCGTCCCCGTGAGCAGGTTGAAGAACGTCGTCTTCCCGGCCCCGTTCGGTCCGATGAGCGCACAGCACTCGTCGGACGCGAGCTCGAACGACACGCCGTCGACGGCCGTGACGCCGCCGAAGTGCTTCGTTACACCGTCGGTTCGTAACACCTGAGCGGTCATTCGCTTAGAGCGAGCAGCCCATCTGGTCGTCGTCGGCCGGGATGGTCGTCTTGTCCCTGCCGACGCGGGCGACCGGCTGGCCCGGCATGATGCTGGCTCCCCAGCTGCCCGCCCACTCGTCGCTCGTCGGCACGGGGTAGGCGACGGTCACCTCGGAGCGCGCCTGGTTGTTGTACTCCTGGTAGGTGTACGCGTCCGCGCCCTTCGGGGTGTCCGCGACCGTCATCCCCCGCATCGCGTCCGCGATGTCGATGCCCTCGGTCGACCCGGAGGCCTGCACCGCCTGGTGGACCGACGAGGCCGCGGTGAACGTCCCGGAGGTGAACAGGTCCGGCACCTTCCCGTAGGCGCCCGTGTACATGTCGACGAACGCGGAGTTGATCTCGTTGTCGTACTGGTTCCAGTGGTACCGGGTCGTGAACGGCCCGATGCGCGAGTCACGGATCTTCTCGGCGGTCAGCGGTTCGCCGAGCAGGTTCGTCAGGATCTGCCCGACGACCGCGTTCGTGATCTCCGTGGCGAAGCCACCGAAGATGCGCATGTCGTAGTTCGCCCCGGTCGTCATGAAGTTCGGCAGCGTGGCGACCGTGAAGCCGGGGACGACCGCGTCGGCGTTCGCGTCAACCGCGGCCTCGAACAGCCCCTCGAACTCGGAGTAGCCCTGCGGGACGAACCGCTCGCCGACGATATCGATGCCGTTGTCCTCCAGCACCGTCCGGTAGTTGTTCACGACGGCGCGACCGAACGAGTAGTCGGCGCCCATCAGGAACACGCGCTGGATGTCCGTCTCCTGGGCGGCGTAGGTACCGCCGGACCGGGCGTCCATCGCCGTGTTCTCGTTGGCGCGGAACACCTGGTCCGAGCAGGTCTCGCTGTTCGCGGTGATGTCGGCCGAGGCCGCCGGCCCCGCGATGAACGGGACGTCGACGCCGGACGTGTTCACGACGGTCTGGGCGACTCGCGTCGCCGACCCGGACGAGGAACAGCCGAACAGCACGTCGACGTCGTCCTGCTGGACGAGGTCCGTCGCGGCCGTCTGGGCCTCGTCGGCCGAGAACTGCGTGTCCTTGAACACGAGTTCCCAGGTCACGTCGCCGTCCTCGATGGTCTTCGTCCCCGTCGTGATGTCCGTCAGCGGGTCGGTGTCGGTCCGGTAGGCCAGCCCCGAGAGGAAGCCCCAGATGGACTGCATCCCGTAGTACTGGAGGTCGCCGGACATCGGTTGCATGACGCCGACCGTGACCGTCCCGGACGCGGAGACGTCGGCCTGCGAGGTCGTCTTCGTGCCCCCACCGCCGGTGGTCGTCCCTCCGTCGGTCGCTGGCGTGTCAGTTCCGTTCCCACCACTCGTGCATCCGGCGAGCCCGGTCGTCCCGAGCGCGCCCAGCGTTCCCAGCATTCGTCTCCGTGAGATGCTCACGCGCGACATACTGAGACTTACGAATGACTAGCCGCAAGAATTGCGAGGTTAACATGTGAACGAGCTACCTACTCGTCGAGGTCCGAGAGCGCGTCGACGACCCGTTCGACCATCTTCTGCTGACCGCGTCGCAGGTTCTTCGAGACGGCGGGTTTGGAGACGCCGAACTCCTCGGCCAGACCGCCGAGGGTCGTCTGGCGCGGGCTCTCGAAGTAGCCCTCGTTCGCCGCCGTCTCCAGCGTCGTCCGTTCGACGTCGGACAGGTCCCGGCACCCGTCGATGAGCGTCATCGCGGCCCCGGCGTTCTGGACGATGTCGTTCATCGACGGCAGGGTCACCGACTCGCGTTCGAGCACGTCGAACTCGTTGTGCTTCTCCAGTTCGGAGAGCGTGCCGTCGGCCAGTCGCTCCTCGTCGAACCCGACGTGCCACGTCTCGCTCCCGTCCTCGATGTAGAACGGACCGGTGATGTAGCCGTCGTTGCCACGGATGGTCCCCATCGCGTCCGTCTGGCCCATCACCGTCTTCAGGTGGGCGACGTTCTCGCGCTTGGCCAGCAAGGAGACGTCGTGCATGTTGTCGTGTGACTGTAGCGCGTGCAGGCCGTTGTCGAGTGCGCCCCTGTCCGCCCCCTCGACGACCATCCGACACTCCAGTTCGGAGGCGACCGGATGGAACTCCCAGTGTGCCGCCGCGAACGCCACCTCGTGGTCTGTCGTGGTGTCGATGAACGGGCAGTCGTACTGCTGCATGTCCATCGAGATATCTATCATGATAGTCTGTGACTAGTGTTCACATAGCGACGTGACAGGGCATAAGCGTTGTCGTCCGGGCACACTACTCACGACGCTCGGCCGACGACGACCGCCCGGGAGCGTTTTGCAGTCCCGATTCCAACCCCCGGACATGGAAACGAACGCACCCTTCGTCGGGGTCGACGGCTGTCCCGACGGCTGGGTCGCGGTCCGGTACGGGTCGGACTCGTTCGTCGACGCACGGCGATACGGGTCCATCGAGGCGCTCTGGGAGGACAACCGCGACGCCGAGACGATACTGGTGGACGTTCCGGTCGGCGTCGCCGACGACGCGGCCGCCCGCGAACCGGAACGGGAAGCACGGGCGGTCCTCGGTCCTCGAAGCAGCAGCGTGTTCAACGTCCCGATCCGACCGGTGCTGGGCGTCGAGGACTACCACGACGCCAACGAGGAGCAGAAGGACCGCATCGACACGGGCCTCCAGCGACAGACCCACGCCATCGCACCGCGAATCCGGGCGGTCGACGACCTGTTGCGGGACGACGACGTCGGCGCGACGCAGGACGTCCTGCGAGAGGCCCACCCCGAGGTCTGCTTCTGGGCGTTCGCCGGGGAGACGCCGATGGCGTACTCGAAGACCGGCCAGCCGGCGGCCGCGTTCTGGGAACGCGTCGAGGTCCTCGAACCGGTCGACGAGGAGTTCGTGACCCACCTGCGGGCGGCCGGGAACGCGGTCCGTGACTGGGCCGACCCCGAACTGTCCAACGACGACCTGCTCGACGCGTTCGTCCTGGCACTGACCGCGAGAGAGGGCGCGGGCGACTACCGGACGCTCCCGGCGGAGCCGGCCACCGACGCGGCAGGACTCCGGATGGAGATGGTGTTCGCGCACCCGGGCTGACTACTCCTCGCCGAACTCGTCCTCGACGGCGTCGCGGTCGATCTTCGACGGGCCGGACGTCGGCATCTCGTCGACGAACGCGAGGTGGCGGGGACGCTTGAACCGGGCGAGTCGGCCGTCGAGGAACGCGGTCAACTCCTCCACGGTCAGCGAGTCGTCCCCCTCGACGACCGCCTTCCCGACCTGTCCCCATCGCTCGTCGGGGACCGGAATCACGACCACCTCGTCGACCTTCGGGTGCCCCGAGACGGCGTCCTCGACCTCGGGAGGGTAGACGTTCTCGCCGCCCGAGACGTACATGTTCTTCTTCCGCCCCTCGACGTAGAGGTAGCCGTCCTCGTCTCGGCGGGCGAGGTCGCCCGTCGACACCCAGGCGTCACCCGACCCGTCGTCGCCGCCGAACGTCGCGGCGGTCTCGTCGGGGGCGTGCCAGTAGCCCGCTGCGGCGTGGGGGCTGGCGAGTTCCAGTTCGCCGACCTCGCCGCGGTCGACCCGGTCGCCGTCGTCGTCCACGATTCGCACGTCGAGGTGCATCACGGGGACGCCGACGCTGTCGGCCTTCTCGCGTGGCCAGCCGTCGGGCATGGCGAAGTTGTTCGGACCGCACTCGGTCAGCCCGTACCCCTGCGAGAGGTCGACGCCGCGGTCCCACCAGCGCTCCATCACCGACTCGCGGCAGGGACCGCCACCCGACTTGACCAGGCGGAGCGTCGAGAGGTCGGCGTCCGCCCAGCCGTCGGCCCGGGTCATCATCCGGAGGACCGCAGGCACGGCCACGAGGACGGTCGCGTCCCGTTCGTCGACGATGGTCAGGACCGTCGTCGGGTCGAACTCGCGGGCGACGACCACCTCCGCCCCGAGGTGGAACATGGGTACCGTGAGGACGTTCCAGCCGCCGGTGTGGAACATCGGGAACACCATCGGCGTCACGTCCTCCGGTCGCAGCCCCCACGCAGTGATGGTGTTGAACGAGTTCCACGCGATGGAGCCGTGGGTGAGGACCGTCTCCTTCGGCGTCCCCGTCGACCCGCCGGTGTGCAGGAACAGGTGGGCGTGGTCCAACCCGAACGACGCCGTCTCGACCGGCGAGTCGTCGTCCGGGACGGCCTCGGCGAACGGTTCGTGGTCGGTGTCGCCCAGGCCGAGGACGGGGCCGTCGTACTCGCAGGCTCCGTGGGACAGCGCCTCGTCGACGAGGCCCTCGAACGTGTCCTCGACGACGAGCAGCGACGGCGCGACGTCCGTCAGCAACGCCGCGAGTTCGCGAGCCGCCAGCCGGTGCGACAGGGGTGCGAGGACGCCCCCTGTCTTCCCCGTCGCGAAGAAGAGGTCGACGAGTTCGGGCCGGTTCCGGGAGACGACGGCGACCCGGTCACCGACCGTGACCGCGTCGCCGGGCGTCTCGTCCCCGTCCGAATCCAGCGTCTCCGGGTCGTCGGCGTCGACGCCGTGGGTCCGGAGCAGGCGCGCGACCTGGTTCGCACGGCGGTCGAGGTCGGCGTAGGTGTACGACTCCCCCGTCGTCGCGTCGCGGAGGCCGACGGCGTCGGGCGACAGGGCCGCCCGTCGCTCGGACCACGCACCGACCCACTCGTACGGTCGGGCGTTACCTCGCATGTTCCTCCACGTGTGCCCGTACGTCGGCGGTGACGGCGTCGGCCTCCTCGATGAAGAAGAGGTGCGACCCGCCCTCGTACAGTCGGCGTTCGCTGTTCGGCAGTCCCTCGTGCAGACGCTCCCCGTTCTCGACGGGCAGGACCCGGTCGGCGGTCCCGTGGAGGACGAGCGTCGGCGGGGTGACCTCGTCCAGCCACGGCGTGCTGTCGAAGGCGACGACGGCGCCGGCCTGGGCCGTCCGGGCGGGGTCCGGTGCGTCGGAGTCGAGTCGCCAGTCGACGATGCGCTCCAGCAGGTCCTCGTTCTCCGTCCGGAACTCGTCGGACGTCGCCGGACGCATCTTGTACCGGATGGCCTCGCGCTCGTCGTAGCCGTCCGGCACGTCGAACATGTACTCCCGGGTCTCCGCCGGCGTCTCGACGGCGTCCTCGCCGCCGTGGGTGGTACACAGCAGGGTGAGCGAGACGGCGCGGTCGTACTCGCGGGCGTAGCGCTGGGCGGTCATCCCACCCATGCTCGCGCCGACGACGTGTGCCGCCTCGACCCCTTCCGCGTCGAGTACCGATTCGAGGTCGCTCGCGAACGCGGCGATGCTGTACGCCTCGGGGTCGGCCGGCACGTCGGACTCGCCGGTCCCCCGGTTGTCGAACACCAGCGTCCGGTAGTCGTCGAGGCGTTCCCGCTGGAACCGCCACATCCACCGGCCGTACCCCAGTCCCTCGCAGAACGCGACGACCGGGGCGCCCGCCGGTCCGTCGACCTCGTAGGAGATAGCGACGCCGTCGTTGTCCACAGTCGGCATGTCGGACCAGACGGCCGACCGGATAGTAAGGACCCCGTTTTACATGTTAACCCCTAGCTTGAACCCCGTCCGACGAGCGGGTTCGAGCATGCCAGTCGCGACGGTTGGGGACACCGCAACCGCACGGATGACGGTATCGACCGACGACATCGAAGCCTACGCCGACCTGGTCGGCGACGACAACCCGATCCACGTCGACGAGGGGTACGCCGAGGAGACGATGTTCGACGGTCGCATCGCTCACGGGATGCTCTCGGCCGGCGTCGTCAGCGCCGCACTCGCGGACCTCCCCGGCGACGTCATCTACGTCTCGCAGGACCTCTCCTTCCAGGCGCCGGTCCACCCGGGCCAGACGGTCGAGGCGACGGTCGAGGTGGTCGAGGCCCTGGGGGACGACCGCCTCCGGGTCCGGACGGACGTCGTCGCCGACGGCGTGACGGTCCTCTCCGGCGAGGCGCTGGTCCTCTCGGTCCCGCACGAGACGCCCGACGAATCCTGCGGTGGTGCCGAGGCCGGCGCGGACTGACGGGGCTTCGACCGACCGTCGCGTTTATCCGGTCGCACCGGGAACGTGACGCCTGATGGAGCGCCTGCACGCCCGGTACCCGTTCTTCACGGCCGCCCGCGATGCCGTCGACGCCGCCGCGGTCGACCTCGCCGAGCTGGTCGCACAGCCCGACGAACCGGCCGTCGACCGCGCGGTCGACCGGGTGACCACCGCGCTCACCGACCACACGACGGGCAGGCCTCACCGCGACGCCCGGACGGAACTGCTCTCGTATCCCGTCGCCCGGGTGCTCGTCTCGCTCGTCGACGACGCCGTCGTCACCCGGACGTACGCCATCGCCGAGGCGACGACGGCCCACGAACGCGTCCTGTCCGACCTCGACGGCGACGACCTCAAGTCGACCCGCGGCGTCGACCTCTCTATCGACCGGTTGCTCGACGAGTTCGACCTCGTCGACGACGTCGAGGAGACAGCAGCCGGCGGCTACCGCGTGGCGGTCGCCCGGTACCTCCAGCTCTCGTCGGACCTCGACGACCCGGACTGGCGACTCCCGCGACGCAGTCTCACCGACGGGTTCGTCCCCGTCACCCGGGGCGAACTCCTCGCACTGCTCCGGGCCGCCATCGAGGAGCGCGTCGCCGCCGGCCTGCCCTTTACGGTTCCGGACGGCATCGCGGCCCACCTCGACGACGAGGTGGCCCAGGTCGAGGACGTGCTCTCGGACCCGGTACTCCCCACCTCCTTCGACGAGGTCCGGCCCGAGTCGTTCCCCCCGTGTATGACGGCACTCCTCGAACGCGCTCGCGACGGTGCTGACCTGCCGGACCACTCGTGGTTCTCCCTGCTGTCGTTCTGTGCGACGGTTGGCATGAGCGCCGAAGAGGCCGTCGCCACCGTCGACCCGGACGACCCGGTGGTCGCAGAGCGCATCGAGTACGGTATCGGGAAACTCGCGACGGCAGACGGCGACGTCGCGTACCCGCCGGTCTCGTGTGCGACGATGGAGAACTACGGTGACTGCGTGAACAAGGACGACGTCTGTGCGACTATCTCGCACCCTCTGTCGTACTACGAGACGCGACTCGCCGACGGCGACTGATCACTCCTCGTCTTCCAGGTCCAGCCAGTACGACCGCGAGTAACCGACCAGCGTCATCAGTACGACGAACCCGGCGACTGCGAAGGCGAGTAGTCGTCCACCCTCGCTACTCAACACACCCGTACTGTCGCCGTAGGTCACCCCGATGAACGCCATCGCGGCGATGACGAGACCGACGGCGCTGGCCGCGACGACGACCTCCTTGAGGGTATCCGAATCCATCTTGCCTCGCCGTTTCAGTGGCCGGGACAAAAGCGTATCGTACTCAGGCCACGGTGAACGCCATCGGTTCGAACGACATGAACGCGGTCTCGTAGCCCTCGTGCCGGGCGACCTGTGGCGGGGTCGTCACCCGGACGGTCACCTCGTCGCCTGATTCGAGCGAGTCGAGCGTCGCCCCGTAGTGGTACGCCAGTTCGGGGTCGAGCGTCGGGGCGAGGCGGTCGTCGAAGACCGTCTCGCCGCCCCGTTCGACCGTCGCTTCCAGTCCCATCAGCGGGAGCACCATCCCGTTGTAGGGCGTCCGCGGCGAGACTGCGAGGTGCGTACCCGTTCCGAACCGCTCCGCCTGGACGGCCGTGGCGACGAACGTCGCGTCGCCCGACGTCGCCGTTCCGACGGCCGTGCCGGGCAGTTCGTCGGGCGTCGGCGCGGTTCCAAGCGGCATGTCCATCGACATCTGCGGCCGGGCGGTCCGCTCGCCCGCCCGGTCTGGCGTGTTCTCGTACGTGATGTTCTCCTTCTCCCCCTGGCTGTAGGAGAGGTCGAGGTCGATGGTCGCCGGGTCGGTGAACCGGCCGTCGAACGACCCGGTCGTCTCGACGCCGCGCAACCCGCCGACGTTCACCCGGACGGTGTACTCCCCCGTCCCGTCGAGTGCGAAGTTCGCGCCGTAGTGAAAGCCCATCGGCTGGGAGAGCATGGGATAGACGACCTCCTCGGTGACGGTGTCGCCGTTCTTCAGGACGTCCAGGCTGACGCCGGCGTCGGGGACGACGACCTTCGTCTCGGGGTCCCAGACGCTCACCATCAGGTGGGCGGCGTCCTCCGAGCGGATCGACTGTTTCGACGCCTCGGTGCCCGATACCGTCCAGAACCTGTGCGGGTAGCTGTACATCACGGCGGCCGCGAAGTCGCCGTCCATGCCCATGTCCTCCATCTTCATCCCCTCGACGTGGGTGGGGAAGTAGACCGCGTCCGGTCTATCCGAGAGTACCGGCGGGACGCCGGCGGGCTGTGTCTCGAGCAGCCCCGTACACCCGGCGAGCCCGGTGGCCGCCGCACCGGCGCTGGCGGCGAGGAACGTGCGTCGTTGCATGGCCGGACCTCGGAACCTCGTGGAAAAACGACTTCTGGTTTATCCGTCGAATCGGGGCGGTACGGCGACGAATCCGGGGTTCGACTCCGGCTACGCCGGGCGTGGCGTCGGCAGGGAACGGTGAGCCCTCGGCGGGAGCAGGAAGTTCCCACGACGTTTGACGAAGGTGTACTCGAGGATGCCGTTGTTGACGCGCTGGCGGATGGCCGGTTGCTCCGTGTGTTCGCTGCCGGTCATGGCCGTTTTGGTCTCGACGAAGTCGGAGATGCGCCGTTGAACGGCGAGGAAGTGGACGCTCGCTTCGCCCAGGTCGGTCGAGTCGAAGTCCCGCCGGAGGATGATCGGTCGGCCGTCCTCGCGGGCGCTCGCCAGTTTCTGTGAGTGGCCGATGCGACCGTACTGCCGGGCGTCCTCCTCGATGCGGTCGCCACAGTCCTCCTCGGTGATGCCCGAGGAGTCGCCGAGGTTGTCGCCGGCCCCCTCGACTCGGCCCTGTTCGGCGTGGGCCGGACAGAACATCTCGGCGACGCGCTCGTCGCGGTCCTGCTCGACGTACCAGTCCTGGAGGCGGAGTCTGATGCGCGAGACGTGCTGGGTCGTTCCGTCCGCGAACGGACCGTCCTGGATGCTGACGCGGTCCTCGGTCGCCTGGTTCTTCTCGAACCCGGACTTGAATCCCATGTACAGCGGGGCGTCGTCCGGGACGTCGGCTTCTGCAGGGATGCCTTCAACGTCCTGATTCTCGGCGGGCAGGCCGTCGCCCACGAACCCGGTCCTGCGCCGGGGGAACTCCGTGGGGAGGTCGAAGACGTCGGCCAGCGAGGCCTCCATCTCGACGCCGTTGACCGTCTCGCGGGTCCCTTTCAGCCCCTCCTCGGCGGCCAGTAGCGCAGACCCGTGGTCGCTGGCGAGGTGGACGACGGCGTCGTGGGTGTCGAGTTCGGGGTCCTCGAACGGCGTGAGCGCTTCGGGCTGGGGGAGGTCGACCGACGACGGGAGGGACTCGTCGAACCGGTCGAAGTAACTCGGCGAGTAGCCGACGGTGAACAGCAGGCCGTCGTTCGACCACTCGTAGGCGCGTTCGAGACCCTGGAGGGCGGTCTCGACGGTCTCGCGCTCGTCGGCGGTCGGCGTCCCCTCGCCTGCGTAGTCGAGGTAGAGCAACGCGTGATGCCTCGCCAACACGGCGTTGCCGTGGTCGTCTCTGGAGAGGGCGTCGTTCCACGCGTGTTGCCGGGCCGGCAGGGTGGAGGGGTCGTCGACTCCGGTCGGGACGTCCGCACCGCCCTCGCGACCGAGACACGCGGACAGGGCGGTCGCACCACCGATCGCGACTGCGGATTTCACGAACTCCCGTCGTGGGATTCCGCGGGTGTCGCTCGGGTTCATTGCGTCCGGCTAGCCCCCGACCGCCAAAAAACGGACTGGTGCATCCGTCGAAAGGGCGAACAGGCGACGCAGGGGTCGGACCGTCCGGCAGTGCGTCGCACACCCGCCTCGGTTGCCGGACGACGTCGGTCAGGCCACGCCGACTGTCGTCCGGTCCTGGTACATAAACTACTGCGCCAGCAGGTCGTCGACGAGTCTCGTGAAGCGGTCGACGATGCGTTCGGGGAGCGTCGGCGTCACGTCCGCCAGCAGGGTCGCGGTCCGTTCGGGGTCCGCGAGGACGAGCGTGACGCGGTTGTGGCTGTCGCGTTCCTTCTCGACGAGGCCGGCGTCGACGAGGTTGGCGACGTGGTGTTCGAGCGTCGACCGTGCGATACCGACGCTGTCGGCGACCGTCGCGGGGCGTTGCGGTCCCCCTTCGATGAGCGTCGCGAGCACGTCCCGCGTCGTCTCGCGCCGGAGCAACGCGATGGTCGCACGTTCGAAGGCGTCGTACTCGGGCGGGTAGTAGTGCGTCCGTCCGAACAGTTCGTCCCGGACGACGCGTTCGTCGTCGACCAGCGTTCGAACGTGGTACTGTACCTGTCCGGGGGCGAACGGGAGCGAGCGGACGAGTTCGTTGAAGTGGACGCCGGGCGTGCTGACGATCTCCGCGGCGATGGTGTCTCGTGTATCGGTCATGTCTCTGGCTTCGGTTCCTGTCGGATGGACCGCGCGTACCACACTGCGCCGACGACCAGCGCGGTCATGGCCACGTCGAGGCCGTGTTCGAGGAGGTGGTGGGTCGCATCCGGGAGCAACCCCAGCATCGTCACCCACGCGACCCCCGAACGGACGCCGATGGTCGCCAGGGCGAGTGCGACCAGCAAGTACGGCCGGGACCGGCGGCGGACGTAGGCGGCCAGCCCCAGACCGAGGAGCAGGGCCGAACCGAGCGCGGCGAGACCGAGGACTCCGAGCAGTAACGGGTCAACGGTCGGTCCGGCGTGGAGTGGTCGTCCCACCGGCAGGGGGCTCATCGACCGTTCCTTTGGGGTCGAGACACCTCAACCGTTCGATTCGGTGGAAGACTTACGGTCTCTCGACCCCTATTTCAACTCGAAGCTAGAACCGCCGTACTGACCGCGTTCTGGCAGTGATTCCAATGGCGCACACTCGAAGCACACCCGCGTCACAGATGACAGTTCGCCCCGTTCCCGGGGACGCACGACTCGACCCGCGCTCTCGACGGGCACGGACCGAAGCGATGGCCGTCGAACCGCTCGGGAGCGGCCGCTACTCGGTCACTACCGAACACGGCACCTACCTCGTCGACACCCCGGCGGGACGGTGTACGTGTCCCGACCACACGTTCCGGGGCGCACGGTGCAAGCACCTCCGTCGCGTCGCTATCGAGATAACCGAAGGAACCGTCCCACCGCCGGACCACGTCGCCGTCGACTGCGCGGTCTGTGCGACGCGGACGTTCGTCCCGCCGGACGAACCGGAACCGCACTTCTGCGACCTGCACCGGCTCACCCGCGGCGACCTCGCCCGCGACCGCGAGACGGGCAGTACCGTCCTCGTCGTCGATGTCTCGTCCCGCCGCGCCGACGAGGTCCCCATCCGTGGGAAGGGATGTACCGTCGCGGAGTACGCAACGAACGGGGCCTACGCACCCGACGAACCGGTGGTGGCCGCGGTCTTCCCCTCGGTCTCCACGACAGGCGAGGGGGTCTCGCCGGAGACGCTCCGCGTGTACGCGTTCCCGGCGTCGCGCCTGGAGCGGGTCCGGTCGGACTGACCGGCCCGGCGTCTCGTCTCGGGTCGTCCGACCGTTTTTGTACCAGCGAGCGGCCAGACGCGGCGTGCCCTGACGAGTCGTCGTCCGTCGGCCGAGGCGGGTGCGCGGTGCGCCGTCGGACGTCCGTCACGACCGCCTGTTCGCCCTACTCGAAGTCTTCGAGCCCCGTCTTCGCTGGGCCGCCGACGAACTCCTCGAAGTCCGTGCCGTCGGCCAGCGCCGTCTCCTTCTTCACCCGATAGTTCCCTCCATCGGTGGTGTGCAGGTCCGCCGGGTGGAAGAAGTACCAGTCCTCGCGGTCGAACCGGACGCCGATGCGGGCCTTCGCACCGAAGTTCTGCGCGAAGTAGAGCAGCGCCTCGACCTCCTCGCCGTCGAGATAGATGGGCCGCCCCGAGGAGGACTTCGCCTCGATCGCGTAGAACACGTCACCGTTGCCCGCGAGCACGTCCGGGAGTTCGCGGTCGGTCGCGCTGCCGCTCGCCGGCGCGCGCATGACCGCGAATCCGGCCTCGTCCAGCCTGTTGACGAGTTCTCGCTCCCGTCGGTCGCCCTTGCGGTTCGAACTCATGCCCGACTCTCGGCAGTGGTCGGGTAAAAAAGGGCCGACCCGGGTCGGCCGTTCAGTCGTCGCCCTCGGCGGATTCCGGCTCGCCGCTGGCATCGTCTCCGGTGTCGGCGTCGCCGTCGTCTGCAGCGCCGTCCTCGTCGGCCTCCGTCACCGCGGCGGCGGCCAGTTCCTCTGTCCCCTCCGGTTCGACGACCGAGTCCTCGTCGCCGTCCTCGGCGCTATCGCCGTCGGTTTCCTCATCCTCGTCCCCGTCGTCGGAACCGATAGTGACGCCATCGACGTCGTCAGCTTCGGCTGCTTCGTCGTCGTCTGACTCGGCTTCTACGTCGGCTGCGTCGCCTTCGTCGCTATCGTTCGCGTCCTCGACGGTGATGCCATCCAGGTCGTCGTCTGCTTCGTCGTCTGGCCCGGATTCGTTCGCGTCTGCATCCTCGCCAGCGTCGTTCTCGCCCTCGTCGTCCTCGCCCCCGTCCCCGTCGTCGGCTTCGGCAGTATCGACCTCTCCCGCGTCGTCCTCGACGACGACGCCCTCGTCTTCGGCGATGGGGTCCGGTTCGGTCGCCTCCGCTTCGTCGTCGTCGAACGTGACGCCGCCGGACTCGTCGTCAGCGGACTCTGGAGCGCTCTCGTCGTCGTCGAACGTCACACCGTCGTCGGTCGTCTCCGAAGTGTCGGTGCCTTTGTCGAACGTGACGCCATCGGACGTCTCCGGTGCGTCGTCGTCGTCCGTCGCCTCGACCTCCGTCGACGAGGATGGAGTGCCGGCCGCGACGGCACCGTCCGCCGCCGAACCGCTGTCGTCGGTACCCCGACCCGGGACGATGCTGCCGGGCTGGAGGTACCACCAGCCACCGACGAGCAGTGCGCCGGCGACGAACGACCCGAGGGCGAGCGTGGACGACCCCGTCGACGCGAGTACGAACGACAGGAGCACGCCGCCGGACCCGAGCGCGACAAACACGATGGCACGGAGGCGTCTCTCCAACCGGTCGTCGATGACGGCGTCCACGTCGCGCTGCGTGACGTAGGTCGTCTCGAGCGTCTCCTCGATAGCGGCTACGTCGGCCGCCGTGTCGGCGCGCAGGTCGTCGACCCGTTCGGTCACGTCGTCCCTGACGTCGGTGGTCGCCGCCTCGCGCTCCCTGCGGAGCGAGGTCATCGACGTCTCGTGGTCCGACCGGACGTTGGCGAGTCTCGACTGCAGGTCGTCTCGCGTCGCCTCGATGGCCTCGTCGGTCGCCGTCTCGTGGTCGTCGAGCCGTTCGGTGAGGGCGTCGAGGGCGGCAGCGCTGGCGGCCGTCTCCTCGAGTTCGTCCAGTCTGTCGTCCGTCTCGGCCAGCGACTCGGCGGTCGCCACGCGCTCGTCGAGGTCGTCGAGGCGGCTCGAAAGCGCCTGCAGGTCGCCGTCCTCGGCCGCACGTTCGCTGAGTGCCTCCAGCTGTCGTTCGAGTGCCTCCAGCCGGTCGATATCGGCCGTCGCCTCGACGAGTTCTGCGAGTTCGGCGCGGGCCTGCTCGACGTCCGCCGCGTCGGCTTTCAGCCCGTACAGTTCGGTGATGCTCTCGTCGAGTTCCTCGAGTTCCCGCTCCATCCGGTCGCGGCGCTGTCCGACGCGGTCGCGGAGTCTGTCGAGGAAGGCGGCCGTCGACTCCGAGAGTTCGAGATTCAGCGATTCCGCGATGGCGTCCTGGTCGGCCGCCGACACGCGCCCGTCGCGGAGTTCGGCCGCGAGCGTCCCGCCGACGGTCTCCCCGCCGGAACCGGAGGGGACGGCCTCGACGTCGCCGGCGTCGAACGAATCCGTCTCGACGGGTTCGCCGCCGGCCCTCTCGTCTGCCGGTCGCCCTGCTGTCGGGTCGCCGCCCTGTAACAGCGTCTCGACTTCCGCGTCGACCTCGCCGTCGCTGTCGAACTCGTCGAGGTCCGTCATCTCCATCTCGCCCCCACCGAAGTCGATCGTGGACACGGCTTCACCTGCGGCGTCCTCCCGGTCGCCGCCACTCTCGCCGCCGCCGACCGAGACGGTGACGGACGGGTTCGTCAGGAACGGTTCGGCGTCGTCGAGCGACTCCCGTCGCACACCGTACAGCGTCGTCACCGACTCGCTGGGTTCGAGCCGTCGCAGGAACGCGATGTCGTGTTCACCGATGCGCCGCCAGTTCTCGGCCTCGTAGTCGTCGTGGAAGCCGAACTCGTCCGGTTCGAGCGCGTCGGGCGTCCGGTCGTGCAGTTCGAGCGTCACCGCTTCGTCACGGAGCGATGCGATGTCGTACGTAACCACCGGCACCGCCGCCCCACGGTCGGTCACCCACTTTCTGACCCGGACTCCCTGCTCGGCGACCACCACCGCGTCGCCGTTCGAAGGCGGCCAGTCGACCGATTCCTCGTCCGCCGCCAGCTCGTGTTCCTCGGTCACGTTGTTCGACCCTCTCCCTGGACCCATTTCATGCTATCGGAAAAATTCATAGAAACCGAAGTTTCTGGGGGTGAGACGTACGGGAACGAAGGTAGAAACGTCGGTGATTGGCTTCGGTTTCAGGTTCCGTGCTGCCAGGACCCCATGTACTCCGTCTGGGCGTCGGTCAGCGAGTCGAACTCGACGCCCTCTGCGGCGAGTTTTATCTCGGCGACTTCCCTGTCGAGTTCGTCGGGGACGTCGTGGACGCCGGCGTCGTAGGCGTCGCCGTTCTCGACGAGTTCGCGGACGCAGACGGCCTGGACGCCGAAGGACTGGTCCATGACCTCGACGGGGTGGCCGAGGGCGATGGGCGAGGCGAGGTTGACGAGTCGACCCTCGGCGAGCACGTTCAGGCGGCGGCCGTCCTCGAGTTCGTAGGCCTCGACGCCGTCGCGGGCCTCGTACTGGTCGACGGCGAGGTCCGAGAGCGCGTCGAGGTCGATCTCGATGTCGAAGTGCCCGGCGTTCGCGAGCAGGACGCCGTCGTTCATCCGTTCGAAGTCCTCGCGCGTGATGACGTCGCGGTTGCCCGTGACGGTGATGAACACGTCGCCGACCTCGGCGGCCTCGGCCATCGGCATGACGTCGTAGCCCTCCATGTGCGCCTCGAGCGCGTGTCGGGGTTCCACCTCGGTGACGATGACGTTCGCGTTCTGGCCGCTGGCCTTCTTGGCGACGCCGCGGCCACAGTCGCCGTACCCTGCGACGACCACGTTCTTGCCGGCGTACGAGAGGTTGGTCGTCATCGCGATGGTGGCCAGCGAGGACTCGCCGGTGCCGTGGACGTTGTCGAACAGGCGCTTCATCGGCGTGTCGTTGACGGCGAAGACGGGGTACTCGAGTGCGCCGTCCGCGTCCATGGCGCGCAGGCGGTGGACGCCGGTGGTCGTCTCCTCGCACCCGCCGACGATGGTGTCGATGAGGTCCGGACGGTCCTCGTGGATGGCGGCGACCATGTCCATGCCGTCGTCGACGGTGACGGTGGGGTCGATGTCGACGACGGCCTCGATGGCCTCGTAGTACTCGTCGTCGTCGACGCCACGCTTCGCGTAGCTGGTGATGTTCTCGTGGGTGTCGAGTGCAGCGGACACGTCGTCGTGCGTCGAGAGCGGGTTACAGCCGGTGATGGCGACCTCGGCGCCACCGTCGGCGAGCAACTCGACGAGGTTCGCCGTCTTCGCCTCGACGTGCATCGCCATGCCGATGCGCTGGCCCTCGAAAGGACGGTCGCGTTCGAACTCCTCCCGGAGTGCGTTCAGGATGGGCATGTGCTGGCGTGCCCACTCCATCTTGCGTCGTCCCTCCGTGCGAGCGGTCTCGACGTCGTCGAGTTGCTCGCTGATGGTCGGGTACTGACTCATACCCCGAACGAGGGGGAACGCCCGCAAAACCCTACCGGAGTCGGGGCGTGTCTCCGGTGTCGATTCGGTCCGGGGACCGGTAGCAGTCGCTGGGCAAGGTGTGTAGGCCGCCGTCTTTTACGGAGCGAGTGAGTAGATTCGGCCGACTTGCATCGAGTCGACCAGCGGGTGGGTGGGGTGAACGTCAAGTGACCGGTGACCGGGAACGCGACTCCGTCGCGAATCACGTCCTCGACAGCACCGACGTTGGAATCGTCGTCTTCGACGCCGACGAACGGGTCGTCAGGGTCAACGACGCGGTTACGGAGTACCTGGGTCTCGACCGGGAGTCGATAGACGGTGCCGACAGTCGCGAGTTCGCCGAGGCGGTCGCGCCGCGACTCGAAGACGGCGATGCCTTCGTCGAGGCAGTGGCGGAAGCGGGACCGACCAGTGCCGGGTCGGCGTCCGGCGAACAGGGCACCGAACACCACGTCGTCGCCGGCGACGCGGACCGATGGCTCGAACGAAGGACGGACCACATCCACAGCGGGCAGTACGAGGGCGGGCGAATCGAGCGGTTCCGCGACGTGACCGACCACGCGCGCGTCGTCGACCGACTCGAACGCCGCGAACGGTCGTTGCGGGCGATACACGACGTCCTGCTCGACCGTTCGACGGACCTCGACGACCGCCTCGACGAGTTGCTCGACATCGCCAGGCGCATGCTCGGGGTGGACCACGCCTCGTTCGTTCGCGTGACCGGCGACCGGGTGCTGGTCGAGAACGTCCAGTCGGCGCTCGAGAACAGCGTCTCCCCCGGCCACACCATCGATTTACAGACGGCGCAGGCCAGCGTCGTGGTCGACGCCGACGATGGCGTGACGGTCCACGACGCGTCCGAACGCTGGCCAGACCGGCGCCCTGCGGCGGCTCGTGGCGGCGCTCGACTCGACTACTACGTCGGCGTGCCGGTCCGTGCCGAGGGCGACCTCTACGGCGTCCTCTCGTTCGCCGACGAGCAGTCCCCCGCCAGCGAGGGGGACTGGGAGTTCTCGCTGCTGGACATCACCGCGAGTTCGCTGGGTACCGAACTCGCCCGCCGACGCCGGACGCGACGGAAGGAGGAGGAACTCAACAGGGCCCGACGGCAGTTCGAGTCGCTCGTCGAAGACGTCGAGGACTACGCCATCTTCCGCCTCGACACGGGGGGCTACGTCGAGAGCTGGAACCGCGGTGCCGAGGAGATAAAGGGGTACGAGGCGGACGAGATTCTCGGCGAGCACGTCCGGACGTTCTACACCGAAGCGGACCGCGAAGCGGGGCTGGGGGAGACCTTGCTCGACCGGGCCGCCGAGGACGGTCGTGCGGTCGACGAGGGGTGGCGCGTCCGGGCCGACGGCTCGAAGATATGGGTGAGTACGGTCCTGACGGCCCTGCGAGACGACGACGGCGACCTGCAGGGGTACCTGAAGGTCACGCGAGACATGACCGAACAACGCGAACGCGAGCAACAGGTCCAGTACGAGCGCGAGCGACTGGAGTTCGTCAACCGCATCATCCGACACAACCTCCTCAACGGGATGAACGTCGTCGAGGCACGGGCGAACCTGCTCGACGGGCACGTCGACGAGGAGGCCCGCCAGCACCTCGAGACGGTCATCGGTCGCGTCGAGGACATGACCGACCTCATCGAGACGATGCGGACGTTCATGAAGGCCATCGTCGAGGGCGAGGAGCACGAACCGGAACCGACCGACATCGGCGAGGTGCTGGCGGACCAGCTCGCGAAGGCCGACGACGTCTACGACGACGCGACGTTCGACCACGACGACCTCCCGTCGGTGCCTGTACTGGCCGACGACCTGCTCCCGGAGGTGTTCGAGAACCTGTTGATGAACGCCGTCCAGCACAACGACGGCTCGACGGCGTCGGTCCGGGTCGAGACGGTGGTCGGGGACGAGACGGTGGCCGTGCGGGTCGCGGACGACGGCCCCGGCATCGACGAGACCGTGCTGGAACACGTCTTCGAGAAGGGCCAGAAGGGGTTCGAGAGCCCCGGGACCGGATTCGGTCTGTACCTCGTCCACGAGATCGTCGACTCCTACGGCGGCAAGGTCGAGGCGACCAACCGAGACGAGGGCGGCGCCGCGTTCACCGTCCACCTGCCACGGGCCTAGCGAGGGTCGGTCGCAGCTAAACTTCTCTTCGTTTCAGGTCGTATCGGGCTCCCGGCACCGACTCGCTCGATCTGTTGCGTCGCTATGGGCGCAAAAATCGAAGAACGGGGGAATCTGTGGAACGGCGGTGCGTCCCTGTCCGCTCGTCCAGGGACTATCGACTCGTCTTGATGTCTTCGTCGTCGTCGTCGTCACCGGCGTTTTCCGGCGGACTCTGAGCGTTGTCGGAGCCGGTGTCGTCGGGCTGACCGGTCTCGCCGTCGGCACCCGCCTGTTCGGGCAGGTCAGCCGGGACGTGGCTGTGGACCCACTCGGCGATCTCGAGGCCGGGCTCCGAGACGTCGCCGTTCTGCACGCTTTCGATGTAGTCGTTCAGGTTCTCGGCGAACTCGTTGCTCGCGTCCTCGCTGCTGGTCTGGGCCTGCTCGGACGCGTTCTCGTTCGGACCCAGGTCCAGGGCCGGCGCATCGTTCGGAGTCTGTGCCGTGGACGCGGCCGCCGCGGCCGCGGGGACGGCCACGCTGACCACGAGCAGCATCGCGGCGAACACGGAGAGTGCTTTCTTCGAGCGCATGACGTCAGCATCTGTGACGGAGATGGTCATAAACCCGTATCCACGTTCATTCGATTCAGGCGGTTCATCGCCAGACCAGGACCGGAGTTGAGACCGTTTCACCGTTTACGAACGGTTCTGGACGTTCAATTCGGCGCAGAGCTGTGGAATAATACTGGGGCCGATTTCCGGTGTACCAGTGCGTCCGACATCGTTGACCCCGCCGTCCTCGCCGGTGCCGGACGACCGGCGAACGCCAGCGTCGGCGCTCAGACCCGTCCGACGACGTCTTCGGCGGTCGCTTCGGCCCGGGCCAGCACGTCGTCTTCGTCCATCGTCAGCACCTCGCGGTCCCGCATCAGCACCTGCCCGTCGCAGACGGTGTGGCGGACGTCGCTCCCGGCCGCGGCGTAGACGAGGTGACTCACCAGGTCGTGTGCCGGGGTCAGGTGCGCGGCGTCCAGGTCGACGACGACGAGGTCGGCCGCCGCACCGGGTTCGACACGTCCACCGGGCAGGCCGGCCACGTCGGCGCTCCCCTTCGTCGCCATGTCCACGACCGTCTCCGCGGCCACGGCGCTCGGGTCGTCGGACGCGAGTTTGCCGAGCATCGCGGCGTCGCGCATCTCGTCGAACAGCGAGAGGTCGTTGTTCGAGGCCGCGCCGTCGGTGCCGAGGCCGACGCTGACGCCGGCGTCGAGCATCGCCTGCACCGGTGCCATCCCGCTGGCGAGTTTCATGTTCGAGGCGGGGCAGTGGACGACGCCGGCGCCCGTCTCGGCGAGGAGTTCGTGCTCGGTCGCGTCGGTGTGGACGCCGTGGGCGACGAAGTCCTCGGGTTCGAGCAGGCCGTGTTCCCGGGCGTACTCGAGGGGGCGCTCGCCGTGGGCCTCGACGAGGGGGTCGACCTCGTCGACCGTCTCGTTGGCGTGGAAGTGCACCGGCACGCCGGCCTCGCGGGCCTGTGGCACGTACTCGCCGAGGAACGAGTCACCGACGGTGGTCAGCGAGTGGGGCATGAACGCCGTGCGAATCCGGCCGTCGGCCGCGCCGTCGTACTTCCGGGCAACCTCGATGCTCTCTGCGGCGTCGTCGTGGGCGCTGTCCGTCTCCTTGGCCACGGTGACGACGCCGTGACCGAGGCGCGCCCGGAGCCCCGCCCGGTCGACCGCGTCCACGACCTCGGGGACGTGGAAGTACATGTCCACGAACCCGGTCGTCCCGGTCTTGATCATCTCGAGCAACCCCAGTTCGGTACCCACGTGGACGTCGGCCGGCGTCAGCGCACCCTCGACGGGCCAGATGTCCTCGCGGAGCCACGCGTCGAGGGGTTTGTCGTCGGCGTAGCCGCGCAGGAGCGTCATCGCGGCGTGCGTGTGGGCGTTCACGAGTCCGGGTATCACCAGGCCGCCGGAGGCGTCGAGTTCCTCGTCGCCGGTGTATCCGTCGCCGAGGTCACGAATCACGCCCTCGTCGGCGTCGACGAGCACGTCCGTCTCCCGAACGGTCAGGTCGGGCAGGAGGACCTGCCCGCCGGTGACTGCCAGTTCCATGGCTGGGCTTTCCCCGCCGGCGACAAGACTCCATCGGGACGGGCCAGCGGTACCGACGTCCGTCGGTCCGGAGACGCCCGGGTTTTATCGGCCGGGGGTCGTACGTGCAGGCATGGCCGACCGGACCGACCCGCCGTCGCTGTCGCTGGCCGCCCTCGGACTGGCCTGGCGCGAGCATCGCCCGTACGTCGCGTTCGCCACGGTCGTGTTCGCCCTCAGCGTCGTCGTCGGGGTCGCCATCGCCGGGGAGGTCGACCTGTTCGGACTGTTCGGCTTCGAGTCGTTCGGCGACATGTTCCCCGAGGACCCGGGTGCCCTGTTCGTCTTCACGAACAACACGCGGGCGTTCTTCGTGTTCATCGCCGGCGCACTCACCGGCGGGATACTGACGACGTTCGGACTGGTGTTCAACGGCATCCTCGTCGGCTACGTCTCGGCGCTGGCCGCCGGCCAGTTCAGCGTCGGGTTCGTCCTGCTGGCGCTGGCACCCCACGGCGTGCTCGAACTCCCGGCGCTGTTCGTCGCTGCCGGCGTCGCCTACCGCCTCGTCGGCGTCCCCGTGCAGTACGTGCTGGGGCGACGCGACCACCTGTTCACCCGGCCCGAACTCGAACGGACGCTCCTGCTCGTCGTCGTCGCGTGGGTCGCCCTCGCCGTCGCCGCCGTCGTCGAGATCCACGTGACGACGTGGCTGATAGAGCAGGTGTACGGGTCGATTGCGGCCTGACCGCCCCTCGAACCGGCAAGTCACGGGCGGAGGGAAAGGCAGTTGCCGTCCGGCGACCAACGTTCGGGAAATGCGTATCGCGGTACCCAACAAGGGACGACTGCACGACCCCACCATCGACCTGCTGGAACGGGCCGGGTTGCACGTCGTCGACGGGGCCGACAGGAAACTGTACGCCGACACCGTCGACCCGGACGTGTCGCTGCTGTTCGCACGGGCGGCGGACATCCCCGAGTACGTCGCCGACGGTGCTGCAGACCTCGGTATCACGGGCCACGACCAGGTCCGCGAGGCGGGCGTCGACGTCGCCGACCTGCTGGACCTCGGCTACGGCCAGTGCCGACTCGTCCTCGCCGCACCCGAAGACGGCGACATCGAGACGCCGTTCGACCTCGACGGGCGGACCGTCGCCACCGAGTTCCCGCACGTCACGCGGAACTACTTCGAGGAGCGGAACATCGACGCCGACATCGTCGAGGTCACGGGCGCGACGGAGTTGACCCCCCACGTCGACATGGCGGACGCCATCGTCGACATCACCTCGACCGGGACGACGCTCCAGGTGAACCGACTCGCGGTCATCGACGAGGTGCTCAAGTCGTCCGTCCGCCTCGTCGCCAGGCAGGACGTCGCCGACGAGGAGAAGACCGAGCAGGTCCGGATGGCGCTCGACTCGGTGCTCGCCGCCGACGGCAAGCGCTACCTGATGATGAACGTCCCCGAGGCCAACCTCGACGCCGTCCGCGAGGTCATCCCCGGGATGGGCGGCCCGACCGTGATGGACATCGCGGGCAGCGACAAGGTGGCGGTTCACGCCGTCGTCGACGAGCGCCACGTGTTCGAGACCATCAACGAGGTCAAGAACGAGGGCGCGAGCGACGTGCTCGTCACCGAGATAGAGCGACTCGTGGAGTGAGTCAGCCCCGGACCTGCGAGAAGATGACCTGTGCGACGCCGATGACGCCGAGTAGCGCCGCCTGGGTGAGCAAGCTGTCGCTCCCGGCGTCGCCGAAGAGCGCGAGCACGACGGCCGCGACGACCGGCGAGAGCCAGACGGCCATCGCCACGGGTCGGTCGGCGTACACGCCCACGAGCAGGCAGGCGACGCCGACGCCGACGAGACCGGAGAGGAGCGCCGTCGTCACCGGCAGACCCGCGAGCGCGACGACACCGACGACGCCACCGGCGAGCAACAGCGAGAGTCCGCCCCTGGCGATTCGCGTGCGCCGTTCCTGGTCCATACCCACTCGTCGAATCCACCGGTGAAAAATCCCGCTATGCCGGCGCGGTCGACAGGAGCGCGTACAGGTTGAACAGCGTGAAGCCGAGGATGACCGAGACGGTGTAGTGGATGACCGCGACGAACGCGGTGAGTCGAGCGTCGAGGCGGTAGACGACGCTGATGGCCACTGCGTCGACGAGAACCGTGACCGCGATGACGACGGCGGGACCGTACTGCTGGAGCAACACCGAGACGAGTCCGAGCATCGGGCCGACGACGAACGCTCGCTTGATAGGCACGTCACCGAGGACGTTCCGGGCGGCGATGTGCAGCGTCACCGAGTAGAAGAGCGCTGCGACGAGGAACGTCCCGACGTAGGCGACTGGCGTGCCCGCAGACGGGTCGAGTTGCGCGGGAAAGAGCATATAGCTACGCTTGACACCGCCGCGGTTTGTGCCCTGCTATTCCAGCAGGCCGAGGTCCTCGAGACGAGAGACGATCTTGTCGACGGCGTGTTCGGCGTCCTCGGGCTTCTTCCCGCCGGTGATGACGAGTTTCCCCGACCCGAACAGCAGCGCGACGACCTCGGGTTCGTCGAGACGGTAGACGAGGCCGGGGAACTGCTCGGGTTCGTACTCGATGTTCTCCAGGCCGAGACCGATGGCGATGGCGTTGAGGTTCAGGTTCCGCCCGAGGTCGGCGGAGGTGACGATGTTCTGGACGACGATCTCGGGGTTCTCGTTCACCTGGATGTTCAGTTCGCGTAACTTGTCGAAGACGATGCGGAGGCTCTCGTGGACGTCGTCGGTGCTCTTCGCACCTGTGCAGACGATCTTGCCGGACCGGAAGATGAGGGCGGCGGACTTGGGCTCCTGCGTACGGTAGACGAGGCCGGGGAACTGCTCGGGGTCGTAGTCGGCCCCCTCCAGGTCCATGGCGACGCTCTGGAGGTCGAGCTCCTGGCCGATACCGGTCGAAGCGACGACGTTTTCGATATTGATAGTCTCCTTGGGGTCGGTCATAACTCGACTTAAAAGTCGTATTTAAGGTTTATAAAGGTTGGTGCCGCGAGACGGTGCGGTACCAAACCGAGCGACGGAGCCACGGTACTCGTACGACGAAAGCGGGGAATACTGCCGATAAAAGCCCGACTTGAACCGGCTCCCCCGACCGTGCTGACACGTCACGGACTGGGGAGGACCGGCCCGGCGGACGGGGCGACGGCCCGGCGGGCGACATCACGTCTCGGGCACCGGGCGGACAGTCGACACGCTGATACGGCGCGTCCACGCACTCTCTCGCGTGTACCTGCTGGAACTCGGCGGCGAGGACGACGCCTTCGCCGCCTGCGAGGCCGCGAACGCGGCCACGAACGTCGACCGCATCGCGGCCGGACTGGCCGTGGCCGGGACGATAGCGCCGGAACGCGTCCGCGGACTGGCGTACACCCGCCGGGCGAGCGACCTGGTCGGCCGGACCGACGCCAGCCTCGACAGCGCAGTCACCCTGCTGGAGGCCGCGCCCATCTCCCGCGAGGGCACGGTCGCCGTCCGGGCACGGGACGTGCGGGGCGGGACGGGCGTCTCGACGAGCGACGCCGAACGCGCCCTCGGACAGGTGCTCGTCGACCGCGGGTTCAGCGTCGACCTCGACGACCCGGACCACGAACTCCGGGCGGTCTTCGCGCCGGCCACCGACGCGGCCAGCGGCGACGGCGACGCGACCGACCGCGAGGGCGCGCTGGGCGACGCGGGCGTCTGTGCCCTCGGCTGGCTGGCGGTCGAGTCCACGCGGGACTTCGGCGACCGGCTTCCGACCGACAAACCGTTCTTCCAGCCCGGGAGCATGGACCCCCTGCTCGCCCGCGCCGTCGCCAACGTCGCCGGCGCGGCCCCGGGCCGTCGCCTGCTGGACCCGATGTGTGGCACCGGTGGCGTCCTCGTCGAGGCCGGTCTCGTCGGTGCAGCCGTCGTCGGCGTCGACGCCCAGGAGAAGATGTCCCGGGGCGCACGGACGAACCTCGGCCACTACCTCGGCGACGGGGCCGACCAGGCGGTCACCGACCCCGGCGACTGGGACGTCTGTCGGGGCGACGCGACGAGGCTCCCGTTCGTCGACGACTCCTTCGACGCCGCCGTCTTCGACGCGCCCTACGGTCGGCAGTCGAAGATAGCCACCCACCGTCTCGACGACCTCGTCGCCGGCGCGCTGGCGGAGACCCGGCGCGTCGCAGACCGGGCCGTCGTCGTCGCCGACCGGTCGTGGGCGAGCGTCGCCAGGGAGGCCGGGTGGACCATCGAGGCCACCTTCGAGCGCCCCGTCCACCGGTCGCTGACGCGGTACGTGCTCGTCCTGGAGTAGTCACCGGCCCTCGGCCCGTCGTCGTGCCTCCTCGTGCAACCGCTCCTCCTCGTCCGATTCGACGGTCAGCGACGGCACCCCCACCGGTGCGCCGTCGTCGTCGACTGCGACGAACGTGAAGCAGGCCGCCGTCGTCTCCTGGCGGTCGCCAGTTCGGGGGTCCTCCCGGTAGGCGCGCAGGAAGACCCGGACGCTCGACCGACCCGCCCCGAAGACGTACGCCTCGATGAGCGCCGTCTCGCCGGTCGGAATCGGACGCTCGAAGGAGAACTCGTCGACGCCGGCGGTGACGCACGTCTCCCCGGCGAAGCGCATCGCCGACATCGCGCCGACCTCGTCCATCCACTTCATCAGGTTGCCGCCGTGGAGCGCGCCGTAGTTGTTCGCGTGGTTCGGCTGGACGCGCTGGCGGTTCTCGAGGTGGGTTTCTGCGAGCGTGGGCATGTGTGACGCTTCGACCGCCGCAGGAACAAGTGTGAGGGTTCTTCAGTGAGAGCGACGCACCGCCGGCGTGGTCTGACCGACGCCGTCCGGTGGTCGAGGCTGGTGTGCGACGCGCCCCGGACGGACACCGACGCGTCGCCTGCTCGCCCGGTCCCGCCTACGCCACCTGCGCTCTCCCGAGCTCAGCGAGCAACCGCGAGAGGTGGACCCGGTCGCTCGTCCCCTCGCTCATGTCCGCGTCCACCTCGCCGGCCAGTTCGTGCAGTCGGGCCAGTCGCTGTCCGTCGTAGCGCTTGCGGGCGACGCGAAGCACGTCCTCGAGCACCTCGGAACCGCTGTACCCCTCGTCGACGAGCAGGTCGTCCAGCGTCTTCCGGGCGTCGGTGAACTCGCCGGCCTCGGCGTCGTCCAGCATCTCGCCGACCTGGTCCGCCGCACCGACCTCGCCCAGCGTCTCGTAGGCCGTCTGCATCGTCAGCTCGTCCGCCCGGGAGACGGTCGTCTGCGCCGCCAGCAGCGCCTCTCGTACGTCGCCGTCGGCGTACCCGGCGACGTACTCCAGGCCGTCGTCGTCGTAGTCGACGCCCTCCGCCTCGACGACGCGGTCGAGTATCCCGACGAGTTCCTCGTTCGTCGCCGCCCGCATCGGCACCTGGAAGCACCGCGACCGGATCGGCGGGATGAGCTTCGTCGGCTGGCGCGTACAGATGACGAACTGGGTCGTCCGGTGGAACCGCTCCATCACCCGTCGGAGCGCCTGCTGGAAGTCGACGCGGACGTCCTCGGCGTTGTCCAGCAACACCGTCTTGTACGTGCCCGTCACCGGCGCGTAGCTGGCGGACTCCTTCAGGACGTGGTTTATCATGTCCCGCTTCGAGAAGCTCGACTTCCCGACGAGGAACGACTCGAACCGCGGGTCGTTCTTTATCTCGGTCTTCGTCCGGCCGAAGAAGTCGGCCACGTTGATCTCGACGAGGTCGTTCTCGTCCTCGTGGGCGGCCCGGCCGAGGGCTCGAACCGCCGCGGTCTTGCCGACGCCCGGCGGTCCGTGCAGGAGGAGGTTCATGGGTTCGTCGACCGCCTTCTGGAGGTACTCGCGGGCGTCCGGCTGTGGCAACTCGTCGAGCGAGGGGGCGTATTCGTCCGTCCACAGCGGCGCGTCCATCACCGACCGCTAGGCGAGCGCCCGGTAAGAATCGGTCGGTTCCGGGGCCCGTCGACTCAGGCGCCACGCCGGCCGAGCATCGCACCACTCACGAGGAGTGCAGCGGCCCCACCGACCATCACCGGGGTCGAGACGCCGACCCCGTCATCGGCGTCAACCTCGCTGTCGTCGTCGGCCGAGTCGTCCCGTTCCCCGGCGTCGCCGTCGTGAGCCTGCAGCCCGCCATCGCCGACGCCGATGGCGCCTGCGTCGAGGGCGACGCCGACGTGGTCGCCGTCACCGTCGTTGACGCGGGTGTCCGACTCGACGAACGAGAGCGCGGAGCGCTGGCCGTCGGAGCCGACCACCTCGACGGTGATGCGGGCGAGTGCCGGGTCGTCGGCGCCACTCGCGCGTGACTGGGTGACGAACACCCACCCGGCGTCGTTGTTCACGTTGGCCACCGGTCTGGAGAAGTCGGCACCCTCGACGCTCCGGACCTGCACGACGTCCGGGTCGAACGTCACGTTGGCCTGATAGCCGGCGACGTTCTCGCCGGTGGCAGCCAGCGTGACCGTCACCGCGTCGCCGGTCGCGTCCGCTTCGGCGCTCGACAGCGCGAGCGTCACGTCTTCGGGGGTCGTCGCGTCGGCCGTGGCCACCGGCGCCAGTAACGACGCCGCACAGATGGCGGCCAGCAGTACGGTCGTGCCGTCGGGGAGTGAGTTGCTGGTCATGGTCGGTTGGAAACTGGCGACCGGTCGCCCGGCCGCCGCCGTGCCCGTCGAACGGGCGGTACCGAAAGCCGCGTCGCGGTCGTCCGAAAGGCCTCGCACGGGGCGAGGTCGGTCGTCGGTCGATCCGTGGTCGGTGAGCGATGCGTCTCAGGCTTCGAGTCGGACCTGCGTGTCGACGAGGTCGACGGCCGTCGCCTGCGGGGCGACGACGGAGGTGCCGACGATGTCCTCGAGGATGAGGGTCACGTCGGCGGACGTGATGACGCCGTCGCCGTTCACGTCGGCGCAGGCCTCGTTGAAGTCCGCGGGGTCCTCACCGACGATGAACTGCTGGACGAGCGTCGCGTCCTGGACGGTGACCGCGCCGTCCATGTTGACGTCGCCAGCCATGCAGGACGCCGTCGGACCAGTCGACGTAGGGTGCGGTGCCGTTCGGGTAGGTCACCATCACGCCGTCCGACTGCCAGGAGACGTCGGCGGTGGTGCCACGGTCGTCCATCAGGACGTCGAAGTGGACGTCGGCGAAGGTGGCCCCGTCGATGCCCTCGGCCTGTGCCTGGGCGAAGCTGACGTAGCCCTCCTCGTTGTCGACGTCGACGACCGGGTCGGCGAACTCGACGCCGCTGACCCCGGTGACCTGCAGTTTGTCCGGGTCGAAGCTGAGGTTGAACTGGTAGCCGGAGACGTCGTCCACGTCGTCGGTCAGGACGGTGAGGGTGGTACTCTCGCCGGGCTGGACCTCGCTCTCGGTGACGTCGATGGTGCCGGCCGGCTCGGGCGGCTGTGCGGACCACGTGACGGCGTTCGCGAGAATCTGGTCCGCCTCGGCGGTGAACTCGCCGTCCTCGACGAAGAACTCTCGACCGAGGGTCGACGCGAGGACGGTCCGACGGTCCTCGTAGACCGCGAGGCCAGGTCCTTTGACGCCGGCGTCGCCCGTGTGCAGGTCGGCGAGCACGTCGCCGTTGGAGCCGTCGAACCACGAGTGGTCGTTGAACACCGTCGCGGTGTGGAGCTGGACGCGCTCGCCGGGCGCGACGACCCCGTCGAGGACCGGGTGTTCGCCCAGGGCCTCGTAGGAGACCACGCCGTCACCGTAGGCGTCCCCGGTGCTGGCGGGGTCACCCGTCGCGCCGGAGCGCATCGGGATGCCGTTACTGTCGCTACCCCAGTTGTCGAGCCAGACGACGCCGGTCTCGACGCCGTCGGTCGCGTCGGCGAGGGCGCCGGCCTGCGTCTCGTTCTCGACGTTCTGGACGACGAAGCCGTCGTAGGCGTCGACGCTCTCGACTGCCTCGACGGACGAGACGACCGAGAACTCGTACTGGGCACTCAGCTCCTCATGGAGGGTGCTCGCGACGTCGTCGCCGTAGGCACCGTCGTCGTCGACGATGCCGACGGTGTAGTACTCGGAGAAGACCGCGGTCGGGCCGGTCGTCACCGAGACGGCGTCACCCAGCCCCTCGAACGTGTGTTCGAGGGAGAGTTCACCGGTCGCGTCCGCGGCGGTCACGACGGTGACGGTAACCTGCCCGGTGTACGGTGCGTCGAACGTGACGGGGTCGCCGAACGTGGCCTCCTGGCCGGCGACGTACAGCGTCGCGTTCGAGGTGTCGTACGTCCCGGCGGCGTCGACCGTCACCGATTCGAGGTTGGCGACGTCGACCGTCACCGAGACGTTCTCGCCGGCCGCGATGGCAGACCGCTGTCCGTCGACGAGGGCGACGTCGAGCGTCTCGTTCAGGCTGAAGTTCTGGACCGCGTAGTCCCCCTCGACCGTGACGGTCCTGGTCTGGGACTCGTAGCCGAACTCGTCGGCCGTGACGTCGTGGGTGCCGTTCGTCGCGAGCAGGGTGTAGGACCCGTCGGCTGCCGTCGTCGAAGTCCCACCGCCGTCGATGCTCACGGTGGCGCCCTCGACCGGGGTGCCGCTGGCGTCCGTGACGGTCCCGTTGACGCCCTGTTCGAGTGCGACCGCGGTGGTCGCCTCCAGGGCGTCGACGATGCCGGCACCGTAGCGGGTGTCGTTACCGGCGGGTTCGCCCTCGGGCTTCCACGCGGAGTCCCGGAGCGCCGTCCGTATCTGGGAGTTCGTGAGCTGGCCGGGGCCTGCCGCGGACTCCATCAGCGCCACGACGCCCGCGACGTGCGGTGCGGCCATGGACGTGCCGTCGTACTCGGCGTAGCCGCCGCCGGGGACCGAACTCTTGACGGCCACGCCGGGTGCGGCGACGTCGGGCACCACGTAGGTGTCCGGCCAGTGGTCTGGTGCGTCCGACCCCCACGCCGAGGAGGTGTCGACCTCCTCGCCGCTGGAGAAGGACGCGACGTTCGCGTCGACGTCGGACGCGCCGACCGCGACGGCGTCCCAGACGTTACCGGGGGAACTGCTCGACCCCTCGCCGCTGTTGCCGGACGAGATGGCGAAGACGGTCCCCGCGTCCTCGGCGTTCTGGATCGGCTCGATCATCTCGGTGTAGTAGCCGGTCGCACCGAGGCTCATCGAGACGACGTCGGCGTCCTCCTGGACGGCCCACTCCATCCCGCCGGCGACCTGGGCGAAGCTACCCCCGCCGGCCGGGATGACGAGTCCGTGCATGAGGTCGACGTTCGGTGCGACGCCGATGTACTCGCCACTGGCGTTTCCACCGGAGACGGTACCGGACGTGTGCGTCCCGTGCGTGTCGGTGTCGTGTGGCTCGCTACCCGGAACCTGGTTCCCGCTGTCGTCGAACTCGGCCCACCCGCCGGGGTAGGTCGGGTCCGACGCGTTCTCGGTGTAGAGGTCGATGTCGGGGTGACCGACGTCGACGCCCGTGTCGAGGACGGCGACCTTCGCGCCCTCTCCCATGGTTCCGTACTGGTCCCAGACCTCGGTCGCGTTGACCTGGTCGAGACCGTACGTGGTGTTGTAGTCGTCTCCGCCGACCGGGTCGGAGCGAGCGTCCGCTCCCTCGGGCAGGCTGAGGTCGAAGTTCGCGTGGAGCTGGTTCACGTGCTCGACGTGTGCGATTGCGTCGAGGTCGACCTCGCTCCGGTCGACCTCGAGCAACACGGCGTTCGTGATCCAGAAGGTGTTCTCGACCGAGACGCCCTCGGTCTCGTGTGCGTACTCGAGGACGCTCTGCTGGGTTCTGTCGGCGTGTCGCTGGAGCGTGTCGATGGTCGCGTCCCGACCGGACGTGGCGCTCGTCGGCGCCTCACTGAGGCGGACGACGACCTCCACGGTGCCGGACGAGCGTTCGAGCACCGGGTCGATGGACGCTGGTGATGCGTCCGGTGCGCGCTCGCCCGCGACTGTGTTCGTGTCGGCGTCGTCTCCGACGCCGGTCTGTACTATCTCGGCCTGTGTGCCAGCTTGCTGGGTGGAGGGCGCTCCGGCAGCGACGAACGGAGTGCCGGTCCCGAGTACCAGCAGGCCAGCGAGCAGTAGTGCTAGTAGCTTTCGATTCATCCTTTCCCCCTGCGAGAACTGCTCTCGCAGCATCACTTCCTCACCCCGCCACCGACTAAGTTAATTCCCAGATACCTAGTAACTAAGCCGTTGCTACCGTTGAACTTACCCAAAAAAGTGCATCGACAACTACACCTTCCCACTGCCGTGCCGGAGATTCGGTCCGAACCACCGTAGCCGACCGGGAAAGGTCCCGCCAACGGAGATTACCAAAGGTCGGGAACCGTTCACGGTCGGCTCGTGCGACGGTGGGGGACCGTTAACCGGGCGGAAACGCGATGGTAACCCGGCCAGGCCGGGTCCACCGACCGCTCTCCCGGGGCGACACGGCGAACGCCAGGCGCGACCGTCAGTCGATGGCACGGCGGTGTCCGATTCGACACCGGTTTATCGGTGCCGGGCGGAGACGGTACCATGTCGATGCGCGTGACGTTTCTCGGGACCAGTGGGGCAGTGCCGACGACACACCGCAACCCCACCGCGATCTACTGTCAGCGCGAGGGCGACGGGTTCCTCTTCGACTGTGGCGAGGGGACCCAGCGTCAGATGATGCGCTTCCGGACCGGTTTCTCCATCGACCACATCTTCGTCACGCATACGCACGGCGACCACGTCCTCGGGATTCCCGGACTCGTCCAGACGATGGACTTCAACGAGCGAGACGCCGCACTCGCCATCCACTGTCCGCCCGGCGAGAAGCGACTCGTCGAACGCCTCGTCAGCGCGACCGGCACGCGCCCCTCGTTCCCGGTGCGCGTGAACGAGGTCACCGCCGGCGAGGTGGCACTCCGCGGCGACGAGTACGAGGTCCGTGCGTTCGACGTCGAACACCGGACCACGGCCGTCGGCTACGCCCTCGTCGAGGACGACCGGAAGGGACGGTTCGACCGCGACCGTGCCGAGGAACTCGGCGTCCCCGTCGGCCCGAAGTTCTCGGCGCTCCACGAGGGGCGGTCGGTCGAACTCGACGACGGCACGGTCGTCGACCCCGAGCAGGTCGTGGGCGACCCCCGTCCCGGCCGACGCTTCGTCTACACCGGCGACACCGAACCCGTCGACTCGACGGTCGAGGCCGCCACCCGCGCCGACCTGCTGGTCCACGACGCGACGTTCGCCGAGGACCGCCGGGACCGTGCCAGCCAGACCGGCCACTCGACGGCGAAGCAGGCCGGCGAGGTCGCGGCACGTGCCGGAGCGAAGCGCCTCGCACTGACGCACATCTCCTCGCGGTACGCGGGCGACGTGAGCGCACACCTGGACGAGGCCCGGTCGGTCTTCGCCGGTGAGGTGTTCGTCCCCGAGGACGGCGACACCGTCGAGATACCGTATCCCGACGCGGCGTGAGGTCGCCAGTTCGTCCATCGCCACCCTGCCGGGGGCGTCGCTCGCAGCGAGTCGTACCGAGGCCGGCGGGTGATTTCCCGCACATCAATCTTTCGCTGTCCCACGGAATTTATAGCCGTATGTCCCCAAGGCGGGCGTGTGAGCGCCCGTACAACTGCTCTCGACGCGGTCATCTTCGGCGTGGACATCCAGAGTGGGGACGTCCGGGGGGACGCCCCGTCGTACGCGCTCGTCGTCTTCGACGGCGAGACCGTCGAGCGCGACGTCGTGACGTACCGGAAGCTCCGCCGCCGCATCGACAGCGAGGAGCCCGCCATCGTCGCCACCGACAACATGTACGAACTCGCCGAGGACAAGGACGCACTCGTCCACTTCCTCGGCAGCCTCCCGGACGGGACACGCCTCGTGCAGGTGACGGGCGACGAACAGCCCGAACCGCTCTCTCGCGTCGCCTCGCGCCACGGCGTCCCCTACGGGAAGGACCCCATGCAAGAGGCCGAGGCCGCGGCGCACCTCGCCGCCGGGAGCGTCGGCTACGAGGTCAGCGCTTTCACCGACACGACGACGGTGAAGGTCTCTCGGGGGCGCTCGACCGGCAAGGGCGGCTGGAGCCAGGACCGCTACACGCGGCGCATCCACGGCAACGTCAAGCGCCGCGCCCGTGAGGTCGAGTCGAAACTCGACGAGGCGGGTCTGGACTACGAACTCGACGTGACCGAGAAGTACGGCGGCTACGCCAACGCGGTGTTCGCCGTGTCGGCCCGCCCCGGCGACATCCCCGTCTCCCGGGGTCGCTCCGGCGACACGCGCGTCGAGATCGAACGCGAACGACGCGACGGCATCGAGTTCGAACCGCTCGCGAAGCGCCGCGACCACGTCATCGTCGGGATGGACCCCGGGACGACGACCGCAGTCGCCGTCTGCTCGCTCGACGGGCAGGTCCACGACGTGCTGTCGACCCGGACCGCCGACACCGCCGCCGTCATCGAGTGGGTCATCGAGCGCGGCCGACCCATCGTCGTCGCCGCCGACGTGACGCCGATGCCCGAGACGGTCGAGAAGGTCCGCCGGAGCTTCGACGCGACCGGCTGGGTCCCCAGTTCGGACCTGCCGGTCGACGAGAAACAGCACCGCACCCGCGACGTGGGCTACGACAACGACCACGAACGAGACGCGCTGGCGGCCGCGCTGTTCGCCTACGACTCCCACGAGGACCAGTTCGAGCGCATCGCCCGGAAGACGCCGCCGACGCTCGACCGGGGCACCGTCACCGAGAAGGTGCTCGCCGGGGAGGGCAACGTCGAGACCGTCGTCGCCGACCTCACCGAATCCGAGGACGAGAGCGACCAGGACGAGGAGCACCAGCCACGCGAACTGACGAGCGAGGAACGCCGCATCAGGTCCCTCGAACGGCAGGTCGACCGCCTCGAGTCCCACGTCGAGGAACTCGACGCGACCATCGAGGAGAAGGACGCCCGCATCGACGAACTCGAGACGGAACTCGGCGAGGCCCGGCGCGAGGAGCGCCGCGAGGCCCGCGAGCGCCGGACCGTCACCCGACTGGAACGTCGGAACCGCGCGCTCGAACGCGACCTGGAGGACCGCGAGGAGACCATCGAGGAACTCGAGGGGAAACTCGCCCGCCTGAAGCAGCTCTGGCGGCTCGACCACTCGAACTTCGCCGACATCGAGGAGAAGAAGAAGGGCCTCGTCCCGGTCAAACCCGTCGCCAAGTTCACCCGCGACGCCATCGACGCGGCCCACGACGACTACGGCCTCGCGGCCGACGACGTCGTCTACCTGCGCGACGCCTCCGGTGCCGGGCGCTCGACCGCGGAGAAACTCGTCGCCCACGACCCCCGGGTCGTCCTCAAGGACGGTGGGCTCTCCGAGGCGGCCGACGAGGTGCTGTTCGAGAACGAGGTGCCGGTCGGTCCGGCCGACGACGTGTCGATGCAGGAGGTCGACGACCTCGCGGTCGCCCGGGAGGACGACGTGAAAGCCGTCATCGACGACTGGGAGGACCGGGCGGCCGAACGACGGAAGGACCAGAACGCGGAGATGGTCGACCGGCTCATCAGCGAACATCGCGCCGACGAGGCCGGCAGCAACGCGTTCTGACGGTCGCCTGGCCTAGAACATCCCGCCCATGCCGAGCATGCCGAGCACGTTGCTCACGAGCGCCTTCACGAGCAGTCCGACGCCCGCGAGCACCATCGCGAACCCGGCGGCGAGTTCGAGCGAGCCGAAGATAGCTATCATCGCGATACCACCGAGGACGAGGAGCACGCCGAGTGCGCCCACGACGCCGAGTATCTGTACGAACCCTCCGGGACCTGACGAGCCGGCACCGGGAGTCATATCAGCAGCCATGGCAACGTCTCCACAGGCGAGCCGATTAAACGCGATGGTTTCTGCCGACAAACTCCAGACCGTTTAAACGTGTCGGCCACCATACGGGCCACATATGAGCGACAACGACGACGGTGGTCGACGCAACCTGCGGATGCCAGACGACGACGAGGTGTTCGCGACGGTGACCAACATGCTCGGTGCGAACCGCGTGAAAGTCCGGTGTGCAGACGGCGTCGAGCGCACAGCCCGGATTCCAGGCAAGATGCAAAAGCGCGTCTGGATTCGGGAGAACGACGTGGTACTCGTCGAACCGTGGGACTGGCAGGACGAGAAGGCCGACATCACGTGGCGCTACGAGAAGCAGGACGCGGACCAGCTCCGTGAGGAAGGCCACATCCAGTGATTCGGCGGCCGACGATTCACAGCGCCACGACGCCGACGCCGACCGAATAGTACGCCTCCGTCTCCGGTTCGGGCACCCTGCCGGGGGAACGATACCCACCCTTTTACGCCTCCGTCACCGAGTCACTCCATAGATGACGGACGAGTTCGGACTGGTCGAACCAGACGCGGCCGAAGCGCCGGGCGACGAGTGGGAGGAGATCGACGTCTCCGACACCGAGGCCGACCGCATCGCCCGCAAGCGCGACCGCGAGTTCGACCAGTTCAGAAAGCGCATCAAGGACGCCGAGCAGTTCAAGGTCGAGGCGTCGGTGTTCGACGACGCGACCTTCGCCGCGCTGTACAAACTCGTCCAGGACGGCTGGGTCGACGCCCTCGGCGGTCCGATATCGACCGGCAAGGAGGCCAACGTCTACACCGCCCTCGGCGGCGAGCGCTCGGCCACGATGCTCGACACCGAATCGCCGGAGGTCGCCATCAAGGTGTACCGGATCAACGCCTCCGACTTCCGGGACATGCGGGACTACCTCGTCGGCGACCCCCGGTTCGAGGGCATCGGGTCGAAGAAGTCACAGGTCGTCGTCGCGTGGGTCCGCAAGGAGTACGCGAACCTCGAACGCGCCCGGAAGGCGGGGGTCCGGGTGCCCACGCCGCTCGCGGTCGAACGGAACGTCCTCGTCATGGAGTACATCGGCGCCGAGGAGGGCCGGGCGAAGCGACTCACCGAGGTGACCGTCGAGAACCCACAGACCGCCTACGAGGTCGTCAGGGAGTACATGCGTCGGCTCAACCGGGCGGGCCTGGTCCACGGCGACCTCTCCGAGTACAACATGGTCATCCACGAGGGCGAACTCGTCGTCATCGACCTCGGGCAGGCCGTGACCGTCCACCATCCGAACGCCGACGACTTCCTCCGGCGGGACTGCCGCAACGTCGCCGCCTTCTTCTCCAGGCAGGGACTCGACGTGACCGGCGACGAACTGTACGCGTTCGTCACCGAGAGCGAGGAGTGAGTCAGGGCCGTCTGAGGAACGCCAGTGCGAGCAGCGCCGCGACCGCCGGCAGGACGCCGAACCCCGGGACCGGGGCGGTCTCTGCCGGGTCGGTCGCGGTCGGCTCCGCAGGCGTCTGGGTCGGTGGCGCCGTCGTGGGTGCAGGCGTCGACGTCGTCGGCGTCGTGGTCCGGTTCGGCGGTCGGAGGACGGCAGTGTCGGTGACGGGTGACCCGTTCCGGCGGTAGGGGACGTCCTCGTCGCCGAACTCGCCGTCGTCGTCGACGTCGCGGTAGGCGACGGCGACGTAGGTACCGCGGGCGTCGAGTTCGGGCCGGATGTCGAGGTGGGCGTCGACCGCCGCTTCGGACGGGTAGACGAACCGCGTCGAATCGACGACGGTCCCGTCGGCGCGTTCCAGCACGACGAACCCGCCGTGGGACAGGCTCACGTTCTCGACCAGCACGCCGGTTCTGACGGTGTCGTCCTCGAAGGTGAGCGACGCCGACCGGTTCCGGACCGTGACGTCGACCGCCCCGTCGAGGACCGTCTCGCCGTCTCGCACGCGTACCCCGAGCGACTCTCCGTCCTCGGTGTCTCCGAGGCCGAGGTCGACGTCGAACCGTGACCGCTCCTCGGTGGACGTGTCGTTCCCCGTCGGCGCGAGCGACACGCGTTGGCTGTCGAAGACGGTCGACCACTTGACCAGTTCCACCGTGACCGACTCGTTCGGACGGAGCGTGGTCGTCCCGGTGACGGAGAGTTCCTCGCCGGGCGTGGCGAACAGGCGACCCACGTCCCCCGTGTCGACGGTCGCGTCCGGTTCGAGGAGCGTTATCTCGGCGGTTGCGTCGTGTTCGCCGACCCCGGCACCGAACTCCTTGCCGCCGTAGAGGTCCGACATCGGTCGGGGGTCGTGCTCGTACTCGCTGCCGGGTTCGCCGCGGGTGACGGTGACGTTCCGGGTGTCGAGGACGACGTGGAACGTCGTCGGGCCGTCGCCGGGGACTACGGTGAGGTTGGCCGCGTCGGAGAGGTCGACGTGGACGGGCAGGCGCTCGGGCGTCGGGTACTTCTGCACGACGCGGAGGCGCGGTTCGCTGGACTGGGCCGCGACGAACCGGTCCGTCAGGGTCTCGCCCGAGGCGTTCTCGACGGTCTCGGCGAGTGCCGACGACTGGACCGAGACCACGAGGGGCTCGCCGGAGATGAAGACGTCGTCGCTCACTGCGTCGACGCCGACGCGGTCGGGGAGGTCGGTCGGGTCGGTCCCGTCCGGAACGGCGTGCAATCGGACGACCGTCGAGTCGTCGGCGGATGGTAGTCGGTTCGTCGTCGGTTCGTCGCCGGCCGCGTCGAGGGTCGACGGGACGGCACCGATTGCGACGGGGAGGACCGCCGCCGACACGACGAGCATCGTTACGGCTGCCACGAACTGCGGGGACCGTGACATGACACGCGGTTCGGATACCCGGTATAAAGCAGTTGTCACGACCGACTGGGCGACGCGACCCGCCGAAAACGTAAAACGCCCGGACGGACTACGGTGGGACGATGTACGCCGCTCCCGCCTGGCGCTGGCAGGTCACTTCGGGAGCGGACAGTATCGCGTTCGGCGTCGACGCGGCGTAACCGGGTCGCCGGCGGCGCGGTGCTCACTCGTTCTCTCGCAGGTATCGCCCGCCAGCCAGCCGTTTCACCAGCCACAGATGACGACAGACGACACGACGATGGACGCACAGCACGACACGACCACGACGGACGACGACGAGGACGACTTCACGGTCACCCCCTACGACGTCTCGGGGACCGTCGACTACGACCGCCTGCTCGACCGCTTCGGCGCGGACCGACTCACCGACGAGCAGGTCCGTCGGTTCCCTGACCACCCGATGCTCCGGCGACGAATCTACTACGCCGGTCGGAGCGTCGACCCGTTCCTCGACGCCGCCGAGGCCGGTCGGCCGCACTCCATCGTCACCGGCATCGGGCCGTCGGGGCCGATGCATCTGGGTCACGCCCTCGTGTTCTACCTCGCGAAGGCACTCCAGGACGCGACGGGGGCGACGGTCCTGATTCCCCTCTCGGACGACGAGAAGTACTACGGCAAGGACCTCACGTACGAGGACGTCGCCGGATACCGCGACGAGAACCTGCGCGACCTGCTCGCGGTGGGGTTCGACCCGGAGCAGACGACCATCGTCGTCGACACGGAGGACGCCGACGTGGTCTACCCCGTCGCCAGCGCGTTCGCCAGCCACCTCACGCAGTCGACGGTCGACGCGACCTACGGCGACCCGGAGAACGTGGGCCTCTCGTTCTACCCGGCGGTACAGACCGCGCACCTGCTGCTACCGCAACTGATACGCGGCGCCCACCCGACGCTGGTCCCCGTCGCGGTCGACCAGGACCCACACGTCCGGGTCTGCCGGGACGTCGCCGCCAAGGAGCAGTTCCCGGTCTCGAAACCAGGTGCCCTCCTCGGGCGGTTCCTGCCGACGCTCTCGGGTCCGGGGAAGATGTCCTCGAGCGACGACGCCCCGGCCATCCACCTCGACGACGACGAGGCGACGGTCCGCGAGACCGTCCTGACCCACGCCTACTCGGGCGGGCAGGAGAGCGTCGAGGCTCACCGGGAACTCGGCGGCGACCCGTCGGTCGACGTCGCGTTCCAGTTCCTCCGGTTCTTCTTCGAGGACGACGACGAGGCACTCGCCTCGGTCGAACGGGCCTACCGCGACGGCGACCTGCTCAGCGGCGAACTCAAGCAGCGTGCGGCCGACCGCATCTCGGCGTTCCTCGCGGACCACCAGCGCCGGAAGGCCGAACTGGGCGACCTCGAATCCGAACTCGAACCGTTCCGGCTGACCGAGGCGGACCGCGAGCGGGCGCGACGGGCGGTCGGGCTACGTCGGTGACGGCACGCCCGTCGGCGTGACCGTCGGAGGCCTCGCTGCCCGGGTTCAGGGCGTCAACCGGCCGGCCCGGAGCCACGTCACGTCGGCCGCCGACTCGTCGACCAGCGCGAACACCATCTCCTTTCGAACGCCGTTCGCCAGTCGCACGTCCAGCGAGAGGCTTCGCGGCGAGAACACGTGGCCCGCCGGGAGCACGCGCACGAGCAGTTCGGAGTGCCCGAACTCGTCGACGCTCTCGAACTCGGCGTAGGTCCGGAAGTCCGCACCGAACTTGAAGCCGGTCTTGGGCACGACGCCACGCTCGCGCAGTCCAGCGTAGACGCGGAGTCGACGGTCGAACCGGCCGCCCTCGACCGACCGGCCACGCTCGCGGACGGTCGCCGGGTCGAGGGTGACGGCGTCTCGCTCCGCGAGGTACGCCGCCTCGACCAGCGACAACTGGAGCGCGTCGTGTTCGGCGTCGCGTCCCGAGAGTGGCGTCCCGTAGAACCCCTCGTCGTACAGGCGCGTCGGTGGCCCCCAGCAGACCGCCCGGTCGGCGAGCAGGTCGGCGTCGACGCGAGTGGGCAGGTCGACGCCGGCGGTGCCGTCGGGGTCCGGTCGGTCCGTCTCGAAGTACGTGATCTCGCTCTCCTCGTCGACGACGGCGAGCACGCAGTCGCCCAGGTCGGCGGCCGGCACCGACTCGCGTTCGCCGACGACGCGGATGCGGTACTCGACGGCGCCGTCGCCAGGGCCCTTCCCCCTCGGGTAGACCACGAGGTCGGCGTCGTCGGCCGAGACGGTCTGGAGCCAGTCCGCCCTCGCCGGGGAGAGGTAGAACCCTCGCTCCCGGAGGTCGGCGTAGACGAGGAAGGTCGGGACGAAGCCGTCCTCGGCCGACTCCCGGAGGAACGCCCGGAAGTCCATGCCGTCGACGGCGTCGAGGTCCCCCCGGTACAGCAGGTGGGCCGCCTCGACCGGCGCGAGCGCGATCTCCCCGCCGCCGAGCGGGTAGCCGTACCCCCGCGAGTCGTGGAACCGCTGGCGGGCGTCCCGCCCCACGCGGACGACGCCGTCGTCGAGGTGTCCGTTCATGGACGCGGATGTGCCCCGGGCGGGGAAAGCGGTGACGGTCCAGCGTCGTCCCGCCCGTCGTGGGCGACCTCACGCACTGCTCGCCCCGGTTTCGTTCCCCACCCCGACGGACCGGTCGCACGTCGAGTCGAGACACCGGCGGCCTCCCGACGTCTCGAACAGTGGCAGGCCACAGTCGCACGTCCCGACGACGCTGCCGGCCGGGAACGCGAAGCCGACGTCGCACCCGGGGTAGGCGTCACAGCCGAGGAGCAGTCCGCCCCGGCGCAGCACCCGGAGGTCGTCGCCGCAGTCTGGACAGTCCCACTCGCGGTCGAACCGGTCGGCGACGGCCTCGTCGAGCGACTCGCAGTGGCGGTCCACGCAGAGGTCGAGCGCCGTGCCCCGTTCGACGCGCATCCGGGGCAGGCCGCAGTCACAGCGCCCGCCGTGACACGTGGCGTCGGTGGGGACGCCGTGTCTCGCGTCGCAGTCGACGCACTCGACCGCCCGGGCCGTCCGGACGAGCGACCCGTCACAGCCCGGACACCGACCGACGGGCGTGCCCGCGTCGGTGACGGGGTACGACCCGGAGAGGTGCAGGCGATGCGAGCGAACCCGGAGGACGCGCTCGCCGTCGCGTGCGACCAGGGAGAGGCCGTCGTCGGTCGTGTGGCTCACGGCGGCGGCCCGGGTGAGCCACGCGACGGGCTGGTAGCCGTCGGCGTCGTGGACGAGGACGGTGTCGTCGGGTTTGACGACGACCACGACGTGACCGCGGTGTTCGGTCCGGTCGCCGTTCTCGAACGCGACCGAGCAGTCGCCCGCGAACAACTCGAGTGAGTCGGACATGCCGACGTTGGTCCCGGGATGGTACTTGAACCGTGGGGTGCCCGCCTCGACCCCGTGCCGTCGGCGGCGACCGCGACCGATGGACCGATACGCCCCGCCGCCGACACTCCGGCCATGAGCCACGACGCGGCGCTGTTCGACATGGACGGCGTGCTGGTCGACTCCGAGCACTACTGGGTCGAACGCGAGGAGTCGGAGATCCTCCCGTGGGCGGTCCCCGACGAGACGGTCGAGGCCCGCGAGGTCACGGGGATGAACTATCGCGAGATATACGACTACCTGGCGGAGCACTACGACGTCGCGGTCACGAAGGAGGCGTGGGTCGAGCGCTTCGACCGGACGGCAGAGGAGATATACACCGAACGGGCGACACTCCTGGCGGGATTCGACGAGTGGTTGCCGGACGCCCGCGAGGACGTCCCGGTCGTGGTCGTCTCCTCCTCGCCCCAGCACTGGATATCGATGGTCTGTGACGAGTTCGACCTCGCGTTCGACGCCTACGTCAGCGCCGAGGACATCGACGGCCCGGGCAAGCCGGAACCGGACGTGTTCGAACACGCCGCCGAGGTGGCCGGCGTCCCGCCGGAGCGCTGCGTCGCCGTCGAGGACTCGGAACACGGCATCGCCTCGGCCGTCGCGGCGGGGACGACCTGCGTCGGGTACGTCTCGGGTGCCGACGACTCGCTCGACCACTCGGCGGCCGACTACGTCACCGACTCGCCCGAGGAACTGCTCGCGACCGTCGACGAGTTGCTCTGCCGGGGCGGCGACTGAGCGACTACCGGTTCGACGCCTCCTCGGTCGTCGCGTCGTCGGTGCCGGACGACCGTTCCACCTGCGACCGTCCTGCCGACGAATCGACGACGGTCGCGTTCCACCGCTCTCGGGCCGTCGTGACCGAGCAGTCCGTCGCGACGAGTTCGGGGACAGTGTCGTCGCGCCGGGCGTCGACGGCGTCGAACACCCACCAGAGCAGCGAGAACGACGCCACTCCCGCGACGAGGGGCGACCACCCCGGCAGGCCGAGCACGCCGGCGGGGCCGACCGACATGAACGTGGCGGCGAGCGGAATGCCGACCCAGTAGACGAGGCGGTCCGCCCGTCGCTCACGCTCGCGACGTTCGCGGTCCTGGACGCGGGTCTCGCCGTCGCCCGCCCGGACGGCCCGGACGCGCGGCCCGTCCGCCCCGGGCGGGTAGCGGAGGACGTCGACGCGCGGCCGGTCGGGTCCGCGCCGGTCGTCCCGACCGGTCATCGGCGCACCACCTCGGCCGCCGCCGTCGGTTCGGACGGAACTGTCGTACCGGACCACTCAACGTCGTCGACGAGGAGACCCCAGCGCGCCTTCGCTTCAGACGCTGGAACCCCACTGGCGAGGACCGCCGGGGCGTAGCGGTCGGCCGTGACGAAGTCGTACCACCACAGCAGCGAGCACGCCGCGAGGGCCGCGACGGCCCCGAACCAGAAACTACGTTCGAGTCGCCAGAGGACCTGCAAACTCACGAGGAGTACCCCGAGTGGAACGGTCACCCACCGGCGCAGTCTGCGGTACCGTCGCCGGGAGTCGGTCTCCTCGGCCGCTGCAGCCACGACGCCGTGTCCACGGCCGGCCGGGACCGCCCGGTAGGTCGGCGACGCCTCGGCCGAGTGCACGTCGCCTCCGGGCAGGACTGCCGAGCGTCGCAGGGTCGACGAGAGGCCGCCGTCGGTCTCGGCGGGGACCCGGACGACGTCGACGCGACGCTCCGCCTCTCGTTGCATGACGAACACCTCCTGTCGAGACCACGAAAGGATTTCGCTCAGTCCCTGACCCGTACCGTCCGCGTCTCCGTGACGGGCACCAGCGGGAGGTCGGCGAACGCCACCGACACCTCGTAGTCGAGTACGTCGTCGGTCGCACCGAAGACGCCCACCGGGACGGTCACCTCGCCGTCGAGGTACGGTTCGGTACTCGTCATCTCGACGCCGTTGACGGTCACCCGGACGCCGGCGGCCGCGCCGTCGCCCTCGTTCCGGACCGTCACCTCGCACATGTCGTTCTCGCCGCGGGCGACCGTCTCGGGGAAGTCGCCCCAGTCGACCGTGACGTTGGGGAGGTCACGGGCCGCCGAGTGGACCCGTTCGGCGACGCCCTCGGAGAGGCCGGCGTCGACAAGTCCCGACACCCCGGCGTCGGCGGCGTCGCCCGGCGTCCGGAGGCCCTCCTTGGCGAGTTTCGAGGCGCGTCCGGACCCGACGCCGTCGATGGCGGTCAGGCCGACAGCGTCGGGCGCGACGCCGTTCTCGACGCGCGCCTCGGCCCGGCGGGCGCAGTTCGCGGCGTGCGGGTCGGCGAACCGGTCGAGGAACGCCCGGAGCGCCGCCAGCAGGCGCAGGCCGTTCTGCTTGATGACCCAGGCGTCCGAGCGCAGGTCGCCGGGCGTCGTCCCGTTCATCGCGCCGACGAGGATGGCGAGCACCTTCCGCGCACCGGCGTCCATCTCGCCGGTGTTCTGGCCCGCGAGCATCGAGTCGACGGCCTCCCTCTCGGACTGGCGGGCGCTCACGCTGTCGAACTCGGCGGCGGTCGCCACCGCGCCGAGCACCGCCTTCTCGTCGATGCCCTCGCTCGTCGCCAGGTCGTGGAACCGCACGGCTGTCTCCAGGCGCAGGTAGAACTTCGAGGCGAGGACGCCGAGTCCCGTCGCCTCGATTCGCAGGTCCTCGCCCGTCTCCACGAACCCGCGGTCGACCAGCGACTGCAGGACGGTCCGGACCCGTTCGCGCCGGTCCTCGAACTCGTAGGCCTCCGGGTTCGACCGCGCGCGCTGGAAGTAGAAGGTCGTCTCCAGCCAGTCCATCACGTCGTCCAGGTCCTGGACCGTCCCCATCGCTATCTCGGCGTTGAGGTGGGCGTCGAGGTTCTCCGCGAGTCGGCTCTCTATCTCCTTGCCGTCGCGCAGGAGTCGGCGGTACTTCCCGGCGTCCGAACCGTCGCAGACGACCCAGCCGTAGCCCACGTCGTCGTACCCCGGGCGGCCCGCCCGCCCGAGCATCTGCAGGACGTCGAGCGGGCTCATGTCCACCTCGCCCTCCAGCGGGTCGTGTATCTTCGTGTCGCGGATGACCACGCAGCGGGCGGGGAGGTTGACGCCCCACGCCAGCGTCGAGGTGGAGAAGAGCAACTGCAGGTCCCCCCGCTTGAACCACTCCTCGACGCGGTCCTTGTCGTTCTTCGAGAGGCCGGCGTGGTGGAATGCCACGCCGTCGATGCAGGAGTTCCGGAGCGTGTCGTTGTCGAGTTCCTGCGTCTCGGTGTGGAAGTCGTAGTCGCCGCGTGCGCCCATCGACACGTCGCGCTTTGCGACCTCGTCGCGGGCCTTCTTCGCCGCCTGCACCGTGTCCTGGCGCGAGGAGACGAACACCAGTGCCTGCCCGTCCTCGTTCAGGTGGGGTTCGGCGAGGTCCAGCGCACGGTAGAGCCGTCGGTACTTGTCCGCGAAGGAGTTCTCGCCGTGGGTGTAGGTCTTCACGCCCGCGTTGAGGTCGACCGGCCGGTACTCGTCGCCGAACTCGAAGGTCGTCTCGGGCGGTGCGTCGAGCCACCCCGCCACGTCGTCGATGTTCGGCATCGTCGCAGACAGCGCCACCACGCGTGGGTCGCACAGGCGCCGGAGGCGCGAGACGGTCACCTCCAGTACGGCACCCCGGCGGTCCGAATCGAGCAGGTGCACCTCGTCGATGACGCAGACGTCGACGTCGGTGATGAAGTCGTACCGCGGCGTGTCGTGCTTTCGCGTCGCCGAGTCCAGTTTCTCGGGCGTCATCACGAGGATGTCGGCGTGGCGCGCCCGCCGCGGGTTCAGGTCGCGCTCGCCGGTGACGACGTAGACCGAGTAGCCGAGGTCCTCGAACCGGTCCCAGTCGGCCTCCTTCTCGTTGGTCAGTGCGCGCAACGGCGCGATGAACAGCGCGGTGCCACCCGCGTCGAGCGTCTTGCAGATGGCGAGCTCGGCGAGCGCGGTCTTCCCGCTCGCGGTCGGGGCACTGGCGACGACGTTCTCCTCCGAATCGAGCAGCGCGGGCAGGGCCTCGCGCTGCATCCGGTTGAACTCATCGAAGGCGAAGGCGTCGGCGAAATCGGGGACGACTTCGGCGACCTCCATTCTCGTGTGTGTCCGGGTGCCCGGTCGTGAAATGCGTTTCCGTACCGGACGCACCCGGCCCGGACGACTCGCGAGACCGCGTGGCGTGCCACTAGTCGTCGGCCGTTCCGGCCGCCTGGGCGGCCGCGCGCTCCATCATGCCGCCACCGCCGCGGTCCGTCGTCTCGTACCAGTAGTAGACGGCGAGGCCGAGCGCGACGGCGACGTTCGAGAGCGTCACCGCCCAGAACACCGCCCCGACCCCCCCGTCGAGGAGGAGGACGCCGACGGCGGCGACGGGGAGGCGGACGCCCCAGTACTGGAGCATGGAGGCGACCATGCTGGTCTTGGTCCGTCGGGCGGCGTTGAACCCGCCGCGGAGCAGGTAGCCAGCGCCGATGGCCCAGTAGCCGTACGCGAGTATCTGGAGGTAGTCGACCGTGTACTCGAGGGCGGGGCCGGCGATGTCGGGGACGAACAGGGTCGCGAGCGCGTTCGGGAAGAGCCACTGGACGCCGCCGGTGAGGGTCAACATGGCGATGGCGATGCCGACGCCGGTCCACGTCGTCGACTGGGCGCGCTCGGTGTGGCCCGCGCCGATGTTCTGTCCGATCATCGATTGGGCTGCCTGCTGGAGGCCGCTGGCCGGGATGAAGGCGACGCTGGCGATCCGTGCGCCGATGACGTACGCGGCGAGGCCGGGGGTGCCGCCGGCGACGAACACGAGGACGACGACGACGATGCGGACGGCGTCCTGTGCGACGCGCTGACCGGCGTTGGGCCAGCCGACGTCGAGGACCTCGTAGCAGTCCGGGACGGAGATGGTCGCGTCCGCCCGGTCGAACTGGAGGGTGCTCCGGACGCCGAGTGCGAACGCGAGGATGAGCAGGAAGCTGGCGGCGTAGCCGCTGGCGGTGGCCAGTGCCGCGCCGGTGATGCCGAGGCCGCCGAAGCCGCCGACCCCGTAGCCGAAGATGAGAATCGGGTCCAGGACGATGTTCACGACGACGGCGGTGACGTTGACGTACAGCGTGGCGCGGGTGTCACCCAGGCCGAGGAAGCCGGCCTCCAGCGAGTCCGAGAGGCCCATGAACACGAAGACGGGTGCGTAGGCGGTCAGGTAGGTTATCGCGGGGGCGACGGCCGAGGCGTCCGGGTTGACGGTTGCGACCGTCTCGACCAGTGGCTCCGCCGCGGCGACCACGACGAGCGCGGCGCCGAGTCCGAACGCCAGCGTCACGAGGACGCCGTTGAAGACGACCCGGCGCGCCGCCGAGTCGTCGTCGGCACCGAAGCGCTGGGAGGAGACGACGTGGATGCCGACGAACGGGCCGAAGACGGCGAGTGCGACGAGGATGGAGGTGATGGGCGTCACGAGTCCGACGGCCCCGAGTTCGGCCTCCCCGAGGCGGCCGAGCCAGAACGCGTCCACTACCTGCTGGACGACCTGGACGAGGTTCTGGACGACCAGGGGGGCCGCGAGCGCGACGAGGACGCGGGGAATCGACCCCGTCTTGATGTCATCTGGTGACACATCGAACATCTGCTTGTTGTCTTACTGGCACGCGACGAACACTAAACTCTGTCGACCATTACCGATGGTCAAGACGGGAGGCGGCACGGCTCTCGTCCTCTCTCCATGACTGGTCATGGTACTTACCGTTTCGCGTCGGGTGGGTCGACGGCCACGATGCATCGCAGACGTGGCCGACGACGGAACCCCTACGCTTTTTCTCCTCCGGGCACGCAGTTTTTGCCATGAGTCGCTCGCGGAAACCCGACTGGCTGAAGATGCGGCCACCGGCCGGCCGGGAGTTCACCGGTATCCGGGAGACCCTCCGGGACCACGACCTCAACACAGTCTGTGAGGAGGCCAACTGTCCGAACCTCGGCGAGTGCTGGAGCGGCCGCAACGGCAGCGGGGACGGTGGGACGGCGACGTTCATGCTGATGGGCGACCGGTGTTCGCGCGGGTGCAACTTCTGTGACGTCGAGACCGGCGGCATGGACGCACTCGACCCCAACGAACCCGCGAACGTGGCCGAGGCTATCGCAGAGATCGGCCTGGACTACGTGGTCCTGACGAGCGTCGACCGCGACGACCTGCCCGACCAGGGCGCGGGCCACTTCGCCGAGACCATCCGCGAGATAAAGCGCCGGCACCCGGGCATCCTCGTCGAGGTGCTGATCCCGGACTTCCAGGGCGAACCCGACCTCGTCCGGAAGATAATCGACGCGGAACCGGACGTCATCGCCCACAACGTCGAGACGGTCGAGCGCCTCCAGTGGCCGGTCCGGGACCGCCGTGCCGGCTACGAGCAGTCCCTCTCGGTGCTCGAACAGGTCGCCCGCGAGTCCGACATCTACACGAAGACCAGCCTCATGCTCGGCGTCGGCGAGTACCACCACGAACTCTGGCAGACGCTCTCCGACCTCGCCGAGATAGACCTGGACATCGTCACGTTCGGGCAGTACCTCCAGCCCTCCCTGACCCACCTCGACGTCGAGCGCTACGTCCACCCCGACGAGTTCGACACGTGGCGACGCGTCGCCGAGGAGGAGTTCGACTTCCTCTACTGCGCCTCCGGTCCGATGGTCCGGTCGTCGTACAAGGCGGGCGAACTGTTCGTCGACGCCATCCTGCGGGACGGGAAGACCGTCGAGGAGGCACGTGAGGCGGCCCGCAGCGTCGCCTCCGACTGAGCGTCGTTCTCGCCAGTTCGAGCCGAGTCACCTCCCATGCCCCTCGGGAACACGCCACAATCGGCTCGGCATCGGTGCGTGGTACCACGGTTCACACCGAATCCCGCCCATTCGTCCAGAATTGGAGATAGAAGACCGTGACAGTTCACAGACAGGGCGAGATTTGCGCGGAAAATCGTAAACACGTTCACGTTTCGGTCGAATATCGCAAATCTTTGCGACTGTATGGCAAGAATCGGTTTGATAGTAACGTTTTTACGAAAACCATATAACCCGAGCCAGAGACATCTGATACATGTCCAGGTGGGTTCTACCGTGAGTACGCTACAACACGACCCCGGCGAGCGAGTACAGGTGCTCGACGACGCCGGCCGGGTCCGCGACGACGCGGACGTGCCGGACATCGACGACGACGAACTCGTCGAGATGTACAAGGAGATGCGGCTGGCCCGCCACTTCGACCAGCGGGCTGTCTCGCTGCAGCGCCAGGGCCGCATGGGGACGTACCCGCCGCTCTCCGGCCAGGAAGGCGCACAGGTCGGGAGCGCACACGCCCTCGGCGAGGACGACTGGATGTTCCCGTCGTACCGCGAGCACGGCGCCGCGATGGTCCGTGGCTTCTCGCTGCAACGGACGCTGCTGTACTGGATGGGTCACGAGTCCGGCAACGCCATCCCGGAGGACCTCAACCTGTTCACCGTCGCCGTCCCCATCGCCACGCAGGTGCCGCACGCGACGGGCGCGGCGTGGGCGTCGAAGCTCAAGGGCGAGAACAGGGCGTTCCTCTGTTACTTCGGCGACGGCGCGACCTCGGAGGGCGACTTCCACGAGGGGCTGAACTTCGCCGGCGTCTTCGACACGCCGAGCGTCTTCTTCTGTAACAACAACCAGTGGGCCATCTCGGTCCCGCGCGAGCGCCAGACCGCGAGCGCGACCATCGCACAGAAGGCGAACGCCTACGGGTTCGAGGGCGTACAGGTCGACGGGATGGACCCGCTCGCCGTCTACAAGGTCACGAGAGACGCCGTCAGGAAGGCGAAGCACCCGGACGACGACGAACTCCGGCCGACGCTCATCGAGGCGGTCCAGTACCGCTTCGGCGCGCACACCACGGCCGACGACCCGTCGGTCTACCGCGACGAGGAGGAGGTCGAACGCTGGAAGCAGAAGGACCCCATCCCCCGGATGGAGACGTTCCTGCGCCAGCACGGCCTGCTCGACGACGAGCGCGTCTCCGCCATCGAGGCCGAGATAGAGGACGAGGTGGCCGACGCCATCTCGGCCGCCGAGGCCGTCGAACGCCCCGACCCCGAGGAGATATTCACGCACGTCTACGCGGACATGCCGAAGAAGCTTCGGGAACAGCTGGAGTGGTTCCAGCAGGTCCGCGAACAGTACGGCGACGACGAACTACTGGAGGACTAACACATGGCTACGCAACAAACTGCATCCGAAACCGAGAATCTGACGCTCGTGCAGTCCGTCCGCGACGGGCTGTACACCGAGATGAAGAACGACGACGACGTCCTCGTCATGGGCGAGGACGTCGGGAAGAACGGCGGCGTGTTCCGCGCCACCGAGGGACTCTACGACGAGTTCGGCGGTGACCGCGTCATCGACACCCCGCTCGCCGAGTCCGGCATCGTCGGCACCGCCATCGGGATGGCCGCCTACGGTCTGAAGCCCGTCCCAGAGATACAGTTCATGGGCTTCATCTACCCGGCGTTCGACCAGATCGTGAGCCACGCGGCGCGCATCCGGACGCGCTCTCGCGGCCGGTTCACGTGTCCGATGGTCGTCCGTGCGCCCTACGGCGGCGGCATCCGCGCCCCCGAGCACCACTCCGAGTCGACCGAGGCGATGTTCGCCCACCAGCCGGGTCTGAAGGTCCAGATTCCGAGCACGCCGTACGACGCGAAGGGCATGCTCATCTCGGCCATCCGCGACCCGGACCCGGTCGTCTTCCTCGAACCGAAGCTCATCTACCGCGCCTTCCGCGAGGAGGTCCCGACCGACGACTACGAGGTGCCCCTCGGCGAGGCCGCCGTGCGCCGCGAGGGGACCGACATCTCCGTCTACACGTGGGGTGCGATGTCCCGGCCGACCATCGAGGCCGCCGAGGAACTCGCCGAGGAGGGCATCGACGCCGAGGTCGTCGACATCCGTTCCATCTCGCCGCTGGACGAGGAGACCATCGTCGAGTCGTTCAAGAAGACCGGCCGCGCGGCCGTCGTCCACGAGGCTCCGAAGTCCGGCGGTCTCGGCGGCGAGATAGCCTCCATCATCCAGGAGGAGGCGCTGCTCTACCAGGAGGCACCGGTCGAGCGCATCACCGGCTTCGACACGCCGTTCCCGCTGTACGCGCTCGAGGACTACTACCTGCCCGAACCCGCCCGCATCAAGGAGGGCATCCGAGACGCGGTGGAGTTCTGAGATGCCTCGCGAATTCAAACTACCCGACGTCGGCGAGGGCGTCGCAGAGGGCGAACTGCTGGAGTGGCTCGTCGAACCCGGCGACACGGTCACGGAGGACCAGCCGGTGGCGAAGGTCGAGACCGACAAGGCCGCCGTCGACGTACCCTCGCCGTACGACGGGACCGTGAAGGAACTGCTCGTCGAGGAAGGTGAGATGGTCCCCGTCGGCGACGTCATCATGGTCTACAACGTCGAGGGCGAGGACGACCTCGAGGACACCACGCCGAGCGAGGCCGCCACGACCGAGGTCGAGGCCGAACCGGCAGCCGAGTCCGGGACCACCGGCGAGACCGAGACGCCCTCGGGCCGCGTGTTCGCGCCGCCGAGCGCGCGACGACTCGCCCGCGAACTCGGCGTGAACATCGCGGCAGTGTCGGGGAGCGGTCCGTCCGGTCGCGTCACCGAGCAGGACGTCAGGGCCCACGCCGAAGGTGGGGCAGAGCCGGAGCCGACGGCCGCCGAAGCCGAGACGGCGGAGACCGAGGCCGGTGGTGCCGAGGCTGGCGGTGCCGAAGCAGAGGCGACGGTGGAGTCCGCTGCGTCGACGGCCCCGCCCGCACAGGTCGAGTCCGCCGACCGCGAGCGCACGCTGGCCGCCCCCGCGACCAGACAACTCGCCGAGGAGGAGGGCGTCGACCTGAACGCCGTCCCGACCGACGAGACGAAAGACGGCGAGGCGTTCGTCACGCCCGAGGCCGTCCGCGAGTACGCCGAGGCCCAGCAGCGCGCACAGGAGGCCGACGCACAGGCGATGGCAGCGGGCGAGCCGATGGGCGAACCCGCCCAGCGCGAGACGCGGGAGGACTACCGCGGCGTCCGCAGGACCATCGGCGACGCGATGGCGGAGTCGAAGTACACCGCCCCGCACGTCACCCACCACGACGAGGTGGACGTGACGGAACTCGTCGAGACGCGCGACGAGCTCAAGGCGGTCGCCGCCGAGCGCGACATCAAGCTCAGCTACATGCCCTTCGTGATGAAGGCCTGCGTCGCCGCACTCAAGCAGTTCCCCATCGTCAACTCCTCGCTCGACGAGGAGAACGACGAGATCGTCAAGAAGCACTACTACAACATCGGCGTCGCCACCGCGACCGACGTGGGCCTGATGGTCCCCGTCGTCAAGGACGCCGACAGCAAGGGACTCCTGCAGCTCTCCTCCGAGATGAACGAACTCGTCTCGAAGGCTCGCGAGCGCTCCATCGCGCTCGAGGAGATGCGCGGCGGTACGTTCACCATCACGAACGTCGGGGGTATCGGCGGCGAGTACGCCACGCCCATCATCAACTACCCCGAGACCGCCATCCTGGCGCTCGGCGCGATAAAGAAGAAACCGCGCGTCGTCACCGACGAGGACGGCGAGGACTCCATCGAGATCCGTCACGTGCTGACCCTGTCGCTCAGCTTCGACCACCGCGTCATCGACGGGGCCGACGGCGCACGGTTCACCAACGAGGTCAAGAAGTACCTCGCGAACCCGCAACTCCTGTTGCTGGAGTGACCCGCCGGGTGCGGTCCGGGTTCCGAACGTAGCCGACGGGGCGGTCGCTCGTCGCGGGCTACTTTTCCCTTCCAACGTCGCAGGTGAGCCTCGACCGGCACGACCGCCGCGGATTCGAAAGAACGACGGCGTTCGAGGTGTCGGTGGTGAACCATGCGTGGTCCGTTCCATGCCCTCTGGAACACCCGACTCGTCGGGGCGTACTTCCGTATGGAGGTCGTACTGCTCCTCGCGAGCGTCCTGGCCGTCGTCGGAGCGATAGTCGCGCTCGGCATCGGCGGCGTCCTGGGGATACTCGTTCTCGCCGGACTCGTACTCGCCGGACTGGTCGTTCTCGGCGTGGTTGCAGCGACCCGGTGATGGCCGACCCGGTTCGGTGACGGGGTGAGGGCCGTCTCGTCGCGAGTGCCGGGCACCCGTCCCCCTCGCAAGTCGACGCCCTGGCCGGAACCGACCCTGGTGGCAATTCCTGCGGCTTTTTATGGCTGCTGGTCCGCATCAGTAGTATGGTCGTCGGAGACGTCACAACCGGAACGGACGTACTGGTAATCGGCGCAGGACCGGGGGGCTACGTGGCCGCCATCCGCGCCGGACAACTCGACCTCGACGTGACCCTCGTCGAGCGCGACGCCTACGGCGGTGCCTGCCTCAACCGTGGCTGCATCCCGTCGAAGGCACTCATCACCAGTTCGAAACTCGCCCACGACGCGGCCAACGCCGAGGAGATGGGTATCCACGCCAACCCCGCCGTGGACCTCTCCCAGATGATGAACTGGAAGAACGACGTGGTCGACGGGTTGACCGGCGGCGTCGAGAAACTCTGCAAAGCCAACGGCGTCAACCTCGTCGAGGGCACCGCCGAGTTCTCCGGCGAGAACTCGGTCCGCGTCGTCCACGCCGGCGAGGGACAGGGCTCCGAGTCCATCGACTTCGAGCACTGCATCGTCGCCACCGGCTCGCGGCCCATCCAGATACCTGGCTTCGAGTTCGACGGCGAGAACGTCATCTCCTCGAAGACCGCACTCGAACTGGAGAGCGTCCCGACCGAACTCGTCGTCGTCGGCGCGGGCTACATCGGCATGGAACTCGCCTGCGTCTACGCCCAGCTCGGGACCGACGTGACCGTCGTCGAGATGCTGGACGACGTCCTCCCGCCGTACGAGGACGACGTGAGCCGCATCGTCCGCAAGCACGCCACGAGCCTCGGCATCGACTTCCACTTCGGCTACACCGCCGCCGGCTGGGAACGCGCTGGCGACGGCATCGTCGTGACGGCCACCCCGGCGGCCGCAGACGGCGGCGAGACGGCGAGCGCCGAGGAGGCCGACGCGCTCGAACTCTCCGCCGACAAGGTCCTCGTCGCGGTCGGTCGCCAGCCGGTCACCGACACGATGAACCTCGAGGCCGCCGGCCTGGAGACGGACGAGAACGGCTTCCTCCCGACGGACGACCGCGCCCGCACCGAGAAGGACCACATCTTCGCCGTCGGCGACGTCGCCGGCGAACCGATGCTCGCCCACAAGGCCAGCAAGGAGGGCCAGGTCGCCGCCGAGGTCATCGCCGGCGAACCCGCCGCACTCGACTACGTGTCGATGCCCGCAGCCGTGTTCACCACCCCCGAGGTCGGCACCGTCGGCCTGACCCAGGCCGAGGCCGAGGCGCAGGGCTTCGACCCGGTCGTCGGCAAGTTCCCCTTCAGCGCCAGCGGTCGTGCGATGACCGCCAACGAGACGGACGGCTTCGTCCGCATCGTCGCCGACGACGAGAGTGGCTTCGTCCTCGGCGGCCAGATAGTCGGCCCGGAGGCCAGCGAACTCGTTGCCGAACTCGCACTCGCCATCGAGATGGGCGCGACGCTCGAGGACGTGGCCTCGACGGTCCACACCCACCCGACGCTCTCGGAGGCCGTCATGGAGGCCGCCGAGAACGCGCTCGGTCACGCCATCCACACGCTGAACCGGTGACGCGAGGCGACTCCGGGCCGTCTCCGGCCGTGGCGCCCGACCCGGTAGCTAGCCCGTAACAATGGACGGGGATACCGAAGCGATTCACATGGGAGTTCGCGACAGTGCCGCCAGGGGACGGACGCTCGGCACGTGTTCTGAGTGTGCGGCCAGCATCCCGCAGGCGAACCTCGTGGTGAAGTACGTCACGCCGACCGACTGGCCCCGAATCCTCGCCGAGTGCCCCGAGTGCGACGCCGTGGTTCATCCGGCGTAGCACGCCTGTCCACCCCCGACGGGTCGCCGCCCGTTCGGTCTGTCTCCCCGACGGCCTTTTCCCCACCAGCGATGTACGACCAGCCATGACTGTCGTCACGCTCGGGCCCGCCGGGACGTACTCGCATCGCGCCGCACGCACCGTCGCCGACGAGGTGTCGTTCCGCGAGTCCGTGACGAGCATCGTCGAGGCCGTCGCAGAGGGGGAGGCGACCCGGGGGGTCGTCCCCATCGAGAACAGCATCGAGGGGAGCGTCACCGAGACGCTCGACGCACTGGCCAGTTTCGACGTGGCCGTCACCAGCGAGGTGGTGACGCCCATCCGTCACGCGTTGCTCGCCCAGTCCGAGTCCTTCGACACCGTCGCAAGCCACCCGCAGGCACTCGCACAGTGCCGGGACTTCCTCGACGAGGCGTACCCCGACGTCGACCGAGAGGCAGTCGCGAGCACGGCTCGCGGGGTTGAACGCGCCCGCGAGGACCCGAACGTCGCCGCGATCGCCCACCCGGGTACCGCCGACGAGACCGTCCGCCTGCTCGCCGAGGGCGTTCAGGACCGCACCTCGAACGCCACGCGGTTCTTCGTCCTCGCGCCGCCGGACGAGCGGTCCGAGGCCGGCGGGAAGACGACCCTCGTCGTCTATCCCGGCGCGAACTACCCCGGACTCCTGCTCGAACTGCTCCAGCCGTTCGCGGACCGCGACATCAACCTCACTCGACTGGAGTCCCGTCCGTCCGGCGAACGCCTCGGCGACTACGCCTTCCACGTCGACGTCGAGGCGGGCCTGTTCGAGGACCGGACGCAGGACGCCATCGATGATGTCAGAGCCCTGGCCGGCGACGGCTGGGTGCGCGTCCTCGGCTCCTACGACGTCGAGCACGTCGTCGACTGAGGGTTCAAGTACCAGGGGGCGGCCAGCGTCGGCGCGACCTGACCGCCGCCGGACGGCGCCTCGCGGGTGTGTGGCACCGCGTCGTCCGGGCCGTTCCGTGCCGCCTGTTCGCAATCACCACGCGAGTGCCGACCCTGTCCAGTCCGGAGCGGGTTTTAAGGTCTCCCCCGGCGTATCTGTCGGTCACGATGCGACGAAATCCGTTCGAAGAACTCGAAGAGATGTTCGACCGCATGGGCCGCCAGCTCGAACGGCCAGGAATGCCGTCGTTCGAATCCGTCCCGGTGGACGTGCGAGACCACGGCGACGAGTACGAGGTCGTCGCCGACCTCCCCGGGTTCGATAGCGACGACATCGAACTCACGTTCTCGGACAACGCCCTCAGCATCGAGGCGAACCGCGAGGAGGAGACGGACGAGGAGGAGACGGACGAGGAGGGCGTCCGGTACGTCCACCGGGAGCGAAAGACGTCGGTCAGCAGGTCCATCCGCCTGCCAGACCCGGTCGACGAGGACGCCATCGCCGCCGCCTACTCGAACGGGACGCTCACCGTGACGGCCCCCAAGACCGAGGTCGAACAGGGCCGTCGCATCGACATCGAATAGTCGACGTCGAGACGGCGCGACGGCTACCTGCTCGGCCACCGCGGCGACCGCGTCCGGCCAGTCGTCGGGCGACGGTCCGCCGCGCTCTGGCGGGGCTACCGTTCACTAGCCCTCGTCGTTCTCGTGGACGTGGATGGCTGGCCGGGCAGGCCGTGCCTCGCCAGCCAGGTCGTCGTCGGCCTCGTCGGCGCCCAGCACGCGTACTGGCGCGTCGAACTCGTCTTCGAGGAGCCACGCCGCTCGTTCCAGCGTCGCGCGCTCGTGTTCCGGCGGGAGCGCCCCTGGGAGGCCGGGATGGTCGGTTGCCAGGTCCCTGGCGAAGTCGGCGGCACTTGCCCCCGAGCGCGGAGGTCGTCGACGCCGCCGAGCAGTTCGTCGGCGAACTCGGTGGTGGGCCGCCGTCGGTCCCGGTACGACGAACAGGAACGGTCGGGGTGAACGTTGATACCCGTCGAAACTGAACCGAAAATACCATGCGAGACGACCCGTCCAACGCGGCCCTCCTCGAGAGCCTCGTCTACGACGTGCTATACGGCATCCTCGGAACGGTCGCTATCGGATTCGGACTCCTGCTCTTCTGGGCCGCAGGGTCGAGTCTCCTCCGGGACCCGAGCGTCTCCTCGGCCGTTCTCACGCTGGTCGCTGGCACCCTCTCGTTCGTCTTCGTCGGCACCGGGATACTCGTCAACCCGTGGACCCGTCGTCGGCTGAACCGACTGCATCCGGTGACGCGGGTCGGCCGCGTCCGGAGCGTCGACGACCGCGTCCTCCACCCCGAGGAACGATGCACAGAGCGCTGTACCGCCTGTGACTCGCGGGTGGACGCGGGACTCGTCCGGCGGTTCCGCGAGGAGTTCGTGCTCTTCGGGGTCCCGCTGGTCACGAGGTCAGAGGAGTTCAACCACTACTGCCGGGACTGTGCCACCGACGAACCGCCGGACGTCGACGGACACGAGTCGCGGGACGAGATGGGACGACTGGAGTTCGAGTGAGGGTGGCGACGTCCCGCCTGGGCGGGATTGATAGTCCTTTTAACGCCTCCGACTGAACGAATCCCCATGACCTACGACCCGCAGACGCTCGAAGCGGAGTGGCGGGACCGCTGGCGGTCGGAGGGTCGCTACGAGGCGACGCCGGACCCCGAGGGCGACGAGGAGTCCACCTTCGTCACGGTTCCGTACCCGTACCCGAGTGGAGGGATGCACATCGGACACGCCCGGACGTACACCGTTCCGGACGTCTACGCCCGGTATCGGCGACAGCGAGGTGACAACGTCCTGTTCCCCATCGCGTGGCACGTCACGGGGACGCCCATCATCGGTGCGGTCGAGCGCCTGAAGAAGCGCGAACCGAAGCAGATGGACGTGCTGACGAACACGTACAACGTCCCCGAGGACACCCTCGCCGACCTCGAGACGCCGATGGGCTTCGCCCGGCACTTCATCGAGGAACACTACAAGAAGGGGATGAAGCAACTCGGCCTCTCGGTCGACTGGCGCCGCGAGTTCACCACGAACGACGAGCGCTACTCGAAGTTCATCACCTGGCAGTACGAGACCCTGCGCGAGCGTGGCCTGCTGGAGAAGGGCCTCCACCCGGTCAAGTACTGTACGAACGAGGAACAACCGGTGACGACCCACGACCTGCTGGAGGGCGAGGAGGCCGAGTTTCAGGAGTACACCCTCGTCAAGTTCGGCGCGGAACTGGACGACGCCGAGGTGACGGTGCCGATGGCGACGCTCCGCCCGGAGACGGTCCGTGGGGTCACCAACGCCTTCGTCGACCCCGAGGCGGACTACGTGGTCGCCGAGGTCGACGGGGAGTTCTGGTTCGTCTCGGCGGCGGCCGCCGAGAAACTGGACCTGCAGGGCCACGAGGTCGAGATTCGCCACGAGTACGAGGGTCGTGACCTCGTCGGGAAGCACGTCGAGAACCCCGTCACCGGCGACGACGTGCTCGTGCTCCCGGCCGGGTTCGTCGACGCCGACAACGCGACGGGCGTCGTCATGTCCGTCCCGGCGCACTCGCCGGACGACTACCTCGCCCTGCAGGAGGCAAAGGCGGAGGCCGACGAGATGACCGAGTACGGCATCGACCCCGACGAGGTCGACGCCATCGAACCCGTCCCCATCCTCGAGATCGAGGGCTACGGCGAGATTCCCGCGAAGGACGCCGTCGAGTCCGCCGGCATCGAGTCCAGTCGGGACCCCGACCTCAAGGCCGTCACGCAGGACCTCTACAACGCCGAGTTCCACTCGGGCCGCCTGCTCGACGAGTACGGCGAGTTCGCCGGCGAGGTCGTCGAGGACGTCCGCGACGAGTTCAAGCAGTCCTACCTGGGCGACGCCTTCGCGACGATGCAGGAGTTCTCCGAGGAGGTCGTCTGTCGCTGTGGCGGCGACGTCGAGGTAGCCCAGCAGGACACGTGGTTCCTGCGCTACGACGACGCCGACTGGAAGCGAAAGACCCACGAGGTCGTCGCCGGCCTCGACGCGATTCCCGAGAACACCCGCGAACAGTACGACCACACCATCGACTGGCTGAACGAGTGGCCCTGCATCCGGAACTACGGGCTCGGGACGCGCCTGCCGTGGGACCAGGACTTCGTCATCGAACCGCTGTCGGACTCGACCATCTACATGGCGTACTACACGTTCGCCCACCGCCTCTCGGACGTGGACCCCGAGACGATGGACCGCGAGTTCTTCGACACGCTGTTCTACGGTCCCGACGCGGTCGACGACCCCGACGAGACGGCACTGGAACTCCGCGAGGAGTGGGACTACTGGTACCCGGTCGACTACCGGTGCTCGGGGAACGACCTGGTGAGCAACCACCTGACGTTCTACCTGTTCCACCACGCCGAACTGTTCGACCCGCCGAACTGGCCCCAGGGCATCACCGTCATGGGCATGGGTCTGCTGGAGGGCCAGAAGATGTCCTCCTCCAAGGGCCACGTCGTCCTCCCCGGCGAGGCCATCGAGAAGTACGGTGCCGACACCGTCCGCTTCTTCCTGATGAACTCCGCCGAACCGTGGCAGGACTACGACTGGCGCGCCGACCAGGTCGAGAGCACGCGCGACCAGCTCGACCGCTTCTGGCGGCGGGCCACCGAGGTCGTCGCGGCGGACGAGGGCGAACGCGACCTCGAACAGATCGACCGCTGGTTGCTCGCGAAACTGCAGGACACCGTCGAGACGGTGACGGACGCGATGGAGAACTTCGAGACGCGAACCGCCAGCCAGGCCGCCTTCTACAACTTCGAGGAGGACATGCGCTGGTACCGCCGTCGGACCGACACCGACCGTCCCGGCGCGCGCTGGACGCTCCGGCGGGTGCTGGAGACGCGACTCCGACTGCTCGCACCGTTCGTCCCGTTCCTCGCCAACGAACTCCACGAGCGTCTCACCGGCACCCCGGCCGAGGACGCGCCGTGGCCCGAGGTCGACGAGGACCTCCGTAGCCCCCGCGACGTCGCGGCCGAGAGCCTCGTCGAGCGCCTTACGAACGACGTCCACGGCATCCAGCAGTCCCTGGAGAACGCCGAGGAGGACGTGCCCGAGGCGGAACCGGACGTGGTCCGCGTGACGACCGCGGCCGACTGGAAGTGGCTGGTGTTCGAGGCCGTCCACGAGGTGGGGCCGAACCAGGGTGCCGTGATGAGCGAGGTCATGCAGAACCCCGACCTGCGCGAGAAGGGCGACGCGGTGAACGACCTCGTGCAGGAACTCGTCGACTTCGTGCGCGAGACGGACGAAGACAGACTCGACGAACTCGCACGCCTCTCCGAGCGGGAGGTGTACGAGGACGCGGCCGCGTTCCTCGGCGAGGAGTTCGACGCCGACGTCGTCGTGGAGACGGAGACGGACGAGACCGACAGCGGCGCCGTCCCGTTCCGGCCGAACATCGAACTCGAGGCGAACTGACCGCACCGACCGGGGCACGATTTAGGCCGCTGTAGCGCGTATCTCCTCGTATGAGCGCAGAAGCGCAACAAGAGGAGTCCACACCGTCTGCCCTTCCGGAGCCGCTTCGAACCGTCACGCCGCCGTACTTCGGCCGCGAGGACGCCGAGATGTCGGTCATCGGCTGGGCCGTGTTCGGGCTGCTGGTGGCCATCCTGTTCCCCTTCCTGCCACTCCTTATCGCCATCTGGGCAGTGTCGAAGGTGGCCGAGGCGCTCGGGAACCGGTAGGTCCGAGATTCGGGACCTGCGCCCGTCGCGTCGCCCCGTCGGTCCCGACTCGCGTCCCGTCCGGTCAGTCGACGGTCGCGGCACCCGTCCCGGTCGGCTCCTGCCCCCGGGTTCCCGCATCCCCACTGACGAGCGAGCGCCAGAGTCGAACGACGAACGCGACCCACGCGACGGCGAAGAGTCCGAAACCGACGGTCTCGAGCGCCCCGGCGACGCCCGAGAGGGCGGGAATCGCCGTCGCCCAGAGGGCGACCATCCCGAGGTTGACACCGGCGACGTCCAGCCACGAGGCGGTGTCGGTGGACGCCTCGACGGCGGCCCGAACGTCCACGAGGCCGCCGTCGCCGTTCTCGAACGCGGTCACGACGACGGGCAGGAACGCCATCGCCAGCTGGAGCATCCAGCCGAACACCAGTCCGTTGATGGCGGCCATCTCGATGACCCGGCCCGGGACGACGCTCGGGAACAGGAGCACGAACGGTGCGACCGGAACCGGGACGACGAGCCACAGGTACGCACCTAGTACGTGCCCGAAGCGGGCGTCCTTCGTACACCCGCCAGCCCGTCTGGTCCCGACGACGTTCGCCAGCAGGGCGACCGTCCCGACGACGTAGATGGCGAGGCCGCCGAACGTCAGGGCGTGTTCGGCCAGCCACGGCCCCGAGACGAGTCCGACCGTGCCGACGGTCAGGCCCCAGAACGTGACCCTGGTGAGCCGCGACGCGTAGAGGTCCGCACCCGCCATGGCGGGCACCAGCTGGAGGAGGGTCGCGGCGACGACCAGCGCGAGGAACCCCCAGACGTTCGCGTGGACGTGGGCCTCTATCGAGCCGAAGTACCCGCCCGGACCGTGGATTCCGAGCAACATGCCGAACGCCGCGAGGATGCCGACGACGAGGAACCACGGCGCGACGCGGTAGTACCGACCGAGCGACTGGCCGCCCGACCCGTCGCTGACGCGGTACACCGTCGCCAGCAGCAGTGCCAGCGCGAACAGGACGACGGTCGCCCCCGCCACCGCGACGAGGGTCGACCCGGTCGTCATCCCGAACAGGACGAGCGGGTAGCCGGTGTTCAGGGCTATCCACTGCACCCAGCGTGCCCGGGGTGAGAGCCGTCCGGCCGACGAATCGAGACTCCCGACGAGGTGCGGGAGCACCCCGAACAGCGCCTGCGTCAGCCCTCCGATGGTGACCAGGTGTATCATCACCCACCGGAGGCGGGGCAACGGTTCGAGGAGCTCTACACCGACGGCGAGTTTCCCGACCACGGCGAGCGCCCCGACCGTCAGGTACAGGGCCGCCACGAGGAGGAACGGATCGGTTCTGACCTTCATTCGTGAATCGACCGGTCGTAAGGGTGGGTAGCGAGTAACGGTTCGTCCGAACACGTCGGTGCCGTTCGAACATGTTCGAACCCGTCGCTTTGACCGTGCGCCCCCTACCGACGGTGGACTCCCGTGCCAGCAGCCAAACTGACCGTCACGATTCCGGACGAAGCGTGGATCGCAGCCGTCTCGAACGCCCACGAGGGGAGCGTGTTCCGCGTCGTCACGCTCCTCCCGGGGACCGAATCGAGCGTCGCGCTCGTGGAACTGCAGGCGGACGACCCGGTGCCGATACTCGCCGACGTGGAGAACCGACCGGACGTCGAGTCGGTGGAGTTGCTCTGGACGGACGACGGCGCGACGCTGCTCCAGGTCGAGACGACCGACCCCGTCCTGCTCGTGCCCGTCTGGGAGGCCGGCGTCCCGGTCCAGACCCCGTTCGACGTCGTCGACGGCACCGCGACCTGGGAGTTGACGACGTCGTCGAGTCGACTCTCCGCGCTCGGGACCCAGCTAGACGCGGCGGGGATACAGTTCGACATCGAGTACGTCCGGCGAATCGACGGGGGCGAGAGCGAGGCCGTCCTCACGGACCGCCAGCGAGAGGTGTTGCTCGCCGCTATCGAACGGGGATACTACGAGACGCCACGACGGGCGACGTTGACCGAGGTCGCCGACTCGCTGGACGTCTCGAAAGCCACGGCGAGCGACGTCCTCCATCGGGCGGAGGGGCGCATCGTCGACTGGTTCGTGGCGAACGTACTGGAGCCCTGAACCGTGAGGCCGAGCAGTCCGGTCAGTTACCGAGTCCGAGGAGGTCGAACGGCGTGCCGTTGTCGTTGTCGTCGGCGTGTTCGTAGACGACGTGGGCCGTCGCCACGTCCTGGATAGCCAGGCCGGTGGAATCGAAGACGGTGACGCCGTCGTCCGCGGTGCGGCCCTCGCGGTGGCCGGTGACTATCTCCCCGATCTCGCCGTAGAGGTCGTCGTCGTCGAGGAGTCCCTCGTTCCACGGGACGTTGATCTCCCCGGAGTGGGTACACTGCTTGTAGTCGTCGATGACGAGTTTCGCGGCGAGCAGGACCTCGTCGGCGAGTTCGTGCTTGCCCTCGGCGTCGGCACCCATGGCGTTGACGTGGGTGTGGTCGCCGAGGTCGTCGGCGGAGACGATGGGCGACTCGACCGGGGTCACGGTCGAGAGCACGTCGCAGTGGCCCGCCTCGCTGATGGACCCGCCGCGGACGTCGAACTGGTCGTCGTAGCGGTCGACGAAGCGCTGGATGGCCCCGTCGTCGACGTCGCTGACGACGACTTTCTCGATGTCACGAACGGACGAGATGGCGTCGAGTTGCGTGTACGACTGGACACCGGCACCGACGATTCCGAGCGACGTTGCATCCTCGACGGCCAGGTGGTCGGTGGCGACGGCGGCGGCCGCGCCGGTGCGCTTCATCGTGAGTTCCGTCCCGTCCATGATGGCCAGCGGGAACGCCGTCTCGGGGTCGGAGTATATCATCGTCCCCATGACCGTCGGCAGGCCGTGGTCGTCGGGGTTGTCCGGGTGGACGTTCACCCACTTGATGCCCGCGGCGTCCCACGTCTCGGCGGCGAGGTACGCCGGCATCGACCGGAAGTCGCCGTTGTACTCGGGCAGGTCGATGTAGGACTTCGCCGGCATCTGTGCGTCGCCGCGTTCGTAGGCAGCGAACGCGTCTTCGACGGCGCCGATGACCTCCGGCATCTGCGCGTTCTCGTCGACGTCCTCGCTGCTCAGAAGTAACGTTTGCATTGCCGCAAAATTTCCATGGCGACCACTTAGTTAAATCGAAAGGACGTTCGTCGGTCGCCGGGGTCGGTCGGCGCGCCGTGGTGCGGCTGGTGGCCTCGATGCTGCCGGAGCGACGTCCCTCAGTCGACGACGACGGTCCGTGCGTACTCGTCGTCGGCCGTGACGAACGCGAATCGGACCTCCTCGACGTCGTTCAGCCCCCGGTGGACCGTGATGGACTCCTCCCAGCGCTCGCTCTCGCCGGCGCCGAGTGCGACCTCGACCGGCCCGGGACCGTACATCGGACCGAGCTGGTTGAGCGACGCCCGGAACGACCCCGGGCCGTCGCCCTCGTTGGTCACCGTCGCCGAGACGGGGATGGGTTCGTCGGGGCCGACCGAGTCGGGGGCGGAGAACTCGGAGACGCTGAACGACGGCGGCGGCGTCCGGAGGGCCTCGACGGCCCGGTCGGGGAGGCTCGTCGTCGCCCGCCCGCCGTCGACCGAGAACCGGAGTCGCGGGTCGTCGGAGACCGGTGCGGGGACGTCGAAGCCGACCCAGCCGTCTTCGCCGTCGGCGCTGTACGGTCGTCCGTTCCCGGTCGCGACCCCGACGCTGTAGGGCGACCGGTGCCCGTAGCTCGTCCAGCCGGCGACGGACTCGCCGTCGACGAGGAGCGAGACGTCCTCGGCGGCCGGTCTCGGCTCGCCCTCGACGCCGACGCCGACGAAGACGAACTGGCGGCCGTCGAGCGCTTTCACGCCCATCGTGTCGGGCTGGACGAGGTGCAGGAACGAGTGCTGGACGGCCGGGCCGGAGAGTCGGACTCGCAGGTCGCCAACGTCGAGCGTCTCCGAGAACGGCCGTGGGTCGTCGGACGGCGGCGTCCCGGTCGTACCCGGGTCGAGGGAGTCGCTCTGCGTGTCCCGGCGGTCGGTACCGGGCGACCCGTCGTCGACGAGGCAGCCGGCTGTGGCGAGGGCAGTCCCCACCGCGGCGAGCAGGGGGCGGCGTCGTGGCATAGTCGTGCCCAGTGGCGTCGAGTACAAGTGCTTTCCAGTGGCTGAAACGCCGGTTTCACCTGGGGAGCCGTCGCTACCGGTTCGGCGTCGAAAGAAGGTTCGTGGATTCGGTCGGGGTGCGGTACGTGGAACGGCTGTCGCGGTGGGTGGACAGGCGGAGCCTGACGGTCTACGAGAACCGGGCGTTGCCCGATTCTACATCGCGCCGCCCATGCCGCCCATGCCGCCCATGCCGCCCATACCGCCGCCCATGCCGCCGCCGCCCGGGGGCATCTCGTCGCCGCCGTCGTCGCCGTCGACCTTGCCGCCGGAGAGGTCGCCCGCGGCGATGACGTCGTCGATGCGCAGGAGCATGACGGCCGCCTCGGTGGCGGACTCGATGGCCTGGCTCTTCACGCGCCGCGGCTCGACGACGCCCTCGGCTTCCATGTCGATGACGTCGCCGGAGTAGGCGTCGAGACCCGCACCGTACTCGCCGCCGTCGTGGCGCGAGCGGAGTTCGACGAGGCTGTCGATGGAGTCCAGCCCGGCGTTCTCGGCGAGGGTGCGCGGGATGACCTCCAGCGCGTCGGCGAACGCCTCGACGGCCAGCTGTTCGCGGCCGCCGACGGAGTCGGCGAAGTCGCGGAGTTCGAGGGCCATCTCGACCTCGGGTGCGCCGCCGCCGGGGAGGACGGTGCCGTCCTCGATGGTCGTGCGGACCACGCCCAGGGAGTCGTCGATGGCGCGCTCGACCTCGTCGACGACGTGCTCGGTGCCGCCGCGGAGGAGGAGCGTGACGGACTTGGCGTCCTCGACGTCCTCGATGAGGACCTGCTCGGAGCCGCCGACGTCCTGCTGGCTGATGCGGCCGGCGAAGCCGAGGTCGTCGGCCTCGACGTCGTCGACGTTGGCGACGACGCGGGCGCCGGTCGCGCGGGCGATGCGCTTCGCGTCGGAGTCCTTGACGCGGCGGACCGCGAAGATGCCCTCCTGTGCGAGGTAGTGCTGGGCCATGTCGTCGATGCCGTCGCCGACGAAGACCGCGTCGGCACCGGCCTCGACGAGCGTGTCGACCATCTCCTTCAGCTGCTTCTCCTCCTGGTCGAGGAACTGCTGGAGCTGGTCGGGGTCGGTGACGTTGACCTCGGCGTCAATCTCGGTCTCGCGCACTTCGAGCGCGTCGTCGATGACGGCCACGTTGGCGTCCTCGACGAAGAAGGGCATGTTGTCGTGGACGCGGGTCTTGTCGAGGAGGACGCCGTCGACGAGTTCGGAGTTGTCGACGGAACCGCCGACGATCTTCTCGATCTTGATGTTGTCGGCGTCGATGCCCTCCTCGTCCTTGACGGCGAGGACGGCGTCGACGACGAGTTCGGCGAGGAGGTCCTTCGCGGACTCGGCGCCCTTGCCGGTCATCGCCGTGGCGGCGATCTGTTCGAGGTACTCGCGGTCGTCCTCGTCGACGTCGATGGCGGCCTCGTCGAGGATCTCCTTGGCCTTCTCGGCGGCCTGGCGGTACCCGTTCGCGATGGTCGTCGCGTGGACGTCCTGCTCGAGGAGTTCCTCGGCCTTCTTCAGCAGTTCGCCGGAGACGACGACGGCGGTGGTCGTCCCGTCGCCGACCTCGTCCTCCTGGGTCTGGGCGACCTCGACGATCATGTTCGCGGCCGGGTGCTCGATGTCCATCTCCTTCAGGATGGTCACGCCGTCGTTCGTGACGACGACGCCGCCCGTCGAGTCGACGAGCATCTTGTCCATCCCTTTCGGGCCGAGTGTCGTCCGTACGGCCTCGGCGACGGCCTTGCCGGCCGTGATGTTCATCGACTGTGCGTCACGTCCGGACGTTCGCTGGCTGTCCTCCGAAAGTACGATGAGGGGCTGGTTACCCATCTGCTGTGCCATAGTCGGTCGAATGATTGAATGGCATTCTATATAAACATTTCTGTAGAGGGCAGAGTGACCTGTCTACGTGCCCTGCATTCGGCGATGTGAGATGCACTCTCACACTATCTTTATATACTCGTTCGAGAACGGGCGGGAGGACGGCGGACGCGGACGCTGGCTGGTCCGGTGGCCTCTACGTCCCGCCGGGGTACCGGTGGTACTCCATGCCCTTGCGCTTGAGTTCGTTGTGCTTGCGCTCCAGGTAGGCGTACACCGACCCGTGGGGTGCTCCGTCGAGGAGGCGCTCTGCCGCCTCGCGGACGATCTGGACCTGCTCCGGGCCGCCGATGACGCCGAGGGTCGAACCGTAGATGACGACGTTCGACCCCGTGAGGTCCTCCATGAGTTCGCGGGTACGGCCGTTCTCGCCGATGAGTCGGCCCTTCTTTCGCTTCAGGTCGCGCTTGTTTCGTGCCGCGGAATCGATGTCTATCAGGTCGAACATCCGCATCTCGTCGTCGAGTAACGACAGGGCCTCCTCGGGGGGGAAGCCACGGCCGATGGCCTGGACGATGTCGGGCCCCTTCAGCGCGTCGATGGGGTCGCCGACCTGCTCGATCGCGACGGACCCGTTCTCCGAGTCGATGTCCAGTCGGACACCCGCCCGGTTCTCGATCCGTCGCATCGTCTCACCGCCCTCGCCGATCAGCACGCCGATGCGGTCCTGCGGAATCTTCACGTGCTGCTGCATACACCGGCGTAGGATTCGAACCCGTTTAAGGCTTCGGCAGTGGACTTTTTCCGTCCGCTCCACCGCCCTCGCGTGGTTCACGGGCGTCGCCGGCGACGGTGACGGACCGAAGGACAGTTGGGTCTAGGGTCCCCAAAATAAGGTAATGAGCACATCGGACATCGAACCACTGGACGTCGAGGCCATCCGGGCGGACTTCCCGGTCCTCGAACGGGACGTGGGCGGCGTCCCACTGGTCTACCTCGACAACGGGGCGACGAGTCAGACCCCACGACAGGTCGTCGAGGCCATCGTCGACTACTACTACGGCTACAACGCGAACGTCCACCGCGGCGTCCACCAGTTGAGCCAGGAGGCCTCCATCGCCTACGAGGAGGCCCACGACCGCGTCGCCGAGTTCATCGGTGCCGACGGCCGCGAAGAGGTCGTCTTCACGAAGAACACGACCGAAGCGATGAACCTCGTCGCGTACGCCTGGGGCCTGGACGAACTCGGTCCCGGCGACGAGGTGGTCCTCACCGAGATGGAACACCACGCGTCGCTGGTGACCTGGCAACAGATGGCCAAGCGGACCGGCGCGACGGTGAAGTACGTCCCCATCGACGACGACGGACTGCTGGACATGGACGCCGCCGCCGACCTCGTCACCGACGACACGAAGCTGGTCAGCGTCGTCCACGTCTCGAACACGCTCGGGACGGTCAACCCGGTCTCCGACATCGTCGACCTGGCCCACGAGCACGACGCCTACGCGTTCATCGACGGCGCGCAGGCGGTCCCGACCCGTCCGGTCGACGTCGGCGCCATCGACGCCGACTTCTACGCCTTCTCGGGTCACAAGATGGCCGGCCCGACCGGCATCGGCGTCCTCTACGGCAAGGAACACGTCCTCGACTCGATGCAGCCGTACCTCTACGGCGGGGACATGATACGCAAGGTCACGTTCGAGGACTCGACGTGGAACGACCTCCCGTGGAAGTTCGAGGCCGGGACGCCGCTCATCGCACAGGCGGTCGGTCTCGACGCGGCCATCGACTACCTCGACGACATCGGCATGGACCGCATCGAGCGCCACGAGAGTCGCCTCGCGCGCTACGCGTACGACCGGCTCTCCGGGTACGACGACGTCGATATCTACGGCCCGTCGCCGGACCAGGGCCGTGGGGGGCTCGTCGCGTTCAACGTCGACGGCGTCCACGCCCACGACCTGGCGAGCATCGTCAACGACCACGGCGTCGCCATCCGGGCCGGCGACCACTGCACCCAGCCGTTGCACGACAAGCTCGGCGTCGCCGCCTCCGCACGTGCGTCGTTCTACATCTACAACACCGAGGCCGAAGTGGACGTGCTCGTCGAGGCCATCGACGACGCGCGACAGTTGTTCGCCTGAGGGCTCCGCGTCCGCGTGCTCCGACGGGCGTCCAGCGGGACGGTCCCGTCCTCCGAACCGTTTTTGTCGCCGGCAGTGTTCCCCGAATTCATGGACCTGACCGCCCTCCGGGAGCGCGCAGAGACCTACTTCGGCGGGCTCTCGCCGACCCACGACTGGCACCACGTCCAGCGCGTCGTCGCCAACGCGGAGGAACTGGCCGCGACGACCGACCGTCCCGTCGACGAGGACGTGCTGTTCGCGGCGGCGTGGCTCCACGACGTCGGACGCAAGCGTGAGACGGCGGGCGAGATAGCCGACCACGCCGAGTGGGGCGCCGAGGAGGCCGGCCGCATCCTCCGGGAGTTCGACGCCGACCGAACCGCCGTCGACGCCGTTGCCCACTGCGTCCGCGCCCACCGGTTCTCGAACGACGTCGAACCGACGACGACGGAGGCGGAACTGCTCTGTGACGCCGACAACCTCGACGCCATCGGCGCGGTCGGCCTCGCCCGGACGTTCGCCCACGCCGGCGAGTTCGAACGTCCAATCCACGACCCGGCCCTGCCCCCCTCGACGGACGAGACGGCCGCCGGCCGGACGGCCCTGAACCACGTCCACAAGAAACTGCTCCGCATCCGCGACCGGATGTACACCGACGCCGGACGCGCCGTCGCCGAGGACCGGCACGCCTTCGTCGAGACGTTCGTCGAGCGATTCGAGCGGGAGGTCGGGGGCGAGCGCTGAAGCGGTCGCCGAGGCCCCCGTCAGTCGTCGGTCCGCCAGCGACGGGCCAGTCCGGCGGCCGCACCGACGCTGGCGAGCGCCGCGAGCGTCCCGAACCCCGGGGTGCTACCGCTGCCCCCGCCGCCGTCATCGGTCGGGGTGGCCGTGTCGCCGGTCGACGCGCTGGTCGGCGTCGGCGTCCCGTCGTGGCCGGGCACCGTCGTGCCGCCACCGTCCGACGTGCCGGTGTCTCGGTCGGGGACGGGCCGGGGTTCCATCGTCGGGGCCGCCGTCCCCTCGCCCCCGGGTTCCGGGAAGACGAGCAGGCGCGCTCCGACGCCCTGCTGACGTTCCTCGCGACTGTTGCTCGGGTTCTGGTAGCTCGCACCGACGAAGCCCTCTTGGATGGGCTTCGCTGCCCAGAACACCGCGTTCTCGTCGTCGCGCCACGCACCGAGGAGTCGTGGTGCGGTCACGTCGCTCACGTCGTAGACGCGGACGCCGCCGCCGTACCACGAGGTGTAGAGTCGGTCGCCGTCGACGCCGAAGTTGTGCGAGGTCGCCCCCCTGTTGTCCTCCGGGGGTGCGAGTATCGTCTCTCGCGTCGGGGCGTCGCCGTCCATCGACCAGAGTTCGATGCCGCCGGGACCGCCGTCGTGGTCGGTCTCCTGGTGGTCCCATGCCTCCTTGCCGACGTACACCTCGGAGCCGTCGGCGTTCGGCTGGACGTAGTGTGCGTTCCCGGGGAGTTCGACGAGCTCGGCGGTGAACCCGTCGGCGACCGTGGAGAGGTACTCGACGTCGTGGCCGCCGAGACGGGCGATGGCGCTCGGGTTCGCCGGGTCCGAGACGTCGACGACCCACGTACCGGCGTCCCAGTAGGCGACGTAGAGCGTGTCGTCCTGGACGTAGACGTCGTGACAGGAGAGGGCGTTCCGGCCGGCGTCGCGCCAGGCGTCGTCCTCGTCGACGGCCGACCACTCGCCGACCTTCTCCGGGGTGTCGCCGGAGACGTCGTACAGCATCGTCGGTTCGTGGGTGACGCCGCTCCCGGTGAGGTAGACGCGGTCGCCGTCGAAGAAGCAGTTGTGGATGCCGTGGTTCGTCGCCTGGAACGCCACCCGCTCCGGCGACGCCGGGTCCGACACGTCGTAGAGGAAGAAGCCCGACAGTTCGTTCGACCCGCCGGCGTTGGGACCGGCGACGACGAGTCTCCCGTTCGCGTACTTCACGTCGTAGATGCGCCGCATCGGGCCGCGACCCTCGTGGGTCAGGTCGCGCTCCTCGGCGAGCACCGTCGGGTTCGCCGGGTCCGACACGTCGACGGTGGCGAAGCCGTCACGCGTCGCGGCGAAGGCCGTCTCGCCGGTCTCGCTGACGACGACCTCGCAGACGCCCTGGAGCGCCAGTTCGCCGGCGGGTTCGAGTGGCGTACGGTCGGCCGGGGCGCTCGTCGCGGTCGCGGTCGTCGACGAGACGGTACTCGCTGCCGTCACGGTTGCCAGGCCGGCGAGAACGCGCCGGCGGCCGACCCCACTTGGTCGGCCGCGTCCGTCGTCGGTCGGGTTGGGGACCATACCTCCCAGGACGCGAACGGGAGCCAAGTGCGTGTCCAAACCTCAAACGTTCGTTTGACCCTCCGCCCGCGCCTGCGGAACCCTTTTCCACCGCACTCCCGTAGCCACGACCAACAATGGGAATGGGCTCGGACATGTACCGCCAGCAGATCCTCGACCACTACAAGAACCCCCGGAACTACGGGGAGATCGAGGATGCGACGTTCTCGCACGTCGGCGAGAACCCGATGTGTGGCGACGAGATCCGTATCGACGTGAAACTCGAAGACGACGACGAGACGATAGCCGCGGTCGCCTTCCGGGGCGACGGCTGTGCCATCTCGCAGGCCTCCGCGAGCATGCTCTCGCAGAAACTCCGGGGCAAGACGCTCGACGAACTCGCCGAGATGGACCGCGACGACGTCGTCGACATGCTCGGCGTCGACATCTCGCCAATGCGCATCAAGTGCGCGGTGCTGGCCGAGAAGGTGGCACAGGACGGTGCGGACATCTACCGCGGCGAACTCGACGTCGAGAAGACGACGACCGAAGACGACGACTGACCGCGGACGCTCGTTCTCACGCTCTGCCGAGCGCCCTCGCCAGCGCGAGCAGGTAGCCGAGGCCACTCCTGACCTCGGGGTCCCTGGTCGCCTTCACGAGACCGATGGCCCCGACCGGTTCGGACTCCGCCGCGTTCGCGTCGCCCACCGCGTCGAGCATCCGTTCCAGGCCACGGACCGTGTCCGGGTCGGCGGCGGCGTCGGCGACTTCGCCCAGGTTGCTGCCGGTGCTGGCCAGCCGTATCGCCATCTCGTCGTCGAGCGCACCGTTCGCCAGCCCCAGCAGGTCGGTCAGCGCGGCCAGGTCGTCGAGGGTCCCGTCGCGCTGGAGTTCGGCCAGCGTCTCCAGCGCGCCGGCCAGGTCCTCGCCGTCGTTGCCGACGGCCTCGGCGAGGCGGACCGTCCCGGGCGTCGCCGCCGCGTCGGCGGACTCCACCAGCGTGCTGCCGGTGCTGGCCAGCCGCATCATCATCTCGTCGTCCATGGCGCTCGTGCCGAGTTCGAGCACGTCGAGCAGCTCGTTCACCGCGTCGAGGCGCTCGACGAACTCGGCGACGGCCTCGGGGTTCTGTTCGATGGCCGCCGTGAGGTCGTCGACCTCGAGCTCCTGTGGCGATTCTGCCATCGCTATCACCTCAGAGGAGCCCCCTGGCGGTCAGCCAGTAGGTCTCGTTGTACGCCAGTTTCGCCAGGTGGATCGGACGGGACTCGTCCCGCATCACCGGCGACCGTTCGTAGTCGAACTCGATGAACGTCGCCTCGTTCATGCCCGCCTCGATGAAGCAGACGGCCTTCCCGTCGAACGTCGCCGTCGGGAGCTGCCCGCGGACCTTGCTGGCGATGCGGTCGGCGACGACGTCGGCCTCGTAGTGGGCGACGGAACCGGCCTTGCTGGTCGGCACGTCGGCGGCGTCCCCCATCGCGAAGACGTCCTCGGCGTTGTCGGCTTCGAGGGTGTGTTTGTCGACCGCCACCCAGCCGTCGTCGCCGAGGCCGGAGTCCGCGATGAGTTCGTCGCCGGTGTGGGGCGGGATGGCCACGAGCAGGTCGTAGTCCACCGCCTCGCCCTCCATCGACCGGACGACCTTCTCGTCGGGGTCGACCTCCTCCGCGTTGAAGAAGGTCACCGTGTCGATGCCCCGCTCGGCGAAGCGCGGCTCCATCCAGTCGGAGACCGGCTGGAGGCCGTGCAGGCGCTGGATGGGGTAGGTGTAGGTGATGTCGACCTCGTCGCGGATGCCGCGCTCGCGGAACCACTCGTCGGCCATCATCACGAACTCGACGGGTGCGGCCGGACACATGTGCGGGACGCCGACGACGCTCAGCACGAGGTGGCCGCCGTCGAAGTCGGCCAGGGCGTCGCGGAGCGTCTCGGCCCCCTCCGCCCCGTAGAAGTGGTGGCCGCCCTCCACGAGGCCGGGAACCTCGTCGGGCACCAGTTTCGCGCCGGTGGCCAGCACGAGGTAGTCGTAGGACAGCGTGTCGCGGCCGTCCTGCAGTGCCAGGGTCTTGTCGTCGGTGTCGATGTCGACGACGCGGTTTATCTCCAGTTCGACCCGCCGGTCGACGAGGTCCGCGAGGGGCCGGACGGCCTCCTCGGCGGTCTTCTTGCCGAACGGGACGTACAGGTACGTCGGTTTGTACACGTGGTCGGGGGAGTCGTTGACCAGCGTCACCTCGACCTCGCCGGCCGCGACCTCGTGGTCGAGGTTCTCGACGAGCCGGTTGGCGAGGATGGTGCCGCCGGTTCCGCCCCCGACGACGACGATTCGGGTCATGGTCTCACACCTTCTCCACGTAGATGCTCCAGTAGTCGTCGCGCTCTACGGTGTCGACGAGTTCGTGACCGGCCTTCTCGACCCACTCGGGCACGTCGGTGACCGAGCCACGGTCGGAGGTCTGGAGTTCGAACACGGTGCCGGCGTCGGCCGTCTTGATCTTCCCGATGAGGTCCATCAGGGGGCCGGGGCAGCCGGAACCGCGTGCGTCTATCGTTACGTCGGCGTTGATCTGTTCGGTCATCGTTGTGTGTCTCGTTGTCTGGGTGGTGGTCGGTTGGCGATACGGTGGCCGGGCAGGCTCAGACGAAGACGACCTGCTTGTCCGCGGCCCTGTTCAGGAAGCCGGAGACCCCGAGTTCGCCGTCGAAGATGTCGACGTAGTCCTCGAGTTCGCGGCCCCACATCTCCATCGCCATCGTGCAGGCGTAGACGTTCATCGGGCCCATCTCCTTGGCGTCACGGAACTGGTCCGTGAAGAGGGGTATCTCCGTCTCCTCGCTCGTCAGCATGGCCTCCCCGAGCGCGCCGGTCTCGAAGTCCCGGGTCTCGACGACCTCGCGTTCGAACGGCCGAAGTCCGTTCATGGTCACGAACACGTCGACGGGGATGTCCGAGGCTGCGGCGATGGAGCCGATGATGCTGACGGCGGTTATCTTCTCGAATTCCTCCGTCGCGATGACGATCGCATAGCCGTTCATGGTGTCTTCACAGGTGATGATAGGCACGCCACGGATATAGTATTGTAGCTGGGTTCCAAGATTACGAGAACGATGACCGGTGGTAGCACGGTGTTTCGACGTGAGTATCCGGGTCCATATGGCACTATTACTGGCGTAACTGGTAACCTTGCGGGAACGTGACTGGCACAGTCTTGTACAAATCTGCGCACTACTGCGGGCTTCGCTCCCTGCCTCGCCGGGTCCCCGCCCAGTCCCAGGCGGCGACCAGTACAGCCAGGGCGACGCTGAGGCCGACCTGCATCGGCACGTCGACGGTGGACCGGAGACCGGCGACGTGGGCGTACCGGAGGAACCAGATGCCGACGAAGGCGTAGCCGAACGTGGCGTACCCCAGCGCGACGCGCCGGGCGACGTCGCTGGCCTCGCCGAGCGTGACCCAGACGCCGGCGGTGGCGGCGACGCCGGCGACCAGTCCGCCGAGGACCCCGAGTATCCCGCCGGGGACGTCGCCGCCGACGAGTTCGACGACGAGGGCACCGACGAGCAGGAACGTGGTCACTCCCGAACCGAGGGCCGTCAGCGAGCGTCGAGCGTCCATGCAGGACGGTACGTTCGCGTGCGTGAAAAAGCGGTCTCCGCCGGGTCCGGTCTGAACGGACCCCGTCGACGGCGGCGTTACTCGGGGCGCAGGCCGCCGTCCTGGACCCGCATCACGGCCTCGCCGTCGGCGAGGTTCGGTGCGTCGACGAGGCGGACGATGCGCTTGTCGCCCTTGGACTTGCGCAGGTACATCCGGAACGTCGACTTGTGGCCGAGGATGTTCCCACCGATGGGCTGGGTCGGGTCGCCGAAGAACGAGTCGGGGTTCGAGGCGACCTGGTTGGTCACGACGACGGCGCAGTTGAAGAGGTTCCCGACCTTGTCCAGGTCGTGCAGGTGCTTGTTGAGTTTCTGCTGCCGGTCGGCGAGTTCGCCACGACCGACGTACTCGGCGCGGAAGTGCGCGGTGAGCGAGTCGACACAGAGCAGGCGGACGGGCCACTCGCCGTCCTCGTGTTCGCCGGCGAGTTCCTGTGCCTTCTCGGCCAGGAGCATCTGGTGGTTCGAGTTGAAGCCCTTCGCGACGTGTATCTTGTCGAGGAAGGCGTCGACGAGGTCGTCCATCGTCTCCTCGTCGTCGGGCGAGCCCTCCATGTCGCGGTCCTCGAGGGTGGCCTCGATGGCCTCCTCCGGGAGTCCGCGGACCATGTCGTCGATGCGCTCGGGACGGAACGTGTCCTCGGAGTCGATGAAGATGACCGAGCCACGGAGGCCGCCGACCTCCTTCGGCAACTGGACGTTCACCGAGAGCTGGTGTGTGACCTGGGACTTGCCGGCCCCGAACTCGCCGTACACCTCGGTGATGGACTGGGTCTCGACGCCGCCGCCGAGCAACTCGTCGACCTCGTCGATCTGCCAGCTGAGCTTCCCGATCTGGTTGCGTCGTTCGAGGACGGCCGACCCGGTCTCGAAGCCGCCGATGTCGGCCTCCTCGCGGGCGGCCTGGACGATGTCGGCGGCGCTGGACTCGCCGACGTCGGCCGTGTTCGACAGTTCGGAGGGGGACGCCACCGCGATGCCCTGGAACGAGTCGAAGCCAGCGTCGCGGAGTTTGTCTGCCGTTGCCGGTCCTACACCGGGGAGTTTCTCGAGGTCTGCGTCTGCCATACCTGCTGGTGTGTCCCGTTGGATGATAAACCCCCGTAAACAGGGGAGTGAAAGTGAAAGTAGAGGCAGGCGTCGGGGTAGATTCGAATCGGTGGCGAGGGATCACACCGGAAGCCGCGACGCGCCGGTTCGGACCGGTCGAACGCGTCTCACCCTGGCCCGACCCGGGGGTCGACCAGCGCCAGCGCGAGGTCGCCACAGAACCGGACGGCCACGACGGCGGCCGCGAACAGGAACGCGAGCGTCCCGGCGAGCGTGAGGTCGCCCTGGACGGTCGCCTGGTAGAACAGGTACCCGAGTCCCGAGGCGTCGACGCCGGGGAGGTGCGGCGTCGTCAGTTCGACGACGGTCACGGCCCCGACGAGGTACGCGGCGTCGTCGCCGACCCCCCGCAGGTGCGCCAGTAGCGCGACGGGGGCCACGTGTCGCCAGAGGACGGTTCGACTGGAGAGCCCCTTCGCCCGGGCAGCGTCGACGTGGCCGTCTCGACGCGCCTCCCGGACCGCACCGGCGGTCGTCCGGACGCGGGTCGCGACGAGCGCGGACGCGACGGCCGCCGACGAGACGAACAGGGCGAGGACGCCGGACTCTGACGGTGCAGCGACGCCGAGTCCGGGCCAGAAGAGGGCGACAGCGACGACGGCCAGCCAGAAGTTCGGGACGCTCCGGCCGAACACCGCGAGGTCGTCGACGGCCCGGCCGAGACGACCGTCGAGGTAGCCCGCGGCGACGCCGACGGGGAGCGCGACGACGGTCACGAGGCAGAGTGCCCCGGCGACGAGCACGAGCGTCGGCAGGACGGCCTCGGCGACCAGGGGTCGCGCCGGTCCGTCCGAGAGTATCACCGACTGGCCGAGGTCGAACACGAACAGGTCGCCGACGGTGGCGAGGTAGCCGTCGCCGAGTCGGGTGGTACCCTCGATGTCTCGGCGGAGGGCGGCGACGACCTCCCGTGACGTCCCCGGTTCGGTCAGCGCCACGACGGGACCGAACGGGCCGAACCGGACGAGGGCGAAGATGGCACTCGCGACGGCGGTCAGGGAGATGGCAGCGACGGCGGTTCGGGCGGCGAGAAACTGTGTCCAGGTGACCGGGGGAGGGGACGGGCGACGCATCGTGCACCCGATTCATGTCCCTCGAACAAAAAGAGTGGGTCCGGACGCTACTCGTTTCTCTGGACGGCCCGTCGGCCTACTCCCAGGGGTGGCCCCCGGCGCGACTCGGCCACAGGGGGTACCAGTACTGCTTGTCGGACTCGACGTCGAGTTCGCCGTCGAGGTTCGTCTCCAGTTTGAACTCCACGCCGTCGTCGCGTTCCTGGCCGCCGCGGGGGGCGAACGGGTAGTACGCGCCCCGACGGAACGAGTAGATCCAGTAGGCCGACCGGCCGTCGTCGGCGAACCCGAAGACGGCCGCGAGGAGGCGCGACCCGTAGCCGCGTTCGATGAACGTGTCGGCCGCGAAGTGGAGGCTGGTCACGAGGTCCTCGAAGTCCTCGTCGTGGAGTACGACCCAGTGGTAGCCGTGGTCGTCCTCGTGCAGGTCGAAGGCCGTGCCGGTCTCCTCGGACCCAGCCTCGAGGATGGTCTCGACTTCCTGGACGGCGTCGGCGAAGTCTGTGCTGTCGACGCCGGAGAAACAGAGTGCGGCGTCGCCGGTCGGGTCGTAGCCGAGTTCGGCCGCCATCGTGATGTAGGCCGTGCTCATCCCGAACAGGTCGTCCGGGTCGGCGTCGCGGGTGGCGTCGGCCTCGGCCCGCACTCCGAGGACCTCACGGATCGAATCGAGCAGCCCCATACGCGGGTGAAGGACAGGGGGCGTCTTAGGAGTCCCTATTGTGGGCGTCCCAGAACGTCCGGGCACCGACGAACACGCCGAGCACGCCGACGAGTGCGACCAGCGGAGAGACGACGGTGTCGACGTGACCGAGCAGTCCCTCGTCCGCGAAGACCCGGACCCGGTACGTCTCGCCGTCGAGGCGGACGAAGTCGTGCTCGACGAGTGGGTCGACGGCCCCGCGGTCGGCGACGCGCCAGCGCGTCGCCTCGCCGTCCTCGACGGCCTCGACGAGCGCGTCCTGCGTCGGCCCGGGGAGGTCGGACGCGTCGGCGATGCGGTCCTCGGAGACGTCCGCGACGTCGGCCGGTTCGGCCCGCACGTCGACCGTCGTGTCGCCGGGATGGAGCCCGAGGTAGACGGGGTGTGCGGCGACGACCAGTCCGGCGACGAGCACGAGCGTCCCGACCCGTGCGCGGTCCATCGTTCTCACGCGGTCTCCATCTCGCGTTCGAGGCGCTGGAGCGCCTCGATACGTCGCTCGGTCGAGGGGTGCGTGCTGAACAGGCGGGTGAGGGCGCCCGCCGAGACGGGGATGATGAAGAACGCGTTCATCTCAGCCTGGTCGCGCATGTCCTCCGTCGGCACCGACTCCATCCGGCCCGATATCTTCATCAGCGCCGACGCGAGCGCCGACGGCTGACCGGTGATGGTTGCCGCGCCCCGGTCGGCGGCGAACTCCCGGTAGCGCGACAGCGCCCTGATGAGCAGGTACGAGAGTATCCACACGAGGAGCGAGACGCCGATGGCGACGAGGATGCCCCCGTTGTTCCGGTCCCGGCCGCCGCCGAACCAGAAGCCGAACCGGAAGATGAGGAAGGCGATGGTCGAGAGGAACGACGCCACCGTCATCACCATCACGTCGCGGTTCTTGACGTGTGAGAGTTCGTGGGCGATGACGCCCTCGAGTTCTTCCCGGTTCAGCGTGTTCATCAGCCCCGTCGTGACGCAGACCGCCGAGTGCTTCTGCGTGCGCCCGGTCGCGAACGCGTTGGGCACGCGAGAGTCCACGACGGCCACCTTCGGCACCGGCACGTCGGCCTGCTGGGAGAGCCGTCGGACCATCCCGTGGAGTTCGGGGTACTCCGACTCGTCGACCTCCCTCGCGCCCATGCTCCACAGGGTCAAACTGTCGCTGAAGTACCACTGCGCACCGGCGAAGAGCGCGAACACGAGGACGATGCTGGTCATCCCCCCGCCGAGATAGACCGTCAGGGCGGCGATGAAGACGAGGTACAACCCCGTCAGGAGCAGCATCGTCACGAACATACGGAACCTGAGGCCCCAGTCCGCCTTCCATTCCATATTCGCAGGGAGGGAGCGAGCGGTCTAAAGTTCGTCGCCACAGAACGCGGTGTTGCTTCGATACGTTCACGTCGCGCGTCGCGGTCACGCGAGGGCGCACGGGACGCCGGTCGAATCCCGAACTCGCGTCCGCCGCCAATCCTGCGCTTTATACGGCCGAACGGACTACACACCGCCAATGACCGACCAGCGTTCCTTCTGTCCCCGCTGTGGCGAGCCCATGTCGGCGGCCGCCGCCAGCGACCCGCTGGGCAAGTCCGACGTGGGCGTCTGCGACGACTGCTACTTCGAGCAGTTCGAACTCGTCGACGCGCCCGACACCATCGACGTCCGCGTGTGTGCGACCTGCGGTGCGGTCCACCGCGGGAACCGCTGGGTGGACGTCGGGGCCGACGACTACACCGACGTCGCCATCGACGAGGTCGCCGACGCGCTCGCGGTCCACGTCGACGCCGAGGACGTGTCGTGGCAGGTCGAACCCGAACAGGTCGACCAGAACACCATCCGGATGCACTGCCTGTTCACCGGCATCGTCCGCGGCCAGTACCGCGAGGCCGAGGTGACGGTCCCGGTCCGCATCGCGCGCCAGACCTGCACCCGGTGTGGCCGCATCGCGGGCGACTACTACGCCTCCATCGTGCAGATCCGGGCGGCCGACCGGACGCCGGACGCCGAGGAGATAGCGCGCGCGAAGGAGATATCGAACGCCGTCGTCGACCGGATGGAGGCGACGGGCGACCGGAACGCCTTCGTCACCGAGATGGGCGAGACGCCCGACGGCCTCGACGTGAAGGTGTCGACCAACAACATCGGCAAGCAGATCGCCGCGAAGGTGGTCGAGGAGTTCGGCGGCGCCTGGACCGACCACGAGACGCTCGTCACGGAGGACGAGGACGGCAACGAGGTCTACCGCGTCACCTACGCCGTCCGCCTGCCGCCGTACCGCCCCGGCGACGTCATCGACCTCGCCGACGACGAGGGCGGTCCGGTGCTGGTCAGCAGCGTCCAGGGGAACCTGAAGGGCGTACGCGTCACGACCGGCGAACGCTACGAGGCGAGTTACGAGGAGGGGGACGCGCCCGACGCGCGCAAACTCGGGACGGTCGAGGAAGGCGTCGAGACGTCGCTCGTCACCGTCGAGGACGACCACGCCGTGCAGGTGCTCGACCCGGAGACGTACCAGGCGAAGACCATCGCACGCCCGGACTACTTCGAACCGGAGGGCGACACGGTCACCGTCCTCAAGAGTCGCGCCGGCCTGCACGTCCTCCCGCCCGAGGAGGACGACGAGGACGACTGGTGGTGACGCGATGACCGGCGACGACGCGGACGGACCGACAGGTCCTCCCCCCGACCTCGGGACTGACCCCCTCGCCGCCGTCGTCGAGAAACCACGGACGGAGGTGGCCATCGCCAGCCTGCGCTCGGAGGGCGTCTACGACGACGAGCGCCGCGTCCAGTCGGTCGACGAGGAGACGGTCGCGCTCCCGGTGACGGCGGCCCCCACGGAGACGCGCGTCCGTCGGGTCGTCCGCCAGACCGACCCCGTCGCCCGCGCTCCCGACCTCGCGACCCTGCTCGAAGAGCGCGGCTGGGACGACGAGGCGGTGGCCAGCGCGCCGTCGTCGTGGGCCGTCGTCGGCTCCGTCGTCCTCGTCTCGCTGCCCGAACTCGACGCCGAGGCGGAACGCGACGTCGGCGAGGCGCTGCTTGACCTCCACGGCGAGGCGGACACCGTCTGCGCCCGCGAGGGGGTCGACGGCGAGTTCCGCGAACCGAGCGTGCGCGTCGTCGCCGGCCTCGGCGACACGGAGACGGTCCACGTCGAACACGGCACCCGGTACGGGCTGGACCTCTCGAGAGTCATGTTCTCGCCGGGCAACCAGGCCGAGCGCGTCCGCATGGGCTACGTCGCCGACCCCGACGAGCGCGTGCTGGACATGTTCGCCGGCATCGGCTACTTCGCGCTCCCGATGGCCCGGGCCGGCGCGCGGGTCACCGCCGTCGAGAAGAACCCGGAGGCGTTCCGCTACCTCGGCGAGAACGCCGCCATGAACGACGTGCTCGACCGGATGGAACTCGTCCTCGGCGACTGTCGCGACGTGGAGGCGACGGCGGACCGCGTGGTCATGGGCTACTACGACGCCGCCGAACCGGCAACCGACGGCGACCGGGACTACCTCGACGCCGCCCTCGACGCACTCGAACCCGGTGGCGTCGTCCACGTCCACGCGACCGAACCCGACACCGACCCGTGGACGCGGCCCGTCGCCCGACTCGAAACGGTGGCCGCCGGGCACGGCCGGGACGTGACGGTCCGCGACCGTCGACGGGTCAAGAGTCACAGCGAGGGCGTCGCTCACGTCGTCGTCGACGCACGCGTGGACTGATTCGTCCGGTCGACAGGACGAGACATCTGATGTGGTCGCTGGACGGGGCTGTTGCTGGCGCTCGGGTACGTCGTCCGTCGTGCGACGGACTGACGCGTTCGTGCCACCCGGACCGATGGGGTTTTTATCGATTGCACTCGGCACTCGGGTGTATGCCTTCGACACGCGACGAGGACCTGCACTGGGTCGTCGGTGAACTCCCTCGACTCCTGCTCGGCGTCGTTCTGATACTGTTCGTGGCCTGGTTCGTCGAGTCGGCGTTCGACCTGGTCTCGATGCTGTTCCATGGTCTGCTCGACCCGTTCTTCCACCGTCCGTACGACCCAGTCAGGTGGTTCCGCCGACTCGGCGACTGGTTCGCGTCGGTCGTCCGCTGGACCGGTCTGCTGGCGCTCGGCGGCTACGTCGTCCGCCGCGCGACGGCCTGACTCAGTCGCCCCTCGGCAGCACGCCGCCGTGATAGAGCAGGTGTGCACCCGCGGCGACGAACAGCGCCCCGAGCAGTCGCACCCGGGTCCTCGCGCCGTCGCGGGGGGCGAACTCGACGTCGAGGACGGTCCCGTACCCAGTCCGTGCCAGCGAGAGCAGTCGGTCGGGGGCGACGAGGTGTGCCACGCCGACGACGGTCAACAGCGCACCGACCGGGCGGGCGAGACGCGGCCACGAGGTGCGGTCTTCCATACCTGCGGGTTCGTCCATCGCGGCCATATACGGCACGGTCCGGCGTCGAGTCGGAACCAGCCGAGAGGTTGAAGCCCCCGGAGTCAGAATCCAGGGGTATGTTCGGACTCTCGCGTCAGCAGGTCGTCGCGCTCGTGTTCGTCGCGCTGATGGTACTCTCCTCGGTCGTCGGCGTCATCAGCGCGTTCTGAGGCGACGGCGGCGCCCGGCCGCCGGTCGCTCGCATCGCCGATGTCCTCCTCACCCGTCGGTGTCCCACACGTCGGCCATCGGCGACCGCGACCGGCGGCGCCGCCGGTTCCGGCCACCGGTCGTCCCGCCCTGGTCGCCACCGGTCGACCCGGCGTCTCCACCGCTTGCGCCGCCGTCGCCGTCGGCGTTGCCCGACGCCGTTCTCCCACCGGCGTGCCGCGACCGACCGCCGGTCACGTCGTCGACCCCCGAGAGCGCTGCCCCCGGGTCGAACGCGGGGAGGTCCGGCCTCGACAGGCGGTCGACCTGATCGCGGAACCACGGCGGCGTGTCGCTCCGCGCCCGGTCGAACAGGTCCACGAGGCTCGAATCCGCGAGGTAGGTGTGGCCGTGGTCGTCGGGCGACCGGACGACCCGGCCGCAGGCCTGGACGACCGTCCGGAGCGCCGCCCGGTAGTACCACGCCCACTGGCCCTGTTCGAGGCGGTGGGCGACCCGCGAGTCGCCCGTGTTCAGGAACGGGGCCTTGCAGAGCACCTGCCAGCGACAGAGGTCGCCCTTCAGGTCGAGCGCCTCCTCCATCTTCACCGAGAGGAACACCTCGGGGTCGTCGCAGGCCTTCCAGCTGTCGAGTTCGGCGTCGCGGTCATCCCGGGAGTGCACCCGGATTCGCGGGCCGACGCCGAAGTCCCGCAGGAGGTCGGCGAGGCGTTCCTGGATGCCGTAGGAGTGGCAGTGGATCAGCCCCTTCTCGTCCGGGTGTCGTTGCATCACCCGGGTCACCACGCGGGCGACCTTCGGGAGCGTCTCGTCGCGGTGCTCGTAGGTCATCTTCCCCTGCGTCACGTCGTAGAGCGGGCGGTGCTCGACGGGGAAGGTGTGCTCGACGTCCACCAGCGCCGTGCGCGAGGGGTCCAGACCCACCTGCCGGCAGAAGGCGTCCTTGTTCAGGATGGTCGCCGACAGCAGGGCGAACCTGTTCCCCCGGTCCCAGACGGTGTGCTGGAGGTACTTCTCGGGGTTCATCGGCTTGATGGTGAACGGGCCGCCCTCGTCGCCGTCGCCGTCGCCGTCGCCCGGTTCCTGGTCGACGAGCCACTCGGTCGCGCTGTCGGGGTCGCGGTAGTCCTCGACGAACCAGTCGAGTTCGGCGATTCGCTCTTGCAGTTTGTCCCGGACGTGTACCTCCTCCGGCGTGAGTTCGGGTTTCCCCAGCAGGTCGTCCTTCCGGCGCCCGAGCGTCCCGACCACGTTCTCGGCGTACCTGACCGCACGCTCGACGGAGTCGAGTTCGGGCACCCTGAGGTCGTCCCAGTTCGGGACGGTCCGGGGGTTCACCTCGATGGTCGCGTACATCTCCGCCCACTCCGCCAGGCCGTGGGCCTCGTCGACGACGACCACGTCGCGCGTCCGGAACACCTCCGACCCGGCGGTCTGCATGAAGTACGCCAGCGTCATCGCCGCGATGTTCCGGTTCGAGGCGATGGCCCGGTCGGAGAAGTACGGACAGCGGTGCTGGACCGAGCAGTCGTACCCCGCCTCCCGGACGCAGGGGGCGCGGTTGACCGGCGTGTTCCGTTCGCCCGGCAGGATGCAGTCGTAGTTCGACTTCCCCCGGATGACGTTCAGGTCGTCGAGCAGCGAGTCCGCCGCGACGTCGTCCAGTTGGGACACCTGCGGCGTCGTGTAGTACGCCCCCGTCGCCTCGCTGGGGGCCGCCTCGTCCGCGTCCTTCGCACAGCCGGCGATGGCGCGGGCGAGGAGCGACTTCCCGCTGCCGGTCGGTGCCCTGACGAGGACGACGTCGTTCCCGGCCTCGAACGCCGCCCGGACGTCTGACAGCGCCTGCTCCTGGGCACCGCGGTAGGAGGGCGCGGGGAACTCGGCGAGGATGCGAGACGGGTCCACTGTCGAGACGGTGTGTTCGGGCCGTCGTAAAGTCTCCGGATACGGATAGTACGGTCCGGGTGCTGGTCGGGCATCGTCGACGGTGACGGACGGTCCCGACCCAACCGAACGTCTTTCTCACGTGGAACCGAAGCCCGGGCCATGGATTCCATCGAGGCCGCGGACTACCACGAACTGGCGTCCGTCTCGGAGCCACGGGTCGCCCCCGGCGGGGAGCGCGTCGCGTTCGTCAGGCGGACGCCCGACGACGACGAGTCCTACGACGCGACGGTGTACGTCGCGCCGGTCGGCGGCGGCGAAGCCCGCCGGTTCACGGCCCGCGACGGCGTCGACGCCGCACCGCGCTGGTCCCCGTCGGGCGACCGCCTCGCGTTCACCAGCACGCGCGGCGGTGACGACGACCGGAGCCAGCTGTGGGTCGTGCCGACCGACGGCGGCGAGGCGAGACAGGTCACCTCGGTCGCCGGGGACGTCGGCGACCCGGTCTGGAGCCCCGACGGCGAGCGTGTCGCGTTCGTCCAGCAGGTGTCGCCCGACGACCGCGAGGCGGGGCGGGACCTGGACGTCGACCCGTCGTACGAACCGACCGACCCGGACCCTCGCGTCGTCGACCGGACGGTGTACCGGGCCGCCGAGCGCTACCACGACGGTCGCCGGGCGCACGTCTACGTCGTCGACCTGGGGGACGACGGCGACGACGACGCGCTCACCGGACTCACGGACGGCGACGTGGACCACTTCTGTCCCTCGTGGGTCGACGCGCAGACGCTGTACTACGGCCGTCGCGTCGGCAACGAGGCGACCGACGACGCGGACGACGCCCTGCAGGTCGAGCTGGTGGCGCACGACCTGGCGGGCGACGACCGGTCGGTGCTGACGACGGACGAGGGATGGGGCGGCCTGCTCCGGGCGACCAGCGACGGCCGGGTGGCGTACTTCCACACGCCGCGGGACCGGGTGACCCTCCAGCAGACGGAGGTGCGCGTCTTCGACCCGGCGACGGGAGAGACGCGGACGCCGACGGCCGGCCTCGACCGGACGATGGCCTACGAACCGGTGCTGGAGTGGGGTGCCGACGAGGAACTGCTGTACGTCGCGACCCCCGACGGTGGGTCGGTCGTCCTCCGGCGACTCCCCTGGGACGCCGACGAATCCGCCGACGAGTCGACCGTCGTCGCCGGCCGGGGGATGCACCTCACCGCGGCCGACGTGGGGCGAGACGTGGTCGCCTACGTCGCCAGCGAGTGGGACCACCCCGGCGACGTGTTCCTCTCGACGCCCGGCGGCGGCGAGGGGACGCGCCTGACCCGTAGCAACTCCGCGTTCCTGGAGGGGCGGGCCGTCAGCCAACCGGAGGAGGTCCGGTTCGAGGGCCCCGACGGCGACGAGATACAGGGCTGGTTGCTCACGCCGCCGGACTTCGACGCGAACGACACCTACCCGCTGGTCGTGAACGTCCACGGCGGCCCCCACGTCATGTGGTCGCCGTCGGGGACGATGTGGCACGAGTTCCAGTCGCTGGCGACGGCGGGGTACGTCGTCTTCTTCTGCAACCCGCGCGGTTCGTCGGGCTACGGCGAGTCGTTCATGCGGGCCATCGAGGGGGACTGGGGCGCGGTCACCGGTGCGGACGTACTCGCCGGCGTGGACCACGCCACGTCTCGTGCGTTCGTCGACGGGACGAACGTCTTCCTCACCGGCGGGTCCTTCGGCGGGTTCCTGACGGCGTGGCTGTCCGCCCGAAGCGACCGGTTCCGGGCGACCGTCGCCCAGCGAGGCGTCTACGACCTGCTCGGGTTCTACGGTTCGACCGACGTCGCCTACCACCTCGTCGAGGGCGACTTCGGGACGGACCCGTGGGACGACCCCACCACCCTCTGGGAGCAGTCGCCTATCGCCCACGCCGACGCCATCGACGCGCCGACGCTCGTCCTGCACGCCGAGAACGACTTCCGGGTGCCCGTCGACGGCGCTGAGTTCCTCTTCAGGGCGTTGCGAAAGACCGGGACGCCGACCCGACTCGTCCGGTACCCCGACGAGGGCCACGAACTCTCGCGGTCGGGCGAACCGGGCCACGTCGTCGACCGACTCGAACGCATCCGACGCTGGTTCGACGGGTACAGCGACCACCACGACGTCCCACCGGCGCTGGAGCGCGAGCGCGACGCCGGCCTGTCGGCGGGCGACGAGGACGACGGATAGCCTGTCACCCGTTCGCACACCACCCCAAAACCTTCTCCGGTCACTCGTCTGCTCCACCTATGGACAGTCGAATCGAGTCGGTCCTCGCCGACGCCTTCCCCGGTCGGACCGTCGCCGACGTGTCGCCGGCGGGCATCTCGTGGAACCCGGTCAACGAGTCGGCGAAGGTCGACTTCGACGACGGCGAGACCGTCTACCTGAAGGTGGCCCTCGACGGCGACGCGTCGCGGCTCGGCGTCGAACCACCCGTCGTCGACTACGTCGACGCGAACTGTGCGGTCCGCGCCCCGACCGTCGTGGCGAGCGAGACCGACGCCGAGGCCCCCTACGTCGCGACCGCACCGATGGCCGGCGAGTGTCTCGTCGGGCCGTGGGGCGACGCCGACGCCGACGAACGGGCAACGATGGCCCGCCGGGTCGGCGCGACCCTGGCCGAACTCCACGACCTGCGCTTCGACCGGCACGGACACGTCGTCGGTGGCGGTGCCGACGGCCTCGAACTCGACGCCGCGCCGTGGACCGACGTCCTCCTCGACAAGATTGCGAGGATGCGCGCTCGTGCCCCATCCGAGCGCTTCGACGGCTACTTCGACGACGTCGCCGCGGCCGTCCGCGCGAACCGCGACCTGCTGGACGACGCCCCCGCCGCGTTGGTCCACGGCGACCCGGCCATGCCGAACACGTTCTACGGCGAGGACCGGTTCGGCTTCGTCGACTGGGAGATCGCCCACGTCGGCGACCCGGTCCGGGACGTCCACCGCGCCAGGGACCAGCAACTCGACTCGCTCCGCGAACCGGGCGACGAGCGTCTCGTCGCCGCGTTCTACGACGGCTACCGGGAGCGGGCGGGCGGTCTCCCCGACGGGTACGACGAGCGCACCCCGGTCTACGACGCCGTCCGGTTCCTCGGTACCGTCGGCTTCTTCGAGCAGACGGCCGAGTACGTCGACGACCCCCGCGAGGAGTTCGCGACGTGGGTCCAGTCCGAGATGGAGCGCCGCCTCGACGCGCTCTGACTACTGTGCAAACTGGTCGCCAACTGGGGACCGTTTCGTCCGGAGTTTGACCGACGACACCCCGCCTGTGTCGTGCGATTCGGACACGAAACGAGGGGGTTCGACGTCGACGACCGAGGTCCCAACGCCCCGTCGCTATAGCCGGCAGAACCACGGGGGAGCGCTCCCCTGGTGGGTTTCGTCCGGACCGGTTCGACGGTCGACCGCGACGCATTCCCGGGGTTTCGACGGGAAACGTGGGGGTTCGCGCCGAGGTAACTCTACAGCGGTACGGACCGCTCCGTATCCCACCCACGGTCGGTTTCGTTCGGAGATGTCTGACGCCCGCCGTCGACGCAGTCCGGCGGATTCCAGACGAAAGGAAGGGGTTCGAACCGGAGACGACCCCGCCGGGCAGCTCCGGAGGGGTATAGACCACTCTCGACCGCTCTGACGGTCGGTTTCGTTCGGAGATGTCTGACGCACCGACCCGTCGCAGTCTGCCGGCTTCGAGATGAAATCGAGGGGTTCAGTCGACGATGATGTCGTCGTCGCCGACGTTCACCGTCGTCGAACCGGTCTGCATCTCGCGCTGGTACCGGTCTATCCACGTCGCGAAACAATCGGGACAGAGCCGGTGGGCGTCTATCTGCGTGCGGTCGACCGCCAACTGGACGGTGCGCGAGAGCGCGTCGGTGACGGGGTCGCCGCACTCGTCACACGGATCGTCGGTCATGCAAAGGTCCTCGTACTCGGCGGTTAAAGGCGTTCAGGTCCCTACGTCGTTCGGAACGCCCGGTCGCCGGCGTCGCCGAGGCCCGGAACGATGAAGCCGTTCTCGTCGAGGTGGTCGTCGATGGCCACCGTCAGCAGGTCCGCGTCCGGGACCGTCTCGCCGACGCGGAGCAGTCCCTCCGGCGCGCTGACCGCCGACAGCACGATGAGGTGCTCCGGGTCGGGTGCCTGCTCGGTCACGTGTTCCAGCACCGCACACATCGTCGACCCCGTCGCGAGCATCGGGTCGGCGACGATGACGGTGTCCTCCTCGTGAATCTCCGGGAGTTTCACGTAGTCGATGGTGATGGGGAACTGGCCGTCCTCGTCGCGGCCCGCCTCCTCGTCACGCGAGGCCGAGATGACGCCCTGCCGGGCGCGCGGGAACGCCTTCAGCAGGCCCTCCACGAACGGCGTCGCGGCGCGCAGGACGTTGATGATGACCACGTCGTCCAGTCCCTTGACGCGCTCGCCCATCATCTTCTCCAGGGGCGTCTCTATCTCGACGTACTGGGTCTCCATCCGCCCGTCGATTATCTCGTACCCGCAGATGCGCCCCAGTTTCACGAGGCCCTTCCGGAAGGCGACCTGCTCGGTCTCGATGCTGCGGAGTTTCGTCAGCGTGTCCTTCGCCAGCGCGTGTGTGACGAGGTAGGCGTCGCCACGGTCTTCGATGGTCATACGAGTAGAGCCGATTCCTGGGCAATAGAAAGTACCGGTCCCTCGCGGCCGTGAGTCGTGCGTTCGGGGCCGAACGCGTCCAGTACCACTTTACCCCCGGGGGTCGTGAGTCGACGCCATGGCCGAGGTTTCCGTCTCCCGCCGACTCGACGCGTCGCGTCCGACCGTGGCGCGACACCTCGACGCCCGGTCGATAATCGAGATGGAGGGGACCTTCGACGTGCAGGACGTGCGCGAGGCCGACGACGGCTGGCTGGTCGAGGCGTCGGCCCCGGGGATGCGCGCTGCGTTCGAGGTTCGACCGTTCGTGGACGGCGACGTGGAGGGCTACGTCTACGAGCAGGTCGGCGACCGTGGGCCGTTCGAGTCGATGCACACGCGACTCGCGCTCGAACAGGCGGCCGACGGGACGACCGTGACGGCGACGTCGACGGTCGACCTGGGACTCCCCCTCCGGTCTGTGACCGACCGGGTCGCCGGGTGGAAGCGCCGGGGGGAACTCCGTCGGGTACTCGACCGACTCGCCGAGGCGGTGGGGTGAGCGCGACGCGCCGAACCGGGGTCTGTGCGCACGCGTCGCACGACCGCCCCGGGCTTTAGGGCTGCGTCCGACGACCTCCACGTATGAGTGTCGTTACCACGATAAAGGAGATGCTGGCGGCGTCGACCCAGTCGACCAGCAGGGGGACGTCGACGGAACAGTCGTCGGGGGCGTACTGGTGTAACGACTGTAGCGAACGACTGCTCGACACGGCGGTCGAGGGCGACGAAGCGCCCACGTGTCCGGAGTGCGGCGAGGAGATGCACTTCGAGCGCTCGCCCGGCACGACAGGCTGTGCCTGCTGAGGGGGCTATCGCGTCGCGAGGTGCGTTATCACCATCAGGAGAGCCGTGAACACGACGAACCTGCCGAGGGTGAACTCCGTCACCCCGACGAACTCGGACCCCCAGAGGATGAGGGCCGCGAAGACCGCCGAGAGGACGAGGTTCATCACGAAGAGCACCCGTGGGTCACCCTGCGAAGCCATGTGCCGACCCGACACGCCCCGGTGACTTAGTTCCAGCGCGGCGGGGATGGCTTTACACGGGTGTACGTGCTACTCTAGACGATGCGTCTCAGGAACAGGCGCGGCACTCCAGTCGACCCCGTCCCCTTCTTCGTGGTCTGCGCGAGCGCCGTCTTCGTGTTCTTCTCGTTCGGACCAGTGTACCTGGTGACGCTGAACGTCCCCCTCGACGCCGCCATCTGCCTCTGTGCCGTCGTGTGGACCGGATTCGTCGTCGCGTCTTACCACCGACTCGTGTGGGACAGCAACCCCGAGCATCGCGCCGTGGTGCCACCCGCCCGGCGGATTCAGCGCCTGTTCTACGCGGTCCTCACGGGGATGGCACTGCTGGCGTTGCTCTCGCTCCCCCTGGTCCTGGGGTGAACCGCACGACCAGAGCCGGACGTTTAAGACCCGTCACGCCCAGTGAGCACGTATGACACTGGTAGACCGCATCGCGACGTTCCGGGAGTGGGTGACGGAGGTGCTCCACGGCCTCTATCACGGCATGTTCGAGCATCCGGCGTTCGAGAAGATAGAGCACGAGGCCGAGGACCAGGAGGACGTGTTCTTCTTCGCCTGCTTCGCCGACGCCTTCGGCATCCCCAGTCCGGTGTCGTACTACACGGCGGAGTTGCTCCCCTACCTCGCAGAGGAGTTCGAGGCGTGGGAACGACGGATGTGGGACCGTGGGACCCTGCTCGAACGGAAGGGCGAACAGTACCACTTCCACTGACGATGCACAAGTTCGTCTTCTTCGGTGGGAAGGGTGGCGTCGGCAAGACGACCGTCTCCTGCGCCTACGGGCTGAAGTGTGCGAACGGTGGCCTCGACACGCTCGTCGTCTCGACGGACCCGGCCCACAGCACGTCGGACGTGTTCGACCAGCAGTTCGACGACGACCCGGCACCGGTCGAGGGCATCGACCACCTCTGGGCGATGGAACTCGACCCGGAGGAGGAGGTCGAAGACCACCTGCTCGAGACCAAGCGCGCGATGAGCGACCAGGTGAGTCCGGCCATCGTCAACGACATCGACCGGCAGATAGAGCTGGCCCACAAGACGCCCGGGGCGTACGAGGCCGCGCTGTTCGACCGATTCATCGACGTGATGCGCGACAGCGACCGGTTCGACAGGGTCGTCTTCGACACCTCGCCGACCGGCGGGACGCTACGCCTGCTCTCGCTCCCGTCGTTCCTGGAGGACTGGATCGACCGCCTCATCGAGAAGCGCATGAAGAGCATCGACCTGTACGAGAAGGCCGCCATCGGCGAGAAGGAGGCCCGCCGGAAGGCCGAGAGCGACCCCATCATCGCCCGCCTCTCCGAGCGCAAGGAGATGTTCGAGTTCGCCGGACGGGTGTTGCGCGACGACGCGCGGTTCTACCTCGTCCTGAACCCGGACGAACTGTCCATCCGCGAGACCGACCGGGCGCTCGCCCAGCTGACGGACTACGGTCTGACCGTGGCTGGACTCGTCGTCAACAGGGTGACGCCGATGCCGGACGAGGACGAGGAGGGGACCGGGGCGCGCTACCTCAGGGACCGCTGTGCGACCGAGCGCGAGCGCATCGCTGAGGTCGAGGAACGGTTCGACGAACCCATCGTCGCCCGCATCGAGTCCCGCGTCTCCGAGGTGAAAGGCGACCTGCTCGCGACGGTGGCCGACGAACTCGACATCGAGGTCGAGTCCGCGACGGTCGGCGGGTCGTCCTGAGGCCGGTCGGTCCGAACCGAATCTCGAAAGTGGGACATCCATCAAAGTTGGCACCCGTTTCTGTCCCTATTCGAGAATTAGTTTTAAACAGTAGTTACTCCATGTATTCGGCCGTGGTAGGTTATCATGGTACAAGCAATTTGGCTGGTCGTCACAGTACTGGTCACGTTCAGCATCGGCTACCTGGGGTACAGCAAGTACCTCTCACGGTTCGTCGGACTGGACGATAGCCGGGAGACGCCAGCACACAAGTACGAGGACGGGCAGGAATACGTTCCATCCAAGAAGCCGGTCCTCCTGGGGCATCACTATTCGAGTATCGCGGGCGGGGCACCCATCGTCGGACCGATCACGGCGGCGGTCTGGTGGGGTTGGGTGCCGGCGTTCCTCTGGATCGCCATCGGCAACCCGCTGTTCGGCGCGGTGCACGACTTCATGTCGCTGAGCACCAGCGTCCGACACGAGGGCAAGTCCATCGGGTACATCATCGGCGAGTACGTGGGCGAACGGGGCAAGGACATGATCCTGTGGTTCGCGTTCCTCACCATCGTCCTCGTCGTCGCGGTGTTCGCACTGGTCGTCGCGCTGGTGTTCACCGCGTATCCGCAGTCGGCGACGGCGAGCATGATATACATCCTGCTCGCGCTGGTGTTCGGGGTGTACCTGTACCAGCTCGACCTTCCGTTCGTGCTGGGGGCCATCGTGTTCATCGCGGCCGTCTTCGCGGGCGTGTTCGTCGGGGTGGAGTTCCCCATCGCACTGACGCCCGGTGCCGGCGGGTTCGCCCCGTACCCGGAGGGGACCATCGTCCTGTTCGGCGGGTCGTTCCTGCCGCCGGTACTCGGGAGCACGAACATCGCAGCGTGGATTCCGGTCGTCATCGCGTACGGGTTCGTCGCGAGCGTCCTGCCGGTCTGGGTGCTGCTCCAGCCGCGGGACTTCCTCACGTCGAACCTGCTGTACGTCGGGGTCGGCGGCACGCTGCTGGCGGTCATCGTGGGCACCTTCACCGGCGCCGGCGAGACCCTGACCATCCAGCTGCCCGCGTACAAGGGCTTCATGGGTGACCCAGAACTCGCTGCGGCACCCCTGTTCCCGCTCCTGTTCGTCACCATCGCGTGCGGGACCATCAGTGGGTTCCACTCGCTGGTCTCGTCCGGGACGACGGCGAAGCAACTCGACAAGGAGTCCGACGCCCGGACCATCGGCTACGGCGGCATGCTCGGCGAGGGCCTGCTCGCGGCGGTCGCGCTCGTGACCGTCGCGGTCTACGCCAACATCCCGACCGGCAGCGGTATCGGTCTCGCACTGCCGAACTTCGCAACCGGCGGCGGCATCATCCTGAACGCCGCGTTCGGCATCGGCGAGACCCTCGCCGCCGCGTTCATGGGACTGGTGCTCGTGAGCTTCCTGCTGACCAGCACCGACACGGCCGTCCGCCTCGGGCGGTACATGATGGAGGAACTCATCGGGACGCCCGAGACGTCGCTCCAGGGGTACGCCGCGAACAAGTACGCCACGGCTGCGATACAGTGCATCCCGGCGTACGTCCTCGTCGCGAGTGGCCGGTGGGCCGACCTCTGGCCGCTGTTCGGCGGTGCGAACCAGACGCTCGCGGCGCTCGCGTTGCTCATCGCAACCATCTGGCTCGCTAACTGGGACGAGAGCAAGCAACTGATCAGCACCGGCGCACCGATGGCCATCATGTTCACGGTGACGACGACGGCGCTGCTCTACCTCGCCTTCTGGCAGAACCTCTACCAGAAGTTCGTCCAGGGCAACTGGGGTCCGGATGTCACCGAACCGACTATCGTCATGCAGGTCGCCGCGGCGGTGCAGATCGCCATCGCGCTCGTCCTGGTGTACCTCGCGCTGTCCGTACTCCGGATGGGGTACGAGAACATCAGGGAGGCACGGGGAACCGGCGCGGTCGCCGCGGACGGCGGGGAGGTGGAATCGGACGACTAGACCCGCTGCGGTCCGTCAACCGATGAGTCGACGGACTCGGTCGACGATTCCGGTCCGTTCCGGTTCGACCGACTCCCACAACTGAAACGCGCGGTGGACGTCCACCGCCTCGCTGGCGACGAGACGTTCTTTTTCGGGTGCGACGACGACGAGATTGACCTCGTAGTGGCCGTTGTAGCCGTACCGGAGGAGCGTCCGGTCGCGGAACCCGGAGACGAACGACGCCACGTCGTCGGGGATGTTCGGGACGACGCGGACGAACGTGAACGTCGTCTCGAAGTGCTCCTCGTCGAGCGTGATCCACTCGTCGGCGAGGTCGTGGCCGAGGTCGACGAGTGCCTCCAGGTCGTCCCGGGTGACCTCGTCGGCCCGCTCGACGAACAGGTGTTCGACCGACTCGTGGTACCCGTACCGCAGCGCCGCGACGAAGAACTGCTTCTGGTTCTTGACGAGCATGCGCCCGTACATCGGGAACGTCCGCCCGTCCACCTGGTAGTCCTTCTCCAGGTCGTAGTTGAACATCAACCGGTCGGAGACCCGGTCGAGGTACTCGTCCTCCCAGTCCGGCACGTTCGCCGCCTCGGTCTCCGTCTCACTCATCGTCGGGGTGGTACTCGTGTGCGTCTTCGACCGCCGGTGCACCGACGGCGAGCAGGCTGACCGGGCCGTCGGCGTCCGCCGGGTTGTACGCCCGGTGGGGACTGCCCGGTTCGGCGACGAAGGCGTGGTCGCTCTCGACGACGTACTCCTCCGTCGGCGTCTCGACGTGGAGCGCGCCGTCGAGCACGTAGAAGACCTCCTCCTGCTCGTCGTGGTAGTGATAGACGAACGGGACCTGTTCGCCGGGAGCGACCTCGTAGCGGTTGATGGCGACGTTCGAGAGGTCGGCCGCGTCGCCCAGACTTCGCTGGTCCGACGGCCGGTCGGGCGTGACCGGAACGGCGTCGACCTCGATGTGATGGTACTCCATACCCGTCGAGAGGGAACCGACCGACATGAATCCATTGTCGCGTGATGGCACGCATCAAAACGCTTTGGTATTCGGAGTCCGTACGGGGTGATACTATGGGTACGAACGACGACGTCGAGGCGTGCGGTCGCTGTTCCATGAGTTCGGTCGTCGAGACCGCAGGCGGCGACCACGGCACGAACCCGTTCGACGGCGACCGCATCGAGCTGTCGGACTCCGAACTCCGGACCGTAAACGGCCACGTCGTCGCCCTCGGGCGCCTGAAGGACCGGTTGAACCGGTGGGCCCGACGGCTGACGTACGGGCGATGAGTGGCGCAACAGGTTTAGCCACCGCACTGCTACCGTAGGGCCAATAGCAAATGGAAGAGAGCATCTCCGGGTTCAAGGTGCGCGGAACCTGGCCCGAAGTCGTCGAACACGGCGAGCGCATCACCAGAGCGTTGCGCGACCTCGACGCGAACACCGGGACGTACGCCGACGCGTTCGAGGAGTGGAACGAGTGGCGACCGAAGGTCACCGAGGACATCGACCAGGACGTCAGCGAGAAGACCGCCGAACAGGCGAGCGTCGCCGAGGGAGAGGGCGAGAAGGCCGGCAAGCAGCCCAACGAGGACGTCCAGACCGCCGGCGAGAAACTGTCCCAGTCCTACGAGTCCCTCGAGGAGGGCGACACCGACTCGGCCGTCGACAAGTGGAGCGAGTCGATCAACTACGTCGCCCGTGCCGCCGACTCCGCCGGCCGGAAGGCCCTCAGGAAGGTCGAGGACACCGTCTACCAGCGCGTGATGACCCAGCTCGCGCCGTACTACTTCGACAACGAACTCGTCAGCGCGAACCTCCAGCAGACCGGCGGCGACGAGGAAGCGTTCATCTTCGAGGTGAACCTCAACGACGAGGACATCAAGTCCGAGGTGGCCGACCGCCTCTACGAGTACGAGGACACCGTCGACCGCTGGCACGTCGACGTCGAGAAGGAGACCGCCCACGTCGAGGCCGCCGAGGGCGTCGAACCCCCGCAGTCCGAAGAGCGCTCGAACCCCTCGACGAACTGAACGGACGGTGCCCGGGGCGGTCACGTGGACGCGGACTGACCAGACCGTCTCGACGCCCGGGCGGGAGACTGGCGAACCGAGCGCGCACCGAGACAAAACCCCCATGACGACGCGGCCCCTAGCCGGCCCCGAGAAGCATGGACGCGGCGACGGTGCGCGAACGCGCGAGCGACCTCCCGACCGAGCCCGGCGTCTACCAGTTCCTCGACGGGAACACGACGCTCTACGTCGGGAAGGCGGTCGACCTGCGCTCCAGGGTGCGGTCGTACGCCGACCCGCGGTCGGCCCGGATCGCGGGGATGGTCGAGCGCGCCGACGGCCTGGACGTCGCGGTCACGGACACGGAGACCCAGGCGCTGTTGCTGGAGGCGAACCTCATCAAGCGCCACCAGCCGCGGTACAACGTTCGGCTGAAGGACGACAAGTCGTACCCGCTGGTCCAGTTGACCGAACACGAGTTCCCCCGCATCGAGGTGACGCGGGACCCGGGCGAGGCGGCGACGGTGTTCGGCCCGTTCACGAACGTGGGCGTCGTCGAGACGGTGGTGAAGGCGCTCCGGGAGACGTTCGGCGTCCGGGGGTGTTCGGACTACAAGTTCGCGGGCCGGGACCGGCCCTGCCTCGACTACGAGATGGGCCTGTGCACCGCGCCGTGTACGGGCGAGATCGGTGAGGCGGACTACCTCGCCGACGTCGAGTCCGTGACGCGGTTCTTCGCGGGCGAGACGGGCGTCCTCGCGGACCCGTTGCGAACCGAGATGGACCGGGCGGCGGCGGCCCAGGAGTACGAGCGCGCGGCGAACCTCAGGGACCGCCTGGCGGTCGTGGAGTCGTTCCACGGGAGCGGCGGCGAGGCGGTCAGCGGGCGCGACGACCCGGAACGGTCGGTCGACGTGCTGGGCGTTGCGCTCCGTGGCGGCGACGCGACGGTCGCCCGGTTGCACGCCGAGGGCGGGCAACTGGTCGAGCGCGACCGGCATCCGGTCGCGGCGCCGACGTCCGGAGACGGCGACGCCACCGACGACGCGGACGCGATTCCGGCCGTGCTTGCGGCGTTTCTCGTCCAGTACTACGCGGAACGGTCGCTCCCGGACGCCATCCTCTTGCCCGAACACCACGGCGACGACGAGGTCGCGGCGTGGCTGGACGCGGCCGACGTCGCCGTCCGGGTGCCGGGGACCGGCCGGGAGGCGAAACTGGTCGAACTGGCGCTGAAGAACGCGCGCCGGAACGTCGGCCGACGCGACGAGTCGGCGGCGCTGGCGGACGAACTCGGCCTCTCGTCGGTCGAGCGCATCGAGGGGTTCGACGTGAGCCACGCGCAGGGCCGTGCGGTCGTCGGCTCGAACGTCTGCTTCGTCGACGGGGCGGCGTCGACCGCCGACTACCGCCGGAAGAAACTGACCGAGACGAACGACGACTACGCGAACATGCGCGAACTGGTCCGCTGGCGGGCCGACCGCGCGCTCGCGGGACGCGACGACCGACCGGACCCCGACCTGCTCGTCGTCGACGGCGGCGAGGGCCAGCTCTCGGCGGCGCGTGACGCACTCGACGAGACGGGGTGGGACGTGCCGGCCATCGCGCTGGCGAAGGCGGAGGAACTGGTCGTCACGCCCGACCGGACCGTCGACTGGGACGACGACGCGCCACAGCTACACCTCCTCCAGCGCGTCCGAGACGAGGCCCACCGCTTCGCGGTGCAGTACCACCAGACGGTCCGGGACGACGTCTCGACGGTGCTCGACGACGTGCCGGGCGTCGGCCCGGAGACCCGGTCGCGACTGCTCCGACGGTTCGGGAGCGTCGAGAACGTCCGCGAGGCCAGCGTCGAGGAGTTGCAGTCCGTCGAGGGCGTCGGCGAGAAGACGGCCACGTCGGTCCGGAACCGACTCGGCGGTCGCTGACGGACACGACGGTGCTACGGTCGCCGAAGGGAGCCCCGGCGGGTCAGTACGTCGCGACGTCGCGGGCGACCCGACCGAAGTAGTGCGCCAGTCCGGCCTGCAGGATGAACAGGAGCGGGAAGCCGACCAGCAGGAACATGAGCGGAAGCGCGAGCATGCTCCCCACCGTCGAGACGATACCGGCGACGACGAAGGCGACGAGGTAGTCACCGGTGAACGCGATCTGCTTGACCGACCCGAAGTCGAACGCCGCACCGATGTCGTCCTCGGTGGCGACGCCGACGAGCGCCGCCGGGACGACGTAGAAGATGGCCAGGCTGACGATACCCGCCACTCCCATCAGACCGAGGAAGACGAGCGCGCCGAGGCCGCTCCCGGCAGCCGCTGCGCTCTCGGCCCCCGTCGCACCCCCGGCGGCGGTGCCGAACGAGAGCGCGAAGCCGCCGAAGACGGCGACGCCGACGAGCAGGACCATCGGTACCAGCGTGAACACGAACACGACAACGAACACCTTGAGGCCGTCCTTGAACAGGTCGCCCCAGTCGTCGAACTCGGGCGCCCGGGGGTCGCCCGTCGCCCCGGCTCGCATCGCCTGCAGACTGTACCCGTACAACAGCAACTGGGGGATTATCGGGATGACGGTCCCCGCGAGTATGAGTGCCCCGCCGATGATCGAACGGACGAGTCCGTCGTCACCTTTGGTCGGGAAACTCAGTGAGTCTACCACCATGGCTCGACATCCAACCACCGGCTAAAAAATGTTCGGGCATCGAAACGACCGACGGGGCGAGTGTCCTGCCGGAGTCGGGCGCGGACCGTCGTCGACGGCGTCGTGACGTTCCCCCGGGACCCGTTCAGAACTCGGGGTCTGCCTCCGGTTCGATGCCGTCGTCGGGGTCGTCGAGTTCGTCGAACTCCCGGCGCAGGTCGCGGATGCGGTCGCGGATGTCGGCCGCCAGTTCGAACTCGAGGTTGTTCGCGGCCTCCTGCATCCGGTCCTCGAGACGCTGGATGCGTGCCTGGGCCTCCTCGACGGTCTCCGGTCCCTCTTCGGTGGTGATGCCGCCCGTGTCGGTCTGGCTGCCGGGGAGGTTCGTCTCGCCGACCTCCTTCTCGATGGTCGTCGGCGTGAAGCCGTGTTCCTCGTTGTACCGCTGCTGGATGCGCCGGCGGCGCTGCGTCTCCTCGATGGCCGACTCCATGGCGTCGCTGGGGTCGTCGGCGTAGAGGACGACCTCTCCCTCGACGTTCCGGGCGGCCCGGCCCATCGTCTGGACGAGCATCGTCTCGCTCCGCAGGAACCCCTCCTGGTCGGCGTCGAGGATGGCGACGAGGCTCACCTCGGGGATGTCGAGGCCCTCGCGCAGCAGGTTGATGCCGACGAGCACGTCGATGTCGCCGAGGCGGAGCGCCCGGACGAGTTCGTGGCGCTCCAGCGTGTCCGTCTCGTCGTGCATGTACGCCACGTCGACGCCGGACTCCTCGAGGAACTCGGTGAGGTCCTCGGCCATGCGCTTCGTGAGGGTGGTCACGAGGACGCGCTCGTCACGTTCGACGCGGTCGTCGATGCGATCCATCAGGTCGTCGACCTGTCCGGTCGCCGGGGCGACCTCGACGGCCGGGTCGACGAGGTGGGTGGGTCGGACGATCTGCTCGGCGACGTTGTCGCTGTGCTCGCGCTCGTAGTCGCCGGGCGTCGCCGACACGTACAGCCGGTCGTCGGTCTTCTCGAAGAACTCCTCGTAGGTCAGGGGCCGGTTGTCGTAGGCTGTCGGGAGGCGGAAGCCGTTCTCGACCAGCGAGTCCTTCCGGGACTTGTCGCCGGCGAACTGGCCCTTCACCTGGGGGAGCGTCTGGTGCGACTCGTCGACGACGGTGAGGAAGTCGTCGGGGAAGTAGTCGAGCAAGGTGTACGGCGCGTCGCCCTGTTCGCGGTCCGAGAGGTACAGCGAGTAGTTCTCGATGCCCGAACAGTAACCCGTCTCCTGCATCATCTCCAGGTCGAACGTCGTGCGCTCCTCGATGCGCTGGGCGGCGATGGCGTCGCCCTTGCGTTCGAAGTAGCGGACCCGGTCCGCCATGTCCGACCGGATCTCCGCCATCGCGCGTTCGAGGCGCTCCTCGGGGATGGAGTAGTGCTCCGCCGGGTGGACCAGCACGGCGGGTTCCTCGCTGACGACCTCGCCCTGCATCGGGTCCATCTTCACCATGCGGTCTATCTCGTCGCCCCACAGTTCGACGCGGACGGCGTAGCGACCGTACATCGGGAATATCTCGACGGTGTCGCCGCGGACCCGGAACGTGCCCTGCGTGAAGTCGACGTCGTTGCGCTCGTAGTTCAGGTCGACCAGTCGAGCGAGCAGTTCGTCGCGTCCGATCTCCTCGCCGACCTCCAGGCGCATCGCCATCTCGACGTAGTTCCGCGGGTCGCCGAGGCCGTAGATGGCAGACACCGAGGCGACGACGATTACGTCGTCCCTGGTCAGGAGCGAGCGCGTCGCCGAGTGCCGGAGTCGGTCTATCTCGTCGTTGATGGAGGCGTCCTTGTCGATGTAGGTGTCCGTCTGCTCGACGTAGGCCTCCGGCTGGTAGTAGTCGTAGTAGGAGACGAAGTACTCGACGGCGTTGTCCGGGAAGAGGTTCCTGAACTCCTCGTACAGTTGCGCCGCCAGCGTCTTGTTGTGGGCGATGACCAGCGTCGGCTGCTGGAGTTCCTCGACGACCCACGAGACGGTGTTGGTCTTGCCCGACCCGGTCACGCCGAGCAGCGTCTGTTCGGTCGCGCCCGACTCGAACCCCTCGACCAGTTCCGCGATGGCTTCTGGCTGGTCGCCCGCCGGTTCGAACGGGGCGTCGACGCGGAACGGTCGCTGGGCGTCCGGTCGGTCGGGCGAGAGGGGACCGGAGTTGGCGTCGCTCATCGTAGCCGTCGTAGGGAGGCCAGCACAATGAGTTACACGTTCGTCGGCCGTCGTCGCGTGCGCCGACGTCTCCTCTCCCGCCCGTCGCGCTCGAAGGATTATACGTCCACGTCCCGAACCCAGAGGCTAAAATGAACCGAACGAAGGTCCTCCTGCTGGTCGCCGCCGTCCTCGCGACGCCCGTGCTCGCGGGCTGTAGCGACACGGCCGACGACGGCCCCGAGACCGTAGCGAACCCGCAGACCACTGTCTCGGCGACGGCCGACGGCGACGGCGGGACGACGACCGGCGTCGACGTCGACGCCTACTCCGACGCCGAGGAGCGCGAGATACGACAGGCCACCATCGCAGCCCTCGACGGCGTCTCCGACGTCCGACTGGTGGGGACGCTCGAACAGACCGTCTCGGACGGGACCCGCAACCAGTCCCGCACGGTCGACTTCGAGAAGACCATCGACGCCGCGAACCGTCGTCTGGTCCTCGACCAGACGGTCTCCGTACAGGGACGGACCATCAACCAGACGTCCTACCTGCTGAACGGTTCCTTCTACGTCCGGAGTCCGGTGCTCGAACAGCAGTACGGCTCCAACTGGGTCACGCAGAACGTCTCGGAGTCGTACGACCGGGTCTGGCGGAACACGAGCACGCTCTACATGCACCGGGCCCTCCTCGAAGTCTCGGACGTCCAGGTGACCGGGACCGAGACGGTTCGCGGCGAGCAGGCGTACGTGGTGGTGCTGCGTCCCGACCAGGACGAACTCGCGAACGTCAGCGGCCCGAACTTCCAGGGCTCGCAGGTGAACGAACTGGACGCGACGATGTACGTCTCGACGGAGACCGACCTCGTGTTGCGGTCGGTGCTCCACGTGAACCAGACCGTCCGGACCCCGTCCGGACAGGAGCTCACAGCCATCGTCGACGTCGAACGTGACTTCCTCGCGTACGACGAGGGGGTGACGGTGACGCTCCCCGAGGAGGCAGACGATGCTGTCCCCCTCGGCGGGAACACGACCAACCGGACGACGGCACGGAGCGTGGCTGGCATCGCATGACCGGTCGCCCTAGCTGGAGTGCGGTCGCCTGCGTCCTGCTCGTCCTGCTCGCCGGGTGTGGCGCACAGGAGATAGACAACTCGCCGTCCGGCGCGACGAACGCGACGACGCATGCCGAGGTAGCGGCTGACGAGACGCGGTCGCAACCGTCGACCGGCGAGGCGGAGGTCCCGTACCGTGGCGGCGAACTGTCGTTCACCGCCGGCCCGGTGTTCAAACGGGTCGAGGTGCTCCTCGGCGTCGACGCCCAACTCCCGACCCACGTGCAGGTGCTGAACGAGACGGAGTGGTTCGGCGACGACGACGGCGACACTGCCCGTCGCGTCGCGACCCCGGCCGGTCGGTTCGGCCGACTGCTCGGCGTCTCCGGCCGGCCGAACCGGTCGGTGCTCCGGTCGATGTCCAACGGCGCGACCGGTCCGCTGGGAACCGTCGCGGTCTACCCGGCGAACGAGTCGCCGGCCACCCTCGAGGTGTTGCTGGCCCACGAGTTCGTCCACGTCGTCCAGTTCCAGCGCGGCGACGTGTCGACGGTTCGCGGCCGGGTCGGCGAGCAGTGGACGACGGACGGTAGCTGGACCGCCAGGAGCGTCATCGAGGGCGTCGCGGTCTGGACCGAGACGCGATACGTGGGCTCGTACGACGTGGCCACCGACACCGGCGGCGAGCGCACCGCGTCGCTGTATCGACGCCTCGAACCGGGGTCGCCGGCACGCCACGGCCAGAGCGCGTACCTCTACGGCTACCGCTACGTGTCGGCACAGACCACCTCCCTCGCCCGGGTCGACGCGGTGTACGAGGACCCTCCGACCACGAGCGAGCAGGTCCTCCACGGCCTCGACCCGGGCTCCGAGCCGCCGGTCGACCTCTGGGTCCGCACCCGCGACGGCAACTCCTGGCGGGGGCGACAGAGCGACCGACTCGGCGAGGCCTACACCCGCGTCGTGCTGGAGAACGGCGTCCCCGTCGAGCGCGCCGAGCGGGCGGCCGCCGGCTGGGGGAGCGACTGGCTGCTGACCTACCGCGAGGACCCGACCGCCGACGCCAGTTTCGTCTGGGTGACCCGGTGGGACACCGACGCCGACGCCGACGAGTTCGCCGCCGCGATGAACCGGACGTTCGACGCCGCCGGCCGGCGCGTGGCCGGACGCTGGGTCCTCGACGCGACCCGGGGGCCGGGCGAGTCGCCGGCGCGCGGTGCCATCGTCCGACCCGACGACCGGACCGTCGTCGTGACCGTCGGCGACGCCGACCTCCTCGACGTGCTGTCGGTCTCGTCCGACGGCGAGACGGTCGTCCTCCGGACGACGACGAACGCGACCGACCCGTCGCGGGAACCACAAGCGACAACCCTGGGGGCATCGTACGTGCTAGCATGACACGCGACGAACTCCACACCGCAAGCGAGCACCTCATCGCCGCCGCCAAGGCGGCCGACGACCCAGAGCGACGCGAACGACTCTACCGACAGGCCGAGGAGTTCGAGGAGCACGCCGAGTCGGAGCGCGGCCCGGACCACGGCCGCCTCGCTCGCCACGAGAGCATCCTCGACGAGATAGCCGACGGCTCGAACGACGAGGTCAGAACGGAGATCGAGGTCGCGGTCGACTACATCCACGAGTTCCGCGAGACGCTCCCCGGCGTGTGAGCGCCGTCGGCGTCTTCGTCGCCCTGAGAACCGCCCGTCAGCAGACCGGCTTCGGGTTCACGCCCATCGCCTCGAGACGGTCGGTGTAGACCTCGTAGGCGCCGCCGACGACCCGTTCTGCGGTCTCGACGGCCGTCTCCCAGTCGTCGTCGCCGTCGACGACCGACTCCAGCGCGTCGAGCGCCGCCTCCCGTCGGTCCTCGAGGACGCCCCCGTAGTCTCGGAACGTACTCGCCGTCGTCGGGTCGGCCTGCCCGACGAAGAAGCCGACCAGTTGCTCCTGGACCTTCTTGCCGACCAGCGTCGCCGCGACGAGTCCGGCAGCGCGCTCGACGGGCGACTTCAGGCCGTCGAGGGCGTCGTAGAGACCACCCTCGGCGTCGGTGTCGGCGTCGGTCTCCTCGGCGGCGTCGGCCGCACGTTCTCGTTCCGTCTCGACGGCAGCGGACAGCGCCGTCGCCAGCGCCCCGTCGGCGTCGCCGCTCCACGATTCGAACGTCGCCGCGAGTTCGCCGGCGAGCGTCTGGACCACCGCGTACACGTCGTTCTCGTCCATCTCACCGCCCGTCAGCGCGTAGAGCGACTTCGACGACCCGAGTCGTGAGAGCTCCGTCTGGTTCTCGTCGCGGACCGCGTCGAGGAATTCGGCTCGGTTCATGCCCGACGGTTCGTCGCGTCGGTGCTTGTAAGCACCGCCAGTCGCATGCCCTGCCGGGGTCGCCGACGGTCGAGCGGTCGTCGAAACTCGAGCGTCAGTCGCCCTTCTCGATGGGCGCCCCGACCAGGTTGCCCCACTCGGTCCAGGACCCGTCGTAGTTGATGGCGTCGTCGTAGCCGAGGAGTTCGTGGAGTGCGAACCAGGCGACCGAGGAGCGCTCGCCGATGCGGCAGTAGGCGACCGTCGTCTGGTCGCCGGTGATGCCGTGGTCGGCGTAGAGTTCGTGCAGTTCGTCGACGTCCTTGAACGTCCCGTCGTCGTTGGTCACGGCCGCCCACGAGATGTTCTTCGCACCGGGGATGTGGCCGCCGCGCTGGGCGGTCTCCTGCAGTCCCGGGGGTGCGAGTATCTCGCCGCTGTACTCCTCGGGCGAGCGCACGTCGACGAGCGGGACGCCGCGTTCGATGGCGTTCTCGACGTCCTCGCGGTAGGCGCGGATGGACTCGCGCGGACCGCTCGCGGTGTAGGTCCGCTCGGAGAACTCCGGCACGTCCGTGGTGAGGGGGTAGTCGTGTTCCAGCCAGTAGTCGCGGCCACCGTCCATGAGGCGGACGTCCTCGTGCCCGTAGTACTTGAACTGCCAGTAGGTGTACGCCGCGAACCAGTTGGAGTTGTCGCCGTAGAGGACGACGGTCGAGTCCTCGGTGATGCCGTGACTGCCGAGGAGGTCCTCGAACGCGTCCTTCGTGAGGATGTCGCGTGTGGTCTGGTCCTGCAACTGTGTCTCCCAGTTGAAGCCGATGGCGCCAGGTGCGTGGCCCTCGTCGTAGGCCTCGGTGTCGACGTCGACCTCGACCAGGCGATGCTCGGGGTCGTCGCTCTGGAAGTCGTCGAGGTGGCTCTCAACCCAGTCGGCCGAGACGAGTACGTCTTTCGCGTATTCGGTCATACATACGTACTTGTCACTACAGGGGCTTATCCCTAACCCACCCCGGCAGGTCCCGCCGGTCATCGGTCGAACCGGACAGAAGTGCCGGGAGTTGGCCGGTCGTGGCCGTCCCCTCGATGCACTCCTCGCCGCAGTGACCGGGATTGCGCCCGAACTAGTCCAACGGGTTACACGTTCCGGCGGGGTTTGTACAGGCAACCGTTACCGCTATCTACGAGACGGGAGGGATGGCCGGGACCGTGGGCACTTAACCGCCAGCCGACGTATCGCCGGGCATGACAGACGTGCCACGGGTGGTGTCTCGCGAGTGGCTCGCCGACCACCTGGACGCCGTGCGGGTGGTCGACGTGCGCGAACCGTGGGAGTTCGAGGGAATCGGCCACGTCCCCGGTGCGGTGAACGTCCCGTTCGACGAGTTCCGGAGCGAGGGTGCCGACGTGGGGCAACTGCCGGGCCTCGACGCCTGGAACGAACTGCTCTCCGGGGCGGGCGTCGTCCCCGACGACACGCTCGTCGCCTACGACGACACCCACGGCGTCTTCGCCGCACGGTTCGTCGTCACCGCCCTCGTCTACGGCCACGAGGACGTCCACCTGCTCGACGGCGACTTCTCGGCGTGGAACCGCGAGTACGACACCGAGAGCGGCCCCGCGACGCCCGACCGGACGGAGTACGTCGGCCACCGGAACGGGGCCGTCCCGCTCGTCGACGCCGGGGCGGTGCTGGACGCACTGGACACCGACGCCGTCGTCGTCGACACGCGCGAGGAGTGGGAGTACGACGAGGGTCACATCCCCGGCGCGAAACTGCTGGACTGGCGCGAGTTCGTCGACGAGGAGACCAGGGGGCTGAAGCCCGAGGCCGACCTCCGTGACATCCTCGAATCCCACGGCATCACGCCCGACCGCCGCGTCGTCCTCTACTGCAACACGGCCCGGCGCATCAGCCACACCTACGTCGTCCTCGACCAACTCGGCTACGAGGACGTCCAGTTCTTCGAGGGCAGTCTCACCGAGTGGCGGGCGGTGGACGGTCCGCTGGAGACGGCCTAGTCCCGGCCGTCGCCGTCCGGCCCGTCGGGCGCGTCTTCGTCGCTCCGGGCCGTCCAGTTCCCGTCGTCGTCGGGGTCGGGTCTGTCGTCGCCGGACGAGTCCGGGTTCGCACCATCGCCGTCGAACACGTGGCTCTCGCCGGCGAGTTCGTGGTCGGACGGCAGGGGTACCTCGGCGACCTCCTCGGAGAGCAACGCGACGCTCTCGGCGAACAGCGCGACGACCAGCGGGCCGATGATGACCCCGACGGGGCCGACGCTGAGTAACCCCCCGACGAACCCGACGAAGTAGAGGCTGCCGGGCATGTCGGCCGTCATGCTGGCGAGGCGTGGGCGGATGACGGCGTCGGGGAGGTACGCGACGACGATACCGCCGACGACGACGACCAGGATGGCTGCGTTGACGTCGTTCTGGCTGACGTGGAACAGCGCCGTCACACCGATGAGGACGCTCGGCCCGATGACCGGGAGGAACTGGAGGACGCCGGCGACGACGGCCATCGTCACCGGGTAGTCGTAGCCGAGCAGCCAGAACGTCGGGAGCGCCATGGCGAACGTCCCGACCGCGGTGGCTATCTGGAGGACGTAGATGGCCTGCAGGGTGTCGTTGGCCGTCTCGTGGAGCGAACTGGCGGCGTCCCGGTACCTCGCCGGGACGATGCCCATCGTCGTCGCGTAGACGTGATTCTGCCCGACGAGGAAGCCGAACAGCACCATCACGAACAGCAGGAGCTTCAGGCTCAGGTCCGGTGTGGCTCTCGCGGCCTGGACGGCCACGTCGCTCAGGTACGTGACGAGGAAGTCCTGGGCCTCGGAGATGGACACCGAGTAGGTCTGACCGAAGGCCGACGCGGAGAACTCCCCCGGGAGCTGGCGGACGAGTTGCACCAGCTCCTCCCGTCGCATGTAGACGACGACGAACAGCGGCGCGAGGACGAGCACACCGCCGATGAACGTCGCCACCGTCGTCACGACGGCGGCCCAGTACGGCGGGACGCCCTGTCGTTCAAGGAGTAACTGGACCGGCAGCACGACGGCGGCGACGGTCAAGGCGAAGAAGACGGTGCCGAACACAGCCGAGAGGACGAACCAGGTTATCACACCGGCGACGACCACCAGGGCGGTGAGGACGAGCCGACGATTCGCTTCCATCGTTTGCCCCGACCGAGTGTAGACAAAAAAGTACATCGGCAGTTCCGGCGCCTCGGCCGGTCGTCGGCGGCCGGGGCCTGGCATGGGCTGTCGACGACTGGACCGCCAGACGGCCGGCGACTCCACCTCCTGACGGCCGACGAGCGGGCCGCGGACGGCCGACGAATGGCCGCACGGTTGCCGGTCACTTCCACGTCACTTTTGTACCACAGGGTGCAACCACTGGATAATGAAGCGTAGAGCGTTCCTCACGACGGTCGGTGGAACGGGGGTAGCGGCCCTCGCCGGGTGCCTGACCAGGGGCAACGGTGGCGGCGAACCGAGTGGCACGCTGACGGTGGCGACCTACGAGTCGTTCGTCGACTCGCCGTCGACCAGCCCCGGTGGCTGGATCAAGGACGCCTTCGAGTCGAACTACGACGACGTGACCGTCGACTACGTCACGCCGAGCAACGGCGTCACCGACTTCGTCCAGCGTCGCCAGCAGGGCGCGACGGTCGACGCCGACGTGTACGTCGGGCTGAACGTCGACGACCTGGTCACCATCGACGACGCACTGGGCGACGACACGCGCCTGTTCCGCGAACTCAATCGCGACGCCATCTCGAACGCGAACCGGGTCCGCGACGAACTGGACTTCGCGGACCCGAGGAACCGCGTCCTGCCGTACGACACGGGCTACATCAGCCTCGTCTACGACGAGAACGAGGTCTCCGAACCGGAGACGTTCGACGACCTGACCGCCCCCGCGTACGAGAACACGCTGCTGGCCCAGAACGCCCAGTCGGCCGACTCCGGGCAGGCGTTCATGCTGTGGACCATCGACGCGTTCGGCCCGGACGGCTACCTCGACTACTGGCGTGACCTGCAGGGGAACGGCGTTCGCATCCTCGGGAGCTGGTGGGACGCCTACAGCGCCTACCTGGAGGGCGAACGCCCCATCGTCGTCTCGTACTCGACGGACCAGGTGTTCGCCAACGAGGACGACCTCCCGATGAGCCGGCACCAGATCGGCTTCCTGAACGACCAGGGCTACGCGAACCCCGAGGGGATGGCCGTGATCGACGGCACGGCCAACGCAGACCTCGCGTGGGAGTTCGTGAACTTCATGCTGGAGAGCGAGACGCAGGCCGAACTCGCGGTCCGGAACGTCCAGTTCCCGGCGGTCACCGACGAGCACGTCGACCTCCCCGAGTCGTTCGACCAGTACGCACACCGTCCGCCGGAGTCCGTCTCGTTCGGCTACGAGGAACTCAGTGGGAGCCTCTCCGGCTGGGTCGAGGAGTGGGCACGCACCATCGCGAGCAACTGACCCGATGGCCAGCCGCGACCGGTTCGGGAGGCTCGCACACCGACTCGGGGCGGTGACGGACGCCTCCGCGACCGGTCTCGCCGTCGCGGCCGCACTGGGGACGGCCGTCGTCCTCGTCCTGGTCCTCTACCTCCCGGTCGGAGTGGTGTTTGCCGAGGCGTTCGGCGGTCCGCGACCGTTCGCCTCGTTCGGTCGCGTCCTCACCGACCCCTTCTACACCGGCGTCCTCGCCGAGGTATTCGACCGCCCGCTGGCGATTGGCTACCACGCCGGTAACGTCCTGGCGTGGGTCGGTGGCGTCTCCATCGGCCTCGACGGCGTCCACGCGCCGCCGTTGCGCAAGGGCCTGTTCGGCTTCACCGCCTACCAGGCGGCGCTCTCGACCGCCGTCAGCGTCGTGGTCGGCCTCCCCGGCGCGTACGTCCTCGCGAACTACGAGTTCAGGGGCCGGCGGGCGCTGCGCTCGCTCACCATCGTCCCGTTCGTCCTCCCGGGCATCATGGTGGCCAGCGGGTTCTACGCCGCGTTCGGCCGGTCGGGGCTGTTGAACGACGCGCTCGGCGTCGTCGGCGCCGGTCCGCAGACGCTGCTGGAGACGAACCCGCTGCTCGTCGTCGTCCTCGCACACGCCTTCTACAACGCCCCGCTCGTTACCCGGGTCGTGACGGCGGCGTGGGAGGCCGTCGACTACCGGTCCGTCGAGACCGCACGGAGCCTCGGCGCGAGTCGTCGCCGGGCGTTCCGCGACGTGGTGCTTCCACAGCTCCGACCCGCCCTCGTCACCGGGGCGTTGCTCACGTTCCTCTTCACGTTCCTCACGTTCCCCATCGTCCTCGCACTCGGCGGCCTGGAACTGGCGACCGTCGAGGTCTGGGTGTACGACCGGGTGCGCCGGTTGCAGTTCGAGGAGGCCGCGACGCTCGCCGTCCTCGAGACGGTCGTCTCGCTCGGGGTGACCTACGCCTACCTCCGGTTCGAGGCGCGCCAGCGTGCCGGCGGCGGGGGCGAGGGGCCGCCACGGGAACCCCTGTTCGCTGGCTCCCCGCTCGACCCGACACGGCTCGCGATCGCCGCCTACGCCGCGGTCGTCGTCGTGCTGTTCGTCGGGCCGATGGCCAGCATGGTCGTCGAGGGGTTCACCGACGGCAGCGGGTTCACGCTGTCGCACTACGCCTTCCTGTTCGAGCGCCAGGCCGAGGGCGCGAGCTACCAGACGAAACCGCTGCCGGCCATCGTGAACTCGCTCGTCTTCGCGACGGCCACCGTCGCCGTCGCCGTCCCGATGGGGCTGGTCATCTCGGTCGTCGCCACCGGCGAGGGGCGGGCCCGGTCGCTCGTGGAGACGGCGACGATGCTCCCGTTCGCCGTCTCGGGCGTCGTCTTCGGCGTCGGCCTGCTCCGGGCGCTGGTGTTCGGCGTGCCACTGCCCGGCGGGTGGCGACTCGCGCTCACGGGGGCGGTCGCCATCGTCGCCGCCCACGCCGTCGCCGCCTACCCCTTCGTCGTCCGCAACGTCGCGCCCCAGCTAGCCGGCATCGACCACCGCCTCGTCGAATCCGCACGGAGTCTCGGTGCGAGTCGAGTGCGGGCGGTGCTCGACGTCGAACTCCCGCTCGCCGCGACGGGACTCGTCGCCGGCGCGGCGTTCGCCTTCGCCATCAGCATCGGCGAGTTCGATTCGACGGTGATTTTGGCGAGCGACGCGGGGAGCTACACGATGCCAGTCGCCGTCGAACGCTACCTCGGTCGCCGGTTCGGCCCCGCGATGGCGATGGGAACCGTACTGCTGGTCGTCACGTCCGCGAGCTTCGTCGTCGTCGACCGACTCGGGGGTCGGTTCGAGCGTGGTTGACCTCCACCTCGACGCCGTCTCGGTCAGCTACGGCGAGACGCCGGCCCTGTCGGACGTGAGTCTCGACGTGGCCGACGGCGAGTTCTTCACGCTCGTCGGCCCCTCGGGGTGCGGGAAGACGACGACCCTCCGGGCCATCGCCGGGTTCGAGACGCCGGACGCCGGCCGCGTTCGATTCGGCGACCGGGACATGACCGGCGTCGCCCCGGAGGAGCGCGACGTGGGCGTCGTCTTCCAGAACTACGCGCTGTTCCCGCACATGACCGTCTCCGAGAACGTCGGCTACGGCCTGCGCTTTCACGACGTGGCCGACCCCGACGCCCGCGTCGCCGACCTGCTGGACCTCGTCGACCTCGACGGCTTCGGCGACCGCGACCCGACCGCACTCTCGGGCGGCCAGCAACAGCGCGTCTCGCTGGCCCGCGCGCTCGCGCCCGAACCGGACGTACTCCTGCTGGACGAACCGATGAGCGCCCTCGACGCCCGACTCCGCGAGGACCTCCGCCGCGAGGTCAGGCGCATCCAGTCGGACCTCGGCATAACCACCGTCTACGTCACGCACGACCAGGCGGAGGCGCTGGCCGTCTCGGACCGCGTGGCGGTCATGCACGACGGCCGCGTCGCACAGGTCGGCACGCCGCGGGACATCTACCGCGACCCGGCGACCAGGTTCGTCGCCGAGTTCGTCGGCGACAACAACTGCTTCGACGGCACCGTCGTCCGGTCCGGCGACGACGGCACCGTCGTCCGCGTCGACGGGACCACCTTCAGCGTCCAGGGGACGACGGAGGCGTCGGGCCAGGTGACCGTCTGCGTCCGCCCGGAACACCTCCGGCGGGGGTACGACGTGAACCGCTTCGACGTCACCGTCGACCAGAGCGAGTTCCTCGGCGAGGCCGTCCGCGTCCACTGCGACTGGGGACCGTACCGGGTGGTCTGGCGGACGGACGCCGACGGGACCATCCCGGACCGCGGAGAGGCGGTGTCGCTGGGGTTCCCGCCCGACCGCGCACGGCTACTCCGTTCGTGAGTCCCGGCGAGAACGTCGGTCGGGTCGGGACCGCCGGCGCGTCAGGACAGTTGGACGCGACCACTCGTCGCCGACCGGAGGCGGTCCCGAAGCGCATCGCCCTCCGCGACCGGCACCCGGACGTCGAACGAGACGCGTTCCTCGTAGGTGGCGTCGAACTCGCAGTCCGACCCCTCCAGGATGCCCCGGACCGTGCCCGAGTCGTCGTAGTCGACGACGACGTGGACCGACTCCTGCGGTCGTTCCGCCACGACGCCGGCGTCGTCGAGGGCCTCCTTCACGGCGCGACCGTAGGCCCGGACGAGGCCACCGATGCCGAGGTTCGTCCCGCCGTAGTACCGCGTGACGACGACGACGACGTTCTCGACGTCCTGGCCCTGCAGGACGTTGAGTGCGGGTTTACCGGCGCTCCCCGAGGGTTCGCCCGCGTCGCTCGACCACTCGCGCAGTGGGTCGGCACGCACCCGGTAGGCGGGCACGTTGTGGGTCGCGTCGTCGTACTCAGCAGAGACGCGACGGACGAAGTCTTCGGCCGCCTCGACGGTGTCGACGGGGGCGACGTGACCCAGGAACTCGGAGCCCTGGACGGTGAAGGCGGCTTCGCCGCGGCCGGCGACAGTGCGGTACGTCTCGCTCACGTCGTCGCCTCCGGGTCGGACGTGCCGGTCCCGTCGTCCGGGTCGTCGGCGTCGTCCAGGTCGTCGGCGTCGTCCGCGTCGCCGAAGCGCTCGTCGTACAGCAACACCAGGAGGATGCCGAGCAGCAGCGACTCGATGGTCTTCGTCGTCACGAGTCGCCAGTCCGAGAGCAGGTGCTCGACCAGCGTCGTGAGTGGAGCGCCGTGGCTGTGTCCGGTGGACTCCCAGGCGAACGCGACGACCTCGTTCCCGACGGGGTGCCCGCCGAGGACCAGCCAGCCGACGAGGTAGGTGAGCGCGAGTACGATGCCCGACCCGTAGACGTAGTCGCGTCGAAGGCCGGCAGCAGCGAGGCCGATGCCGACGAACACAGCCACCGACGAGAGGACGAACAGCGCCTGTCGCGGGTCGGCGAACGGCCGCCCGATCGCCGTGTAACTGAGCAGACGAGGGAGACCTATCCAGAGGTGGATAGCCGCGGTAACGACCGCGAGTTGCAGCGCCGCAAAGCGCAGCGCCGCATCGACGTTCTCGTCCATGGTCGTACTCCGACAGCCGGACCCAATAGCGCGTCGGTTCGCGTACCGGGGCACCGCCGACCCACGTCGGCGCGTCGACCTGCGTTGCAGGTGGACGAGCCACAGGACGAAACAACCGCGAGGTGGTATATCACTCCAGGTGAAACGAGGGTGCGCACAGAGCGCCTCTGCGCCGACGCGGGGACGTCGGATATTTCCGTCAGGAGGCCTCTAGACGCCGGTATACCGGGCCTAATCTGAACGGGCGTTCGTGACAATCTACCGGACAGAACCCGGGTCGAGAAACCATAATCCAGCTGGTATTCTCTGATTTCGGTCGATACCTTTACGACGGTCGGACAACTTGTGTTGCCACGCATGACGGGTCAACCTGCGGCCGGGAGACCGTGCGTGACCTGCGGGTCGCGCCACGCCCTGGACTACGTGGTGAAAGATTCCGTTAGCGGGTTGACCGTCGGGGCGCTGTGTCGGTTCTGCGCACTCAACGAGTTCGGAGAGTCGCTGAACCGCGGCCTGTGGAAGGACACGAACGGCTGTGCGGTCTGCGAACGGGACGGCCACCTCGCCATCCTGGAGAACAAGCCCCACCTCGTCAGCGACGGTGGTCGGGACGTGGTGAAGCACGAACCCGCGTCGGAACCGTCGATGTTGCTCTGCGACGAACACGCACACGGGGTCCTGCAGGTCGAGAGTGAGGGACACGGCGACCGGGTCGGCAGCCGACACGACGGGTGACCGACGGTCCCACGTCGCGGACGGGACCGGCGTCGGACGCTGTCTTCACTGCAGTTCTATCTTCCGCACGAACGGGAGCGCGCGAATCTCGTTGATGAGGTCCCCGGGGAGTGGCTGGTCCGTGACGATGTGGAGTTTCGGCTCGTCGGTGAACTCGGGGTCCTCGCTGATGGTCTGGCGGATGGAGATGTCGTGGTCGGCGAGGAGTCCGGTGACCGCCGCGACGATGCCCTTCTGCTCTGCGTCGCTGACCTCGACGGTCAGGACGGTCAGGTCGAGGACCGGGGCGAGGTCCATCAGGCTCGGCACCTGCGAGATGTTCTGGAAGATGCGTCGGAGTTCCTCGTCGGCCAGGATGGCGTCGGTCGTGGAGTCGACGACGCGCCGGTCGACGCCGATCTCCCGCGCGATGCCCGTGTTGGGTATCTCGATGCCGCCGGAGACGACCCGCCCCTCGTCGTTCACGGAGAAGCCCCGTTCGAGCAACAGGCGGATGACCGCCTGCTGGCTCGGCGAGCCCTCGAACTTCTCCATGATCTCGTCGAACATGCCTGTACGGACCGACGATAGCGGGTGCGAAAGACCTGTTGATTTTGCGGGTGGACGCGGTGCGGCCGGACGACCGGTCAGAACTTTCTGTCTCGACGACGCGTACGTAGACGGGATGCCACTCGACAGATACGAGACCGCACTCGACGCACTCGACCCGGCCGACGGTGAGGTCGAGACGGCCGAACTCGCGGTCACCGACGACGTGCTTGTGAAACTGTTCGCACTCGGACCGGGTGCGGAACTCGACCCGCACGAACACGCCGACAGCACGAACGTCTTCCACGTCCTGAAGGGGCCGGTGACGGTTCTGCAGGGGGACGACGACGAACGCGTCGACGCACCCGGGGTCGTCCTCCACGAACGCGGCGTCGTCCACGGCGCGAGAAACGAGACCGACGAGACCGTGCTGTTCACCGCCAGCCTCTGCCCGCTCCCCTCCTAGAGCTCGCCCTTCGTACTCGGGGTGTCGCTCCGGCGCTCGTCGACGCGGGTCGCGTCGTCCAGCGCCCGGGCCAGGGACTTGAACAGCGCCTCTATCTCGTGGTGGGCGTTGTCGCCGTCGACCTCGCAGTGGAGCGTCAGGCCGGCGTTCGTCGCCAGCGACTGGGCGAAGTGTTCGGCCATGTGGCTGGTGAAGTCGCCGACCGACTCCTGGGAGAAGGTGCCCTCGAACGCGAAGTACGGCCGGCCGGAGACGTCCACGACGACGCTGGCGACGGCCTCGTCGAGGGGCACCCGCCGGTCGGCGTACCGGACGATGCCGCGCTTGTCTCCCAGCGCGGCCTCGAACGCCTCTCCGAGGACGATCGCGACGTCCTCGACGCTGTGGTGTTCGTCGACGTGCAGGTCGCCGTCGCAGCGCACGCTGAGGTCGAACAGGCCGTGCTTGGCGAACGCTGCGAGCATGTGGTCGAAGAAGCCGATGCCGGTGTCGACGTCGCTCTCGCCGTCGCCGTCGATGGCGAGGGTGACCTCCACGTCGGTCTCGGCCGTCTCCCGCGAGACGGTCGCGGTCCGTTCGGTCATATCGTATCCCATCGGCCCCGGCGACAAAGCGGTTGCGCTCGCTCGCGGCCAGACCGATGGAATGGACCGTCTGAGAGGGCTAACGGCGATTCTGGAAAACGGCCTCAGAACCGGTTTTGAAAGTTTAGGAGCTCTCTGAAACCGTTAAAAAACGTCACCGTTCCAAGTAAAACGGGTCGAAATCATCGAAAGGCTCGGGCCGTTATATGGTCTCCCCCGTCGTAGACGTAGTCGCCACCAAGGTGTCCCCGATGTCCTCGGCTACCCCGAACAAACTACACACGATTCCACGCCGCCTCGGCGAGCGACTCGGCCCCGTCGCGACGCCCGTGCGGATGGCGAGTTTCTGGCTCGCCATCGCACTGCCGTTCGCACACCTGTCGTTGCTCGCGTCCGGTATCGAGACGCCTGCCGAGACGCAGGCGTTTCTCGTCCTGCTCGTGCTGAACCTCGGCGCACTGGTGGTCGGCCACGGCCACCGGAACGACTGACAGCATCGAACGACCGTCGAACCCCACACCAACACATCGAATCTATCCACACCAACACTCAACGCCCCTCCACCCACACCAACACACAGAACCCCTCCACCCACACCAACACACAGAACCCCTCCACCCACACCTCTCGACCAATACCGACTCGTTACCGGTCGCCGTCGCGTCGTCGCCATCCACTCCCTGACGACCGGCCGACGTCGTGGCGACCGGCCCCATCCCGTATCACTCCGTTAACATGGCGGTACGACGACTAGGAGTTCGTTACACCCGCCACGAGTGCCGTCGACGGAAGTGACGCCTCCCGGCCCTCAGTCCTCGTCGAGCGCCGCCAGCGCCTCCCGGAGCGTGAACCGGCCCTCGTAGAGCGCGCTGCCGACGACGACGGCGGCAGCGCCCGCGTCCCGCAGCGCACGCACGTCGTCGAGCGTCGCGACGCCGCCGCTCGCGACGACCGGTATCCCGACCGCGTCGACGAGGCGGCGGACCGGGTCCGTCTGGACGCCGGCGAGGCGACCCTCCACGTCGACGTCGGTGAAGAGGATGCCCGTAGCGCCGAGGTCCTCGTACCGGCCGGCGGCCTCGGTGGGGTCGAGTCCCGTCCCCTCGGTCCAGCCGGAGACGACGACCTCGCCCCCTTTCGCGTCCAGGCTCACGAGCACGCCGTCGGGATAGACGTCGCTTATCTCGGCGACGACGTCGGGGTTCTCCACTGCTGCGGTGCCGAGGATGACGCGGTCGACGCCGCGGTCGAGCAGGTCGATGGCGTCGGCGGCGGTGCGGATGCCGCCGCCCAGCTGGACGGTCACGTCGACGGCGTCGAGGATGGCCTCGATGGCGGGCGCGTTGACGCGTTCGCCCTCGAACGCGCCGTCGAGGTCGACGAGGTGGAGCGTCCGTGCCCCCTGTTCGACCCAGCGCTCGGCGGCGTCGACGGGGTCGCCGTAGGTCTTCTCGGTACCGCGCTCGCCCTGGACTAGCTGTACGACCTCGCCGTCCTGCACGTCGACAGCCGGGACGACCTCGAACTCGGGGAACATACCTCCGACTGAGCGACCCCGGGAGGTAAGTTCGACGGTCGGGTCCCAGCGCCGAAGGAATCCGTTAAGTGCCACGGAGCCTCACGTACCCCCGTGGTCGAAACACTCCTCCTCGTTGGTCTCGTCGTCGCCGCGTTCGTCGGGTTCAACATCGGTGGCTCCTCGACCGGCGTCGCTTTCGGCCCGGCGGTCGGCAGTGGTGTCGTCTCGAAGGTCGGTGCTGCCGGCCTGATGACTGCGTTCGCGATGCTCGGCGGGCTCACCGTCGGGCGGAACGTCGTCGACACGATGGGCGGCCGCATCGTTCCGTCGTCGGCCTTCACGCTGGAGGCCAGCATCGCCGTCCTCTTCTTCATCGGTTTCGCCCTGTTCCTCTCGAACCTCGTCGGCGTCCCGGCGTCGACGTCGATGACCGGCGTCGGCGCCATCGCAGGCCTCGGGCTGGCACAGGGCAACCTCGACTGGGGCGTGATGGTGACCATCGTGGGCTACTGGGTCGTCGCCCCGGTCGCCGCGTTCTGGGTCAGCGCGGTCGTCGGTCGCTACCTCTACCCCAGTCTAGTCAAGCGGTTCGCAGTCGGCCAGACCGAGGGTTCGCTCCTCGCACTCGACCGCTCGGGGTCGGTTCCCCGGCCGGTCATGGGCCCCGGAACGACCAGCCGGGAACTCGTCGGGACCGTCCTCGTCGTCGTCATCGGCTGTTACATGGCGTTCTCCGCGGGCGCGTCGAACGTCGCCAACGCCATCGCGCCACTGGTCGGGAGCGGTTACATCGACATGACGCCCGGCATCCTGCTGGCGGGGGTCGCCATCGGCGTCGGCGCGTTCACCATCGCCCGACGCACGCTCGACACGATGGGGAACGACCTGACCGACCTCCCGCTGCTGGCGGCGCTGATCGTCGAGGTCGTGAGCGCGAGCATCATCACGGCACTGTCGGCCATCGGCATCCCCGCGAGCTTCGTCGTCGTCGCGACGATGAGCATCGTCGGCCTCGGCTGGGGGCGGGCGACACGGACCGTTCGTCTCGCGGACACCGTCGAGGGGAAGCGTCCGCAACGCCCCCAGCGACCGACGGTCGGCGCACTCGCCGCGGAGGCCGAGGACGAGACCGTCCCGACGGTCTCCAACCCGCGCCCGAAGGGCGTCGAAGAGGGCAAGACGGCGGAGGTTCCGCCGATCGGCGACGAGGACCCGGAAGACCTCCCCGCGACCAGCGACCTGTTCGAACCCCGCGAGACCGCCCGCGTCATCGCGATGCAGAACATCGTTCCGGTGCTGGCCACCGTCGCCGCATTCCTCCTGTTCCGGTTCGTCCCGTCGCTCTGAACCACGCGGTCGCTGTCGGGGTCGTTCCTGCCGTTCTCGACGCTCCGCTCTCCGGGTAGCCGACCGCCACCGGGAGGGGTCTTTCAGGATTATTCCATACCGTCCGAGAAACCCAGAACAGCAAGTTCTTAGGGTGGGGGGAGACAATTGTCGGGTGATGCCCACGGTAGAATACCTCAACTACGAAGTGCTAGACGACCAGGGCTGGGAGATGGAAGACGACGACCTCTTCGAGAAAGCGGCAGACGCCGGCCTCGGTGACGAGGACTACGGTACACTCGAGGTCAACCAGGGCGAGTACATCCTCGAAGCCGCGGAGGCACAGGGCTACGACTGGCCTTTCTCCTGCCGCGCCGGTGCCTGCGCGAACTGTGCTGCCATCGTCACGGATGGCGACATCGACATGGACATGCAGCAGATTCTCTCCGACGAGGAGGTCGAGGAGAAGAACGTCCGCCTGACCTGCATCGGTTCGCCCGCCACCGACGAAGTCCAGATCGTCTACAACGCAAAGCATCTCGACTACCTGCAGAACCGCGTCATCTAGCTGGCACAGAACGACGCGTGTCTCGCGAACGCACGTCTCTCGGGGTTGCGGTCGGCGCACTCCCGCGACTCACCGTTTGTTCGCTCCGCATCGCCGTATCCTGCGACGTCGGCCATCCCGACGAGCGTGCGTTCTCTGCTCCCCGTATTCGCACTCCAGAAGTAGGCGGCCGGTAGCCTGGACGACGCCACGTGGTGTAGCCGTCGTCACTCGCGGTCGCTCGTGTCTCCTCTGCGGTACCGGTCGATGCGCTCGTAGCCGCGAACGGTCCCCTCGTCCTCGAGTTCGAGTTCGTAGCGTCCGAGGATGTCCTGCGTGTCGGGAATCGCCCGCCGCTCTAGCAGTTCGACGACGACGACCCAGCCGTCGTCCACGCGTCGAACCTCGGTGACGCCGTCGACGGCGCCGTCGAGGAGTTCCTCGGCGACCGTCTCGGCCGTTTGACGTGCGTCCAGCACGCCGAACGACCCGTCCTCGTCCTCGGCCGTCGTCAGGGTCTCCAGTTCGTCGACGACGTCGGACTCGCCTCCTCCGGTCCCGTCGCTGGTCTGGGTCCCGCCGTCGGGGAGGAGCGGTCTGTCTCCGTCCGTCGTCGCGGTGTCGGCGTCGCCGAACCGGCCGCACGGTCCGTCGCTGGAGTCGCCGTGGCGACCCGGCGACGGGGGAGCGTTGTCAGTCATCTGACCCTCCCTCACTGCGTCGCCTCCTGTTCGACCTCTATCTTGTCCATCTCTTCGAGGTCGCCCTCGGCCTGAACCTGCTCCAGCTTCGCCATCTCGCTCGCGTAGTGGAGGAAGGTGTCGACGGAGGCGACGACGACCCGTGCCTCGACGGTCAACAGTTCGATACCGACGACCGATATCCGCGCCCAGACGTCGACGACGATACCTTTGTCCAGGACGCGGTCGAGGACCTCAGCCAGACTCGACGAGTTGGGTGTTCGTTGTACCATGATGATCGTATCTCCGGATGAGTTGGACGCACCGCCGCTACGATGCTCGCACTGAAGAGGGTTGAGCCTAACCGACCGAGTCAGGTGTGTACGACCGAGTTACTGCCGATATCGGGCTGTTACTTCCCGCGGCCGGCCGTCGAAATCTGGTAAGATGCCTTTTAAACACGACCACTTATTGAGCCGAGGACCCTGTGTCTTCGCGTGCGGAGGCCCTCCCGGTTCCGCGTTTCTCCGCGCTGACCACAGATGACCAGTGAGAACGTCTACGTATACGGCGCGATCGAGTCCGAAGACCTCGAACTCCACGTCTCGGCCGTCGACGGGGCCGAGCAGGTGTACACGGTCACCCACGGGAACGTCTCCGCAGTCGCCTCGGACGTCGGGACGACCGACCCGGACCGAACGGACGAGAACGTACAGGCACACGACGAGGTGCTCAGGACGGTCCTCGAACACGGTGACGGCAGGACCGTCGTCCCGATGCAGTTCGGCATGGTGTTCGCCGACGAGGGGGCGCTGAAGAACGTCCTCCGGGGTGCCGGTCCCGCGTTCAGACGGGCGCTCGACGAGGTCGAGGGAACGGTCGAACTCGGCGTGAAGGTCGTCGGCGAGGAGGGGACCGCCGTCGACGCCGAGGCGGTCGAGGCGGCCGCCGAACCGCTGACGGACGCGAGCGTGAACCACGTCGAGAACGAGCGGTTCAGCGACCGGTTGCTCCTCAACCGGTCGTACCTGGTCGAACGGGAGCGCATGGACGAGTTCGGCGACGCGGTCGACGAACTGGAGTCGGCACTCGACGGCGTGCTCGTCCAGTACACCGGCCCGTGGGCACCCTACAACTTCGTCGACGTCCACGTCGGCGCGGAGCGGTAACCGTGCTCGTACTCGACGACCTCCTCGTCCGACCGTTCGTGTCGCTCCTGGACGTCATCCAGACGGTCGCACTGCAGGAGGCGTACGACGTCGAGGCCATCCGGGACGAACTGAAGGAGAACCAGTTGCTGTACGAACTGGGCGAACGCTCCGCGGACGAGTACCGGCGACGGAAGGCCGAACTCGAGGACGAACTCGCACTGGCCGAGGAGGTGCGCGACCGGTACGCGAGCGGCAAGATAGAGGTGAAACGCTAATGCACGACCCCGAAGACACCGACGACCGAATCGAAGACGACGACCACTCCGACGCGAACCTCGCCGCTCGACTCCTGCTCGCACTCGCGGCGCGCGGGAGCAGGAACGTCGTCGAGTGGCTCGAGGCGCACGACGCCACCGTCGAGTACGGGTCCCGCGTCGAGACGGGACTGGGTGGCCGGCGACCGGGAGCGCGGTCGGCGAACGACGGGGGCACGCGTCGACCGACCGAGACGACCCACCACAGGACGAAGCGACTGTATTCGTCCGACTACCTGACGACGACGAACCGCGAGGGCGACGAACTCGTCGTGTCCGTGGACATGCCGGCCGTCGACCCTGACGACGTGACGGTCGGCCTCTCGGGAAGCCACCTGGTCGTCTCCGTCGACGGCCGACCCGTCGAGCGCGTCCCGGTCGACGACCCCGACCCCGAGACGGTGGCAGCCACGTACAGGAACGGCGTCCTCGAAGTCCGGGTCCGACTGGACGGGGGTGTCACCGATGGGTGAGAGCGCGGACCTCGACGACCTGCTCGACCGGGTAGAGGCCCGTTTCGACGCTCTGGCCGGTGCCGCCGACGAGGGGCGAACCGAGGACGCCCTGCTGGAGGCGACCGACCTCGTCAGCCTCACGGACGAGCTGCAGGACGTCGTCGCCGAGATAGAACTGCGCGACCTCCCGGCCGCCGTCGACGGGAAACGGCTCCTGCAGGCGTGCGACCTGACGGACCTCCCGGCGGCCGTCAGGAAGCGCGACCCCCGGGAGGCCGTCACCCTCGGGCAACTCGTGCGGGCGATCGACGTCCGGGACCTGTGGGGCAGTGCCGACGTCCGCGCGCTCTGGCAGGAGTACCAGGAAGCATCCGACGAACTGGACTCGTACGCCGACGACGAGGCCGACGACGAGACGTCCCGGGTCGTCGCCGAACTGGAGGCGCTCCTCGACGACGACGACGGCGAGTCCGACTCGACCTCGGCCGCCGAGGCCGTCGCCGAGCGACTGACCGACGACGCGGACGTCGACGGGGAGTCGTCGGACTCGGCAGACCCGTCCGGCGGCCTGCAGGAGTTCGACCCCGAGGAGGTCCAGTTGTCCATCCAGTCGAAGGCGATGGAGGCGGTCGACGAGTTGCGGGCGGGCGCTCTCGAGGCGCACGAGGAACTGAAGGAACTGTACGAGGAGAACCGGGAGCGAACGGACCGCCAGCGCGACCGGTCCCGGACGTCGCGGAACCCGACGGCCTACCGGACGATGCCGAGCGAGGGCGCGACGTCCGGCATCGGGACCCGGTACTCGACGGTCCCTACGGAGACGCGGTACTCGACGGCACCGAACCGGGACCGCGTCTACGGCCCTCGCTTCGACCGACGTGGAGGTGAGACCGATGGCTGATACCCGACCGACCCGGCAGCAGGCCGGCCTCGCCGAGATGGTCGAGATGCTCCTCGACAAGGGCGTGGTCGTCAACGCCGACGTCGTCGTGTCCGTCGGCGACACCGAGTTGCTCGGCGTGAAGATCCGGGCGGCTATCGCGTCGTTCGAGACGGCGGCAGCGTACGGTCTCGAGTTCCCCGAGGGAACCGACATGGACCGCGTCGAGGCCGCCGCCGGCGGGGAGCGAGGGTCGGGACTCCCGGACCGCGACGTGCCGGTCGAGGTCGAGGGAGCGACGGCCCCGACGCGACCGGCGAGTGTGGACGAGGAGTCGGCCGCCGAGGACGACGAGGCTGCCGGCGAATCGGCGTCGGACGCGGAGACCACGACCGGAGAGGAGACCACCGACGACCGGTCGACTCCCGAGGAGACCGATGACGACGATTGAACTCGACGGCGAGGACGCCGGGACGGGCCTCGTCGCGCTCGTCGTCACCGTCGTCGAACTGCTCGTCGAGGCGCTCGAACGCGAGGCGGTCCGCCGGATGGAGTCGGGTCGACTCACCGACGAGGAGGTCGAGCGACTCGGCTCGCAGCTGGCGGCCATCGAGGCCGAGGTGGAGCGCCTGAAAGAGCAACAGGGCGTCGAAGAACCCGTCGAGCGACTCCGCGGGGACCTCGACTCTCTCGTCACCGACGCCGTCGAGACGCTCTCCGAACGCGAGCACCGGGACGACGAGGCGAAACCGGGCAGGACCGTCGGGGTCGAGACCGATGAGTGACGCCGGACCCGACGCCGACGAGGGGTTCGAGGACGGTCGGTACCTGTACTGCGTCGTCCGTGTCGCCGGTGTGGACCCCGACGGGTTCGCCCCCGAGGGACTGGCTGACGAACCGGTCCGCGTCGTCACAGCCGACGGACTCGGCGCGGTCGTCCACACGTGCGACTCGCTGTACGACAGCGACGACCCGACGACGCTCAAGCGATGGTTGCTCCGCCACCAGGGCGTGACCGACGACGCCGCCGAGTTCTTCGGGACGCCCCTGCCGGTCCGGTTCGACACGGTACTGACGGGCGACGACGAGGACGTCCGGGCGTGGCTCCGCGACGCCGCAGCCGAACTCGAACCGGCGCTGGAACGGTTCGCCGGACGCCGGGAGTACCGCGTCGGCGTTCACCGCGACGAGGACGCGCTGGCCGACCGCCTCGCCGAGTCGGACGACCGCCTCGCGGAACTCGGGAGGCGCCGGGACGAGACGGACGAGGGGACGAGCTTCCTCGTCGGCAAGCAGTACGAGAAGCGACTCTCGGACCTCGTGCGCGAGCATCGCGAGCGCGAGGCCGACGCGCTGGCCGACCGACTGGCCGAGTACGCCGTGGAGGTCCGTCGCCTCGGACGCAACCAGAACGCCGGCATCCTCGGCGTGGAAGGGGCCGGGGACGGGGACGCGACCCGTTTCGCCGTACTCGCGCCCGCCGACCACGAGGACGACCTCGGCGCGGTTCTCGACGACGTCGCGGCGGCCGACGGCGTCGAGGTCCGGTTCAGCGGTCCCTGGCCCCCGTACACCTTCGCTCCCGAGGTCGGAGGTGCGGACCAGTGAAGCCGACGAAGCGCGAGGAGGACGCACTCGTCGACCTCGTCGACGTCCTCCTCCGCGAGGGGGCCGTCGTGGAGGCCGACGTGCTCGTCACCGTCGCGGACGTGCCACTCGTCGGCCTGAAGTTGCGGGCGGCGCTCGCGGGCATGTCGACGATGACCGAGTACGGCCTGTTCGAGGACTGGGACGCCGCCCAGCGCGAGTTCGCGCGCTACGAAGACCGGACGACCGCGTTCGCTACGGACGACCGGACCGGCCGTCTCGAGGGGGACGGTCGAGCCGAGTGAGGGCGGTTCAGGCGGTTGCCTCCTGTCGCTGCTTGAGTTCGCTCACGAGTTCGGTCGCCAGCGACCGGAGTTCGTCCTCGGACAGCTCGCCGAAGTCGTTGGCGGTGGCTGCTCGCTCGCCGTCGTCGGTGACCTCGCCGTCGTCGGTGACCTCGCCGTCGTCGGTGACCTCGCCGTCGTCGGTGACCTCGTCGTCGGTGACCTCGCCGTCGCCGTCGTCCGCGTCGGCCTGGCCGCCGTCGCCGGCGTCTCCGGACGACTCCTCGTCGGACTCTGACTCCAGCTGCTGGGCGACCTGCTCCTCGAGCGAGTCCTCCTCGCCGTCGAGTCCGTCGTCTCCGTCGCTCTCGTCGGACTCCGCCTCGCCGGCGTCGCCGGACTCTGTCTCGTCGGCCTCCGGTTCGGCCTGTTCGCTCTCGGCCTCCTCGCTGCCAGTCTCCTCGTCCTGGTCGCCGAGGACTATCTCGCGGGTCTGCGCTGCCGTCGTGTCGAACTCCGACTGGATACGGTCGACGAGGTCCGCTTGCTCCGGCGTGAGTTCGTCAGCGGTCCCGGAGACGGCGTCGCTCGCGGTCGACGTGACGTCCTCGACCTCCGAACGGACCTCGTCCCGGGCGCTGGCGGCACCGGAGCGGGCCTCCTCGGCGGTCGACTGGAGCCAGCGTTCGATGACCGATATCCAGCCCTCGACCACGTCGACGACCGACTCGTCCTCGCCGCGTTCGACGGCCGCTTCGGCGTCGGCGGCGATGCGCTGACCGAGGCGCTGGCCCAGTCTCGAACCGACCTCCCGGCCGAGCGACGCGCCCATCGCTCCGCCGACGGCCTCGGCCGAGACGCCGTCGTCGCTCATCTCGTCGACGTCTTTCAGGATGGCTTCGAGGACGTCGATGACGTTCGTCTCGGACGACTCGTCCGGTCGTGCGTGGTCCAGCACGTTCTCTATCGCTTCGGATCGAGTTTCACTCATAGTCAGGGGGACTCCGGGGTGGCACCGAAGCGGTCGAGCGACCGGTCGTCAGGGGGCGACCTGGAGCGCTCGCATCGGGGTTCGCCATACACACGTAAAGGCCATCTGCATGGGTAACTGACGTGTCCCGGCCGGGCGGGGCACGGCCACGGCTGGCAACCGCCGGGCGGCGGCGACCACGCGGACCGCAAACGCTAACTGCCTCGCCGGTGCGGGTTCTGCCAGTGGTAGACGTCGGCCCCCTCTCCGCGTCGGTTCCGGACCTGGTTCGCCTGCTGACGGTCCCCATCTTCGGGTATCTCGCGTGGGTCGACGTCGAGACGCGCCGCATCGACAACCTGACGTGGGTACCGTTGACGGCCGTCGGCGTGTCGTTGCTGGCCCTCGAGTGGCAGACGGCGGCGGCCGCCGGGTTCCGGGAGTGGCGCGTGTTCGTCGTCACGACGACCATCAGCGTCGGCTTCGTCGTCTCGATGGCGTACCTGTTCCACTTCCTCGGCGCGTTCGGCGGGGCCGACGCTCGCGCGCTGATGACCATCGCGGTCCTGTATCCGACGTACCCGGGCTACGTCGGCGGCGAGGCCCTGCTGCTGTTCGGCACCCGGTTGCCCCTCTCTGACCCGGGGCCGGTCCCGGTGTTCTCCTTCACCGTCCTCACGAACGCCGTCGCGTGGGGGCTGGCCTACCCGCTCTTGCTCGCGGTCCGGAACGGGGCGATGGGCCACGTCTCGAAGCGGATGGTCGTCGGCATCCCCGTCCGCTGGGACGCGATTCCGGAGACCCACGGCAAACTGCTGGCGACCGAGGGCCGGCCCCTCGCGGAGCGGGTGCGTGGGGTTCTCTACCCCAGAAGTGCCGGACTCGACCTCGACGCCGTGCGGATGTACCTCCGGTGGCGCGGCCTCTCGCTAGACGACCTGCGGGCGGACCCGGACCGGTACCGGGACCCGTCGACGCTTCCCGAAGCCCCCAACGACCCGACCGACGGCGCGGTCGGGGCGGCATCGTCGACCGGCGACGCGGTGACCGACGGTGGCGTCGACGAGTCGACGACGGCACGGACGCCGGACGCCGACGCCGAGTCGGACGACGGGCCGACCGACCCGTGGGGTGCGGCGGCGTTCCTCGACGACGTCGACGGCGACGCCTACGGCACGTCGCCGGAGCGGTTACGTGACGGACTCGACCGGCTGGCGACCGACGACGAACTCTGGGTCACGCCGGGCATCCCGTTCCTCGTCCCGGTGTTCCTCGGACTGGTCGTCGCGTTCGCCTACGGCGACGTGCTCGTCGGACTCCTGCGGACGTTCGGACTGGCGTAGCGGGGGTCACCCGGACGCCGACGAGACGCGGTCGTACAGCGGAAAGAGAACGTTCCAGAGGACGGTGACCCCGACGCCGACGCCGACGACGGTGAGCCACAGCACGTCCGTCGAGCGGTCGAACCCGACCACCAGGAGCACCATCGTCCCAACGAACATTCCGATGCACGCGAGCAGACTCGCCAGCGAGAGCGAGACGAGGACGGATGCCTCCCTGAACTGCGCGCTGAGACTGGCCATGCCTCGTTGTCCGTCGCCGGCGGTATAACCGTATCGTCAGGCCCGGTTCGCGGTTCGATGGGTCGCGACGGCCACAAGGCTCATGGTCTACCTCTCAGCTGGCCGAAACTATCAATAGGGAACGAGCCGATTCGTAGTACAAGACGACGGGACGGGGGACCCACCACATCTGTTATCATGAGCCACCTGGACGACGTCGAGGACATCGGAAACGTCCTCGTGACGGACGCATCGACCGACCGCGAACAGTGCGCCGACCTGCTGACGACGGACGACCCGTCGAACTGTGCCGAGCTGACCGTCTCCCTGCCGAACGCTCGTGCGGGGGAGACCGGCTTCGAGAGCCAGTCGGGAACCACCCCCGTTCGGCGGGCCGTCATCTCCGTCGGGGACGTCGGCCAGTCGTCGGCCGGGGACGGCCCGGACGTCGAGCCCCCGGTATCCATCGACGCCGTCGCCGACCCGGGCGACCTGCAGTCTATCTGCACCTCTGTCACCCGGTTCTGCGAACGCTGGACCCGTGAGGGGTACGACGTCGTCGTCTGCTTCGACTCGCTCACCGAGTTGCTCGGCCACGCCGACGTGGCTGGCGTCTTCCGGTTCTGCCAGGTCCTCGGCGGCCGTCTCACGTCCATCGACGCGCTCTCACACTTCCACCTCGACCCCGCGGAACACGAGGCAGAGACCGTCGCGACGTTCCAGTCCATCTTCGACGAGACGGTCGGCGAGACGACCGACGCCGACGCCATCGAGGAGTTCGTGGAGGCCACCGACGACGACGTCGCCGCACTCGCCGATGGCTGGGACCAGGAGGCGAACTACTCCATCGTCGGGGACGGTCGGGACGAGCGGCCGGACGAGGTCCACGAAGCCTCTGACCAGGAGATCGCCGACTCGCTCCAGGTCGAGTAGCCGGACAACCGTGCTACCGTCTCGTGCCGACGCTGCACTGGGGAGCCAGTATGAGTGACCGCGACACGGACCCCCGGACGGTCCTGTTGCTAGACGAGACGACCGAGAGCGAGACGGGCGAGCACTGCGACGCGTTGATGCGTGGCTTCGACTCGCCCCGTCGTGCCGAACTCGTCGTCTCGTTCCCCGACGACGTGACCGACCGATTGGACTTCAGCGCGGCGTCCGGCGGGCGCCAGCCGGCCAAACGCGGCTTCGTCACCGTCGGCGAGACCATGCAGGCCGCCGGGGCAAGCGACCCGGACTTCGGCGACCACCTCGTCGAACGGGCCGTGCCCGATCCCACAGACCTCCAGGACCTCGGGCAGACCGTCAGCCGGTTCTGCCGGGCGTGGAGCGACGCCGGCTACGACGTCGTCGTCTGTTTCGACTCCCTGACCGACCTGCTCGTCGCGAACGACCCCGAACTCGTCGTCCGGTTCTGTCACGCGCTCTCCGGCCGGCTCGACTCCGTCGGTGCCGTCGCACACTTCCACCTCGACCCGAACGAACACGCCCAGGACCTCCAGTTGACGTTCGAGGACCTCTTCGACGAGACCCTCGTCGAGGAGGTCGACGTCGACCGACTCGTCCCGACCCGCCGCCGTCGCGCCAGCGCCGCAGACGTGGCCCGCAAGACCGAGACGCTCGACCTAGACGACCCCGCCGACGGTACGGACGCAGACACCACCGACGGCACTGTCCACGACGAACCTGCATCCCGGCCGACGCGGTCCGGACAGGCCTCCGACGACGACGTCTCCGACGCCGTGCCGGACTGACCGCAGTACGTCGTCTCCTCTCCAGGTAGGGTTTTAGTGGTCGCGCAGTCGTCAGTCCGTCCTCCGTCCGAACTCGGCCGTCCCGTGGAGCGAGGTCGGAATCGACTCACTGTGTGGGCTGCGGTGGGTCGACGGCACGACGTTCTCGCTACTCCTTCAACCAGCCACCGAGTGCGCCTGCGAGGCCGCTCGGAACGGCGAACAGGAGCGCGACGATGACGCCGATTATCAACACGCTCGCACCGGCGAAAATGGTGCCGAGGGGGCCCGCCAGGGTTCCGACGAGGGCACCGGCGAACGAGAGTATGACCGCCCCGATGATGCCGCCGAACGCCCCGGCCACGAGCCCGTTCCAGGCTCCGTTCCCGAGGCCACCGCCCGCCATGTAACCGGCGATGAATCCCCCGATGATGCCGCCACCGATGGTGCCGACGACCGGGATGACGATACCGCCGAACGCGCCGACCACGACCATGACGAGGAAGCCGACGATCACCGCTCTCCAGTTGGTTCCCATAGTGGGTGATACGGCAGCGACCACCATAATGGACCCGCTGGGGTCGACGCTGTGACGAAAACTCTTCGTTCGCCAGAAGGTCGATCCCGAGCGATGACCCGGCCCCTCACGCCGCGGTACTTCGACGTCGACCGTGGCCGTCTGCGAGTCTCTGTGTCCGCCCGTCGACGACCAGCGCACCAGTGGCACGTTCGACGCACGCCGCCAGACCCGTCCTCGTTCTGGTCGAGAGCGTGACAGTCCCACGGTTCGACGGGTAGGGACGCCTGCTACCGTTCTATCACCACGATAGTCGTTCGGCAGAAGATGTTCGTGACCACCCTTACCCAGCTGGCGGCCGTTCCGTCGACCGATGGCTTCGAAAGGCGACCCCGCTCCGACGTTCACCGCAACCGTCGGCACGAGCGACCACGAATCGTTCGAGTTGACCGACCACCTCGGGAACGGCCCGGTCGTACTGGCGTTCTTCCCGGGCGCGTTCACGCCCCCCTGCACGAACGAGATGGTGGCCCTCCAGGACCGATTCGAGGACTTCGAGGCGGCTGGAGCGACCGTGTTCGGTCTGAGTGCGGATTCCCCCTTCTCCCTCGGGGCCTTCCGGAACGAGCACGGAATCGAATTCGACCTCGTCAGCGACATGAGCGGCGAGGCAATCCGTGCGTACGGACTGGAGACCGACATCCCGGAGCTGGGGCTGTACGGCGTCCCCAACCGTGCAGCGTTCGTCCTGGACGCGGACGGGACGGTCACCTATAGATGGACGGCCGACGATCCGACGAACGAACCCGAGTACGAGGAACTGGTAGCCGCGGTCGAATCGGTCTGATTCCCGCCCGTCGGTCGGTCGCGAGCGGACTCGATTCGCCCTGACTGATCACCCGGACGAGGTGACCGAGAACGGCCCACTTTCCAGTGGTGCGGCGAGGATTCGCTGGACGCGGCCGTGCCACGGTTCGTAAACGACAGTCCCGCGGAGTAGAATGCTGGTGCGTTACGTGTGCTGAACACTGTACGGAGTTCGCGTTCGACGATTCGAAGGGAGTACGGGGACGAAGTACCGGCGAAAGAAGGGGGCTGTCGGTCGCGGAGCTATTCGGCGACGAGGCGGGTTTCGAGTGAGACCTCGTGCGTGAGCGCGTCCACGACCGGTGACGTCTTCTCGACGCGCTCACTCAGGGCTGCGAGTTCCTCCTCGGTAGCGTCGGCGTCGACGTACACCGTGCAGGTGATCGAGTCGTAGCCGGGTCGGACGTCTTCGGAGATGCCGAGGAACCCCCGGAGGTCGACGTCGCCCTCCATCTCGAACCGTAGCTCGTCGAGTTCGATACCCATGTGGGCGGCGTTCGCCGCGTAGCCGACGCTCAGACACGACCCGAGCGCACCGAGCAGGAGTTCGACGGCGTTCGGCCCGGTACGTTCGCCGAGTATCTGTTCGGGTTCGTCGCCCCGGAGCGTGAACTCGCTGGTGTGGATGGTTTCTCCCGCCTGGTCGAACTCGTCGATGGTCGTCACGGACTTGAGAGCGTCCTCCCACTCTGTTTCGGCCCGGAACGTGAACATCCCGACGTCGGGGTCCTCACTGATCGCTTCGACTGCGCCCTCGAGGGCGGAGACGTCGACACCGTTCACTGTCGTTCGTTCGGTGGTTGCCATTTCGAATCGCCGCCGTACAGAGGACGGCTACAGACGTAAAGATATATTAACATATGATGGTCACTTGCACACCTGCCCCTGGCAGGTACGCTGTATTCGGCACAGACCTTCTCGACCACTATCAGAGATAGCGTGCCGAGTGGAGAGGGGACGACGGGTATCTCCAACCAGAAGGTTCTTCTCGATTTGCTTGCAACTTCTCCGACAGTGCCCCCCGCAATCTTCCAATTGATGGCCCTCCTTATCGCGGTCCTCTCGCTCGCATCGGCGGCATTTCCCCGGCAGATGAGTCGCTGGCAGATGCGTGGCCCCGCCGGTACTTCCCATATCGAACCGGGAAGGATGCGCCTTCTCGTGATGCGTATTACGAGCATTTTTGTCGCGGCAATCGCTCTCATCATGGCGTTTGGAAGTCCCTCGATGCTCCTGTGAGGCGGACCTGCAACGAGTTGCTGTGGTCTACTCGTGCGTCGTCAGAAATAGCGTGCTGGATACAGCGGGTGCACCTTGCACGGGGCCTACGTCTGGTATGGACGGCCATTCAGTGCCCGGTTACCGAGGACCGCTGGTCTGTTGCACGAACGGTAGCCGAGTTCACCACCGCGCCGACGCACACGAGGTGGATTCGAACTACTCGTTGAACTCGTCGTACTCCGCCTGCACCTCTCGTGCAATCTGGTCTGCGTCGAGACCTCGCTCGACCATCGCCGTTTCGACCTCGAACATCTTCTGGTAGAGCGACGGTCGCTGGTCGTCGGCGAGTCGAAGTCCCGCGAGAGCCGTCGGTACGTCGCTATCAATCGCTCGTCGGATGCTGTGGCCACGTCCTCGACCGCCTTGCTTACCGGACTCGGCTCCCGGTCTGATTCGTGTTTCATCGGTCCTCCCCGTCGGCCGCGAGGGGAGCGCCCGTCGCTCTCCCGGTCTGTAACACGCTGCGTCTGGAAATGCCAGGTCGTCTGGTCATCGGTCCATCCGGCTAGTCAGACCATCGGAGCATAGTCCCGAGCGCTACACTCGGAGGGTCGAACCGTGGACGCCGACGTCCGGACGACCTGTCGATGGACAGGGCGTCGTACGGGTCTCGTCTTCCGGGACGAGCGTCGGATGCCGAAGTGCTGACCCATCGCTACCCTGACACCTGTCCCGAACCCCACCGTCGCGTGTCAGCTTCGGTTCCACTTGCTCCGGTCACACCGAACGTGTATACACTCCCTGTGTAGTGTCCCGGACGAATCTTGATAAAGTCTAGCACGCATGATTCGTACATGAGGGAGTCAGGCATCGCGATCGACGGGTCCGAACTCGCCGCCGTGTCGATCGACGGGGTCGGAATCGTCGACGACGGTGAACTCGTCCGGACGAACGACGCGCTCGCGGACGTCCACGGGTACGACTCGGCGCGTTCGTCGACTGAGTCCGCGGAGACGACGGCCCTATCGACACCTCGGAATCTGTCGGAAGCGGCGTGCTGAATGGGGCGGCAGGGCTCTGTCGATACTCTCAGGCGGCGACGCACTCTGACGGTCGTGCTGCACAGAGCGCGTCTCTCGCAAGCCAGCAGTCCTGAAACCGGAGTCAGTAGCGCAGCGAACGCAGCGTTGGAACTCCTTCCCGTCCACAACAGTTACAGCAGCGAATCGGCAACGTGTCACGATGACCTGAACGTTTTGTTCGATATGTGCTGGTGAGGAGGACGCCGAGATCGTCGACGAGACCGACGAGACACTGGCGTTCGCCCCACTGGACCCCATCTCCGAGGGTCATATCCTGGTGATTCCCAGAGACCACTACGAGACCATCTTCGACATCCCGGAGCCGACTCTGTGTACGGTGATGGAACGCACGAAAACCATCGCCGAACGGCTCAAGGCGCACGATTTCGACGGTGTAAACCTGCTACACGACAGCAGTCACCAGCAGTCGGTCCCGCACTTTCACCTGCACCTCGCCCCACGCCGGAACGACGACGGGTTAGAAGACCTCTGGCCCGAGAGTGGATACGAGGAATCGAACTTCGAACGAACCTACCAACACATCCGGAACAGGCTCGGCGACGAGGATTCAGTGTAGCACACTTCGATACCTGAACGCACCGTCTCTACCCCCGTACTGTCTACCCGAAGATATCACTACTTTACCAGGAACGCCGTGCCGAGTAGAGAACAGGAGTTCAGCACCCGTTGCTGGTCGTTTCACGCTGAATCCAGTGGGCCACCCGCACAGTGAACCTGCGAACCCGTCAGTGAGTTCCGAAGTCGAACCTACCGTCCACGGATACATTCCGACTACCGAGTATGTAGAGGAGGGCGGCGAGAAGGCTGATTATCACTCCGGCGGAGATGTGCAAAACCAGCATCTCGTACGGACTATACGCGACGCCGTTCGATTTGATTCCGAGCCAGTAGACCTTCTCCACGAAATTCCGAATCGGGGCAGGCTGTAAAAAACCGACGAAACTCGCGATTCCGACGCTACCAGCACACAGCAGGCGAACTGGTTGTGGGAGGCCACGTCGGGTGGCGTCTATGTACACGAGTCCTGCGAAGAGGGGAGCGACGAGAAGTCCGAGCAGGGGCGTAATCGAGGCCATACAGTCTATCTATCTGATATAATGATAAACGTTCCGCCGAAATGTTATCTGGACACCATACTGGCAGGGTGCGGAGACGTCTTTGATGTCCTGTAGACGGGCTCTACCGAGCAATTCGACCCTTCCCGATTTCGATGGAGTCCGTACTGCGTTCGCGGCCTGTATTCGGTACCGGGCAGGAGGCATCTGACGAGGACGTCGGTCGGACCACGAGCGACTGCACTCCCGAACGCCACTGGCAGCAAACGAGGTCGCCCCGTCGTCTGAGAAGCCCGACCAGTCGAGTGCTCCCCCCGGTGGCACCTCACTGTGTGGGTGAGTATCCTCGTCGATTCGCCGTCTCCCATCCCCCCACTCGCGTCCTCCGGTCGCCCGTTCAGGAGGAACGCCCCGGTTTGGCTACCTCGAAGCGGTCGACACCCGAGTGACCGCCGTCGCGATGGCGACCATTCAGCTCCCGCCCGACGAGGGCGGGACGACGATTGCTGCAGTCACGAGTTCCGGTTCCTCCGGCGTCACGTGCTGTTCCTCCTCGAGTCGGGAGCGTTCCGCTTCGCGCTCACGACGGAGGCTCTCGAGCCGTTGTTTCGCGTTCCCGATCGGGGCAGACATGTCTGTCCCCTCTTCAGCACGTTGCTGGTACGTTTCGAGACGCTCCTCCCACGTTTCGATCTGCTCGTCGAAGTAGCGTTCCGCGTGCCTGCGTTTGATCTCTATCTCCCGCTTCCGTTCGGTTCGCGCCTCCTCGGCGAATGCCTCTACCTGTGTCCACGCCTCCATCTCGGCGGCGTCGTAGAGGTCGTGAGCCTTCGCGGACACCCGTTGGACGTCGGACCGTGACTCCGCATCGCCCGGCGGAAGCGTTTCCTCGAACTCCGGCACGTCCGTCGTAACGGTCCCATCGGGAGTCGCGTACAACCGGACGAACTTCTCGGTTACGACCTCGCCAGCCCCGGAGACGTACCCCAGGCGATAGTTGAACAGGATACCCGGCGTCCGGGACTCGGTGGCGGCGACTTTCGCAGCGATCTCGCCACGGACGCGTTCGGAACCCAGGCAGAACTCGATGAGGGACTCGACGAGTGGATGGTCGAGGGAGACGAACTCGACGTCGTCAGCCGCTATCGCGACGTCTCTGGTGAACGTCGCTCGTGGATACTGCGGTTCGACCTGCGTCCCGCACAGGAACTCGGGGACGTCCAACTGGAACACGTCCCCGTCCATCCGTGCTGGCCCAGGGCGAACCCCTCTGATGGACCCGCCGAACTCGTCGAAAAACAGCCGCACGAGGGTCTCGATGTCGTCTTCGGACACCTCGCCGTGTTGGCTTCGCTCGATCACGTCGAGTATCTCGTCGTCCTCGCCGGACAGGTCGAACCGGTCGCGGATCAGGAACTCGTTCTCGACCGTGTGAATCGCATCACGACGTTCCTCGATAGTCGCGTCGATGTCGGCGACGACCCTGTCGGTCGGTTCGTTCTCTGCGATGGCCGTCATGATCGTCTCGTCCAGGTCGACGTCTTCGAGGACGCGACCGAGGACGTCCGACCGCATCCCGAGGTCGGACTCGATCTGGTTCATCTTCTTGACGAGGAGGTTGAGGATTTCACTCTCCCGCGTCCCGGCGAAGAAGAGGTTGCGAATCTCGACCGTGTGCTCCTGTCCGTAGCGGTGGAGCCGTCCCATCCGCTGGTCGATACGGGTCGGATTCCAGGGAAGGTCGTAGTTCACCATGATGTGCGCGAACTGGAGGTTGAGACCCTCCTGTGCGGCGTCGGTCGCCAGCATCAGATTCGCTTCCCGTTCGAACTTCGCCATCTCCCTCTGTCGGCGGGACTGGTCGAGGTCACCGTAGACCTGCGCGACGTCGTGGTCGGCGAACACCTCGTCGCGCAGGTACTCCAGCGTGTCCGTGTACTCGGTGAAGATGAGGATCTTCTCGTCGGGGTCTTCCGACAGGATGCGGTCGACGAACTGCCGGAGGAGACGGGCCTTGGAGTCGGTCTCGATGCTCTTGGCCTGCTGCCAGAGTTGCTTCACGCGGGAGAGTTCCTGCTGGACCTGTGACTGGTTGAGCGTAACCGTGACCGTCTCGAGCGCCTCCTCGACACGAGTGTACTCGGCTTCCGTCAGTGTCTCTGGCTCCGTCCTGTACCGTGGAATCAGTTCCTGAACGTCGTCAGGAAGCCCCTCGGCGACGGAGTCGCTCTGGATGGCCTGCATCCGTTTTTCGAGCGACTTGCGAATCGCGTAGATGCTCGACACGAGTCGCTTCTGATAGATGACCATCGTGAACCCCGCCGCCTGGTTCTCCTCCTGCTGGGCGTGGTTGTAGTATCCGCGGATGTACTCGGTGACGTCGTTGTAGAGTTTCCGCTCCTCGTCGGTCATCTCGACCGGGAGCGCCTCGATGTTCTTCTCGGGGAACATGCGCGTCCCGTCCGTCTCGTACATGTCGTCTTTCAGCCGACGGATCATCAGGTCGTCCAGCGCGTCGGGCGTTATCTGTGACTCGTGGCTGAAACGGTACGGGTCGAGCAGACTCACGAGGAAGTAGAACTGGTCAGACTTCCCCTTGTGCGGGGTCCCGGTAAGCAGGAGGAGCGCATCCGAGTTCTCGGCGACTGCCTCGCCGACCTGATAGCGTTGCGTGCGCTCGATGGAGTCGTCGCTCGACCGCCGGGCCGTCAGGTGGTGTGCCTCGTCGAAGACCGCGACGTCCCACTCCTCGTCGAGGGTTCGGAGTTCGTCGAGTACGGAGACCGTGTCCGACTCGGGGTCGTCCGTGGTTTGCTTCGCGAAGTCGATGGAGGTGATGACGAGGTCCGCGTGCGCCCAGACGTTCTGGTCGGGGTGGGACTTGCGGTGCGTCCGGACCGTCTCGCGGTCGTAGATGACGAAGTTGCGGTCGAACTTCTCGCGCATCTCCTCCTGCCACTGGACGGTCAGCGGCGCCGGCGCGACGATGAGGACCCGGTCGGCCCGGTCGCGAGCGATGAGTTCCTCGATGACGATACCGGCTTCGATGGTCTTCCCGAGGCCCACCTCGTCGCCGACGAGATAGCGGTGGTCGTAGGAGGTCAGGATATCGTAGGCGGCCTGGACCTGGTACGGTTCGATGTCGATGCGATTGCTGGTCAGAGAGAGGAACCGGTCGTACCTGTAGGCGAGGTCGAGCCGAGTCGCCCGCTCCCGAAGGTCGTAGTGAAGCGGCGAGCCGACCTGGCCCGCCGCGAGTCTGTCGACGAGCGAGTCGAGTCTCTCGACGTGGGGGAGCCCGCTGGGCAGTTTTCGGAGTTGCCCCTCGGAGGTGTAGACGTGGAGGAGGTGACCACCGTCGGGTCGTCCCTCGATCTTCGTGACCTCTCCCCGCCCGCCTGCGAACGTGACGTGGTCGCCGACTTCGAAGTCAGTCATCGTGGACCGTCGAGTCGACTGTTTCGACCGCCTCGTCGGTGCGGTCGTCCAACGTTTCCATCTCGGGCCGGTGCTCGTCACGGTAGTGATTCGAGGACGGGTCGCGATTCGCCCGGTACGTGCGTGCCGTTCGCACGGAGTATCGGGCAGTGACGACGCGGAACCGACCCGCGTCCTCGCCGTCGATGTGACCGTGTGCGACGTCTTCCGTGTCAGCAGCGCCGACGTCGGGTTCGAGGTCGGAGTCGAAAATATCGGCCCGGTTGCACTTCCCCGGATTTCGTGCGGTTGATTTGCCAGCCATCTCGGACACTACGCTTGTTCCAGGCTCCAAATATAATTCTTTACGACGGCCGTCTTGCTGCACCGTCGCACGGATAGCGACTCGATGCTGCACAGGCCGCCGACGCGCACTCGGTAGCGTGTCTCGACCACTTGGCGGGTGCGCTTCGACCGACCCTGCCGGGATTCTCGGCAGTCGATGCGGATGGCGTGCGGCACAGAGAGGGTGTATGCATCAGCTCTGTCGAACTCCAGTCGGTTTCTAGCAGCATTCAAGGGTCAGTTTCACTTTCACTCCGTATGGCGAGCATTGTTGTTCGAACTCGTCCGACGTCGAGACGAAGTCCACCATGCAGTCCCCACTCGAAATCACCGAGACAGAGCAGTACTGGCTCCGTAGTCGAGACGTGAGTGACTCACCGAAGATAGGAGGTGAGGACTATTTCTCCGAGCACGACGTTGCACGACCCGAAACCGTCGAGTCCGACGAGTTGCCACCGGCGGACAGCGAGGCCGTTCGCGAGATCGACCGTGAAGCACTCGAACAGAAGAAAACCATCGGCAAGTGGCAAGTTACGGGGTCGGCGGAACGTATCGAACAGTTGTGGCCCGAACTCCTCGCTGACGCGGGGGCAGGCATCCTCTGGGCGGTGAAGGCTATGACCGCGTTCGGATACGAGGAACTGCCGATGTACGACGAGTACGTCCTCACAGTGTACACGCCCAACTATTTCGAGCGTCACGACGTAACCCGGGTCAGGGAACACCTCCGAGACGAACACGACGTCACCCACGACCTGTACTACAAACCAGACATCTACACCACGAAGGGAATCGTAGCGGGCACGGCCGAAGAGTTCGGCCTCTCGGCTCCTGCCAGATACGTCGGATAGCGTCCCGACGTGTCGCCTCTCGGCTGGGAACCCGTCTGACCGCCTTACGCGCTCTACGCAGCACACCCGACGAATCCCTCGGGTTCTACAGATTTCGACAGGGTCGCGCCGCTGAAGGGATTCTCGGTTGACTGCTTCCGATGACCGCACTGCAACGACGGCGCGCTTTCAGCAACGACGGCTACACCGGCCATCGCGTGACCGCAGTCGAAGAGCGCGGTGAGGGTCACGTGGTCTCCGCCGACCCCGGGACCGGTGAGGAACCGACCGTCGAAGGGAGTGAGGTGCTCGTTGCACTCGGTCGCCGACCCAACAGCGATGAACGAGTATCCGGAGACGACTGCCGAGAACGTGTGGCCCCGGGGCGACGTCGCCGGGAACGCGTCGTTCGAACACCCTGGCGACTACGAGACCCGCCAGACGGTCGCGAAGGTCGTCCACGAGGAGCGGACTGCCATCGACCTCTCGGCGACGGGTCGAGCGAAGAAGCTCGACCGCGGGTTCGTGACGATGCTCGCCGCACCTGACGCCGAGATTCTGGGCGCACACGCCGTCGGCCACGAGGCGTCGACGCTGCTCAACGAGGCCGTCGTCGCGATGCGAACTGACGCGTCCGTCGCCGACGTCGCCGGGACGATACACGCCCATCCGACGCTGAGCAACGTCGTCGAGGCTGCGTCCCGGGACGTGACGTCCCGGTACCCCGACCGTCGTCACGTGTAACTGACTGCCGAACGAAACGCTAGTCGATACCCATGGGCGAGGAACCAACGTCCCGGGAATACGAGGTCGTCGTCGTCGGCGGTGGCCCCGCTGGGATGACGGCGGCGCTGTACAGCACGCGGCTCAGTCACCGGACGGCGGTCGTCAGTCGCGGCGGCGGCCGGGCGGCGATGATGCAGAACGTCCACAACCTGCTGGGCGTCCGCAAGGAGACCAGCGGCGCCGAGTTCCTCGGCATCGGGAGGGAGCAACTCGAAGAGTACGGCTGTGACCTCCACCAGGACGTGGTCACGACGTGTTCCCGTGACGAGGAGGGACTGATACGGCTGTCGGGCGACGATGGCGAGTACGAGGCAGAGATAGTCGTCCTCGCGACCGGGTTCAACGACGTTCGTCCGGAACCGCCGCTCCCGCGGACCGGCCGCGGTCTCCACTACTGCCTGCACTGTGACGCCCACACGTTCGTCGACGAGTCGGTCTACGTCATGGGTCACTCGGAGAGTGCGGCCCGCGTCGCTGGAATCATGCTGAACTTCACCGACGAGGTCGACCTGCTCACTCGCGGCGACGAACCGGAGTGGAGCGACGAGACGAGTGCCATGCTCGACCGGCATCCCATCGACGTCGTCCACGAAGACGTCACGGGCGTCCAGAACGGCGAAGACGGCTGGTTGAAAGCGCTCGAATTCGAGGACGGTGCCGTCAGGGAGTACAAGGGAGGGTTCGCCATGTACGGCGCCGAGTACAACAACGCCCTCGCCCGGGAACTCGGCTGTGAGATCAACGACGACGGGACCATCGAAGTCGGTGACCACGGGCAGACGACCGTCGAGAGCGTCTACGCCGTCGGCGACTGCACGCCTGGCCACAACCAGCTTCCGGTCGGGATGGGGGAAGGCGCGAAGGCGGGCATCGACGTTCACTTCAGACTGCGCGACTTCCCACGGGACCCCGAGGTGCTCGACGAACAGGGCCCGGTTCGCTCGGAGGAGGTCCCGGGGATACCGGACGAATTACTCGAGCAGGCTATCGACTTCCACACCTACGACCGAGTCGGACGGTGACACGTCGTCAGCGGTCAGGACTCGGCTCGTGATTCGAGGAACTCGCGGGCTCGCTGGTTGCCCAGTCCCCGGAGTTCGTCGAGGAACGCGGGGTCCCGGTCGACCTTCGTCGAGCAGTGGAACCGCTTGCCCATCTGGATGCGGTGGATGCTCGTCCGCTGAAACTCGTCGGCGGGGAGCGTCCCGTCTGCGACCCACTCGTTGACTCGCTCGATGAATCCGAGTTCCTGGTTGAGCGAGATGTTCCCCGAGAGCTCGTTCCGCCGGTCGACGATGACGTCCAGCGTGTCGGGTTCGCCCTCGAACTCCTGGGAGTTTATCTGTACGATCCACAGCTCTTCCGGTTTGCGTTCCGGTGGGAGCCCCATCAGGTCGTTGACCGGGGGGTTCTGTGAGAACAGCCCGTCCCAGTGGAGGTGTCCGTGTATCTCGACGGCCTGGAACAGGTTCGGAACCGCCGCAGACGCGAGCACGGCGTCGACGGTAACGTCCTCGTTGATGAACGTCTCGAAGACACCGGCGTTGATGTCCACGGTCCCGACCACGAGTTCCGGCACCTCCCTGTCACAGAGGGTCGGAATCGCGTCGAAGTCGATGTGCCGTTCGAGTACCTCCCTGATGCGCTGTTTCCCGACCTCCGGTCCGAGCACCTGGTAGGGACTGATCGAGGGAACCGGAAAGCCAGCGCTATCCATTCGCGAGAGGGTGGTCACCGCGGAGTTCAGCCACCGGTCCTGTACCCCGTCGGCTGCCAGGTCCGTCCAGAGTCCGTCGAGAATCGCCCGTGCCCGTTCGGCGTCGCCGGTGACCAGACCGTACCACGTCCCGAGGGCGTTGAACGCGCCACCCGAGGTGCCGCTGATACCGACGAGTTCGTACTCGTCACTCCACTCGTCGAGAAGCGTCCGGAGCACGCCCGCAGTGAACGCTGTGTGGCTGCCACCGCCCTGGCAGGCGATGGCGACGCGCGTCGGGTCGTCCGAGACGGGGTCGTGTCCGTTCGGTTCCACCGCCTCGTCGTCGCGTTCACTCATAGGTCGTGGTGTAGCCCCCGTCCCAGAGCAGGTCGCCCCCGTTGAGGTGCCGACCGTGGCTGGAGAACCCGAAGACGAAGAGGTTGGCCACCTCGCTGGGCGTCATCATCTCCTTGGTGCGGGCCTGTCCGAGCATCACGTCCTCGACGACCGCCTGCTCGGAGATACCGCGCTCTCTGGCGGTGTCCTCGATCTGGTTCACCATCAGCGGTGTGAGCACGTACCCGACGCTGACCGAGAACCCCCGGAGGGTCCCCCGGCCCTCTGCGGCGATGGACCGGGTGAGCCCCCGGAGCCCGTGCTTGGCGGTGATGTAGGCGGGTTTGTCCTGCGTCGCATAGTGACCGTGGACCGACGACATGTTCCCGATGGCACCGACGCCGTCGTCGGTCGCGCGGACGTGTGGCATCGCGAGTTTCGCCGTCAGGAACGGGGCCCGCAGCATGATATCGAGGAGGAGGTCGTACTTCTCCATGGGGAACTCCGGTATCGAGGCGATGTGTTGCATCCCGGCGATGTTCGCGACGTAGCGGAGGTCGCCCTCTTCGGCCGCGACGTCGATCATCGTCTCGACGTCGGCGTCGTCGGTGAGGTCGGTCGGGACCGAGCGCACCCTGCCCGTTCCGTCGATGTCGGCAGCGATGTCGGCCGTCGCCTCGAGGCCGTCTTCGTCGATGTCGGCACCGATGACCGAGAGCCCGTTCGCCGCCAGGGCGACCGCAGTCGACTGCCCGATGCCCGATGCCGCCCCCGTCACGACAGCCGCTGTTTCGGGACCGAAGTGCGGGTCGTCGAGAACGAGGAGGTCGTCGGCCGTTAGCTCCGGCTCCGTCAAATCGAATTCCTCGGCTGACATACTGTGACTAGCTAACGAGGCACAGGCGTAAATGGATATGCCGGCTGTGCGAGGCGAAGCCACGCCCCTCTCCGAAATCGCCCGGACCGAACGAGCCAGCTACGAGGGTGCCTAGTGTTCGAGTCTGACCCAGTCGGAGTCCCCGAAGGGGCAGTCGTATTCGATGCCGAGACGGTCGTACACCGTCTTCGGGACGCCTATATCCGCGAGAAAAATCGTTCCAGCGTCCTCGTCGAGGCCAGTTTTCGGGAGTGCGAGTGTGACCGTCCGATCCGGTGTTACCGCGTTCCCCAGCGCTTCGCCGGTCGTCGCATCGATTCCGGATGGTACGTCGAGTGAAACGACCGGGTCTGGTCGACGATTCACGGTGTCGATGTAGCTGCTCGCCGGAGGTCGGACCTCTCCGCTGAGTCCATAGCCGATGAGCGCGTCCACGACGACGAATCGGCTGGTACGCTGGGACAGTGATTCCATCTCGGTCGTGACGGGGACACCCATCTCGTCCAGGATTCGGTGCTGGTGGGCGGCCGCGCCGGTCAGTTCCTCGGCCGGTCTATCCAGTACGACCTGAACGGACACGTCTCGGTTCGCGAGGTGTCGTGCACAGACGAGCCCTCCGCCCCCGTTCCCGCCATTCCCGGCCACCACGAAGACGTCGCTCTCCCGAACGTCTCGTACGTGCCACGCGAGTGCGCGACCTGCATTCTCCATCATCTGGAGCAACTGCAGTCCGACGTCGTCGACGGCGACGCGGTCGACGTCTCGCATCTCCGATGCGGTCACAGCCGTCACTTCGGTTCCCGTCGCAGTTCGAAACGACCGTCGGGACATACTACGACTCTCTCGTGCAACGGGTAAAGTCGACCGTCGGGTGGCCGCGTTCCTGCTGCCTGCGCGGGTGGGCAGTGGAAGAACACACCGACAGTCGATTATTACGTGTCTGTCCCGACAGTGGACCCATGAAGGAAGTCGACTTCCTGGTCATCGGCTCCGGTTCCGGACTCGACGTCGCGAACGCTGCCGCGAACCAGGGGCAGTCGGTCGCAGTCGTCGAGAGAGGCCCCCTGGGAGGGACGTGCCTCAACCGGGGGTGCATCCCCTCGAAGCTGTTGCTCTACCACGCCGACGTTCTCGAGACGGTCGAACGGGCCGACGAGTTCCACATCGACGTCGACGTTCGTACCGTAGCGTTCTCGGAGATCGTCCGTGAGGTCAACGAAGACGTCGAATCCGATTCGGCGTCCATCCGTCGAGGGTTACGGTCGTCGTCGCGTCACGACCTGTACGAAGGTGAAGGTCGATTCGTCGACGAACGGACGGTCGAGATCGTCGGTGGTGAGGACGATGGTGCCCGTATTCGCGCCGAGACGGTGTTGATAGCTGCTGGAACCCGCCCGTCGATTCCCGACATCGACGGCATCGACGACGTCGAGTACCTGACCAGCACCGAGGCCTTGCAACTGGAGACGCCGCCGGAGCACCTCGTTATCGTCGGCGGTGGCTACATCGCGGCGGAACTCGGTCACTTCTTCGGGACGTTCGGCAGCGACGTGACGATCGTCGGCCGGCGGCCGAACCTCCTCCCCGAAGCCGACGACGAGGTGGGCGACGCGTTCACCGACCGATACGCCGACCGGTTCACGGTCCACACGGGGTACGCGGCCACCGACGTCTCGGAGGCTGACGGAACGGTAACCGTCGAAGCGCACCCGTACGAGTACGGGGACGACGGCGGAATAGTCGACGGCGACCCGAGGACTGTGACGGGAGAGACGCTGCTCGTAGCGACCGGACGCACCCCGAACTCGGATACGCTGAACCTCGACGCGGCTGGAGTCGAAACGGACGAACGTGGGTTCGTCGAAACCGACGACTACCTCCGGACGACCGCCGAGGGCGTCTGGGCCCTCGGCGACATCGTCGGCGAGTACCTCCTGAAGCACAGCGCCAACCACGAGGCACAGGCTGTCGCCCGGAACCTCTTCGGCGACGAACTCCAGCCGGTCGACTATACAGCGATGCCGTTCGCCGTGTTCGCCTCGCCCGAGGTTGCCGGCGTCGGCGCACGCGAAGCCGACCTCCAGAAGGCAGGGCGGGAGTACGCGACTCGGACGTACCGATACGACCAGACTGCGAGAGGCAGCGCGATGAAAGCCGACGGCTTCGTGAAGGTTATCGTCGGTCTCGACGGAGAGATCCTCGGCTGTCACATCATCGGGCCGGAAGCCTCGGACCTCATCCAGGAAGTCGTCGTCGCGATGAAAGCCGGTTCGGGGACGGTCCAGGACATCCGCCGGTCGGTACACATCCATCCAGCCCTCTCGGAGGTCGTCCAACGCGCCTTCTCGGGACAGTTCTCTCGTGGGGGAGGTCATGAACACTCGCACTGATGTCGAATCCCCCACCCAGCGGTTGCCCCCACGGGGTATATAAACAACAGTCGCAATCGCGTCGCGACTGCACGCCCACAGTGTCGATATATCACCGGCCGTCCAAACGGAAGACGCAATGACGAACGCAGCAGTCATCATCCTGGCAGGGACCGACGGACACGCGAACCTCGGTCGACTCGTGAACGGCCTCGAGACGGCCAGAGAGTTCGCAGAAAGCGATGACGAAGTCGAACTCATCTTCGACGGCGCCGGGACCCAGTGGGTTCCAGAACTCGAGGACGAGGAAAGCGACCAGCACGAACTGTATCTGGCGGTCCGCGACCACGCGTCGGCGTGCGACTTCTGCTCCGGAGCCTTCGGCGTCGAGGACGCAGTCGACGACTCCGACGTGGTGCGTCTCGACGACCACGATGGACACCCCAGCGTTCGGTCGCTCGTGAACGAGGGCTACGAAGTTCTCACATTCTAGCCGAATACGGGACGAGACGTTCGTGTTCTGCTTCTGGTCGTCTCGAGAAACCGGACGAACGTAGCCTCCGAATTACGGACGAAATGCCAATAGCATACCGGGTCTTTCTTCCCCCGAGACGTCGTGTACAACGCCGTGGCCGCGCTCACCCCAGAGATACTGCTCGTCTTCGCCATCGTGGTGGTGGTGCTGGTGCTGTTCGCGACGGAACCGGTCCCCGTCGACATCACCGCGCTGGGACTGATGGTCGCGCTGCTGGTCGTCGGACCCGTCTCGGAGTTGCTGGCTTCTGCCGGCATCATCGACGGCGCCATCGAACTGTTCGCCGACTACCCCGCCGACGGCATCGCCGGCTTCGCCTCGACGGCGACCGTGACCGTCTTCGCGATGTTCATCCTCTCAGACGGCGTCCAGCGGACCGGCATCGTCCAGATACTCGGGAGCCGAATCGCGGCCTTCACGGAGGACTCCGAGTCCAGACAGCTCGGGGCGACGATGGGCGTCGTCGCCCCGCTCTCGGGCTTCATCAACAACACTGCGGCCGTCGCCATCCTCCTGCCCATGGTCACCGACATCGCCCACGAGGGCAACACCTCGCCGTCGAAGCTCCTCATCCCGCTCTCGTACGCCTCGATGTTCGGCGGCACGCTCACGCTCATCGGGACGTCCACGAACATCCTCGCGAGCGAGGTCGCGGCCGACCTCGCCAGCGACGTCTCGGACCCCAGTCCGGCGGTCGCCGGCCTGCAGGACGGCTTCTCGATGTTCGAGTTCACCAGTCTCGGCGCCGTCGTCACCGTCGTCGGGTTCGCGTACTTCTTCCTCGTCGGCCGGTACCTCCTCCCATCGCGCATCGAACCCGAGGCCGACCTCGCCGCCGAGTTCCGTCTCTCGGAGTACCTCACCGAGGTGGTCGTCCGGGAGGACTCGCCGCTGGTCGGCCAGACCGTCCGCGATGCGCTCGTCGAGACCGAGTTCGACGTCGACCTCGTCCAGCTCATCCGGAACGACGTGGTGTTCCTCGAACCGCTCGGCCCCAAGAACATCGACCCGGGGGACCGCTTCACCATCCGGACCGACAGGGAGACGCTCGTCGACCTCCTCGACATGGAGGGCCTGGACGTCGTCCCCGGCATGCGGGTGACCGAGGACGAACTGGAACGGGCCGAGGCCGGTGAGAACCTCGTCGAGATCGTCGTCGCACCGGGGTCACACATGGTCGGCGAGTCCCTCTCCTCGGCCAACTTCCGCCAGCGCTACGACGCGACCGTCCTCGCGCTGCGGCGCGGCGGCGAACTCATCCACAAGCGCATGGACGACATCGTCCTCCGGGTCGGCGACACGCTGCTCGTCCAGGGCACCGCAGACAGCATCGAACGACTCGACGTCACCCGCGACTTCATCGTCGCCCAGGAGATCGAACGCCACGCCTACCGCGAGGAGAGGATCCCCGTCGCAATCGGCATCATCCTCGGCGTCGTCGGCCTCGCCGCCCTCGACGTCGTTCCCATCGTCGTCTCCGCCCTCGGCGGGGCCGTCGCGATGGTCCTCACCGGCTGTCTCAAGCCCGGTGAGGTGTACGACGCCGTCCAGTGGGACGTCATCATCCTCCTCGCCGGTGTCATCCCCCTCGGCACCGCGATGCAACACACCGGGGCGGCGCTGTACCTCGCCGACCTGCTCGTCGGCACGCAGGCGTACCTGCCGGTCATCGCCGTCCTCGGCCTGTTCTACGTGCTGACGGCCGCGCTCACGAACGTCGTCTCCAACAACGCCAGCGTCGTACTCATGATTCCCGTCGCGTTCGACACGGCCGCCCAGCTAGGGGCGTCTCCCTACGCGTTCGTCCTGGCGGTCACGTTCGCCGCCTCGACTGCGTTCATGACCCCCGTCGGCTACCAGACCAACCTCTTCGTCTACGGGCCGGGCGGCTACAAGTTCTCGGACTACACGCTGGTCGGCACGCCCCTGCAACTCCTGTTCGCCGTCGTCACGACCGTCGGCATCGCCGCCTTCTGGGGCATCTGACCCGGCTCAGACCGCCACGTCGAGGGCGTGCGACGGGAGCACGAGCAACGACCCCGGTTCCCGACAGTCCGAGCAGGACGGCGAGGGCGACCGTGGACGGTGAAACTAACGGAACGGTGATAGACCGAGCGGTCGACGGGACGACGGAACGAAACGCTTTACATCGGATGGCCCAGATTTTAATCCGAGGGCCGGTGGGGTAGCTTGGTAACCTTCAGCGTTTGGGACGCTGTACCCCTGGTTCAAATCCGGGCCGGCCCATTTAACTTCGATTCTAAAACATCTGGGACGAATCTCTAGGATTCCTAACAGCTCCTCACGACGTATCTATCCCAGCCTTCTATCGCTGAAGAATGAAGATGGGGGAGAGATTGCTGCCGACGCGTGCGACTGCCGTTCATTTCTAGGTATCTCTCTGCTCTGCAACGCGTGAGTCCGGGCCGTTCACTCCTCTCGGAACGCCTGCTGGCGAATGATAACCACGTTCCGTATTTCAGAAACCACATCTTATATAAAATTAAGACGAATGACATGCAATGAAAACGCATCGGAAGGGCGATTTGACAGAAGCGATCGTACTCACGGAGATGCGCCGACGCGGAATCTCGGTCTCTCGCCCATTCGGCGATAACGAGCGCTACGACCTCCTCGCAGACTGTCCCGACGGAGGACTCTTCCGGGTCCAGATCAAGACGGGCTGGATGAGGGATGGCCGAATCCACTTCAACGGGCAGTCCTCGCATACGAACTCACAGGGAACCGTGCGAAAGCAGTACGATGGCGACGTCGACGTGTTCGTCGTCTATGCCTACGAAACAGAGAAGATGTATCTCGTTGGTGAGCAGGAGTTCGACAAGAGTATCTCGTTTCGAGTAGCGGAGCCAAAAGTACAGCACAACGGTATCAACTGGGCTGAGGACTTCGAATTCGACGAACGTTGGCCACTCGACGTAACGACCGACGAACGACGACGGAAGACGACAGACCCGACGACGATAGCTGGAGTCGATGCACTCGAATCCGTCGGCGCCCCCGTCTGGAGAGCGGTACGCGCTGAGAGCGAGCGAAACGTTATCACGGCAGTCGCTGGGAGACCATACCGGGTTCGCATCGAAACTGGCTTCCTGAACGATGGCAGAATTCAGGTCCGACCGGACGAGACGGAGACGGACTGTTACGTCATCTACTGCGACGACCTCGAGACAGTATATGCCGTCGATGCGTCGACGGTCGGAAGCGCGTTCTCTCTCCGGGTAAGCGAACCCGACCGTGACCGTCGAGATACAAAACTTGCATCCGAATACGAGATTCACCAAAACTGGCCACCGGCCTGACCCGTTCGCCTGCGCCACAGAGCCATGCTGCGACAGCCTAGACGACCCTCTCGTGAGTGGCCGCCGAGTACACGTCGTCCCCTGCTAACGTCGGGCCGAACACTTTCGGTTCGCTTTGCCAAGCTACTTAGTCGATGATGGTCTAATTCCGTGAAGATGGCCACTGGGGACAACGCCGAACTCGTCGACGACTTCCTCGAGTTCTACAGAACGTACTACCGAGACGAGATCGGGACGCTCGCACAGCAGTACCCCAACGAACGCCGGTCGCTCTACGTCGACTGGAACGACCTCTACACCTTCGACGCCGACCTCGCCGACGACTACCGGAGCCAGCCAGAACAGCTACAGGAGTACGCCGAGGAGGCGCTCCGCCTCTACGACCTCCCCGTCGACGTGAGCCTCGGCCAGGCACACGTCCGCATCGAACCGTTGCCGGACCCGACGGAGATCCGTGAGATACGCTCCCGGCACGTCAACACGCTGGTCACGGTCCGGGGAATCGTCCGCAAGGCGACCGACGTCAAGTCGAAGATGGAGGTCGCCGCCTTCGAGTGCCAGCGCTGTGGTACCCTCACCCGCATCCCGCAGTCCACAGGCACCTTCCAGGAACCCCACGAGTGCCAGGGCTGTGAACGCCAGGGCCCCTTCGTACTCAACCACGACCAGTCGGAGTTCGTCGACGCCCAGAAGATTCGCGTCCAGGAGTCTCCCGAGGGACTGCGCGGCGGTGAGACCCCGCAGGCGATCGACGTCCACATCGAGGACGACATCACCGGCGACGTCACCCCCGGCGACCACGTCGCCGCGACCGGCATCCTCAGACTCGAACAACAGGGCAACCAGCAGGAGAAGAGCCCGCTGTTCGACCACTACCTGGAGGGCGTCTCCGTCCGCATCGACGAGGAGCAGTTCGAGGACATGGAGATAACCGAGGAGGACAAGGCGAAGATCGTCTCGCTCTCGGACGAACCGGACATCTACGAGCAGATGGTCGGCTCCATCGCGCCCTCCATCTTCGGCTACGACCAGGAGAAACTCGCGATGATACTCCAGCTCTTCTCGGGCGTCACGAAGCACCTCCCAGACGGGTCGCGGATCCGTGGCGACCTGCACATGCTCCTGATAGGGGACCCGGGTACCGGTAAGTGCGTTCGGGGCGATACGAGGGTCACACTGGCCGATGGTTCGGAGGTCGAGATTCGCGACCTCGTCGAGTCGAACCTGGATGACCCGACGGAGGTCGACGACGGGTGGTGGGACGGTGTCGATATCGAACTCCCGTCGATGCAACCGGATGGGACCATAGGGACAGAGCGTGCAACGAAGGTCTGGAAGCGCGAGGCGCCCGAGACGATGTATCGGATTCGAACCGGTACGGGGAAGGAAATCGAGGTGACGCCGTCGCATCCGCTGTTCGTGCAGCGCGACGCCGGATTCGACGCCGTTCGAGCCGAAGATCTCGAGGAGGGAGTGACGGTCGCAGTAGCGAACGACGTCGCTGCGGACGGTGGTGTGGCGGTCGATGCGCAGACGACCCCGTCCCTCACCGAGGAAGTCACGTGGGACAACATCGCGTCCATCGAACCGTACGAACCCGACGACGAGTGGGTATACGACCTCGAAGTCGCGGAGACACACACGTACGTGTCCAACGGCGTGGTCTCGCACAACTCCCAGATGCTATCGTATATCAAGAACGTCGCGCCACGGTCCGTCTATACGTCCGGCAAGGGCTCTAGCTCTGCTGGTCTCTGCGTCACAGGTGACACTCGGATCCAGACGGGGGACGGGCTCGTTCCGATCCGCGATATCGCGCTCGAGGAGCATCCAGAGCCAGTCGATGCTGATACGCGCGCCGAGAGATCCGTCCCGCTACAGACGTTCGATTATACGACGACTGACGTGGTCGAGGGCGAGTCGTCGCACGTCTGGCGGATGCCGGAGAAGCCGTGTCACCGCGTCGAGACGGCGCACGGGAAGTCGCTGGAGGCGTCGGTGAACACGCCGGTGCTGACGTGCGGGAACGACGGTCTGGAGTGGGTCCAGGTGTCGGAGGTCGAGCCTGGCGAGTACGTCGCAGTGCCGCGGTACGACGACATCGACCGCGAGGAGGTGCCTGTCCGCGAGTTCCTCGAATTGGCGTCCGAGAAGGTGAAGCTCGCGGACGAGTCCGTCGAGCGACTCCGGTCCGCGCTCGCCGGCGAGTTCGGGCACCTTCGCGCTGCTGCGGCAGCGCTCGGGCTCAGCGAGGACTTCGTGTACGACTCGGTGCGGAACCGGCACGTCCCGCTCGAGAAACTCGATACGATGCTGGACGCGGTCGGGATGAAGCGCGAGGACCTCGCGTTCGAGCGACTGATGATCCGCCACGGCGACAGCATCGAGGTCCCTGAGACGTTCGACGCAGACCTCATGTACCTCCTCGGGTTCGTCTTCGGCGACGGCGACATCTCGCTGGATCGTCGCGACGGGAACCGCGGGACGGTCCGCATCTCGAACAGCGACGAAGCCCTACTGGAGCGCGCCGCGGACATCTTTGCAGCGAAGTTCGACAAGCGCCCCGAGATCGAGTATCAGGACGAGCGCGTGCCCTGCATCCGCGTGAACAGCGCGACGGTCGCACGGCTGTTCGCGAACGCGGGCATGGAGACCCCGAAGGTCGACCTCGAACTCGCACCTGAACTGACGACCGCGGCGCACGCTGACGCGTTCCTCCGTGGGTTCATGGACGCCGACGGCGCGGTCTCGGCGCGCGATGACGGTGGCTCCAGCGTCATCGTGTCGACCATCAGCGAGGGGCTCGCCGAACAGCTCCAGTTGATGCTCGAGACGTACGGGATTCGCGCACGACGACGGGAACGCGACCGTCGCGGTACGTACGAGCTCGCAGACGGGAAGACGATTACGTCCAAGCACGTCCAGCACTTCGTCGAACTCTACGGTGCGGACATCGAACGCTACGCGGACGCGATCGGGTTCGCGATCCCCGAGAAGCGAGCGGCGCTCGACGAGATAACTGACGACGCGACCCGACGCGGCGAGAAGATGCCGGTCGGTGACGTCCTCGTGGAGACCGATGGCGGAAGCGTGGCCGGCAACTACCACGAGAACGTTCGGAGAGGCGACAACCCGAGTCGCGAGCGCGCCCGGTCGATGCTCGAGGACATCGACGTGGGCGACGCCGAACGCGCGGTCCGCGAGGTCGTCGACGCCGACCTTCGATGGGACCGCGTCACCGATGTCGTGGACGTCGGCGAGAAGGAGGTGTTCGACCTCACCGTCCCGGAGACGCACAACTTCGTCGGGAACGGCATCGTCACGCACAACACCGCAGCAGCGGTCCGTGACGACTTCGGCGACGGCCAGCAGTGGACGCTCGAGGCGGGCGCGCTCGTACTCGCCGACCAGGGCATCGCGGCAGTCGACGAACTCGACAAGATGCGGTGCGTGACTGGCGATTCGCTCGTTCACCTGGGGAACGGACGCATCGCGAGGATTCGGGACCTTGCACGCGAAGCATCGACCGATGGCCGGATCGAGGAACTGGAGAACGGTCGGACGTTCCGGGACGTCGAGTACGACGCGTGGACCATGACAGACGACGGTCGACTGGTGCGACGTCCGGTGACGGCTATCCACGAATACGATGCACCCGAGGAACTGACAGCGGTGACCCTCGAGACCGGCGAACGCCTGACGACGACGGACGACCACCCGTTCTTCGTCGCCGAAGACGGGGAACGCGTCGAACGACCAGCCGCAGCCCTCGAAGCGGGGGACTGGACGTTCGTCCCGAGGCACGTCCCGTCCCAACTCGGGGACGGAGGAATCGCAGTCGCAGGTTCGACCGAACCGATGCAGGAGAACACCGTCTCTCCGTCGCTCGGGGCCGTTCTCGGGTATCTCGCGGGCGACGGGAACCTCTACTACGAACGCGATGCGGGCGCGTACGGGATCAGGTTCACCAACTCCGAAGAAGAACTCTTGCGCGACTTCGAGCTGGTCTGCGAAGAAGCGTTCGACGCGACTCCGATCCGTGCACCGAGTGAACAGCGCGAGGATGGGGTCGAAACCGTCCGGCTGCCAGGGAAGGCGCATGCCGACGCCGTCTTGGACGCTGGGATGAACCTCGAAACGTACGACGGAAAGCGTCTGCCCGAATCGGTCACCGAGTCGTCACGTGAGACGAAGGCTGCATTCGTCCGGTCCCTCGCCGATAGCGAAGCCTCTGTCGGAAAGCGTCACGTCCGGATTCACTCGGCCAGTTACGAGCTTCTGCTGGGGACGAAGCAGCTCCTCCTGGAGTTCGGGATAACGAGTCAGCTCGAAACCCGGGAGCGAGACGGGAAACGGGACCTGCACGTGCTGAACATCACGGACGCGACGTCCCTTACTCGGTTCGCCGACCGAATCGGATTCACGCTGTCACGGAAGCAGGAGGCACTGGACGCTGCCCTGGAACGAGTGACGGGCGACCGGACGATACTCGACGTCATCCCGGCCGCTGGAACCGTCCTGAAGGAGGCCCGTGAGGAGTTGCGATTGTACCAGTCCGAGTGTGGAATCGACGATGCGACCTACTGCAACTTCGAGAACGAGGACGCGAACGTCTCGATTCGCCTCGCTCGGACGATTCTTCGAACGTTCGAAACGCGTCGGGTCGCCGCGAACGAAGACCTCCAGCAGCTGGGTGCCGGGGGATGGACAGCTCTCGACGAACTCAAACGAACGTATCACGTCTCACAGTCGGAGATCGCGGCCGGGACGCCGTATTCACAGCAGCAGATATCCAGGAACTGGGGGACGTGTGAGTCGCTGAGAGAGACGGTCCGCGACCGTCTCGCTGAGATACTCCGGTCCGTCGCGGACACCGACCTTACTACGTTGAAGAACCTCGTCAACGGGGACGTCAAATGGCGTCGCGTCCAGTCCGTCGAGCAGGTGAGTCCTGGGGAAGTCGAAGACGACCGTATCGAACTACTGCGGGAGGACCTCGCAGAGATACTCGGATGCGGTTCTGACGAGGCCATCGACCGGGCCGAGGAACTTCTGTCCTCGAACCCCCGCGACGCCACGACCTGGCGATCGCTCCGGTCCGAGATGGACCGCCACGGTCTCTCGTTCCAGACGCTCGCGTCCGACCTCGGCGTCGCTGGTTCGACGGTGTCTCGCTGGTTCGACGGCGTCGTCGAGACGGACGAGTTCGAGGCTGTACGGGAGGCGGTGCTGGCGAGACTCGAGTCGATTCGCACAGACGTTCGAGAGACGGTGGCCGAGATCGAATCCCGACGCGATCGAAGGGTGTACGACCTCACAGTCGAGGGAACGCACAACTTCGTCGCCAACGGGATGGTCGTCCACAATTCCGAGGACCGGTCTGCCATGCACCAGGCGCTGGAGCAACAGGAGATCTCGGTCTCGAAGGCGGGCATCAACGCGACGTTGAAGTCGCGGTGTTCGTTGCTCGGGGCGGCGAACCCGAAGTACGGCCGGTTCGACCAGTACGAACCCATCGGCGAGCAGATAGAGCTGGAACCGGCGCTCATCTCGCGGTTCGACCTCATCTTCACGGTGACGGACAGCCCCGACGAGGAGCACGACAGCGACCTCGCGGAACACATCCTGACGACGAACTACGCCGGGGAGCTGAACACCCAGCGCGAGTACATGACGAACCACGACGTCGAGGACGAGGAGGTCGAGTCCATCACGGAGTCGGTCGACCCGGTCATCGACCCGGAGCTGATGCGCAAGTACATAGCCTACGCCAAGCAGAACTGTTACCCGCGGATGACCGAGGCGGCCAGACAGGCGATGCAGGACTTCTACGTCGACCTGCGGTCGAAGGGACAGGACGAAGACGCACCGGTACCGGTCACGGCCCGACAGCTGGAGGCGCTGGTGCGACTGGCGGAGGCGTCGGCGCGGGTTCGGCTCTCGGACACGGTCGAGGAGGCCGACGCCGAGCGCGTCATCACCATCGTCAGGGAGTGCCTGCAGGACATCGGCGTCGACCCGGAGACGGGCGAGTTCGACGCGGACGTCATCGAGACGGGGACGTCGAAGACGCAGCGCGACCGCATCAAGAACCTCAAACAGCTCATCGGGGACATCGAGGACGACTACGACGAGGGTGCGCCGGTCGACGTGGTGCTCGACCGCGCCGACGAGATCGGCATGGACCCCTCGAAGGCCGAACACGAGATCGAGAAGCTCAAACAGAAAGGCGAGGTGTACGAGCCCCGGACCGACCACCTCAGGACGACCTGAATGGACCGAATATCGGCGATGCGGAACGTGGAGGAGGCACTGGCGAGGTTCGAGGACGGCGAGTGCGACCTCGCGGGACTCGAACGACGCGTCCAGACCATCCTGCGGACGTACGTGAGCGAGTTCGAGCGACCGGAACTGGCGGTGTACCGGGTCGGTGCCGACGCCGAGACTGGCGTCGTCGTCGTCGCGGCAGGGCCGAACGAGGCGCGCGACCGGGCGCGGGACCTGTGGGACGATGCACCGCGGTCGATGACGGTCGAGCGCGTCCCGGAGTAGGCGTTCCCGAAGCGGTCCGTCATCGTGACGTTTTTTACACGCCGAAACACAGGAAATAACGTGTTCCTCGTCATCACCTACTCCACGGTAGCACGGCAGACACTGCGGAACGTCTGTCGGGAGCACGACGACACGGTGGTCCGACATTTCGGGCGGGCAGCACTGTTCTCGCGGACGGAGTTCGGCGCGTTCTGTGCGCTACGGCTGCGGGCGAAACACGGGGACGACGTGCAGGTCGAACGGACCGAACCGCTGAACGAGTTCGAACCGGCGTTCGAGCGCGTCCGGGTGGCCGCCGAGGCGTACGAGGACCGCGCGTCGCCGTACACCCCCTACGAGCGCTTCGCGGCGGGGACCGACTATCCGGCCCCGGACGCGATGCGCGAGCGGGAGCTGTGAGGGTTGTCGTCGACGGCTGGACGAGCGACCGTCGGGCGGTCGACCTCCGGGGGGACAGACTGGCTCCCGAGACAGTCGTCCGGGCGGTACGGGGTGCAGACGACGCGGACTGCACGGGGTCGCCGGCCCTTCGCGTCGAGTGCCCGGACCCGGGACCGGTCCACGAGTACGTCGGTCTCGTGACGCCGACGGCGTCGGTTCGGACGCGACGGGCGCTGGCGGCGGTCGCACGCGACCGGGGGTACGAGGCGCCGAACGCGGCCGACGTCGAGCGACTGGAGCGCCGGCTGGCAGCCGTCGAGGTCGGGTCGGGAGGCGTCGACCGGCGGACGGCGCGGCGTCGCGTCGCCGAGGCGGGTGCGCGGGAGGACGAACTCCGCGAGCGCGTCGCGGAGCTTCGGGGTGCGGTGAATGAGCGCCGGGCGCTCGACGCCCCGGCTGACGACCTGATGGAAGAGTTACGGGCGACCGTCGGCTGGGGCTGGCCGACGAACTGGCCAACGAGCGCCGCCGGGCGCGGGCCGAGCTGGCTGGCCGCGTCCACGACGAGTTCGCCCGGGCGCTCGCGGCGGTCCCCGGGTCGGCTGTCCCGGGCGATGCGCCGGGGACGTACGAGGGGGACCCGGTGACGGCGGCGCTCGCGGTCGTCCGCGTCGCCGACCTGCGTGCCCCGGTCGTGCTGGCCTGCGATCGGTTCGACTCCCCTGCCGAGGCCGCCAGGACGCTGGCGACGGCCGTCGTCACGGTTTAAACCGGAACGGGCGCCCAGAGGGGGCATGGTCGAACTCGACGTGCAGACGCAACGACGCGAGTGCGTGACGTTCGTCGCCGCGACGGTGGCGAACGAGGGGACGACGGCGAGACGCGTCCGTCTCCGGACCGACCTGCGACCGGTGTGGCCGCCCCGACGGCAGGGCGTGCCGGCCGCTGGGTGGACGGACGACGGCGTCACGCTGACGGTGCCGGCGGCGGGTCGCCGCGGAATCGGCTTCGCGACGCCAGCCGACCCCGGCGAGTCGGTGCTCGCCGTCGCTTCGGCGGAGCCAGCAACGGACGAGTCACGGGAACGGACGCCCGACGGACTGGTCCGGGCGCTCGGTGACCCGACGCCGCCGGCCGACGCGGTACCGACCGGCGCGCCGTCGTCGGAGGAGGGTCGACCGGGGACGGCGTCCGACGTGCGGAACGGGACAGCCGAGACGACGGTCGGTCGGCCACCGCGGGCCGTCACCGCGTGGCTCGACCGACTCGCGGAGCGAGACGCGGTGACGGACCGGGACCGGGCAGGCGTGGCGGCGGTCGCGGCGCGCGCGACGGCACTGGCCGCGGACCTGGAGGAGCGATGAGGGTCGCGGTCACCGGTGGAAAGGGCGGCGTCGGGAAGTCGACCGTCGCGTACAACCTCGGGGCGGTGACGGGAGCAGTCGTCGTCGACGGGGACCTCGGGATGGCGGACCTGCCGACCGGGAGGGGTCCGGACCTCCACGACGTGCTCGCCGGCCGGGCCGACCCCGTCGAGGCGGTCCGCGAGGCGGGACCGGTCGAACTCCTCCCGTGTGGGCGGACGCTCGCCGGCGCGCGCGCCGCCGACGTGCGTCGACTGGTCGACACGATTCGGGCGGTCGAACGCGCCTACGGCGACGTGGTCGTCGATTGCCCGGCCGGCCTGGCCGCCGACGCGGGGATGCCCCTGCTCGCGGCCGACCGGACGGTGCTGGTCGCCCTGCCGGACGCGTTCGCGCTCCCCGACGCGCTCAGGACGCGGGCGCTCGCACGGGAACTCGACGCCGGACTGGCCCGCGTCGTGCTGAACCGGACGGGTACCAACCCGCCGACAGCGGCGGTCGAACGGGCACTCGGCGCGCCCGTGACGACGGTACCGGAGTCGGACGCGCTCGCCCGGGCGACGGCGGCGGGTCGGCCGGTGACGGCGACGGCCCCCGACTCGGCCGCGGCGGAGTCGTTCCGGGCGCTCGCGTCGGCCATCACTCCGCCCCGTCGCGGAGCGCGTAGAACCCGGCGCGGACGGTGACGGCCGAGACGTCGGCCGCCGCTGCGGCCTCGGCCTGGGTCAGATCCAGGTTCCGGTCCCGGGCGACAGCGTAGAGGCAGGCCGCCGCGAAGCCGCCCGGGTTTCGGCCGGTCGCGGTCCCGTCCTCGACTGCTTCGCGCGCCAGGTCGCGGGCCCGGGACTCGACGGCCTGCGGGAGGTCCAGTTCCGTGGCGAACCGGGCGAGGTACTCCCGGGGGTCGATGGGTCCGGTCGGGAGTCCGAGGTCGCGGTTGAGTGCGTCGTAGGCGACCTTGAGCTCGCCCTCGTCGGCGCGGGCGTGGGCCGTGACCTCGTCGAGGGTCCGCGAGATGGCCTGCACGCGACAGACAGCGTACACCGCGGCGGCGGCGAACCCCTCCAGGGACCGACCGCGGAGGAGGTCCTCGTTCTGGGCGGACTCGAACAGCGTACACGCCTGCTCGCGGACGTGCCGAGGGAGTGAGAGCGCGCCGACGACTCGACGGATCTCCGTGAAGGCGTACACCCTGTTCCGGTCGCGCTTCGACCCAAGCTGGGCGCGACTGTGCTGGCGGCGCATCCGGGCGACGGACCGCCGCTTCCGACCGCTGAGTCGGGTCGTCTCTCCGCGTCCGTACCCGATCTCGGTCGAGAGGCCACGGTCGTGCCGGGAGCGCGTCAGCGGCGCGCCGGTCCGTTTCCCGCTCGTCTCGCCGTCGGACGTGACGCGCCACTCGGGGCCGCGGTCGATGCGGTCCGCGCCGACGACGAGGCCGCAGTCCGCACAGACGGTCTCGTCGCGTTCTCGCTGGAGGGTGCCGCTGCACTCGGGACAGCGCTGTCGTGCGTCGCTCATACTCGAACGTTGGTCCCGACGGGTTATTTAAACAGGAACTGGTGGCGGAGTAAACCGGCACTTCGGGCTGCTCGAACCTGCCGGTAACCGGTAGGTTAGCGCCGGAACGGGTCGTCGTGGCGAGCCACGACCGCGGCCTTTTATTTCGGAGCGCACGAATCAGTATATATGGGGCTGGCGGACATCGCCGACGGGGTGTGCGTGACGACGGAGCAGCGCGACCGCGGCGTGGCAGTCGCCGACGAGACCGACGGCGACCTTGTCGACCGACTCGCCGACTACGCCGACGACCTGCCCTGTGAGCCGACGGCCGCTGCCGAGGTCGTCGACGCCTACGCCGGCGGGTGTGCGGTCGACGTCGCCGGCCACGAGGCCGGCATCGCGCCGACGACGGCCGCGAAGGTGCTCCACCTGGTCGGCCTCGACGGCGTCTCGCCGCTGTCGCCGGCGGGACGGACCATCGTCCGGGACTGGCTGGACGCCGACTGCTCCCGGGCCGAGGCCCGCGCGCTCACCGGCGCGAGCGAACGCGAGTTCGCGCTCGCGGCGTTCGTCGAGAGCCACGACCCCATCGAGGGGGCCGCCGACGTGGTCACGAGTCGCCTCTCCCGGTCGGGGACAGCCGGCGTCGACCAGCGCGACGCGCTGGCAGAGGCGATGGGCGATGCCGACGACTTCTGGTAGTCAGTACGTCTGCAGGGTCGCGGACCCGACCTCGATGCGGACCAGTACGTTCTCCGACCAGGCGTCCTCGGGCGCACCGTACTTCCGGTTGATGCGCGCGTTCGCCGCGGCCGTCTCGGCGGGGTCGTCGACGACGGTCGCCGTCCCACGGAGCGTGACGGCCCACTCGGGGTCGCCGCCGGTGTCCTTGCCGACCGCGAGCGAGACGCGGGGGTTGGCCCGGACGTCGGCGAGTTTCCGACCTGTCGTGACCACCTCGACGACGCCGTCATCGTAGTTGAACCAGACGGGGGCGACGTGCGGGCGGTCGTCGCTGGCGGTGGCGAGATACGCGACGAGCGGTTCGCTCGCGAGTCGACCCTCGACCTCTTGCGAAACCGATGCCATGGTCGACCTACGGGACGGCCCGAGAAGACGGTTGGGAGCGCCGGCAGGCGACCCCGACGTGGTCGGTCCGTCTCAGTGTGCCGGGACCCGTTCGAACGCCTCGTACATCACGGCCCGTGCGCTGAACCCCAGCGCGTTGAACAGGCCGAGGACGAGCGAGTAGCCGAGCAGGAAGTCGGGGTTCGGGATGGTCGTCGAGACCGTCGAGGACCCGACGACCGTGTACCGGACGACCATCGTCGACCGGGTGACGAGTCGGTCGTCACCGAAGACGTTCACGAACGTGTTCGCGGTCTCCGACGTACCGGGGAACGCGCTTCCGAACGCCGCCACGAGTGCGAGCGTCGCCACCCCGGAGAGGACGGCGACGACGAGTTCGACGCCGAACACGGTCGCGACGTTGCCCTCGGTACGGTCCCAGCTCCCCGCGATCGCGTCCACGGCCCGTTCGCCGTCGATGAACACCGCGGGGAGTGCCAGCTGGAGGCGCAACGCGACGTACAGGATGGGGGCGAGCAGCAGCAGGACGACGCCGGCCGCGAGGAAGCCGCCGACGGTCGGCTTCACGACCGTCACGGCCCCGACGGCCACGGCCAGCAGTGAGGTGGTGGCGACGAGTGCGACGAGGGTGACGACGGCGACGACGACGAGGACGGTCGCACCGACGCCCGAGACGACCCTGCTGCGGTAGCTTCGGTCCGTCGCCTCGTGGCCGGCGAAGGCGCGGTGGGTCAACACGAGCGCGAACCCACCGACGACGGGCGTCGCCAGACTGGCCGCGACGGGGACGAATCCGAGGAGGACGACTGCGATACCCACGAGGAGAATCCGCGGGTCCGACGCCAACGCATCAGTCGCGCGAGAGAGCACGCGACGGGTGGTGACGGGGGACCTGGGTGGCGATTGGACTGCCATCGTTCCGTATATATGTAGATTGGTTGAAAATTGTTTCGACTCTCAGAACCGTGACGCGAGCCGACTCCGCAGTCCACCCCTGGGGAACTCCACGTCGAGTTGCGTGTTGAACACGGCTTCGGCCATCGTGGCGATGGACCGGGCGAACGGACCGACCGCGCCGTCGACGCAGACCGGCGCACCGGCGACTCCGGTCACCTCGCTCTCCGGGACTGCGACGTCGGCCGACTCGACCGGCGTCTCTCCGTCCGCGTAGTTGGCGACGATGCGGTGCGGGTCGACGCCGATGTCGGCGAGGCGGTCGAGCGTGCGCGAGAGCGTGTCGATGCCACGTTTCGACGACGGGACGATGCAGGCGACGTGGTCGACCGCGTTGACCGCCGCGATGGACGGATTGTCCGCGACGGGCGGCGTGTCCACGAGCACGTGGTCGTACGTCTGTGCCGCCTCGCGTATCACCTGCCCGAACCGTTCTGCCGCGGCGCCGGACTTCGCGCTGGCGATTCGCTGGAACGGCGCGTAGGCAGGACAGAGCGCGACGCTCCCCGCTGCGTCGACGCGCAGGTCGAGCAGTGCGGAGTGGACGTCGATGCTCTCGTCGGTCAGGAGCCGAGTGGCGTCCGTGTCGATGCGCCCGTGGACGTACTGGCTCAACCCCTGCGTGGCGAACGAGGCGTCGAAGACGGCGACGCTCCGTCCGTCGCGGGCGAGCGTCGCCCCGAGTTCGACCGTCAGTCTGGTCGCACCGGCACCGCCGGTGACGCCGACGATGGCCGCGGACCGGTCCTGTTCTAACATGCTGACTAATTCCTCGGACGTGATTCGTTAAAAAATATCCGGAGTGTCCGGTCAGTTCGCAGCGTCGCTGATCCGGTCCGCGATGGCGTCGAGTTCGTCGTCGTCCATCTCGCCCGGCCCGCCGAACAGCGCGTGGATGGGGCCGTGGCCGTCGCCCTCGAACCGCGGGACGATGTGACAGTGGACGTGCGGGACCTCCTGTCCGGCGGCCTCGCCGTTGTTGAACGCGACGGTCGACCCGTCGGCGTCGACGGCGTCCTCGACGACGGGCACGAGTCGGTGGACGGCCGTCAGCACGTCCGCACCGAGGTCCCCGGGCACGTCGCCCAGCGTCTCGTAGTGCCCCTTCGGGATGACCAGCGTGTGTCCCGGTGCGAGGGGGTTCACGTCGAGGAACGCGAACACGTCCTCGTCCTCGTAGACGGTCCTGCTCGGGATGTCGCCGTCGACGATCTGGCAGAAGATGCAGTCGTCCATGTGCGGAATGACTCGGGGGCGCTCCAAGAAGGTTTCCCGGGACAACGTTGACGTGCGTCGCCGGGCACTGTCCAGTATGACGTTCGCCCCCGCCACCGACGCCCACGTCCACCTCATGCCCCAGCGACTGATGGCTGCCATCAGGGAGGCGCTCGAACGGGACCTTGGCTGGGCCTGCGACCACCCGGTCGAGCCCACCGCTCTCGAATCGGCGCTCCGGGCACAGGGCGTCGACCGGTACGTCGCGCTCCCGTACGCACACGAGGCCGGACTGGCCGAGAACCTGAACCGGTGGGTGCTGGAGCAGGCCGGACGCTCGGAACTGGCCGTCCCCTTCGCCACCGTCCACCCCGAGGACGACGTCCGGGCCGTCGTCCGTGACGCCCTCAACGCCGGCGCTCGCGGGTTGAAGCTCCAGTGTCCGGTCCAGGAGGCGTCCCCGGACGACCCGAGACTCGACCCCGCGTTCGAACTCTGCTCGGAGTACGACCGCCCCGTGCTCCTCCACGCCGGGGCCGCGCCGAACTTCGAGGACTCGCCCCACGTCGGTATCGACTCGTTCCGGACCTTCGTCGCCTCCTACCCCGACGTCCGCGTCTGTGCGGCCCACATGGGCGCGCCCGACGTCGAGGCGTTCGTCGCCGAGGCCCGTGCCCACGACCAGGTGTTCCTCGACACGTCGGTCGCCATGTCCTCGGCCGCGCCCGACCTGTTCGGACTCGACCCCGACGACGTCGACGACGACGTGTTCGAGGACCTCGCCGGGTCCATCCTGTACGGCTCCGACTTCCCGAACGTGCCCTACGACTACGAGCGAGAGCGCGAACACCTGCTCTCGCGGGACCTCTCCGGGGACGCGTTCGACGCCCTGTTCCGCGGTGCCGCCGACCGGTTCCTCGGGACTGCGGACTGACCCTATCGGCGGATGCGGCCGCCGAACTCGACGCGCAGGACGACGTCGCCCGCCTCGTTCCGGCAGACGCCCCGGGCGTCCACCCGGTGGCCGTGTTCGCGCTCCTCGACCGTGTGGAAGGTGACCTCGCAGGTCACCTCCTCGCCGGTGTAGACGGGCCGGGGGAACTCGAAGGCCATCGTCTCGGCCAGCACGTCGTAGTCGCCGCCGACCTTCGTCGGGAGCGTCGCCGTGAGCAACCCGTGGACGAGGAGGCGGCCGCCCTCGTCGGGTTCCTCGTGGTGTTCGCCGGCGTCGGCCGAGACCGCCGTGAACCGTCGCACGTCCTCGGTCGTGAACCGTCGCGTGAAGGTGTCGGTCTGGCCCTCCTCGGGGACTGGCATGGCCGAGAGTCCGGTCGCCACCGTGAAAAGTGGTCAGTCGACGAGTCGGTCCAGGGCGGCACCGACGGCGGCGACGTACTCGTCTGCGTCGTAGCCGAGTCTCCCGGCCCAGACGTCGCGGTAGGACGGGTGCAGGACCGGGAGGACCCAGCACCCGAGCGCGTCGGATTCGACCGGCGAGAGCACCGAGTCGAGGAAGCCGTCGAGGTGCCGGTCGTCGAACGCGAACACCGTCCCGGTGGCGTGCCTGCCCGTCGTCACGACGACGGCGGGGTCGATCCGGTCGAGTTCCGCGTCGAGGTGGGTCCGGCAGGTCGCCAGTTCCTCGGCGGCGGGTTCGCGGTTGTCGCCGGACCCATCGGCCGCACAGGGGAAGCACTTCACCGCGTTCGTGAAGAACGCCTCGTGACCGGTCGCGGCGAGCAGGTCACGGACCCGTCGCCCGGAGTGCCGGGAGGTGTACGCCATCCCGGTCCAGTTGCCGCCGCGCCACTCGTCGGCCACGGGGTCGCCGGCGGCCGGGGCCTCGCCGACCACGACGACGTCGGCGTCGGTCGGCCCGTTGCCCCACGAGATGCGCTCCCGGCAGTCGACGAGCGCCGGGCAGCGCTCGCAGTCCGGTTCGAGGACGAGGCGGTCGTCCGCGTCGGGGAACCCGGGCGTCACTCGACTAGGGGCATGACGATGCCGAACCCGAACACCGACACGAAACTGGTGAGGATGCCGAGCAGGACGGAGTCGGTCAGCAGCGTCTCCTCCCACGCCGGGAGCGCGCCGTACAGCGCGTGCCCGACGAACTCGCCGCCGGTCCCTGCCACGAAGAGGCCGAGTCCGAGCAGGAATCCGAGCTTCGTCAACCGGGCGTAATCGAGGTTGCCGTGTCGCATGCCACTCTGTTCGTCGGAGCGTCGATATAGTCCTTTTCCTAACGTCGCCACCCACCGAAAAGTAGATGAACGACAGGCGATTTTTGACGACTATGTCGTGGGCACTGCTCGAACTCCTGCCCGAACTGTTACCGATCGTTGGATACTCGCTGGTCGGGGCCGCGCTGACGGTGCTGGGCGCGGTCGCCGAACTCGAGAGCTGGCACACGTTCCTCGCGGACGGCGTGACGATCCTCACCGCGTGGTACGCCGTAATCGGGTTGCTGTTCCTGTACGCCGCCGTCTACGTCGTCGGCTACGAGGAACTCGTCCCGCGGGTCCGACGCATCGTCACCGGGTGAGCGTCGCGACCGATCCCGTCCTCGGCCCCGCAGAAGCATGACAGTGAAAGCAACCCGGACCGGAACGGCCATCAGAATCATGTCAACCCGTTCCAACAGTCGTCGCATGTCGAACGGGGACCAGGGAAGCATCTTCTCGACCGAGGGGGTCGACCAGGCACACGAGTACCCGGAGAGCATCTTCCGGGACCAGGCGGACGGGTGGACGATGACCGTCTTCGAGGGCGACGAGTCGTACCAGTTCACCGAGGACGAGTGAGGTGACGGTGGTGGTGACGCGGTCTGGTGGGACCTGACCGGCGTCTGCAGGACCGATTCCCCTTTAATGTCGGAGCGACACGCTTCCCGCATGGAACGATTCGGGGAGGTGTCCGACCAGTACGACCCGGACGGGGTCGAGGATCGCATCTTCGACCACTGGGACGAGGTGGACGCCTACGAGCAAACGAAGCAACACCGAGCCGACGGCGAACCGTTCTTCTTCGTCGACGGCCCGCCGTACACCTCCGGGTCGGCGCACATGGGAACGACCTGGAACAAGTCCCTGAAGGACGCGTTCATCCGCTTCTACCGGATGCAGGGCTACGACGTGACCGACCGCCCCGGCTACGACATGCACGGGTTGCCCATCGAGACGCGCGTCGAGGGCGAACTCGGCTTCGAGAACAAGAAGGACATCGAGGAGTACGGCGTCGAGAACTTCATCGAGGCCTGCAAGGAGTACGCCGACGAGCAACTCGAGGGCCTCCAGAGCGACTTCCAGTCCTTCGGCGTCTGGATGGACTGGGACGACCCCTACAAGACCGTCTCCCCCGAGTACATGGAGGCGGCCTGGTGGGGGTTCAAGCGCGCACACGAGCGCGACCTCGTCGAGCGCGGGATGCGCTCGATCAACCAGTGCCCGCGGTGTGAGACCGCCATCGCCAACAACGAGGTCGAGTACCACGACGTCGCCAAACCCTCCATCTACGTCAAGTTCCCCCTGCAGGGTCGCGAGGGCAACCTCGTCATCTGGACGACGACCCCGTGGACCATCGTCGCCAACACGTTCGTCGCGGTCGACGCCGACCTGACCTACCAGGCCGTCGACGCCACGAAGGACGGCGAGACGGAACGCCTCTACGTCGCGAAGGAGTGCGTCGACGACGTACTCGATGCCGGCGGGTACGACGACTACGAGGTCGTCGAGGAACTGGCCGGCGAGGACCTCGTCGGCTGGCAGTACGACCACCCGCTGGCCGAGGAGGTCCCCGACCACGCCAGCGGCGAGGGTGCCGGGCAGGTCTACACCGCCGACTACGTCGAGGCCGACCGGACCGGGATGGTCCACTCCGCGCCCGGCCACGGTGAGGAGGACTTCGAGCGCGGTACCGAACTCGGACTGGACATCTTCTGCCCCGTCGGTCCCGACGGCGTCTACACGGCAGAGGGCGGTACGTACGCCGGCACGTTCGTCCGCGACGCCAACGCCGACGTCATCGACGACCTGGCGGACCACGGCCTCCTGCTCGCCAGCGAGGAGGGCCACACCGTCCGCGAGGGGCAGTGCTGGCGCTGTGACACGGACATCGTCCGCATCGTCACGGACCAGTGGTTCATCACGGTCACCGACGTCAAGGACGAACTCCTCGCGAACATAGAGGACAGCAAGTGGAACCCGCCGGAGGCACGGGACAACCGGTTCCGAGACTTCGTCGAGGACTCCCCGGACTGGAACGTCTCCCGCCAGCGCTACTGGGGCATCCCCATCCCCATCTGGCTCTGCGACGACGAGGACTGCGACCACCTCAACGTCGTCGGCACGCGCGACGAACTCGCAGAGCGCGTCGACCAGGACGTCGACCCCGGCGCGGTCGACCTGCACAAGCCGACGGTCGACCCGCTGACGATGGACTGTGCCGGCTGTGGCGCGACGGCCGAACGCGTCACCGACGTCTTCGACGTCTGGCTGGACTCCTCCGTCGCCTCGTGGGGGACGCTCGACTACCCCGAGAACGAGGCGGCCTTCGAGGAACTCTGGCCCGCCGACCTCATCATGGAGGCCCACGACCAGACCCGTGGCTGGTTCTGGTCGCAACTCGGCATGGGAACCGCCGCCCTCGGCGAGATTCCCTACAGGGAGGTGCTGATGCACGGGTGGGCCCTGATGCCCGACGGCCGCACGATGTCGAAGTCGAAGGACATCCTCATCGACCCGAAGGAGGTCATCGACGAGTACGGCGTCGACCCGATGCGACTGTTCCTGCTCTCGCGGAACCCACAGGAGGAGGACATGCGCTTCTCCTGGGACGAGATGGAGAACATGACCCGGGACCTGAACATCCTCTGGAACGTGTTCCGGTTCCCGCTCCCGTACATGCGAATGGACGGGTTCTCCCCCGGGTCGGTCGACGTGACCGACGTGGAGACCGAACTCGTCGACGAGTGGGTACTCGCCCGACTCCAGACCGTCACGGCCGAGATGACCGAGCAGTGGCTCGAACACCGGCGCCCGGACCGGGCGCTCGACGCCCTCCTCTCGTTCGTCGTCGAGGACGTCTCCCGGTTCTACATCCAGGTCGTCCGCGAACGCATGTGGGAAGAGGAAGATAGCCCGTCGAAGGAGGCGGCCTACGCCACCTTCTACGCAGTGCTGACCGACGTCGTCGCCCTGCTCGCCCCCTACGCGCCGTTCGTCAGCGACGAGATATACAACACGCTGACCGGGGACGACGGCTTCGACACGGTGCACATGCGCGACTGGCCCGAGGTCGACGAGTTCTGGGTCGACGAGGAACTCGAACGCGACGTCGAACTGCTCCGGGCGGCCGAGGAGGCGGGGTCGAACGCCCGCCAGCAGGCCGACCGGAAGCTCCGCTGGCCCGTCCAGCGCATCGTCGTCGCGCCGACGGACGAGCGCGACTACGAGGCGGTCGAACGCCACCGCGACCTGCTCGCCGACCGACTGAACGCCCGCGAGGTCGAACTCGTCGCGCCGGAGGAGAGCTGGGGCGAACTCGCCTACGCCGCCCGCGCCGACATGGGCGAACTCGGTCCCGCCTTCGGTGACCGGGCGCCCGAGGTCATGAACGCGCTCAACGAGGCCCGCCTCGACGAACCGGACCTCGACGCCCTGCGCGAGGCCGTCGGCGAACCCGACCTGACCGAGGCGATGGTCGAGTTCGTCACCGAGACGCCGGAGGGCGTCACCGGCAGTCACTTCAGCGTCTCGGGCGACGAACGGGGCGTCGTCTACGTCGACGCCACGCTCACCGAGGACATCGAGAGCGAGGGCTACGCCCGCGAGGTCATCCGTCGCGTCCAGGAGATGCGCAAGGACCTCGACCTCGACATCGAGGCCGAGATTCGCCTCGACCTGACCGTCGCCGACGACCGGGTCGCCGACCTCGTGCGCCGGCACGAGGACCTCATCGCCGAGGAGGTCCGTGCCACCGAGTTCGCGACCGTCGAGGACGGACTCCGCAAGGAGTGGGACGTCGAGGGCGTCACGATGACCATCGGCGTCGAACCGGTCGCCGAGGCGACCGCCGACGACTGAGCCAGCACAAGGCACATTTCGTAGCCGACCGTCTATAGGGTCGATGCACCGACGGTTCGCACTCGTCACGCTCCTCCTCCTGTCGCTCGTCGCCGGGCCGGCAGCGACTCCGGCCGTCGCGGACGCGGGAGCGTCCCCGGTCGCGTCCGACGCCCCGCACGTACAGTCCGCCTCGGAGCCGCTGGCGGCCGACGTCGCCACGGGTCAGGCCGCCAGTGATTCCGCACCCGACGACCCGTCCCCGGTCGCGTCGCTCCCGGCCGACGGGGCGGAGGGCGCGGAGGCGTCCGAGCTGACGCGGACGCTCTCGCTACGCCTGACGCCCGGTACGCCCGGGGAACTCGAGGCCGAGGTCAGGTTCGACGTCCCGGACGAGGTGACCGACGTCACGCTCACCATCCAGTCGAACGCCGACGTGACCGACACGACGAACTTCGAGCGGACGGGCGAGCAACAGTACGAGTGGAACGGCACCGGCGACACCGCGTCGGTGACGTTCACCTACGCGGTGAACGAGACGCGAGACACCGGTCGCCGGGCCGGGACGGCCGCCCAGGCGGACGCGGTCGAACCCTACTCGTTCGTCGACACCGGCGACTGGGCGCTCGCCCGGGTCGCCCGTCTCGGCACCTCGTGGCGGTGGGTCGGCACCGGCGACGTCGTCCTCGACGAACGCGTCGAGGTCGAGGGCGAGGGGACGACTGGCGGGTACATGGCCTACCTCGGGCCGATGGAAACGTACACGCGGACCGTCAGGAACCAGGAGATCCGACTCGTCGTCCCGGAGGCTGCGACCCTGCGCGAGTCGCCGGCGGCGATACTCGACTCCGTCGGGAACGCGAGCGAGCAACTGCGACTCGGCGAGCGCGACGAGCGAGTCATGCTCGTCGCGGCCCCGACGACCCTCGACTGGTCGTCCGCCGGTCTCCAGTACGGCGACACGGACGCCTGGGTCGTCGCGAACGCGCGACTCGACACGGCGAACAACGTCTGGGTCCACGAGTACGTCCACACCCGCCAGGAGTTCACGGCGAACAGTTCGAGTCGCTGGCTCGTCGAGGGGTCGGCGGACTACTACGCCGCCCTGTTCACTTACCAGCAGGGCCGCATCGGGTTCGAGGCGTTCCAGGAGAAACTCGGCCGAGGACTGTCGGACCCGCAGGCGACGGCAGTCATGTCCGACCCGACGACCTGGAGCAACCAGGCGAACTACCTGAAGGGGGCGCTCGTCGCCGGTGCCATCGACAGGGAGGTCCGTGCGGACACCGACGGCGGGGCGTCGCTCCAGACGGTCATCAGACGGTTCAACGACGACGGGACCACCATCGACAACGCCGACGTCCTCTCGGCCGTCGAGTCGGTCGCCTCGACGAACGCGAGCGCCTACGCCGAGCAGTACACCACGAGTTCGTCCGTCCCGTCGACGTGGTCGCGCTCGACGCACACGGACCTGTTCGGGCCGATACCGGCGGCGTTCGACTACGAGATACCCGCGGACGGCGTCGGCGTCACCGGCGAGTACCGGAACGGGAGCATCGGTCGGTGGCAAGCCAGCAGCGACGACGGGCCGATACAGCTCGCCGTCGGTGAACGCCTGGAGGTGACCGTCGCCGTCGAGAACATCGGCGGAACCGACGGCGAGTACGACGCGTCGTTCAAGGTCGACGGGACCGTCGAGAACTGGACCTCGGGCACCCTCACCCCCAGCGAGCGGACGACGCTCTCGTTCGCCCACCGGTTCGACGACCCCGGGAACTACACGGTGACCGTCGGCGACCGGGAACTGGCGGTCCAGGTGCAGGAACCGGCCGACCCACGGGTGACCGGACTCGACGCGCCGGCCGAGGTGGCGGTCGGAGAACCGTTCACCGTCGAGACGGCGGTCGACAACGAGGCGGCGTGGCCGGCGGCGGGCGAGGTCGTCATGTCGCTCGACGGCGAGACCATGCTGACCGAGAACGTCCGTCTCCCACCCCGGAGCAGACTGACCTACACCGGGCGCGTGACGGTCGCGGAACCCGGCGTCCACACCATCCAGGTCGGGAACCGGAGCGTGACCGTCGAAGCCGTCGACCCCGACGCCGGGTCGGAACAGCAGGTCGACCGCAGCGACGGCACCGGTCGAACCGGAGGTTCGGGGCCGGTGCCGGTCCCCGGGTTCGGCGCAGCGACGGCACTACTCGCGCTCGCACTCGCACTCGGGGTCCTCGGCGGCGGCGTACTCGTGCGTCGCTAGACGAACTCGACGGTCAACTCGCAGTGGTCGGCACCGTCGTGCGTACAGGCCCGTTCCGTGACCCGGGCCTCCGTCTCGAACTCGGTGGCGACGCCCTCGACGACCCCTTCCAGGAGGTCACAGAGCCCCAGGTCGGACTGGTACTCGAGGACGCACTCGTCGTCGTCGACGCGTTCGGCCGAGATGGTCGGGTACGACGGGTCGTCGCTCTCGGCCTCTATCTGCGAGTAGATGGCGTGGAGGTTGGACACCACCTCACGGGCACCCCACCCGGACTTGACGTGGGCCTTGAACGTGTCGAGTAGGTCGGGCGCGAGGTGCCCGCCAACGTCCCGTTCGACGGCGGCCTCGGTCCGGCCCGTCTCCTCGGCCAGCACTGTCACGACCCCGGTGTACTCCTCGTCCGGATATCGCGTCACCGGCAGGTAGAGCTTCGGCTCGATGCCAGCCCCCGCCAGGACGTCGTCCCACGTCGTTCGTTCGACCCGTTCCCCTACGTACTGTTTGAGTGATTTGTGCAGTAGCCCGTGCATTGCCTGTCCCCACGTCCGCGTGTGCGGTCACGTACCAACACCGAGTCGAGGTATAAAGAAACCATGTTCCTATTCCGACAGCTCTGCGGCGACGACCGGGGCGACGGAGACGGAACTGACCGGTCGTTCGAGCGTGTCGGTCCCGAAGACCGCTTCGACGCCCGCCCGGGCGAGTTTCGTCCTGGCGTTGCGTGCCAGCAACGGATGCACCGTCGCGACGAAGACCCGCGAGGCGTCGCGGTCGTTGAGGACGGCGATGGCCTCGCTCATGGTCGACCCGGTGGCGACGATGTCGTCGACGACGACGACGTCACGGCCGCCGACGCTCGCGTCGCTCGGGGATATCTCGACCTCGGTGCCGGAGTGGCGCGTCTTCTCGAAGTAGTCCGTCTCGCCGACCCCGTAGGCGTCCCGGACGGTGTCGGCGAGGTCACAGGCGCCCTCGTCGGGGGCGAGAAAGAGCGGGTCCGTCAGGTCCGCCGGGAGGGGTTCTGCGAGTCGCCCGGCGGCGTCGAGGGCGGTGGCGGTCGGGTCGAAGAACTCGCAGACTGCGGCCTCGTGCGGGTTGACCGTGACGACGCGGTCGGCGTTCGCCGAGATGGCGCGGGCGACGGCCCGCGAGGAGACGGGTTCGCCGGGGGTGAACACCCTGTCCTGCCGGGCGTAGCCCATGTACGGCAGGACGGTGACGACCTCGCGTGCGCCGGCCTCGCGGGCGGCGTCCTGCAACTGGAGCAGTTCGAGGTGGGCGTCGCTGGTCGTCGTCGACGCGACGACGACGGCCCGCCCGGGCGAGACGTCCCCGATGCGGGCCATCACCTCGCCGTCGGGGAAGCGCTCGAACTCGACCGGCGCGAGGTCCTCGCCGAGTTCGGCCGCGAGTTCGGCCGCCAGCGACTGGGAGGCCGAGCCTGGGAGTATCATGTGCGTTGGGTCACTCGCCGGGGTTATTCCAGTTTCGTTACGTCGCGTCGGTGGGGCAGGCCGTGGGCGGGTCTCGGTGTCACGGCAGTCGTACTCGACCAGTACCGAACGTGGCCGTTCCGGACGGTCGATCGTTACCGCGGCCCCGCGACCGCGACCACGTCGGGCATCCCGAGCAACTGGTGACGCCAGCCGTCCGGCGCCTCGGCGAAGAACCGGCCGTCCGAACCGACCGCGTAGGTCGTGTCGCCGTAGGTCACGCCGACGAACGTGGCGTCGGGCTGGTTCGGGTGGACCTCCCAGCCGTCGTCGGTCAGTCGGTAGAGGTCGCCGTCGCCGACGGCGTGCCCCCGGTCGCCGTCGCTGGCGACGAGCGTGAAGTCCCCGTCGGCGTCGTCCATCCAGCCGTTGCCGAGGTGGTAGAGGCCGGCGGCGGTCGCGGCCCGCGGGATGCCGGCGGTCGCCACGTCCCGCACGTCGTCGAGGCCGGCGTGGGTGAGGCCGTCGTCGGTGGCCCGGTAGACGCCGTCGTCCGCGGCGACCAGGTCGCCGTCGATGGCGCGAACCGCGCCCGCACAGGTTCCCAGCGCTCGCCACTCGCCGTCCTCGTATCGGGCGACGCGACCGTCATCGTCGGCCGCGAGGAGGCCGTCCGCCGAGAGGTCGACCGCGACCGCCGACCCGAAGCCCGTCCCATCGAACGACTCCGGTCCGACGAGCACGTCCTCGTCCGTCGCGACGGCGACCGCCCCCTCGTCGGCCGCCACGTCGCGGGCCGTACAGCGTGCGACGAGTTCGAAGCCGCCGACGCGCTCGTCGACCACGTTCACGGCGACGACGCCGACGCCCGAGGCGACGTACACCGTCGTCTCGCGCTGGTCGCCCTCGTAGACGCGCTTCTCGTCGAGACTGATGTCCTTCTCGGCGCTCATGCTGGACGATGGGTCGTCAGGGGTGGAAAACCATGTGGTCCGCTCGTGGCCAGTTCGGAACCCCTTTGATGCCGCCACACCCAGACTCACCCGAATGAAAGTATTCGGCTCCAGCGGGACGCGTGGCGTCGCCAACGAGGCGCTGACGCCGACGTTCGTCCTGCGCGTCGCGAAGGCGGCCGGCACCGCGTGGGGGGTCGACCGCGTCGCCATCGCCAGGGACACGCGGGCGACTGGGGAGATGCTGGCGGACGCTGCGGCCGCCGGCCTCGCGAGTGTGGGCGTGGACGTCGACCGACTGGGGGTCGTCCCGACGCCGGGGGTGCAGGTGTACGCAGAGTCGGAGGGCGTCCCGGCCGTCGTCATCACCGCGAGCCACAACCCGCCGGAGTACAACGGCGTGAAACTCGTCGGCTCCGACGGCGTCGAACTCGCCGTCTCGGACCTCGAACGCGTCGAGGACATCTTCCTCGCCGAGACGTTCGAACCGGTCGAGTGGAACGCGGTCGGGACGTCGACGCGCGTCGAGGACGCCCCGGGCGCCTACGTCGAGCAGTTGCTCGACGCCGTCGACAGGGAGCGCATCGCCGACGCCGACCTGACGGTCGCGCTCGACCCCGGCCACGGCGCGGGTTCGCTCACCTCCCCCGAGTTCTTCCGCCGACTGGGCTGTCGCGTCGTCACCGTCAACGCACAACCCGACGGCCACTTCCCCGGCCGCGACCCCGAACCGGTCCCGGAGAACCTCGACGACCTCGGCGACCTCGTCCGCGCGACGGACGCCGACGTGGGCATCGCCCACGACGGCGACGCCGACCGCGCCATCTTCTACGACGAGACCGGCGAGTACGTCGAGGGCGACGCCACGCTGGCCGCACTCGCCGAGGCCGAACTCGAAGCGGGCGACACGACCGTCTCCGCGGTCAACGTCTCCCAGCGCCTCGTCGACGTGGCCGACGCGGCCGGTGCGACGCTCGAACTCACGCCCATCGGGTCGACGAACATCATCACCCGGGTCCGGGAACTCGTCGACGAGGGCAAGCACGTCCCCATCGCCGGCGAGGGCAACGGCGGGGTGTTCTTCCCCGACTACCGACTCGCCCGCGACGGCGCGTACGTCGGCGCACGCTTCCTCGAACTGCTCGCCGACGCGCCCGCGAGCGAGGTCGTCGAACCGTACGGCGGCTACACGAACGTCCGACGGAACGTCGGGTACGACGCCGAGGCCGAGCGCTCGGCGATGCTCGACGCCGCGAGGGAACGTGCCGAGGTCTCCGACGCAGCACTCGACACGAAGGACGGCTTCCGTCTCGACTACGGCGACGCGTGGGTGCTCGCGCGCCCGTCGGGGACGGAACCGCTCGTGCGCGTCTACGCCGAGGCCCGGGAGGCAGCGCGGGCGAACGACCTCGCCGACGAGATGTACGACGCGCTCGTCGAGGCGAGGGAGTCGGTCTGAGCACCCGAAAATATCACCGGACCGACGACCGGTCTACCACCAGTCGTCCCACCAGTCGTCGGCGTCGGCGTCCTGCTGAGTCACGTCCACGTCGACGGTACCCTGGAGTTCGAGGTCCGAGAGCCGTCCCTCGTAGCGGAACTCGGTCCGTCCGAGGACCCGCGTCTCGACGACCCGGTTCGGCGGGTATCGCTCGACCCTGGTGCCACGCCGCCCGATGGACCGGCCGGTGAACCGGACGCGGAACCGGGCGTTGTCGTCGTTCGAGGTCAACAGGAGTCTGCTCGGGCCGGCGCGGTCGCCGTCGTGGTCGTCGCCGTCGTCGCCGTTGTCGGCGTAGTCCCTGGGGTCGATCTCCCGCCCGTCGAGGGTGATCCGGGGCGGTCTGTCGCAGTCCCAGCGTATCCGGGTGATGGGTCCGTCGATGCGGAACTTGTCGCTCCCGTGGGGGTCCGTCACGCTGACTATCTTCCCGTCGACGGCCGAGTCGCGGCCGGCGTAGTGTCGCCCGTCGTCGAGCGACACGTCGCCGTCGACCCAGACCTCGGTCCGACAGACCTTGTCGGTCCGGTTCTCGATGACGAGTCGTCGTTCCGGCGTGTCTATCGCTCGCCCACCGTCGGCAGCGATGGTACCTGTTCCGAGTCCGAGTGCTCCGACCGCTCCGGCCAACTTGAGTGCTGTTCTGCGAAGCATATCTAGAGGTACGCTCAGCCGATATGAAGCCATTATTACCAGTCGTTGCCCACGTGTGTACTGTTTCGAGGACGGTCGGATGGGGGTAAAACCGATAGACTGAGAGTGACTAGCTCGCGACGTCGTCGAGGACGCTCTCGACGTCGGCCCGTTCTGCTCTGCGTTCTGTCAGTTCCTCGGCGACCGCACCGGACGCCAGTCGGGAGCGCTGGTCGTCGTCCAGTTCCGACAGGGCGACGGCCGCGTTCTGCAGACGCTCGTAGTCGTCGCGCCACGTCAACTCCCGCACCGCACGCAGGGTCGCGACCAGGACCTCGCCAGCGATGCGCGAGACGAGCGTCATGCGCTCCTCACAGCGCCGCCGGAGTTCGGCGGCCGGCCCGGGCGGCCACCCCAACTGGAGCGCCGACCCGTCGAGTCGGTCGAGGTAGGTCTGGCGGGTCGCGACGGCCCGCTTGAGCGCCGGTGCGTCGTCGACGTAGTGGTCGAGCTTCGACGGCGAGTAGTCCGCGAGTTCGAGCAGGCGCGGCACCGTCTCCTCGCCCGCCGGGTGGGATTCGACGTACTCGACGAGGTCGGCCGGCGGTTCCGTCACGTCGACCAGCGGGTAGTGCGCCGCACTGGCCGCGAACTCCAGCAACTCGCGGGCGCTCGCATCGGTCCGGTACGACTCGAACGCACGCACGACGGCGTCGTCGTAGGCGGCGATGGGGTCGCGCAACTCCTCGACCGGCGCGTCGATGTCGGCCTCGCCGAGTTCGAGCAGTCGCTCGTGGGCCGCTATCTCGTCGTCCAGTTCGGCCAGTCGGCGCTTCGCCGCGCGCTCTGCGTCCGCGAGCTCCGAACGCGCCTCGCGCTCCCGGCGTCGGACCGCGACGAGTTCCTCGGCGGGAGCGAGGTCCTCCCGGGCCGCCGCGAAGTCCGACCCGGAGAGGCGTCGCTGGTCGACGGTCTCGAGGGCCGCCTCGAAGGCCGCCCGGCGCGGCAGGTCGTCGTCGAGTCCCTCGACCAGCGCGTCGAACTGCTCCTGGAACTGCACGTAGGCCTGGAAGTCGCCGGTCCCCGACGCCGGTTCCTCGTACCGGTCGAGCAGCGCCGTCGCCTCGTCGTAGGCCGACTCGACGTCGTCGAGGGCGTCCGCGCCGTGACTCTCGACCGCCGCCTCGGCCTCCTCGACGGCGGCTATCGCCTCCCGGAGTCGGTCGGCGACGTCACTCATAGACCTCGTCGGGGTCGAACACCCGTTCGCCGACCGTCTCGCCGTCGATGGTCCGGTAGAAACACGACCGGTAGCCGGTGTGGCACGCGCCGCCGGACTGTTCGACCCGGTACAGTACGGCGTCGCCGTCGCAGTCGACCCGGACCGAGTCGACGGCCTGCGTGTGGCCGCTGGTCGCGCCCTTCTCCCAGAGTTCGTCCCGGGACCGGGAGTAGTAGTGCGCCCGACCCGTCGACAGGGTGCGCTCGATTGCCGCCTCGGTGGCGTACGCGAGCATCAACACCTCCTCCGTCTCGACGTCCTGTGCCACGACCGGCACCAGGCCGTCGTCACCGAAATCGAGTTCCACGGCGTCGTCGCTCATGGCTGGAGGGTCGGCCGGTCCGGATATGGGTCTTTTCCTGCGAGGCCCGATTGTCACTCCCGGTGCAGTTCCGTCGAACCCATCACACTGCGAGACGTGCGCCCGCTATCCGGCAAGCCGGGCGTGGCGGACCCCCCGCTCGTGTACTACGGAGTGCTCCGCCGCACGGTCCGTCCGGTCTCGCTCGTGCCGACGACGAGGAGGAGGCCACCGACGACGGCGAGCACGAACGTCCTGGCCGTACCGGGCACTTCGCCTGCGAGACCGAGACCGACGACCACCCCGACGACGTAGCCGACCTGCACGAGAACGATGGCGCCCACGACCCGGCGACGGCGTCGGGCGGTGGCGTAGAGGCCGACGACTGCGGCCGTCTCGAGCGCAGCGTGGCTGGCGAGCGCTATCGAGGCGAGGCTTCCGACCGCCGCCCCCGCAGCGTACACCGTCCCCAGGACGAGACCCTCGAGTAGCCGGTGGGTGGAGACGGCCCCGAACGTGAGTTCTGCGTGGGTTCCACACCCGGGTCCCGAAGCCGTCTCGCCGACTTCGAACCACAGGGCACCCGTCGCCCCGACGGCCACCCCGACGGCCGCGACCCAGAGGTTCGCAGCTACCGATGACAGCAGACTCGCTACCCCGAGGCCCGCTATCAGGAGTCCGACGGCGATGCTCGACGGTCGATACGGCGGCTTCGGCGTCTCTCGGCCGTGGTGTCGAAGCGCCACGATACCCCCCAGGAGTCCGGTCAGAACGGGCAGTCCGAGCACAGCGAGGAACGAAGCGGTGGCGCCGCCGGGAACGAGGACGGTGTGTCCGGCCTCGTGAGCCCGCACCGTCGACGACGAGGCGACCAGTCCCGGGATGCCGACGCCGAGAGCGAGGAGCAGCGTGTGTCCGGCCGGCCGACCTGCTTCCCGGTCGTCCCGAACTCTGCTCTCACGCGGCGTCTCGTCCGTCATCTCCACGGGTTCGACACGAGGTCGGACTGGACGTCGGGGCCGACCTCGATTCGACAGTCCGTCCGGGGTTCTGCTATGCAGAGCAGTGCGTAGCCGCAGTCGAGGTGGTGCGGTCGCAGTCCGCTCGGTGGCCGGACGTGCTCGACGATTCCCTCGCGAACCCGGCCGGTGCAGGTCGTACACGCGCCGACGAGACAGCCGACGGGCAGAGCCACCGCCGCCGTCTCGGCCGCGTCGAGGACCGTCTCGTCCTCGCTCGCATGGACCGACTCGCGACGCCCGTCCCGTCGTTCTAGCGAGAGCGTGTAAGAGGGCGAGCGGTCGGACGACGCGTGGCCTCCCTCCTCGCTGGTGTCCCTCGGGTCACTGCCAGACATCGCTGGTACAGTCGCCGTCAGGCCACCGTATCTCGTGGGCACGCGCCGGCCCGTCGGGGAGGCCTCCGAAGTCCACGAGGAAGTCCTCGTCGAGCGTCATGGTCCCCGTTCGCGGGTTCACGTCCGCCTTGAGCATCACGGACCCGCGCTCCTTCTCGTCGGGGAAGAACCCGTCGTCCCAGGTCGAGTACAGAGACGAGGTCCAGTAGAGACGCTCGCCGTCGAGCGAGAGCTGGAGCATCTGCGGTCCGGCGACGAGTTCGCGGCCCTGCACCTCCCGGACGTCGCCGTAGTAGCCGCCGACGGAGATGGTGTCGACCTCCCTGGGGGCGGCGGGGTCGCTGATGTCGTACATCCAGACGTCCCCGTGGAGCCAGTTGGTCCCGAACAGGTACCGGTCGTCCATCGAGACCAGGATGTCGGTGGGCAACGCCGGAACGGGCACGTCCCAGTCGTCGTGTTCGCGCGCCTCGAAGTCGATGACCTTCCGGGCGCGGTACTCGCCGTCGTCCTCGAAGAAGTGGAAGATGTTCGAGGAGAGGGCCGCGTTGACGTAGCCGTGGGTGGACTCCGGACTGTGGAGGAACCGCGTCTCGAGCGGGACCATACCCTCCTCCCCGAGGTCGATCGTCTGCTCGACGGTGCCATCGGTCCAGTTCCAGAAGTGGAGCCGGTGGCCGTACTTCCCGGCCTCGACGTCCTCCATGAAGAAGCCGGGCTGGTAGGTCGACGGCGCCGCCCACTCCGAGGAGACCATCACGTCCTGGCGAGGCTGGTACCAGAAGTCGTAGTTGAGCTTTATCTCGCCCGGCGGGTCCCAGCGCCCCTCGACCTCGAAATCGTGGTTCAACTGGAGGAACCCGCCGGGGAGGTCGCCGTCCGCGTTGCCGGTCATGCTGATGACTATCTTGCCGTCGGGGACACAGTGGACGGTGTGCGGCCCCGAGAGGTCGTACTCGCGGACCGCCTCCGGTTCGACGACCGTCGTGAGCTCCGGCCGTCGCCTGTTCTGCGTGTCCACGACGTGAATCTGTCCGGACCGGTTCCCCGGGACGACCAGGTGGCGTCGCTCCAGCCCGTCGACGTGACACGACGACGAGCAGGCGTTCCAGCCGAAGTGGTGGAGTTCGTCGCCCCTGTTCGGCATCTCGACGCGCTCGATGACCTCGGCGTACGTCGACGAATCCGGGTCGAGGTCCACGACGCCGACGAAGTCCGGTGCGTCGACGTCGCTACCGGTGTACAGTCCGACGACGTAGGCGACGTCTTCCGGGGTCGATTCTTCGATGGCGGCCTGGGGCGTCGCATAGCCGGGGCCGTCGATTCCGTGCTCGTGTCCTTCGTGGTCTGTTGCCATGTGTATCTCTCCTGCACGTACCAGTCTCGCCGAGAACCCGATATACACTCGCGGCGGGAGTCTCGCACGGTGTGGGAGTCGCTCAGAGGGTGAGCGCCGAACCGAGAGTCGCTCGGTCGACGAACGAACCCGTCGGTTCCGTCCTCGACGTGACGGCGAGGACTGCCCTCCCGGGTACGACCGACGTTCCCCATCGCTCGTAGTAGCACTGGAATACGAACCTCGTAGCGTGGAACGCGGGAGCAACCGACGGGTCGACACCGACCGGCGTACGGAGACGGCCGTACGACCGGCTTCACGACGACGCGCGAACAGCTCAGCCAATCGGTCTGAACGCACGCCACACGACACGGGGCCGCAGCAGTGCGGTCGGGGGACGCTCCATCACGATGGTCTGATAGAGCGCGTGCCGTAACTCGCCGTCGGTGTGTGCCTTGCGGGTCACCCGGGACAGATACCGTCTGAAGAGACCGGCACCGCGAGGTCTGGAACCCGTGGTTTCGGAGAACCCGAAGTCGGCACCGACCGCCATCGTCCACGCGACGTCGACCACCTCCCCGGCGCGTTCGAAGAAGCGGGGTGCAAGCTCCTCTTGGTCGGCCGAACCGAGCGTGTGGTGAAGCACGAGCGCCTCGAGAGCGGCGACGGACATCCCCTGGGCGTATATCGGGTTGAAGCTCGCGATGGCATCGCCGACGACGAGCAGGCCGGCGGGGAATCTCTCGAGGTCCTCGTACCGGTACCGGCGGTTGGACGGAATCGGATAGTACTCGACGTCCGCAGTCCCCAGCGAACCGGCATCGAGCAGGTCCCGCAACTCGGGGGTCGGAAGGCTCGCCGCGAACTCCGCGAAGCCATCGGGGTCCGTCGGAGGGTGGTCGCCGTGCATCCCGTGGACGTTCACCAGCCAGCGGTCGCCCTCGATGGGGAACGCAGCGCCACCCCGGGTGCGGGGCGGCGAGACCGGCACGTACAGTACCCGACGGTCGGCGGGCGGTCGCTCGACGACGGTGCTGCTGTAGGCCAGGTCGATGTGTACCTCGTCGAGGTAGGGAGGCGTGTAGCCGTGGTCCGCCAGCCAGTTCGGGGTCCGACTGGTCCGACCGGTGGCGTCGACGACCAGGTCAGCACGGACCTCTTCCGTACCGGAGTCGGTACGACGGACTACCACGCCCTCCACGGTCGTCGCTGCGTCGTCGACCAGATAGTCGACGAACTGACAGCACGAGCGCAGTCGCACGCCGTCGAGGGCGGCGACGCGCCGCCGTACGACCGACTCGAGCAGCGGCCGACTGGCGAAGTACATGAGTTGCTGCGTCGGACCGTCGGCGACGAAATCTCCCTCGTCGAAGTATCTGAAATCGCTCGCCCCGTCCACGAGTAGCCCACCGGCAGATAGCAGGTCCTCCCCGAATCCGGGGAACAGATCTTCTATCGTCGCCCGTCCCGCCTCCAGCAACACGTGCGGCTGGCAGTCCTGCGGTACCCCGTCGCGTGGCTCTACCTCGTCGGGAAGCGCGTCTCGGTCGATGACCGTGACCGTCCCGAATCGGTCACTCAGCACGCGGGCCGCGAACAGGCCGGCCATGCTTCCACCGACCACGACTGCGTGGTCACCTATCTCGGTGTCTCGGCCGCCAGCATACCGCGGAACGGTCGCCAACGTCATCCCAGGTGCGACCTCCGACCGATGCACGGGTCGACAGTCTCCCAGGTGTGGTACTCGTTCGGGGTCGCCTCGGGGCCGACCGTCGCCGAGCTATCGTCCCGCCCCGCGGAGTCGGTCATCCGCAGCAGTTGGGAGCGGACTCCGTCCGTGGTTCCGGCGTTCGTTGCCTCACCGCTCGACGAGTGCCGTGGCCGCTTCGTCACTCGGGCCGCGATTCGGTGTCGCATGGGTCTCTCGGTTCGATGAACCCGCCCAGACGCAGTATAGACTCGCGCTGGGAACCTCCCGGGCCGTGGGCGGCACTCACGCCGTGAACAGGGACGGGTCGAGTCGCTTCCCCTCGCTGCGGAGTTCGTCGATCCTCGTCTCGGCCCACGAACGAACCACCTCGTCGTCGGTCTCGATCACGGCACGTGGTGCCCCCTCGCCACCCGACAGACACAGGAGTACCACGTCGTCGACGACGAACACGGTGGACGGGATGTCACCGTTGTACAGGTACACCTCGGACTGTTCGGTCTCGGCCATCTCTCGTGCCTGTTCGATCAACTGCGGGTCGGCTCCGAAGCTTTCGACCGCGCCCCCGTTGAGGACGCTCTCGAGTTCGAGGCGGCCATCGACGATGCCACGCCAGCACTCGCCCATGACGCCTGGCAGCACGGAGTACGTGATGAGTCGGACCTGGTCGGCCGTCCGGACCCGTTTCGAGATGTGGGCCGTCGGAGCGAGGGCGTTACTCCTGGTCGACCGGACGACCGTCGATCCGGCGAGGTTGCCCAGGTCGAAGCCGAACCCCTCCTCGGGGAACCACTCGGCGACCTCGTTGAGTGCGGGTACCGGCTCGAACCGTTCGAGGACGTGGTTTATCTCCCGCGAGACGTACGCGCCGAGTTGCGTCGTCTGGTACCGTCGGTCGTCTTCCCTGACCCAGCCACGTTCCACGAAATCGTCGAGGATACGCCCGAGGGTGGCTCGGGTCACGCCCGTCGAATCCTCGAGTTCGTATCGTCCTCTCGGCTCCCCGGAGAGCGCGTCGAGAACCCGAACCCTGTTCGGCGACCGCGAGAGGAACTCTATCTCCTCCAGTGGGGTCCCAGGGGCGTCGAAGGACGACATGTCGTATGTTACCATGTTTAGAGTGTTCCGATTTAGCCTTTCGGATGGCCCAGCAGCGAACTCACGACGGACTCACCGTTCGACGGGACGGTCTCGACGACCGGCGACCGACACCGACAAACCGTTCGCCGCGAAATCAGCGTCCGATGACCGACACCGTCCAGTGCTGGCTGGTCGAGCGCACCTTCGACGACAGGAACCTCGTCACGGTCGTCTACGCGACCGAAGACGGGCGTCGGTACCGACAGCAGGAACGGTCCGCGAACTCGCTCGCGCGCTCGCCGGTGCTGGCCGGGCGCGAGATTCCGGTCGACGACCTCGAGGAGACGCCGGACGAGGAGACGCGAGAACGGTACGCGACGGAGGCGACCCGGACCGCCGAGCAGTACGACGCGGACGAGGAGATATGACCGGCGTGACGTTATCCTAATTTTCCATACACTCTGTCCTGGTACTGGTGTTTTTTGAACGCTTTAACGCGTTTGCGGGCGTGATACTACCAGTCAATGCTAATATAAGTTCTCGGGAAGCGTACCTCTACGTATGACTTCCGCGATTCGACTCACCGGCGTGACGAAGCGATTCGGCGACGTCACAGCACTGCACGATGTCGACCTCACCGTGGAGGAGGGCGAGGTGTTCGGCTTCCTCGGCCCCAACGGGGCCGGGAAGTCGACTACCATCGACATGCTGCTGGACTTCGTCCGACCGTCGGCGGGCGAGATTCGCGTCCTGGGGATGGACCCACAGGAGGACAGCGTGGTGGTCCGCCAGCGAGTCGGCGTCCTCCCGGACAGCTACCACGTCTACGACCGACTCACCGGCCGCCAGCACGTCCAGTTCGCCATCGACTCAAAGGGCACGGACGACGACGCGATAGCCCTCCTGGAGCGCGTCGGCATCGCCGACAGCGCCGACCGCAAGGCTGGCGGCTACTCCAAGGGGATGACCCAGCGACTCGTCCTCGCGATGGCACTCGTCGGCGACCCGGACCTGCTCGTCCTCGACGAGCCGACGACCGGACTGGACCCGAACGGGGCCCGCGAGATGCGCGAGATAATCAGAGCCGAAGCCGCACGCGGCGCGACGGTGTTCTTCTCGTCGCACATCCTCGAGCAGGTGGAGGCGGTCTGTGACCGCGTCGGTATCCTCGACGACGGCGAACTCGTCGCCGTCGACACCATCGACAACCTGCGCGCCAGCATGGGCGAGGGTGCGACCCTCACGGTCACCGTCGACGCCGTGCCGACCGAGGCGACGCTCGACGCCGTCGAGGCAGTCCGGGGCGTCACCTCGGTCACCGCGGCCGGGACGGGTCTGACCGTCCACTGCGACACGTCCGCCAAGACCGCGGTGCTCGACGCCGTCGAGTCCTCGGGGCTCGTCGTCTCGGACTTCGCGACCGAGCAGACCTCGCTCGAGGACCTGTTCGTGCAGTACACGTCCGACGCCGACGCGCCGGCCGCCGACGCGGCCGCGGAGGTGGGACGATGACCTGGACTGCTGTCGCCCGGAAGGATTTCCAGGACGCCCGGCTCTCGCGGTCGCTCTGGCTCCTGTCGGCGCTGTTCGTCCTGTTCGCCGCCGGGATGGCGTGGGTCTACACCGAGTTCCAGACCCTCGGCAACGGGGACCCGGAGCTGACAGCGCTCGGGCTGTACGACTTCCTCGCGTCTTCGGCCACCCTGTTCGTCTCCATCACCGCGCTGGTGCTGGCGTACAAGTCTATCGCAGGTGAACGCGACTCCGGCAGCGCGAAGCTACTGCTGGGCCTGCCCCACTCGCGACTCGACGTCGTGGTCGGAAAGGTCGTCGGTCGGACCGCGACGCTCTCGGTCTCGATCGTCCTCGGGTTCGCCGTCGCACTCGGCGTCGTCGTGGCCCTGTACGACTCGTACTCGCTGGTCGACTACGCCCTGTTCGTCGGGGTGACACTGCTGTTCGCCCTGGTCTACGTCGGCATCATGGTCGGTATCTCCGCGAGCGTCTCGACCAGCAGCAAGGCATCGGCGCTCGCCTTCGGGACGTTCGTCGTCGTCGAACTGCTCTGGGGCGCGGTCGCCACCGCCGCGGTGTACGTCGCCAACGGCTTCGCGCTGCCGACGGCCCTCGCCGATTACCCGACCTGGTACTTCGGCATCGTGAGCCTCTCACCCAGCGCGGCCTACCAGTCGGCACTCGCGACCGTCCTCGACGGTGCGAACACCACCGGTGGCCTCGCGGGCGTCGAGGCGGTCTACCTCGAACCGTGGTTCGGCTTCGTCTGGTTGGCGCTGTGGCTGGCGGTCCCGCTGCTCGTCGGATACTGGCGGTTCGAGGCGGCCGACCTCTGACCGGGGGAAGACATTTACCCCGCGGCTGACACGTATCGGCAATGCCCGCTATCGACTGTTCGGGCGTCACCAAGCGATTCGGTTCGGTGACGGCCCTCCGCGACCTCGACCTCACCGTCGAAGAAGGTGAGGTGTTCGGCTTCCTCGGCCCCAACGGGGCCGGGAAGTCGACGACCATCGACATCCTGCTCAACTACGTCTACCCGAGCACCGGCGACGTCTCGGTCCTCGGGATGGACGCGGCGGACGACACCGTCGCCGTGCGCGAACGGACCGGCGTCCTCCCCGACGGGTTCGGCACGCTCGGGGCGATGACCGGCCGCGAACACGTCGCGTTCGCCGTCGAGGCCAAGGGAGGCCACGACGAGGTCGACGCGTTGCTGGACCGCGTCGGCATCGCCGGGGCCGCCGACCGCAACGCACAGGGGTACTCGAAGGGGATGCAACAGCGACTCATGCTCGCGATGGCGCTCGCGGGCGAACCGGACCTCCTCATCCTCGACGAACCCTCGACCGGACTCGACCCGGCCGGGGCGAGAGAGATGCGAGAGATCGTCCTGCAGGAGGCAGACCGGGGCGCGACGGTGTTCTTCTCGTCGCACATCCTCGAGCAGGTCGAGGCGGTCTGTGACCGCGTCGGCATCCTCGACGACGGCGAACTCGTCGCCATCGACACCATCGACGGGTTGCGCGACGCCGCCGGGACGACCGGACAGGTGACGCTCACGCTCGATTCGATGCCGACGGAACTCCCCGGGACCATCCGGGAGATAGACGGCGTCTCGACCGTCACGGTCCGTGGCGACGCCCTCGTCGTCGGCTGTGAGAACGCCACGAAAGCCCACACGATACAGGCCTGCTTCCGGGCCGGGGCGACCGTCGAGAACGTCGAGACCAGCGAGGCGTCGCTGGAGGACCTGTTCGTCACCTACACGGGCGACGACGCCGACCAGGACCGCGAAGCGGTGGCGGAGGTGGAGCCGTGAAACTCGCACTCGTCGCCCGGAAGGACTTCGAGGACGCGGTCCGCGACCGGGCGCTGCACGTCACAGCCGGGGTGTTCGCGCTGTTCGGTCTGGGTATCGGCTACGCCTACAGCGACCGGCCGACCGCGGCCGGCGCGGATCCGGCCCAACTCGTCACCCTCCTGGTTCTCACCGGCCTGTTCCTGGTGCCCATCGTCGCGCTGTTGCTCTCCCAGAACGACATCGTCGGCAAGCGCCGGGACGGCGAGTTGAAGGTGTTGCTCGGGCTTCCGATCTCCCGCGAGTCCATCGTCCTCGGGACGTTCCTCGGCCGGGTCGCCGTCGTCGCCGTGGTGGTCGCGACGCTGTTCGTCGTCTCCCACCTCGTCGCCGTCGTCACGTTCGCGCCCGTCGACCTCGAGCTCTCGATGGTCGCGTTCGTCCTCCTCCTGGTGTTCGGCGTCGTGTTCGTCGGCATCGGGACGGCCATCTCCGCGACGGTGCGCTCGCCGACCAGCGCGTCGGGACTCACGGTCGGCCTGTTCCTGCTGTTCGTCATGCCGCTGTGGAACTTTATCGTGAGCCGACTCGTCTACGTCGTCAACGGGTTCGAACAGGCGGCCACCTACCCGGACTGGGCGTTCGCACTGGAGAACGCCGAACCGTTCAACGCGGCCCGGAACCTCTTCGCCGGGTCGTACAACGAACTCGGCCAGGGGTTCTCCCTGTTCGGCGGCCCGTACCCCCAGCCGTCCCGCGTCGTATTCTACCACGAACCCGCATTCGGCGCGGTCGTGTTGCTCGCGTGGCTGGTCGTCCCCCTCGGACTCGGCTACCTGCGCTTCCGCGAGGCCGACCTCTAGACCCTGTGACCGAGTCACGGACCACCTGAACCCTTTTTCGCACCCGCCCCCACCGTTCGTCCGTGTTCGACCCAGAACCGTTCACCGACGAGGCGGTCCGGGGCGCGGCGGCCGTCGCCTGCGACGCCACCGTCAGCGGGTTCACCCACGTCGAGGAGGGGAGCGACCGCGTCGCCGTCGTCGCGCTTGACGACGGCCGAACCGTGGTTCTGAAAGCGCCCGACCTCGTCGACCCGGAGCGGTTCCGGCCCGAACCCAGACTCGCAGCGCTGGTCGACCGCGAGACGGACGTCCCGGTCCCGACGGTCCACCACGTCGGCGAGGACGGCCCCATCGACGGCCCGTGGTTCGTCATGGCCTACGTCGAGGGTGAGAACTGGGAGAACCGTGCGACCGAGTTCCCGCCGGACCAGCACGAACGACTCGTTCGCGAGGCCGGGTACAACCTCGGCCAGGTCCACGCCATCGACGCGTTCTCCGGGTTCGGCCGGGTTGGCGTCGCCGACGGCGACCTCGTCGTCGACGACCCGACCGACGACTGGCGCGAGTGGGTCGCCGAACTCGGGCGTGGCCGACTCGACCGCATGGCCGACGGGCCCTTCGACGACCTCCTGCCGGCGTGTCGGCGCGAACTCGACGCCCGCCTCCAGGACGTGCCCCGCGACGTCCGGCCGGCACCGGCCCACACCGACTACCGCCTCGGGAACCTGCTCGTCGACCCCGGGGCCGGTCCGGCCGACCCGGTCACGAGGGCGGTCGTCGACTGGGGCAACACGTACACGGCCCACGGCGAGTTCGACCTCGCCAGCACCGAGGACTTCCTCTTCGGGTGGTACGACGTCCCCCCGGACCGCGCCGCGACGCTCAGGGAGGCGCTCTTCGAGGGGTACGCCGCCGAGACGGGCCTCGTCCGCGACGACGCGTTCCGGGCCCGCTACCGTGCCTACCGACTCGTCACGCGCTTCGCCGGGATGGAGGGCGTCCCGTACTGGTTCGAGTCCGAGGAACGGGCCGCCGCGGAGGCGAGACACCGCGCCTTCCTGCGCGGGACGTTCGGCATCGAGTGAGTCGGGTCGTCGGGCCTACTCGCCCGGCCACTCGTCGACGCCGTTCGACTCCAGCACCTCGCGGAACGCCTCCTCGTCTATCGTCGGCACGTCGTTCGCGTCGGCGTCGTCGCGCTTGCTCTGGCCAGCGTTCTCGCCGACGACGAGGTAGTCCGTGTTGCCCGACACCGACGACGTCGCGCTGCCGCCGTGGCGCTCGACGAGGTCCTGGAACTCGCTCCTGGGCGCCGAGAGCGTCCCGGTGAAGACGAACGTCAGGCCGTCGAGTTCGTCCGCCGCCTCGACCTCGTAGGGCCGTGGCTCGACGCCCGCGTCGGCGAGTCGGTCGAGGACGCGCTCGTTCACCTCGCTCTGGAAGAAGTCGACGATGGTCCCGGCGACGATCGGTCCCACGTCCGGCACCGAGCGCAGGCGCTCTTCGTCGCCAGCCTCGGCCGTCTCGCGCAGCGCCTCCAGCGACCCGAACTCCTCTGCCAGCGCCCGGGCGGTCTCCGGGCCGACCTTCTGGATGCCCAGCGCGGAGAGGAAGTCCGGGAGGGATGGCGACTTCGAGTCTTCCAGTTCCGAGAGCAGGTTGTCGGCGCTCGTCTCGCCCCAGCCCTCCAGTTCGAGGAGGTCCTCGCGCTCGATGTCGTAGAGGTCGGCGATGCTGTCGGTGACGAGTCCCGCGGCGACGAACGTCTCGACCGTCTCGGCGCCGACCCCCTCTACGTCGAGTCCGGTGTCGCTGGCGTAGTGCTCGACGGACCGCTTCAACTGTGCCGGACACCCGAGGCCGCCGGTGCAGAAGGCCATCGGGCCGTCGCGCTCTATCGCGCTGTCGCAGACGGGGCAGGTTTCCGGGAGTTCGAAGTGGCCCTCGCTGTGCTTCTCGACGACCTCGTCGACGTACGGGATGACGTCGCCGGCGCGTTCGAGGCGGACCTCGTCGCCGACGTTCAACTGCATCTCCTCTATCTCGCCGGGGTTGTGGAGGCTGGCCCGGGACACCGTCACGCCGCCGACGTCGACGGGTTCGAGCAGCGCGACGGGGGTCAGCCGACCCGTCCGCCCGACCTGCACCGCGATGTCGGCCACCGTCGTCACCTCGGTCCGGGCCGGGAACTTGTACGCGTAGGCCCACCGGTAGGCACGGGCCGTCGCGCCCAGGTCCGCCTGCGCGGCCACGTCGTCGACCTTGACGACCACGCCGTCTATCTCGTAGTCGAGGTCGTCCCGTTCGTCCATGAGGCGGTCGCGGTAGTCGATGGCGCCGTCGACGTCGCAGTCGGTCTCGACGCGGTCGTTCAGCGGCAGGCCGAGTCCGGGGAACGCCGACAGGGCCGCCGAGTGCGTCTCCCAGGGGTCGGACGACTCCAGCACGTCGAAGACGTAGATGGAGAGGGGGCGCTCGGCGACGACGGTCGGGTCCTGCTGCCGGATGGTCCCGGCCGTCGCGTTCCGCGGGTTCGCGAAGGGTTCGTCGCCGCGTTCGACGCGCTCCTTGTTGTACGCCTGGAACGCCGACTTCGGCATGTACACCTCGCCCCGGACCGCGAGGTAGTCGGGGTAGTCGCCACGGAGTCGCTGGGGGAGTGCCCGGATGGTCCGGGCGTTCCGGGTCACGTCGTCGCCCTCGTAGCCGTCGCCCCGGGTCGCGGCGCGGACGAGGTGGCCGTCCTCGTAGATGACCTCCAGCGAGACGCCGTCGAACTTCGGTTCGCAGACGTAGGAGACGTCGCCGACGGCCCGCCGGGTCCGGCGGTCGAACTCGCGTACGTCCTGCTCGTCGCCGGAGGAGTCGATGGAGAGCATCGGCGCGACGTGCTCGACCGTCTCGAAGTGGTCGACCGGTTCGCCGCCGACGCGTCGGGTCGGGGAGTCCTCCGTCTGGATGTCGAACGCGGCTTCGAGGTCCTGCAGGCGCGAGAGCAACGCGTCGTACGTCCGGTCGGGGATGACCGGGTCGGCCTCGACGTAGTAGCGCCGGTCGTGGTACCGGATCGCCTCCCGCAACCGGGCGGCCTGTTCGCGGGCGCGCTCCTCGCTCAGTTCCTCGACCGGTTCGAAGTCCGTCGGCGGGTTCTCGACGTACGGGTTGTCGCCTGCCAGGTCGGCCTCGCTCATCGTCCCCCAGTTGCGGTTCGGGGGGGTTAGGTCTTGCTCGACAGGTCGCGCACGGTCGTCGTCCCGGGTCGATGGACGCGATACGGTACGCCAGCCACGACTCACTCGGGGATGACGTGGAGCGCGGCCGGCGGGATGGCCGCCCGGACCCGGGACCCCGTGTCGAGGCCGAGGCGCTCGAACGTCGTCGGCGGGACGGTCGCCGTGAGCGCGACGTCCGTGCCGTCGACGTCGACGACGACGCGGTAGGCGTCGCTCTCGTTGACCCAGCGCCGGACCCGGCCGGGGAGCGCGTTCGCGCCGTCGGCCTCGTCCGGCGTCACGCCGCCGTCCGTCGCCGGCATCAGTTCGACGCGCGACGGCCGGACGCAACAGGTCACGACCGACCCGGGTGGTGGGTCGGCGTCCGTCCGGAGCGTCACGTCGCCGGTTCCGACGTGCCGACCGTCCTCCGAGACGGTCGCCTCGAACACCGTCTCGCTCCCGGTGAACTCGGCGACGAACCGGGTCGCCGGGCGTCGGAGCACGGTCGTCGGGTCGTCGACCTGCTCGACGCTCCCGTCCCGGAGGACGGCGATGCGGTCGCCGAGGGCGGCAGCAGCGCGCTGGTCGTGGGTCACGTAGACGATGGGGACCGAGAGCGAGTCGAACAGGTCGTACAGTTCGTCGCGCAACCGGCGACGGATGGGGGCGTCGAGGCTCGACAGCGGTTCGTCCAGCAACAGGACGTCGGGGTCGGCGGCGAGCGTCCGGGCGAGGGCGACGCGCTGGCGCTCCCCGCCCGAGAGGCTGGACGGGCGACGGTCCAGCACGTCGTCGAGTTCGAGGCGCGCCGCGAGTTCGTCGACGCGACCGGGCCGGTCGGCGGCGTAGGCGACGTTCTCGCGGGCGGTCATGTGCGGGAACAGCGCGCCGTCCTGGAACACGAGGCCGACGCCTCTCGCCTCGGGCGGGCGGCCGACGAGCGACCGACCGTCGAGTGCGACCGACCCGTCGTCCGGGACGACCAGGCCCGCGACCAGCGAGAGGAGCGTGGACTTCCCGCTCCCCGACGGGCCGAGGACGGCCAGCACCTCGTCGTCGACGGAGAGGTCTACCGGACCGAAGTCGAACCCGTCGTACCGTTTCGAGAGGTGTGTCAGTTCCAGCATGGCTACTCCAGTGGGTTCGTGCCGAGTGCGTTCAGGACGACGAGCGTCGCGACGGCCACCCCGACGAGGACGACGGCGACGGGGAAGGCGCTGTCCAGACCGAGCGTGGTGAACGAGACCCATATCTCGACCGGCATCGTCCGCGGGTAGTACGCGAGCATGATGGTCGCGCCGAACTCGCCCATCGCCCGGGCGAACGCGAGCGTGACGCCCGCGAGGACCCCCGGCCACGCCAGCGGGAGGGTCACTCGCCGGACCGTCGTGGCCCGACTCTTGCCGAGCGAGCGCGACGCGGCCTCGAGGCTCCGGTCGACGCTCTCGAACGCCGCCTTCGCCGTGACGACGACGAACGGCGACGCGACGAACGTCTGGGCGAGGACGACGCCGACGAGCGAGCGCGTGAGCGAGAGGCCACCGGCCGCGGCGAGTCCCCCGACGAACGTGTTCGGTCCGACGACCGTGAGCAGCACCATCCCGCTGACGATGGGCGGCAGGACCAGCGGGAGCACGACGAGCGCGGTGAGAAGTGTCGTCACCGGACCGTCGGTCCGGGCCAGCCAGTACGCCAGCGGGAGGCCGAACGTCGTCGCCACCGTCGTGCTCGCGAGCGACGCGAGGAGCGAGGTCCAGGCCGCCGAGACGACGTCCGGCGCGGTCATCCGGTCGAGGACGGCCCCCGGCGGCTGGGCGACGGCGAGCGACACCAGCGGCACGAGGTAGTAACACAGCAGCACCGCCCCGAGCAGGAACGCGACCGACAGCCAGTCGAACCGGCCGCCGGTGGCCTCAGTTCGGTATCGTTTCGGGAACATCGCCTGTGTATCGTGGGTACTCGTCCGGGACGACGAAGCCGAACTCGTCGAGGTACTGTCCTGTGACGTGTTCGTCGAACACGTCGACGACCGCCGGCGACCGGTTGCGGACGGTCGATCCGTAGCTGATGGGCCCGCCGGTGACGACCTTCCCGCCCGGGAGTTCGTAGCTCGTCCTCGCGTATCGGTCGGCGAAGGCCGGGTCGCTCAGGTCGACCTCGGGCGGGAGTTCGACGAAGTCGTAGTCGCGTTCCGTCGCCATGTTGCGGTACGTGACGGCGGCGTCGATGGCCCCCGTCTCGAACTGGCTGACGAGCTGTGTCTCCGGGTAGAGCTGGTCGCGGCTGGGAATCGTCGCCCGGAGGTCGACGTCGGTGTCGTAGTACCCGGTGGCGAGGTCGAGGACGAACAGCGTCCGGTAGCCGAGCGGGTCGAGGTCCGGGTCGGTCCGACCCAGGGAGACGTCGTCGTCCAGCAGTGGCCGGTACCACCCCGCCGTCCCTGCGTCGGCGACTCGCTGGCCGCCCCCGGTGTCGGGGTTGTACGCCACGACGACCGAGTTCGTGGCGAACTCGGCGTACCAGTCCGGCCGGAGGGGGTCGTCGAAGAGCGCCACGTCGGCCAGCGAGACGACGTCGGGGTCCTTCTGTCCCGAGGCGACGAGTCGCGCCACCTGCGCCGACCCGTGGGCCTCGATAGCCAGCGGTCGCTCGACGAGCGGTCGCAGTCCGTTCTCCAGGGCGTGGGTCAGGCTGCCGGCCGCGAGGATGGAGACGCGTTCCTCCCCGCCGGCCGACGAGAGGACGCCCGTGCAGCCGGCGAGCCCTCCGAACGCGGCCGTCGCGCCGGCGAGGAACGCTCGTCGACCGACCGACGACGCAGATGGCTTCACGGTACTACTCACGACCAGACGAACTAAAAGCCTGCCTCGGATGGCCGTTCGAGTCGTACCGCCGCTCCGGCGTCGCCCGAGTCAGCAGTCGTCGACGCGCTGGAGTTCTGCCTCGGCGTCGTCGCGGTGGGTCCGGGCCGCCGACACTGCTCCCCGTCGCGCGTCCTCGACGGCCGCCTGGAAGTGGTCGGTCGCGAGGACGAGGTGGTCGGTCTGACAGTCGGCACGCGTCACGTACTGGGCGAGCACCTCTGGTGCGTCGTCGCCGACGCTGGCGAAGGACTCGTCGGCGGCCTCGAAGTGCGCTCGCCCGTCCGCCAGGGCCGTTTCGGCCGCGTCGAACGACTCGTTCTCGATGGCCGTCCGGGCGGTCGCCAGGTCCTCGCGTCCGAGCAGGACCGACTCGTAGCCCCGGGTCACCGCGAGCAGTCCGTCGACGAGACGCGAGGCCGCCGTGAGCGCCGGTTCGAGTTCGTCGTAGGCGACGGCGTCGACGGCGTCCAGTCGGTCGGGGTCCATCGAGTCGGCGGCTTCGGTGGCCGTCGTGACGTACTCGTCGGCCTGCCGGGCGGTCTCGTTCCCGTCGCGTATCGCCGACAGCGCCGCGTCGTAGTCGCCTTTCTCGACGTCGGTCTGGACCGACTCCAGTCGGCCCTCGGTGTCGACCGTCGAGAGGAGGGCGACCAACCGCGTCATCGACGCGAGGACCGTCGTCAGCGACCGGAGCGTCTCGATGGTCGCCAGCTGGTCGTCGGTCGCCGTCTCCGCCGCGGCGTCGAGGTCCGACCGGGCGGCCTCGACCACCGCCAGCGTCTCCTCGGTGTCGAGGTCGACCTGCGTCGGGTCGGACTCTAGCTGACTTTCGAGTTCCGAGAGGCGGTAGCCGACCCGGTTGAGCGCCCCGACGGCGGACCGCAGGTGTTCGGCGGTCGCTTCCTCGTCGGTCTGTCCACCGTCCGACGCGCTGTTCGTGCCGTCGCCACCGGTCCCCGGGCCGTCGTCGCCCGGGCCGCTATCGGTCGGCATCGACTGGCAGCCGGCGACGGCCGTCGTGCCCGCGACGGCGAGTGCCCTGAGGTAGACGCGTCGCTTCATGTGTCCGTGAACCCGACCCCGTCACTTGACACTTCTGGCCTACAGGAGCACCGTGACGACGCCGAACAGCACCAGCACGCCGAGTACGTCGCAGGTGTTCGTGACCACCGGGATGACCACGTCGTCGGGGTCCAGGCCGAGGCGGTAGGCGGCGTAGGTCGTCGCGAGCGTCACCGCGATGGCCAGAACGGCGAGGGCGGCGCCGGAGTACGCCGCCACGAGGACCACGTCGACGGGCGCGAGCGACGCGCCGACGGTCAGTTCGGTCAGCCCCCACGCGGCGGCACCGACGAGCGGGAACACCGAGATGGCGAGCGCGCCCGTCGCCAGCGCGTTGCCGACGAGCGTGTCGTCCTCGGGGGAGAACGTGACCGTCCCCAGGTGGACCGCCGTCGAGAGCCGTGCCGCGAGGATGGACCCGAGGTTGCCGGCCGTCCCGATGGTCACCGGTACCAGTACGAGCAGCGACGGCCGTTCCAGCAACACCGACTCGAAGCTCCCCAGCACCAGCCCCGAGCCGAGTTCGACGACGGAGAGGGCCAGCAACAGCGGGAGCATCGCTCGCGAGATGTCGCGGACGGTCCACTGTTCGGGCACCTACATCCCCCCGATTCCGAGGACGATTCGCGACGCGAGCAGGAGGAACGCCATCCCGAACACGTCGCCGGTGGTCGTGACGACCGGGCCGACGAGCGTGTCCGGGTTCTGCCCGCGCCGGAAGCCGGCGAAGACGACGGAGACGACCGCGACCGACAGCGCGATGCCGGAGAACACGCCGGCCAGCCCGGAGATGGCGACCAGCGTCGCGAGACTCGCGGGGTCGCGCGACAGCAGGCCGAGCAGGACGTACACCGCGACGGCGGCGAACACGCTGACGAAGAGGCCGTTCGCGATGGCGGCCGCGACCGCACCCCGGAGTCGTTCGTTCCCCACGTCGACCCGCGGTTCGAGCAACCCCTGGTGGAGTCCGGTCGCGAGTCGCGCGCCGAGGGACCCGTAGACGTTCCCCCGCGTCGCCAGCAGCGCGGGCACGAGGACGAGCAGCCCCGGCACCTGCTGGAGTTCCGACCGCATCCCGCCGAGGACGACGCCGGCGAACAGTCCGCCCACGACGCTGGCTGCCAGCGCGGGCAGGGCCTCCCGGTAGGCTTCGACCGCGACGTCCCGGACGCTCATGTCCGTCGAATCGCAGGCCGTCCGTAAAAAGACAGGCGCACCGGCCACGGTCGCCGGCCCGGGCGAGGATTTTTGTCGCGGCGTGCGAACCGTCGGACATGGACGCTGACGGGCCCCCGGAGCGCGACGACAGACGTGTGATCGCCGACACGCTCCGGGAGCGCGCACGGGGGATGCGCCGGGACGCCTGCGAGGGGTTCGAGACGGCGCCGGAACGGGACCCACTCGTCACGGAACCGGCGCACTACCAGCCACAGGCGTTCCCCCGGTCGGTCGACGAACAACTCGACAGGCTCGCCGGTTCGGCGGGCATGGTCGTGGTCGACGACGGCCGGGTGCTCTGCACCGAGATCGGGTACAAGGACGGCTGGATGACCCCCGGCGGGGCACAGGACCCCGGCGAGACGCTGGCCGAGACCGCGGTCCGGGAGACCTACGAGGAGACGAACATCGAGGCCGAGATAACCGGCGTCTTCTACCACCGCGACTTCGCCATCGACTACGGCCACGACGAACTCGTCCGGGTCCCGCTGGTGGTCTTCACCGGGCGGCGGGTCGGCGGGCGACGCGCCACACCCTCCCATCGCGTCCCCAGCGGTGAGCCCGAGATAACCGACGTGGACTGGTTCGCCCCGGACGAACTCCCCGATGGCCTGACCGACCGGGAGCGCATCCGCGACCACCTCGGGTGACGGGTCACCGTGTAACGGCCAGGCTACGGTGCGCCGGTCGGGGACGGACGACGGCGGTTCTCGACGTCGGCCACGTCGGCCCGCTTCCCGGAAGGTTTACTCCCCCGAGGGCGAAGCCGGCGGTATCGTGCGTGACCTCGACATCCTCCTGACGAACGACGACGGCATCGACGGCGACGGTCTCGCCGCCCTGCGGCGCGAACTCACCGAACTCGGCGACGTCACCGTCGTCGCCCCCGCCGACAACCAGTCCGGCGTCGGCCGCAAACGGACGACGTACAACACGCGCACCGTCCACGACTGGGGCTACGCCATCGCCGGCACGCCGGCCGACTGCGTGGCCTACGGGCTTCGCGGCCTCGACCGGGAGTTCGACCTCGTCGTCTCCGGTTGTAACCACGGACCGAACATGGGCGCGTACGTCCTCGGTCGCTCGGGGACCGTCGGCGCGGCCATGGAGGCCGCCTTCCTCGGTACGCCCGCGGTCGCCGTCTCTGCCTACCACAACGTCGAGTTCTTCCTCAGGCCGCCCGAGGAGTTCGACTTCTCCGCGCCCGCCCGCATCGCACGCGAACTGACCGAGGACTGCCTTGACGCCGACGTGTTCGACTCCGTCGACATCGTCAACGTCAACGCGCCCGTCGACGCCACCGACCCGAGACTCCGGGTCACCCACCCGCACGACGACTTCGACGTGCGCGTCGAACACACCCAGGTCGACCCCGACGACGAGGACCTGCCAGTCCCGGTCGGGGACGACGGTGAACTCATCGCGCTCCGGGACAAGTTCTGGCCCCACGTCGAGGGCTACGAGAACCCCATGGTCGACATCGACGACGTGCGGGACCGGTACCCCGTCGGCAGCGACCGTCGCGCCGTCGTCGACGGCGAGGTCAGCGTCTCCCCGCTCTCGGCACCCCGGGAGGCGGCCCACCACGAGAAACTCGACGCCATCGTCGACCAGCGCAACATGACCTGACCTGACCTACTTCTCCAGGTGCGCCTTGTAGTAGACGCCGCGGTGGTGGACCGCAGAGACCGACCACGGCGTCCCGACGCAGACGTCGCGCAACCGGTCGGGCGAGAACAACAGGAAGTGCAGCGCCCGCCCCTGGATTCGCTCGCCGTCGCGTGGCTCGTACTCGAAGTGGAACGTCCGGTGGGCGACGCCGTCGCGGGGGTCCGGCCGGTAGCCGAACAGTTCCTCGTCGACCTCGGTCGCGTCGTAGTTGTCGACGGCGGCGACGCCGTCCTCGTCCGTGACGTGGGCGAGGTCCGAGAGCAACGACCGCACGCCGGCGAACGAGTGCGCCAGACCGAGTTGCGTGCCGTTGAGCAGGACCGTCCGGAACGCGTCGCGCTCGACGTCCGACCGGAGTTCGAACATGTCGCCGACCCTGACGTCCTCGGCCCCGCGTTCGCGGGCAGCCTGCACCGCGCCGGGGCTGACGTCGATGCCGACGGCCTCCTTCCCCAGGTCCTGGAAGAAGCAGAGGTGCTGGCCTGCCCCGCACCCCACGTCGAGGATCGGGTCCGGGAGTGACCTGTGCCGGTCGATGGACGCCTGGTCCCACTCCTCTCTCGGGGTGAAGTAGTTCTCGTGGATGTGGCCGTCCTGTGTCTCCTCGCCGTCGACGTACCGGCACTCGCCGAGTTCGTCTCGCTGGTAGTCGAGCATCGCCGTTCCGAGTGCGTCTGCTACCACACCCCTAGGTAACGTGGCGCAATTGTAATAACAGTGTAATGAAAGGTGGTACCATCTCACATCTCGTGGGCCGGTCGCCTGTGGCGAGGACGACCCGGCCGTCAGTGCTTCGGCGACGCGTGGCTGTCCCTGCCCGGACAGCGACGGGTCCTCCGGTGTACGTGTGGACCTTCCTCGTCGTCGCGATGCTGCTGATGGCCCACCAGTCGTGGACTGCCGGGGATACCCGGTCCGGTGGCCCGACCACCGGCGTGCCGGGCGACGACTGAAGACGGCGGAAGCACCACCTCGTTCTCGCGACAGAGAGCCAGCCGTCGGCACCGAAGACACTTGTCGCTCCGCGGAGAGTCTCCCGACGTGCCCGGTCGTCGTCGCGTCCTCCACGCGGTAACCACGGCTACAGTCACCTCGCTCGCTGGCTGTTCGGTCGGCGGCGAGTACCACGACTTCGAGGCGACCAATCGAACCGACAGCGCCACGAACGTCCGCGTCGCGTGGGACGGGGTCGAGGAACGGTTCCCGGTCCCGGCGAACGGGTCCGTGTCGTGGCGGGACCTGTTGCCCGACGAGGAACGGACCGAGGTCGCGGTCGAGGTCTACGACACCCGACGGACGGTCGACTGGACCGGCGATGGCCCGACGCTGTACGTCCACGTAAGACCTGGTGGCGTCGACGTCGGAACGTACTACGACGACTGAAAGAGGCCGACCGCGACTACCCGAACGGACCGCCGCCGCCACCGAGGCCGCCCATGCCGCCACCGCCGCCGCCCTGTTGCATCTTCTTCATCATGCGCTGCATGTCGCCGTCCATGCCACCCTGGAACTGCTTCAGGGTCTGCTCCATCATCTTGTGCTGCTGGAGCAGTTCGCGGACCTTCTCCTCGGGTTGCCCCGACCCGCGGGAGATGCGTTCGACCTGTGACTGGCCGACCGACCGCGGGTTCTCCATCTCGGCGTCGGTCATCGAGTCCATGATGACCTCGAAGCTACGCATGCGCTCCTGGGTCACGTCCATCGCGTCGTCGGGCAACTGGTCCTTGATACCGCCGCCGAACCCCGGTATCATGTCCATCACCTGGTCGAGGGGCCCCATCCGGTTCATCGCGTCCATCTGCTTCTTCATGTCCTTCAGGGTGAAGTTGCCCTTCAGCATGTCCTCGGGGTCCCAGTCCTCGTCCTCCTCCTGGGTCTCCTCCATCGCACGCTCGACGCGTTCGACGAGCGACCCGAGGTCCCCCATGCCGAGCAACCGGGAGATGAACCCCTCCGGTTCGAAGCGCTCGATGTCCTGGACCTCCTCGCCGATGCCGAGGAAGGCGATGGACGAGTCCGTCTCGTTGACGGCGGTCAGCGCGCCGCCACCCTTCGCCGTCCCGTCGAGTTTGGTGATGACGACCCCGCCGATGCCGACGGACTCGTCGAACTGCTGGGCCTGCTCCTTCGCGCCCTGACCGATGGCCGCGTCGAGCACCAGCAGCGAGATGTCGGGCTGGACGACGCTCTCGATGTCCTCGATCTCGTCGATGAGGTCGGCCTCCAGTGCGTGTCGACCCGCAGTGTCGACGATGTGGACGTCGGCGTCCTTCGTCGCTTCGAGGCCCTTCCGGGCGATGTCGACCGGGTCGTCGTTGTCCGGGTCGCCGTAGAACTCGACCTCGGCGCGTTCGCACATCTGCTTGGCCTGGTCGTACGCGCCCGGCCGGAAGGTGTCGGTCTGGATGACCGCCGGTCGCAGTCCCTTCTTCGAGAACCACCACGCCATCTTCGCGGCGGAGGTGGTCTTACCCGACCCCTGCAACCCGGCGAGCATGATGGTCTGTTCTTCGAGCGGGAGTTCCGTCGACTCCCCGATGAGGTCGACGAGTTCCTCGTAGACGATGCGGAGGACGAAGTCACGCGCTGGCGTCCCTTTCGGCGGTTCCTCTTCGAGCGCGCGCTGTTTGATGTTGTCCGACAGTTCCATCACGAGAGAGACGTCCACGTCGGCCTGCAACAGCGAGCGCTGTATCTCCTTGACGACCTCCTCGACGTCCTCCTCCGAGATTCGCGACTTCCCACGGAGTTTGTCGAGGGTGCCCCGCAGAGAACTGCCCAAGTCGTCGAGTACCATTTGCAGGGTTCTACGAGACTCGGGCGTTAAAGCCTTTTTCTGCGACGCTCGGAACCGCGAGCAACGTCTCGATTTGACTACTGAAACTGACTTCTGGGACCGTTTTTACCGGTGGACGTGGAAGTTGCGTTCGCAGTCGGTCGCCACAGGTCTGTCATCCCATCCAACCACTTCCGTCGCCACAGGCGACGACACACCCTGGCGACCGTTTTCGGTCACCCTCGTGTCTGCGAGATACCGGACTCGCCCGGCACGTATCCCCCTCCAGTAGAGATACAATCTCCAGTGGAAACGAAGGGGTCGAATCGCCCCGCTGTCACTCGTCGTCGGCCCCGAGCAACCGGTCGACCATCACCTCGGGGTCGAACCGTTCGAGGTCGTCGTACCCCTGTCCGACGCCGAGGAAGAGGATCGGCTTCCCCGTCACGTGCGCGACCGAGATGGCCGCACCGCCGTTCGAGTCGGCGTCCGCCTTCGTCAGGATGGCGCCGTCGATCTCTGCGGCGTCGTCGAACTGCTTGGCTCGCTTGACGGCGTCCTGCCCGGCGACGGCCTCGTCGACGAACAGCGTCATGTCCGGTCCGACGACCCGCCCGATCTTCTCCAGCTGGTCCATCAACCCCTCGTCCGTGTGGAGTCTGCCGGCCGTGTCGCCGAGCACCACGTCCACGTCGTTCGCCTCGGCGTACTCGACGGCGTCGTAGATGACGGCCGCCGGGTCGCCGCCCTGCTGGTGGGCGATGAGCTTCTTGCCGAGCGCTTCGGCGTGCTCGCGTATCTGCTCGTTCGCGCCGGCGCGGTAGGTGTCACCGTTGGCCAGCACGGAGGAGTACCCGCGCGCTTCGAGGTACGCGGCGAACTTCGCGATGGTCGTCGTCTTCCCGACGCCGTTGACGCCCGTGAAGATGACGACGAGGGGTTTGTCGGCCTCGGCGACGCGCTGGTCGAAGTCGAACTGCCCGACCGAGATGACTTCGAGCAGCGCCTCGCGTAGCGCGTCCTCGACGATGGACCCGGCCGACTCCGTGAACTTGCGGCGCTCGCCGACGAGTTTCTCCTCGACGCGGTCGAGAATCTCCTCGGCGACGCTCATCTCCACGTCGGACTCCAGCAACGCTATTTTCAGCTCCCAGAGCGGTTCGTCGAGGTCTCCCTCCTCGATGACGAACCTGCCCGTCGCGGCCGCCTTCATCTTCGCACCGAACCCGGTCTCGGGTTCGCCCTCCTCGTCGGCTGCCGCCTCGGGTTCGTCCGGTTCGCCCGTCTCGGCACGGTCTGCCTCTGCTTCGGCCTCGGTCGAGACGGGTTCGGCCTCCTCGTCCGGTTCTGCGGCCGTCTCCTCGGTCGAGACGGGTTCGGCCTCCTCGGCCACCTCGCCCTCGGGAACGTCGCCGTCACCTTCCGACTCGGCTGCGGCCTTCTCTTCGGCCGTCTCCTCGACGTCCTCGCGGAAGCTACCGAACTTGTCCTTCAGGCTGTCGAACATCGGTCTACTCGTCCGCGTCTTCCTCCTCGGCCTCCATCTGCTGCATCTGCTGCTGGAGCTGCTGTTGCTGGGCTTGCTGGGCCTGCTGTTCGAGCTGGTCGTTCTCGCGCTCGAGTTCGGCTATCTCGTCCTGGACCTCGCCGATGCGGTCGTCGAGGGCGTCCTTCTTGTTCTCCAGGGTACCGATGGCGCTCTCGTGGTCCTGCTCTGCGGCGTAGCCGCCGCCGAGTCCGACGATTACCTCGTCGATGTCCTCGACCGTGGCCCGGACGTACGCGTCGCCGCCGAGGGGAACCTGCACCGTCGACCCGGTCTCGAGCGTCTCGAGCGCCTCGATGGCCTCGTCGGCCTCTGACTTCTCGTCGCGCAGGTCTTCGATCTCGCCCTCGAGTTCCTCGATCTCGGCCTGGATGGCCTGCATCTCCTGCTGCAGTTGCTGCATCTGACCGCCGCCACCACCCATCATCGTGCCTCGACCTCCGTGACCTCCATCTGGGTGCGCTTGACGTTGTGCTTGCTACCGAAGGTCGCGAACGTCCGCTCGCGCGCGACGTCCTCGTTGGGAGCTTCTATCGTCGTCTCGAAGCTCTGTTGCCCTCCTCGGGACTTGAACGATCCGCGGACAGTAAACTCACTCATGACAGGTACTCCGAGAGGGAGATGGAAGAATGCTTCCTTTCTACCGAGGCCGGGGCGACGGTGCTCGGCCGCGAGGAAGACGGTTCGGGACGGGCCGTCGGTGACGGAGTACGGGCGGAACGTGCCCCGGACCGGCGGGACCCGGCTAGCTGCGGGGCCGAACCGCCCGTCGTCGCCTCGGTCCGTGAGACACGACGACAGTAGTGTTCCCGGCGACGACCCCCCGGGAACGCGGGTCGTGTCATCTACGTGTATCGTGGAACTACGGGTGGGTCGGTCCGATGCCTACGAAAGGGTTCGGATACGCTCATTTCGAGACCACATAACTGCACTATAACTATCCTCCGTAGCCCCCTGGCTCGGAGTGCGATGACTTCGAAACAGGTCCCCGACGAAACGTCCCGCGACGACGGCCGAACGAGACGAGGCGTGTTGCTGGCCACCGGTGCACTCGGCATCGCCGCCCTCGCCGGCTGTACCGGGCCGAGCGAGACCGGCACGAACGGTACGGCCGACGACCCGGTCGGCGGCACGTCGACCGACCCGATGGGCGAGTCGACGACCGACGAACTCGGCGGCACGACCGAGGAGACCGACGAGACGACGACCGGCGAGACGACCGACGGACAGACCGCAACCGACGACGAGTCGACCAGTACGGACGACCAGACCGATACGACGACCGGTACGGGTGACGCCCTCTCGTCGCCCATCCAGCTCGGCGCACAGACCGACGCCTGGGTCGGCCAGGAACCGTCGTCCATCGGCGACGCCCAGAACCCGACGCTCCGACTCCGTGCGGGGGAGGAGTACGAACTCGTCTGGGAGAACCTCGACGGCGTCGAACACGAACTGGTCCTCGTCGACCAGGACGACGAGGCCCTCGCGAAGACCGACGCCGCCGAGGAGCAGGGTGCGACCGTCCAGGCGACGGTCACCGCCGCCGGGTCGATGGCCGAGTACTACTGCGAGTACCACCCCGAGTCGATGCGTGGCACTATCGAGATACTCGATTGAGAGACCACGGCCGGTCCGACGGCGGTGACCCCTGCCGTCGTCCGACCAGGGAGAAGGCCGAGAATCAGTCGATGAGTCCGAGTGCGTCCTCGATGCGCCCGAGTTCCGGACCGGTCGTGTCCTCGCCCGCCACGTAGCCGAAGTCGTTGGCGACGAGGCCGGACCCGACCAGCGGCGCGCCGTAGTTGACCGTGCCCACGTCGGCCGGCACGCCGAGCAGGTCCTCGAGGAAGTCGAGTTCGGCGTCGGTCGACTTCGGGTGACACAGGACGCCCTCGTTGTTGGCGACGGCGGCCGTCCCGACGGTCCGGACGCCCGCGAGGTCGCCCCGTTCGACGGGCACGTCCAGGGTCTCCTCGACGACGGCGACGCCATCGTCCGAGAGTTCAGGGTGGACGTAGGCGCCGGTGTCGTTGGCGAGGATGATGTTCCCCGCGGCGTTGCGTCGGCCGGGGAGTTCCCCGACTGGCCCGTCGATGGCCGATTCGATGCGGTCGCGCTCCGGGTCGCGGATGCGACTGGTGACGACGAGTCCGTTCGAGTTCCCGGCGACCAGCGCACCGACGGTCGACGACCCGGCGACGTTCGTGGCGACGACCGGAACCGAGAGTTCCTCGCCCAGTCGCTCCTGCATCGACTCGTCGAGGTCGGGGCGACACAGGAGACAGTGGTCGGTGGCCCGCGCGAACACGCCGACGTACGGCGATCCGGTGAACGCGGTCCGAAGCACGCTACCTTACTCCGCGTGTTCGGCTTCCACGACGGCCTCGCCCTCTTCGTCGAAGCGGGCGGCACGGACGCGGAGCTTGCTCGGCGGCTTCTTGCGGCCACGCGACCAGACCGTCTCGTTTATCGAGGGGTCGAGTCGGACGGCGTCCTCGTCGACGCTGAAGTGCTGTGCGAGGTGCCCCCGGATGAGGGACATCGCCTTGTCGGCGCGCTTGTGCTTCGCCTCCGCCTTCACGTCGCGGAGCGGCACGGTGATGACGCGCTCTTCGAAGTCGCTGGAGCTCATTATTCGTCGGTGTCGTTACGCCGCCAGTTTCGGCGCTTGTAGTTGCGCTGGACCTCCATGTCGGTCTTGAGCATGACCCAGGCGGGCACCCGGCTGTTCTGGCGCTCGAGCTTTGCGAGGCGCTTTTTCTTCGCCTTCGATTTCTTACCCATAGTGGCCGGAGATACCCCGTCCGCGTTTATAGTGTTGTTCTTTTCGAGCCGTCGCCCTCGACCCGTACTAGGTGGTTTGGCATCACGGCCTACCCGTTCGAGACCGTACGTCCGTGACGCCATGAACGACGCCAGCAACGGCCCGGCGCGGACGCGCCGGCAGTTCCTCAGGCGTGCCGGTGGGACCGTCGTCGCCGGAACGGCCGTGACCGGAGCCACGACCGCGGCCCCCGTTGCCGCCCAGAACCTGCTCAGGCGGCAGCTGGTCTTCGAGGACGTCGCCGGCGTCGAGATCGAGTCGAACAGCCACTACGTCGTCCTGGCCGACCTCGTCCGGGAGGCGGACAGGGAGATAGACCCGTCTGCCGTCGAGGGATGTAACGTGGTGGAGTTCTCGCCGGACGAGACGCGGACGTACGAGGGCATCGTCGTCGACCGTCTCAGGCAGGACCCCCAGGGGTACGAGCGCCAGATACTGACCCACGCCAGGGACGAGCGCCTCCCGCCCGGGTCCGTGTTCATCGTCAGCAACGCAGAGCCCTGCTCGGACGGGTACGTCGGCGTCGAGGCCGAGGCCATCTCGGACGAGTTCGCCCCGTACGGCGCCGAGACGGCCCAACCGGCGGACCCGGGTTCCGGACCGATACCGGGCTTCCGCCTGGCCGGTGCGGTCGCCGCGCTCGCCGGCGTGCTCGGACTCGCCCGGTGGCGCAGTGGCGACGACGCGGACTAGAGTGGGAAGCGTTCGACCGTCTCGTACGCCGGCCCGTCGTCGGTCAACGTGCTCTCGGTGAGTCGGACCTCGTCGACGCGCATCGACCCGACCGTCGGGTCCTCCTCCTGGACGCGCTCCTGGACGGCCTCCTTCCCGCCGGCGTGACGCATCCGGGCGAGGGTCACGTGCGGCGTGAACTCGTGGTCCTCCGGCGAGAAGCCGATGGCCGTCGTCTCGGCCTCGATGCCCTCGTGGAGGGCCGTCATCTTCTCGGCGCCGTCCCTGACGCCCAGCCAGAGGACGTTGATGTAGTCCAGGGAGGGGAACACGCCCAACCCGCCGAACGTCGCGTCGAAGGGGCCGACGTCCGCCCGTTCGACGCCGGCGGTGACCGCCTCGCTGAGGGCGGCCAACCGCGCCTCGCTCACCTCGCCGAGGAACTTGAGCGTGACGTGGACGGACCCCGGGTCGGTCGGGTCCAGTCCGGTCGCGTCGTCGAACCGACCCTGGAGCGCCGCCACATCGTCGGTGAGCGACGGCGGGAGGTCGATACTGACGAACAGTCGCATACCCGTGACGATGCCCGATGAGGACTTGAAACTGTCTTCCGTTCAACCACGCGACGCGGCGGCGATACCGCCCGCCAGAACCGGTCCAGACGTCGCAACCCTTACCCGTCCGGGCCGCCAACCGCGGGATATGACCGACGAGAAGCGAGACCATCAATTCTCGGAGGGGCAGGGCTTCTCCGACCCCTACGACGAGTTCGACCTCGACCCGCCGGAACTCGGCGTCGACCCGAGCAAGGTGGACCCCGTCGACTCGCGCGTGCTCACGGACCTGCTCGACCGTGAGAACGTCGACGCCGACGCCGTGGACGCCGACGAACTCGTCGACGTCGGGCTGAACTACATGGGCATCAACCGGCACGAACAGGCCGCCGACACGTTCGAACGCGCCGCCCGGTTCGCGGACGACGAACGCGTCGCACAGGAGAGCTGGGTGAACAAGGGCGTCGCCCACGCCGAACTCGAGGAGTGGGACGCCGCCATCGGGGCCTACCAGGAAGCACTCCACATCGACGACGACTCCGAACACGCCGCCGCTGCCGAGACCAACCTCGCCTACGCGCTCTGGGAGTCCGGCGACGTCTCCCGTGCGCTCGAGCACGCAGAGCGTGCGGTCGAACTCGACTCCAGGTTCCCGCAGGCGTGGTACAACCGGGGCTTCTTCCTGCTCGAACGTGGCCTCGCCGAGGAGGCGCTGAACTGCCTGGACAACGCCATCAGGCTCGGCATGCGCAACGCCGACGTCCTCGAGGAGAAGGCCCGGGCGCTCGAAGCGGTCGGCCGTGACGAGGAGGCAGAGGAGGTCGCCGCCGAGGCCGAGGAGATTCGAAAGCGAACCGAAGAACGGCTGGTCGAATGATACTCAACGAGCGAGACACCCCGGAAGGACTGCTCGTCTCCGTCTGCGACCCCGGACTCATCGGCGAGACGTTCGAGGAGGGCGACCTGTCGTTGACGGTCACCGAGGAGTTCTACGGCGGGGCCGAGGTCGGCGAGGACGACGTCGTCGACAGCCTCCAGCGCGCCACCGTCGCCAACATCGTCGGCGAACGCGCCGTCCGCGTCGCCGTCGACGCGGGCGTCATCGACGAGGAGAGCGTGCTGGCCATCGAGGACACCCTGCACGCACAACTGCTCCGACTCGGGTAAGCCGAGCGTACTCGAAGACCGGACGGTCGCCCGGTCCGGGAGCGTACGGCACACGTCCTCGGTCCCGGGCGACCACTGCCACTTCTACTCGCGCGCTCGCTGGGCCGGCCGCCGATACACCGTAGACGACACCCACTTATAGTCGCCCGACAACGGTCCGACAAATGGTCGGCGTCGCTACCGTCGCGACCGTCGTCGTCGCCGGACTGGCGAGTCTGTTCATGGCGTGGTCCATCGGCGCCGGGTCGTCCGGGTCGACGCCCTTCGCACCCGCGGTGGGCGCGAACGCCATCTCCGTGATGCGGGCCGGGTTCTTCGTCGGCATCCTCGGCTTCTCCGGGGCGGTGCTACAGGGGCAGGGCGTCACGGAGGCGGTCGGGCAGGAACTCATCGGCGGCGTGACGCTGTCGGCCGCGGCCGCGACGGTCGGGTTGCTCATCGCGGCGGCGCTCGTGGCCGTCGGCATCTTCGCCGGCTACCCCATCGCGACCGCGTTCACCGTGACGGGGGCCGTCGTCGGCGTCGGCCTGGCGATGGGCGGCACGCCGGAGTACGGGAAGTACGCCGAGATCGTGACGCTGTGGGTCGCCGTCCCGTTCGTCGGCGGCGGAATCGCGTACGCGACGGCCCGTGCGCTGCGCGGCGACGCGCTGGAGGAGGGGTTGCTGGTCCCGGGACTGGCCGCCGTGGTGGGCGTCATCCTCGCGAACGTCGAGTTCGCCCTGCTCGGCCCGCCGGACGGGAGCGCGTCGGTGGCCGCGACCGTGGCACCCGTGCTCCCGGTGCCACACGTCGTCGGCGTCGTCCTCGTCTCGCTCGCAGTCGGACTGCTCGCCGGCGGTGCGCTCGCCTGGGACGTGGCACGCGACCAGGCAGCAGCACAGCGCCGGTTCCTGCTCGCCCTCGGCGGTCTCGTCGCCTTCTCGGCCGGCGGGAGTCAGGTCGGGCTCGCCGTCGGCCCCCTCACGCCGCTCCTGTCGGGGTTCGACGTCCCCCTGACCGCGGTGCTCGTCGCGGGTGGACTGGGGCTCCTCGCCGGGTCGTGGACGGGCGCGCCACGGATGATAAAGGCGCTCTCGCAGGACTACTCCTCGCTGGGCCCACGGCGCTCCATCGCGGCGCTCATCCCCAGTTTCGCCATCGCACAGACGGCTATCTTCTTCGGCATCCCGGTCTCGTTCAACGAGATAATCGTCAGTGCCATCATCGGGAGCGGGTACGCCGCCGGCGGTGGCGGCGTGAGTCGCGAGAAGATGGTCAAGACGGTGCTGGCGTGGGCCGGGTCGCTCGTCCTCGCGTTCACCCTCGGCTACGTCGCGTTCCTCGGCGTGTCGGTGGCGCTGGGCCTGTAGCGCCGGCCGAACCCCCGGTCGTCACTCGTTGGGGGAGACCTCTCCGGGTTCGGCGCCCGAGGCGTCGGGTTCCTCGCCCGCCCCGTCGCCGTCGACCCGCGTCAGCCGCGCCTTCATGATGCGGGTGTTCTCGACCTGCTCGACGGTGATTCGGATGCCGTCGTAGACGATCTCCTCGCCCTCCTCGACGAGGCGGCCGGCGCGGTTGAAGATGAACCCGGCGATGGTCTCGAACTCCTCGCCCTCCGGGAGGTCGATGCCCATCGCCTCGTTGACGTCCTCGATGTTGAGTTCGCCTTTCACGATGAACGTGTCGTCGTCGAGCGCCTCTATCGGCTCTTCCTCCTCGCCTTCGAGTATCTCGCCGACGATCTCCTCTATCATGTCCTCCATGGTCACCAGCCCCTCGGTCGTCCCGAACTCGTCGATGACGATGACCATGTGCATGCGGTTCTCGCGCATCTCGGACATCAGTTCGTCGACGTTCTTCGACTCCGGGACGTGCAGCGTCGGCTGGATGAGGTCCTCCAGCGTGATGTCGTCGGGGGCGGTCTCGCCGTAGTTGAGGTCGCGGACGAGGTCGCGGATGTGGACCACGCCGATGACGTTGTCGAGGCTCCCCTCGTAGATGGGGATGCGGGCGTGCCCCGACTGGATGGCCGTCTCGATGGCCTCGGTGATGGGGGCGTCCTTCGGGACGCCGGTCATGTCCAGTCGCGGCGTCATCACCTCCTTGGCGATGGTGTTGTTGAACCGGAAGATGCGCTGGAGCATCTCGCGCTCCTCCTCCTCGATGACGCCCTCGCGTTCGCCGGTCTCTATCATGTCCTGAATCTCGTCGCGGGTCACGTAGGACGTCTCGATGGCCGAGCGCCCGCCGGTGACCTTGTTGACGACGCGGGTGAGGTAGTCGAAGACGAGGATGAGCGGCAGGAGCAGGTACTCCGACCACTTGAGCGGTTTGGCGATGCGGAGCGCCCACGACTCGGTGTTCTCGACGGCGTAGCTCTTGGGCGCGCTCTCACCGAACAGGAGGACGAGTGCGGTGATGGTGAGCGTCGCAACCGCGACGGCCATCCCCTGGTCGAGGTAGATGGCGAACAGTCCCGTCGCGATGGACGACATCGCGATGTTGACGAGGTTGTTCCCGACCAGGATGGTCACGAGCAACCGGTGCGGGTCGTCTTTCAGTTCGGCGACCGTCTCCGAACCGGGGCGACCCTCCTCGCGAAGCGACTCGATCCGGTGCTTGGCGAGGGAGAACATGGCTATCTCCGACGAGGAGAAGAACGCGGAGAGCCCGATGAGGACGACGATCGTGGCGACGCCGAGGATGGCGATGGCTGTCTCTGACAGTTCGATACCGAGAACCGGGACGGTGTACAGAGCGCCGGCCTCCACGGACGCGAGACTAGGCAATGAACCCATTCGACAGTGAGCCTTGGGGGTCACTTGGATTAACTCTTTTCTTGTCTGTTGACCGGTCGTTCGGGTTCCACGAACACTCCCTGCCGCGTCCGAAGGACTTTCGGCCGCCTCGTCCCTATAGGCGGCCATGTCGACCACCCCGCACATCACACTATACAGGCTCCAGGCGTGTCCGTTCTGCGAGCGCGTCGTCCGGGTCCTCGACGAGTACGACATCGACTACCGGTCGCGGTTCGTCGAACCGATGCACTCGGACCGGAACGTCGTCAGGCGAGTCAGCGGGAAGCGGACGGTTCCCGCCATCGTCGACGAGAACACGGGCGTGACGATGTCCGAGAGCGCGAACATCGTCGACTACCTTCACGCCACCTACGGCGACGGGGGTGTAGCCTGATGGACTTCGACGTCGTCGACCTGCCCGAGACGGACCACGTCGCCGAGGGCGAGACGGCACCCGACTTCACACGCCCGCTGGTGACCGACGAGTTCTGGGAGGACGTCTCCCTGTCGGAACTGACCGACGACGGTCCGGTCCTGCTCGTCTGTTTCACCATGGACGGGGCGTTTCCGGCGACGTACATCTGGAACGAGATTCGCGACCGAGCGTGGGGCGAGCGCTACGACGTCCGGGTCGTCGGTCTCTCTATCTCGGACCCCTACGCGCACAAGCGACTCATCCACGAGCGCGAGATGGACTACGACCTGTTCTCGGACCCCGGTGCCGACGTGGCCCGGGAGTACGGCGTCGAGCACGACCTCGACGGGATGGCCGGCGTCGTCGAGTTCCGACCGGCGATGTTCCTCCTCGACCCGGACCGGACCGTCGAGTACGCCTGGGTCGCCGAGGAGTGGCCCGAATTCCCGGACTACGACGCGGTCGAGGACGAACTGGCGTCGCTCTGACGGGGTCGTCCGGGCGGCTTTCTGACAGGCTTTTACTCCCGGCCCGACTACCGCCGACCATGACCGACGTAGCGCGCGCCGGCGAGGTGGTCCGAGAGGGCGGACTCGTCGTCTACCCCACCGAGACGGTGTACGGACTGGGCGCCGACGCGCTGGACGAGGCGGCCGTCGAGCGCGTCTTCGAGGCGAAGGGACGGAGCCGAGACAAGCCCGTCTCCCTCGGCGTCCCGACCGTCGAGGCGGCGCTGGAGCACGTGGTGGCGACCGACCGCGAGGAGCGGTTCATGCGGCAGTTCCTCCCTGGCCCGGTGACGGTGCTGTGCGACCGCCGGCCGCACGTCCCCGACGTGTTGACCGCCGGTCGAGCGCAGGTCGGGATTCGCGTCCCGGACCACCCCGTCGCCCTCGACTTCTACCGGGCCGCCGCGACGCCCGTCACGGCGACGAGTGCGAACCGGAGCGGCTCTCCGAGCGTCACCGACCCAGCGGACCTCGACCCGGCGTTCCGCGAACGGGTCGACCACGTCCTCGACGACGGCCCGACGCCGGGTACAGAGAGCACGGTCGTGGACGTGGAGACGGGCGAGATACACCGCCGGGGCGCGCTCGCGGACCGTATCGAGGCCTGGTTCGACGCGAACTGACCGGCAGAGGCGTCAGACGCCGAGCAGCGACCGGAGGGTTCGCGTCCTGACGCCACAGGCGTCGGCGTACTCGCAGGCGCGACACTTCGACCGGTTGCGCAGGCGCGACGGCGGCCCGTCGATGGCCTCGACCGTCCTGATGGCACGTCGGTAGGCCGCCGTTCGTCGCCCCGTGAGTTCGACCGTCCGGACGACGCCGTGGGCGGGGTACTCGACGAACGCACGGTCGACGGGTTCCTGTCGGTCCCAGGCCAGCGCCTTCGCGGCCGCGACGGCCCACACCGACTGCGGTTCCCAGACGCCGTTCTCGGGCGGCTTCCCCGCCGAGACGAGCGAGGGTGCCGGCGGGTCGGTCAGCACCTTGTGGACGACGCCACGACAGTCACGGCCGGTCACCAGCACGTCCCGGTCGGCGGGGGCGGCGAGGTCGTCGAACCGGTCGCAGGTCTCGCTCGTCCGCCGGAGCGTCGCGCGGTACGCGTCGGGCGGCGGTTCGACCGGCAGGTCGGCGAGTTCGTCGTCCGGCATCGTCCCGTCGAGGATGGCCGGGTACCGGTCTCCGACGACCCTGACGGCCGTCACCTCGTCGGGGACGCTCCGGTCGTCCGCTCGCCGGGCGTAGTAGAGCTTTCGCGGGCAGTAGGTGGCCGCACGCAGGTCGCTGAAGCTTAACACGCCCCGTCTGGCCCCGGCTTCCTACTTAAAATGAGACGTCGACTTCGGCGTCCTCGGTCGCGTCCCGGAGGCCGTCGTCCTTCACGTCGTCGGTGAGGCCGCCGGTGAGGTCCGCGTCGGCCAGTATCGCGTCGAACTCGTCCCGGTACCGGTCGTTGGCCGCCCGCGACTCGTCGCGGGCCGCCAGCGCGTCGCGGTAGCGTCGCACCGTCGAGGCGCTCACGCCGAGGTCGTCGGCGACCTCTGTGAGCGGTTCGTCGCCGTCGAGACGGTCCCGCAGGGTCGAGAGGTCGAACGGGGCGTCGAGGTCGCTCTCCCGGAGCAGGTGGAGGTCCATCCGTGCGCGGTACACGGTGTGTCGCGTGACGTCGAGTTCGCGCGCGAGTTCGGCGTCCGTCGAACCGGCGTAGAAGTCACGGACCAGCGAACACAGCGTCTCGTCGTCGAGGTCGGTGCGGAACGAGTATCGCTCGCGCAGTTGCTCGACGACGTCTGCTAGCCGACCCGAGACGTCGCCGCGGTCCGCGAGGGACCCACGTGACGCTTCCTGGTGCTCCGTGACCGTCTCGCCGTCGGCCACGTCCATGAAGATGTCACGTAGCTCCTCTGTCTTTCGGTCCATGGTCGCAGATTATAACGTGTTTATGATATAAAAGCCTGCGGCGAACTGGTTGGGCTCGGGCACGACCGTCGAGACCGGGACACGACGGACCGTCCGGGAGCCGACCCGGCCGGAGCCCCCCGGTTCGACCGTCGTACCAGCGGTCGAATAAATTAGAAACGCGTTCGCGATTCTCGACAGACGGGAGAGGGGCGCACCGCACAGTCTGTGACAAGATTTAAGCCACAATCGCCCCGGTGATAGAGTATGACAGTACCGCTGCTACAGACAGAAGGACGTGAGACGTTCTGGCAGATCGGGCACGTACAGGAGCTGGTGTTCTACTTCTTCGCGGCCCTCGCCATCCTCACCTTCTTCTGGGGCGTCTACCGGCGATTCGCCCGGTACACGCGCGGCACCGACGACTGGTTCGAACGGACGGACGACCTCCCGCGGCGCGTCGTCGAGGCGGCGAAGATAGTCGCCTCGAACGAGAAGCAGTTCAACAGGGACCTCTACGGCGGCCTGATGCACACGTTCATCATGTGGGGCTTCCTGACGCTGCTCATCGGCACCGCCATCATCGGGTTCGACATCGACATCTGGCAGAAGGCACTCGGCAACGGTCCGTTCCTCTCCGGCCCGTTCTACCTCTCCTACTCGCTGGTGATGGACGCGATGGGCCTGCTGTTCGTCGTCGGCGTCGGCATGGCCATCTACCGCCGGTACTGGGTTCGCAACGAGCGCCTGTGGGGGAAACACACCAGTCCGGAGGACGACCTGTTCGTCTGGACGCTGTTCCTGCTCGGGGCCGGCGGCTACGTCGTCGAGGGACTGCGCATCCTCGGCGAGGGTGCCGGTAGTCAGTCGTTCCCCGAGTGGGAGGTCGTGAGCTTCGTCGGCTGGTTCGTCGCCCGGTCGTTCGAGACCGTCGGCGTCACGCCGGGGGTCGCCGCCGACGTCTACCCCCTTGTCTGGTGGAGCCACGCGCTCCTCGCCCTCGCGTTCATCGCGCTCATCCCCTTCGCGAAGCCGTTCCACATGATATCGAGCTTCGCCAACGTCGTCACCCGCGACGAGAAGGCGGGCGCGCGCCTCCCGTCCGTGCCGGCGGACCTCGACGCCGAGACGGGGGCCGAGAGCATCGACCACTTCAGCTGGAAGGAGATTCTCGACCAGGACGCCTGTACCAAGTGCGGGCGCTGTTCCTCGGTCTGTCCCGCGAAGGCGTCCGGTCGCCCGCTCGACCCCCGCGACGTCATCCTCGACCTGAAGCAGTACCGCGAGAACCTCGAGGCCGGTGGCGACGAGCAGGCCATCGTGACCGACGGCGGGTCCTCGGTCATCCAGGCCGAGACGATGGAGTCCTGCATGGCCTGCATGGCCTGCATGGACGCCTGTCCGGTCGAGATCGAACACCTCAAGTCGTTCACCCGGATGAACCGCCAGCTCACCGACACGGGCGAGATTCAGCCGAGCATGCAGGAGGTGTTCCAGAACGTGATGCAGAAGGGCAACACCTTCGGCGACCCCAACCGGAAGCGCGGCGACTGGGCCGACGACGTGGACGTCGACGTCCCCGACGCCCGCGAGCAGGAGGTCGAGTACCTCTGGTACGTCGGAGACTACCCGAGCTTCGACGACCGCAACAAGAAGGTCGCCCGGTCGCTGGCGACCATCCTGCAGGCCGCCGACGTGGACTTCGGCATCCTCTTCGACGACGAGAAGTACGACGGGAACGACATCCGCCGCGTCGGCGAGGAGTTCCTCTACATCGAACTCGCGGGCCACCACGTCGAGTCCTTCGAGGACTGCGACTTCGAGAAGATCGTCTGTACGGACCCGCACTCCTACAACACCATCAAGAACGAGTACCCCGAGGTCGACTTCGACGAGTTCGCCGACGACCCCGTGATGCCGTTCGACTACGAGGGGAACTGGAACGAGGACGGCGAGGTCGAGGTGTACCACTGGACCCAGGTCGTCGAGGAACTCGTCCCGCGACTCGGTCTCTCGGGCACCGAACTCGACTACACCGTCACCTACCACGACCCCTGCCACCTCGGTCGGTACAACGACGAGTACGAGGCCCCGCGCGAACTCGTGAAGGCCACGGGCTGTGACCTCTACGAGATGCCCCGCAACCGTGCGGACTCGTTCTGCTGTGGCGGCGGCGGCGGTGGCCTCTGGATGGAACTCGACGAGGAGGAGAAACCGAGCGAGGAGCGCCTGCGCGAGGCGCTCGAGGATACCGACGCCGGCCAGGCGGTCGAGAAGTTCGTCGTCGCCTGCCCGATGTGCATGACGATGTACGAGGACGGCCGCAAGACCGGTGGCTTCGAGGAGGACATCGAGGTCGTCGACGTCGCCGAACTCGTGGTCGAGGCCATCGGCGAGCAGGAGACGGCGGGAATCTGACGCGGGCGGTTCTGTCCAGCAGGCGGTTCGTTCTTCGGGTGGCGTCGTTTCGGTCGACTCGCGGTCGAACCAGGCCGGTCAGCCACCCAAACTAATGTGACACAAAGCGGTATGTGTGAACGCATACCATGAAGAAACTTATCAACGACCCGTCGGCGGTCGTCGACGAGATGCTCGACGGGATGGTCGCAGCGCACCCGGACCGGGTCCGTCGTCTCGAGGGACAGGAGGTACTCGTCCGTGCGGACGCACCGGTCCAGGAGAAGGTCGCCGTCGTCAGTGGCGGCGGCAGCGGACACGAACCGACACACGCCGGGTACCTCGGTCCCGGCATGCTCGACGGTGCGGCGGCAGGGGAGGTCTTCACGTCGCCCACCGCGGACCAGTTGAGCGAGATGATGACGGCCTGTGACGCCGGGGAGGGCGTCCTCTGCGTCGTCAAGAACTACGAGGGCGACGTGATGAACTTCGAGACGGCCGCCGAACTGGTCGAGATGGAGGACGTCGACGTGGCGTCGGTCGTCGTCGACGACGACGTGGCGGTCGAGGACTCGCTGTACACGAGCGGGCGGCGGGGCGTCTGTGGCACCATCCTCGTCCACAAGGTGGCCGGCGCGAGGGCGGCGGCCGGTGGCAACCTCGACGAGGTGGCGCGCGTCGCCCAGAAGGTCGTCGACAACGTCGGCACGATGGGCATGGCGCTCACGTCCTGCGTCACGCCGGAGAAGGGCGAACCGACGTTCGACCTCGGCGAGGACGAGATGGAACTCGGCATCGGCATCCACGGCGAACCGGGCGTCGAGCGGACCGACGTCACGACCGCCGACGAGGTCACCGAGGAACTGGCCGGGGCGGTGCTGGAGGACCTCGATATCGACGACGGTGCGGAGGTCGTGACCATCGTCAACGGCATGGGCGGGACCCCGCTCTCGGAGTTGTACATCGTCAACCGGCGGCTCCAGTCGCTCCTCGACGAACGGGACGTCGACACCTGGGACGCCTGGGTCGGCGACTACATGACCTCGCTCGACATGGCGGGTGCCTCGATAACGGTGCTACAGGTGGACGACGAACTGAAGGACCTGCTGTCCGCGCCCACCGACACGCCGGCGCTGACGGTCCGCGACTAGGGCGGGAACCGGACGCCGGTCGAGCGCGGTGCCGTCGCCACCACGGCACTGGTCGTCGTGGTCGGAGCACGTGCCCGTGCCGGGAACCGGCGGAACGCCTATCCGAGTTGGTGTGGTTACTGTTCGCATGGTAGAGAGTGCTGAGGCTCGTCAGGCGCTGTTCGACGCGCTGGAGAACATCGCGACGCGGATGGAGTCGGAACGAGAGTACCTGACGGAACTGGATTCGGCCATCGGAGACGCGGACCACGGGACCAACATGAACCGCGGGTTCCAGACGGTGCTCGACGAGGTAGACGGGATGGAGGACGAACCGCTGGACGAGGTGGTGAAGACGGTCGGTATGGCGCTCGTCTCCGAGGTCGGTGGCGCGGCGGGGCCCCTGTACGGTGGGTCGATAGTCCACGCGAGCCAGGAACTCTCGGACGGTCTGACCGGGGAATCGGCCGTCGCGTTCGCCGAGGCGTACCTGGAGAAGGTGACGGACAGGGGTGGTGCGTCAGTCGGCGCGAAGACCATGGTCGACGCGTTGACGCCCGCCGTCCACACGTTCAAGAAGTCCATCGAGCAGGACGACCTGCCGCCGGTCGAGGCGCTCGCGAAGGCCCTCGACGCGGCCGAACGGGGCGTCGCGTTCACGACGCCGATACGGGCACAGAAGGGGCGCGCCTCGTACCTCGGCTGGCGGTCGGTCGGCCACCAGGACCCCGGCGCGACGAGTACGCTGTTCATCGTCGAGGAACTGGTAGCGACCGCCCGGGAGTACGCCGGAGGCGACACGACTGCCGACGCGACCGCTCCAGCACCGCCGGACGACGACGAGGGTGAGTGAGATGGTCGGACTCGTCGTCGTGTCGCACAGTCGGACGGCGGCCGAAGGAATCCGCGAGGTCGCCCTGGAGATGGGGAGCGACGACAGTCGAATCGAGGTCGCCGGCGGTGGACCGGACGGCGGCCTCGGAACGACCGCGCCGGACGTCGAACGGGCCATCGAGGCCGCGGCCGACGAAGACGGCGTCGTCGTCCTCGTCGACCTCGGGAGCGCCGTGATGGCCGCCGAACTCGCCATCGAGTCGGCGGCGGTCGAGGCGGTCATCGCCGACGCCCCGATACTCGAGGGCTGTCTCAACGCGACCGTCGAAGCGTCGAGTCCGAAGGCGACGCTCGAGTCGGTCCGGGCGCGGGCGGAGGAGGCCCGCGAGTACAGGAAGTTACAGTAGTGTCGACTTACGCGACGGTGTCGACGTCCTCTTCGAGTTCTATCTCTGCGGCCTCGCCGGCCTCCTCGTCCTCGTCGCCGCCGAGGAGCCGCCTGGCAGCAAGTGCAGCAGCGACGGAGACCAGGACGCTGGCGGCCACCAGACCCGCGACGCGACGGGCCCGGGAGCCACCGGAGACCGACTCCATCTCGGCCGACTCGGCTCCGTCCTCACCGTCGAACTCGTACTCGTTCGAGTCGCCGAAGTGTGCGTCGTCGAGTCTGATCTCGAACAGCGTGAGCTTCTCGAATGCCATACTACTCAGTACGCCGACAACGGGCATAACCGTTGTGTGCGGCCTGCTGGTCCGGTTCTCGCCGCCTCAGTCCCACTCGTCTTCGAGCAGGCCGTAGTATCGGGTCCCGACGTACTCGCCGTCGTAGTACTGGTTCTCCCGGACCGTGCCCTCGTGGGTGAAGCCGAGTTTCTCCCAGATGCGGGCGGAGGCCTCGTTCGGTTCGATGACGCGGGCCTGCACCCGGTGGAGGTTGCGCTCGCGGAAGGCGTAGTCGACGAGCAACTCGGACGCTTCGGTCGCGTAGCCGTTGCCCCAGTGCTCGGGCGCGACGGTGATGGCGATCTCGCCCCACCGGGTACGGTTCTGAATCTTGAACAGCGCGACGTCCCCGACGGGGTCCGGGCCGTCCTCGCCGTCGACGCAGATGAGCAGGTTCACCGAGTCGTCGTCGGAGACGACCTCCTCGAAGAACTCGCGCGTCTGTGTGCTGTTCCCGGGGTCCGCACTGGTCAGCGGGCGACGGACCCGTGGGTCGTTGATGTTCCGGTTGAGCAGGTCGAGGTCCTCCTCTTCGATGGTTCGGAGCGTGACGCGGTCACCGGACAGGAAGGCGGCACCTGGCATGGCTTCACCTCTCGCTCAGGGCCGTAAAGTGGTTTCGTGGGTGTGTGAGTTTCTCTCGTGGTCAGTCGTCGCCCTCGCGCCACTCGTCGTCGAGCAGGCCGTACCAGTGGACGTCGACGTGTTCGCCCCGGACGAACTTCGCGTCGCGTTCGACGCCCTCCTCCCGGAACCCGAGCGATTCGAGCAGGCCGCGCGAGGCCACGTTGCTCTCCAGTGCGCGGGCCTTGATTCGGTGGAGGCGGCGCGTCCCGAATGCGTAGTCGAGCGCGAGCGAGACCGCCTCCGTGCTGTAGCCCTCGCCGTGGGCGGGCGGGGCGAGCCAGTAGGCCACCTCGCCGCTGCCAGCGCGCTGGTCGACGTGAAAGAGCATGACGAACCCGACGGGTTCGACCCCGTCCCCGGTGACGAACCGCTCGTCGTAGCCGGCGTCCTCCCCCTCGACGCAGGCGAGGAACCGCGCGCCGTCGCCGTCGTCGTCGACGTGCTCTCGGACCTCGTCGACGCTCCGCGGCCCGGTGAACGTCATCGGGTTGCGGATGCGCGGGTCGTTCGAGTGGGCGGCGAGGAACTCCGCGTCCTCCTCCTCGACGGTCCGAAGGGTGATCCGGTCGCCGGTCGCGAACGTGGGACCTGGCATACTGCTCACGTCACCCGGTCGTCACTAAGCCGTTCCGGGGGTCTGTGAACCGATGACGTGGACCGTCGGCGTCCGTTCGACCCCCCGGCCTACAGGAACCCGAACAGGTCCAGGTCGATGGCGAGGATGGCGGCGGCCGCCAGCCAGGACTCGAACAGGAGCGTCCCCACGGCCGAGAGTGCGGCGAACTCGCGGACGTCCATCTCGGCGACGCCGGCGGGGACGGTCAGCATCCCCCGGGTGAACATGAGGGCGTTGCTGACCGGGACGGCGGGACGTCCCCACGTGTGGAACCAGCCGTCGAACCGGTCGAGTTGCCCCTCGTCGACCCGGAACCACGGTTTCTGGAGGAGCCACTCCCGGCCGCCTCGCTGGGCCAGTGCGAACAGCAGCGTCTGGCCGATGGTCGCACCGACGACGGCGATGCCGAGTATCGTCGCGACGGTCACCATGTCGTACCCCGTCTCCGTCCGCGCCAGCGCCGCGATGCCGAAAGGGACGAGTAACTCGCTCGGGGCGAAGTAGAGCAACATCGCCCCCTCGAGGACGAAGATGCAGAACAGGGCCGCCAGCCCGTACCGGTCGATGAGTTCGCGGGCGAGCTGGGTGTCGCCGAAGACGTACAGGAGGATGCCGGCGACGCCGGCGAGGAAGAACGTCCCGGCGACGACCAGCAGGCCGTAGTCCTCGGCGAAGACGCGCAGGCGTCCGTGAATCGTGGCGGTTCCGTCCGCGCGTTCGTGACCGCCGTCGGCACGCTCGTCGGGCATCTGTACCGGATAGGCGTGTCGGCCGTTAAAGCGTTTATGTGTCGCGTCGGTCTCGGCCTCGTCCCCGGACGGTGCAGTTTTTAGCCCCGCCGTCCCGAGTCCCGTTCATGGACCTCACGGACCGACCGCGGCGGCTTCGACGGGACGGCGTTCGCGACCTCGTCAGCGAGACAAGCCTCGCACCGAGCGACTTCGTCGCGCCGGTGTTCGTCGACGCGACCACGGACGAGCGCGTCCCCATCGAGTCGATGCCCGGGCACGAGCGCGTTCCGGTCGACGAGGCCGTCTCCCGCGTCGAGGAGGTGCGCGAGACGGGCGTCGAGGCGGTCATGCTCTTCGGCATCCCGGCCGGGAAGGACGCCGAGGGGTCGCGCGCCTGGGCGAACGACGGCGTCGTACAGGAGGCGACCCGTCGAATCACGGCCGAGACGGACGCCTACGTCGTCACCGACGTCTGTCTCTGCGAGTACACCGAACACGGCCACTGCGGAATCGTCGAGGACGGGGCCGAGACCGACGCCGACCTCACCGTCGACAACGACGCGACCCTGCCCCTGCTCGAACGCATCGCCGTCTCGCACGCCCGCGCCGGCGCGGACATGGTCGCCCCGTCCGGCATGATGGACGGGATGGTCGGGGCCATCCGCGAGGCGCTGGACGAGGACGGCCACGCGAACGTCCCCATCATGAGCTACGCCGCGAAGTACGAGTCGGCGTTCTACGGCCCGTTCCGGGACGCCGCCGACGGCGCACCCGCCTTCGGGGACCGGCGACACTACCAGATGGACCCGGCGAACCGGCGCGAGGCCGTGCGCGAGGTGGCACTCGACGTCGAGCAGGGGGCCGACGTGCTGATGGTCAAACCGGCGCTCCCGTACCTCGACGTCGTGTCCGACGTGCGCCGCAGGTTCGACCACCCGGTCGCCGCCTACAACGTCTCCGGCGAGTACGCGATGCTGCACGCTGCCGCCGAGAACGGGTGGTTGGACCTCGACGCGGTCGCCCGGGAGTCGTTGCTCTCCATCAAGCGCGCGGGGGCGGACGTCGTCGTCACGTACTTCGCCGAGGACGTCGCGCGGGCGCTCTAGGGAGGGACGCTCGGCCGCGACCTGCTTCTCCGACGTGCCTGGAGGACGGGGTGCAGTCCGTCAGAAGTGCATTATCACAACTGATAAACTCCCCGCATGTGGGGGTGTACAGTCATACTGACTGGAAACGAACACGTCGTATGGCGTCATTTGGTAACAAACCACATCGTCGAGCGTTCCTCACCGCACTCGGTACGGGAGCGAGCGTCGCGCTGGCGGGGTGCTCCGGGGACGGAACGGGGACGGAGACGACGGTGACCGACACGGCGGCCGATACGGAGACGGCGACGTCGACGGTCGAGACCACCGACACCGGGACGGAGACCGACCCGGTCGGGGAGTTGCGCTACCTCTCGCCCCGCGACACAGACGACTTCGACGCACTCGTCGAGGAGCGAAAGCTGGCGGCGCTCGAACAGGTCCTCGCGGTTCCCGAGGCGGCCGACGCGGTCACGAACGCGGTGTCGTCGTCGGCGTACCATCGCATCTTCGAGGGCGTGGACTTCGTCGAGATACTCGCACCGCACGGGATGACCGTCAGCGGGAGCGTCGAGAGCGGCCAGCACACCATCGAGTACACCGACGTCAAGCAGGTGCAGGCGCTCGTCGACCGCGAGTCCGACCAGTTGCGCCAGTTGCACCGCGAGGTCCGGGAACCGCACACCATCACCCAGTCCTACGACGGGATGAACATGGCCACCGTCGAGGCCGCCATGGCGAACGAGCGCGTCCAGCAGGCCCTCGACGGCAAGAACTGGTTCATCGCGGCGTCGGACTACTCCATCATCACCGCGTACTCGGAGGAGTACCCCCTCGGCACCGTGACGCCGGTGGTGTTCAACTGGAACGACAAGCAGTACGACGACGGCCTGGTCGGCGTCGCCGCGGCGGTCACGACCGGCGAGACGAACGAGGTGCTCGACGTGCTCGAACCGACCCGGGAGACGACGACGCCCCTCACCGACGTGGCCGAACGGGTGCGAGGGAACGACGTCGGCGAGTACCGCGAGGGACCCATCGAGGTGCCGGGTGCGATGGACGACACGAACTGGGAACTCAGGCGGCCTGACCAGACCATCGAACGGGACGGGTGGACGGTCCGGTGGACGAACACGCTCCACGACGCCTACCGCGTCGAGGCCTCGTACAACGGGACGCCGGTGTTCGGCACCGAGACGAAGATTCCCTGGATGCTGAGCGACTACGAACCGTTCGGGATGCAGGGACCCGGCGTCCCGGAGGGCCGGGCCAACTGGCACTTCTGGGACACCCTCGGCTTCACCGGCCCCGGCGTCATCGAGCAACACGACCTCCGCGACGGCTTCCGCATCCGGGGCAGTTACCACACCGGGTCGCTCGACCACTGGGAGTGGCGCTTCGGCCAGAACTGGGGCCCCTACCGCTACATCATCGACTGGAACTTCCACGACGACGGCGTCGTCGAGGTGACCTCGCGTCACCCGACCACCGGGTTCCGGACGACGAACGGGTTCCCGCTGTACACGTTCCACCTCTGCGTGGAACCGGGGTTCGACGCGGCCACCGTGAGCACCTACGATGGGAGTTCGTGGTCCCAGCAGGCGACGGAGGGCCGGACGACCAGGGATTCCACGCCCCGACTCCGTGTCGAGAACGCGGACGGGCAGGAGCGACTGGTGTTCGAGCGCCCGGGCGAGGAGACGTACGCGCTCCAGTACGACCCGAACTTCGTGGAGTACGAGCAGACGCTCCAGGGGGTCGTACGCGAGATGCTGGAACACCAGGAGTACCTCGACCCGTCGAACTACCTGGCCGACGCCAGCCTCGACGGGGAGAAGGTACTCGTCAGGACGCTCTCCTCCCGTGACACCGGGCAGGGCCAGCACGCGACGACCAACCCCTTCGCGTTCCGCTTCCGGATGCGGGCGGAGAACTACTGACGATGGGAGGGAGCGACCGACCGTCGAGGCGCTCGACGCTAGCGCGCCTCGCCGGCGCCGTCGCCGCCCTCGGGGTCGGTGGCTGTCTCGGTGACGGAACTGCGCCCGACGAACCGGATGACACCGGCGGCACCCAGACGGACGTCACGACTGCGGCGACGACAGTCGAGACGGAGACGGCCGACGGCGGGACGACGACCGGGGGGTACCGCACGCCGAGCAACACCGACCAGGCCGCCGACCACACGGTCGGCTGCTACACCGAACTCTACTTCGACCCCATCGGACTCCTCGTGCAACCGGGCGAGACCGTGTCGTTCGAGATGGTGAGTGGCGCGCACTCGGCGACGGCGTACCACCCGGACAACACGGCCGCCCTCCGCCGGCGCATCCCGGACGGTGCGCCACCGTGGGACACCGGAGTCTGGAGCGACGTCGGGACGTTCCGGAACGTCACGTTCGAGACGCCGGGCACGCACGACTACTACTGCATCCCGCACAAGGCGGTCGGGATGGTCGGTCGAATCGTCGTCGACCGACCGGGTGGCCCGGCAGAGGAGAGTCCCAACCCCGACTACGACCTCCCGCCGTCGGACCTGATCGTCGAGCAGGGAGCGGTCTCGTACGACGAGTGGGCAGGACGGTCGGAGTGAGGTGACCGACCGTCGACGGGGACAGGTCCATCGACGCAGGACCGGAAGTCGACCGCCGCCCGGACCGATTCGGCGCGCGGGTCCGGACCGCCACGCGACCCTCGTAGACGGACGTGACGTTCGTCCAGAAACGGACCGACAGACGTCCACAGAACTGCGCGATAAACAACCTTGTATGGATTATATTCGCTATTAAGTTGGACGACCGCCCATTAGGACGAGTTAATATAGACGTTTGTCAACGCTTAACCTTATACCATTGCCCACCGTGGCTCTTGACCGTAGCATATGAGTGCGAACCTGGCGGAATCGGTAGAAAAAGCGGCCGAATGTACAGAAAGAGGCAGCACTTGCGCGTTCGCCGAGGTGGGGGGATGCTAGAGGCCCTCCCGTTGCAGGCGGAGGCACAGGCCGTCGCGGACAGCATCAACTACGTCTGGGTGCTGGTCGTGTCGTTCCTCATCTTCTTCATGCAGCCGGGCTTCGCCCTGCTCGAGGCCGGGCAGGTCCGGGCGAAGAATGTCGGGAACGTCCTGATGAAGAACATGACCGACTGGGCGCTCGGGGTGCTGGTGTACTTCCTCGTCGGCGCCGGCCTGGCCGGCGTGGTCGGGATGCTCACCTCGGGGGCGTCGCTCGACGTGATGGCGGCGTTCTCCTACGTCGGCGACCCGGGGTCGACCGGCTGGATCGAGTGGTTGTTCGGCGCCGTCTTCGCGATGACGGCGGCGACCATCGTCTCCGGCGCGGTCGCAGAACGCATGGACTTCGGGGCGTACGTCCTCTTCGTTGCGGTCATCACGGCCCTCATCTACCCGGTCGTCCAGGGTCTCACCTGGTCCGGGGGCCTGCTCGCCGGCCCGACGCCCGAGGGCACCGGCGGTCTCGTCGGCGAGGCCCTCGGCGTCGGCTACCTCGACTTCGCCGGTGCGACCGTCGTCCACATGGTCGGCGGTCTCGCCGGCCTGGTCGCGGCGAAGATGGTCGGCCCGCGCGCCGGTCGCTTCGACGAGAACGGCGAGAGCCAGCCCATCCCGGGACACTCGATGCTGCTCGCGGTCCTGGGCACGCTCGTCCTCGCGTTCGGCTGGTACGGCTTCAACGTCGGGACGCAGGCGACGGTCCTCTCGGTCGCCGAGGACGGCTCCGTCGCCTTCATGGGCGCTGCGCTCGGTCGCGTCGCGCTCGTGACGACCCTCGGAATGGGTGCCGGCGCCGTCGCCGCGATGGTGGTCTCGACGACCTGGCAGGGCAAGCCCGACCCGCTCTGGATGGCGAACGGGCTGCTGGCCGGTCTGGTCGCCGTCACCGGTGCGGTCCCCCACGTCACCTGGTGGGGCGGCCTCGTCATCGGCGCGGTCGGCGGCGCGCTCGTCCTGCCAGCCTACCGCTGGACGGTCGACTTCCTGAAGATAGACGACGTCTGTGGCGTCTTCGCGGTCCACGGCGCCGCCGGTGCCGTCGGCACCGTACTCATCCCGGTGTTCGGCGCGTCGAGTTCCGGGACCGCCATCCTCGGCGACGGCTGGGCGTTCCTCGGCGTCGACCAGCTCGCGATGCAGGTCGTCGGCGTGGGGGTCATCGCGCTGTGGACCGTCGTCGCGACCGGTGCGACGTTCGCGGTCCTCGACGCTGCCGTCGGCCTGCGCGTCTCCGCCGAGGAGGAGGAAGCCGGCCTGGACGCGGGCGAACACGGCATCTCGACGTACCCCGAGTTCGTCGGCGATAGCAGCCCCGAGTCGACCCGTCCGACCGTGAGTGCGGACGGCGGAACCGGGGGTGGCGTCCGCACCGACGGTGGCGCAGCCCCGACCGACGGGGGTGAGACCGATGGGTGACGAGATAAAGATGGTCGTCGCCATCATCAGACCCGACCGCCTGACCGACGTCAAGCGCGCGCTGGCGGAGGTCGGTGCGCCGTCGCTGACGGTGACCGACGTCTCCGGTCGTGGCTCACAGCCCGCGAAGAAGAGCCAGTGGCGCGGCGAGGAGTACGTCGTCGACCTGCACCAGAAGGTCAAGGTCGAGTGCGTCGTCGCCGACGTCCCGTCCGACGACGTCGTCTCGGCCATCGCCGAGGCGGCCGGGACCGGCGAGAAGGGCGACGGCAAGATATTCGTCCTGCCGGTCGAGGACGCCTATCAGGTCCGGACCGGCAAGCGCGGCCCCGACGCGGTCTGACCACGGCGTGGCTCCCTTCTCGCGTACCTGTCGACGCATCGACCAGCGTCGGCGACGTCCGTCGACCCGGTCGAACGGCCGATAGACACTTTAGGGACGACGAAACCCGGCCATTGCGTTTTTGACGGTGTCCGTCCCTGTGTGTAACCAGACATGAGCCAGGGTCCCACACCGGTCGTCGAGTCGGCCCTCATGGAGGCGGTCAGGGCCGTCATCGTCGAGCGCGGTTACCAGGGACTCACGCTCGGTGCCGTCGCGGCCGAAAGCGAGTTCGACCGCACCCTCGTCGAACGCCACTACGCCGACGTCGGCGACGTCGTCGCGTCGTTCCTCGCCTACGAGCGCGACCGGTTCGTCGAGAGCGTCCTGGTCGCGCCGACGGACCCGGCGCTTCGCCTGCGGACGCTGCTCGACGCGCTCGTCGGACTCGACCACGACGACGAGGTGCTGGCACCGTACGTCGCCTTCCAGGCGGCGGCGCTCACCGACGAGCGCATCAGCGACGCGCTCGACGCGCTGGAGCAGGAGATGTTCGACGCCGTCGTAGAGACGGTCGAGGACGGCGTCGCCGAGGGGTCGTTCGAACCCGTCGACCCGGCGTCGACGGCGGCCGTCGTGCTGTCTGTCCGCGACGCCGCCCTGCGACGGGCGGCCCGGGGTGCCGACCCGACGGTGCTCCACGACGCGCTGGACACCTTCGTCCTCGACCGACTCAGGACCGGGTCACAGCGTCGCGCAGAGCCCGACGCTTGACCAGCGCGAAGCCGGCACAGATGACGAGGAACCCGGTGACGGTCTCGACGGTGACCGACTCTCCCAGCCAGTACCAGCCGACGAGCGCCGCGAACACCGGTATCGCGTAACTGACGAGCGTTATCTCGATGGCACCCAGGCTGTCGAGCAACTGGAAGTACAGGAGGTAGCCGAGGCCGCCCGCGACCGGGACCAGGTAGAGGTAGGCGACGACGGCGGTCCGGGTCGGGTCGACGGCCTGCGGTTCGCCGACGGCGAGGCTGGTGAGGTGGAGCACCGGCGCGCCGACGACCATCGCCCAGCCCTGCATCGCCGCCACCGGGAGGTCCGTCCGGACCCGGCGCACGGCGACGGTTCCGACGGCCCAGGCCAGCGCCGAGGCGAAGACCAGTGCGACGCCGACGAGCGACGCGTCGCCCCACAGGGCCATCGCGCCGCCCGCCAGGTCGTCCGCCGGGACAGCGACGAGGACGACCCCGAACAGACCGAGCAGCAGGCCGAGGACGCCCGTCGCGTCGAGACCTTCCTCGGGCAGGACCGTCCGGGCGAGGACCGTCGTGAACACCGGAACGGTGGCGACGACGACGGCGGCGACGGCGCTCGTGACGTACGACTGTCCGGCGAACAGCAGTGCGTGATGGGCGGCGACGATGCCGACGCCGCCGGCGACGACGGCGTGCCAGTCGTCGCCGCGGGGTCGCCACCGCCCGGCGACGACCACGGCGTAGCCGAGGACGAGCAGTGCGGTCCCGTCGAACCGCAACGCGGCGAATAGCACCGGTGGCACCACCTCGACGCCGGCCCGCGTCGCGGGGAACGACGTCCCCCAGATGGCGGCGATGGCCACGAACCCGAGGACGTCACGGCGTTGCATACCGTTCGACAGGCGACGGCCCGTCAATAAAGCATCCATCGTGTCGACACGTCTCACCACGATTCGAGCGGTGTGGCGAGGTATCAAGGGTTTTTACTGGCGGGTCCGAACCCCCGGCCATGCACGAGGAGAACTCGCGGAACCTGTACGACCGGGCGCTCTCCGTGATGCCCGGCGGGGTCAACTCGGCGGTCCGTGCGGCCATCGAGCCGTACCCCTTCTTCGTCCAGCGCGGCGACGGCGGCCACGTCGTCGACGTCGACGGCAACCGGTACATCGACTGGGTGATGGGACTCGGCCCCCTCCTGCTGGGTCACGACCTCCCGCAACCGGTGCAGTCGGCGGTCCAGACCCACGCCAGCAACGGTCCCATGTTCGGCGCACCGACCGAGATAGAGGTCGAGCACGCCGAGTTCGTCACCCGCCACGTCCCCGGCGTCGAGATGCTCCGGTTCGTCAACTCCGGCACCGAGGCGACCGTCTCCGCCGTCCGCCTCGCCCGGGCGTACACCGGCCGGGACAAGATCGTCGTCATGCAGGGGAGCTACCACGGTGCGAACGACTCCACGCTCGTCGAGGGCGAGGGCAACCACCTCCACCCGTCCAGCCCCGGCATCCCCGACGACTTCGCCGAGCACACCATCGCCGTCCCGTTCAACGACCACGAGGCCGCCCACCACGTCTTCGAGGAGCACGGCGACGACATCGCGGGCGTCCTCGTCGAACCCATCCTCGCCAACTACGGCATCGTCACCCCGACCGACGAGTACCACGAGACCCTCGCCGACCTCTGCGACGACCACGGCTCCCTGCTCGTCTTCGACGAGGTCATCACCGGCTTCCGGGTCGGCGGCCTCCAGTGTGCGCAGGGCAAGTTCGGCATCGACCCCGACCTCACCACGTTCGGGAAGATAATCGGCGGAGGCTTCCCCGTCGGTGCCATCGGCGGCAAGGCCGAGATACTGCGTCACTTCACGCCCTCGGGCGACGTGTTCCAGGCCGGCACCTTCTCCGGCCACCCGGTGACGATGGCCGCCGGACTGGAGACCCTGAAGTTCGCCGCCGAGAACGACGTGTACGACCACGTCGACGACCTCGGCGACCAGCTCAGGCGCGGCCTGACCGAACTCTGTGCCGACTACGCCCCCGAGTACACCGTCACCGGTACCGACTCGATGTTCAAGGTCATCTTCACCCGCGAGGGCCCGGAGGACCGCTCCGGCCAGTGCAAGGCCGGGTGCAAACAGCGCCCGGACTGTCCGCGCTACGACTACTGCCCGAAGGACGGCGGCGACGTCTCCGACGCCGAGACCGACCGCTGGCGGCGCATCTTCTGGCCGAAGATGCGAGAGCAGGGCGTCTTCCTCAGCCAGAACCAGTTCGAGTCCCAGTTCGTCTCCCACGCCCACACCGAGGCCGACGTCGAGGAGACGCTGGAGGCGTACAAGGAGGCGCTGTAGGCGTCCCCGCGACCGTCCTCTTTCTTCCTCGCGTTTCTGCGCCGTCGATGACCGACGGCCCGGCCCACACTGACGCCGACCGCGAGACGTTCGGCGCCGGCCCGTACGACGACTCATACGACCGACTCTGGTACCTCGACGGGGGCGTTCGAGGCGGACTCACCGAACGTACCGGTGCCGTCTCACCGACATCGTCTCCGCGGTCTCGTGCTCCAGCAGGCCGTTCTACGAGGAGGCGATGCGTTCTCCGCTCGCTCGACCCACCTGATTTCGTATCGCGGCATCCGGTTTATGCCGTGCGCTCCCCCGGACCGAGTCGACGGCGCGAACGAAGCACGCCCCGTCCCGAGACGGTCGATTTCGGCGATTTCGGGGCCGAGAACCGGAACTGGACGCGCCGACCGACCGACGAGGCCAAACTGGTGGGCTTTTCACCCTCCACCGCCGACTGTCGAGCATGAACTCTCGTGGGACGATCCGGCTGGCGACGCGAGGCTCCGACCTCGCCATCCGCCAGGCGTCGACGGTCCGTGAGGCGCTGGCGGAGCGCCACTTCGAGGTCGAACTCGTCGAGGTCGAGACGGAGGGCGACCGTCTGACGGACGAACTCATCGCGAACCTCGGGAAGACCGGTGCGTTCGTCCGGTCGCTGGACGAGAAAGTCCTCGACGGCGACGTGGACGCGGCCGTCCACTCGATGAAGGACATGCCGACAGAGATGCCCGACGAACTCGTCGTCGCGGGCGTCCCCGAACGGGCACCGGCGGGCGACGTCCTCGTGACGCCCGACGGGGCCGGCCTCTCGGACCTCGAACCCGGGGCGACCGTCGGCACGTCGTCCATGCGCCGGGGCGCACAGGTCAGGAACCAGCGCGACGACCTGACTGTCGAACCGCTCCGGGGCAACGTCGACACGCGCATCGAGAAGGTCCTCGCGCCCGCCCTCCAGCGCGAACACGAACGCCGGACCGAGGCCGACAGAGAACGGAAGGGCAACGCCGGCGACGATTCGTTCGAACCGGAGTACGACGAGACGGTCGACGAGTGGTTCGACGGGTTGCGGGAGATAGAGCGCCGTGCGCTCGGACGCGAGGTCGAGACGGAGTACGACGCCATCGTCCTCGCCGAGGCCGGACTCCGGCGCTCGGGTCTCGTCCACCACGTGAACTACCAGCGCCTCCCCATCGGTGACTTCGTCCCTGCGGCGGGACAGGGCGCGCTGGCGGTGACCGCCCGCGACGGGGAGACGGCCGAGACCCTCCACGCCGTCCTCGACCATCCGCGCACGCGCGTCGAGACGACCGTCGAACGGACCGTCCTCGCCGGCCTGAACGGGGGGTGCATCGCCCCGATCGGCGTCCACGCCGTGTTGCAGGGCGAGTTCGTCCGAACGACGGCGCAGGTGCTCCACCCGGACGGCCACGACGTCGTCCAGCAACGACGGGACATCCCCGCCGAGACCCACGCAGACGCCGCACGCGAGTTCGCGGCGGACCTGCAGGACGCGGGCGCGGCGGACCACGTCGCGGCCGCCCGGGAGCGATGACCGGGTTCGTCTACCTCGTCGGGAGCGGTCCCGGCGACCCGGACCTGTTGACGGTCAAGGCCCGCAGACTGCTCGACGAGGCAGACGTGGTCCTCCACGACAAACTGCCTGGCCCGGAGATACTGGAGACCATCCCCGAGGACCGGCGCGAGGACGTCGGCAAGCGCGCCGGCGGGGAGTGGACGCCCCAGGAGTACACCAACAGACGGCTGGTCGAACTCGCCGAGGCGGGCGAGACCGTCGTCCGACTCAAGGGCGGCGACCCGTTCGTCTTCGGGCGCGGCGGCGAGGAGGCCGAACACCTCGCCGAGCACGGCATCCCGTTCGAGTACGTCCCCGGCGTCACGTCGGCCATCGCCGGCCCCGGCGTCGCCGGTATCCCCGTTACGCACCGCGACCACGCCTCGTCGGTGTCGTTCGTCACGGGCCACGAGGACCCCACGAAGGAGGAGTCGGCCGTCGACTGGGACGCGCTCGCGGCCACCGGCGGTACCCTCGTCGTCCTGATGGGCGTCGGCAAACTCCCCGAGTACACGAGGGCGCTGCGGGAGGCGGGGATGGACCACGGGACGCCCGTCGCGCTGGTCGAACGGGCCACCTGGCCCGACATGCGCGTGGCCACGGGGACGCTCGATACCATCGTCGACGTACGCGACAGCGAGGGCATCGAACCGCCCGCGATAACCGTCGTCGGCGAGGTCGCCGCCACCCGGGCGCGCGTCGTCGACTTTCTGCGGACTCGACCCTGACCATGACCACGAGAGACACCACAGTCGCCGTGTTCCGCCCGGACGACGAGCGCCTGCGAGACGCCGTCGAACTGATAGAATCCCTCGGTGCGACGCCCGTCGCCGACCCGATGCTCGAAGTGAGAGAGACGGGTGCGTCGCCCCGTGCGGACGCCGACTACACGGTCCTGACGAGCAAGACGGGGGCCGAACTCGCCCGGTCTGCGGGGTGGGACCCCAACGAGACGACCGTCTGTGCCATCGGGCAGGCGACGGCAGACGCCCTGGAGGAACAGGGGTACGAGGTCGACGTCGTGCCGGACGCCTACTCCTCGACCGGTCTGGTCGAGGCGCTCGCCGACGCGGTCGACGGCGCACGCGTCGAGGTCGCACGGAGCGACCACGGCAGTCAGGTACTCATCGACGGGCTCGAGGACGCCGGGGCGTACGTCCACGAGACCGTCCTCTACGAACTGGTCTGCCCCGACGGCGCAGGCGAGTCGGTCGACCTGGCCGCCGCCGGTGACCTGGACGCGGCCTGTTTCACCTCGTCGCTGACCGTCGGTAACTTCCTCGCCACGGCCGACGAACGTGGCGTGCGCGAGGCCGCCGTGGAGGGCCTGAACGACGCCGTCGTCGGCGTCATCGGCGTGCCGACCCGCGAGACCGCCGAGTCGCTCGGCATCGCGGTCGACGTGGTGCCCGAGAACGCCGACTTCGACGAACTGGCGTGTGCCGTCGTTGAGGAGAGCGCACCGACGCACCACGACTGAGCTGTTCCTGCGGATTTCGGCGCGTTCGAGCCGTCCCTGAGCTGTTCCGCCGTCTCGACGTGATGGCCACGTCTGTCGGTGTAAACTCCATACCACGATACGAAATGGGGTGCAGGTGGCCAGGAACGGTCGTCGCCAGACCGGGTGACTCGGCGAGGACGGTTCCCCCGGGAGAGCGCCGGCAGACTCGGGAGGGCATCGGCAGACTCCCTGCTGGCGGTTCAGCGCCGGTCCGGCGAGGCGGACGACCCGACGGCGTCGGTCCCGCCCGGCCGGACCCCACCGTTTAAATCCGACGCCGCGTCAGTACCCGACGAATGCCTGCCAGCGCCCCCGTTCCGGAACTCGCAGACCGCGCCGCCGCCTGCGCCGACCGCCTGCGCGCGGCCGAGGAGGTGCTGCTCGCCTCGCACATCGACGCCGACGGCCTGACCAGCGCCGCCGTGGCGTCGTCGGCGCTCGAACGGGCCGGCATCTCACACGAGGTCGTCTTCGAGAAGCAACTCGACGCCGACCGCATAGCCGCCATCGCGGAGACAGGGTACGACACCGTGCTGTTCACCGACTTCGGGAGCGGTCAGGTCGACGACATCGCACCCCACGAGGAGCGCGGGGCGTTCACGCCGGTCATCGCCGACCACCACCAGCCGGGCGACGCCGACACCGAGTTCCACCTGAATCCCCTCCTCTTCGGCATCGACGGCGGGTCCGAACTCTCGGGCGCGGGCGCGGCGTACGTGCTGGCACGGGCGCTGGAGGGGGACGGCGACAACCGCGACCTCGCCCGACTGGCCATCGTCGGCGCCGTCGGGGACATGCAGGACCAGGACGGCGAACTCCACGGGGCGAACGCGGCCATCGTCGACGACGGCGTCGCTGCCGGCGTCGTCGAGAGCGGGACCGACCTCGCGGTCTACGGGAAGCAGACCCGACCGCTCCCGAAACTGCTGGAGTACGCGAGCGACGTCCGCATCCCCGGCATCACCAGCGACCACAACGGGACGGTGTCGTTCCTCGCCGACCTCGACGTCGAGTGCCGCGAGGACGGCGAGTGGCGTCGGTGGGTCGACCTCACGACCGACGAGCGACAGGCGATCGCCAGCGCGCTGGTCCAGCGTGCGGTCAGGTCGGGCGTCCCAGCCCACCGAATCGACGACCTCGTCGGGACGACGTACACGCTCACCGCCGAACCCGAGGGGACCGAACTCCGCGACGCAAGCGAGTTCTCCACGCTGTTGAACGCGACTGCCCGCTACGAACGGGCCGACGTCGGTCTCGCGGTCTGCCTGGGGAACCGCGACGGGGCGCTCGACCGGGCGCGGACCCTGCTTCGCAACCACCGGCGGAACCTCTCGGAGGGCCTCCAGTTCGTGAAGAACGAGGGCACGACGGTCGAGGAGCACGTCCAGTGGTTCCACGCCGACGACCGGATCAGAGAGACCATCGTCGGCATCGTCGCCGGGATGGCACTCGGTGCGGGCGGCATCGACCGGAACCGACCGATACTCGCGTTCGCCACCGAGAGCGACACCGAGGTCAAGGTCTCCGCGCGCGGGAGCGGCGCGCTCGTCAGGGAGGGACTCGACCTCTCTGTCGTGATGCGGGACGCGTCACGCGCCGTCGGCGGCGACGGCGGTGGCCACGTCGTCGCCGCAGGTGCGACCATCCCGCGCGGCGAGGAAGACGCGTTCGTCGCAGCGGCAGACCGTATCGTCGGCGACCAGCTCGGCTGAGCCGGGCCTCACTCGAAGAAGCGCGCCGGGACGTGGCGTGCGAGGGGCGCCGGCAGCGCCCGGGCGAGGGTCGCCCAAAGCGACGCGAGCCGCTTCCGGAGAGCCACGTAGGTCGTGGCGACGGCCAGTATCGCGACCACGACGGCCGGGACGGGGTCCGGCAGCGTGACCGCGGGGACCGCGAGGACGACCGCCGTCGCGAGGTCGCGGGGCGACCCGTCGTACGGCACGAGTCGCCGGGGAGAGAGCCAGCGGTCGTGGAAGTGGCTGTAGACCGCCTGCTCGGACTCGCCCTCCCACGGTCGCAGTTCGAGACCGCCCCCGTAGAGGTCCATCACCGGGTGGAGGGCCGCCGCGAGCAGGAACGCCGCGAGGGCGAGGGTGCCGGTCGCCGGGGCGGCGATGGCGAGTGCGACCGCCAGTCCCGCGGGAACCCACCCGAACACGGGGTAGTGAAGCGTCTTCCGGTGCCCCGCGTAGATGTCGAGGTCGGGGAACAGGCTCCCGGCGACCGCTGCCGCCACCACGACAGTCGGGTCGCCACCGCCGAACCGTACCACGAGCGTCGCGAGCACGAGTCCGGCGAGGGCGTGGGTCATGGCCATCATCACACCAGCGTATGGGCTCTGGCCTTACTAATGTGTCCCCTGCTGAAGGTCAGTGCGTGTCTTTTTCACCGGGCGCCGGCTACGCATCGACATGGACCGACTGCGGTCGCTGAATCGGGCCCTCCAGGTCGGCCTGCTCGGCATCCTCGCGCTCGGTGTCCTCACCAGGAACGTCAGCGTCGTCGTCAACGCGACGGCCGGGTTCGGCGTGACCCTGTTACCAGCGGTGCTGGCACGAGACAGGCAACTCCTGCTCGACCCGCGGTTCACCCTCGTCGTCACCGTCGCCGTCTTCCTCCACTCGGTCGGGATGGTCGGCCTGTACGACCGGGTGTGGTGGTGGGACCACCTGACGCACACGCTCTCGGCGACGGTCGTCTCGATCATCGCGTACACGGTCGTCTGGGCCGTCGACGTGTACGACGACGACCTCTACCTGCCGCCGCCGGTGACGACCGTGTTCGTGCTCACGTTCGTCCTCGCCGTGGGCGTCCTCTGGGAGGTCTCGGAGTTCGTGGCACGTGAGGTGGCCATCATGCTGGGGCAGGAACCGGTACTCGTCCTGTACGGCCTCGAAGACAGCATGCTCGACCTGGTGTTCGACATGGTCGGGGCCATCGCGGTCACGGTCCTCGCGACGACGCGACTCCGTCGCTGGGGCGAGGAACTCGCCGACTGGCTCGACCGACGACTGGAGGCAAGCTAGAAAGCCCTCCGGCGTGACCTACCCCTCGTGAACCCGGACAGATTCCTGGCGGCCGACGCCGACCGACGGCAGCTAGCCGCCGCAGTCGCCATCCTCGTCGCACTCCTGGTCGCTGGCAGTCTCCTCACCAGCCGCCTCTTCTGGTTCTTCGAGAACCCGGAGGTGGTCCGCGAGGCGGTGGCCGGATTCGGCGTCTTCGCCCCGGTCGCGTTCGTCCTCCTGCAGGCCGCACAGGTCGTCGTCGCACCGATTCCGAGTCACGTCCTCTCGTTCGCGGCGGGCTACCTGTTCGGACCCACGCTGGGGTTCGTATACAGCATGCTCGGTGCGACCGCCGGCACGTACGTCGGCCTCCTGCTCGCCCGCTGGTACGGCCGGCCGGCAGTCGAACGGTTCCTCACGCCCGAGGCCGTCGCCCGCTTCGACCGCTTCCTCGGCGAGTACGGTCTCGCGGGCGTGTTCGTCGTCTTCCTCCTGCCGGGCTTCCCCGACGACGTGGTCTGTCTCGTCGCGGGACTTTCGGACCTCGACGTCCGGAAACTCGTTGTCGTCGCCGCCATCGGGCGTACTCCCGGGTACCTCGTCCTCGTGTTCTCGGGCGCTGGCGTGGCCCAGGGTCGGCTCTACGAAGCGGCGTCCCTGCTGGCCGCGGCGGCCGTCGTCGGTGCGCTGCTGTTCTGGCGACGCCGCCGACTGCTCGCCTGGGTCCACGGACGGTTGCGTGACGACGCCGTTCCCCGCCAGTCCGAACTCTGACCGCACTCCGTGGCCGCCGACCCGCGATTCCGGCCCTCGGCGGCCGAGACGGACGAACGCGGCACGAAATCACCTCGTGACTCGGTGGGCGGGTTCCCGCCGCCCATCGATTCTATATCGTCGTATGGGATTTACGGCTGCAGGCCCGGCACCCTCCCCGTACGGTTGCGAGATGGCCCGGAACGTCCGATACGAGGGGTCGAACGGTACGGTCCCTCCCCGGCGTCGTCGATTCCGGACGTCGCGTACTCGAGGTCGTCGTACTCACGGAAGGACAGGCCGAAGAGGAACTCTATCGCACACGCGACCACGGCTGGACCCGCAAACCCCTGGCGTTCGGGGGCGTAGGTCGGCACCGTGTCTCCGGGGTGGCGTCGGTCCCGACGCTCCCGGGCCTCTCGCCCGGGGTTCCGGAGCCTCCTGCTCGTCGGTCTGGTCCACGTAACAAACCACATCTCACGATACGAAACCGGGGCCGTCAGTCCGAGCGCGGAACCGCCCGCCCGGTCGTGACGTCCGCGTCGGCCAGCAACTCCAGTACCTCCAGTTCCCGGGCCAGGGTCCCGTCCCCGATGGCTGCCATCTCGCTCTCGAAGTAGTCAGCGAACGACGCGAACCGGTCGGCGTACGCGGGCGATACCCGGAGGTCGGTCGACCGGCGCTCCCAGCGGCCGAGGTCGTCGTACTCGGCGACCTCGATACCGTCACCCGGCGGATCGCCGTCGTCATCGCGCATCGCCACGGTCCAGTTCCGACAGAGGTCGGCGTACCTGGTCAGCAGCACGGCCTTGCGGACGCCGCTGTCGGCGAACCGCTCGGGCCCACCGTCGGGGAAGCGGACGGTAGCGGTCGTCTCGCTCTCGGCGCCGGTCCGGTCCGCCCAGCTCGCGCGCAACTGGAGCGACCCGTCGCCCCCGTCGGTCCGACGGACCTTCGCCAGGACGACGCCGCCCTTCGTTTCGCCGGCCTCCCGGTTCGAGGCGAACAGCGTGTTGACCCGCACGAGTTCGCCGGTCGACTCCTCGGCGGCCGAGGAGCCGTACACCGTCTCTATCTCGTAGCCCTCGGCCTCGAGTTCCAGCGAGAGGTCGAACACCAGCGGGGTCACCATGTACTCGAAGCCGTCGGTGAGTCGCTCCTCGAACTCGTCGGCGGAGTGGACCGAGTAGTGGTTCGCCCCCCGAACGCTCGTGATGGCGTCGATTATCTCGGTGTTGAAGTCGACGCCGACGCCGACGAACGTCGCGTGGACGCCACGGTCGGCCTCGGTTTCGAGGCGGCCGCGGAGGCCGCCCTCGCTGGTGTCGCCGAGGTTCGGCATCGCGTCGGTGACGACCGCGACGCGGTTCTCGTAGACTGTCGGGTCGGCGTCAGAAACCTCGTCGAACAGGTCGCTGGCGACGTCCATGCCGGCCGAGAGGTTCGTCCCCCCGCCGGCCTCGACGTCCGCCTCGATGTGGCTACGGATGGCCTCCATGTCGGTCGTCTCGACCGGGTTAAGGGGCTTGGCGACGGTCGCCTGGTCGTTGTAGAGGACGACGCCGAAGCGGTCGCCGGGGCGGAGTCGCTCGGTCATCGACGCGAGGGCGTCGCGGGCGACCGCTATCTTCTTCCTGTCGTCGCGCTCCTCGTCGTCTGCGCCGTCGTAGTGATACTCGTCGAACGGCGACCCCATCGACCCGGAGACGTCGAGGACGACGACGAAGTTCAGGCGCTTCCGGTCGAAGTCGTCGGCGTCGAGGCCCGAGTTCAACCCGACCGAGAGGTAGCGCTCGGTCTCGCCGGAGATGGGGTCGGCCGAGACGGCGGGGGCGTAGCTGGGACAGAACAGCGACGAACAGTCGCCCGACGCGCCCGTGTCGAAGTAGTAGTCGTAGAACAGTCCCTCGTACGGCATGTCGGTCGGGAGTGGGAGGAAGCCCTCCTCGACGTTCCGCCGGAAGTTGTTGACGTCCTTCGCGCCGCCGGCCGCGAGGCCGACGGTGGAACCGGCAGACGTCTGTGCGGTCGGCGAGCCACCGCTGCTCCCACCGTTCGGGCTGGTGCCGCCCTGCCCGATGTCGGCGGGGTCGTACTGCCAGTCGTCGACGAGTTCACCCGGCGGGGCGGTCGTCGGGAGGCTTCCGTCCGTCGGCGAGTCGGTGCTACAACCGGCCAGCGAGGCCACGGTGGCCGTCGCCAGCGCGAGGAACGAGCGGCGGTGTCGCGGGGACATACGCACTCCTTTCCCGTACCCGACCATAACGTGACTCCAAGCTGAAACGTCGGTTTCAGCGTGGTCGCGCCCCGAGACCGGAAGCGGCCCACTTTTGTCGAGACTGGCCCTTCGTTCGGACATGACCGAGTTCGACGCCGACCGGTTCGAGGAGGAGAAGTACGTCGACTACTTCCCGCAACTCCAGCAGGCGTACAAGAACGCGTTCGAGGCGATGAACGACGAGTTCGACTCCAACCTGGTCCACGCCATCGACCAGCAGGTGCTCAACGAGTCCGAACCGTTCTACGACGAGACCGACGGGTTCCGCATCGAACTCCCGCCGGACCCGTACGACCGGTTGACGGCCGTCGTCGTCGACGAGGAGAAGTTCGAGGCGGTGCTGGAACGCTACCGCGAGGAGATTCGGTCCGAACTTCGCCGCGTGTTCAGCCTGTGACGCCGCGGTTCCCGCCGGGTACTGTCGGCCTCACTCGGCGGATTCGAGGTAGGACCGCGCCTCCTCGTCCGTCACCTGCGTGAAGGAGTCGTAGAACTGACCGACGGCACGGAACTGGGAGGGCGTCTCGACGCAGATGACCTCGTCCGCCTCCGCCCGGAGTCGCTCGATAGTGTCGGGCGGCCCCACGGGGACCGCGAGGACGACCCGGTCCGCACCGGCGGCGTACGCCTGCCTGAGACAGGCGATGGTCGTCGCGCCCGTCGCCACGCCGTCGTCGACGACGAGGGCCGTCTTCCCGTGCAGGTCGAGCGGTTCCCGCCCGGTCCGGTACGTCTCGACCTTCTCGGCGGCGGCCGTGCGCTCCGTGACCGTCTCGTCCTCGATGTACCCCTGGCTGACGCCGAGGTCCTCGACGAGGGCGTCGTTCACCCACACCGTCCCGTCGCTGGACACGGCGCCGATGGCGAGTTCCGGGTTGCCTGGCGCACCGAGTTTCCTGGCGGCGACGATGTCCAGCGGAATCCCGAGTTCGTCGGCGACGGCGCGTCCGACCGGGAGACCACCCCGGGGGACAGCGAGCACGACGTCCGCCTCCACGCCGCGCTCTCGTACCATGTCCGCGAGTCGTCGACCGGCGTCGGTTCGATTTGCGAACATGGGACACGATACGCGACGCTCTCCTTTCTGTGTTCGCCGAGGTGTCACCCCGGCTAGAACTCGGCTATCGCTGTCCGTCGCCCACGTCACCCGGGTCAGAGGTCCCGGCCGGTCTCCTGCTCCGCGACCTCCTCGACGCCCTCCGAAATCGCCTCCTTCGCGCCGCCCTCCCGGAACCCTTCGATCGCTTCCAGTATCACCTTGAGCACGTTCATGTTCGTCTGTCACTCGATACCAGATAGTATAAACGTTGGGACGGGATGACGACGCGATTCGGGCCGTCGGTCCGCCGCGGACGACGCCGTCGTCTCCGGCGGCAGACCCTGGTGCGCAAGGTTTAGGGACGAGCGCCACCAACCTCGCCGTATGAGTACCGAGACACAGGACGGCGACGACCTGGAAGAGCGCGTCACCAACTTCCTCCGTCGCAACTTCCCACAGATTCAGATGCACGGCGGTAGCGCGGCCATCCGCGACCTCGACCGCGAGACCGGCGAGGTCACCATCCTGCTCGGCGGTGCGTGTTCGGGGTGTGGCATCTCTCCGATGACCATCCAGGCCATCAAGAGCCGCATGGTCAAGGAGATTCCCGAGATAGAGCAGGTCCACGCCGACACCGGGATGGACGGCGGCGGCCACGGCGGTGGGGGCGGTATGTCGCCGTCGTTCCCCGGTGAGACCGTCGACGACGATGACGGTGAGAGCGACGAAGGCCCGCAGGCCCCGTTCTGAACACCCGACCCGTTCGATCCTTCGCTGTCTCCCGGCCCGTCGAAAACAACAGGTCTTAGTCCGTCGTCCACGCCTTGGCGAGTATGGACCGCACCGACACGTCCGGGCGGAACGTCCTCTTCGTCGTGATGGACACGGTGCGCAAGGACCACCTGTCCGTCTACGGGTACGACCGCCCGACGACACCCGGACTGGAGGATTTCGCCGAGGAGGCGGCCGTCTACGAGCAAGCCGTCTCGCAGGCGCCCTGGACGCTCCCGGTGCACGCGTCGCTGTTCACCGGTCTCTACCCGAGCGAACACGGGGCCAGTCAGGAGAACCCCTACCTCGAGGGCGCGACGACGCTGGCAGAGACGCTCTCGGACACGCACGAGACGGCGTGTTACTCCTCGAACGCGTGGATCACGCCGTACACCCACCTGACCGACGGGTTCGACCGTCAGGACAACTTCTTCGAGGTGATGCCCGGGGACTTCCTCTCCGGCCCCATCGCCCGGGCGTGGAAGACGATGAACGACAACCCGACGCTCCGTCGCCTCGCCGACTGGCTGGTGAGCGTCGGCAACCTGTTCCACGAGCGCCTCGCCAGCGGCGAGGGCGCCGACTCGAAGACGCCACAGGTTATCGACCAGACGAAGGCGTTCATCGACGAGGCGGCCGCCGACGGCGAGGACTGGTTCCAGTTCGTCAACCTGATGGACGCACACCTGCCGTACCACCCGCCGGCGGAGTACCGCGAGGAGTTCGCGCCCGGCGTCGACTCGACGGCCGTGTGCCAGAACTCGAAGGAGTACAACAGCGGTGCCCGGGACATCGACGACGACGAGTGGTCGGACATCCAGGGCCTGTACGACGCCGAGATACGCCACATCGACGCCGAACTCGCGCGCCTGTTCGACTGGATGAAGGCCGAGGGCCACTGGGAGGACACGCTGGTCGTCGTCTGTGCCGACCACGGCGAACTGTTCGGCGAACACGACCTGTACGGTCACGAGTTCTGCGTCTACGACCCGCTCGTGAACGTCCCGTGCATGGTCAAGCACCCGGCGGTCGACCCGGGTCGGTACGACGAGCAGTTCGAACTGCTCGACCTCTACCACACCGTCCTCGACCACGCGGGCGCCGACGCGACCGACGGGGTCCGGCTAGACCCGGCCCGGTCGTTGCTGCGTGACGACCACGGCGACCGCGACGACGGCGAGTACGCCTTCGTCGAGTACGCCCGGCCAATCGTCGAACTCAAGCAACTCGAACAGAAGGCCTCGGCCGCCGGCGTGAGCCTCGACGAGGACTCCCGGTTCTACTCGCGGATGCGGGCCGCGCGCCGTGCCGACGGCAAGTACATCCGGAACGAACGTATCCCCGACGAGTTCTACCGCCTCGACGAGGACCCAGGCGAGCGCGACGACCGCATCGACGCCGCCGACCCGGTCGTCGAGGAGGTCGTGGCGGCCCTCGAATCGTTCGAGGAGCGCGTCGCAGCCGACTGGGGGGACGGCTGGGACGGGTCGGGCGGCGACGACGGCGACGAACTCGACGACATGAGCGACGACGCGAAGGAACGGTTACAGGACCTCGGGTACATCGAGTAACGTGACCCGACAGTCAGGGGGGTCGTTCGCGGAGCTGTTCGGCCGCGAGACGCTCGTGAAGATGGCGCTCGGGTTCGCCATCGCGCTGGTGCTCGTCTACCTGCTCGGGACCGTCGTCGGCTGGGAGGGGACGCTCGACCGCCTCGCGCGGGCGAACCCGTGGTGGGTCGCCGCCGGGTGTGTGTCGACGCTCCTCTGCCTGATGGCGTGGGGGCGGGCGTGGCAGATCGTCCTCGGCGTCGGCGGCATCGAGGTGCCGTACCGGAGACTGGTGGTGACGTACTTCGCGGCGACGTTCGCCAACTACGTGACCCCGCTCGGGCAGGCCGGCGGCGAACCGTTCATCGCGTACGTCCTCTCGCGGGACACCGAGGCCGACTACGAACAGAGCCTCGCCAGCGTCGTCACGGCCGACCTGCTCAACCTGCTCCCGTTCTTCAACTTCGCGGCCGTCGGCACCGCCTACCTGGTGCTCCAGACGTCGCTCGGCGACACCGAGACCGTGGGGAACCTCGTCGTCGCACTCGGGGCGCTCGCCGTGAGCATCCCCATAGTCGTCTGGGTCGCCTGGCGGCGTCGGCAGGCCGTCGAGGAACTGGTCGTCTGGTTCGTCCGCCCCGTCGCGAGGGTGACCGACTGGGTGACCGTCGCGGGGACGAGACACCGTATCGAGCGCTTCTACGCGTCCATCGAGCGCATCGCCGGCGACCCGTGGGCGCTCGCCCGGGCGCTGGGGTACTCCTACGTCGGGTGGCTCTTCTTCACGCTACCGATGTACGCCGCCATCCGGGCGACCGGTGCGGAGATGCGGACGCTCCTCATCTTCTTCATCGTGCCGGCGAGCACCATCGCCGGCATGGTCCCCACGCCCGGCGGCCTCGGTGCCGTCGAGGGCGCGCTCACCGTCCTGCTCGTCAGGGTGGGACAGTTGCCGGCAGACACCGCCTTCGCCGTGGCGTCGCTCTACCGCGTCGAGAGCTTCGTGTTCGCCCTGGGCGTCGGGGGCATCGCGGCGCTGTGGGTGACGGCACGGGTCTGAGCCGTCCTACTCGCTGCCGAGTCCACGCGCCTCCTCCCACGCCCGCAGGAGTCGGGTCGTCGTCTCACAGACCGGGACGGAGACGTCGGCGTCCCGGACCGTCCGGGCCCGGTCGACGACGAAGCCGGTGATGGCGTCGACCTCGGTGCGACGCTCCCGTTCGACGTCCCGCAGCATCGAGGAGGTGTTCGCGGCGGTGGCGTCGGCGACCGCCTCGACGGCCCCGACGGCGACGCGGTTCGGGAGCCACACGTCGTGGCCCCGGGCGACACGGGCCGTCTCACGTGCGGCGTCGCACGCGAGGCCGTTCGCCGTGCCGTCGAGCAGCGCCCCGTTCTCGACGCGTACCAGCGCCGTGACGGCGTTGATGCCGGCGTTCACCGCGAGTTTCTCCCAGAGTCGCCGGGGCATGTCGTCGGCGAGTTCGGCGACGAACCCACCGCCGCCGAAGGTCGCGGTCAGCAGGTCGTCTGCCGGGCCGGTCCCGCCCTCGGCCGGCCCGAAGACGACGTCGCCGAGGCCGGTACACGCGACGACGCCCGGTTCCCGGAGCATCGCACCGTAGGTGACCGTGCCGGCGTACACGGGGCAGTCGAGGTGGGCAGCGAGCGTCTCCTCGTTACCCATCCCGTTCTGGAGCGAACAGACCGCGTCGAACGTCCCGGTTGCGAGGTCACGCGCCGCCGTCCCGGTGTCGAACGCCTTGACGGTCACGAGCGCGAGGTCGGCGTCGAGGCCGGTCCCGTCGGTCGTCGCACGGGGGTGCACCGTCTCGGTCCGGTCGGGGAACTCGACCCGGAGGCCGTCCGACTGGACCGCCGAGACGTGGGGGTCGCGGCCGACCAGCGTCACCTCGTGGCCGTCGGCCTGGCAGATACCGCCGACGAGACTGCCGAGGCTGCCGGCGCCGTAGACGACGATTCGCATACACGTGCTTGCGCGCGGGAACGAGAAAAGGATGGCTCCCGGGCGGTCGACGGGGTCGAGTCAGTCCTCGGTCCAGTAGTAGATGTCCTCCCGGGGAGCGCCACAGTTCGGGCACTCGTCGGGGATGTCCTCCTCGATGTGGTCCATCTCGCCGCACTCCCAGCAGCGCCACATCAGTTCGGCCTCGCCGAGATCGTGGCCGGCGCGGAGGTGTTCGACGCTCATCCCCCGGATGCCGTCCATGGCCGTCACGTAGAAGCCGTGCTCGTCGAACCCGCGGACGTGGCCGACCTTCGTCCCGTCCTCGTCGTAGAGGGTGGTACCGAACCGTATCTCGGCCTCTTCTTTCTGACCCATACCTACGGAAACGGCGCGTGGAATCTTAAACGATGTGTCGTCCCTCGTTCACCTCCGTCGTCGGGTGCTCCTCCGCCCCCGATTCCGACGACGCGGCCACCACCCGGGACGGCGGTCCGACCGGTACCGCGAGGTACTTTGTGCCGCCGGGACAATCCACGGCACGATGCTCGACCTGCGCAGCGACACAGTCACGAAACCGGACGAAGCGATGCGGGAGGCGGCGCGGACGGCGCCCGTCGGCGACGACGTCTACGAGGAGGACCCGACGGTGAACGAACTCGAGGCGGAGGCGGCGGGACTCGTGGGGATGGAGGACGCGCTGTTCGTCCCCTCCGGGACGATGGGCAACCAGGTGGCCGTCCGCACCCACACCGACCGCGGACAGGAGGTGCTCGCCGAGCGCGAGAGCCACGTCGTCAAGTGGGAACTGGGCGGGATGGCACAGCTCTCGTCGCTCCAGGTGCGTACGCTCGACGGTGGCCCTCGCGGCGTCCCGACGGCCGACCAGGTCCGCGAGGGCCACGTCGCCGAGGACCTCCACCGGCCGGGGACGGGGCTGCTCTGTCTGGAGAACACCCACAACTCGAAGGGTGGCGTCGCCATCGAACCCGACGCCATCGCGGCGGCGGCGGACGCCGCCCACGACCTCGACGTGCCGGTCCACCTCGACGGTGCCCGCGTGTTCAACGCCGCCGTCGCGCTGGGCGTCCCGGCGACGGAGCTGACCGACCCGGTCGACTCGGTGATGTTCTGTCTCTCGAAGGGGCTCGGCGCTCCCGTCGGGTCGATACTCGCCGGGCCGGAGGCGTTCGTCGCGCGGGCACGCCGGACCCGGAAACTGTTCGGCGGCGGGATGCGCCAGGCGGGGATGATCGCGGGGCCGGGGCTGCAGGCGCTCTCGAACGTCGAACGACTCGCGGACGACCACGAGAACGCCCAGAGGCTAGCCGACGGTCTCGACGCCCTCCCGGGGCTGTCGGCCGCCGCCCCCGAGACGAACATCGTGCTGGTCGACACCAGCGAGTTCGGCACCGCCGAGGAGTTCCTCGACCGCTGTGCCGACGAGGACGTCATTGGGTCGGCCTTCGGGGAGTCGACCGTTCGGTTCTGTACGCACTGGGACGTCGACGAGGACGACGTCGATGCGGTCGTCGAGCGCGTCTCGTCGGTCGTCTAGGCGGTCGTCAGCGGTTCCTGCCGGAACCCTTCTCCAGGCCCTCGCGGAAGCCGAGGACGGTACGCCGGAACAGCAGGTAGAAGAAGAAGATGAGTACCAGCAGGAGAACGACGACGAACAGCGTGAACGGGTCGTCGGTGAAGCCGCCGAACTGTGCGGGAACGGGTATCTGCATGGTCTGACGTTCCGCATCTCGGCGTAAAGGCGTTTCGACGCGTGCCGCCGGCCGATTCGGCGGACGCCGGATGGTGAGTTCTCGACGGGTCGTGCCATATCCCTCTACCTATCGGACCGCCCGGGGTGTCGGACCGGACGGTTTAAGACGAAATCGTCCTCGATTCCGGCGCCATCCACCGAACGGTAACGCGCCCTTAACCACGAGCAGGAACGGCCGCGCTGACTGTCGGTAGAGACACAAACAGCCGTCTAAGATATACAAACCTTCATGGCATACGATGACTAGTCGTACGACATGGCCGACCTGTTGCCCTCCGCTCCAGATACGTCGGCGGCCGACGACGCGGAACCTCGCGTCATCGGACTGGACAGCGAGGACGCCGACGAACTCATCGGGGCACTCTCTTCGGCAACTGCGCGAGAGGTACTGACCGCACTCCACGACGAGCCTGCGACGCCGTCGCAGCTCGCGGAGACGGTCGATACCTCGCTCCAGAACACCCAGTATCACCTGGAGAAGCTGGAGGACGCCGACATCATCGAGGTGGTGGACACCGCGTACTCGGCGAAAGGTCGCGAGATGAAGGTGTACGCACCGGCAGACCAGCCGCTCGTCGTCTTCGCAGGTGGTTCGGAGCAGTCGAGTGGCCTGAAGGCCGCTATCTCGCGGCTCCTCGGTGCGTTCGCCCTGCTCGCGGTGGGGTCGTTGTTCGTCCAGCAGTTGTTCGGTGGTGGTATCGGAGACTTCTTCACGTTCGGTGGGGGTGGCCCCTACGACGGCCAGCCGCTTCCGCCACCCACGACGGAGACCGTGGCGGGTAATCCGAACGAGACGACGACGACGGCGACGACGACTGCCGTCGAGACGACGACGGAGGCGACACGGCTCGCCACCGACACCGCGTCGGCGTCCGTGTCGCCCGGACTCGCGTTCCTGCTGGGCGGGACGGTCGTCCTGCTCGCCGGTTTCGCCTACTGGTACACGGCCAATCGCTGACCGTCTCCCGACTCGATTCCGAGGCTCAAACGCCCCTTTGTGCCTACGGTAACTCTTTTGATACGTATTCTGAACGTACAGGTGCGTCCCGGGGCTTCGGCCCTCCACGCAGCTGGCACGCTCCCCCGGGACCGTGCGTCGGCTTCCAGACCGACATCCCGACCGTCCCCCGTCTGTTACGATTTCCCCCCACGCGCGCCGCCGGCGGGAACGGTGAAGCGGTCGAACACCGTCCCGTCGGGTTCTACCAGCCGACCCTCGAGTCCCGTCGCCGTCGGTTCGAGTTCGGCGTGTGCCGGACGGTTCCCACGCGGCTGTGCGTGGCTCCCCGGGTTCAACAGCACGACGTCCGGCGTCTCCACGGCGACCGGTCGGTGGGTGTGACCCGAGACGACGAGGTCCGCCCCCTGCTGTCGGCCGAACATGCGCAGGCCGGTCTGACCGCCGTCGCGCCGGTGTGTCACCGCGATACGGACGCCCTCGTACTCGACGGTCCGGGTCGTCGGCAGTCGGTCGGCGACGGCCGGGTCGTCGGCGTTGCCGTGGACCGCCCGCAGTCGCCCGGCCGTCTCGTAGAACGCGTCCAGCACCGCCGTCGTGGTGAAGTCCCCGGCGTGAATCACGATGTCGGCCTCCTGCACCGCTTCGAGGGTCCGGCCGGAGAGCGAGTGGCCGGCGCGTGCGTGCGTATCTGAACAGACGACGAGCATGGCGCCCGGTAGGGTCCGGGGGGAGACGTGATTTTCGTTCGACAAAAACCCCTTTGGTTCAGCCGCGACAATGGGGGTGTATGTCACAGGAGCGCGAGCGTCAGGGGGACGAACGAGTTGTCGCGGACGCCGTGGTCCTCGCGACGTTCGACTCGCTCGCGCCGCGGACCGCGACCGAGGTCGCCGAGCAGACGGACGTCGGCCGGGAGGTGGCTGCGACCGTCCTCGACGACCTCGTCGACGCGGGCGAGCTAGACTCGAAGGACCTCGTCGACGAATCGGACGCCCTCAGGGCGTACTACCTGCCGGCGGCCCACGCCGGTGACGGTCACGGCCCGGAGGCGGCGCGCGAGGCCGCCGTCCAGGAGGCGATCGCGGAGATGGACGTGCCCGGCGTGAGCGAGATGATGCAGGACTGGCGCCGCGACGCGCTCGAACGCGCGTGGGAGTACCTCGCCGAGAACGGCACCGTCAGCGACCGGGAGTTCAAGCGGGAGGTGTTCCCCCCGCACAAGGCGGGCTACGATACGGTCGAGGGCTGGTGGTCGTTCGTCGAGCCTCGCCTGGCCCAGCTCCCGGGCGTCGCCGGACCGGGCGAGGCCGGGACTACCTGGGAGTACGTCGCACCCTGAGCCGTCGCCGGTCCGACAGCTTCGGAACCGTTTTTTTGCTCGCGGTCGCTCGGCTAGCCAATGGCCTCTAGCAAGTCAGTCGTCATCGCCGCGCTCGTCGCGAACGGGGCGATAGCCGTGTTGAAGTTTATCGGGTTCCTCCTCACGCAGAGTCCGGCGATGTTGTCGGAGACGTACCACTCCATCTCCGACACGGGCAACCAGGTGTTCCTCCTCATCGGCATCCGGTACTCCGGCAAGGAGGCGACGCGGAGTCACCCCTTCGGCTACGGGAAGGCACAGTTCTTCTACGCCTTCCTCGTCAGCGTCCTGCTGTTCGGCATCGCGGGCTGGGAGTCGGCGAGACACGGGTACGACGCCATCGTGCACCCGCACACGCCCGAGGTGAGGAACCCGGAGATACTCGGCTTCGCGATACAGGCCGTCTGGGTGAACTACGGCGTCCTCATCGGCGCCATCGTCTTCGAGTCCTACGCCCTCGCGAAGGCGAACAAGGCGATGAAGCTCCAGATAGAACGGAACGACTGGTCCGGCTATCGCGAGGCGTTCCGAAAGACCAGCGACGTGACGACGCTGACCGCCCTGACCGAGGACACCATCGCCCTGGCCGGTGCTGGCCTGGCGCTGTTCGGCGTCTACCTCACCAACGTGACCGGCAACCACATCTACGACGCCGTCTCCGCGCTGCTCATCGGCATCATGCTGATGGGCTTTGCGGTCGCGCTCGCGTGGGAGAACAAGCGCCTGCTCCTCGGCGAGTCCATGCCCGAGGATGCCGAGAGCCCGCTCCGGAAGGTGATCCGTGACCGGGACGACGTCCTCTCCATCTCGGACTTCCGGACGGTCTACTTCGGTCCCGGTCGACTCGTGGTGACCGCAGACGTGGTGTTCGAGGAGGGTCTCGAGACGAGCGACATCGACGAGGCCATCTCGGCGATCGAGGCCGACCTGAAGGAGGCGGACCCGGCCGTCAAGACGGTCTACATCGAACCGGAAGCGCGAGCGGCGTCGTCAGCCTAGTCGGCGCTGGCGGTATCTTCCTCCAGCAACTGTTCTATCTCGTCGCTGTCGAGGACCTCCGTGAGGCTCTCGCCAGCCTCCAGCCGTGCGAGTTCCTCGTCGTCGAGCATGTCCTCGAGCGCCTTCTGGGCGAGGCGCTCGCGCAGGTTCTCGTCCAGGTCGTCGATATCGTACCCGGGTATTGGCATGTGCTACCAGAGGGCACGAGCGACCTTAGGCGTGTGGGACCCGGTCGTTCTCGCGGTACGAACCATTTTATCAGAAGCCGGTCAATGGCCGGTGTGGCCGACACCGACGAGTACATGCGGTTCTTCCCGTACGACTCGCCCTACGGCAACCAGGCCGAGGCGATGGAGCGGATACACACGTCGCTCGTGCGGGGACAGGACGTGCTGTTCGAGGGGGCCTGCGGGACTGGCAAGACCCTCTCGGCGCTCGTCCCGGCGCTGGAGTACGCCCGGGACGCCGGCAAGACGGTCGTCATCACGACGGACGTCCACCAGCAGATGCGCCAGTTCGTCGAGGAGGCCCGCGCCATCACCAGGCAGGAGCCCATCCGGTCGGTCGTCTTCCGGGGCAAGGCGTCGATGTGCCACATCGACGTCGGTTACGAGGAGTGTCAGGTACTCCGGGACAACACCCGCGACCTCGTGGACGCACGCCGCGAGGAGGCGGAACTGCGCGAACGCGAGCGCGAACTGCTCGCACGGGCACAGGCTGGCGAGGACGACGCCGCCGAGGCGCGCCAGGCCGTCGTCGATGAACTCGACTCGGTCGAAGAGCGCGTCGCCAGCATCAGCGAGGAGCAGAACGTCTGTGACTACTACCGGAACAACCTCACCGGGAACGTCGACGAGTTCTACCAGTGGCTGTTCGACGACGTTCGTACGCCCGACGACGTCTACGAGTTCGCCGACCAGCGCACGCTGTGCGGGTACGAACTCCTGAAGGAGGGCATGGACGGCGTCGACCTCGTCGTCTGTAACTACCACCACCTGCTCGACCCGACCATCCGCGAGCAGTTCTTCCGGTGGCTTGGACGCGACCCGGGCGACGTCATCACGGTGTTCGACGAGGCACACAACGTCGAGGGCGCGGCCCGGGACCACGCGACGCGGACGCTGACCGAGCAGACGCTGGACGCGGCGCTGGAGGAACTGGCCGACAGCGACGACGCTCGCGCCGACCGGGCGGAGAACGTCCTCCGGGCGTTCCGGAACGCCCTCGTCGAGACGTACGAGGGGTCGTTCGGGTTCGGCGAGCGCGAACGCGTCGGCGAGGACTGGGTCGACGTGCCCGTCGCCAACGAGGACAGGCGCGACGACCTGACCCTGCGGTTCCTCCAGTTGTACGAGGGCCAGGGGTACAAGGCGGACCTAGAGGCGGGCCTCACGCTCGGGTCCGAACTCGACGACGCCTACGAGGAGGCGTACAAGAACGGCGAGTCGACGACCAGACAGGAGTGCCAGACCCTCCAGGCCGCCGGGTTCGTCGGCGCGTGGATGCGCGAGGGGACCGACGAGGGCCTGTACCCGGTCGCATCGGTGCGTCGCGACCAGGGAACCGACGAGGTGTACGGGCGGGCCGAACTGTACACCTGCATTCCCCAGGAGGTCACCCGCGACCTCTTCGAGGAGGTCCACGCGACGGTGCTGATGAGCGCGACGCTCCGACCGTTCTCGGTCACCGCGGACGTGCTCGGGTTGACCGACCCCGTCACGATGGCCTTCGGCCTCCAGTTCCCGCCGGAGCGCCGTCGCACCTACGCCGTGGCGACGCCGGCGCTGTTCGCCAGCGCCCGCGACGACGCGACCGTCCAGGAGACCGTCGGTTCGACGCTCGCGGACACGGTCCGGTTCACGCCGGGGAACACGCTGGTGTTCACGCCGAACTACGCCGAGGCGGAGCGCTACGCGACGCGACTCCGTGACGTGGTGGACGCGACGGTGTACCTCGACGAGGCGGGCGTCCGCGCCGAGGACCTGCGAGAGCGGTTCACGGCGGACGAGAACGGCGTCCTCCTCACGTCGCTGTGGGGGACGCTCGCGGAGGGCGTGAGCTTCGACGGCGACGACGCCCACACCGTCGTCGTCCTCGGCGTCCCGTACCCGCACCTCGACGACAGGGCCGAGGCGGTCCAGCAGGCCTACGGCGAGGCGTTCGGCCGGCCGGGCGACGACGACCCCGGGTGGCGCTACGCCGTCGAGATTCCGACCGTCAGGAAGACGCGACAGGCCATCGGGCGGGTCATCCGGTCACCGGAGGACTTCGGGGTGCGCGTCCTCCTCGACGAGCGCTACACCGCCCGGAGCAAGGGCGAGATGGGCAAGTACAGCGTCCGGGACACGTTCCCGAAGGAGGAACGCGACGAGATGATAGACCTGCGGCCCGAGAAGCTGAAGTTCGCCATGCTGAACTTCTACCGGGACGTGGACGGGTACGACGGGGAGCCGCCGCAGCCGTGAGACGGTTCAGAATCTATCCTTGGGCAAATACGGCTTGTCGTTGAAACGCTCGCTGATATACGTAACGAGTATATCTCTCTCTGCAGCATCGTCGATTGTCTCTTGAAACTCTTTGTCGGGTTCGTAATTATCGAAGTACATTGCCCAGTATTCTCGTTCATTGAATGAGAATACTGGCATATTGAATCCGAAGTCGGTTCGCCAAAGGAGGAAGTCTTCAAGTCGGTCTAACTCGTCAACCTGATTCGTCAGTTCGAACAGGTCGAAGAGGGTGATAAGATAAACTCGGTCATGCTCTTCAACACTATCATAGATACTGCTGGTACCAAATAGCTGATCTACACGTCGGTTTTGAGAAAATAAAGTAGGTAGTAACCCGTCGAGGACGACTATTGTCCCGTACTCTTTATTCTCTGTAGATTTCTCACCAGTGAGGTTGTATAAAATGTCGGACCCCTGTTCTCTCAAGAACTCGATTGTGTTCTGCCCTTGTTCAATGGCACTCTTGGCCTTGCTTTCGAATCTGTCTATTGCTATCGAGAGGTCGTTTGGAACCTTTCGGAAGATCGGATGCGATTTGACCTCCACGGTCCAGAATGAGTCCTCAAATAGTAGTAATCCGTCTGTTTCGCGCGGGTGGGGGTCCGTATATTTAAACGACCGAATCAAATTCCGGCTTTCAAACTCGGAAAGCGCATCCATGGTCAATTCTTCGACTAATTCTCCCTTCTCACTGTCTTCGGTTTTTCTGAGTCCTTCATCATTCTGGAATATATTCTCGATTCTAATATGGGCTGTATTTACCAGTAGTGATGGGAACGGAACTAGAATCCGGTTTTCCTTTCCTGGCACCTCAAAGAGGGGCGTGTCTAAGAATTGATACGAAGAATATTGTTCATTCTCGTCATAAGATTTGGATAGGAAGTTGATCATTGAGTTAACTGCATCAATTCGGTTAGCAACAGATTGTTCCTGGGCAAGTTGTTGGTCTTCTGTCTCAGCTAAAAAAGAATCAATTAGAGTACTGCGTGAAAATTCGATACAAGAAATCCACTTATTTTGGAATATCACGCTTGGTCGTTCGAATTCGTCTACCTGGACCAACTCTTCTTTATCGCTATAGGTATAGTACTTCGAAGATATGCCAAGCTGTTCTGCTCTATCCGAGACCAAATTGCGTATGAATGCCTCAAACGAAATTAAATCGACTGCGGAGTACGCTTGATTGCTACGAATCTGCTCGCTCATGTCTCCGAATCTAACACTCAAGTAAATTTGATAATGCTGTGGCTCCGCATCGTCAGGGTACATCAGTAGCAACTGGCGAAACGCGTCTTCTGGGTTCCGTGGGTCGATATCCTGGTCTTTCGAATAATCGCTAACCGCTTCATCTACAATTTCAGTACTAAATATCTGTCCAGACTGAAGAGCAGTATCGAAGTACCCCCGAAGAATCGGTCTTCTTTCAGTGTTATATCGAGCAGCGGCCGCGAGGACACCGAGGTTCTCTATCCCTTGCCTCGTCATTTCTAACTGCAACAACAGCGATTCTCCCGTATAAATATTGGCCAGTTTTCAATTTACTAATTTTGGCAGGTAGAGATATTGTACCCGGCACCAGTCACGCTGGCGACGAAACCCTCCCCGCGACCTCCCGGTACGGCGCGTCGAAGAACGCCGGCTCGTCGACCGTCCACGGACGAGCCAGAGTCGATATTCGGCGATGTGGAGAGCGACCGCTCGGGAGTGTGAGAGTGAAAGAACGAAATCATCGACCGGTCGCGGGATGCGACCGACGAATCTCGTACTCAGTTACGGACGACGTTCGTCGCGCGGGGGCCCTTCGGGGCGTCCTCGATGTCGAACTCGATCTCCTGTCCCTCTTCGAGGTCCGGACCGCCGACGTCCTCCATGTGGAAGAAAACGTCCTCGTCCGCGTCCTCTGTCGAAATGAAACCGTAGCCGCCAGTGTCGTTGAAGAAGTCAACGTTACCGTTTGCCATTACGAAAAAGTATTCACTCGGCTGAGGGATAAGACTTCCGAGGGTCGTGGTACCACGACGGGGCGTGCACGTCCACACGGGCCGCGCACGTCTCACGCCGGCAACGAAACCCGCCCCGCGACCTCCCGGTACGTCGCGTCGAAGAACTCCAGTTCGGTCACCGTCCACGTGACAGGGTCTATCTCGCGCTCGGCGAGGCGTCGCGCCGTCTCGACGTCGCCGTCGCGCGCCAGCGTGACGTGGGGCGTGTAGTCCTCGCCCTCCAGGCCGTCGATGGCCCCGAACTCCTCGACGAGGCGGTCGTGGAGCTGGTCGAGGCCGGGGCTCTCGACGGCGAGGTAGACGACGGGGGCGGTGCCGACCGTCGGTTCCGTGAAGTAGTCGACGCCGGTCACCTGCACCTCGAAGGCCGGTTGCCCCCGGAGGGCGCGCCGGACCTCGTGGGTGTGCGCGTCGAAGTGGTCGGGGTCCCCGATGCGCTTGGCGAGGAGGGTGTGGTCCTCGCGCACGCGCTCGAAGCCGAACAGCGCCGGCCGTAGCTCGCCTGCGAGCCGGGAGACGGACCCGGGGACGGGGACGTTCAGGCTGTACACGGTCGAACTCGGCGGTCGAGGGAAAAGAGGGTGGCGGTCGACGGCGACGGGCCTCGAGGATGCGGTGCGCTTTTGACACGCGACTGCCGAGCGATGGACGTGGAACGACGTGCCCTCCTCGGACGCGTCGGACTCGGAGCGCTGGCCGCGACCGCCGGCTGTCTCGACCAGTTCGGGGACTCGACGACCAGACTTGCCGACCTCAGCATCCTGACGGACCACGACGAACCGCACGACCTCGTCGTCCGGGTCGCACGCGACGGCGAGGTGCGATTCGACAGGCGGTTCGACCTCCCACCAGCGTCGGAACACGGGACCGGGGAGAACCCGGAACCCGTCTTCGACGAACCGTGGATGCGCGAACCGGGACGGTTCGTCGTGAGCGCCAGCCTCGACGGTGGCGAGTGGCGCGAGCGAGCGTTCCCGAACAGCCACTCGGACGGGGACTGCTACGGCGTCATCGTCAGGGTCGGGGCAGGCGGCGGCCTCGACTTCCCCGTCGATTCCCACGCAGACGGGTGTGCCGATTGACTCAGAGTCGGTCGACCAGCCACAGCAGGGCGAGAACTACGATGGCGAGTCCGAGCAGCGGTTTGAACGGGCCGAGGAGCCAGCCGAGGACGCCGAGGAGTTCCTCGACCACCTCCAGCGCGATCAGGGCGACCACGAGCAGCAGTGCCAGTCTGAAGAGCGACTCGGTTCCGAGGGAGGCTCTGTCGTCGAACATACGCCGCGGTTCTCCCGGTGTTGATAAAAAACCCGCCCCAAACTCCGCCCGGTCGAGGTGGACGAACGTCCATTGTGTGCCACGTGGCCCTGGTTCGTGCTACCCAGTGACGTGTAAGAGTTGCCTCCCCACAAGGCTTTAATAGGCTTCTCGCGGTAGGTGAGAGTACGATGAGGCAACACCGCGACTTCCACGCTCGCACCTTCTCGGCGAGCGGTGTTGCCGTCCGACGACCGCGACCACGACCGGCCCGTTAGGGCCACACTTACTCACACCCAGCGCTGGGCACAGTTTACAACTCAATTCGACGGACGGCAGTCCGTCAGTTTCCACGACAACCAATGACACACACGACATCGGACGGCAGCACGGACGGCACGACGGGCGGCACAGTAGCACTCGCGTTCTCGGGCGGACTGGACACGACGGTCTGTGTCCCACTGCTCGAGGAGGAGTACGGGTACGACGAGGTCATCGGCGTCACGGTCGACGTCGGGCAACCCGAGGCCGAGTTCGACGAGGCCGAGGAGACGGCCGACGCGCTCGGACTCGAACACTACGTCGTCGACGCGAAAGCCGAGTTCGCGGACCTCTGTCTGACCTCGGTGACGGCGAACGCGACCTACCAGGGCTACCCCCTCGGGACCGCGATGGCCCGGCCGGTCATCGCGAAGGCCATCCTCGACGTCGCCGAGAAACAGGGCTGTACCGGCATCGCCCACGGCTGTACCGGCAAGGGCAACGACCAGTTGCGCTTCGAGGCGGTCTGGCGCGACTCCGACCTGGAGGTCATCGCGCCGGTGCGCGAACTCGGACTGACCCGCGAGTGGGAGCAGGAGTACGCCGCCGAGAAGGACCTGCCCGTCGAGGGCGGGAACGAGGGCGACTGGTCCATCGACACGAACCTCTGGAGTCGCTCGGTCGAGGGCAAGGACCTCGAGGACCCGAGCTACGAGCCCCCGGAGGACATCTACGAGTGGACCACGGCACCGACCGGCGAGACGACGACCGTGACGATCGAGTTCGAGCAGGGCTACCCCTTCTCGGCGACGACCGCCGACGGTGCGGGCGGTGCGATGGACCCGGTCGAACTCGTCGAGTTCCTCAACGAGTTCGCCGGAAGCTACGGCGTCGGGCGAACGGACATGATGGAGGACCGCATGCTCGGGCTGAAGGTGCGCGAGAACTACGAGCACCCGGCCGCGACGGTGCTGCTCACGGCCCACGAGGCGCTGGAGCAACTCGTCTTCACGAAGGACGAGCGCGACTTCAAGCCCCAGGTCGAGACCCAGTGGGCACAGAAGGCCTACGAGGGCCTCGTCGACGCGCCGTTGATGGACTCGCTGAACGCGTACATCGAGGCGAGCCAGCAGACGGTCACCGGGTCCGTGACGGTCAAGCTCCAGGGCGGGACGGTCCGCCCGGTCGCCCGCGAGAGCGAGCACGCGGTCTACTCCGAGTCGGCGGCCTCGTTCGACACCGAGACCGTCGACGGCATCGAGCAGGCCGACGCGACCGGCGTGGCGAAGTACCACGGGTTCCAGGCGCGCCTCGCCAACGCGGGTACCGACGAGGAGGAGACAGATGTCGAACTCACAGCGGACGACTGAGATGGCCGAATTCGGCAGCGACGACGGAACCGCAGTCAGGCGCGACCGCTTCAGCGGCGGCCCCGCCCGCGGGTTCGTGTCGTCGCTCTCGGCCGACGAGCGCATCTTCGCCGCCGACGTCGCCGTCGACCGCGCCCACGTCGTCATGCTCGCCGAGCAGGACATCCTCGACGACGCGACTGCCGGGAAGATACTGACGGCGCTGAACGTCGTCGAGGTGGAGGGCCACGGGGCCCTGCCCGAGGGCGAGGACGTCCACGAAGCCATCGAGACGGCGGTCATCGAGCAGGTCGGTCCCGAGGGCGGGAAGATGCACACCGCGCGCTCTCGCAACGACGAGGTCGCGACCTGTATCCGCCACCGGCTACGCGACGACCTGCTCGACGCGGCCGAGGCGGTCTGTGACCTGCGCGCCGCACTGCTCGCGGGTGCGACCGAGCACGCCGACACGGTGATGCCCGGCTTCACGCACCTCCAGCACGCCCAGCCGACGACGGTGGGGCACTACCTGCTCTCGTACGAGCAGGCGCTGGCGCGCGACTTCGAGCGCCTCGTCGACGCCTTCCAGCGCGTCAACCGCAGCCCCCTCGGTGCGGCCGCGTTCGCGGGCACGCCGTTCGACGTGGACCGCGAGCGCACGGCCGACCTGCTCGGGTTCGACGGCGTCGTGACGAACTCCATGGACGCGGCCGCGGCGCGTGACTTCCTGGTCGAGTCGGCGAGCGCACTGGCGACGCTGGCGACGACGCTCTCCGGCCTCGCCGAGGACGTCGTCCTGTTCGCGAACCAGGGCTACCTGGCCCTCTCGGACGACTACTCCTCTACGTCCTCGATCATGCCCCAGAAGAAGAACCCGGACACGTTCGAACTCGTCCGTTCGGTCGCGGGCGACGCCTCCGGGAGCCTGACGGGACTGCTGACGACGCTGAAGGGCCTGCCCCGCGCGTACAACCGCGACCTGCAGAACGCGACCCCGCACGTCTGGGCGAGCGTCGACGCCGTCACCGAGGCGGCCGTCGTCGCCGCCGGTGGCGTCGCCACGGCGGAGTGGCAGGTCGGGACGCTGGCCGAGGCGGCCGGGTCTAACTTCTCGACCGCGACCGGCGTGGCGGACCTGCTCGCGATGGCGGGCGTCCCGTTCCGGACCGCCCACGAGATACTCGCGACCGCGGCCGAACTCGCGGCGGCGGACGGGCGCGACCCCGACTACGAGGCCGTCGACGAGGCGGCGTCGACGGTTCTCGACGGGTCGCTCTCGGCCTACGTCGACCGGGACGCGGTCGAGGCGGCGCTCGACCCCGCCGAGAGCGTGGCGATGCGCGACTCGGCGGGCGGCCCCGCCCCCGACGCGGTCACCGACCAGGTGACCGAGGCGGACGCTCGCCTCTCGACGGACGAATCGGTCGTCGACGGCCTCCGCGAGAGCATCGACGAGTCCCACGAACGGCTCACGACGACGGTGACCGACTATGTCTGAGCGACCACGCCCACTGCCACCAGTCCCCCGACGGGGACGAAACATATAGAATCCGACACCGAAGTTCGGATTACGTGCTGTTGTCCGTTTTCAACCCTGTTAGAGCCACCAGAGGAAACATAATTTTATTGGTAAGTTCGCAATCTTTAAGTGTGTGTGGCGTCGAGACACTACCGATGACAGAATGCGTCGAGTGCGGGGCGGACGTGACCCTGCACGAGGACCTCGAAGCTGGAGAGATAGTCGACTGTACGACCTGCGGTGCGGAGCTCGAAGTGATCGACACTTCCCCGGTGGTTCTCGACGTGGCACCCGAACTCGAAGAGGACTGGGGGGAGTAAGCGATGTCCACCGGTACAGCACAGCTCCCTGCACACGGCCGCCAGTGGGGGTGGCTCGCGTGAAGGTCGGACTGCTCTACTCGCGCATCCGTCGCGACGAGAAGCTCCTGCTCGCGGAACTTCGCGAACGGGGGCACGACGTCGTCAAGATAGACGTGCGCAACCAGCAGTTCGGACTCCACGGGGCGCCCGAGGCGTTCGACGGCATCGACGTGGCGCTCGACCGCTGTATGGCCACCTCTCGCAGCCTCTACGTGACGAAGTTCTGTGAGGCCTACGGCATCCCCGTCGTGAACGCCGCCGAGACCGCCGAAGTCTGTGCGGACAAGGCGAAGACGAGTCTCGCGCTCGCGGGCGCCGGCGTCCCCACGCCGGAGACGAAGGTGGCGTTCACCACCGACGCCGCGATGGCGGCCATCGAGGAGTTCGGCTACCCCTGCGTCCTCAAGCCCGTCGTCGGCTCCTGGGGTCGCCTGATGGCGAAGCTAGAGTCCGAGAGCGCCGCCGAGGCCATCCTCGAACACAAGGCGACGCTCGGCCACTACGAGCACAAGGTCTTCTACGTCCAGGAGTTCGTCGGTAAACCGGACCGCGACCTGCGCGTGCTCGCCACCGACGGCGACCCCGTCGCGGCGATGGCACGGTCCTCGGACCACTGGCTGACCAACGCCGCGAAGGGAGCGGAGACGAGCGAGTTCGAACTCGACGACGAGGCCCGCGAACTCGTCGCACGCGCCAGCGAGGCGGTCGGTGGCGGCCTCCTCGGCGTCGACCTGATGGAGACCGAGGACGGCTACACCGTCCACGAGGTCAACCACACGGTCGAGTTCAAGTCGCTGAACGACGCGGCTGCCGTCGACGTGCCCGCGAAGGTCGTCGACTGGCTGGAGTCGGCCGTCGAACCCGGCCTCGACTCCGAGGCGAACGCCGAGGTGACGGTCTGATGGCCGTCACGACGGCGACGGACGAGGAGGCCGAGACCAAGACGGCGAGCGTCGTCGGCGGGTCCGGCTTCACCGGCGGGGAACTGCTCCGCCTGCTCTACGGCCACCCGAACTTCGAGGTGGCACAGGCGACCAGTCGGCAGTACGCCGGCAAGTCCATCGGGAGCGTCCACCCGAACCTCCGGGGGTCGGAACTCCGGTTCACCGAACCGGACGACCTCGCGGCCGTCGACGTGCTGTTCGCCGCGACGCCTCACGGCGTCACGATGCAGCACGTCGACGCGTTCCAGGACGCGGCCGACCTCGTGGTCGACCTCTCGGCCGACTTCCGCCTCGCCACCGAGGCACAGTACGACGAGTGGTACGACGGGCACGAGTGCCCCGAGAAACTCGACGTCGCGGAGTACGCGCTCCCCGAGGTCAACCGGGAGAACCTGCAGGACGCGGACATCGTCGCCTCCGGTGGCTGCAACGCGACGGCGACCATCCTCGGGCTGAAGCCGCTGGCCGACGCCGGCGTACTCGGCGGCGAGGTGCGTGGTGCCTCGGACAGGTCGAGCGGTGACGAACCGCGAGACGGCGCACACGCCGTCGTCGACGTGAAGGTCGGCTCCTCGGAGGGCGGCGCGGGCGGCGGCGAGGCGTCCAGCCACGCCGAACGCTCGGGCGTCGTCCGTCCCTACGCCCCGACCGGCCACCGCCACGAGGCCGAGATAGAGCAGTGGCTCGGCCTCTCGGTCTCGTTCACCTGCCACGCCGTGGACATGGTCCGCGGCGCGAGCGCGACCTGCCACGTCTTCCCCGACGGTCCCGTCTCGAAGAAGGACCTCTGGACCGCCTACCGTGGCGCGTACGAGGACGAACCGTTCGTCCGCCTCGTCGCCGGCGGCTCCGGGTCGTACCGCTACCCCGAACCGAAGGCGGTCGCGGGGACGAACTACGCCGACGTCGGCTTCGAACTCGACCCCGGGAACGAGCGCATCGTCGTCTTCTCGGCCATCGACAACATGATGAAGGGCTCGGCCGGGCAGGCGGTCCACGCCGCCAACGTCGCGCTCGGCCTGGAGGAGACGGCCGGACTGGCGTTCGCGGGACTGCATCCCGTGGGGAGTCCGTAGATGACGACGGTGGTCAAGATCGGCGGCGCACGCGCCGTCGACCCGGCGGGCGCACTGGCCGACGTGACGGACCTGACCGACGACGGCGAGGACGTCGTCGTCGTCCACGGCGGGTCGACCGCCGTCGACGAGACCCTCGAAGCACTCGGGAAGGACCCCGAGTACGTCGAGACCCCCTCGGGCGTCGTCGGGCGGTTCACCGACGAGGAGACCATGGAGGTGTTCCAGATGGTCATGCCCGGCAAACTGAACACGCGACTGGTCGAGTTACTCCAGGACCGTGGCGTAGACGCAGTCGGCCTCTCGGGGGTCGACGGCGGTCTGCTCGAGGGGAAGCGCAAGTCGGCGGTTCGCGTCCTCGAAGACGGGAAGAAGAAGATTCGCCGGGGCGACCACTCCGGCACGATATCGTCCGTGAACGCCGACCTCCTCGAGACCCTGCTGTCCGGCGGCTACACGCCCGTCGTGACCGTCCCGATGCTGGGCGCGGAGGCCGACGGCGGCTACACCGCCGTCAACGCGGACGCGGACCGGGCGGCCGCCGCCGTGGCGGGCGCGCTCGGTGCGGACCTGGTCGTCCTCACCGACGTCTCGGGCGTGTACGCCGACCCCGAGGACGAGTCGACCCGCATCGACGTCGTCGAGACGGCGGCCGACTGGGACGACCTCGAACGCGCCGCCGAGGGGTTCATGACGAAGAAGGTGATGGCGACGAGGGAGGCCCTCGACGGCGGTGCGTCCTCCGTCGTCGTCGCAAGCGCAAACGCCGACGACCCCATCCGGTCGGCGCTGGCCGGCGACGGCACGACCGTCCTGCCGACCGCACTCGAACCGGAGGTGAGCGCCTGATGCCGACCGACTTCGTCTTCTCGCGCAAGCCGATCCGCATCGAGCGCGGCGACGACGTCTACCTCTACGCCGAGGACGGCACCCAGTACCTCGACGTCGGCGCGAGTTACGCCTGCGTGCCGGTCGGTCACGGTCACCCGGACGTCGTCGAGGCGGTCCAGTCCCAGGTCGCGGACCTGACGTTCGTCCAGGGGTCGTACCCGACGACGGCCCGGGACGACCTCTACGAGTCGCTGGCGGCGGTCGCGCCGCCCGGACTCGACAACGTCTGGCTCTGCAACTCCGGCACCGAGGCCAACGAGGCCGCCCTCAAGTTCGCCCGGAGCGCGACCGGCGGAGAGAAGATCGTCGCCACGAAGCGCGGCTTCCACGGTCGCACGATGGGGGCGCTGTCGGCGACGTGGAAACCGAAGTACCGGCAGCCGTTCGAACCGTTGCTCGCCGACGTGGAGTTCGTCGACTACGGCGACGGCGAGGCGATGCGCGAGGCCGTCGACGACGACACGGCGGCGGTCATCCTCGAACCCGTCCAGGGTGAGGGCGGCGTCAATCCCGGGACGGTCGAGTTCCTCTCGGCCGCCCGCGAGGCGACCGGCGACCACGACGCCGCCCTCGTCTTCGACGAGGTGCAGACCGGCCTCGGCCGCACCGGCACGTTCTGGGCGTGCGAGGCCGCCGGCGTCGTCCCCGACGTGGTGACCACCGCGAAGGGACTGGCCAACGGCCTCCCGATGGGCGCGACGCTCTGTGCCGACTGGGTCGCCGAGGACGCAGGCCCACACGGGTCGACGTTCTCCGGCGGGCCCGCCGTCTCGGCGGCGGCCGCCACGACGCTCGACGTGCTCGTGACCGCCGACCTGCCCGGCAACGCCGCCGACGTCGGCGACTACCTCGTCGACCGCCTCTCGGACCTGCCCGTCCGCGACGTGCGCGGGGAGGGACTGCTCGTCGGCGTCGAGGTCGGTCGGCAGGCCAACCGCGTGCTGCGCGACCTGGCGCTGGAGCACCAGATACTCGCGCTCCCGGCGGGTCGGACCGTCGTGCGCCTGCTCCCACCGCTGACGATGCGGCGCGAGCACGCCGACGCGGTCGCCGACGCCATCGAGGCCACGCTACAGGTGAGCGAAGCATGAACGACTACGCCTCGGCCACCGTCTCCGACGCCGACGCACGCGACCTGCTCGAATCGATGGTCGCCATCCCGTCGCCGACCGGCGAGGAGCGTGCGGCCGCCGAGTACCTGCGCGACTTCTTCCGGGACCACGGCCGCGAGGCGTGGCTGGACGACGTCGGCAACGTGCGCGCGCCGGCGGACGACTCGGTCCTCCTGACCTCGCACGTCGACACCGTCCCGGGCGACATCCCGGTTCGCGTCGAGACGGAGGGCGACGAGGACGTCCTCTGGGGCCGGGGCAGCGTCGACGCGACCGGCCCGCTGTGTGCGATGGCCGTCGCCGCAGTGAACGCGGGCGTCTCGTTCGTCGGCGTCGTCGGCGAGGAGACGGACTCCCGTGGCGCACGCCACCTCGTGGACGACCGCGAGGCACCCGACGCCGTCGTCAACGGGGAACCGTCCGGCTGGGACGCCGTCACGCTCGGCTACCGGGGTTTCCTCGCGGGCACGTACCGCGTCGAGACGGACTCGGCGCACACCTCGCGGCCGGAACCGAACGCCATCCAGCAGGCGATGGCGTGGTGGCACCGCGTCGAATCCGCGTTCGACGCCGACGCCACGTTCGAGTCGGTCACGGCCAAACCCGTCGACGTCGAGGGCGGCACCGCTACCGACGGTCTCTCGGTCGAGGCGACGATAGACGCGCAGTTCCGGATTCCGCCCGGCACGGACGCTGCGGAGGTCCGCGAGACGGTCGAGGGCGAACTCGACGGCGGCACCGTCGACTGGCGGGACCCGATTCCCCCGGTGACGGTCAGTCCCCGGAGCGAGGTCGGCCGAGCGTTCCGCGTCGCGATACGACGACGAGGGGGCGACCCTCGCCTCCTTCGCAAGACCGGAACCTCCGACATGAACCTGTTCGCCGCGGCGTGGGACTGCCCGATGGCCACCTACGGCCCGGGCGACTCCGCGCTGGACCACGCCCCGGACGAACGCCTCGCACTGTCCGAGTTCGACCGCGCCGTCGCGGTCCTCGAAATCGTCTCCGACGAACTGCAATGAGCACTCACACCGACGCACACACATCGATGCCAGCACAGACGCCCGACCACTTCCTGACCGTCGACGACCTCACCCCGGACCAACTTCGCTCCGTCCTCGACCGGGCGGGCGAGTACAAGGCCGCCGTCGAGGCCGGCGAACCGCACGGCGACCTCGAGGGCAAGACGCTCGCGATGCTGTTCGAGAAGCCGTCGACGCGCACCCGCGTCTCCTTCGAGACGGGGATGACCCAGCTCGGCGGCCACGCCGTGTTCCTCGGCCCCGACGACACGCAACTCGGCAGGGGCGAACCCCTGAAGGACACGGCCCGGGCGCTCTCGGGCTACGTCGACGCCATCATGGCGCGCGTCTTCGACCACGAGGACCTCGTCGAACTCGCGACGTACGCCGAGGTACCGGTGGTCAACGGGCTGACCGACGCGGCCCACCCCTGCCAGACGCTCGCCGACCTGCTCACCATCGAGGAGCTGTTCGGCGGGTTCGACGGCGTCTCGGCGGCCTGGGTCGGCGACGGCAACAACGTCGCCAGCTCGTTCGCCGTCGGCTGTGCGATGGTGGGCGTCGACCTGACGGTCGCCACCCCCGAGAGCTACGGCGTCGACGACGACGTGCTCGCGACGGCCGCGGAGGTCGGCACCGCACCGACGACGACCACCGACCCGGCCGCCGCCGTCGCGGACGCGGACGTCGTGGCTACCGACGTGTGGGTGAGCATGGGCGAGGAGGACGAACGTGCCGAGAAGGTCGCGGCCTTCGACGGGTTCACCGTGGACGAGGACCTGCTCGGCGACACCGACGCGAAGGTGTTGCACTGCCTGCCCGCCAACCGCGGCGAGGAGGTCGACGACGAGACCCTCGAGGGCGAGCGCTCGGCGGTGTGGCAGCAGGCCGAGAACCGGATGCACGTCCAGAAGGCGCTGCTGTCTGAACTGGTCGAGTGACGGACGGCCCCGCCGTCGCGGACGCGTCGACCGCTATCTGCCGTCGCTGATTCTCACCATCACCGCGATTCCGAGTCCGAGGAGTGTGCCGTAGACGACGTGGCCAACGAGAGGTACCACGGCGAGATTCGGGAGCGGGAGTTCGGTCCCGACCCCGAGCTGGTTGAGCCACAGGGGCCAGAGGAAGACGACGTTGACGGACCAGAGCAGGACGCTGTAGAGGACGGCGAGTCCGAGGCTGCCGTGGTACGTCGAGACGCGGTCGCGGAACGGCGGCCGGTCGACGACGACGCCGAACAGGGTGCCGAAGACGACGCTGTGGACGAGGTGGCCGACCCAGCCGACGCCGAGGCTCGGGTCGCCGAGGGTGTACATCGCGCCGATGGCGGTCATGCGCTGGAGGCTGAACTGGACGAGGATGCCGAACGCGGCCCCCGCCAGGAGGCCGGCGAGAGCGCTCCAGAATACGAGATCGGTCCTGTGCCTGCCGTCGTCGACGACGCCATCGGTGGTTACCATACCGGTCGGTCGAGTGCCACCCGAAAAAGAGTATCCCCTGTCGTGCGCGGTGACTGCAAACCGGTCAGCGTTCGAACGTGACGAACGGGTACAGAGCACCCAGGACGAACCCGTAGGCGAGGTGGCCGACGAGGCTCGTGCCGTTCACGTTCGGGAGTGCCGGTGCGTTCGGGAAGCCGACCGCGCCGAGCCACACCGGCATGACGAGGACCGCCAGTATCGCCCAGAGGACGACGCCGTAGGCCAGGCCCGCGCCGGTGCTCCGGACGAGCGAGGTCAGTTCGAACTGCTCGGCGACGGCTGCGAAGCCGACGCCGAGGATGGCCGAGTGAACCATGTGCATCACCCACCCGGCCGCGCCGCCGGAGAGCCCGTACATGGCCGGGATGGCGCCCTCGATGACCCCCGGCATCTGCATCGTGAGCATGACGCCCATCACGGCGCCGCCGGCGAGTCCGGCGACGACGCCACCCTGCCACGGTTCGATTCGAGTGTCTGTGCCTACCTGTGCGCCAGTGGCGGTTTCGGATGCCATATGGTACCATACATCGCCGGTGGGAATAGCCGTATCCCGGTCGGGTTCGGCGGACACACTGCCGACCTACCTTTATGCCGGGGAAAGAGCGAAGAGACTGACGACAACAGATGAAGACGATGCAAGACCCGATACGCGTCCGCGCCGGCGAACTCGGCGCCGACGAGATACTCGCCGCGCTTCGGGACGGTCGGCGCGTGCACATCACCACCGAACTCCTCGGTTCCGAACACGAGGTGACGCTCCGCCACGACGGCGAGATATTCTACTGCGACACGCCGACGACCCTGCACAAGCACGAGACGGAGGCCGAGATGCGAACGTGCATCGAGAACCAGGGGTACGTCCCACAGGAGTAGTATTTAGGTCGCTGCCTCCCTTCGTTCGGACATGGCAGACGCGACGCCGGAGGACCTCGGTGACCTGCTCGACCAGCCGGAGCCGGGCTTCCGTCAGGTGATGAGCTGCGTCTTCGGTATCCACGAACACGAGACGCGGACGTATCTCACGCTACTGGAACAGCCGGGGAGCACCGTCGAGGAACTGGCGAACCAGCTCGAACGCGACCGGAGCAACGTGAACCGCTCGCTGTCGACGCTGCTCGAACGCGGCCTGGTCGAGCGCGAGCGCCGCCTCCTCGACTCCGGCGGCTACGTCTACCAGTACACCGCTATCGACCTCCCCGAGGCGAAGGAGCTGCTCCACGGCGCCCTGGAGCAGTGGACCGACCACGTCCACGGGGTCATCGACGACTTCGACGAGTCGACCGACTGACCAGCAAAATCCCGCACGAACCAGCCCGCTTTTCACCGTCCTCCCCGTTCGGTCCGTCGATGGAACTCACGCTGACGACCGGGCGGGAACTCCCGCCACCGGACGCCGCCGAGGACGGGGTCTGGCTCCAGTGCATCGATTGCGACGAGACGTACGCGCCGTTCGACGAGATCCGCTACACGTGCGACTGCGGTTCCCTGCTCGAGGTGCGGTACGACGACCTGCCCGACTGGGACGACTTCGAGGGCCGTGGCGTCTGGCGCTACAGCGCCGCCCTGCCCTTCGACGAGGGCGTGTCGCTGCCGGAGGGCGATACGCCACTCCACCGCGTCCCCCGACTCGAATCGGCGGTCGGCGTCGAGAGCCTCCGCGTCAAGCACGAGGGGATGAACCCGACCGGGTCGTTCAAGGACCGCGGCATGACCGTCGGCGTCCGCGTCGCGGGCGAACTCGGCGTCGACCGACTCGCCTGCGCGTCGACCGGGAACACCTCCGCCGCGCTCGCGGCCTACGGGGCCCGGGCGGGCGTCGAGACGCTCGTCCTCCTCCCCGCCGGCAAGGTCGCCGCCGGCAAGGTCGCACAGGCCAGCCTCCACGGCGCTCGCATCCTGGAGGTCGACGGCAACTTCGACACCTGCCTCGACATCGTCCAGGACCTCGCCGACCGCGGCGAGGCGTACCTGCTCAACTCGCTGAACCCCTTCCGACTCGAGGGACAGAAGACCATCGGGCTCGAGATCCTCGAGGCCCACCGGGAGGACTACGGCGAGTACCCCGACCGTATCGTCCTGCCGGTCGGCAACGCCGGGAACACCGCGGCGCTGTACAAGTGCTTCCGCGAACTCGTCGCGGCGGGCGCGCTCGACGTCGACGACGTGCCGAAGCTGACCGGCGTGCAGGCCGAGGGCGCGGCCCCGATGGTCGAGGCCATCGAGGAGGGCAACGACGAGACGCGTCGATGGGACCACGTCGAGACCATCGCGACCGCCATCCGCATCGGGAACCCGGTGAACGCGCCCAAGGCCCTGCCGGGCATCCGCGAGACCGGCGGTACCGCCGTCGCCGTCAGCGACGAGGAGATAACCGACGCCCAGCGCGCCCTCGCCGGCGAGGGCGTCGGCGTCGAACCCGCCTCGGCGGCCAGCGTCGCCGGCCTGCGAAAGCTCCGCGAGCGAGGCGACGTCGCCGCCGACGAGCGCGTCGTCTGTCTGACGACGGGGCACCTGCTGAAGGACCCCGACGCCGCCGCCGCGGCCGGGGCGAAACCGCAACCCGTCCCGGGCGACACGGACGGCGTACTGGCGCACCTGCAGGACTGACGCGACGGGCGGGAACCCACAGCCAGCTCCCGGTCGGTCGACCACTTCCACGCACCCGTCCGACGGCCGTCGTTCGCGGGTCTGCCGCCGATTTTTGTACGACGCAGCCGTAGTTCTCGGTCGTGTCCCGAAACGCTCAGCCCCACTCAACGACCGCCCCGACGGCCGAGGACCCGGACGAGCCGGTCGCTCCAGAGTCCGTTCAGGTCGACCCGGCGGCACTGCGTGCCACGGTCGCGGTGCTCGAACGTGACCTCGCGGCTCGGGAGGCACAGGTCAGCGCCCTCCACGAACAGTACGAGACGGTCCTCGCCGAACGCGAACTGGCCGCCGACCGCCAGCGGGTCCGCGAGGCCCGGACCGACGGGGGAGTCGTCGGACGGGTCAGACGGGCACTCGAAAAGTAACGCCACAGACAGTCGAGAAATCGGATTCCGCGGTCCGATCGACGGGGACGCCCCGTCGCCGCCCTCCCGCCTCGGTCCTCCATCACCGTATCGCTATCGTCGTTCCTGCCGCCATCGTCGTTCCCGTCGCACCAGCCGCGTGCGCAGTCCTACTCGCCGTTCAGCACTATCTGGCTGACCTCGATGATGCGCCCGTCCGCCAGCAGTTCCTCGATGGCTGCCTCGGGTACCTCGCCGTCGACGTTGTAGACGGTGAGCGCCTCGCCACCGATGGTCTCGCGGGCGTTGAACATCCCCGCGATGTTGACGCCGTAGTCGCCCATGACGCTCCCGATGAGGCCGATGACGCCCGGTTCGTCGGCGTTGCGCGCGACGACCATCCGGCCGTGGGGGATGGCGTCGACGCGGTAGCCGTCGACGCGGACGATGCGAGGGTCGTCGCCGGCGAAGAGGGTCCCGCAGACGGACACCTCCGTGTCGCCGTCGGAGACGTTGACCGTGATGAGGCTCTGGAAGTCCTCGGCAGACCGGGTCTTGGACTCGGTGACATCGACGCCGCGTTCCTCGGCGATGCGGGGCGCGTTGACCGCGTTGACCTGCCACTCCAGCGGTTCGAAGACCCCCTTGAGCGCACTGGCGGTGACGAAGTCGATGTCCTCCTCTGCGATGTCGCCCTGGTAGACCACCTCGACGCTGGCGATGCGGTCGTCGAGCAACTGGGCGGCGACCTTCCCGGCGGTCTCTGCCAGCCCGATGTACGGTTCGACGCGGGGGAACGCCGTCTCGTCGATAGAGGGCGCGTTCAGCGCGTTCATGACCGGTTCGCCCGCGAACGCGGCGACGACCTGCTCGGCCGTCGAGGTGGCGACGTTCTCCTGTGCCGCCGCCGTGCTCGCGCCGAGGTGCGGCGTCACGACGATGTCGTCGACGTCGAGCAGCGGGTTGTCCTCGGACACCGGTTCCTCGGCGAACACGTCGATGGCCGCCCCGGCGAGGACGCCGTCCTCGACGGCCTCGGCGAGTGCCGGTTCGTCGACGACGCCGCCGCGGGCGCAGTTGACGACGTACCCGCCCTCCAGCTGGGCGAGTTCGGCCTCCCCGATCATGCCCTCGGTCTCGTCGGTCAGCGGGACGTGGACCGTGAGGAAGTCTGCACGGTCGAGACAGCCGCCGAGGTCGACGAGTTCCGCACCGAGCTGGTCGGCGCGCTCCTCGGAGATGTAGGGGTCGAACGCGACGACGTCCATGCCGAGCGAGTTGCACTTCTTCGCCACCTCCTGGCCGACGCGACCGAGGCCGACGACGCCCAGGGTCTTCCCGTTGACCTCGGTGCCGAGGTAGTCGCCCTTCGCCCACTCGCCGGCCTTCAGGCGGATGTGGGCCTGCGGGATGGACCGCGCCGTGGCGAACGCCATCGCGACGGTGTGCTCGGCCGCCGCACGGACGTTCCCCTCCGGCGCGTTGGCGACGATGACCCCGTGGTCGGTCGCCGCGTCGATGTCGATGTTGTCGACGCCGATGCCTGCCCGCCCGACGATGACGAGGTCGGGTGCCGCGTCGAGTACCTCCCCGGTGACCTCGGTCCCCGACCGTACGACGAGTGCGTTCGCGTCGCTGACTGCGTCGAGCAGCGCGTCGCCCTCCACGTCGTACGCCGTCACTACCTCGTGGCCCGCATCACGGAGCACGTCGAGGCCCGCGTCCGCGATAGGGTCCGTAACGAGTACCTTCATGCCGAACGAAATCATCTGAGAGCGGTTAACGTTTCCTCTAGCGGCCTGCGTTGCTATCCGTGGGTCGTGATTCCGTAGCACGGTTCTCGGCACGTCCCGTCGTCGCCGAACACCCCGGGGGTCCAGGCTGGCGGCGTCGGCGTGAGGGCTGGCGGCGTCGACGTCCGGTCGGGTGGTCGTCCGACCGAAACTGGACGGACCCACTGGTGGCAACCTTCGCGTATCCCGCGAACCTTATACCGTCGCCCACTGAAGGTCCGTCCATGACGGAGGAGTTCCTCCTGTTGAACCCTGGCCCGGTTCCGGTGACGGAGCAGGTCAGGCAGGCGATGGACGAACCGATGGTCTCACACCGCAGTGCGGAGTTCGAGGCCGTCTACGAGCGCGCCCAGGACGGCGTCGACTACGTCTTCACGCAGTCGACGCCATCCGAGTCGTCCACGTCGTCCGGAGGAACGTCCATCGTCCTCAACGGCACGGCGACGATGGGGATGGAGGCGGCGGTCGCCAACCTCGTGGACGAGGACAGCGAGGTCGTCTCGCTGGTCAACGGGAAGTTCGGCCGGCGGTTCGCCCGCATCGCGGACCGGTACTGCGACGCGACCCGCGTGTCGGTCGACTGGGGCGACCCGTTCGACCTGGCGGCCGTCGAGGCGGCCATCACCGACGAGACCGACCTCGTGACGATGGTCCACAACGAGACGTCGACGGGGCTGTTGAACCCGGTCGAGCAGGTCGGCGAACTGGCGGCTGCCCACGACGCACGCTTCGTCGTCGACGGCGTCACCAGCATCGGCGGTGACGAGTTCCGCGTCGACGACTGGAACGTCGACGTGGCCATCACCGACTCCCAGAAGGCGCTGGCCGCCCCACCGGGCGTCTCGGCGATGTACATCACCGAGGCCGTCGAGGACGACCTCGACGGCGAGTCGGCACCGTTCTACGAGGACCTGGAGTGGCACCTGCGCAAGGCCGAGAGCCACCAGACGCCCTTCACCAGTGCGGTGCCGCTGTTCCGGGCGCTCGCGGTCGCCGTCGAGCAGATTCGGGAGGAGGGGATGCCCGACCGCATCGCCCGGCACCGGGCGCAGTCGGCGGCGTTCCGTCGCGGTTTCGTCGAGATGGGCCTGTCGCCGTTCCCGGACGTCGACGCGGAGGGGACGTCGTACTCGAACACCCTGACGGCCATCGAACTGCCGGAGTCGGTCACGGCGGACCCCGACGCCTTCTTCGACGCCGTCGCGGACCGGAACGTCTCCATCTCGGGCGGGCAGGCCCACCTCGGCGGCCGCATCTTCCGCGTCTCGAACATGGGCAACCTGTCCGACGAGCAGGTTCTCCGGGGCGTCCGGACAGTCGGCGAAGCCATGGCGGAGGTTGGCGTCGACGTGGCAATCGAGGACGGCGTCGGCGCGGCGAAGGCGGAACTGCAGAACTGAGCGGTCGCGGACGACCCTTCTCTCGTGAGCCGAGTCGAACTCGTCGCCGTACCGACGGGAATCCCGGTTCCGTTTGCCGGTTCGGTCCGATACTACTAATCCGTCCGACGCCGAAGCCCCGACCATGTCCTACGACGGTCCGACACAGCTGTACATCGATGGCGAGTGGACAGACGCCGTCTCGGGCGAGACGCTCGAGACGTACGACCCGGCTACCGAGGAACTGTACGCCGAAGTCGCCGCCGCCGGCCCCGAAGACGTCGACCGCGCGGTCGAGGCGGCCGACGCGGCCACAGCCCACGACAGCGACTGGCGGCGCATGGGGCCGGGCGAGCGCGGCCAGCACCTCCACGCGATGGCCGACGCTATCGAAGAGATGGAGGACGAGATAGTCCTCGTGGAGTCCCACGACAACGGCAAGACGCCGTTCGAGGCGTCCATCGACGTCGGCATGGTCGTCGACACGTTCCGGTACTACGCCGGCTGGACCGACAAGATACTGGGCGAGACGGTGCCCGTCGACGGTCCGCGCCTGAACTACACCCGCCGGGAACCGCTGGGCGTCACCGCACACATCAGCCCGTGGAACTACCCGTTCCAGCTCGCCGGGCGCTCGCTCGCGCCCGCGCTGGCCGCCGGGAACACGGCCATCCTGAAGCCGTCGAGCCAGACGCCGCTTTCGGCGCTGTACTACGCGAAGGCGGCCGAGAAGGCGGGCCTGCCCGACGGCGTCTTCAACGTCCTCCCCGGCCGCGGGAGCACCGCGGGGGACGCGCTCGCCGGACACGAGGGCGTCGAACACGTCGCCTTCACCGGGTCGACCGCCATCGGCAAGCACGTCATGGAGACCGCGGCCGAACACGTCACCGGCGTCACGCTCGAACTCGGCGGGAAGGGTCCGCAACTCGTCTTCCCCGACGCCGACCTCGACCCCGCGGCGAAGGGCGTCCGGAACGGCATCTTCATGAACTGCGGGCAGATGTGCTGGGCCGGGTCCCGCCTGGTCGTCCACGAGGACGTCCACGACGACCTGGTCGAGAGGGTCTGTGACATCGCCGAGTCCATGCCACTCGGCTCCGGCATCGACGACGACGGGCAGATGGGCCCGCAGGTGTCCGCCAGCCAGCAGGACGAGGTGCTGTCGTACATCGAGCAGGCCCAGAACGAGGGTGCGACCGTCGCCACCGGCGGTGGCGTCCCCGACGACAGGGAGACGGGTCACTTCGTCGAACCGACGGTCCTGACGGACGTCACGAACGACATGACCGTCGCCCGGGAGGAGATATTCGGGCCGGTCCTGTCGGTCATCGAGGTGAGCGACGAGGAGGAGGCGCTCGACGTCGCCAACGACTCGCCCTACGGCCTGATGGCTGGTGTCTGGACGAACGACATCAAGCGTGGCCACCGGCTTGCCGAACGTCTCGAGTACGGCATGGTCTCCATCAACGAGTACCCCGTGACGTTCCCGCAGACGCCGTTCGGCGGCTACAAGGAGTCCGGCTACGGCCGCGAGCAGGGCGCCGAGGCCATCGACGAGTACACGCAGGTCAAGAACGTCAACGTCAACCTGTACTGACCGCCCGGTCGAACCCGTCTTTCGCGCCGTCCAACCGTGGTGCTACCACGACACCCACCACCTTCCTATCGCCGATTCCGAGTCGCTGGGAATCGGGGTAGACCTCTTTTCACCTGCCATCCCTCAGGTCGGCCGTGGGACGCGGCGTCACGTGTCTATCTTCGTCTACCGTGTCCGATCCGTCGTGCCCCACGCTCCCGGGGACCGGGTCACACCGGTCCGCGCCCACCATCCATCCCACCTGTTTACCCCTCCACTTTCTCGACGCTCGATACTGGTCGAGGGCGTCCCGTACCGAGTGAGCCATCGCAGTGACGGAGTCCCGGGCCCGGCCAGCGCGTCGCTCGACCCCCCGCGATATTTGCCGTAACTGACGGTTATACTTGCACGCGGAGATATGCTTCTCGTACATGAACGAGGACGAGGACGCCCGCTTCGACACCCGTGCCGTCCACGCGGGACAGGAGCCAGACCCGGCGACAGGGGCCAGAGCGCCCCCTCTCTACCAGACCACGTCGTACGTGTTCCCGGACGCGGACGACGCCGCCGCACGCTACGCCCTCGACCGCGACGACCACGTCTACTCTCGCATCTCGAACCCGACGGTCGAGACGCTCGAACGCCGCCTCGCCGCGTTGCACGACGCGGCCGGTGCGACCGCCACCGCCAGCGGGATGGCTGCACTCGACGCGCTGACGTTCGTCCTCGCGGAGGCCGGCGACACCGTCGTCTGCTCGACGGACACCTACGGGGGGACGACCTCGTACTTCTCGAAGGCCACCTCGCGCCGTGGCATCGACGTGACGTTCGTCGAGACGCTCGACTACGAGGCCTACGAGGAGGCCGTCGACGAGGACACCGCGTTCGTCCACGTCGAGACGGTCGGCAACCCGTCGCTGGTGACGCCCGACTTCGAACGCGTCGCCGATATCGCCCACGACTCCGGCGTACCCCTCGTGGTGGACAACACGTTCGCGACGCCCGCGCTGTGCAGTCCCACGACACACGGCGCCGACGTGGTCTGGGAGTCGACGACGAAGTGGCTCCACGGGTCGGGCACGACCGTCGGCGGCGTCGTGATCGACGGCGGTACCTTCGACTGGGCGGCCAACGACTACCCGGAACTCGCCGGTGAGAACCCCGCCTACCGCGACGTCGACTTCTCGCGCGACTTCGACGCACCGCTGGCGAAGGCGGTGCAGTACCGGTCGCTACGTACGCTCGGTCACCAGCAGTCGCCGTTCGACGCCTGGCAGACCCTGCAGGGCCTGGAGACGCTCGGCCTCCGGATGGAGCGCCACTGCGAGAACGCCGCCGTCGTGGCCGACTTCCTCGCCGACCACGAGGACGTGGCCTGGGTCACCTACCCCGGACTCGACTCCCACCCGACCCACGAGAACGCCAGCCGATACCTCTCCGACTACGGCGGTATGGTCGCGTTCGGGCTGAAAGACGGGTTCGAGGCCGGCAAGCGGTTCTGCGAGGCGGTCGAGGTCACCTCGTTCCTGGCGAACGTCGGCGACGCGAAGTCGCTGGTCATCCACCCGGCGAGTACGACACACGCCCAGCTCTCGGCGGCGGAACAGCGCGCCGCCGGCGTCACCCCGGACCTGCTCCGGTTCTCCGTCGGCATCGAGGACCCGACCGACCTGCTCGCGGACGTCGACGCCGCCATCGAGACGGCGACGGGGGACGCCGCCGCCGGGTCGGAGGTGGCGTGATGGCGACGCAGGACGTCGCCAGTCTCGGCGAGTTCACCTTCGATTGCGGCGAGTCGATACCGGACCTCGAAATCGCCTACGAGACCTACGGCGAGTTCGAACCCGGCGGCGACTCGGCGACCGACCGGACCGCCGGGAACGCGGTGCTGGTCTGTCACGCGCTCACAGGCAGCCAGCACGTCGGCCGCCGACGGGCCACCGCGGACGGTGGCGACGGGTCCGACGACACCGCCGGTCAGGCCCGCGCCTGGTGGGGCGACGTGGTCGGCCCCGGCAAGGCCATCGACACGACCGAGTACTACGTCGTCTGTGCGAACGTCCCCGGGTCGTGCTACGGGTCGTCGGGACCGGCCAGCGAGGGGCCCGACGGCGAACCGTGGGGCACCGACTTCCCGCCCGTCACGGTCGGCGACTGGACGCGCGCCCAGCGCCGCCTGCTCGACCACCTCGGCGTCGGCCGACTGCACGCCGTCGTCGGCGGGAGCGTCGGCGGGATGAACGCCCTCGACTGGGCGGTCCGGTACCCGGACGACGTCGAACGCGTCGGCGTAGTCGCCGCAGCACCGCGCCTCGACGCGCAGTGCCTCGCGCTCGACACCGTCGCCCGGCGGGCAATCACGACCGACCCGCACTGGAACGGCGGTGACTACTACGGCGACGACCGCCCGGACCCCGACGACGGCCTCGCACAGGCCCGCCGCATCGGCCACGTGATGTACCTCTCGAAGGCGTCCATGGGCGGACAGTTCGGCCGGCGCGCCGCCGGCCGGGGCCACGGCCGCGAGTCGCCGGACCCGGCGGCCGCGTTCTTCCCGTACCGCGACGTGGAGTCCTACCTCGACTACAACGCCGAGCGGTTCGTCGAGCGCTTCGACGCCAACGCTTACCTCTACCTCGTCCGTGCGATGGACGACTACGACGCCGCCGCCGGCTACGAATCCGACGTGGACGCACTCGGCGCGTTCGACGGCGAGTTGCTCTGTCTCTCGTTCACCGGCGACTGGCACTTCACGACGGAACAGTCGGAGGCACTCGCCGGGGCCGCCCGCGACGCCGACGTGGAGGTCGCCCACCACGTCGTCGAATCGGACCACGGTCACGACGCCTTCCTCGTCGAACCCGAACGCGTGGGGCCGCCGCTCTCTGACTTCCTCGACGTCGGCGTGGCCGGCAAGGCGGTCACCGACACCGTCGACGAGTCGGTCGACGAGTTCGCGCCGGTCCACACCAGCCTGTTCGGGGACTGAGCGAACGTCGTTCGACGGCCGGAGCCAGCGGGCTACCGGCCCGCCTCCGGCCGGGGTCGTGCCCGGGGTCCGCTGAACCCGTCCGAGTACGTAGAGCGCGAGACCGACCGCGGCGTACGCGGCCACGACACCGAACCCGTCGACGACGGACGACGCGAGGCGCCGTCACGCATAGCGTCAAATCCGGCCGCTTCCACCGCGTTACTACCCCCACCGGCCATACGCAGACCCATGACCGACGACGAAGACGAGAGACAGTTCGCGACGCACTCGCTGCACGCGGGACAGGAACCGGACCCGGCGACGGGCGCACGCGCACCGCCGCTGTACCAGACGACCTCCTACGTGTTCGAGGACGCCGACGACGCGGCTGCGCAGTTCGCCCTGGAGAAACCGGGCCACATCTACTCGCGGCTGATGAACCCGACCGTCTCCAGCCTGCAGGAGCGCATCGCCGCGCTCGAAGGCGGGGTCGGCGCGGTGGCCACCGCCTCCGGGATGGGTGCGCTCAACCTCGCCACCTTCCTGCTCGCCGACGCCGGCGACAACGTCGTCACGGCCTCGTCGCTGTACGGCGGGACGTACACCTACTTCACCCACACCGCGCCGAGAAACGGCGTCGAGGCACGCTTCGTCGACACGCTGGACTACGACGCCTACGCCGATGCCATCGACGACGACACCGCCTACGTCCACTTCGAGACCATCGGGAACCCGGCGCTCGTGACGCCGGACATCGAGCGCCTTGCCGATATCGCGCACGACCACGGCGTCCCGCTGTTCGTGGACAACACGTTCGCGACGCCGTACCTCTGCCGCCCGCTGGAGCACGGGGCGGACCTCGTCTGGGAGTCGACGACCAAGTGGCTCCACGGGTCGGGCACGACCGTCGGCGGGGTCCTCGTCGACGGTGGTTCGTTCCCGTGGGACGAGTACGCCGACGACTACCCGGAGATCGCCGAGGACAACCCGGCGTACCACGGCGTCAACTTCGCCGAGCGGTTCGGCGAGGCGGCGTTCACCTACGCCGCCATCGCCCGCGGGCTGCGCGACCTCGGCAACCAGCAGTCGCCGTTCGACGCCTGGCAGACCCTCCAGGGCATCGAGTCGCTGCCGATGCGGATGGAGCGCCACTGTGAGAACGCACAGGTCGTCGCCGAACACCTCGCCGACCACCCCGAGGTGTCCTGGGTCACCTACCCCGGCCTGGACGACCACGAGACCCACGAGAACGCATCGCGGTTCCTCGACGGCGGCTACGGCGGGATGATAACGTTCGGACTCGCACAGGGTTACGAGGCCGCCCGGGGCACCGTCGAGTCGACGGAACTGGCGAGCCTGCTCGCGAACGTCGGCGACGCGAAGACGCTCGTCATCCACCCGGCCAGTACGACTCACCAGCAACTCACCGAGGAAGAACAGCTCGCGGCGGGCGTCACGCCCGACATGGTCCGACTGTCCGTCGGGACCGAGGCTCCCGGGGACATCGTCGCCGACCTCGACCAGGCCATCGACGCGGCGACGAACTGAGTCGCCGCCGGAGTCAGAGTAGCCCGCGCTCGGCGAACAGGTCGCGGAGCTCGTGCATCGTCGAGACCGTCACGTCGCAGGACGGCTCGACGGCCGGTTTCGGCTCGAAACCGACCGCCAGCCCGGCGACTTCGAGCATCGGCAGGTCGTTCGCGCCGTCCCCGACCGCGACCGTGTCGGCCATGTCGACGTCGAGCTCTGCCGCGTGTGCCCTGAGCGCCTCGTCCTTCGTCCCCTCGACGAGCGGCCCCTCGACCTCGCCGGTGAGCTTGCCGTCCACGACCGGGAGGCGGTTCGAGACGATGGCGTCGACCGTGACGCCCTCGCGCTCCAGCGCCGCCTCGACGCCGCGCTGGAACCCGCCGGTGAAGATGGCCGTCGTGACGCCCGCGTCGTTTAGCGCGTGGATGAGGTCGGCCGCCCCCGGTCGCAGGCGCACCTCGTCGAACGCCGCCAGCGCCTCCTCGTTGGCCAGTCCCTCCAGCAGCGCCGCGCGCTGGCGCAGGCTCTCGGCGTAGCCGATCTCGTCGTTCATCGCCCGCTGGGTTATCGATTCCATCTGGTCGGCGACGCCGGAGCGCCGGCCGAGCAACACCGTCATCTCCGAGTCGGAGAGCGTACCGTCGAAGTCGAACGCGACGAGTGTCATCGCCTCGGCGTAGACTCCCGGGAACTAAACCAGTTCAGGTTCGTGCGAAATCGATGGTCGGTGCCAGCCGGGGTCCGGGAGGACGGTCGAGGTCGTCGGTGGGGCAGGTAGAGTGGTCCTGCCGGTTCTCATCTGGACAGGCGCTGGACGGGGGCAACCAGACCGCTCCCAGACCGCTCCCAGACCGCTCCCAGACCGCTCCGTGTTGGGCACGCGCTGGACAGGAGCAACAAGAACGCCCCCGGCCGGTCGACCTGCCGGGACCGCCGCTGCGCTCCTCGACTCGTTCACGTCGTTCACTCGTCTGCGGTGCTTGCGGGGTCCGGGCAGGGTCGACCGGCCGGCCCCGTTCACTCCCACCACGACCACACCACGCCCTCCCCAACCGGCTGCGCGTCTCGGCTCACTGCGTTCGCCTGCGATGCTCGTCCCTCGCACGGTGCTGGCTCGCGGCCTTCGGCACGCTCGCCAGCGCGCGCCACGGTGGACGGCCTCCTGCGGACGGCCGCCCACGTGACCACACGGGTCGAACGAGGGTCCGGGTGATGAGAGACCGGACAAGGATTGGCCGGGCGGGGAGTGTTCGGACGAGGAGTGACCGGGCGAGGGACCGGACGAGAACTGATACGCCTCCGGTCCCTACCTTCGGCTATCGAGAGCCGATGAACCGCCCGCGCATCGAACCCGACCCGAGCGTCGTCGACGCCGCCATCCTCGTCGCGGTCCTCCTGGAGGGAGCCACGGGGTTACTGAGCCTGACCGCCCGACTCGACGACGGCTGGGTGTTCGTCCTCCACGGCGTGGTCGGCATCGCGCTGGTGGTCCTCCTCGGGTTCAAGTTCCGCCGTGTGTGGCGGCGGGTCGCCGGCCGGCCGTCGGGGACGGTGGCGGTCAGCGTCCTGCTCGCCGCCCTGGCGGTGGCGGCGCTGGTGACCGGCGTCGCCTGGACGCTGGGGACGACCTCGCCGGTGTCCGGGGTCACGCTGCTCGTCTTGCACGGCTACGTCGGTGCGCTGGTCCTGCCGGTGTTGCTGGTCCACCTGCTCGCCCGGTTCCGACTGCCCGACCGCGAGACGGTGACGGAGCGACGGCAGGCGCTCCGGGTCGCCGGGGTGCTCGTCGGCGGTGCGGCGGTCTGGCGGGTCAACCAGTCCGTCGCCGCACGGGTGGTGCCGACCCGTCGATTCACGGGGTCGCGCGAGGAGGGCAGCGACGAGGGGAACGCGTTCCCGGTCACCTCGTGGGTCGCCGACGACCCCGACCCGGTCGACGTCGAGACGTGGCGACTGCGCGTCGACGGGGCGGTCGAGGAGTCGCTGTCGCTCGTCGAGTCCGACCTGCTGGCCGGGGACGGGATGGACGCACCGACGGCCGACGCCGACCGGCGCGCGGTGCTCGACTGCACGAGTGGCTGGTACTCCGAGCACGACTGGCGCGGCGTGCGCGTCGGTGACCTGCTCGACGCGGCGAGGGCCGACCCGGCGGCGCGCTACGTCAGGTTCCGGTCGGTCACGGGCTACCGGTGGAGTCTGCCGATGGCCGAGGCACGGGACGCGCTACTGGCGACCCACGTCGACGGCGAGCGCCTGCGTCACGGCCACGGCTTCCCGATGCGCCTGGTCGCGCCCGGACGCCGTGGGTTCCAGTGGGTGAAGTGGGTCGAGGCGGTCGAGGTGCGGTACCGGGCCGACCCGGCGCAGTGGGTGGCGACTCTGGTGTCGGGGTTCGACTGACCGGCGGTCGGTCGGTCGGTCCCGCCTGCTGGGAAATCGCGACAGGTACAAGCCGACCCGACCGTAGGTGCCTGTATGGCAGAGACGGCCGCCGCGAACGCCGGGACCGCGCTGGACGGCCACGACGTCGTCCGGTTGTTCGACCAGGAGCGTCTCCACGACAGACTCGAGGCGGAGGCACTCCCCGACTGGGCGGTCGAACACTACGAGGAGTTCCGCGAGGCGATGCTGGGCGACCGCGACGGGGCGCCGTTCCCGTGTTACTTCGGCGTCGACTCCGAGAAGAAGGGCTGGGCGTTGTACACGTTCGTCCCCCGCTTCGACGACGAGTCGCTGGCCCGGTACGCAGAGGTCGTACAGGCCTACCTCGCGACGCAGGAGCACCACGCCCCGCGGACCTCGCTGGTGTCGTTCTTCCGGAACGTCGACGGGGAGCAGTCCGAGGTGGCCTGGCACGACCGGTACTGGCAGGTGTTGCAGTTCATGCACGACCACGACCCCGAACCGTGGCCCGACGAGTTCCCGTCGGACCCGGACCACCACCAGTTCGAGTTCTGCTTCGCCGGCGAACCCCTGTTCCCGACGGCACGGATTCCGGGCATGGACCGGCGACGCAGTCGGCACAACCCGTACGGACTGGAGATAACGGTCCAGCCACGGAGCGTCTTCGACGGCGTCGCCGGCGACACCGAGGCCGGTCAGCGCGCCCGCGAGGTTATCCACGACCGACTGGAGGACTACGACGAGGTCTGCCCGCACGCCCACCTCGGCGACTGGGAGGACGACGAGAGCCACGAGTGGAAGCAGTACGTCCTCCCGAACGACGAGCGCCACCTGGCGGAGTGCCCGCTGGAGGTTGACGCGTGAGGCCGACCGGGGCCGCCGGTGGCGGGGAGGGCGACCGATGACCGACCCCGACGTGCTGTTCGTCGTCGACGCCCAGCGAGCGTTCGAGGACCCCGGGCGCGGCGACCGGAACAACCCGGCGGCTGAGACCCGCATCGCCGACCTGCTGGCGGCGTGGCGCGAGCGGGACCGGCCCGTCGCTCACGCGAGACACGACTCGACGGAACCGGACTCGACCCTCCGACCGGACGCGCCGGGGAACGCCTTCATCGAGGGGCTGGAACCGGCCGAGGGCGAACCGGTGTTCGCCAAGACGGTCAACGGGGCGTTCGTCGGCACCGACCTCGAACCGTGGCTCGGGGAGACGCCCCACGACCGGTTCGTCGTCTGCGGGTTCACGACCGACCACTGCGTCTCGACGACGACGCGCATGGCCGAGAACCGCGGCTTCGACCCGGTCGTCGTCTCGGACGCGACGGCGACCTACGCCCGGGACGTCCCCGGTGGCGGGACCATCCCGGCCGAGGAGAACCACCGGGCGGCGCTGGCCCACCTGTCCGGCGAGTTCGCGGACGTGGTCGAGACGGAGACGCTGCTCGGTTGAGCGTTCGGCGGACCGACGACCGCGGTGAGACCACCCACCGAGTCGACGACTGACCCGTCGATGGACGACTCGTCGACCACGACGCGTGGACCCCCTGGTCGCCGACGGCGGAATCGAGCGTCGCCCGTCACACGGTACCCGTCGCGTTTCGCACGCTTTTTCCCCCTCGGCGGGGTATCCAGTACAACGAATGATCTCGAAGGGCTGTGAACAGTGCGCCGAGGGTGGCAAGATGGTCATGTTCGTCTACGGCTACTGCGACCAGCGCGACTGCTTCTACTGCCCGCTCGGCGAGAACCGGAAGAACGTCACCGACGTCTACGCCAACGAGCGCCTCGTCGAGTCCGACGAGGACGTCATCGTCGAGGCGAAGCGGATGGACGCCCTCGGCACGTCCATCACCGGCGGCGAACCGCAGGAGGCCCTCGACCGGACCTGTCACTACCTCTCGCTCCTGAAGGACGAGTTCGGCGAGGACCACCACACGCACCTCTACACCGGTATCACGGGCGGTCGCGAGAACATGCGCCGTCTCTCTGAGGCCGGCCTCGACGAGATTCGCTTCCACCCGCCGCTGGAACTCTGGGGCGACCTGCACGGCACGGAGTGGGAGGAGATACTCTACATCGCCCGCGAGGAGGGCCTGACCCCGGCGTTCGAGATTCCGGGCATCCGGCCCGAACCCGAGTTCCTCGAGTTCCTCGACGAGGGGGCCGCCGAGTTCTGCAACGTCAACGAGTTCGAGATGTCCGACGGGAACTACCGCCGGATGCAGGAGGAGGGCTTCGAACTCAAGGACGGCCACATGAGCGCCGTCGACGGCTCTCGCGAGGCCATCCTCGACGTGATGGGCGACCACGACCGCGTCTACTTCTGTACGAGCGTCTTCAAGGACGCCGCCCAGCACCGTCGCCGCCTGAAGCGCATGGCCCGGAACGTCCGCCGGGAGTTCGACGACGTGAGCGACGACGGGACGCTGGTCTACGGCAAGACCTACACCGACCCCGCCGTGTTCGAGGAACTGGGCGTCCCCGGGGAGTTCTACACGGTCAAGACCAACCACGTCGAGGTGGCGTGGTGGCTGCTCGAGGAGATGATAGCCGAGGGCGACGTGGAGGACGGCGAGATCGTCGAGCAGTACCCGACGTACGACGGACAGGTGGTGGAACGGACGCCGCTGGCGTGAGCGAAGCGAACGTTTTTGGTCCAGCTTTTTCGGTTCGAGTGGTTCGCGTGGCGAACCCGAGGAGAAAAAGGTGGTCGTGACAGGTGGTGGAACGGACGCCGCTGGCGTGAGGTTCGACTCGCCGGGTTCGCTTCTCCGACGGCGTCGGTGCCGACTCACCGCCCGGACGGTACCGACAGGAACCGCACGCCGACGGCGCCGCCGAAGCCGACGACGAGCATCGACGCCAGCGTCACCGTGACCGGACGACCGAGCGCGACGCTCCCCCCGCCGACGAGTGCGGCGACGGTGGCCGTCCCGCCGAAGACCAGCCACGCGGGCAGGTGCGGTGCGTCGGCCCGGTCGTGGACGGCGACGCTCGCGAAGAACGTGAGCAGGGCGACCACGCCGGCGAGGTACGGCTGTGCGACCCAGACCCCGGCGACGACGCTCCCGACGCTGAGGACGCTCCCGACGGCGAGCGTCGCCCTGGCCGGCGGGAGCAGGTCGCCGTAGACCACGGCGTACGCGGCGGGCGGGAGGGCGACGACGAGTGCGACGACCAGTCCGAACAGGGGTGCGCCGCCGAGGAATCCGGCGACGACGGGGACGGTCGCGGCGATGGCTCCCGTCGCGGCCACCGGTCCGGGTGGGAACGTCCCGGCGGGGTCGTCGTCGAAGTGGACGCCCCACGCGGCGAACGGGTAGCAGAGCGCCGCCGCGACGGCGACGACGGGCAGGAGTCGCGACGGGTCGGTCAGGATGCGGTCGAACTCGACGAGGAGGACGAACGCGAGCCACGACGACGCGAACAGCACGCCGACGACGATGCCTGCTTCGGGGACCCGCCGTGCCATGGGGCACACTCGGGAGGGGAGGCGGGAAACGGTTGCGTTCCCGACGTCGCACTCGACGGTCGACGACCACCAGCCGTCAGTCGACGACGAGGAGTACCCCGAGTCCGGCGACCGACAGTACGACGACGACGGCGTGGGGAGCGTACGGCCGTGCCTGCCACGCCCCGCCCGCGTCGAGTCGGCTGGGCGAAGCCGCGGGGGCCGGGGACGTCTCTCCCTCGACCGTCGGTCCGGCTGCGTCGACGGCCAGGGCCGCCGCGTCCGGTGCCGAGAACAGCCCCGCTGGTCGCTCGCCGACGGCCGGTGCCTCGTCGCCGTCGACGTACCGGTCCAGCCAGTCGGTCATGTCCCGTTCGGCGACGGTCCCGACGATGTGGGCGAAGTCGTCGTAGTCGACCGGCCCCTCGTGCTCGTTCAGGCGACGCCACACGTCGACGAAACTGCGCTCGCCGTCGGTCGCCGCTCGTATCTCGGCGTCGAGCGCGGCGACGACGCGACGCCCCTTCTCGTACTGCGCGCCGGGCGACTGCCACGTCGACCGGTCGGTGAGTACCGCGTCCGCGTGCCGGTCGGTCGTGACGTGGTCGCGGAACTCGTCGCGGGTGATGCGCCCGGCGCGTACCTCGACGACTGCGGCGTGATACTCGGCCATCCCTTCGAGCAACCAGCGCATCGACCGACCCTCGTCGTCGGTCGCGAGGCGGAACGACTGCCTGACGTGGACGACCTCGTGGGCGAACACCGCGGTCGACCCGTGCGCCCAGAACTCTCGGTCGGACCCCCGCCGGACCGTCGCGAGTCCGCCGGTCCGTACCTCGTCCGGCGGGACGACGACGGTGGTCGAGGCACCACGGTCGCCGACGGGGAAGGACTCGTCGGCCGCGGTCAGGAGCGCCATGACCGTCTCGGCCGAGCGCCCGTCCCCGGCCGCGGCCGACCGGACGACCCGGTAGGTGTGGCCGTCGTGGGTCGACTCGGTCACGTCGACGTCGCCGAAGACGGCCACCTCGTCGCCGGCGTAGCCCTCGACGCCGTCGCCGAGCGCGAGCGTCCGCGAACTCGGCGGTCTCGGCGGATAGTACCACCAGTCGACGCTCGCCAGACCGACCGCCGGTTCGTAGAGGAACGACCACTCGTCGGTGGCGATGGATTCGACGCCGCCGTTGGCGAACCGTGTGGCGCTCGTCTCGTAGGTGACGGACGTGCGGACGGACCCGTCCCACTCGTAGTCGTACTCGCCGTCCTCGTCGGGCACGAAGCCGTCGACGTCGACGACCGTCGCCGACTCCGGGACGCGGATCGCGACCCGCGAGACGGCCGCGGAGAGTCGGAACTCCGCACGGACCCGTACGCGGCCCTCGTCCGGGTCGGCCGGCGAGAGCACGTACCGGACGTGCATCCCGTCGGCGAACGCGGTGCCCACGAACCCCGGCCGTTGCTGTCCGGGCGATGCGGCGTCCTGGCGTGGCGTCGTCGCGCCCGCGTCGGTCGCAGCGACCGAGGCCCCCAGCAGCGACGACGCGACGAGCAGCAGGACGAGCACCGCCGCCCCCGTCTGAGACGGTCGGCTGCCTGTCATTCAGGTCGTCCCCATCCGTTGGTTACGAGATGGTGGACAGTTACCTGCTTAATCGTTCGGGTCGCCGCCGCCTACCTACCAGCTGGGGATAGATAGTGGAACGACAGTTCGTCGGACCGTGGGAACCGTCGGCGAGGACGCCGTGGGAATCGGTGACGCGGCCGTTCTGCCGAGGCGCAAGCGTTTAGACGCCTGCCTCGCTACACGATTCTATGCCGGACTGTCCACTCGCCGACGATTGCCCCAGTTTTCAGGAACGAATCTCAGGGATGGGATGTACGCACTACGGCGACCGTGGCGGCATGGAGTGGTGCCAGCACTACGACCAGCCGATCTCCGACCTGAAGACCCAGCCGGTCAAGCGTGGCGAGGAGATCGTCGTCGACGTGACCGACATCCACGAGTCCGGTGCGGGCGTCGGTCGCACCGAGGACGGCTTCATCGTCATGGTCGACGGCGTCCTGCCGGACGCTCGCGCGAAAGTCGAGATAACGAAGGTCCACAACAACCACGCCCGGGCCGACGAGGTCGAACGCCTCCCGATGGACCCCGACGAGGACGAGGACGAGGAGGAGAGCGAAGATGCGGCGGCGACGGACGAGGCGGACGAGCGCGACCGTCCGACCAAGCGCGAACGCCTCGGCAGTCGCGAGAACTTCTGGGGCAAGTGACCGGCCCCCGAGCCCACGTCGTGGTACCTGGACAGTCCACCGACCGGGCGACCGTTTGCTGTCGATTTCTTCGTCATTGGGGGATGTACTTCCGTTCGAACGTAGCGTAGCGCCTCTGTAACGACCTCGAAAGCTCTGGCTCGGTCGTTTGGAGACGAGGTTATCGAGACTACACCCACCCAGAAAGCCCCTGCTCGCTCGACTCCCGGGACTCGCTGCGCTCCTCGCTTCGCTGCGGTGCTTGCGTCGTCCGGGTTCGTCGAGCGAGCAGCCCCTTTCAGTCCCGTCGTCGGACCGCCGGTCCGACGAGCCCGGGCTGCCCGACAACACCGCACCACGCCCTCCCCAACCGACTGCGCGTCTCGGCTCACTGCGTTCGCCTGCGATGCTCGTCCCTCGCACGGTGCTGGCTCGCGGCCTCCGGCACGCTCGCCAGCGCGCGCCAGTGATGTAACGCCGGTGTAGGGCGTCCAACCGGTGGCCGAGAACGCTGTGTGGAAACCGCATGCTGCGCGTCGAGAGTCAGGATTTCTGCAGTCCCTAACGCTTAGTTCCCGGCCCGCGTCAACCCGTCTATGGACCTGAACATGGAGGACAACACGGCGCTCGTGACGGCGAGTTCCTCGGGACTCGGACTCGCGAGCGCGAAGGCACTGGCCGCCGAAGGCGCGAACGTCACCATCTGTGGCCGCGACGAGGACCGACTGGCGGCCGCCGAGGCCGAGGTCGAGGAGTTCGGCACCGGGGACGTGCTCTCCCGACGGGGCGACATCACCGACCCGGACGACGTGACCGACCTCGTCGAGACGACGGTCGAGGCGTTCGGCGGACTCGACCACGTCGTCACCTCGGCGGGCGGGCCACGCTCGGGCCCGTTCCTCGACATGACGGAGAAGGACTTCTACGAGGCGTACGACCTGCTCGTGATGAGCGCCGTCTGGACGCTCAAGGAGGCGTACCCGCACCTCGCGGCGAGCGACGCCGGTAGCTGGGTCGCCATCACGTCGACCAGCGTCGAGGAGGCCATCGACGGCCTCGTGCTGTCGAACGCGGTGCGGCGTGCGGTCGTCGGCCTCGCCAAGACGGTCTCTCGCGAGTGGGCACCGGACGTGCGCGCGAACGTCGTCCTGCCCGGCGCACACGAGACGAGTCGCATCGAGGAACTCGTCGAGCAGTCCCTCGAACGCGGCGAGTACAGCAGCTACGAGCAGGGCCTCGAGGACTGGGCCACCGACGTCCCGATGGGCCGGGTCGGCGACCCGCAGGAACTCGGCGACGTGGTCGCGTTCCTCTCGTCGAACCGGTCCAGCTACGTCAACGGGGCGTCCGTACCGGTCGACGGCGGCAAGATGCGGAGCTGAGGTCGGCGCGAAGGTAGTCCCGTCAGAAGGCGTCTCGCGCCCGTAACTCGTCGACGACCTCTCGCACGCGCTGGGCCTCCGCTTTCGGCGCGACCAGCACGCGGTCGTCGTAGGCCGCGACGACGAGGTCGTCGACGCCGACGAGCGAGACGAGTTTGTCGCCGGCGACGACGTTCCCGCTCGCGTCGACGGTCACGGCGTCGCCGAGGACCGCGTTCCCGTCGTCGTCCCCGTCGGTCAGTCGCTCGACGGCGTCCCACGCGCCCAGGTCGTCCCACTCGAACGTGGCGGGGACGACGTGGGCCGCGTCGGTGCGTTCGAGGACGGCGTAGTCGACGCTGACGGCCTCGGCGCGGGCGAATCCCTCGCCCGGGTCGTCGGCCGTGGCGACGGGTTCGAGGGGCGTGCCGACGCACTTCCGGAGGAAGGCGTCGGGGGTCCACGCGAAGATGCCGGCGTTCCACAGACACCCCCGGTCGACGAGGTCGCGGGCGGTCGAGGCGTCCGGTTTCTCGCGGAAACTGGCGACCGGCGAGTAGCCGTCGGCCGTGCCCTCGCCGGGTTCGATGTAGCCGTACCCGGTCGCCGGGCGCGTCGGTTCGACGCCCATCGTGACCAGTCCGTCCGTCTCGACGGCGACCTCGCAGGCCCGGCGGGCGACCGAGGCGAAGTCGCCGGAGACGTGGTGGTCGCTCGGGACGCAGACGAGGACGGCGTCGTCGACCTGCTCGCGGATTCGCCGGGCGGCGTAGGCCAGCGCCGGCCCGGTGTCCTTCGCGTCCGGTTCGACCAGGACGCCCGCCGAGGGCGCGTGCTCCCGGACGGCGTCGGCGTACCGGTCGCCCGTGAGGACGTACGTCTCGTCGGCGAAACCCACGCGCGCGACGGTCCGGGCGAGCAGGGAGGCGTCGTCGCCGAAGGAGAGGAACTGCTTGGGGCGGTCGGAGCGACTGGCGGGGTACAGGCGCGTCCCGGTGCCGCCGGCGAGGACCAGTGCGACCGTGGTCACCACGTCTCGACGCACCCCTCGCGTACGTCCTCCAGACAGCCCTGGCAGTCGACGTTGTCGGCGTCGAAGCAGGGCGGGACGCCGTCCTCGGAGAGCATCACGGCGCGCCTGTCGGCGTGGCGACGGCAGACGATCTTCGCACGTCCGTGCTCGTCGGTCGGCAGTTTGCTCACCGTCTGGCCGGTGGTGAACTCGGTACGGGACTCGGCGTACTGACGACCGGCCTTCCGGAGCGTCGACCGGATGAACCCCTCGATGCGGTCGGCGGGTCCGTCGCTCACCTGGACCACCGTCCGGACGCGGTCGTTCGCATTGGCGGTCGTAACGGGTCCGTGGCACAAAGTCGCGTCGGTCGGCACTCCGTCCGGTCCCGTATCGGTCAACCGGCACTCGTAACGGGGCCGGCGGTCTCGACGAGCGATCGGGGAGACTGACGACCTCTATCTCGCCGGGAGGGACGGCGACCCCGGCAGAAAACACACAAAATTTATATATTCTAATATGAAATTGTGCGTATGAAACAGGCTACGAGAGCACTGCTGGTCGACTACGCGAAGAGATACAGCGTCGTAGCTGGCGGTGCGCTCTCCACGACGTTGCTGTTCGCCGGTTCGCAGTACCTCCCGCTCACGCTTCGCGGCACGTCCTTCTTCGTCGCTCTCGGAAGCCTGTTCCTCGCGCCACTCCCGCTGGCGGCTAGCAACGCCGGCCTGGAGTCCGCAAGTACGAGCGTCTCTGGCGGGTTCGACGTCACGAACCCGAGTGCGGCCCGGGGTGGTTCTGCTGCCGCGGGCTCGCTTCGGCTGAAGGTGACGTTCGTCCCCCTCGGAACCGGTCTCTACGCACTCGCTGGCTTCCTGCTTCTCGGGTGGACGTAGGCTCGTCCCCCGACTTCACTTTCACTCCGCTAGGGACAGTTTAAATATTATCGGGCACCAACGTCGGTACGTCTCCCACTGAACACACGCGGAGACAGAGCAAACCATGACCGATGTGCGACAGCACGCCGAAGACTTACACGAACAGTTCTCCGGACACGTGGACGTGACCGTCGACGAGATCGAGGAGCGACTCGAACGACTCGTCGGCGAGTTCAAGGTGCCGATGGACGAGGCAAAGCGCAGCGTCCGCAGTCACTACGTCGACGAGGCCGGCATCGACCGCGACGAACTCGCGGGTGGGTCGAGCGAGTCGGTCGAACTCGCCGACATCGACCAGGACGAGCAGTGGGTCGACCTGACCGCCAAGGTGACCCAGCTGTGGGAACCGCGCTCGGACGCCATCGCGCAGGTCGGCCTGCTCGGCGACGAGTCCGGCACCCTGAAGTTCGTCTCCTTCACCACCTCCGAACTCCCCGAACTGGAGGAGGGGTCGGTCTACCACCTCTCGAACGTCGTCACCGACGAGTACGAGGGTCGCTACTCGGTGAAGCTCAACCGGACGACCACCATCGAGGAGCTCGACGAGGACATCGAGGTCGGCGACGACAGCACGACCGTCGAGGGTGCACTCGTCGACATCCAGTCCGGGTCGGGCCTCATCAAGCGCTGTCCGGAGGAGGACTGCACGCGCGTCCTCCAGAACGGTCGCTGTGCAGAGCACGGCGAGGTCGAGGGCACCTTCGACCTGCGCATCAAGGCCGTCGTCGACGACGGCGTCGACGCCCACGAGGTCATCTTCGACAAGGCCGCGACGGAGGCCGTCGCGGGCATCTCCCTCGAGGAGGCGAAGCAGATGGCCATGGACGCACTGGACACGACCGTCGTCGCCGACGAGATCGCCGACGAGGTCATGGGAGTCTACTACCGCGTGGAGGGCCCGACGTTCGGCCGGTACGTGCTGGCCGACGACGTCGAGGAACTGACCGACAGCGTCGACGTCGAATCGACGCTCATCCGAGCGAGGTCGATGTGACATGAGCCAGGCACCCACCCGCGAAGTCGCAAAGCGCGTCTTCGCCCGAGAGTTCAACGACGCGACGTACACCTTCAAGGAGTCGGACGACGAGCGCGCACCCAACTTCGCGCTCCTGCCGACGGGCGACCGGGCGAACCGCGTGTTCGTCGTCGGGACGCTCACCGAGACCGAGGACATCGGCGAGGACTCGGAGTACTGGCGCGGCCGCGTCGTCGACCCGACGGGGACGTTCTTCGTCTACGCCGGGCAGTACCAGCCCGACGCGGCGACGTTCCTCCGGGACACCGAACCGCCGGCGTACGTCTCCGTCGTGGGCAAGCCCCGCACCTTCGAGACCGACGACGGCTCCGTCAACGTCTCGCTTCGGCCGGAGTCCATCGCGCTGGTCGACGAGGCGACCCGCGACCGCTGGGTCGTCGAGACGGCCGAGCGCACGCTCGACCGCATCGAGGCGTTCGACGACGAGACCAACGAGTACGCCGCGATGGCCCGCGACCACTACGGCGAGAGCACCCTCGACGGCTACCGGGACGAGGTCGTGACGGCGCTGGAGAGCCTGGACGGGGAACCGGCCGAGGACGAGGAAGCCGAAGCCTCCGCCTGATTCGCCCGGGTTCTTTCGGCGAGACGGCGACTGCAGAGCGTCTGACGAACGTTCAAGTAGCTGTGTGACAGTATTGCACGACATCATGGGCAACAAGAACAAGACCGTCTCGTTCCGTGTCAACGAGGACGCCTTCGAGACGCTCCAGGAGATCGCCGAGGAGCGAGACATCTCGCTCTCGGCGGTGTTCCGTGACTACGTGGACATGCTGGTCGCACACGACGGGCAGGTGGCGGTGGTGCCGGAGCACGAGGCTCCCGAGGAACCGACCGACGACGAGTCGTGGCCGCCGACGGTCCAGGTCCAGAAGAGCTTCCTTCGCGAACACGAGCGCCTCGAACTCGAGACCGAGCATCTCCGCGAACAGCTCGACGAGTACAAACAGTACGTCACGCACCTCCGCGAACTCCTCGACGACCAGGGCGAGGAGGAGGTCATCCACCTCGACGAACTCGACGGCGACGAGGACGAGGAGGCAGAAGACGCCTACCGACTGGGTTAACCGGACAGCTCCTCTTTCGCGGCTCTGGCCTGCTGGCGTGCCTCGTCGTTTCCGTCGACGCGAGCCAGTTCTTCCATCGCCTCCAGCGTGCGGATCGAGTCGTCGAGGAACGAGAGCACGTCGCCCTCGTAGGCGTACACCATGTAGTCGTCCGTCATCACGTCGACGATGGCCGACGGTCGAAGCCCCTGTGCCCTGAGTTCCAGCAGGTACCGGACGAACTTCTCCTCCGGGTGGCCGCAGTACGGACTGTTGTCGCAGCCACAGTCGAGGAAGTCCTTCGAGAAGTCGAGCACCCGCTCTCGCGTCGTCTCGTCGAGTTTGTCGAGTTCCTCGCCGCCGTTGAACAGGACGTCGAGCGTCGCGCCCTTGAACGCACCCTTCGGTATGTTCGTGTCGAGCTGGGAGCGCAACTGCCGGTGGTTCTTGACGTATATCTTGTCCGTGATGGCCACGATTGGACTCCAGTAGCGCGGTGACGGCCAAAAACGTCGCGGTTCGAAGTGTGACACCCTCTAGCGTGTCCCTGTACGAGTCGTAACGTATTTGAGTTCGACACGGATACGTTCTGGTGCGCAGTGTCCGGGTTAGGGTAGTGGACTATCCTTCAGCCTTGTGGAGGCTGAGACGCGGGTTCGATTCTCGCACCCGGACCTTCTGTCTGCGAACGAACGTGAGCAGACGAAGGTCCGTCGAAGAGAATCGAATCAGGGAGGGCACGCGCAGCGCAGCGAGCATGTCCGACCGGGGTTCGATTCTCGCACCCGGACCTTCTACACGTCTCGACTCCCCCGAGTCGTGCGTCTCTGGTTGGAACACGGCGTCCGGGTGACGACCCGCGTGACGTTCCCAGTCGACACCGGTCGTCCCCGGAACGGGTGCAGTGCCGGCCACGTCGGATGCGACGGCACCAGGGAGCGGACTCGCGAGTGGACGGTCGCGTTCGCTGCTCCCGTCTCCCCCATCACCCCGGTTCGACCCCGCGTATCGACGTTCGCTGGAGTGATGATAGTTCTACACGTTGCTATGTCAGCGTCACCGTCGTCGTTCGGTGATAGGCGAAAGAGACGGCCGATGGCGTCGCTACCGGGGGTCGATGCCGTCGGGAGGGGTGCGCCGGTCGGGGTCCGTGTCCCGCGTCAGTCGGCGGCGTCGACGCGCTGGGACGACGTGGTGGAACCGGTCTTCTGGATGACGTCGAACGCCGTCATGAGGTCGGTCCGCGAGATGAGGCCGACGAGGTCACCGCCGTCGACGACGAGCAGTCGGCCGACGCCCTCCTGTTGCATGGTCTGGAGAGCCTCCATGGCGTCGGCGTCGGGTTCGATGGTGTAGAGTTCGGTTGTCATTATGTCCTGGACGGTGTAGGCGTCGCGCTCGACGGCGTTGACGTCGCGGGCGTCCTCCAGCGTGACCAGGCCGACGAGGTCGGCGCCCTCGACGACGGGGTAGCCGGTGTGGCGCTCCGTGAACATGCGCTGCATCAACTCGGCGACGGTGGTCGACGGCGTGACGGTGTGCAGGTTCGGTTCCGGCGTCATGATGTCGCGGACGGTGACGTCCTCGAAGGCGGCCTTCATCACGACCTGCTGGGCCTCGGTCGACGCGCCGATGTAGATGAAGAAGGCGATACCGATGAGGAGCCACTGGAAGTTGAGCAGACCGAACAGGCCGAGCAACAGTGCGAACAGTTTCCCGACTTCGGCGGCTATCTGGGTCGCTCTCGCGTAGGTGCGGGTCCGGGCGAGGAGGGCACGCAGGACGCGGCCGCCGTCCATCGGGAACCCCGGCAGGAGGTTGAACGCCGCCAGCGCGACGTTCATCAGCGCGAGGTACCCGAGCACGAAGCGGGCGGCCGGGAGGGCCGCCGGGGTGACGGCGAACGCCACGTAGGAGACCACGCCGAGGACGATGGAGACGATGGGGCCGGCGATGGCTATCTGGAACTCCTGTTTCCAGTCCTCGGGCATCTCCGAGAGCGAAGCGATGCCGCCGAATATCCACAGCGTGATGGAGTCGATGGGGTAGCCGTACCGCATCGCGACCAGCGAGTGACCGAGTTCGTGCAGGACGACGCCGGCGAACAGGCCGACCGCGGCGGCAGTCCCGATGACCCACGGTGTCGGCCCGGCCAGCAGTGGGTCGACCGGGAGCTGGGCGTCCCACATGCCGTTCAACAGCTCGACGACGACGCCGACCTGGCTGCCGATGAGATAGGCGAACAGGGGGAGCACGAGCAGGAACGTCAGGTCCAGTTTGATTGGAATGCCGAACAGCGACCCGATCCTGAAGCTTCGCATGATAGACCCTATCGGCCGACCGGGCTTAAATGGGTGGCCGATTAAGTGGGCCGTCGTCGTACCGCCGTGTATGGACGACACGAATCCGGTCGTGCGCCGCGCAGGAGACATCGAGTACGAAGTCGTCGACGCCGCCGACGGCCTCCGGAAGGGCGTCCTGCTCTCGGCCGAGCACGGGGCCCCGAACTTCGCCATCCGGCGGTTCACGCTGGCGGCCGGCGCGGCGGTGCCGAAACACACGAACGAGGTCGAACACGAGCAGTACGTCCTCGAGGGCGAGTACGTCGTCGGCATCGGCGAGGAGGAGTACGAGGTCGCCCCCGGCGACAGCCTGCTCATCCCGGCGGGGACGGTCCACTGGTACCGCAACGAGGGCGATGCCGACGGTGCGTTCCTCTGTGCCGTCCCGAACGGCGACGACGAGATAGAACTGGTCGAGTGAGCCGTTCGTGACGATCTCTCCCCTGTCGCTGTCGCGGTAGCCCCCGGTGCGCGGTCCCCTCACCAGCCACTGACTTTAGGACAGCCAAGAAACAGATGGGATTTTGAATTATCAGGTTGGCCTCGACACCCTGAACGAACGACGCTGGCGACCCGCCGGTGACATCGGACGTCGGTGCAGGCGTACCGGGGTGGTGTGACCTGTGGCGAGAGAGACCGCGGACACGCCGGCACCGAAACCGACCGGACTGGGGTGGTCCGACGTGGTCGCGACCGTCGAGTCGACGCCGACGGGTCCCCGGGTGCTCCCCCACCGACCGGTGGAGGAGTGACCGGGCGCCGACCGCCAATCGACGGACAGGGCGGCGACGGTGGCCGGACGGTTCCGAACGCCTGAAATACCTCCCGCTCGTAGCGAGGAGCGTGTCTGAACAGGTCCAGCGCGTCGACACGTTGTTCCTGCACGAAGCAGGCGGGACCTACCTCGCCGTCGTCCAGCGCGACGGCGACCGCGTCTTTCGGGCGAAACTCGAACTGAAGGAGACGAACGCGGGGCCACGCCCGGGCAAGTTCCGGGTCGTCCGCGGGTCCAGCGAGGAGCCACGCAGCCCCGACGAGTTCGTCGAGATAGCCCGCAGAGCGTCGCGTATCCGCATCTCCGAGCAGACGTCGCGGGCCGCCCGGGAGGAACTGCAGGCGATGCTCGACGGCTACCAGCTCGACGCGAAGGTCGTCCGGACCTGTCGCTACTGTGCCTCCGCCGGGCGCTACTCGCCCATCACCACCGACACGGCCGTCAAGTCCGGCGACGACTGGATCTGCACCGACTGTGCGCGCCGCGAACTGGAGACGGAACTCGCCTACCACGGCGAGTTCACCAGCGCGGCGCGGGACAGGCTCGAAACGCTCCTGCTCGACGTCCAGGACCTCGAACGCATCACGAACCTGCTCAAGGGCGAACTCGACCCCGACCTGACCAAGTTCGACGAGATATCGGCGACGACCGACGAGGTCGACCCCGTCCCCGTCTCGTCGCTCGGGCTACACCCGGACCTGCAGGGCCTGCTCGACGACCGCTTCGAGACCCTGCTCCCAGTCCAGAGCCTCGCCGTCGAGAACGGCCTGTTCGACGGCGACGACCAGCTCGTCGTGAGCGCGACGGCGACCGGGAAGACCCTCGTCGGCGAACTCGCCGGCCTCCAGCGCGTCCTCGAGGGGAAGGGCAAGATGCTCTTTCTCGTCCCCCTCGTCGCGCTCGCCAACCAGAAGCACGAGGACTTCGAGGACGAGTACGGCCACCTCGTCGACGTTACCATCCGGGTCGGCGCGAGTCGCGTCTCCGACTCCGGGTCGCGGTTCGACCCGTCGGCCGACGTCATCGTCGGCACCTACGAGGGCATCGACCACGCCCTCAGGACCGGGAAGGACCTCGGCGACGTCGGCACCGTCGTCATCGACGAGGTCCACACGCTGAAGGAGGAGGGACGGGGCCACCGCCTCGACGGCCTCATCTCCCGGTTGAAACACTACAGCACCCAGCGCAGGAAGGAACGCGCCGGCTACGACGGCGCGCAGTGGGTCTACCTCTCGGCGACGGTCGGCAATCCCTCGGAACTCGCCCAGGCGCTCTGGGCGAAACTCATCGAGTTCGAGGAGCGTCCAGTCCCCATCGAACGCCACGTCACCTTCGCCGACGGGCGGGAGAAACCGCGCATCATCGACCGCCTCGTCCGCCGCGAGTTCGACCGCGAGTCCTCGAAGGGCTACCGCGGCCAGACCATCGTCTTCACCAACTCGCGCCGGCGCTGTCACGAGATATCGCGCAAACTGGAGTACAGTTCCGCGCCCTACCACGCCGGCCTCGACTACGGCCGCCGGAAGAAGGTCGAACGCATGTTCGGGGACCAGGAACTCGCCGCAGTCGTCACAACTGCCGCCCTCGCGGCCGGGGTCGACTTCCCAGCCTCGCAGGTCGTCTTCGACTCGCTGGCCATGGGCATCGAGTGGCTCTCCGTCCAGGAGTTCAGCCAGATGCTGGGCCGCGCCGGTCGCCCCGACTACCACGACCGCGGGAAGGTGTACATGCTCGTCGAACCCGAGTGTACCTACCACAACTCGATGGACATGTCCGAGGACGAGGTCGCGTTCAAACTACTCAAGGGCGAGATGGAACCCGTCGTCACCCGGTACGACGAGGACGCCGCCGTCGAGGAGACGCTGGCGAACATCGCCGTCGCGGGCAAGGGGGCGAAGGCGCTCAACGACCGCATGCTCGGCGACGTCCCCACGAAGCACGCCCTCGGGAAACTGCTGGAGTACGACTTCATCGACGGCTTCCGGCCGACGCCCCTGGGGCAAGTGGTGTGCGAGCACTTCCTGACGCCCGGCGACGCCTTCGCCATCCTCGACGGCATCCGCAAGGAGAAGCACCCGTACGACGTGGTCGCCGACCTGGAGTTGCGCGAGACCGAACTGTAGTCGCGTCGGACGGCGCGTTCGGGACGTGTCAGTTCGTCTTCCCCTTCGGCCGTGTCCTACTCACGCCGAACCAAAAACACTTGACCGGCAACGGCGAACGGGAAGGTGATGCTGCTGGTGCTGTGCGTGGACCTCGACGACGACATCGGCCGGAAGACCGGCGTCCGCACGCCCGTCGTCGGTCGGGACGCCGTCGAGGAAGCCGCCGTGGAGCTCGCGACCGTCGACCCCGAGGACTCGGACGTGAACGTCCTCTTCCAGGGGGTACACCTGGCGGACACAATCAGCGACGCGACGGTCGAGGTGGCCGCGGTGGCCGGGAACGAGCGCGGCGACGTCAGCGCCAACCGGACGGTCGGCGAGGAGGTCGACGAGGTGCTCGCCGGCCTGTCGACGAGCGAGGAGGTGACGGCGCTCATCGTCACCGACGGGGCACAGGACGAGTCGGTCATCCCGGTCATCCGGTCGCGCGTCAAGGTCGACGGGGTCCGCCGTGTCGTCGTCCGGCAGGCACAGGACCTCGAGTCGATGTACTACACCATCAAGCAGGTGCTGAACGACCCGGAGACGCGCGGGACGATACTGGTGCCACTGGGCATCCTCGTACTCATCTACCCGCTGGCCCTGCTCGGGGACCTGCTGCGACTGCCGGCGGGGTCGGTACTGGGACTCTCCTCTGCGCTGCTGGGACTGTATCTCATCTCTCGCGGCCTGGGCGTCAGCGAGCGACTCGACACGGCCGTCGAACGGGCACGGAGCGGCCTGTACGCCGGTCGGATGACGCTCATCTCCTACGTCGTCGCGGCGGCCCTGCTCGTCGTCGGTGGCGTCTCGGGCGTCGAACAACTGGCGGCGGCGGAGGAGGCGAGTCTCCAGACCCTGAGCGCGGCGGAGGTGCTCGCGGCGCTGACGTACGGTGCGGTCCGCTGGTTCGCGGCGGCGGGCATCACGACCAGCCTCGGCCAGATAACCGACGAGTACATCGAGGGGACGCTGGAGTGGCGCTACCTGAACGCGCCGTTCTACGTGGTCGCGATGGGGTCGGTGCTGCACGCCGTCTCGGCGTACTTCCTCGGGACGATTTCGCTCTCGAACATGGCGGCGGTGCTGACGGCCGGGACGCTGCTCGGACTGGTGAGCACGCTCGCGTTCGCCATCGCGGAGACGCACTTCTCGGAACGAGTAGAGACGAGCTAGCGCGGTCAGCGCTCGCGGACGACGACGAAGCGCGCGAGGTCTTCGAGGTACTCGCGAGCGTCGGTGTTGCCCGAGTCGACCTTCGAGAGCGCGTCGAGTGCGGCGTTGGCCTCGGACTTGGCGCGCTCGTTGGCCTCCTCGGGACTGAGTTCGGTCACCTGGACGACGGAGGGGCGGTCCATCTCGACGTCCTGTCCGGTCGGCTTCCCGAGTTCGTCGGCGTCTGCCGTCGCGTCGAGGACGTCGTCGCGAATCTGGAAGGCGACCCCGACGCGCTCGGCGTACTCGCCGAGGGCTTCGACGGTGTAGGCGTCGGCGTCGGCGGCGACGGCACCGAGTTCGGCGGCGGCCCGGAACAGCGCGCCGGTCTTGCGACGAGCGAGTTCCATGTACTCGCGCTCGTCGGTCGGCCGGGCGGCGAGTTCCGTCGCCTCGCCCTCGCTGAGTTCGACCATCGCCTCGGAGACGATCTGCATCGCCTGGGGGTCCGACGAGAACAGCGCGAAGGCCTCGCCGAGCAGGCCGTCGGAGGCGACGATGGCGGGACCGTAGCCGTACTCGGCCCACGCGGCGGTCGTACCGCGTCGCACCTCGGACCTGTCGATGATGTCGTCGACGACGAGCGACGCGTTGTGGACGAGTTCGATGCCGACGCCGAAGTCGACGGCCGCCTCTGCCTCGCCGCCGGCCGTCTCGCAGGCGAGAACGGTCACGGTCGGGCGCACGCGCTTCCCGCCGGACAGTGACACGTGTCGCAACTCGTCGGCGAGCTCCGACGGCTCGACCGCGTCCAGCACCTCGACTAGCCGGTCGTCGACGAGTTCGCGCCGGCGCTCCAGGAACTCCATCGCGCGTCCGTTAGGAACGCCGGGAAAAGTAGGTGACGGAACGCCCCGGGCTCACCCCTGGAACTCGAACGGGTTGTCGTCCTCGTCGTTCTCACCGCCGGGCGCGGGGTCGGGTGAGGCGACGTAGTCGGCGTCGCTGTCTTCCAGCACGTTGGGCGCGACCTCCCAGCCGTCGTCGCGCTCGACGTCGGTGTCGAACCGGTCGAGCGCCTCGCTGAGGTGACCGGCCTGGTCCGCGAGTTCGCTCGCGCTGTTCGAGACCTCGGTTAGCGACGTGGTCTGTTCCTCGGCTGCCGCGGCGACGTTCTCGGCCTCGGTGGTGGTCTCCTCCGAGATGGTCGCCGCGTCGTCGACCATGGCGACGACCTCCTCGGTGGAGGCCGCCTGTTGCTCGGTCGCCGCCGATATCTCCTGGACGCCCTCGTTCGTCTCCGTCGCGTACTCGGCGACGTCGTCGAGCGCGGCCGCGGCGGCCTTCACCGACCCGGCCTGCTCGGCAATGCGGTCGGACGTGCGCTGGACCTCCTCGGAGGTTGCGTCGGTCCGTTCCTTGATGCGTTCGAGTCGCTGCTCGATGTTTTCGGCGGTCTCCTTGGTGTCCTGTGCGAGTTCCTTGACCTGCTGTGCGACGACCGCGAAGCCGTCGCCCTCGCCACCGTCACCGCCGCGCGACGCCTCGATGTTGGCGTTGAGCGCCAGCATGTTCGTCTCCTTTGCGACCTCGGTGATGAAGTCGATGAGTTCGTCGATCTGTGCGACCTCGTCCTCGAGGCTCTGGATCGCGTCGACCGCTTCCTCGGACTCGTCCTCGATGGCGGCCATGCCCTCGATGGCCTCCTGTGCGGCATCGCGTCCCTCTCGACCGGTCTCGGCCGTTCGTTCGGCGAGGTCTGCGACCTCGTTGGACGAGGCGGCGATCTCCTCGGTGGTGGTCGAGAGCTGGTCCATCTCGGAGTTGGCGGACTGGAGCGACCGGTTCTGTCGTTCCGCGCCGTCCGAGATCTCCTGGATGGACTCGGTGACCTGCTCGGAGGCGGACCGGACCTCCTCGCTGGAGGCCGTGACCTGCTCGGACGCCGTCGCGACGTCGCCCGCGAACGCCTTGACGCGGTCGGTCGTGGTCTCCAGTTCCGTGATCATGCTGTTGAACTCCTCCGCGATGGCCGTCATCGCCTCGGACTCGGAGTCGGCGTCCATCCGGACGGTGAGGTCGCCCGCACCCGCGGCCTGCATCACGTCGCGGTACTGGTCGGCCTTCTGTTCGAGGTGGCTGTTGAGCCGTTCCGCCTCGGCGCGTGCGTCCTCGGCGTCGTCTCTGGCGGTCTGGACGGCGTCGAGTTGCTCCTTGAGCGACCGTCGCATGCTGTCGATGGTGCCGTAGAGGGCACCGATCTCGTCCGCGCGCTCCGACTGTATCTCGGTCTCGAGGTTCCCGTCCTCGATGGCCTTCGCACGCTCGGAGAGCCGAGACACCGAGGTCGCCGTGTTCCGGCCGATGGTCAACCCGATGACTGCGATGCTCCCGAGGGCCAGACCGACCATCAGGAGCAGTTGCGTCCTGATGGAGTTCTGGATGGCGAACGCCTCGGACTCGGGGACGCGTCGCGTCACGACCCAGTCTTCCGAGGTCAACGACTGCGAACCCACGACGACGGTTCCATCGTCGGTCGCGACCGTGTCGAGTTCGTCGTCTGAGAGTCGACTCGGGTCGACGACGTCCTGGGTCAGCAACTTGCTCCGGTTACCCGACAGCATCACCTTCCCGTCCTGGTCCAGGACGACGACCTCGCCGTAGGACACCTGCGGGAGCGCGGTCACGGACAGGCGCTGCATGTCGAGGACCGCGACGAACGAGCGCTGTTCCTCGTTGGGCACCCGGCTCCGGACGAGCATCACGTCCTTGTCCTGTCGGTCGCGCATCTCGTCGCCGGCGTTGGTACTGGTCGTCTCGAAGGGCGCGCTGGTCGCCGTCTGTCCGGGCGGCACCGACTCCATCGTAGAGAGTCTCTGCTGGAAGGCGTCCGTCAGCGACCCGTCGGCGATTCCGGTCCCGGACCCCGTCTGGGCGAACACCTCTCCCGTCTCCGTGTTGACGTAGTACATGGAGTCGACGTAGGCCGGCGACGCAGCGTTCTGCATCAGTGCCTGCGTCTCGGACAGTGTCTCCGTGTTCTGGGCCGAACTGGAGGTGCTGAGCCCGGCGACCTCGGCCTGGGTCTGCTGTAGCGTCTGGTCGATGAACTGTTGCTGTATGGCGACGCTCGTCTGGAGGTCACGACTCGTGTCCTCCGCGAGTTGCGACCCCGTTTCGAGGTAGATGAACGCCCCGACCCCGCCGATGACGGCTATCACGATGAGCAGTGCCAGCGAGAACTTCACTGCGTAGTTCCGCCGTATCGGCTCGGGGACGAGTCGCCCCAACGCATCTGACATACAACCAGTACCCGCGTGGAGGCCTATGTACCTTATCTCGGATTATCTGACTATTCACACAGGTATATACTTCCGTGATTCGATGGTTCTGGGGTTCCTGCCACCCGATAATGGCCTCTTACTGGTGCAGAATGCGCACCGTTGTCGGGTTCGCCAGTCTGGCTCACCGACGGCAGGTAATATACGTACGCTGGTACGTCTGTGGAATCGTGCCGAGAACTGGTGGCGTCGGGCGACCGGTCGCCCGGGTCGCTCACTCGAACTGTTCGATGAGTTCGGGAACGACGTCGAACAGGTCGTCGACGATGCCGTAGTCTGCGATGTCGAAGATGGGCGCGTTCGGGTCGGTGTTGATGGCGACGATGGTGTCGCTACCCTTCATGCCGGCGACGTGCTGGACCGCCCCGGAGATGCCGATGGCGATGTACACGTCCGGCGTCACGACCTTGCCCGACTGGCCGACCTGCCGGTTCTTCGGGAGCCAGCCGGCGTCGACGATGGGTCGCGACGACGACAGCGTCGCACCCAGCGCGTCCGCGAGTTCCTCGACGAGTTCGATGTTCTCCTCCTCCTCGATGCCACGCCCGACGCTGACGAGGATGTCCGCCTCGCTGATGTCGACGTCGCCACCCGCTACCTCGTCGAACCCGGTGACGGTCGACCGGACCGCGCTCTCGTCTATCTCGGCCTCGAACGACTCGATGGCCGGCTCACCGGCCGACTCGGCCACGGGCCACTCGGCACCCCGGATGGAGATGGCGACCTGGTCCGCCTCGACCTCGGTCGTCGTCTCGACCTTGCCACCGTACATCTCCCGGGTCGCCGTCAGCGCGGCTCCGTTGGTCGCGAGGCCGACGACGTCGCTGACGTAGGGCAGGCCAAGCCGGTTGGCGACCGCCGGCGCGTAGTCCAGTCCGTTGACCGAGTTGGGGGCGAGCAGGAACTGCGGGTCGACCGCGTCGAAGAGCTGTTCGACGACCTGGACGTACACGTCGTGGTTGAACTCCTCGCCGTTCGAGACCTTGTGCACGGTGTCGACGCCGTCGAGTGCGAGCTGTTCGGCGAACTCGTCGACCTCGCCGGAGATGACGGCGACGTGCAGGTCGCCCTCCGTCTCGTCGGCGAGTTCGCGGCCGGCGGTGACGAGTTCGAACGAGACGTCGCGCAGTTCGCCACGACGGTGGTCGGCGATGGCCAGGACGTCCGTCATTGGGCACCCACCCCCTTCTCGCGGAGCAGGTCAGCGAGCTGTTCGGCCTCGTCGGCAGCACCACCTTCGAAGTAGGTGGTGTCGCTCTCGCTCTCGGGTTCGTACATGTCTGTGAGTCTGAGGTCGTTCTCGACGGACTCGGCGTCGAGACCGAGGTCGCCGAGGGTCTGCGGTGCGATCTCCTTACGCTGGGCCTGGCGGATGCCACGGAGGCTGGCGTACCGTGGCTCGTTGATACCAGTCTGGATGGTGAGGACAGCGGGGAGTTCGACGTCGGTCAACTCGTCGACGCCGCCTTCCAGTTCGCGGTGGACGGAGGCGGTCCCCTCGGCGACGGAGTCGTGGTCGAGGGCGTTGACGACGGCGGCCCACTCGAAGCCGAGTGCGTCGGCCAGAGAGACGCCGGTCGCCCCGAACCCGTCGTCGTCGGCCTGGACGCCGGAGAGGACGAGGTCCGGGTCCTCCTCCTCGACGACGCGTTCGAGGATGCGGGTCTTGGACCCGACGTCGAGCAGGTCGGTGGCGGCGATGTCGTCGTCCCAGACGCGGACCGCACGGTCGGCACCCTTCGCGAGCGCCATCCGAATCGTCTCTTCGGCGCGCTCCGGACCGATGGTGACGGTCACCACCTCGTCTGCGATGCCCGCCTCTTGCAACTGGACGGCCTCCTCGACCGCGTAGTCGTCCCATTCGTTGAGGTCGTATTCGAGGTACGTCTCGTCGATGGACGTTCCGTCGATGACGAACTCGTCCTCGACGGCGGCCACCTCCTTGACGGTCACGAGAACTTTCATCGTCCGGGTCTAACGCTGGCCCCTACGTAAATGGTTACGAAACACCGCGTCCGCCAAAAACTGTTTGTGCAGGCCTCTCGGCGACGTTCGTCAGCGGTCGTCGTCGAAGTCGCCGACGTTCTCGTCCGGCAGCGTGATGAGATTCTCACGTCCGATGCGTAGCTTCTGTATCTCGTCGTCCTCGTCCATGCCGGAGAGCAACTGCGACACCTTCGCGTTCGACCAGCCGGTCTCTTTGACGATGTTCGCCTGCTTCATCCGTCCGCCGTTCTCGTCGAGGAGTCGAAGGACCCGTTCCTCGTCCGAGAGCAGTTCGGAGTCGATGGATTCGGCTTCCTCGTCGGAGTCGTCCCCGTCGACGTCTGCCGAGGGCTCGGCCGGGCCCGTCCCACTCCTCGAACGCTCGACGACCGGGCCGCCACTCGACGACCCGCCGTCGGTCGTTCCGCTGGCGGCCGCCTTGCCGCCGTTCGGCGTCGTGGTGGGCTGTCCGGGTTCGCGGTCCGTCCGGCGGCTGGCGAACAGGTACGCCCCGGCGGCGACGACGACGACGAGCAGGCCGACCCCGGCGCCGACGAGTATCGGCGAGATGCCCTCGATGGGTTCCGTCCCGGGGTCGAAGTACGTCACGTCGATGTATCCCGGTTCGAAGTCGACGGGGCCGTCCCACCGGAGCGTCCCGTTGTTCGGCCCCTTGTCGTCGGGGGAGTCGCGGATGCCGTAGTTGGCCGGTCCGTCGATTATCAGTCGCTGCCCCTCGTACAGCCTGTTGAACCACGTCTGGTCCTCGGTCCCGAAGGCGTCGCCGACGACGATGGTGTCCTGGCGCACCTCGGCGAAGTTCGTCCAGGTGAAGGAGTAGGTGAGTTCGCCGACGTACGCGGTGGTCTGACCTGCCCCGGTGCCCGTCGTCGTCGCCCGTGTCGTCGTCGTCCCGTTCTCTGGCTGGCGTTCCGCGAGTCGAACCTCCTCCCAGCCAGCGTTCACGACCCGCATGTCGCGCCCGGTCCACGCTTCGGCCTGCGTGGCGAACTGCTGGAACGTCCGTGGCGAGAAGCCCACGGCTTCGTCCCCGTTCGCGACGTTCTCTCCGAACTGCCGGAACGCCGTCGTCTCGTTGTCGCCCGTGACGACGTAACGATAGGTTATCGACCACCGCGCGTCGCCATTGTCCGTCACGTTCACCTCGATGACGGTGTGCGGGGCCGCAGGTTCGAACTCGGTGGCCGTCCGTTCGCCGTCGAGTGCGGTCGGGGTACTCCCTGTTTCACCGGGCGCGCCGACTGCCGGGACGACGACTAGTGTCAGGGCAAAGAGGGCAACCACGAGTACGGGGAGTGACCGCATACGAACCCACGTGGTTGCTCATATGAAAAAACGCTTTCCATCCCGATAAAACGTCAGCGGGCGTTATGAAAGGTTTCGGCGATTCTCCCCGCTCCGCAGGGCCCGTAACGGAACGTCGACCGCTTTTTGTATCAGTGACCTGTACGGGGTAGGTGAATGAGTCGTCTCACGTTACTCGTCCTGATGGCCCTTCTCACCGCGTCCCCCGCGGCGTCGGTAGCCGGGACCGGCGTGGACGCGCCCCCTTCTGACCCATCGACCGTCGAGGCGGCGTCGACGCAGGCCGTCGACGCAGCGGTCGCGAACAACACGACCCGCCGGCTTCGACTGGACTCCGTGGGGCGGCAGAACTACTCGCAACCGGGCATGGACTTCGGGAGCACCGTCGCCATGACCGGGCAGCGACTGGAGCACGGCTTCAACTTCGAACACCTCTCGGTACAGGTCCAGCAGGCCGCCTCCCCGCAAGCACAGCAGGCGCTCGTCGATAGCGAGGTCGACCAGATACGCCGCGGCATCGACGACATGCGCTCCCGGGAACGCGATGCCATCCTCGCGTACGGGAACGGCGAGATAACCGACGAACAACTCGCCCGTCGCCTCGCGATGGTCCACGCCCGGGCGGTCCACCTTGACGAGGCCATCTCCAGAATCGAGAACGGGTACGGGGTCGAACTCGGGACGCTTCACCGGCGGACGAACGAGTATCGAACGCCCATCCGGAGCCAGGTCCTCGACGCCATCGAAGGTGACCGGGAGGACCCCGTCATGGTCCACGTCGCTGGTTCGGGCCAGGGGGTCGTCCTGCAGTCGATATCCGAGTCCCAGTTCGACAGCCAGTACTACCGGGAGGCGGTCCGAATCGACAACTTCGACACCGACCCCTCGGACGGGTTCAACTCGAGTTCGTTCCTCGCCTTCGTCAGCGAGCAGTACCCGTTCATCGAGACGGAGAACGGCGGCACCCTGCGGCCGACGGGGACCGGCAACTGGTTCTACGACAAGACCAGCGACTGGGGCTCGATCCGGGTGTACGCCGACGGGTCGACCCAGTCCGTCTACCGCGAATACCAGACGCTCAGGATGAGCGACCTCCCGACCAGCACCGTCCACAACGAGACGGGCAACGCCACCACTGTCTCCCTCAGCGAGACGGCCAACGACGGGCCTGCGCAACTCGTGGTCACGGACGCGCTGACCGGCGACCCCGTCACCGCGTCGGTGTACGTCGACGGCGAACTCGTCGGCCGGACCGACGGCGCCGGTTCACTCTGGATACTCCAGCCGGCGGGCGAGTACGAGGTCTCTGTCCGGACCCAGGACGGCCCCGTCAACGTCTCGGTGTCGCCCTGACCGCACGGTCGGGCCACCGTTTTTATCAGAAGCCGGGGCCAGACGTGGCGTGCTCGCCGCTCGCGCAGTCAGTCCGGTCGTCGGCATCGTCCTCCTGGTCGCGCTCACGCTGACCGTCTCGAGCGTCGTCGCCGTCGGCGCGTTCGACCTCGCCACTGCGACCGAACCGGCCGAACCGACCCGCGCCAGTTTCGCGGCGACGGCCGACGCCTCGACGGGTCGCATCACGCTCACGCACCGGGGTGGCCGTGCAGTCGACGTGGACGACCTGCGAGTCGTCGTCACCGTCGACGGCGAGGAACTCGCACACCAGCCCCCGGTACCCTTCTTCTCGGCGCGTGGGTTCGTCTCCGGGACGACGGGACCGTTCAACCCGGCGGCCGACCAGCGCTGGACGGCGGGCGAGACGGCGAGTTTCGTCGTCGCGGGGACGAACGCGCCGACCGTCGACCGGGGGTCGGTCGTGGTCGTCACGCTCGTCGTGGACGGTGGAGTCGCGGGGGAGATTCGGGTGCTCGCCGGTTAGCGATTCGTCTCGACATCGGGCTGGTTTCGATGTCACGACTCAGACCGAGGAGAGGGGTAGACAGAACTCGGAGAGGCCGGTCTGTTCGGAACCGAGCGTCGGGACACCGACGGCCACGGGCCCGCCAGCTATTCACCGCTGCCTGAACCGTCGCTGGCTTTGATGTCTTTGGTGTCGGGTCCGTCGCTGGCTTTGATGTCTTTGGTGCCGGGTCCGTCGCTGGCTTTGATGTCTTTGGTGCCGGGTCCGTCGCTGGCTTTGATGTCTTTGGTGTCGGGTCCGTCGCTGTCGTCCACGGGTGCACGCGCGAGCGTGGTGATGGCGATGTCCGGGTCGTACTCCGGGCCCATCAGCCGGTGCTGGACGTCCTCGAAGCCGGCCTCGTCGAACATCCGGTCGGCCTCGGCCTCGTCGTAGAAGAGCATGATGGCGTCGGCGATCTTCTGCATGATGGTGGTGTTCGGGTAGTTCGGCCCGACGACGAGTACCTGCCCGCCGGGCTTGACGACGCGGCGGAACTCGCGGAGCGTCATGACCGGGTTCGGCCAGTACTCGATGGACCCCGAGGACCAGACGACGTCGAAGCTATCGGTCGCGAAGGGGAGTCGCTCGGCGTCGCCGAGGTGGAAGTGTACCTGCCCTCGCCGGCCGAACTTGGCGTAGGCCTTCTCCAGCTGGTGGGGCGACTGGTCGAGCGCCCAGAGTTCGTCGACGTTCTCGTGGGCGAGGAGCCCCTCCGTGGCGAAGCCTGTCCCACACCCGACGTCGAGGATGCGGTCGTCCGGCTCGATGTCGAGCATCCCGATGGCCTCGGTTCGCATCTCCTCGTTCCAGATGAACGGGTTGATGGTGTCGTACACCTTCGAGAGATACTTGTAGAACAGGCGTGCGCGCGCCTTGTTTTCGAGGATTCCCATTGCCCGGCCTTTGGGAACCTCGGCCCATAGTTCTATCGCGACGAGACGAACGAGGGCCGTGGAAGGGCGAACGCCTTTCGCAACTACCTTATACGCGCTGTGTAAACTTTCGACCGTTCAATCCATGCCGAGGCCACAGGTTCTCGAACAGATACAGGAGGCCGAGACAGAGGCCGACCAGATCGTCGCCGAGGCTGAATCCGACCGCGACGACAGAATCGCCGAGGCCCGGGCGCGTGCCGACGAGATTCGCCGCGAGGCGGAGGAGGAAGCACGCGAACTGGAGACACAGCGCCTCGAGACGGCCAGCGAAGAGATCGCCGAGGAACGCGACCGCATCCTCTCCGAGGGTGAGGCCGAACGCGAAGCACTCCGCGAGCAGGCCGACGGTCGTATCGACGACGTCGTCGCGTACGTCCTCGACGTGTTCCAGGAGGAGGTACATGCTCAGACCTGAGAAGATGAGCAAGGTCTCGGTGACGGGGTCCAAGGCGGTCATGGACGACGTCATCGAAACGGCACACGACCTGAACCTGCTTCACCTGAGCGACTACGACGGCTCCTGGGAGGGCTTCGACAACGGGACTCCCATCGAGGGCGCCGACGACGCGTCCGAGAAGCTCGTCACGGTCCGTTCCATCGAGACTATCCTCGACGTCGACGAGGAACACGCCGGTCCGAGTCGCATCGTGACCGACGAGGCTCTCGACGAGGAACTCGAGGAGATTCGCACGGAGGCGAACCAGCTCGACGACCGCCGGAACGACATCGAGTCCGAACTCCGGGAGACCGAAGAGGAGATCGAAGCGATCGAACCGTTCATCTCGCTCGGTATCCCGCTGCACCTCCTCTCTGGCTACGACTCGCTCGAGGTCGCCGTCGGTCAGGGCGACCCGGACGCAGTCCGCGCCGAACTCGACGACGCGGCGGCGATCCGTGCGTTCGACGTCGAGGTCGGCGACGACCTCGTCGCGGTCTTCGCGTACCCCGAGTCCAACGCACGCGAGAGCGTCCTCGACGACCTGCTCGTCCAGGCGAACTTCACGCGAACGGAGGTCCCGGACGCGGAGGGCGAGGCGAGCGAGTACATCGAGGAACTTCAGCACCGCAAACAGCAACTCGAGTCGAAGCTCGCGACGACCGAGGACGAGATGGAAGAACTTCGCCTCGACGCCGCTGGCTTCCTGCTCGCGGCCGAGGAACGCCTGACGATCGACGTCCAGAAGTCCGAGGCACCGCTCCAGTTCGCGACCACCGAGAGCGCGTTCATCGCCGAGGGCTGGATTCCGACCGACATGGTCGACCGCCTGAAGAGCAGGCTCGCTGACGCCGTCGGGAACCGCGTCGACGTGGACGAGATAGAGCGCGCCGAGTACACCGACGGTCACGCGACCGATACCGAACACGTCACCGAGGACGGAACCGCCAGCGGCAAGCCGGAAGCAGCGGCCGACGGTGGCATCGTCACGATGAACGACGCGCCGCCGACGATGCAGGAGAATTCGGAACCGGCCGAGCCGTTCGAACTGCTGACCAGGATGGTCGGCCTGCCGAGTTACGACGAACTCGACCCGACGTTCGTCCTCATGCTGACGTTCCCGGCGTTCTTCGGGTTCATGATCGGCGACCTCGGGTACGGTATCCTCTACACGGCCGCCGGCTTCCTCCTGTACACGCGGTTCGACAACGACGCCATCAGGAGTCTCGGTGGCATCGCGATGTGGGCCGGTGGGTTCACGATGCTGTTCGGCATCCTCTACGGCGAGATATTCGGCTTGCACGTCCTTGGTGAGGTGCTGTTCGGCGAAGGCGGCCCGCCGATGCACAAGGGCCTCCAGCCCCACTACTCGCAGTACGGCCAGACCTGGCTGTTCCTCAGCCTGCTCGCTGGGCTCGCACACATGACGGTGGGGTACTTCTTCGGCGTCGTCAACAACCTCGACCACGGACTCAGGGACGTACTGTACCACGACCTCTCGTGGCTCGTGATGATGCTGGGCCTGTGGGTGGCCATCCTCAGCAAGGCCGGCCAGGGCATGAAGCCCAGCTTCCTGTTCACGACGCTCGGCGGGGAGAACGCGGCGTTCGACCTCGGCTACACGGGTCTGCCTGAGGCGGCGGCGGTCGTCGGCCTCGGGATGTTCGCCGTCGGACTCGTCGTGATGACGTTCGGCGAGTACAAGCACATGGGCGCACCGGGAATCATGGTCGGTCCGCTGGAGAGCGTCAACGTGCTCGTCAACGTGCTCTCGTACCTTCGGCTCGCGGCCGTGCTGCTGGCGAAGGCGGGGATGGCGTTCGTCGTCAACCTCCTCTTCTTCGGCGTGTACGTCACGGGCGAACCGGGTGACGAGGTCTGGCACTTCGGTACGGGCCACATGCCTCACGTGGGCGATACGGTCCACGGTCACGAGGTCACCGAGATAATGTTCGGCGGCCTGCTCCACGGGAGCGTCGGGACGATCGTCGTCGGCGTCCTCCTGCTGGTGGTCGGCCACATCGCCGTGCTCCTGCTCGGCATCACGAGTGCCGGCCTGCAGGGTATCCGTCTCGAGTACGTCGAGTTCTTCGACAAGTTCTACGAGGGAGACGGCCGCGAGTTCACGCCCTTCGGCTACGAACGCGAGTTCACCGCCGAAGACTGACCGCGCCATCGTTTCTGTCGTCCGACTCGAGCCCGCCGGAAGTGGTTCGTCGGTATCGAAAGTATAATCCGCCTCGGCCGGGAATACGTACAGTTGGAGGCCTACATCGGCCGATTCTTTTGGGAAGTTTTAAGAAGCCTCTGGCGTCAACTACCGACTGTCCGGTTACAGACCAAGAGGAATACGTACACACTATGTTCGAAGCTCTTTCCACCATCGGTTCGGCAGCACTGAGCAGCGCAACTGACCTCGGATCGCTCCTCCTCCAGGAGACACAGCCACAGGTGAGCGGTCCTGCGATCACCCAGAAGGGTGCGGCCGCGATCGGAATCGGTCTGGCGGCCATCGGCGCGGGCTACGCGGAGCGTGGCATCGGTTCGTCCGCCATCGGCGCACTGGCGGAAGATTCACTCAGCATCGGTATCGCAGTCTTCCTGACGGTCCTTCCCGAAACGCTGGTAATCTTCGCACTGGTCGCGCTCTTCGTCTGAGCACCCCCCGGCTTTCTCCACCATGAGTTTAGACACAGTAACGGAGGACATACGAGAAGAAGCCCGCGCGCGTGCGGAAGAGATACGCGCCGAGGCCGAGGCAGAGGCTGAATCGCTGATCGAAGCGGCCGAGGCCGACGCCGAAGAGACGCTCGAAGCAGCAGAGCGCCGGGCGGACCGACAAGTCGCACAGAAACGAGAGCAAGAACTGTCGAGTGCGAAGCTCGAGGCCAAGCAGATGCGCCTCGAAGCTCGCCGAGACGTGCTGGAGTCGGTCCGCGAACAGGTCGAGACCGCCATCGTCGAGCTGGACGGGGACGACCGCGAGGAGCTCACCCGGGAACTGCTCGACGCCGCGTCGACCGAGTTCGAAGACGCCGACACGGTTCGCGTCCACGGTCGGGCCGACGACCAGGACCTGCTCGAATCGATACTCGCCGACTACGACGGCTACGAGTACGCCGGCGAGTACGACTGTCTCGGCGGCGTCGTCGTCGAGAGCGAGGAGAGTCGCCTCCGGGTCAACAACACGTTCGACTCGGTGCTCGAAAACGTCTGGGAGGACGAACTCCGAGAGATAAGCTCCCAACTGTTCGAAGAGCAATGAGCACGCTCGGTACCGCTCGGACGGCTCTGACGGTGTCCGCACGCGCCGCGACCGGCGGTGATTCGGCGTGAACACGATGGACGGCGGTTCGAACCCGGAGTACGTCAACGCCCGCGTCAGGGCTCGTCGTGCCAAGCTGTACGACGACGAGGACTACCGCAAACTCGTACGCATGGGGACGGGTGAGATCGCCCGCTACATGGAGGAGACCGAGTACGAGGCAGAGATGAACGCGCTCGGGTCCCGGTACAGCGGCGTCGACCTCATCGAGTACGCGCTGAACCGCAACCTCGCGAAGCACTTCGAAGACATCCTCGGCTGGTCGGGCGGTCGAATCTACGACCAGCTCGCCGCGTACCTGCGCAAATTCGACGCGTGGAACCTCAAGACGGTTCTCCGCGGCCTGTACGCCGAATCGCCACGCGACGAGATCGAAGCGGACCTCATCCGCGCCGGTGAGTTCGACGACGAGTTCCTGTCGCAGTTACTCGACGCCCAGGACATCGAGAACGTCGTCGAGCTCTCCGAAGGGACTATCTTCGGTCAAGGACTGGAGGACGCGTTCGGCCAGTACCAGGAGTCGAACGTCCTCGTTCCGCTGGAGAACGCCGTCGACCGGGCCTTCTACGAGCACCTGCTCGACGACGTCGGGACGGTCGAGGAACCGACGAGTCCGACGGCGATGTATCTGGAGTTCCTCCAGGCCGAGATCGACTTCCGTAACGTCCGGAACGCGCTCCGACTCTCCCGGAGTGGGGCGGACATGGACCCGGCCGAGTACTTCATCGAGGGCGGTCGCCTGTTCGACGAGACCGAACTGAGTGCCCTCGTGACGAACACGGACGAACTCGTCGCACGCATCAGAGACAGCACGTACGGCGACGAGCTATCGACCGCGCTGAACGAACTCGAGGAGGCGGAGAGCCTCATCGGCTTCGAGAACGCACTCGACGCGGCGCTACAGGAGTACGCCGACCACTTCTCGAACTCCTTCCCCATCTCTATCACGCCGATTCTCGCGTACATCATCGCGAAGGAGCGGGAGATAGACAACATCCGTGCCATCGCGCGGGGGAAGGAGGCGGGACTCAGCGAAGACGAGATCGAAGCGGAGCTGGTCACCATATGAGCCAGGAGATAGCCGTCATCGGCAGTCCGGACTTCACCACCGGGTTCCGGCTGGCGGGCGTCCGGAAGTTCGAGAACGTTCCCGACGACGAGAAGGACGAGCGCCTCGACGAGGCCGTCCAGACGGTCGCCCGGGACGAGGGGGTCGGTATCGTCGTCATGCACGCCGACGACCTCGACCACCTCTCCCGCGACCCGCGGCGCGTCGTCGAGACGAGCGTCGAACCGACGTTCGTCACCCTCGGTGGCGACGCCGGAAGCAGCGGGCTGCGCGAACAGATCAAGCGAGCCATCGGTATCGACCTGATGGAGGAAGACTAACACATGAGTCAAGCAACAGACACCGACGCCGTTCGTGAGGACGGCGTCATCGAGAGCGTGAGTGGTCCAGTCGTGACCGCCACGGACCTCGGCGCAAAGATGAACGACGTCGTCTACGTCGGCGACGAAGGGCTGATGGGCGAGGTCATCGAGATAGAAGGAAACCTGTCCACCATCCAGGTGTACGAGGAGACGTCCGCCGTCTCCCCCGGCGAACCCGTCGAGAACACCGGCGAACCCCTGTCCGTGGACCTCGGCCCGGGCATGCTGGACACCATCTACGACGGCGTCCAGCGCCCGCTCGACGTCCTGCAGGAGAAGATGAACTCGGCGTTCCTCGACCGCGGGGTCGACGCGCCGGGTATCGACCTGGAGAAGACGTGGGAGTTCAACCCGGAGGTCGAGGAAGGTGACGTCGTCGAGCCCGGCGACGTCGTCGGTCTCGTCCCCGAGACGATAACCATCGAGCACAAGGTCATGGTGCCGCCCGACTACGAGGGTGGCGAGGTCACGTCCATCGACTCTGGCGAGTTCACCGTCGAGGAGACGGTCGTCGAACTCGACAGCGGCGAGGAGATACAGATGCTCCAGGAGTGGCCGGTCCGTGAGTCCCGTCCGACCGTCGACAAGCAGACGCCGACGACGCCGCTGGTCTCCGGCCAGCGAATCCTCGACGGCCTGTTCCCGCTCGCGAAGGGTGGGACGGCCGCGATTCCCGGCCCGTTCGGGTCCGGGAAGACTGTCACCCAGCAGTCGCTCGCGAAGTTCGCCGACGCGGACATCGTCGTCTACATCGGCTGTGGCGAGCGTGGCAACGAGATGACCGAGGTCATCGACGACTTCCCGGAACTGCCCGACCCGCAGACCGGCAACCCGCTGATGGCCCGGACGTGCCTCATCGCGAACACGTCGAACATGCCCGTGGCGGCGCGCGAATCCTGCGTCTACACCGGCATCACCATCGCGGAGTTCTACCGCGACATGGGCTACGACGTCGCGCTGATGGCCGACTCCACCTCGCGGTGGGCCGAGGCGATGCGCGAGATATCCTCGCGGCTGGAGGAGATGCCCGGCGAGGAGGGCTACCCCGCCTACCTCGCCGCGCGCCTCTCGCAGTTCTACGAGCGCGCCGGCTACTTCGAGAACATCAACGGTACCGAGGGCTCCATCTCGGTCATCGGTGCGGTCAGCCCGCCGGGCGGGGACTTCTCCGAGCCGGTCACCCAGAACACGCTCCGTATCGTGAAGACGTTCTGGGCGCTGGACGCCGACCTCGCGGAACGTCGGCACTTCCCCGCGATCAACTGGAACGAGTCCTACTCGCTGTACCAGGACCAGCTCGACCCCTGGTACCGGGAGAACGTCGCGGAGGACTACCCGGAAGTGCGCCAGTGGGCGGTCGACGTGCTCGACGAGGAGGGCGAACTGCAGGAGATCGTGCAGCTGGTCGGTAAGGACGCGCTTCCCGAGGACCAGCAGCTCACGCTCGAGATCGCGCGCTACCTGCGCGAGGCGTGGCTCCAGCAGAACGCGTTCACCGAGGTCGACCAGTACTGTCCGCCGGAGAAGACCTACGGTATCCTCACGGCGATCAAGCACTTCAACGACGAAGCGTTCGAGGCACTCGACGCGGGCGTCCCCGTCGAGGAGATACAGTCCATCGACGCGGCGCCGCAACTGAACCGCATCGCGACGACGCCCGACGACGAGGCCGAGGCGTTCATCGAGGACCTCGAAGAAGACATCACGGAACAGCTCCGGGAGCTGTACTAACAATGAAGGAGTACCAGACGATTACAGAAATCAGCGGCCCGCTGGTGTTCGCCGAGGTCGACGAGCCGGTCGGCTACGACGAGATCGTCGAGATCGAGACCCCGAGCGGCGACACCAAGCGCGGACAGGTGCTCGAATCCAGCAGTGGCCTGGTCGCGATCCAGGTCTTCGAGGGCACCGAAGGTATCGACACCAAGTCGTCCGTCCGGTTCATGGGCGAGACGATGAAGATGCCCGTCACCGAGGACCTCCTCGGGCGGGTGCTGGACGGGTCCGGGAACCCCATCGACGGCGGTCCCGACATCGTCCCGGACGAACGACGCGACATCGTCGGCGAGGCGATCAACCCCTACGCCCGCGAGTACCCCGAGGAGTTCATCCAGACGGGCGTCTCGGGCATCGACGGGATGAACACGCTCGTCCGCGGCCAGAAGCTGCCGATCTTCTCGGCGTCCGGCCTGCCGCACAACGACCTCGCACTCCAGATCGCCCGTCAGGCGACCGTGCCGGAGGAGGAAGGCGGCGAGGACGACGAAGGTTCGGAGTTCGCGGTCGTCTTCGGCGCGATGGGTATCACCGCCGAGGAGGCGAACGAGTTCATGGCCGACTTCGAGCGCACCGGTGCGCTGGAGCGGTCGGTCGTCTTCATGAACCTCGCGGACGACCCCGCGGTCGAGCGGACGGTCACGCCGCGACTCGCGCTCACCACCGCCGAGTACCTCGCGTTCGACAAGGGCTATCACGTGCTGGTCATCCTGACGGACATGACCAACTACTGTGAGGCGCTGCGCGAGATCGGTGCCGCACGCGAGGAGGTCCCGGGCCGTCGTGGCTACCCCGGGTACATGTACACCGACCTCGCCCAGCTGTACGAGCGCGCCGGCCGTCTCAAGGGCGTCGAGGGGTCCATCACGCAGATTCCCATCCTCACGATGCCGGGTGACGACGACACGCACCCGATTCCGGACCTGACCGGGTACATCACGGAAGGGCAGATAATGATGGACCGCGACCTGGAGAGCCAGGGGCTGAAGCCACCGATCAACGTCCTGCCGAGCCTGTCGCGCCTGATGGACGACGGTATCGGCGAGGGCCTCACCCGCGAGGACCACGCCGACGTCTCCGACCAGCTCTACGCCGCGTACGCGGAGGGGCAGGACCTGCGCGACCTCGTGAACATCGTCGGCCGCGAGGCGCTCTCCGAGCGTGACAACAAGTACCTCGACTTCGCCGAGCGCTTCGAGGACGAGTTCGTCGACCAGGGCTTCGACACGGACCGCTCCATCGACGAGACCCTCGACATCGGCTGGGACCTCCTGTCGATGCTCCCGAAGACGGAACTCAACCGCATCGACGAGGACCTCATCGAGGAGTACTACCGGGAGGACGCGGCGGCCGTTGAGGCATAGACCGCCCTCTCGTTCTCGCGACGCATCGTCGACCAGTCGACAGACTGTCCGCCGCTTCTTCGGGTGAGCCGACCGGCCCGTCGCGGCGGCGGGTTCGCCACTCCGTGACGCCCCGACCGGACCGCCACGGGCAGTTCGACGTCCGTCGCGCACGGGGACGATCAGTAAAGGGAATCGTAAAGGGTTAACAGGCTGGCCGCGCTACGGCCACCTAATGGCCAAGGACGTCAAGCCCACCCGGAAGAACTTGATGGCGATAGAGGACCGCATCGAGTTGTCCGAGCGGGGCCACGACACGCTGGAGAAGAAGCGGGACGGCCTCATCATGGAGTTCATGGACATCCTCGACCAGGCACAGGACGTCCGGTCGAACCTGGAGTCGAACTACGAGGACGCCCAGAAGAAGATCAACATGGCGCGGGCGATGGAGGGCGACGTCGCAGTTCGCGGTGCCGCAGCCGCGCTGAAGGAACACCCGGAGATAACCACGGAGTCCCGGAACATCATGGGCGTCGTCGTGCCCCAGATAGAGTCCTCGAAGGTCCAGAAGGACCTCGGCGACCGCGGGTACGGCGTCCTCGGCACCTCCGCCCGCATCGACGAGGCGGCGGAAGCGTACGAGGAACTGCTCGAGAGCATCATCCTCGCGGCCGAGGTCGAGACCGCGATGAAGAAGATGCTGACCGAGATCGAGACGACCAAGCGCCGCGTCAACGCGCTGGAGTTCAAGCTCCTGCCGGAGCTCTACGAGAACAAGGACTTCATCGACCAGAAGCTCGAGGAACAGGAGCGCGAGGAGATCTTCCGGATGAAGAAGATCAAGGACAAGAAAGAGGAGAGCGAGAAGGAAGCGGCCGAGGCCGACGCCGAGACGGCAGAAGCGGTCACTGCCGACTGAACCCGCGCCTAGTTTTTAGAGGGCTCCCTGTGTCTGGAGCCGTATGCAGTGTTCAGAGTGTCGTTCCGACACCGTCTCGTTCGCCGTCCCGGCCGAACTCTCCGAGTACGCGCCGGGCGGCGGGTCGGCGGCGGCCATCTGTACGTCCTGCCTGAACGTCCAGCCCGCAGAGTCGGTCGAGGGCGACGGCGACCTGACGAGGGTGAGCGAGGCGTTCGCCGTCGACGAGGCGTCGGCCGTCGAGATGGCGCTCGTTGTCGGGTTGCTCTCCTCGCTCGCACTGAACCGGTCGAAGATAGAGACGTTGCTCGAACGCATCGAGGACCGCGGCACGGACCCGATGCTGGTACTCGAGGAACTGGAGGGGGACGGGGGCCTGAAGCCCTCGGTCGCCATCGGACGACGACGGAATCAGCTGGAGCAGTTGATGGGGTGAGACGGTAGTACGAGTTTAGACGCCGGTCGAGTACCGCAGCAGTCCGGCGATGCCGCCGAAGGCGTTGTAGAGCTGGTCGCCCTTCTCGAAGTCGGTGGAGGGTCCCTCTTGCTAGTACTTTCTGTACTGTGGCAAAGAGAATCCAAATCCGGACTTGGACCACACTGCCGGTGAGGGAACGAATAGCTGGGCCTATCCTGTCTCACAGGCGACCTTGACGAATCTCGATAGCAACAATACCGAATAATTCTCATTCTCCAGAATCATAGCTCATAGTTACTTTGTAATATCCTTCCCGAAATCGTATATAGAACGGATAGTTCCGACCACCGTAGTTGTTATCCGTCAAAAAATCGTAGGTGTCAACTGCGGAATCGTTTAGAGGAGACGACCTGAACTGACTCGTATCCACTGCTTGGTGAATTGTATCATATATGTTCTCGTTCACAGTTTCATGAGTAATATGAATCACTTGTTGTCTAATAATTACCTCGCATAATTTACCAACTGAATCTGCAATCAGTTCGAGAGAGTAAACGAAGTTTTCCCCTTCCTCGTTCACACTCACATGGTAATATTTATCCTGGAACTGCAGGTAGATCTCCTCTTCGAAGGTGAATTCAGTTGAGGTTGATGAGTTGTTAGATTCTATTACATCTTCGACGTGGTTTTCATCTCGTCGATCCAACTTATCAAACGTTCGGATTGAGCGCTCACAGATTTGTGTCATTGTCACTGGTTCCGTTTCAATTCGTAGTTCCGAAGCCCTGCTTCCGTTGATACCGAACAGACAACCGGACGAAGCAAGGATTGATAGAGTGGATAACCCGTTGGCTATCACCGTTCTTCGATCCATTTCCGCCAAATATGAGCATGGCGATAAATATCTTCTGTCAGATGGTTCTATGGTGTTTTTATTGTTTGATTTAAAACTAAAGAGTAACCTTAGACCCCAGTAGAGTACCGCAACAGGCCCGCGATGCCGCCGAAGGCGTTGTAGAGCTGGTCGCCCTTCTCGAAGTCGGTGGAGATGAACTTGGTCTCGGTGCCGCGCTGGTCGGCGATGTTCATGAGGAACTCGATGGCGTCCTCGCGTTCATCGACCTCGGCTTCGGTGCCGTCCTCGCAGGTGTGGGTGGGCGTGTTCTTCCGGGCGTCGACGAGTTCGTACTCCTCGTCGCCGTCGCAGTCGTAGACGACGACGTCCTTCCGGAGGTCCTCGGAGATGAGCAGCGTCTCGACGGAGCCCATGACGAGGTTCTCGCGGGTCGGCTCGAACCCGTAGGTCGCCTTGTTGCCGTCGTGGAGCTGTTTGAAGAAGTCCTCCATCAGCTCCTTGTCCTCCATTATCTCGGCGTCGGCCAGCACGTCCTCGGCGGCGTCGACGAGGTCGTAGAGACCGGACTCGTCGGTGTAGGCCACGTCGAACTTGCCGAGCACCTTGTCCTGAATCTCGTGGTGGAGGTAGTCGCCGTCGAGGAACTCGTCCTTGGTCGGCGAGGGACCGCCGACGAGCACGCCCTGCATGTCGTGACGCTCGGGGACGAACAGGTCGTTGGCCATCTCGGCGACCTCCTGGTAGAAGTTGTCGATGGCCTCGAGCCGAAGGCGGGCGAACCGCTGTGCTGACTGGCCACCCTTGCGCTGTTTCCCGGGCACCAGCGATGAGGCGGACTTGACGGGCACGACGCGCTTGCCCTTGAGCCACCCGACGTTGGCCTCGCGTCGGTCGAGGACGACGAGTCCGTACAGGCCCTGGTCGGCGAGCATGTGCTCCAGGGGCTCGGTGAAGAACGCAGAGTCGCAGTGGTACCGGAACGACTCGATGGGCTGGGGCGGCGATTCGAGCACCTTCGTCACCATCTCGGTCTGACCGCCGCCGGAGTCGACGGCACCGGAGAACAGCACCATCCCGTTCTCGGGCGGGTTCTTGTAGTACCGGAGGCGGTCCTTGATGCTCGTGAGGGCGTCCTGGACGTTCGTTCGGGTCTGCTTCGACTTGATGTTCGAGGCTTCGCTGTGCTCCTGTGTGACGTGGGCGACCACGTCGCTGATCTGCTTGTCCTCGGGGACGTAGATGCTGACGAGTTGCGTACCCGACCCCTCGTACTCGTCGAGTTCCTCGATGACCTTCCGGAACTCGTACTTTCGGCGGTCGGACTGCTCCTCGCCCTCCTGCTGACTCATTGTCGGCTCTAGGCCCTGCACACGGTAAGTAACTGTTCCTTGCCCAACGCACGCCCCCGACGGGTCTAGGCGGACGTGGGTTCAAGTGTGGTGACGGGACCAGAGACGGCGTGACCTGACGAGGGTCCCCCGGTGGTCGAGGCGGGTGCGTGGCACGCCCCGGGGGTCGACGTAGCCCGGTGCCACCTGTTCGCCACGTACCCGAACGGAGGGCCCGGTGCCGCCGGTGACCACCGATGGAAGGGTATCACGTTTTATTAGTCGGCCGTGATTCTGTCCAGACACATGACCACGCAGGAGACGGTGTACGCCATCGCAAGTGGGAAGGGGGGCGTCGGAAAGACGACGACGACAGTGAACCTCGGAACCGCACTCGCTGGGGCGGGAAACCGCGTCGTCATCGTCGACGTCGACCTCGGGATGGCCAACCTGGCCGGGTTCGTGAGTCTCTCCCCCGGGGACACGACGCTCCATCAGGTCCTCGCCGACGACGCGGACGTGTCCGAGGCGACGTACGAACTCGCCAACGGGATCTGGGCGGTCCCCAGCGGCATCGAACTCGACAGTTACGCGTCGGTACAGACCGAGAACCTCCGGGACGTCGTCGACTACCTGCGGAACCGCTTCGACTACGTCCTCCTCGACGTCGGTGCCGGGGTCAGCCACGAGACGGTCCTCCCGCTCGGTCTGGCCGACGCCGTCCTCCTCGTCTCGACGCCCGAACCCGCCTCGGTCCAGGACGCCCGCAAGACCTGCGACCTGACCGAACGCGCCGGTGGCACCATCGCCGGCATCATCCTCAACCGGACGCGACCGTCGAGCGACGTCGACCACGAGGGAATCGCCGAGCAACTCGACCTCACACTGCTCGTGACCATCCCCGAGGACCTGACCGTCCGGGAGAGCGTCTACGCCGGGACGCCGCTGGTCGTCCACGACCCGAAGACGCCGGCGTCGCGCGCCTACCGGTACCTCGCGGCGCGACTGCTCGGCGAGGCGGGACCGGAGGACATGCCGACGTTCAGCACGACGGCGGCGGCCGGCAAGTCCGGCTCGGACGCGGCCAGCGAGGACGACGTCTCGGCGGCCATCTCGGAGGTCGACCAGGACTGACGGCGGCCATCACGGAGGTCGACGTCCCCGACGGTCGGACCGGCCGTGACCGACAGGCTGCCGGAACCGGCCGAACGACGCGACAGGAAACCATTATGGGTAACCGAGCCGATAGTTTCGAGTATGGCAGACGACAGCAATTCGATCCCACTCTCGTGGGTCCTGTTGTTCATCTCGCTGACGCTCGCCGCCGGCGTCGCCGCCGTTCTTCTCGTTGGCGGAAGTCTGTTCGGGCAGGTCCTGCTACCGCTCGTCTGAGCTACATCGACCGTGGCGCGGCGACGCCGAGTATCGACAGCGCGTTGGCGATCGTGTGGCGTGCGGCCGCGACCAGCGCGATTCTGGCCGCGCGCAGTTCCTCGTCTTCGGCACCGAGAACCTGACACTCGCGGTAGAACGCGTTGAACGTCTCCGCGAACTTCCGCGTGTACGTGGCGACCGTGTGGGGTTCGAGGTCGACCGCGGCCTCCTCGACGACCGCCGGGAACCGGGCGATGACCCGGAGCAGGTCCTCGGACTCCTGCCGGTGGAGCACGCTCGCGTCGACCGCGTCCGGAACCTCGCCCGCGTCGTCGAGGATGCCACAGCAGCGCGCGTGGACGTACTGGACGTACGGTGCGGACTGGGCCTCGAAGTCGAGCGCGCGGTCCCACTCGAACGTGATGGCCTTCGTGGGCTGTTTGGAGACGATGTCGTATCGGACCGCGCCGATGCCCACCTGGTGGGCGATGCGCTCGACGTCCTCGTCGGTGAGGTCGTCGTCGCGGATGCGGTCCTCCATGCGCGTCTCGACCTCGTTCCGGGCGCGGTCGATGGCCTCGTCGAGCAGGTCGTCGAGGTCGACGCCGGTGCCCTGCCGGGTGGACATCGACTCCCCGCCCGGGAGGTTCACCCAGCCGTACAGCACCTCCGTGAGCTGGTCGGTGTCGTTACCGAGTATCTCGAGCGCGGCCCGTAGCTGGTCCGCGTGGAGGCCCTGGTCCTCGCCGAGGACGGTCACGGCACGGTCGTAGTTCTCGAACTTCCACTCGTGATGAGCGAGGTCGCGCGTCGTGTAGAGCGTGGTGTCGTCCGAGCGCAGGAAGACGAACTGCTTGTCGATGTCCCAGTCGGTGAGGTCGAGTTGCCACGCGTCGTCCTCGTAGACGGCGTACTCGGACGCTTTCAGGCGGTCGACGACCTCGTCCGTCGACCCGTCGCGCATGAATCGCGTCTCCTTGACGAACTCGTCGAACTCGGCGGGCAGGCGGGCGAGGCACTCCTGCATCCCCGAGAGGACCTGGTCGACGACCGCCGAGACGCGTTCGTACGTGTCCTCGTCGCCGTCCTCGAGGCCCTGCATGATGGCCTGTATCTCGGTCTCGGCGTCCTCGGCGTCCACGGGGTCGGCCGCTTCGAGGAACGCGTTGCCCTTGCGGTAGTAGCGAACGAGGTCGTACTCGATGCGGTCGCGTTCGGGCGGCGCGTCGAGGTCCGACTCGTCGAAGGTCTCGTAGGCCCACGTGAACACGGCCATCTGCCGGCCGGCGTCGTTGACGTAGTAGTGCCGGTGGACGTCGTAGCCCGCGTAGTCGAGCGCGTTGGCGACGGCGTCACCGACGATGGGGTTGCGTGCACGCCCGACGTGGATGGGGCCGGTCGGGTTCGCGGAGGTGTGTTCGACGACGACGGACTCCTCCTTCGGCGGGAGGTGGCCGTAGTCCGATGCCTGGCCGGCGTCGAGCGTCCCGGCGAAGTAGGCGTCGCTGGGGAGGACGTTGATGTACGGGCCCTGTGTCACCACGTCGCCGACGTACTCGTAGTCGTCGGGGTCGATCTCTGCTGCGACGTCGGCGGCCACCTTCGGCGGCGGTGCGCCGACCTCGCCGGCCAGTCGGAAGGCGACGCTGGAGGCCAGGACGGCCGTGACGTCTTCCGGTGGCTCCTCGATGCCGAGGTCGTCGGTGGGGAGGTCGAGCGACGAGAGCGCCCCGGTGAGGGCGTCCTCGACCTCCGACCGCAACTGCAGGAACATACGCCCACGTACCGCTGGGGACTGTAAATGGGTTTCTGAATGCCGGCACCCCGTTCAGCCGTCGCTCGTCGTGACGGCATCGGGGTCGCCGGCGTCCAGGGGCGTTCTCAGGTCTCCGCCTCGACGCGGATATCGGCCTCGGCCTCGGGTTCGGCCCCGGTCTCGTCGCGTCCGCGCGTCAGCAGCCACAGGAGTATCAGGACGCCTTCGGCGCGCGCGGCCGTGTAGACCCACGAGCGCAGTTCGACGTCGTCGTTCTTCGTCGCGAGGCGCATCCAGAAGTCGACCAGACGACGGGGGGCGACGACCTCGACGAGCGCGAGTACGGCCAGGGCTGTCCGGAGGAGCATACTGGTCGCTAGGGCCCGCAGATGCAAGAAGGACGGGCTTGACGGACCAAGTCAGACGGCGGCGTCGGCGTTCTCGTCGTCGCCGTCCGACCGGATCGCCGCCCGCTGTCGTGGGATGACGTCGAACTCGGAGTCGACGTCGCCGAGGACGAGCAGGGCGTAGTAGCGCAGGTACGTCTGGACCGGGACCTGCACCAGCGCGGCGACGGCGAGGACCGCCAGTCCGAAGAGGATGGCGAGGACGACGAAGGCGGCGACGCCGAGCGGTTCGAAGAGGAGGAAGAGACCGACTCCGATGGCTGCGAGGACGCCGAACGGGATCAGCAGGACGAGCGCGGCGACGCCCGTGAGGAGTGCGACGAGCATACCCCCGACGAGCGCGAGGACGAACCCGACGACGGCGTACGCGAGGTACTGGGTCCAGTCGCGCTTGATAGAGCCCCAGAGCTGCCGCCACGCCGGGAGGACGTTCACGTCCTCGAGTATCATTATCGGGACGACGAAGACGGTGGTGAAGCCGCTGACGACGCCGACGATGAGCGTGAGGACGAGGAACAGCGGCAGGAGGACGACGAAGACGCCGACGGCCAGTCCACCGCCGACCGGACCGCCACCGAACCCGGCGAGCAGGAGCGGGAGGACCAGTAACAGGGCGCTGCCGAACGTGACGACGCCGAGGACGAGGCGGAATCCGAAGAGCCGGACGCCGAGTCGCCAGTGCCAGTTCCAGTACTTCCGGATCCACACCTCCTCGGTCCTGAGCGACTCGACGAAGACGAACTCCATGATGGAGCCGACGAGGAGGAACGCGAGCGCGAGCAGTAACAGGAAGAGGACGATGCCGCCGATGACGAGCCACGTCTGCCCGGACGGTTCGAGGGGCGGTTGTCCCGGTGGCGCGCCACCGTTCGCGTCGCCGCCGCCGAACGAGTACCCCGACGAGCCACCGTTCACGCCGGGGAGGCCGATGAAGAACACCACGACTGCGAGCTTGACCCAGGTCGTCCGGTCGACCGGCGTCAGGAGGTTCCGCGTCGCGTCCAGGGCGTCGTCGATGTCTTCCAGTGCGTGGAGTGCCATGGGTCACGTTCGTAGTTCCAGCCTATTGGTAAGTGGTGGTTACGAGTGCGCGGACCGGAGGAACGGATACTTTAGGGCTGGGGCCTGTTCGTACGTCCAATGAGCGAGTCCGACGGCCCGAAACAGGTAGACGACGGCGAGCGCGACGAGGGCTGACCGCGTTCCGAGGCGGACGACTCGCGATGGGAACGGTCAGACGTCGGCGAGCGGGTCGTTCGTCCAGAACTCGCTGTCCTTCTGGAGCTTCGGGACCCACGTGTCCGCGTCCCTCGCGATGAGCGCGACGCGAGACTGCGGGACGTCCGCGAGGTGGTCGTGGTCGGGCATGTGCGCCATGACGTCCCCGGCGAACGCGACGACGTCCTCGTGGTCCGGCATCGCGGACCGGTCGAGACGACCGCGCGAGTGCCCGACGTGCATGTACGCCTTCAGTTCGACGAAGTCCGGGTCCGCGCGCCGATAGAACGCCGCGTACCAGTCCGGGCTGTGCATGTTCTCGCCGTTCACGAGCGTCGTCCGCAGCACCGTCCGCGTGTCGTCCTTCGCCGCGAGCACGTCCATCGTGTCGACGAGGCGCTCCCACGCGTCGTCGTCCACGGCCTTCACCGTCGAGTCGAACGTGTGGCGCTCGGGTGCGTCGACGCTCACGTAGAGCTGTGTCGGTTCACAGCGCTCCAGAACCTCCGGTTTCGTACCGTTGCTCACGAGGAACGTCGTGATGTCGCGCTCGTGGAACTCCTCGATCAACTCGGGCAAGTACGGGTACAGCGTCGGTTCACCGTCCAGACTGATCGCGACGTGCCGCGGCTCCATCGCCTGCTCGAACACCTCACGTGGGACCTCGTCGTTCCCCCCGTATCCGGAGAGGAGTTTCCGCTGGAGTTCCACGCTCGCGTCCGCGACCGCCGCCGGATCGTCCCACTCCACGTCCCCGAGTTCGTACGCGTGCCCCGCGTGGTCGCGCCAACAGAACACGCAGCGCTCGTTGCACTTCACGACCGGTGTCATCTGCATACAGCGATGTGACTCGATTCCATAGAACGCGTACTTGTAGCAGCGGCCGTCTCCGGTGAGAGCATTCGCCGTCCAGCCGCAGGTCTGTGCTGCGGTGTGATTCACGCTATGATAGTTCGGGTCGTCTACCTGCATCGGCCCAGCGTCGGAACTCTCCCTGTTCCGATCGCTCGCCGGGGTTTCCTCGACGGAATCCGATTCGCTCATTGGCGAGACATGGGCGGCGAGGATAAAACGTTCTTCCCTCTCTCCGCCTGGCCCCTCACGGACTGTCTCGAATGCAGCCGACACTGGAGACGACTGCAGCCACCGAAGGACGCCGTGGGGCGCACCGGATTCCACGGATGGGACAGCACGTCCAGTGCGACGCCAGGGATCTGTCACACGCGACACCCCATCTCCCTCTCGTCGATGGTCGAGTCGGAGTTCGACCTCGCCGTCGTTCAGCCAGCGTCGTCGCTGGCGGTTGCCTTGCCCAGATGCCCGGCAGAGTTGATCCAGAGCGCGTCTTCGGAGAGAGCCATACCTCCGTTCTGTGCGATTTCCGGTAGTTCCCAGTGGATCGTGCCATCGTTCGTTGCGAGCCCGTACAACCCGTTCGCGAGGGCGTAGACGACGCTATCCGTCAACACCACTGTCGACACCGGCGTGTCGTGAGACGCCGGTTCGCCAGACTTCGCTCCCATCCGCAGCGTCGAGCGCGAGGATCTGTCCCGTCGCACCGGTTGGAACGACGACTCGGCCGTCGTTCGGTTCGAAGGCAGGTGTCGCGTACATGTTCGACCCTCCCGTTCGGGTTCGCCAGGTCGTTTCGCCCGAGTCGAGGTCGAGTGCCGTCACGTCGCCTCCAGCACCCGTCAGGTACACCGTTCCGCCACCGACCGATGGAGGTGCATAGGACCGGATTCCACTCCGCGTCCAGAGTTGGTCCCCAGTCGTTCTATCTAGCGCTCGGACCAACCCGTCGCCATCTTCCACGTATCCGCAGACCACGACCGTCTCGTCACGCACGGCGACCCCATTGAGAAGAGTTTCCGTCTCGTTAGTCCAGTGGACGGTTCCGTCGGGGGCAAGTGCTTGCACCTCGGTGGAGCCACACACGAAGATGGTATCGCCCGACGTAGTGACGTTGGCGAGCGCAGCCCCGTGGCCGAGGTCTGTTCTCCACGATTCAGCCCCGGTCCGCGAATCGTACGCGATGAATTCGTTGCCCGTCTGCACGAGCAGTTGGTTACAGTGAACGACTGGTGAGGTCGATCCCGGTCCCTCGTACGATACGTTCCAGACCACCTCGTTCGTCTGGCGGTCGAGTGCGGTAACGCTACCACCTTCGTTCACGTAGCAAAGCTCCCCATCGAGTACCGGAGATGTCCTTTCAGCGATGCCCGAATGGACCACGTCGGTCTGGGGTGCGTCTCGAAAGGCGGGGGCCCTCTCGGTACGACCCGAATTACGAGACCCGTTCTGAAAGCTCCGCCATCCGTCTGACCGGTTGCATGGACGGTACGAACGGGTGTTTCCCGAAGAGTTGCGGGATGAAAGTGCCGAACATCCAGCTAGAGCTCCCGAAGCGATCGTCGCAATTATTTCCCGCCTATCGATAGACATTATTTAGTATTTTGTGAGGACAATTGTAGTGGCTATAATTCCCCGTAAATGTTGTATCTAAATGAAGCAGAGAGTTCTTCGTGCTTTACGTCCCAAGGGATGTAGGGGTCAAAGAAGTACCCATCAAGCGTGACGTCAACACTCTCCTTAGGATGCTGGGCGAAGTCGTGGTCCAAAATTGCTAAGCTTGAAGAGTTTAGCTGTGTGTAGTCAGTGGAGATATCTGTACTCTGATGATCCATAGTAATCTTGTGATAGTCATATATATCCGGAGAGCTATTGTTTGACACCTCTAGATTTGAATTAGTGACGTCTGAGGATAGACCAATCGTAACGATGTCAGACCCGCCGAGTGTGAGACCCATAGAGGTAGTGCCAGTTCCGACATCGCTCATTGGTTCAGTATCTCTCATATCGGCGTGGACCGGATCATCAGTTGTCCACTCGTGTTTCTGTTCAACTTTATCGCTCAGCCAGGTATTACCGTGGCTGTTCGACCCCGGGTCCATACGGCTTTCGGAGTGGGTGGCGTAATGGGTCGGTTCTTGATTGCTTTGTCTAAATTCCACATGGAATCCATGTGCGTTTCCATTTCCTGAGTCAGGAAACACCATGCCATACGAATCGCCAATCTCAAACCAGTCTTCCCATTCGGACGAGTATGTTTGTACAGAAGTAGAGACAGATCCTTCCAATCGATTCAAATTTGAATCGGCTGATTTGTGGAGGGAGTCTGCGGCAGTCACTCTATTGTCGCGCTGGTCCTGAACCGGGGAAACACCAGAATGCACAATATTTTTTAAATGTCCGAAGCCCCCAACTCGCTCGCGACGCCGACACGTGGGTCCCGGAGTTGAACAAGCAGAGCGAGTTCTGGGAGCGCGACCCCCTCGTCGACTACTGACGGCGACGTCGCGGGAGTGTTCGCCCCCGGACCCGTTCGCCAAGCGATGGGCTTTAGTCGACGCGGACGAAGTCCGAACTACTCCCGCGCTTCGCGCCTCGTCGCACACTCCCGACGAACCATCTCATTTCTGGAACGCATCCCTCATCCGGTATGCTTATCCCGGGGGCGTCCGAAGTCTCTGGTATGTCAGAGACAGCGTCGTACGCGGTCGGACACGACGAACTCGCCGTCGCGAAGTTGCTCGCGCTAGACGGTGCGACCGACGGCGAGGTCAAGGTGTCCTGTTCCGGGCTGGCGGCGCGCCTGGACGCCTCCAACCAGACTGCCTCGCGGCGACTCCAGCGACTCGAAGACGCCGGCTACGTCACCCGGGAGACCGTCAGCGACGGCCAGTGGGTGGCGCTCACCGAAGCCGGCGAGCGCGCCCTCCGCGCCGAGTACGAGGACTACCGGCGAATCTTCGAGGGCGAGACCAGCGTCGACCTCACCGGCACCGTCACCAGCGGGATGGGCGAGGGACGACACTACATCTCCCTGCCGGGCTACATGGAGCAGTTCGAGGAGAGACTCGGCTACGAGCCGTTCCTCGGCACGCTCAACGTCGAACTGACGGCCGACAGCGTCCGACGACGCACCGCCATGAGCGCCATCGAACCGGTCCACATCGACGGCTGGGAGGACGAGGACCGGACCTACGGCCCGGCGGTCTGTTACCCTGCGACCGTCGATACGGCCGACGGCAGGACCTACGAGGACGCCCACACCATCGCACCGGAGCGGACCCACCACGACGAGGACCAGCTGGAGGTCATCGCCCCGGAGAAGCTCCGTGACGCGCTCGACCTGACCGACGGCGACGAGGTGACCATCAGTGTCCGGGAGCAGTGACGTGACCGCACACCAGCACCACGCCGACGCGGCGGTCGACCGCGCCATCGCCGCGTTCGAGGCCGGCCACCCCGTCTGCATCCACGACGCCGCCGACCGCGAGGGCGAGACCGACCTCGTCTACCCGGCCCACGGCGTCACGCCAGCGGCCGTGACGCGGATGCGCAACGACGCCGGTGGGCTGGTCTGCGTCGCCCTCCCCGACGACGTCGCCGACACGTTCGACCTGCCGTTCATGCAGGAGACACTCGACCATCCGCTCGCGTCCGACCACGACCTGGCGTACGACGAACGGTCGTCGTTCTCGCTGACGGTCAACCACCGGGAGACGTTCACCGGCATCCCCGACGACGACCGCGCGCTCACCATCACGAAACTCGCCGAGGCCGCCGCCGACCCCGAGTCGTTCCCGTTCGTCGACGAGTTCCGCGCGCCGGGCCACGTCCACCTGCTCCGGGCCGCCCCGGGCCTGCTCGACCAGCGACTCGGCCACACCGAACTCGGCATCGCCCTCGCCGAGGCGGCCGAGGTTCCCCCGGCCGTCGTCGTCTGCGAGATGCTCGACGACGACACCGCCGGCGCGCTCTCGCCCGCCGACGCCCGCGCCTACGCCGCCCGCGAGGACATCCCGTACGTCGAGGGGGCGGACCTCGTCGCGCGTCTCGGCTGAGTCTCCCGTCGCCGTCGAACGCGCTGCGACGGCATCGACACGACGATTCCACCGTTTTGACCCGGCCAGTGCGGCGGTCTGGACCGCGGACGCAAACCGCCTACATCTAAATGGGTCGCAAGCATTGCCACCGGTATGAGCTTCGACGAGATGGACGTCGACACGATCTGGATGGACGGGGAATACGTCGACTGGGAGGACGCACAGGTCCACGTGCTCACCCACGGACTCCACTACGGGACGGGCGTCTTCGAGGGCGCGCGATGTTACGACACCGAGCAGGGCCCGGCGATGTTCCGCTGGGAAGAACACCTCGAACGGCTCTACGACTCCTGCAAGCCCTACGAGATGGAGATAGACCACGAACCGGCGGAACTCACGGAGGCCACCAAGACGCTCATCCGCGAACAGGACCTCGCGTCGTGTTACATCCGGCCGCTGGTCTACTACGGCTACAAGAGCCTCGGCGTCTCGCCGGGGGACTGCCCGACCCGGACCACCATCGCCTGCTGGCCGTGGGGAACCTACCTCGGCGAGGACGCCCTGGAGAACGGCATCAAGGTGAAGATTTCCTCGTGGCGCAAGCACGCCTCCAGCCAGATTCCGACCAACGCGAAGACGACGGGCCTGTACGTCAACAGCCTGCTCGCCGGCGAGGAGGCCCGCCGCAACGGCTTCCGCGAGGCCATCGTCCTCAACAAGGAGGGCAACGTCGCCGAGGGCCCCGGCGAGAACATCTTCCTCGTCCGCGACGACGAGATATACACGCCCGGGCTGGCCGAGAGCATCCTCGACGGCATCACCCGCGACACCGTCATCACGCTCGCCCGGGAGATGGGCTACACCGTCCACGACGAGGCGACCATCTCGCGGGGCGAACTCAACACCGCCGACGAACTGTTCTTCACCGGCTCTGCGGCCGAGGTCACGCCCATCCGGCAGGTCGACAACGTCGAGATCGGTGACGGCTCGCGCGGTCCGGTGACCGAGGAGATACAGCAGCGCTTCTTCGACGTGGTCAACCGGCGGACCGACGACCACGACGAGTGGTTCGAGTACGTCGAGGTCTGAGCCGACAGGCGGCTCAGTTCCCGAGGTAGAGTTCGCGGACGAGTTCGGAGTCCCTGATGGTGTCGGCGTCCGCCTCGAACCGGTTCTCGCCCATGTCGAGGGCGTACGCGCGGTCGGCAACTTCGAGTGCGGCCAGCACGTTCTGCTCGACCATCAGCACGGCCGTGCCGGCCTCGCGGATACGGTCGACGTGTTCGAACGCCCTGCTGATGAGCTTCGGTGCGAGCCCTGCGGAGGGCTCGTCGACCAGCAGCAGGTCCGGGTCGGGGACCAGCGCCCGGGCCATCGCGAGCATCTGGCGTTCGCCACCGGAGAGGGTGGACGCGTCCTGGTCTCGCCGCTCCTCCAGGCGCGGGAAGAGTTCGTACATCGCCTCGCGGCGCTCGGCCGGAGCGTCGGCGTGTATCGACCCGATGTCGAGGTTCTCGGAGACGGTCAGGTTCGGGAACACGTTGGCCGTCTGTGGGACGTAGGCGACGCCCTGGGGCACCATCTCGTTCGAGTCGAGCCCCGAGAAGTCCCGACCGTCCATCTCGATGCTGCCGTCCCAGAGCGGGAGCTGTTTGAACAGCGCCCGCATCAGCGTCGACTTGCCGGCACCGTTGGGGCCGAACAGCAACACGACCTCGTCGGCGCGCACGTCGACGTCGACGCCGTAGAGCACCTGGAGGTCGCCGTACCCGGTCTCGATGCCGCGTGCCGAGAACAGCGCGTCGTCGAACCGGCGGACGTCCTCGATGTCGCTCATCTGTCGACCCCCCCGAGGTAGGCCTCGACGACGCGTTCGTCCTCCTGGACGATGGCGGGCGGCCCGACCGCCAGCGTCCGGCCGTCGTGCATCACGACGACCCGGTCGCAGTGCTCCATCACGACGTCCATGTCGTGTTCGATGAACAGGATGGTCCGGCCACGGTCGTTCAGTTCCTCCAGCCGAGCGAGCAGCTCGTCGGTCAGCGACGGGTTGACGCCGGCGACCGGTTCGTCGAGCAGGATGATGCGCGGGTCCATCATCAGTACCCGTCCCAGTTCGAGCAGTTTGCGCTGGCCGCCGGAGAGGCTGCTAGCGTACTCGTCGGCGAGGTGGTCGAGTTCGAGGAACTCGAGGGTCTCGTCGACGGTCGCCTGGACGTCGGCCTCCTCCTCGCGGATGGTCTCGGGTCTGAACAGCGCGTCGAGCGCGCGCTCGCCGGTCTGCTCGGCGGCCGCGAACGCCATGTTCTCGCGGACGGTCATCCCGCGGAACGTCTTCGGGGTCTGGAACGTCCGGCCGACGCCCCGCTTCGCGACCGCCGTCGGGGAGCGCCCGTGGATGGGCTTGCCGTCGAGGCGGACTGCCCCCTCGTCGGGCGCGTGGACGCCGGTGATGCAGTCGAACAGCGTCGACTTCCCGGCCCCGTTCGGGCCGATGAGCCCGGTGATGGTGGCCTCCTCCACGCCGAACGAGACGCCGTCGTTCGCGACGAGGCCCCCGAAGCGTTTCACGACGCCGTCGACCTCGAGGAGGTCGGTCGAGCCGTCAGCCGGGACGTCCTCGGCCGTCGAGTGCTGGTCCGTGCTCATGGCTCAGTCCTCCTCCCCCAGCGCCTGTATCTCGGCGGGGTCGCCGAACAGCCCCTCGGGCTGGTACCTGATGACGAGCACGAACAGGACGCCGATGAAGACGAACCGCATGCTCGGGATGAACGACGGGTTGTTCGGGAGCGGCCCGAACAGCGCGGGGAGCACCCCGCTGAGTGCATCCGGGAGCGTCGACTGGACCCAGTCGTACACCGTCGTGATGAAACGCGTCGACTCCTGGAAGGCGACCACGGTGAACGCGCCGACGACGGCCCCCGTGTTCGAGGCGGCCCCGCCGAGCAGCATCGCGGCGTAGACGGTGAACGTCACCGCCGGGACGAACTGCGCGGTCACGACGCTCCCGAGATAGTGGGCGTAGACGCCGCCGGCGAAGCCGGCGATCATGCCGCCGATGACGAACGACTTCAGCTTGACGACGTTCGTGTCCTTCCCGAGCGTCTTCGCTGCGGCCTCGCTCTCGCGGACGCCCTTCAGCAGCCGACCGAACGGCGCGTCCATCAGGCGTTCGAGGAGCAGGTAGACGACGACCAGGCTACCGGCGGCGAACAGGAGGTACGCCAGTTGCCAGACGTCGGCCGAGACCACCGCCCGCCCCGGCTTCGGGACCCCGTTCATGCCGAACGAGCCGTTGGTCAGCCACGCCTCGTTGACGAGCACGTCACTGAACACGCCCGCGAGGGCGAACGTCGCGATGGCGAGGTAGTGGGTCCCGAGCCGGACGCTCGTCAGTCCGATGAGGAACGCGAGCAGCCCGCCGACGACGGCGGCGGCAGCGAGGCTCACCGGGAACGCGTACGGCATCGGGAGGTTGAACCAGATCTCGTAGCTGGCGTTCGTCACCTGCGACGGCGGCGGCATCGTCACGATGGCCGAGGCGTACGCGCCCGCCGCGAAGAAGGCGACGTGGCCGAAGTTCAACAGGCCCGTGTAGCCGTAGTGGACGTTGAGCCCCAGCGTCAACAGGCCGTAGATGCAGCCGATGGTCGCCACGGTGACGAGGAACGCGGCCCAGCCGGTCAGTAGCGCCATCAGAACTCACCTCCCCTGATGCCCTCCGGTCTGAGCAGGAGGACGGCCACCAGGATGACGAACGCGTACGCCCGGGTGTAGTTCGCCGAGAGGTACGCCGAGCCGAAGTTCATCGCGATGCCGATGACGAACGCCCCGAGCATCGCGCCGTAGGGGCGGCCGATACCACCGAGCAGCGTCGCCGCGAAGATGACGATGAGATACGCAAAGCCCACGCCGGGGCGGAACGGCGCGAACAGGACGGCGTAGAGGACGCCCGAGAGCGCGCCAGCCGCCGCCGAGATGAACCACGTCTGCCGGACGACGCGCTGCGTGTCGATACCGGCGACCTCGGCCAGCGACCGGTTCCCGCTGGTCGCGCGCATCCGCTTGCCCAGCATCGTCCGCTGGAGCAGCAGGTGGACGAGCAGCATCGTCACCACGCCGACGACGAGGACGGCCACCTCGAGGTCGGTCAGCTGGACGCCGAAGTAGTCCTTCCTGCGCAGCAGGGGGATTGGGAGCTGGCGCGCGTCGACGCCCACCCACCCCTGCAGCAGGTTCCGGAGGATGAACGAGACGCCGATGGACGTTATCAGCAGCGGGAGCGCCCCCCGATGGGAGATAGGCTCGAAGAACACCCTCGAGACGGCCACGCCGAGCAGCCCGACGAGGACGACTGCGACGACGATGGCGACCGGGAGCGGGAGCGAGGCCCCGAACAGCCCGGCCGCGACGAACACCGTGAGGTACGCACCGTAGGTGAGGAACTCGCCGTACGCGAAGTTGATGAACCGCGTGACACCGTACGAGAGCGTCAGCCCGACCGCGCCGACGGCGATGACGCTCCCCTCTACGAGGCCGAATACGAACGTCTGAATGAGATTGTCGAAGACCATGCTGGGGGTGGTGGAGACGGCTCAGAGCGCCTCGGGCGGCAGCCGACCCGCCTCCGTCCACGAGCCGTCCTGTGCCCGCTTGATAGAGAAGGGGGCGACGATGTCGCCGTCGTCGTCGAAGTCGATGGGCCCCACCAGTCCCTGGTAGTTCACGTCGGTCCCGTCGGCGATGGCCCCCGCACCGTCGGTGTAGCTGGTGACCGTCTGGTCCGGCGGACGGGCGACGGTGGGGATGGCCGACGCGATGCTCGAACCGGTGAGGTCGTCGCCGTCGGCCGCGACCTGGGCCATGGCGAGCCCCAGCACGTTCATCGCGTCGTAGGTGTTCGTCGCGAACACGCGCGAGCCCTCGTCCCAGCCGGCGTACTCGGTGATGGCGTCGAAGAACTCCTGGAGCCGGCCGGTCTCCTGGGCCGGTTCGTACGTCGCCGCGTTGAGGCCGAGCATGTCGTTCGTGACGCGAGTGTCGCTCTGTGAGAGGAAGTCCTGGTTGGTCTGGTCCTGGGTCGCGAACCAGTTCCCCTCGTAGCCGGCCTGGAACCCGGCCTCGGTTATCTTGATGCTGTCCTCGACGGACGCGACGAGGACCGTTATCTCGGGGTCGGACTCCATCATCGACTGGACCTCCGAGGTGTAGGAGGCCTTGCCGGTTCGGATGTCCATCGCCGTGGTGATGGTCCCGCCGAACTCCTCGAACGAGGACTGTATCGGCTCCTTGAACGACTGGAACACCTCCTGGTTGCCGACCATGAGCGCCATGCGCTCGTAGTCCTGAATCGAGTTGTACTGCTCGTCGCGGGCCGCCCGCGAGATGGCCCGGCCGCCGAGCGAGTCCGAGGAGACCGTCCGGAAGACGTACTCGCCGCCGCGGTCGTCGAGCGAGGTCGTGCCCGCGGTCGGCGTGACGATCGGCACTTCGTTCTCGGTCAGCGTGTCGATGACCGCCGACATCGTGATGCTCGTCGGGCCGACGACCGCCTGGACGTTCTCGACGTTGACGAGGCGGTTCGTCGCCGAGACGGACGCATCCGGCGACGCCTCGGTGTCGCCCTGGACGATACTCAGCTGTCGGCCGTCGATGCCACCCTGGTCGTTTATCTCCTCGACGACCATCTCCACGACGGGCAGGACGTTGGCCCCGACCCAGGCGTAGTCGCCGGAGAACGGCAGCAACACGCCGATACGGATGTCGTCGCCGCCCCCACCGCCACCGCCCGAATCGGTGTCGTCGCCCCCGTCGTCCGGGGCCGTGGTCTCGTTCCCCGAGTCGTCTCCGCCCAGGCAGCCGGCCAGTGCGGTTAGCCCGGCCAGCCCACCCGTGTGCCTGAGTAGTCGCCGTCTCTCGATATCCATGCACACACATCACCCTTCTCCATTATATAACCGTTTGCAGAGGGGGGAAACTCGCCTCTAGTGTGTCTCACGGGGGCCGTCACGGTCTTCCGGGCGGGTCTCGCCGGTCCGCCAGCATCGATGGCGGCACGGTTCCCGCCCGACGAGCCTCAGATGTCTCGGCCGCCGTCGACCTCGAGGGCGGTGCCGGTTATCATCGACGCCTCGTCCGAGGCCAGGAACGCAGCCGCCTGGGCGATGTCGTCCGGCTCGGCGAGTCGACCGAGGGGAATCGTCTCGGCCATCCCCTCGACGGAGAGTTCGTTGCCCGCGAACTCCGGGAGCATCGCCGTGTCGGTCGCGACCGGACAGATGGCGTTGACCCGGATGTCGTCCCCTGCGAGTTCGTGTGCCAGCTGCTTCGTGAGGGTGATCATCCCGCCCTTCGACGCGGCGTAGGCCGACAGGCCGGTCCGGGGCCGGATACCCGACGTGGAGGCGGTGTTCAGGATGACGCCGTCGTCCGCATCCCGCAGGTGCGGGACGGCGTACTTCGCGCCGAGGAACGCGCTCTTCAGGTTCACGTCCTGGACCCGGTCCCACGTCTCCTCGGTCACGTCCTCGACCGGCGTCGACTGCTGGGGGATGCCGGCGTTGTTGTGGAGCACGTCGAGGTGGCCGTACGTCTCGACGGCCCGGTCGACGAACGCCCGCACGTCCTCGGGGTCGGAGACGTCGGCGACGACGGCCTCGGCCTCGCCGCCGCCGGCGACGATTCGGTCGACCGTCTCCGTCGCGCGCTCCCCGTCGAGGTCGACGACGACGACCGACGCGCCGCGCTCGGCGAACAGCTCCGCGGTCGCCCGCCCCATCCCAGATCCCGCGCCGGTGACGACGGCCGTCCTGTCTTCGAGTGTCATGGGACGACAGAGACGAAGCGACGACAAAAGCGTCCGGGTCCCCCGAACTCAGGCACCGGGGAGGTCGCCGCCGCTCCCGGACTCCAGGTTGACGGCGACGTTCTTGGTCTGCAGGTAGGAGTCGAGCGCCTCGAGACCCTTCTCCCGGCCGATGCCGGACTGCTTGTACCCGCCGAACGGCGTCTGGTTCGTGTCGCCGAACCACTTGTTCACGTAGACGTTCCCGGCCTCGAGTCGCTGGGCCGCGCGGTGGGCACGGCGTACGTCGTCGGTGAACACGCCAGCCACGAGCCCGTACGCCACGTCGTTGCCGAGCGCGACGGGGTCCTCGTCGTCGCCGTAGGGGATGACGGTCAGCACCGGGCCGAATATCTCCTCCTGGGCGACCCGCATGCCGTTGTCGACGTCCGTGAGCACGGTCGGTTCGACGAAGTAGCCGTCGCGTTCGAGCGCCTCGCCGCCGGTCGCGACCGTCGCGCCCTCCGTGACGCCGACCTCGACGTAGTCGAGCACCCGCTCGAAGTGCTCCTCGCTGTTCAGCGGTCCCATGTCGGGGTCCGCCTCCCCGGGGCCGAGTTCGTACGACTCCGCGCGCTCGACGATGCGCTCGACGAACGCCTCGTAGCGGTCCTCGTGGACGATGGCGCGGTCCGCCGCCGAGCAGACCTGGCCGGCGTTCGTGAAGATGCCGCGGTCGATCCACGCGACCGCCTCGTCGAGGTCCGCGTCGGGGTAGACGATGGCCGGGTTCTTCCCGCCGAGTTCGAGCGTGACCGGGGTGACCCGTTCCGCGGCCGCCTGCATCACCCGCTGTCCGGTGGCGACGCTCCCGGTGAACGTTATCGTGTCGACCCCCTCGTGGCCCGTCAGCGCCGCGCCGGTCTCGCCGCCGCCGGAGACGACGTTGACCGCCGACGCGGGGACGCCCGCGTCGACGCAGAGCTCGGCGAGCCGGTAGCTCGACAGCGGCGTCGTCGGTGCCGGTTTGACGACCGCCGTGTTCCCCGCGGCCAGCGCCGGGGCGACGCCGCGGGCGAACAGGTTGCCGGGGAAGTTCCAGGGCGTTATCTGGGCGGAGACGCCGTACGGCTCGCGTACGGTGAAATCGACCTGTCCCGTGCCCACGGGGACGCTCGTCCCCTCCAGTTTGTCGGCGGCGCCGGCGTAGTACTCGAAGTAGCGTGCCGCACTCAGCACGTCGGAGCGGGCCTGCGAGAGGGGCTTGCCCTGGTCACGCGTCTCTATCGCCGCGAGCTCGTCGGCGTGGTCGCGGATGCGTTCGGCGACCCGGAAGAGCGTCCGGCCACGGACGGCCGGGTCCGTGTCGCGCCAGTCGGGGAACGCCTCCCTCGCCGCCCCGACCGCACGGTCGACGTCCGATTCGCCGGCGACCGCGACCTCGGCGACCGGGTCGCCCGTCGCCGGGTCGACTGTCTCGACGTAGGTCCCGTCCGTCGGCGGGACGTGCTCTCCGCCGACGAGCAGGTCGTACCGTTCGGTCGAGCGAACTGTTTCCATGGGAAACGGTACTGCGCCCGCGTACTTGATACCCGCAGTTGGGACGACCAGCGCTACCTGTCGACGTCTTCGACCTCGACCAGGTCCTCGACGCTCGTCCCGCCCATCCGGTCCGAGTCGCCGAACCCGGCCGAGAGGATGCGCGTCAGTGCGTCCTCGACGCGTTCGTCGGTCTCCTCGATGTCGTCCGGGTCGACCTCGATGACGAACCCGGTGGTGATGTTCGGGGCCGTCGGGAGGAAGACGACCTCGCGTCCGTCCGGGGTCGTCTTCCCGGTCTTGAACGCCGTCATCCGCATCCCCTGCCAGGGTTCGACGCTGACCGGCGTCTGGAGCGACTCGGTCCCCCCGAGGGCTGTCTCGGCGGCCATCTTCGAGGCGTTGTAGACGACGCGGAGGCCGGGGACGCGGTTGGCCATGTCGTCGATGACGCCCTCGAAGAGGTTGCCGGCCGCGGTCCGCATCAGGTACCCGACCGAGAAGACGAAGACGACGAACACCGCGATGACGGCGAGAACGCGCAGGGGGTCGACGAGCGTGTTCGCGACGTCGCTGGGGACGCTGAAGTCGGTCAGCAGGCTCACCTCGATGACCTGCTCGGGCGTGATGGCCGAGATGAGGGTGTACAGCCACGCGATGACGTACGCACTGACGAGGACGGGCAGGACGACGATGAGGCCGGACGCGAAGTCCCGTTTCCACGAGGACATCTATGCAGGGTTTATCTGGCCGAGGGCTTATGGGTCTGTTCCTATCGTCCCAGTACCGCCCGGAGTGCGAAGAACAGGTTCTCTTTGCGTTCTCTGAGGCGGCGGTAGAAGTACGAGAGCCAGCGGTCGCCGTAGGGGGCGTACTGCCAGACGTCGACGCCGTCGGCGGCGAGGTCGAACTGGGCGTCTTCGCGGACGCCCATGAGCATCTGGACCTCGTAGGGGGTGCCGTACTCCTCGTGGAGGTCGCGGGCCATCGCGATCATCTCGGGGTCGTGGCTGCCGACGGCGACGCCGTCGTCGAACTCGCGGAACATGAACGTCAGCAGGTCGCGGTACTGGTCGTCGACGCGCTGTTTGTCCTTGTAGGCGACCGCCTTCGGTTCGTCGTAGGCGCCCTTGACGAGTCGGACCTTGCCGGGGAGGGCGGCGAGGCGTTCGAGGTCGTCGGGGGTGCGTTTGAGGTTGGCCTGGACGCAGACGCCGACGTTGCCGTCGGTCTCGCGGGCGAACCGTTCGAAGGCGTCCAGCGTCGCGTCGGTGGTGTGGCGGTCTTCCATGTCGACCCAGACGAAGACGCCGTGGTCGGTGGCCGCCTCGACGATGCCGCCGAGCAACTCCTCGAAGACGTCCTCGCCGACGTCCAGTCCGACCTGCGACGGCTTCACCGAGATACAGGCGTCGACGTCCTCGTCCCCGATGTCCGCGACGAGCTGGCGGTAGGCGGCGGCATCAGCCTCGGCGGGGCCGCGCTCGTCGTAGTGTTCGCCGAGCAGGTTCAGGATGACGGCGACGTCGCGCTCGTTCAGCTCGCGGGCGTGCTGGAGCGCCGTCGCTGGCGTCTCCCCCGCGACGAACCGACTGGCGATGGGTGGAATCATGACAGAGAGTCCGAACTCGTGGTATAAGAGGATTGATGTAGCGAGTGGCCGACGTTGACCCCAGCCCCGTACCACGGTTTCGCGGCCTCGTAACGCGAACCCAGACCGCTTAAGACGGGCGGTCGAGATGCCTCGAACATGGACCTCGTGTCGACGCTCGCTGTCGCGTTCTGGGCGATGTTGCCCGCCTACGTGCCGAACAACGTGGCCGTGCTCGTCGGCGGCGGCCGGCCGATAGACGGTGGACGGACCCTCGGTGAGCGACGTATCCTCGGCGACGGGAAGACCTGGCGTGGCACCATCGCCGGGACGCTCGCCGGTGCCGCGCTGGCGCTGCTGCTCTCGGCGGTCTCCGGGACCGTCGGGGACGCGCTCTCCATCTCGCTCCCGTCGTTCCCCCTGGTCGTGGCGTTCTCGCTCTCCTTCGGTGCCATGCTCGGGGACATCACGGCGTCGTTCCTCAAGCGACGGACCGGCAGGGAGCGCGGGGCCGCGTTCCCGGGTGTGGACCAGCTCGACTTCGTGGTCGGTGCGCTCGGGTTGACCGCCGTCGCCGCCCCGGCGTGGTTCGGCGAGTGGTTCACCGTCCCGGTCATCGTGACCGTCCTGGTCGTGACGCCCCTGTTGCACATCGGCACCAACGGCATCGCGTACGTCCTCGACCTCAAGAAGGAACCCTGGTAGGGACGGTCGACCGGCGACGTTCCACGGGGCTTATTGCGACGGTCGCCCCAGTTTCCCCAATGACCGACGACGACCTCATCGACGCGCTGACGGCCGCGGACGCGGTCGAGTTCGGGGAGTTCGAACTGAGCCACGGCGGCACCAGCGAGTACTACGTCGACAAGTACCGCTTCGAGACGGACCCGCACTGTCTGCGACTCATCGGCGAGGCCTTCGCCGAGCGACTCGGAGACGACGTGAAACTGGCCGGCGTCGCCCTCGGCGGCGTCCCGCTGGCCGTCGCCACCGCGCTGGCCGCCGACGTGCCATACGTCATCGCCCGGAAGCAGCAGAAGGAGTACGGTACCGCCAACCTCGTCGAGGGGCGGCTCGAGGAGGGCGAGGAGGTCGTCGTCGTCGAAGACATCGTCACGACCGGTCAGTCGGCCGTCGACGCCGTGGAGGCGCTCCGCGACGCCGGTGCGGTCGTGAATCGCGCGCTCGTCGTCGTCGACCGCGAGGAGGGTGGCCGGGAGAACCTGGCCGACGCCGGCGTCGAGATGGAGGCGCTCGTGACCGCGAGCGAGTTGCTGGCACACGCCGACGACGAGTAGGAGTCTGCAGGGGCACTGTCCCGGGTTACCACGGACCACGACCGCCGACCGGCGTGTGTGACGGTATCTCGCACGGTTCTGGTCGATACACTGCCGCAAAGCATCGCAACCCTTTTCTTGAATCCTCGGCTATTGCGATGTACGATGGTAGGTGTCTGCTTTACAGGCCGGGCGGCAGCCCATTTCTAATCACATCAACGTCCACCTACCGTTCTCCGAACCCGCAGACACCGACCAGAGACATCCACCACAGCCATGTCACAATCAGAATCCGAACCCCAGATAGCGGTCGTCCTCCCGGACGGCTCCGAACTCGCCGTCCCGAAAGGGGCGAGCGTCGAAGACGTCGCCTTCGAGATCGGTCCCGGTCTCGGACGCGACACGGTCGCCGGGAAGATCGACGGCGACCTCGTCGCCAAGGAGGCCGAGGTCTACGACGGCGCACACGTCGAGATAATCACGGACCAGTCCGACGAGTACCTCGACGTCGTGCGACACACGGCGGCCCACGTGCTCGCACAGGCCGTCCGCCGACTGTACCCCGACGCGAAACTCGCCATCGGACCGCCGACGGACGACGGGTTCTACTACGACTTCGACGACGTCGACGTCGAGGCAGACGACCTCGCGGCCATCGAGGACGAGATGCGCGACATCATCGAGGCGGACCTCGAACTCGAACGCGAGGAGGTCAGCTACGAGGAGGCCAGGGAGCGACTCGAGGGACAGCCCTACAAACTCGAACTCATCGAGGAGTTCGACGAGGGCGTGCCCATCACGTTCTACTCGCAGGGCGACTTCGAGGACCTCTGTGCCGGCCCACACGTCGAGTCGACGGGCGAGGTCGGTGCGGTGAAACTCATGGAGATCGCCGGCGCGTACTGGCGCGGCGACGAGGACAACGAGATGCAGACGCGCATCTACGGGACGGCCTTCGAGAAGGAGTCCCAGCTGGAGGACTTCCTCGAGCGAAAGGAGGAGGCCGAGCGTCGCGACCACCGCAAGATCGGCAAGCAGATGGACCTGTTCTCCATCCAGGAGGTGACGGGACCGGGCCTGCCGCTGTACCACCCCAACGGGAAGACGGTCCTGCGCGAACTCGAACGGTTCATCGAGGACCTGAACCTCGACGCGGGCTACGAGTACGTCGAGACGCCCCACCTGTTCAAGACGGACCTCTGGAAGCGCTCGGGTCACTACGAGAACTACGAGGACGACATGTTCCTCTTCGAGGTCGACGACGACGAGTTCGGCCTGAAACCGATGAACTGCCCGGGCCACGCCGCCATCTTCCAGAACCAGTCCTGGAGCTACCGCGAACTCCCGGTGCGCTACGCCGAGGACGGGAAGGTGTACCGGAAGGAACAGAGCGGCGAACTCTCCGGACTCTCCCGCGTCTGGGCGTTCACCATCGACGACGGCCACCTGTTCGTCCGCCCCGACCAGATAGAGGCCGAGGTCGAACAGATAATGAACGCCATCGACACGGTGCTCGACACGTTCGAACTCGACTACGAGGTCGCCCTGGCGACGCGACCTGAGAAGTCCGTCGGGAGCGACGAGATATGGGAGAAGGCCGAGTCCATCCTCGAACGGGTCCTCGAGGAGCGCGGCGAACCCTACGAGATAGAGGCCGGTGACGGTGCGTTCTACGGCCCGAAGATAGACTTCGCGTTCGAGGACGCGCTGGGTCGCAAGTGGGACGGCCCGACGGTCCAGCTCGACTTCAACATGCCCGAGCGCTTCGACCTGAGCTACGTCGGCGAGGACAACGAGCACCACCGACCGGTGATGATCCACCGCGGCGTCTACGGCTCCTACGAGCGCTTCTTCATGGTGCTCATCGAGCACTTCGAGGGCAAGTTCCCGTTCTGGCTCGCACCCGAGCAGGTGCGCGTCCTGCCCATCTCGGACGACAACCTCGACTACGCCCGCGAGGTGGCCGAGGCGTTCGGCGAGTTCCGCACGGAGGTCAACGACCGCGACGCGACCATCGAGCGCAAGATTCGTGGTGCGCACAACGACCGCGTGCCGTACATGATCATCGTCGGCGGCAACGAGGAGGAGGCAGGGACCATCTCGGTACGCGACCGCAAGGAGAACCAGGAGTACGACGTCGAGGTGGACGAGTTCCTCGCACACCTCCGGGCGGAACGCGACGAGAAGCACGTCGAACCGGACTTCCTCCTCGACTGACGACGTCGAGGCCCCCGGCGTGACGGGTTCCGATTCTGGCACTCCCGACGACCAGAGAGATACACGTCTGTGGGTACATCGGCCGCTACCAGTTTCGACGTATTCATGTTTGTGTAGTGGTGTACACCGCCTATGAACCGAGCCGAGAAGGCGGCGCTTCAGTTGCGTGCCGTCGACGTGCTCCAGATGCTGAAGGAGACACGCACGTACGACGAACTCGCCGCGCTGACGGGTCTGCCCGCCGGCGACCTGAACCGGTACGTGAACGGACACGTCCTCCCGAGTGCCGACCGGGCCGCCGACGTGGTCTCGGGCGTCGGGCGCGAGGCGCTCGCGGCCGAACTGGAGGCCCGCATCGAGGTGGACGAGGAGGGCTACGTCGACAACTCGGCTGCCGTGTTCGACCAGGCCTTCCTCGACCTCGTCGCACCCGTCGCGACGGACGCCTTCGGCTTCGACCGGCCGGACGCCGTCCTGACCGCCGCGACGGACGGCATCACGCTCGCGGCGGCGATGGCGAGTTACTTCGGAGCACGCTGCGTCTACGCGAAGAAGTCGAAGGAGACGGCCGTCGAGGAGTTCGTCGAGGCCCGCCAGCGTCTCCAGTCCGGAATCGAACTCACCTACTACCTGCCGGCGTCGGCGCTGTCGGCGGGCGAGTCCGTACTCGTCGTCGACGACCTCATCCGGTCGGGCGAGACGCAGGAACTGCTGCTCGACATCGCCGAGCACGCCGAGACGGACGTCGTCGGCGTGTTCGCGCTCATCGCCGTCGGCGAGGAGGGCATCGAACGGGCGACCTCGCTCACGGACGCGCCGGTCGGTGCGCTCGTCGAGGTCGACACCTGAACCGCATCCTGACCCGCCGGGCTATCTGTCAGTCGGTCCGTTCGACCAGCGCCTCGCGCGTCTCGCGTATCACCCGTGCGACCCGTTCGACGTCAGCGCCCTCGTCGGCGATGTACGAGGCGATGGACTCCGTGGCCGCGAGCAACCACGCCGCCCGCTCAGCGATGCGTCCGACGTCACCGGGGCCGACGCCGTAGCGCTCGGCGAGCACGTCGATGTCGGTGCCGTCGGCCCAGTCGGCGAGCATGGTCGCGGTCTTGAACACGTCCAACCAGCTCTGGAAGTCGCCGTCGAAGTCCATCACCGACTTCGCGAGTTCGCCCTCGCGCCGCGTCGCGGTCTGGGTGAGGCGGCCGGCCTCGTCGTTCCGGACGTACAGCGTCGGCATGTCGCTGGTGTCACAGACCAGTTCGAGGACGGTCAGCGAGGTGATTCGGGGGAGGTCGCCGGCGCGTTCGATGGCGTCGACGACGGACCGCCCGGTGACGGGGTCGACGTACACCCGGGAGACGAGCGTGCCGAGACGGGTCGCCGACAGGCCGTCCTGGCGGTCGAGCATCCCCGCCGCGGCCAGGTAGTCCAGCACGTCACCCACGACGGAGCCGAGTTCGTCGGCGGCCTGCTGGTGGCCGTAGAAGGTCTCGTCGAGCAGTTCGAGGACGGCCGTGGGCGAGTCCGCGAACCCCGAGGCCACCGTCGAGAGGACGTGCGTCCGGAGCGCGCGTTCGCTGTCGAGTTTCGAGGTGACGCGCTCGGGTTCGGCGCCGACGTAGCGCTCCCGGAGCGTGTCGGCCTCGGCCGCGCTGTCTGCGACGAGCAGGGCCTCGCCGTAGGGGTCGAGGTGTGGCCGGCCGGCCCGGCCGAACATCTGGTGGACCTCGAGGACCGGGAGGGGAGCCATCCGACTCCCGTCGTAGCGCTCGTGGTCGCGGACGACGACGCGGCGTGCCGGGACGTTGACCCCGGCCGCCAGCGTCGGCGTCGCGACGATGGTCTTCAGGTCGCGGTCCCGGAAGGCGTCCTCGACGACGCGGCGCTGGTCGGCCGAGAGGCCGGCGTGGTGGAAGGCGACGGCGTTGGCCGCCGAGCGTGCGAGGTCGGTGCCGGTGCCGGTCGTCGCCAGCGTCCTGAGTTCCTCGGCGACCTCGGCGGCCGAGTCGAACAGCTCCTCCCCGAGTTCGGCCGCGAGCGCCTGTGCGTCCCGGCGCGAGGAGACGAAGACGAGGCACTGGCCGCCGTCGTCGAGGGCGTCCCTGACCAGGGCGACGGCTGGCTGGTCGCCGCCGGTCGGCAGGTCGCGGGACTCGCCGTCGTCGAACGTGATGGACTCCTCGGCGTAGACGCCGGTCTTCAGGTCGACGGGTCGCCAGTCGCTGCTGACGAGTTCGGCGTCGAGCCAGTCGGCGATCTCGGCGGCGTTGCCCACCGTCGCCGAGAGGCCGACGAGCTGGATAGCCGGCGTGAGCCGCCTGAGTTTGGCGACGGTCACCTCAAGCGTCGGCCCGCGCCCCTCGGCGTCGAGCAGGTGTATCTCGTCGATGACCGCGCAGGTGACCGCCGATATCCACTCCGCGTCGTTTCGAATCGCGGAGTCGACCTTCTCGCTGGTGGCGACGACGACGTCGTTCTCGGCGAGGTCGTCGTCGGCGGCGTCGAAGTCGCCGGTGGCGATGCCGACGCTCACGCCCGGCAGTTCGGCGAACTCGTGGTACTTCTCGGTGGCGAGCGCCCGGAGGGGGACGACGTACACGGCGGGGCCGTCGCTGGTGAGCATCGCCAGCTGGGCGACGAAGGTCTTCCCGGAGGCGGTCGGTATCGCCGCGAGGACGCGCCCGCCGTCGCAGACGCCGGCCTCCACCGCGGCGACCTGGGGTGGGTAGAGTTCTTCGACGCCGGCCGACTCGAAGTGGTCGACGAAGCGGTCGGGGAGCGGCAGGTCCGCGACGTGCATCTGCCGGGTAGTTGGGCGCGATGGTATAAAAAGTGAAGCAGTGACGGCTCGCTGACCAGTCCCGGCCCGGCCGACCCCTTCCCGGTCCGAGGGCGGTCCCGGGGCGACGTCGTGAGGACCGACACGACTGCCGAGTCTGGTTCGAGACTGACACGTTCGCCCGTGACGCCGACCGCCACGCCGTTCGCCGACCCGGGGTTTCCCGGGACGACGACGCGTAAATATACACGTTCTTGTACACCTGCACATCATATTTCCGTAAGGCTTTAATTCACGAGATTTGTGGTTGGTCGCACGTGCATTATGGGTTCCAGTGATAGCACGGCGGGACAGTCGGGGTCCTCGGGTGGGGGAACCGGCTGGTTCGCCGATTACTTCGGGTTCGAAGAGCACGGTACAGACCTCAGAACTGAACTGGTGGCGGGGCTGACGACGTTCCTGACGATGAGCTACATCGTCGCCGTCAACCCGGCCATCCTGGCCAACGCGATATCGATAGAGGGGTACGGCGACGGGCAGATAATCCAGATGCTCGCGGTGGTCACCATCCTCGCGAGCGTCGTGGCGACGCTCGTCATGGCGTTCTACGCGAACCGACCGTTCGCACAGGCACCCGGCCTCGGACTGAACGCCTTCTTCGCGTTCACCGTCGTCATCGGCCTCGGGATACCGTGGCAGACGGCACTCGCGGCCGTCTTCGTGGAGGGCGTCCTCTTCATCGTCCTGACGGCCATCGGCGCGCGTGAGTACGTGGTCGGACTCATCCCCGAACCGGTCAAGTTCTCGGTGGGGACCGGTATCGGCCTCTTCCTCGGCATCATCGGCCTGCAGGCGATGGGCGTCGTCGTGGCCGACCCCGAGGGGACGATGATCACCCTCGGGCCGCTCGCCCAGAACCCGGTCGCCATCGTCTCGGTGCTCGGCCTGTTCCTCACGGTCGGGCTGTACGCCCGGGGCGTGAAGGGGTCCATCATCATCGGCATCGCCCTGACGACCGTCGCCGGGTTCGTGCTCTCGTTCCTCGGGTACGCGCCCGGCGCCCTGTCGGGCGAGTTCATCCAGGAGGGCGCGTTCCTCGCGAGCGAACTTCCGCAGGCGACGTACGACATCACGCCGCTGGTCGGGGCGTTCGTCTCCGGGTTCGCCAACGTGGAGGCGTTCACGTTCGCACTCGTCGTCTTCACGTTCTTCTTCGTCGACTTCTTCGACACCGCCGGCACCCTCGTCGGCGTCGGGCAGGCCGGTGACTTCCTCGACGAGGAGGGCGAACTCCCCGACATCGACAGGCCGCTGATGGCCGACGCCATCGGCACCACCGCCGGCGGCATCCTCGGCACCTCGACGGTGACGACGTACATCGAGTCCGCGACGGGCGTCGAGGAGGGCGGTCGCACGGGCATGACCGCGCTCACCGTCGCCGTGCTGTTCCTCGTGTCGCTCGTCTTCGTCCCGCTCGCGGCGGCGATTCCGCAGTACGCCTCGCACCTCGCGCTGGTCGTCGTCGCCATCCTGATGCTCAGGAACGTCGTCGACGTCCAGTGGAACGACGTCACCCACGCGGTGCCGGCGGGTCTGACCATCATGGTCATGCCGTTCACGTACTCCATCGCGTACGGTATCGCGGCGGGCATCCTCAGCTACCCCGTCGTCAAGACGGCGGCAGGCGAGTTCGACGACATCTCCGCCGGCCAGTGGGTGCTGGCGGCCGCCTTCCTGGTCTACTTCGTGGTCCGGACCAGCGGCGTCGTCGGCTGAACCGACGCCGAACAACTCACGTTCTCCGGCGCACACAGCGCCGTCTCGTTCACGCGAAAGATGGTCACCTCCTCGTTCGAGAACGCGACCTCCAGGCCGCGATACGTCTCGAAGTCGTTGAGCCCGGAGTACTCGGGCGCGTTGAGACTGATGCTGTCGTAGGCCGCCGCCTCCTCCGGGCCGACGTAGACGTAGTCGACGTCGTACTCGGCCAGCAGCGCGGCCGACGTCGACCGGTTCGCCGTGTACATCTTCCGGGTGTCGTTCACCCGGCGTTCGAACGCGTCGACCCCCCGGTAGCCGGCCTCGTGGTCCCAGCCGACGACGGTCGGAAGCCCCGTCAGGGCCCCCGGCGCGGACTGCCACTGGTACTTCGCGTACCGGTCTGCTTCCGTCAGTATCGTCGGCCGCCCCTCGCGCTCGTCGAGCCACGCGATGGCCTCGGAGACCGCCGGGCGGCGCTCCTCCACGAACGCCGTCGCGTCCGTCGTCCCGTCCGTCACCGGTCCCGGGTGCTCGTCGTGGAAGTGCTGCCAGAAGCCGAGGGCGGGGAACGTCGCGGCCGTGACGAGGACGACGACGAGGACGAGCACCCGGACCGCAGCACCCGGGCGCGCGACCGGCAGGGACGGTCCAACGTCGCGTGCGGCCGCGACGACGTCCTCGACCCAGCCTCCCCAGACGACGCCGGCGGCGACGCCCCAGAGTACCCACACCTGCATCGAGACCTTGTAGACCGTGTTCCAGCGGACGTGACCGCCGACCGGCCAGACGCGGGCGTAGGCGAGTTCGACGACGAGCAACAGTCCGGCCCCGGCGACGACGAGCACCGGGGCGTAGTCGCCGGACCGACGGGCGTGTACCCAGCCGAGCGCCACGAGGGGTCCGACGACGAACAGCGCCGGGAACTGGCCGAGGACGGAGACGAGGACGACGGCGGCGGTGGCGACGACCAGTGCCGAGAGGCGGCGCTCGCTCTTCGTCGCCCAGCGACGTGCCACCGCGGCGAGGGCGACGAAGAACGGGACGACGAACACGCCCCACGCGAGCAGGAAGGGGACCACTCCGGTCCGGGGCGGCAGGAACCCGACGCCCCGACTGACGGGCGTGTGGTCGAGCAGGAACGGAGCGACGGCGAGCGCCCCGAGGACGCCGGTCCAGAGCGCCGCCCCCGTCGCGGTCGCGTACCGGGTCAGTTCGCGCTGTAGCCGGGTACCGTCGGCGACCGCCGGCAGGGGATGCTCCGGTGCGAGCGCGACCGTCAGCCAGACGAGACCGCAGGCGGTCGGGACGCTCCAGAGGTTCGTCACGGCGAGGAGTCCGACCAGCGGGACGGCCGCACCGAGACGCAGCCACCGGAGGGGATCGTCGGCGTCCGAGCGCCACCAGGCGAGACAGCACGCCACGACGACCAGCGTGAGCACCGGCGCGACGACGTGCGCGTGGAGGTCGCCGTTGAGGTACACCCACGACGGCGAGACGACCAGGCTCCCGTTGACGACGTACCGCGCCTGCCAGTAGCCCCATGTCCCGAGACCGATGGCGCCCTCGAACGCGTCGGGGTACGGGGCGCGGACGCCGGCGACGACCGGGCGGCCGAGGTCGTACGCCAGGTCGCGCGGGAGCCAGCCGAAGCCGATGCGGACCAGCGGGGCGGCGTTGCCCGCCAGGACGACGGCACCGGCGGCGAACCCTCCGGCCAGACGTGGGCCGTAGCCGCGGCCGTCTGCGACGGCGCCGGCCACCCCGTAGGCTCCCGTGGCGATGCACCCGAAGAAGGTCGCGAGCGCGAGGTTGTAGGCGTGACGCGGGGCGACGCCGGTCAGTTCGGTGAGGACGCCCGCCAGCAGGTGTGCGCCGTAGTAGTAGCGGACGCGCTCGCCGGCCCACCAGAAATCGGCCGGTGGCAGGCGGTCTGCCCGGACGACGGCCTTCAGCAGACCGTAGTCGAGGAACTTCTCTCCGCCCCACGGGTGGACCGCGGGGTCGACGAGGCGCACGGCCAGCAGGAGGCCGAAGGCGAGGGCGAACACGACGCCGACGTCTGCGACGCGACGCCAGGGAGTCGGTGGTGCGACCCGACTCGCGAGGACGCTCCCGGCCGCGACGGCGACGACGCCGATGGCGACCGCACCGCGTCCGAAGCGGACCTGGCCCACCCAGTACGCGACGAACGTCGCGAACGCCAGCGAGAGGGGGAGGGCGAAGGCCACACCCCGGTCGGGGAACCGGGGGAACAGCGCGGTGGACAGTGGCAGGGCGGCGACCGAGAGCAGGGCGAGCGCGAGGAGCCACACCGCGAGTGGGCTCGTCTGCACGTATCTCTCGGATTCCCCATCGGCCGGTAAGTGTCTTTCCCCTGCGAATTCGGTAGGCATGCGTTATCAAGGGTCGGCTTCTCGTCGTATCACCGACCAGTCACAGGTAGCACGTCGCTATCGTGCGTGGTCTGGCGAGTTCGACGCACACGACCGTCGTCCCTTTCAGGGGCAGCGCCGAACGTCAGAACACCATGGCTACTCTGGAACTGTACGAACTCCCGGGCTGTCCGTTCTGTGTGATGGTCGAGGACAAACTCTCGGAACTCGGCCTGGAGTACGTCACCCACGAGGTCCCGCGGTCACACGCCCGCCGGACCGAGGTCGAGCAGGTGAGCGGCCAGACCGGCGTCCCGGTCCTCGTCGACCCCGACAACGGCGTCGACGGCATGCCCGAGTCCGCCGACATCGTCGACTACCTCGAGGCGACGTACGGCGGCGCGACCTGACTACTCCTCCCCGTCCCGACCGGACCGGTCTACCAGCCACCTGAGCGGTTCCGCCTCGCCGTCGGGGTGCTCGACGGGACCGGGGTCCTCGAACCCGCAGGACTCGTAGAACGGCACCAGCCCCTCTCGCGCCAGCAACGAGGGGGCGACGGACTCGAGCCGCGGATGCTCGACCACGGCCCGCAGCAGTCGGTGCCCGAGTCCGTCGCCCCGGTGGTCCTCTTGGACGACGACGTCGAACACCTGTGCGTAGTAGACGTAGTCGGTGAGGACGCGGGCGGCGGCCAGCGGCGCGCCGTCGTCGTCGTCGCGGACGACGACGACCTCCTCGGTCTCGGACAGCGCGTCCCGAAGGTCGTCGGCCTCGCGGTCGTCCCACCAGCCGTAGGTTCCGTACAGCGTCAGCAGGTCGTCGACGAGTGCGTTCTCGGCGGTCTCGCCCGGCGACGCGTACTCGACGGTCGGTGGCATCGCTCGACGGTTCTCGCCGGTGACGAAAAAGCGTCGCGGTGGCGTGTGGCTCCCTCTCAGGCGGGCCGTTCTTCGAGGTCGGCGCGCTCGCGGATCAGGTCGCGGAGTTCGTCGGCGTCGCGCAGTTGCTCGACCTCCTCACGTTCGACGATGGCGGTCCCGTCGACGGAGGTGCGCTTGGAGCGGTCGACGAAGTAGACCGAGCGCGTCCGGGTCACGTCGCCGATGGAGGCCATGATGCGGGCGCGCTTCTCGGCGGCCTGCGTGAACGCGGAGTGGCCGGTGAGGATGGTGTCCTCACGGACGTCCCACGCGTCGGCGTCGTCGCTGGCCTCGTGGTCCTCGCTGACGGCCTTGAACGGGGCACGGGTCGTCGGGTGGACCTCGAAGCCCACGCGGGTCATCACGGTCACGATGGGTTCGTCGTCCGGGTCGGCGTCGGGGTCATCGGGCGTCGGTTCGGCGTCGCGCACCTCGTCGGCCCCCTCGAGGACGTCGACGGGAGCAGTCAGGGGTGCGTCGAACAGTTCTTCGAGGCGCATCGCGACCTCGACGGAGGCGTTCATGCCGTCCTCGTACTTCGAGACGGTGCGCCGGGAGACGCCGAGTTCGCTGGCGAGCTGGCCGAGACTCATGTCGCGCTCCTCGCGTTCGTCGGCGAGCAGGTCGCCGTCGATGTTGACGTACAGGCCGCCGGGAGCGGCGTAGATGAGCGGCGGGACGCCCTCGACGAACAGCGCCATCGCGGTGTCCGGTGCGAGCACCGGGACGCCGTGTCGGAAGTAGACCACGTCGGATTCGAGGTCCTCGTCGCGGGTCTTGAGCCCGATGACGACCGGCGTCGCGTTGAGGTACGCGCCGAGCCGGCGCATCTCCGCGCCGGTGGCCGCGTCGAAGGCGTCGATGTTCGAGAGCACCTTCAGGAGGATGAGGTCACGTCCGCGACGGGCAGCCAGGTCGAAGCTCTTGGGCCGGATCGCACACCGGTCACTCACGGCGAAGCCCGCGTCTTCGAGCATGGCTGTGAGGTTCCCGACCAGTGCATCCCGGGACATACCCGTACGTAGTCGATTCTACGCATATATGTGTTGTGTCGGGTGCAACGGGCCAGCGTTGGGTGGTTATCGACCGTCGTCCGCCCCCGTTCGACGCGGTCACCGGCGGCGTCGGCGGAGCGAGCCGACGGCCGGGATTCGAAACGCGGAAAGCCTTCACGGGACGTAGTACGGTCGATGACCGTCATCGGGCTGGACGACACGGACTCCCGCGAACGCGGGATGTGCACGACGTACGTCGCCAACCGGGTCGCCGACCGCATCGAGGAGTCGGGCGGCCACGTCGAGCGCGTCCTCCTCGTCCGCCTGAACCCCGCCGTCGAGTACAAGACGCGGGGCAACGCCGCCCTCGCGGTCCACTGCGACGTCGACCCGGAGGCGGCCGAGACCGTCGCACGCGAGGAACTCGCCGCCGCAGAGACGGACGACCCGAACACGAACCCGGGACTCGTCGTCGCCCCCGGCGCCCCCGACGCGGTCCCCGACCGCGTCGCCGCCTTCGCCCGCGACGCCCTCCGGGAGATCCACGCCATCGACGACGCCGTCGCCCTCGCCGAGGACTGCGGCTACCGGCACGTCGGGTGGAAGAACGCCCGTGGGACCATCGGCGCACTGGCGGCCGTCGGCGCGTGGGCCGCCTTCGACGACTGGACGTACGAGCACATCAGCTACCGCCGTCCCGACCGCTGGGGCACCGAGCGCGACCTGGACTACGACTCGCTGTTCGCGGCGGCCGACGAGCACTACCCCGACGCCTGGGATACGGTCGACCGCGTCGAGGACGAGGCCGTCTGCGTGCCGCACACGCCCTGCCCGATTCTGCACGGGATTCGCGGTGACGACCCGGCGGCGTGTCGGGGACTCGCCGACGCAGTTGGGGGCGAACCGGTCTACGACACGCGGACGTTCGTCACCAACCAGGGAACCGACGCCCACCTCGCGCCCGGCCGACTCGGCGACCTCGACGCGGACCGGGCGTACCGCGTCTCGGGCACCGTGGCGTCGCCCCCGGAGACGCGACGTGGCGGGCACGTCTTCTTCGACCTGGCGGCGACGGACGGGGAGGCGTCCATCCAGTGCGCCGCGTTCGAACCCACCAAGCGCTTCCGCGACCGGGTCCGAGGCCTCCGCGAGGGCGACCGCCTCACCGTCTGCGGCGAGGTGAGCGACGGTACGCTGAAACTGGAGAAGGTCGCCGTCCGGGCGCTGAACCGGACGGTTCGCGAGACCCCGGACTGTCCCGACTGCGGCCGGACGATGAAGTCCGCCGGCCGGGACCAGGGCTATCGCTGCCGCGACTGCGGGACCGACGCCGACGGGAAGGTGCCCGTCGAGGTCACCCGCGACCTGGAACTCGGCTGGTACGAGGTGCCGCCGTGTGCCCGCAGACACGTCGCGAAACCGCTCGTCCGCGGCGGGTTCGACGCTCCGACGCATCCGGAGCGCTGACCCCGTCGACCGCGACCGACGCTCCTCGTTCGCGCTGTCTGGACCGTTCGTTCGACACCGACTGTCACACCACCGGTTCGCCGTATCCGCCGTTTCCGCCGGTATTGAACGGTCGTGAACGGGTCTGGACGGCCCGAAAGTCACCCCGACGGTCGGCGGGGGTTTTTATCGACCCCTCACTACCGACGCGTGCAGTGACCATGAACACGACACGACTCGCGACCGCCCTCCTGGGCCTGATGCTCGTCGCAACGAGCGTCGCCCCGGCGGTCGCCACTGCGACCGACCGCGGAATCGTATACGACCAGGCCGATGCGCCGGACGAGCACGCCTACGCGGGAGCGCACGTGACGTTCGACACCGACGAACGCGCCGTCACGAACTACTCCGTCGACGGCGAGACGATGCTCGAGAGCGTCCGAACGCAGTCCCGCTCTTCGGCCGAGCGCGGGGCCGACGTCGGCATCGGTGCCGAGGCGTCGCTCGTGGACCTCGCCGACCTCCCCGGTGCGGCGGTGTCCGTCGAGGCGACGGCCGAGACTAACGCGACGGTCAGCGCCGGCCGGTCGGCGACCATCGAGGCCCACGACACCGAGCGTGGCGTCCTCGTCGTCACGCCGGGTGACGACGAACAGGTCGTCGCCGCCAACGTCAGCGTCGAGGCCGACGCCCAGGCCGTCGACGAATCGCGGGTCCTCGTCGAGCGGGACGGCTCGACCGGCGTCTTCGTCCTCGTCGGCGACGGCAACGTGACCGTCACGGACGACGGGCAGGTCGTCGCCAACGTCAGCGACGACGCGAAGCTGACGTTCCGCGCCTACGGCGAGGGCGAGCGCGACGCCGACGCCCGGGCGACCGAGCGCATGATCGCGAACGGCACCGCCGTCGCCGAGGTCGCCGTCGAGGAACACGACGGCGAGGCGGTGACCGACACCGTCAGCTACGGTGCGAACACGACCGTGGAGGCCGCCCAGACCGGCGCCACCACGACCGAGGTCACCGTCGACCGCGCCGCCCACGAGGGGAAGGTCGTCGTCGTCTCCGTCTCCGAGGCGGCGGCCGAGAACGCCGACGCGCTCTCTGTGAGCGTCGACGGTGAGGCGGCCGCCGAGGCCGAGAGCTACAGCGAACTCCGGTCCGCCATCGGGTCGGAGACCTCCCGCTACATGGTTCGCGAGAACGCCGACGCCAACGCCAGCGCAGCAGTGCTCGTCGGCGTGAACCACTTCTCCGAACGCACTATCACCGTCTCCGACTCGAGTACCGCACTCGATGGGACGACCGACGCCGACGAGAGCAGTAGCGACGGCACCGCCACGGACGACGGTGCCGACACGACCGACGCTGTCGACGACGATACCGAGTCCGGCGGGTCCCCCGGGTTCGGCGTCGGCGTCGCACTCGTCGCCATCGTCGGCGGCGTCCTCGCAGCCACCCGACTCCGGGCCTGACGGTCACGTTCGGACGTGACCGGCCCCCTGCACCGTCTTCCTGAACGCTCTCTCCGTTCTATCCACCCGGGTCCGACGCGGCCCGGGTCCGACGCGCTCCGTGCTTCCCGGAGCGGGCGCTCGACCTCGCCGCCTCACAGCGTCGTCAGTCCGCTGCCGGTCAGCGGGACGACCACGTCCTCGTCGTCGTCGACGACGCCGAGTTCGCGGAACTTCGCGAGCGCGGCGGGGGCGAGCGCACAGGTCGGTTCGACGTAGAACCCCGACCGGTGGAGCGCGTCGAGCGTGTTCTCGACGATGTTCTCGCCGAGGGCGACGGCGTCGCCGCCGGTCGCCTCGACGGCGGCCCGCACCTGGTCGTAGCGGGCGGGTTCGCGTATCTGGACTCCGTCGGCCATCTCGTTGGGCGAGTCGTCCTCCTCCTCGCTGACCTCGCCGCGGTACTCGCTGGCGAGCGGGGCGTAGCCGGCGGCCTGCCCGACGAGTATGCGCGGGAGTTCGTCCACGATGCCGGCGCGGACGAGCAGGTCGAAGCCGCGGTAGGCGCCGAGCGCGAGCGTCCCGTGCCCGACAGGGACGACGACGGTGTCGGGGGCGGTCCAGTCGCGCTGGGCCGCGAGTTCGATGGCGAAGGTCATCGTCCCGGCGTAGAACGCGGGGTTCCAGGCGTGGCTGGCGTACCAGCCCTCGCCGGCCTCGACCGCCTCGATGGCCGCCGCGGTGACCTCCTCGCGGGGTCCCTCGACCCGGATAGGGCGAGCGCCGGCGCGCTGGATGGCCATGAGCTTCGACTGCTTCACGTCGGCCGGGACGTACACGTCGGCCTCGATGCCGGCGCGTGCGGCGTAGGTGGCGATGGCGGCCCCGGCGTTGCCCGAGGAGTCTTCGACGACCCTGTCGACGCCGAGGGCGGCCGCCCGGGAGAGCGTCGTCGTCGCACCGCGGTCCTTGAACGACCCGGTGGGCGAGACGTACTCCAGTTTGAACTGGGCGTCCCACGCCGGCGCGTCGACGAGCGGTGTGAACCCCTCGCCGAGCGTGACGTGCTCGTCGACGGGGAGGAACTCGTGGAAGGTCCACAGTCCACGCCGGGTGTCGAGCTGGCTCACCGGCAGTGGGTCGCCGTCGGGGAGCGGCGGTGTCTCGAGGTCCAGGGCGTGGCCGCAGGTACAGCGCCACGGTTCGTCCGGACCCGCGTCGTACTCCGCACCGCAAGCCTGACAGAAGAGTTGTTCGAGGGTCATCAGTAGGAATCGAGGTCGGTTCCGACCGAACAGACGTACTCGCCGGTCGCAACCTGTGGGAGGCGGCGCGTCCGCCAGAACAGGCCGTTCGTGTCGGCGCTCACGTCGGCCTTCTGCTTGCCGAACGTGTCGGTGATGGTGAACAGCGTGTCGCCGCGCCTGACGCGCTCGCCGAGGTCGACGGCGAAGTCGACGAGGCCGCCGGTGGGCGCGCCGTACTGGTCGAAGTCCTTGGCGCGCGTCTGGGGTTCGAGCGTCGCGTCCTCGTCGAGGAAGTCGTAGTGCCGGAGGACGTTGAACACGCCCTCGACTCCGACGTCGATGCTCTCCCGGTCGAAGCCGACCGTCCCGCCGAGCTCGGGGTCGACCGTCGGGATGCCCTCGTCGGGACCGGCCCGTGCGAGTTGCCCGTCCGGGCCCTTCTGGTCGAGGATGTGGCCCGCGCCGAACACCTTCGCCAGTTCGAGACACTTCTGGTGCATCCGGTGTCGTCGGCCACAGCGAACGCGCGTCTCGTGTATCATCCGGCTATCCGACCCCTGGTGCAGGTCGAGGATGAGGTCCGCCTCCCGGGCGGCCTCGAAGGTCGCCGCGGCGATGCGCTCCGAGGACGTGCCCTCGGCGTCGCCTGGGTACGTCCGGTTCAGTTTCGTGTCGTCGACGGGGTTGCGATGGGAGTCTATCTGGAAGCCGTGGTAGTTGACGATGCCGACGACGCGCACCTCGCCGGCCAGCGCCGTGGGGTCCAGTTGCGGGAATACCTCGCGGATCACGCCGACGCCGTTCAACTCGTTTCCGTCGCTCGCCGCCTGCACGTAGAGCGTCTTGCCGTCGCGTTCGCCGTTGACCACGGCGACGGGCAGGCCGACGGGACTGCCGTCGCGGGTCTCGCCGACGTTCAGCCGACCGGTGTCGACCTCGCCGGGGGCCGCGCTGGCGGTTCCCAGGGTCGTCATTGGCGTAGAGAATGACCGGTCTCCCTTTAGGTGTTCGGTATCACAGGTGGGGTGTCGCGGCGGTCCCGTCGTCTCTTTCGCGCCGTTGCGGCGTCGGTTCTCGGGGTCGCGTGACCGGAGCGTCGAGGAGAGCAACGGCGACCACGCGCTCGACTGTCGAGACAGACCCACGCGTTCCGCGCCGTGACCGAACCGCCTATTGTCCGGTCGGTCGCAGTACCCTCCGAACGATGGCAGACGGCGACACACCCGGTGCGCTCACGTACTTCAGGCAGTTCTTCGCGCTGGAGCGTGACGTGTTCGTCCTCTCGCTGGCGATGTTCGCGTTCAGCCTCGGCTTCCAGATGACCGGCCGGTACATGGGCGAGTACGTCCTGTTCCTCGACGGAAACGAGTTCCTCGTCGGACTCTACGGGAGCTTCGGCAACCTCATCGGCGCGGTCTACCCGTACCCCGGCGGGGCTCTCTCGGACCGCATCGGTTCCCGGACGGCGCTGACGCTGTTCGGCCTGGCGTCGGCGGTCGGGTTCCTGCTCTGGTTCGGCGCACCGGTCCTCGCGGTCGGGGCCGTTCCGGCGTGGGCGTGGATATTCGTCGGCCTGCTGTTCGCCCAGGCGTGGAAGTCGTTCGGGCTCGGCGCGACGTTCGCCGTCGTCAAGCAGAGCGTCCCGGACGACCGCCTGGCGACCGGGTTCGCCAGCACCGAGACGTTCCGCCGTACCGCGTTCCTCGCCGGACCGCTGCTCGCCGCCGGCGTCCTCGCGGCCTACGGCTTCGACCCCGGATTCCGGTACGTCCTCGCCGTCGCCGCCGTCGCCGCCGTGGTCGGCACGGTGGCCCAGCACGTCCTCTACGAGGCCGAGGAGGACTCCCTCGGCGCGGAGTTCGAGGGGCTGTCACAGGTCCGGTCGGACCTGGCGAACCTGCCGTCGCCGCTCCGGCCCCTGCTCGTCGGGGACACGCTCGTCCGGTTCGCCAACGGGATGGTGTACGGCTTCGCCGTGCTGGTCGTCACGCGCGTCCTCAGGACCGACGCGACGCTGTTCGGCTACTACCTCGCGCCCGAGGCGCTGTTCGGCGTCTTCCTCGCCGTCGAGATGGCCGTCGCGCTGGTGACGATGGTACCCGTGGCGAACCTCGCCCGGCGGGTCGGCCTGAAACCGGTCGTCGGCCTCGGCTTCCTCGTCTACGCCGTCTTCCCGGTGCTGCTCGTCTTCGCGCCGGAGGGTGGGCTGACGCTCGCCGGCGTGTCGCTCTCGGAGGCCGTCGTGGTCGGGGCCATCTGGGCGTTCTCCGGCCTGCGGTTCGCCGGCCTCCCGGCGCACAAGGCGCTCATCGTCGGTCCCGCCGCGGCCGACGCCGGCGGCAGGGTGACCGGGTCGTACTACCTCGTGAGGAACGCACTCACGATTCCGAGCGCGTTCGTCGGGGGCCTCCTCTACGCCTCGGCCGGGTACGCCGGCCTCTCCGGCCCGCAGGTGGCCTTCGCCGTGGCGACGGTCGTCGGCCTGCTCGGGACGGCGTACTTCCTCGTCGAGGGGGAGGAGTTCTCGGCGTACGCGTGACCGGCGTCGGGTGGTATCAGAACCTTCATGGGTCGACGGACCGACCGGCAGTATCCCGGTGACTCACCGTGACCGACACTGACGAGGCCGCCGACATCTTCGCGGGGACCGAGGAGTACTACGCCAGCCACCGACCGGGCTACGGCGAGGAGACCGTCGCCTTCCTCCGGGAGCGGTTCGACCTCGACGGGTCCGAGCGCGTCCTCGACCTCGGCTGTGGCGCCGGTCAGATAGCCATCCCGCTCGCGTCTCACGTCGGGTCTGTCGTCGGGATGGACCCGAACGAGGCGATGCTCCGCCAGGCTGAGGCGCGGGCCGCAGAGGCCGGCGTCGAGAACGTCGAGTGGGTCGTCGGCTCCGACGCAGACGTCGACGCCGACCTCGGTACGGTCGACCTGACGACGATGGGCCGGTCGTTCCACTGGATGGACCAGGCGGCGACCCTCGACCGCATCCACGACGTGACCGCCCCCGGCGGCGGCGGCGGCGTCGCCATCGTCACCGACGGCGAGTGGCTGACGAAGGGCACCGAACCGTGGCAGGAGACGGTCTACGCCGTCGCCGACCGGTACCTCGACGACCTCCCCGAACGGGTCCACCCGGACGACGTGGACTACGACCCCTGGGACGAACTCGTCGCGTCTCGTGGCTTCGACGACGCCCGGACGGACGTCGTCGAGTTCGACCGCGAGTGGGACGTCGACGGCATCGTCGGCTACGTGTTCTCGCTGTCGTTCTGCTCGCCGGAGCGGTTCGGTGACGACGCGGCCGACTTCGAGGCCGACCTCCGTGAGACGCTGGCCGACGACGACGCCGACACGTTCGTCCAGCACGTCACCGTGTCCGTCGTCACGGGGGTCCGCTGACGGGTCGAGACCGACGCCGATTTGTCGCTCTCGTCCCAACCGGTGCGTGTGAGCGATACGACAGAACCCGTCGACGAGCAAGCGCCCGTCGACGACTCCGAGCCGGTCGAAGCACCCCACAGCGCCGACCACCGCCCCGGTCGGCCGCCGCTCGTCCGCTTCTTCGAGGCGCTCGGCGTCCGCCGACACGCCCGCGTCGGCGCGCTGTCCGGACTGCTGCTCGCCGTCGCGCTCTTCACCTTCTTCGTCGTCCTCCCCAGCGTCGTCCCGGGCGTCCGGGGTCGGACCGAGTCGACGTTCCTCTTTCTCGTGCTCGGCTTCGTCGTCGCGGTCACGACGGCCCTGTTCGTCACCACCGTGCTGACCGTCCGAACGCTGTTCCAGCAGGTCGCCTCGCCGCCGAAGTGGGTGCGCCGGGGTGGCATCGTCGCGACCCTCGGTGGCGTCGCCTGGGCCGGAGCGACTGTCGCAGGCGTCGTCGTCGGCGACCCACTGCGACCCTGGCTATCGGTCCCGGTCCTGCTGACGATTCCCGGCATCTGGGCGGTCCACACCCGGGTCAAGCGACTCGACCGCGACCTCGACCGCGTCGGCACCGTCGTCGCCGTCGCCGGTGCCGTCGCCGTCCACGGGGCCGCCATCCTCGACCCCGACCCGTTCCTCGGCGGGACCGTCGCGCCCGTCCTGACGCCGTTCACCGCGAGCGTCGGCACGCTGGCGGCGGGCACCCTCGCGCTGTCGCTCGCGGCGAGCGACGAACTCGGTGCGCCAGCGCTCGTCGCCGTCGTGCTCTCGGGCGGCGCACTGGCCGCACTCGGTTCGGGACTCGCCGGCGTCGTCGCCGTGTCGGGTGCGGTCGCCGTCGTCCCCCTCGCACTCGGGTGGGTCGCCCTCGGCGTCGGTCTGTGGCAGTCGCCCAGGCCCGCCGGGTGGACGCCCGGGGAATCGCCGTCGCTGTTCGACGATTCCGGCTGATACGTGGTCGTGGGCGTCCGACGGCCCGCCCGCCCCGGTCCGTCAGTTCTCGACGTCCAGCGACGTGTCGCCCGCCCCGGTCCGTCAGTTCTCGACGTCCAGCGACGTGTCGCCGGCCAGCGCCGCGAGTCGGGACGCACCTGCTCGCGTGCCCTTGGCGATGAACACGTCGCCGGCGTGGAGTCGGGTCTCCGGGCCGGGCGATATCTCCCAGTCCGTCCTGCCGTCGCCGGTGTGGCGGACGGCGATGACGCCCATCCCGGTCTCGGTCTTGACGCGCTTCTCGCCCAGCGTCGTCCCCGCGAGGCCCGACCCGTGGGCGACGGTCAGGCGCACGATGACCTCGTCGGACTCGAAGACCGCCTCGGCGACGACGGGGTGGGTCCCCATCCCGCGGAGGACGCCCTCGGCGATCTCCAGGGCGGCGTCGCTGATGACCTCGGTCGACCCGGCGAGGTGCATCAGGCCGCGGAGCGAGACGGGGTCGTCGACGCGACTCGCGGCCCTGAGCGTCCACGCCTCGAAGCGGGATTCGAGCGCGTCGACCTCGGCCTCCAGTTCGGCGACCTCCTCGGCGAGCGCCTCGCTGTCGTAGAGGACCGACCCGTAGGCCACGTCGACGGCGAGTTCGCTCATGTTCTTCATCAGGACGATGGAGTCGACGGCTCGTTCGAGGTCGTCGATGCCCGGTTCGACCGGTTCCGGGGCGTCGTAGGAGTCGCCGGTGGCGTCCTCGTAGACGGCCGCGACGTTGTCCTCCGTCCCGCGCAGGAGGACGACGTCGTCGGCCCGGAGGTCGGTGTCGCGGCCGGGGTTCAACAGCCAGTCGCCACGTCGCCTGATAGCGATGACGCGCACGCCGGTCTCGGTCTCCAGGTTGACGTCGGCGAGGGTTCGTCCGGCGAGTCGGGACCGGAAGTCGACGGTGGCGCGGGCGACCGTATCGACGGCCTCGGGAAGTGCGGTCCGGAGCGCGTCGGGCAGGCCGATCTCCTCGATGACTACCTTCGCGATGTCGCCGGTGGCGTCGCTTATCTTCTCGGTGGCGCCGACGACGCCGAGGACCGGCGCGAGCGCCTCGGCGTCCTCCGGGGAGCGGGCGGCGAGCATGAGGCTCATCCGGGCGCGCATCTGGAGGACGTCCATCCGGTCCTCGAGTGCGAGCACCTCCTCGGCGACCTCGGTGCTCCCCAGCAACACCGCCGAGAACGACATGTCTATCATCAACTCGGCGGTGTCTTTCATCTCCGCGAGCAGTTCTTTGACGCTCACGGGTTCGTACTCGACGTCACCGGCGTCCATGCGTCGGGGTTTGCGTGGTGGCGAGAAAAACGTTGTCCGGGCCACTCCGGTGACGGGCCGCCCGGTTCGGCGAGCGTTCCGCACGACCGACGATATTTTCGATAGTAATCCTGCAAACGATTTTACAGCGACGTCGGCCGGCAAAGACAATGTTTTTCGGTGAAGGTTGTGAACCTGCGCGTATGTCTGACGACCTCAAGAAAGGCTTGGAAGGGGTTCTCGTCGCCGAATCCGAACTGAGCTTCATCGACGGCGACGAAGGCCGCCTCGTCTATCGGGGGTACGAGATAGAGGACCTCGCTCGCGATGCCAGCTACGAAGAGGTGTTGTACCTGCTCTGGAACGGGAACCTGCCGAATCGGGCCGAACTCGACGAGTTCACGGACACGATGGCCCAGGAGCGACACGTCGACGACGGCATCATGGCGACGGTCCGCGAACTCGCCGCGAAGGACGAGGAACCGATGGCGGCGCTCCGGACGACCGTCTCCCAGCTCTCGGCGTACGACCCCGACGCCGGTCCCGAGGTCGACCCGACCGACGAGGCGGCGAACCTCAGGAAGGGCCGTCGCATCACGGCGAAGATTCCGACGATTCTCGCCGCGTTCAAGCGCCTCCGCAACGGCAACGAACCGGTCGACCCGCGCGAGGACCTCGACCACGCCGCGAACTTCCTCTACATGCTCAACGACGAGGAACCGGACGACGTGCTCGCCGAGACGTTCGACATGGCGCTCGTGCTCCACGCCGACCACGGCCTGAACGCCTCGACGTTCACCTCGATGGTCATCTCCTCGACGCTCGCCGACCTGCACTCGGCCATCCCGGGCGGTATCGGCGCGCTCTCGGGGAGTCTCCACGGCGGCGCGAACCAGGACGTGATGGAGGCCCTGCTCGAACTTGAGGAGTCCGGCAAGGACCCCGTCCAGTGGGTGACGGACCGACTCGACGCCGGCGAGCGCGTCCCCGGGTTCGGCCACCGCGTCTACAACGTCAAGGACCCCCGTGCGAAGATACTCTCGGAGAAGAGCGAGGCGCTCGGCGAGGCCGCAGGCACGCCCCAGTGGCACGACTACTCCGTCGCCATCGAGGAGTACCTGATGGAGGAGAAGGGTCTCGCCCCGAACGTCGACTTCTACTCGGCGTCGACGTACTACCAGATGGGCATCCCTATCGACATCTACACGCCCATATTCGTGATGAGTCGGGTCGGTGGCTGGGTCGCACACGTCCTCGAACAGTACGACGACAACCGCCTCATCCGGCCGCGGGCCCGGTACGTCGGCCCGACGGACGAGGAGTTCGTCCCCGTCGACGAACGGTAGACACGCACCGACTCACTCGGTTTCGACGCCCGTTATCTCGAACCTCGCACCGCCCTCGCGCCCCTCGGTGAGCCGTATCTCCCAGCCGTGGGCCGTCACGTACGCCCGGACGATGTCGAGGCCGAAGCCGGTCCCCTCCTCGGCCGTCGAGTACCCGGCCTCGAACACCCGGTCGCGATTCGCCGCGGGGATTCCGGGTCCGTCGTCCTCGACGTAGAAGCCGTCGGGCAGGTCGCCGACCGCGACGCGAACGTCGTCGCGCCCGTGTCGCACCGCGTTCCCGAACAGGTTCTCGAAGACCTGCCCGAGTCGGGGCGCGTCGGCCAGTATCCGGCGGTCGGTCTCGACCCGTAGCTCTGCGTCTCGGGTCTCGACGGCCGCCCACGAGTCCCTGGCGACGGCGGCCAGGTCGACCGGCCCGGTCTCGACGACGGCGGTGCCCTCCCTGGCCAGCGAGTGCATCTGTTCGAGGCGGGTATCGAGCCGGGCCAGCGCGTCGGCGGCGGCCGCCAGGTGCTCGCTCTCGCAGTCGTCGCGGGCCAGTTCGAGGCGGAGCGTCGCCACGTCGAGCAGGTTCCGCAGGTCGTGGGAGACGACGCTGGCGAACGCCTCGAGTCGCTCCTCGCAGCGGTCGTCCTGGTGCTCCTCGTCCCGCCGTCGTCCGACAGCGCGTTCGACGCTCCGGGCGAGTCGTTCGAACTGTTCGCCGCCGGTCCCCTTCCGGACGTAGTCGGTGACGTCAGCCGAGACGGCGGCGGCCACCGCCTCGTCGGTGAACAGGACGAACGGCAGGTCGGGGTGGGTTTCGCGGACGGTCTCCAGCAACTCGACGCCGGTCGCCCCCGGCACGTCGACGCTCGAGACGACGCAGTCGACGTCGCCGGCGTCGAGTCGAGCGAGCGCGTCGGCGGCGGTCGTGGCCGTCACGACGTCCAGCCGGTCGCACGCACGTTCGAGAGCCTGCGCCGTCAGGGCACCGAACCCGGGGTCCCCGTCGACGTGCAGCACCCTGACCGGATCGGTCATCGCGTCTAGAAGCAGCCCGGAGGACAAAACTCGTGCTACGGTGCAGTCCGTCGGTCGCCTGCAGACGCAGGCTGTCGGCCTATCCACCGCAAGGGCCTACGGTCGGTCGACATGGTCGACATCATGGGCCACCTGGCGATGGGGTTGCTGTGGGCCGCCCCTGCATGGTTCGTCTGGAACGACAGGGTCAGCCCCGCGTTCGTCCTGCTCGTCCTGCCGGCGTCGCTGCTCCCGGACGTCGACCTGTGGCTCTCGAAGCTCATGCCGGGGTCGTTCCACCACCACGGGGTCACGCACACCGTCGTGTTCGTGGCGCTCGTGAGCCTCGTCGTCGCCGGACTCGTCGCCGCGTTCTTCTCCCGGCCGTTCGACCGCTGGCTCCCGAGCGAGCGCTTCGACACGCGGCGCGTGTTCGGGTTCGTGGGCGGTGCAGTACTGGTCGGTGGACTCAGCCACCTCTTCGCAGACGTGCTCTCGGCACCGGACATCGCCTCGCCGATAGAACCGCTGTGGCCGCTCTACCCGCATCCGTTCGGAATAGACCTCATCTGGTACAACTCGCCGGTGTGGAACGTTGGGCTGTTGACCGTCGCGGTCGCGCTCCACGTCGGACTCGCCTACGCGACCGTCCCGTTCGGGCGGTCGTACTCGGTGCGACGGTCGTAGGCGACGGTCCGGTTCGGTCGTCTCACTCGGTCAGTTCTCGCGTGACGTAGGCGACGCCGAGCAGCGACAGACACAGGAGGACCAGCGAGAACCCGGTCCGGACGAGCGACCGGTACGCCGGCCCGATCCAGTCGCCGATGGTCTGCATCGCGCTCGCGTAGAACTGGAAGAGCATGACGAGGCTGAACAGGCCGAGACCGACGAGTGCGACCCACAGCACGGTCCTGCGTGGTCCTCGCTCGCCGTTCTCGTCGGTCGTCCGGTCACGGGCGTCGGAGCCACGTGCAGCGGTGGTGGTGGTCGCGTCGTCGGTGCGGTCGGTCGTGGTGGTGTCGTTGGAACTGTCGGTCATCGTCGTACCCTCCGGGCAGCAAGTGCGGTCGCGAGCAGTGCAATCAGCGCGACGGGGACGCCGAAGCCGGGTTGGCCGGCGCTGGAGCCCTCCGGTACCTCGGTCGGTCTCGGCCCGGCATCGCCGGGGTCGCTCTCGAAGTCGCCGCTCTGGAACCCCTCGTCGGCGCTCTCGTTGTCGACGGTGAGGCCGTTGCCGGGGGCGAGGTTCGCCACCGAGCGCTGGGTGTCGACCACCGTGTCGCCCTTCCAGAGGATGGCGTCGAGGTAGTAGTTGTAGCCGTCCGGGACGGTCAACTGGGCGGTGGGCGTGACCGTCTCCCCGGGTTCGACGCGGCCGACGTCGACGGTGGTCCGGTCGGCGACGACGTTCGACCCGTTCTGGCGGGCCTTGAGGACGAACCGGAGGTCGTCGGCGGGTTCGTCGCCGACGTTCGAGAGGTAGGTCGTCACCGACAGCGTCGCGCGGTCGTCTGCGACGCTGTCGATGGTGTACTCGATGACCGGGAGGTCACCGCCGTCGAAGTCGTGGAACTGGACCGGCGTCAGGGCGTAGGCGGGCGTGAGGCTCTCGACGCCCGAGACGGTCCGACTGCCGGTGTCGAGTCGCTCGCCGTCCCGGTAGAGGACGGCCTCGATTCGATACCCGCCCTCGCGGGGGACCTGGAGGGACCCCGTCGCGTTCACCTCCTCCTGCCCGGTCAACTCGCCGAGGTCGAGGCGGCGCGTGTCGGCGACGAGGCCGCTGTCGTCGTCGACGGCGCGAAGGACGACTGTCACGTTGGGGGCCGGGTTGCCACGGTGCTCGACGTAGGGCGTCACCGAGAACGTGGCGGTGCCGCCTGAGACGGCGTCGACGGAGATGGTCATATCGGTGATGGTTCCACCGCCGGGGCGGACCAGCGGTTCGTCGGCCCCGGGAGGCTCGACCGCGTCGGGGGCGGCGGCGAGGACACCGATTGTGGCGACGAGCGTCACCACGAGGAGCCCCACGAGGACTCGTTCAGGTTTCATATCAGGTGCTATACCTGTCGTATTAAATGCTTTGTGTGGCACGACCGGTGACCCGGCGGACAGCACCGGGTCGCGCTCCCCGACGGCAGCAGCGTGGCGTGGCGTCCCGGGCGCCGTTCGCGGGCGTGGTCTCAGTCCACCGTACTCCCGCGGTCGGCCATCATCTCGGCGGCGCGTTCGGCCCACTCGCCGGTCTCGAAGCCGAAGACGACGATGGCGGCCGCGCAAACGTAGTACAGGACGATGCCAGCGTAGATGCCGACGACGCCGAGACCGAGGACCGTACTGGTGACGTAGGAGAAACCGAGGAAGAACACCGTCAGTCCGACGACCCGGGCGACGAACGGGACGCGCGTCTCGCTCGCGCCCTGCAGGTTGCCCGAGAAGACGACGTACGTGACGAGGGCGGCGGCGGAGAGGCCGTAGGCCCGCGAGAAGCCGACGGCGTAGCCGACCGTCGCCGGGTCGCTGGTGAACAGCGTGACGACGAACGGTGCGAAGACGACCAGTCCGAGTCCGACCGTGCCGACGGTGAGCACGCCGAGGACGCCGATGGCCCGGCCGTCGTGGCGGGCCCGGTCGGGGTCGCCCTCGCCGAGTGCCTGCCCGACGACGACGCTCGCGGCGACGCTGTACCCGCGGGCCAGTGGGCCGGTCACCTGCTGGTACATCCGGCGCCCGACCTGGAAGCCGGCGTTGACCTCGGTCCCGAACGAGAGCAACAGCGCGTTGAAGGGGAACTCGGCGAGCGTGTTGGCGAAGCCGTCGAAGATACGGGGGACCGACACGACGACCAGTTGTCGGGTGACGACGGGGTCGGTCGGCCGGGCGAACCCCACCGACGTGAACTCGGTGTACATCGCGAGCAAGAGGGCACACGCGGTGAGGACGTTCGCGCCGGCGGTCGCGAGGCCGACGCCGACGACTCGCAGTTCCGGCGCGCCGAACAGGCCCAGGCCCAGCGTCGCACTCGCGACGATGTTCAACCCGTTCGCGACCACGTTGACGTACATGGGCGTCCGGGTGTCGCCGGTGCCCTGCAGGGACCGTGCCGCGACTATCGACACCTGTCGGGCCGGTGCCGTGGCGAAGACGATGGCGAGGTACGTGCCGCCGAGGTCGGCGACGGCGGTCGGCGCCCCAACGAGTGCGATGGCCGCCTCCCCGAACAGTACCCCGAACGCGACGAACGGGAGTCCGGTGACGAACGCGAGCACGATGGCCTGGGTCACGGCCTCGTCGCGGTTGGCCTCGGCGCCCGACCCGGTGTCCTGGCTGGAGAGCGCGATCGCCCCACCGCCGAGTCCGAGACCGATGCGGAGAGGGAAGCGGGCGTAGAGGTCGGCGAGTCCGATGGCGGCGACGGCGGCGGGCGAGAAGAAACTCGTGACGACGATGTCCGTCGTCCGCATCGCGGTCCGGGTGGTCTGTTCGACCATCACGGGCCAGGAGAGACCGAGGACCCGCCACCAGACCGCCGTCAACCGGTCCCGGTCCATGGTCCGGTTCGGACCGACGGGACCTTTGTAATGTCGGAAACAGAAGCGGACCTATGGACGTGTTCGTCTACGGGACGCTCACCGACCCCGACCGGGTCGACGACCTGCTCGACGACTGGACGTTCGGCCCCGACGCCGTCCTCCGGGGCGTCCACCGCGTCGACGGTCGGTATCCCACGCTCGCCCCCGGCGGCGAGGTCCGAGGGCGACTCCTCCGGACGACCGACCTCGACGCCCTCGACGCGTACGAGGGGGTCGACCGCGGCCTGTACGCCCGGGTCGCCGTGGCGCGCGCGGCGGCCGACGACCCCGTCGCGGTGTACGTCGGCGACCCGGTGCGACTCGGCACCGCAGAATCGGTCGAGTTGGCCGGTGACGGCCCACTTTTCGACCGTCTCGTCGAGTTCGTCGAGACCCGCGCGACCGTGCGGACGAGTCGCGAGTGACGACCGGATGACGGCCGTCTGACGGCCCGTTCGGGGCGACTCTGTCTTCCGGTTACACTTTCACCTCGGATGGCTGGCGTTTATGTAGGTCGAGGTCAGTTGTTCAGGCGCACGTCACACGCGTGCTCCCCCAATCCCCTTTGGACGACGTCGCCGGGCCGCGCGGGCCCCGGCGGGCGTCGTTTTCCGACGTCACGCTGGAGCGGCGCGACCAGGTGGCGCGGTCGGGCCGCCGTTCGACCGGCGGCCCGTCGGTGCATTCGATGCAACAACGGTTAACCCGGCGGCGGCCCAACGCCGCGAACATGCTCGAACTCGACGACGTGTTGGAGGCCGAACCGCGCGTCAGGGAGACGTCGCGGCACACACCCCTCGAGTACTCACACACCTTCTCGGACATGACCGGTGCGACCGTCCACCTGAAACTGGAGAACTTCCAGCGGACGGGGTCGTTCAAGATTCGCGGAGCGACGAACCGAATCATGACGCTTTCGGACGAGGAAAAAGATGCGGGCGTGGTCACGGCCAGCGCGGGCAACCACGCCCAGGGCGTCGCGCTCGCGGCCACGCGCTCCGGCGTCGACTCGAAGATAGTGATGCCGGAGTACGCACCCATCTCGAAGATAAAGGCCACCCAGAGCTACGGTGCCGAGGTCGTCCTCTACGGCGCGGACTACGACGAGGCCGCCGAGAAGGCCCACGCCATCGAACGCGAGGAGGGCCGGACGTACGTCCACGCCTTCGACGACGAGAAGGTGATGGCCGGGCAGGGAACCATCGGCCTCGAGATACTGGAGGACCTCCCCGAGGTCGAGACGGTCGTCGTCCCCATCGGTGGCGGTGGCCTCATCTCCGGCATCGCCACGGCTATCAAGGCCAAGAGCCCGGAGACCCGCATCGTCGGCGTACAGGCCGAGGGCGCGTCGAGCGTCGCCCAGTCGCTCGACAAGGGCGAGCGCTTCGAACTCGACAGCGTCGACACCATCGCGGACGGCATCGCGGTACGCGGTCCGGGCTCTCTGACGTTCGAGGTCATCAAGGAACGCGTCGACGAGGTGGTCACCGTCTCGGACCCGGAGATAGCGATGGCGCTGACGTACGTCCTCGAACGGTCGAAGACCCTCGTCGAGGGGGCCGGCGCGGCGTCCCTCGCGGCGCTGCTGTTCAACAAGTTCGACTACGAGGCGGACGAGATAATCGTCCCGGCGATGTGTGGCGGGAACATCGACCTGAACATGCTGACGACGGTCATCATGCGCGGGCTGGTCGCCACGGGTCGCTACGTCAAGATACGGACCGTCCTCAGGGACCGTCCCGGGTCGCTGGAGGACCTCCTGCACATCATCTCCCAGAAGAAGGCGAACATCTACGCCATCCAGCACGACCGCACGTCGCGACAGATCGGCATGGCCGACACCGAGGTCGAGGTGGACCTCGAAACCCGGGGGCACGACCACGTCGACGAGTTGCTGGAGGCCATCCGGGACGCGGGCTACGAGGTCGAGGTCCTGGTCTGACCGGCGTAGCGCACGGTCAGGAACTGCCGCCCCCGGAACCACATCTCGTGGGTCGCCACCACGCTCGCATTGGCATCCAGCGCCGGTGGTCCACCCGGCGCGTCAGCGGGCCACACCCGGAACTGCTGGGCCATCGGCAGTTCGAACGCACCGACGGGCGTCACCAGGTAGAGGCCGGGGTCGCCCGGTGCCTCGGTCGTCAACTCGACCGCGCCGTCGTCCAGATTCCGAATCGACAGGACGGTCGAGAGGTTCCCGCCCGGCAGGGGGACGGCGATGTTGACGTAGCGCTCGCCGTCGGCGACGTGTGACCCGTACGCCGCGACGAACACGCCCTCGCCGGTGTCGGCGTCCGTGCGGACCCACATCCGGGCCCCGTCGCGCGGGTCGACGGCCGGGTCGATCCGTTCGAACTCGCTCTGCAGGTCGACCGCGCGCCCGTCGCCCGGTGCGGGCAGGTTCAACTGCTCGACGACGCTCGTCAGGTGACTCGCCAGCCACGCGCCCGTCCGGAACGGCCGGTGCCACTCGGCGGACAGCGTCAGCACGTACTCGCCGGTGCGCTCGTAGAAGTCGCGGACCGCCGGGTCCACCCGGTCGGGGTCGAACCCCGGCCCGGCGAACTCGGCGAGGTCGTCCATCTCGCCGACCGGCCGGTCACCCGTGCCCACGCCGGCCCTGGCGACCCAGCCGCCGCCGACGCGCCACCCGGCGGTCAGTGGACTCAGGGGGACGTCGGTCACGCGCGCGCTGCGGATGGCCCCGAGCACGTAGCCGAGTCCGGCCAGGGCGACGACTCCACCCGCGACTCGAACGAGGGACCGGCCGTCGTCCATGGACGGATACTCGGGCGGGCGAAGCAAATGGCGTCCGGTTCTCGACCGGCCGGGCCAGCGCCCCGTCGGCGAGTCGTGAGTATTTAAGACAGAGGCTCTCGTCGCCCCGACTATGAAGCGAACCATCAGCACCTCCGGCGCACCCGCCGCCGTCGGCGCGTACAGTCAGGCGACGACCAACGGTGACCTCGTGTTCACCGCCGGCCAGATTCCGATGACCCCCGACGGCGACCTGCTCGACGACGAGTCCATCACCGTCCAGACGCGCCAGGCCCTCGAGAACGTCAGCGCGATTCTCGACGAGGAGGGCTGTACCATGGAGGACGTCCTCAAGGTGTCCGTCTTCATGGACGACATCGACGACTTCGAGGAGATGAACGACGCCTACAGGGAGTACTTCATCGACAACCCGCCCGCCCGGTCGGCCGTCGAGGTGGCGAACCTCCCGAAGGGCGTCGGCGTCGAGATCGAGGCCATCGCGACGAGCGAGTGACCGAACGCAGGAAGTCGGCCCTGCTGTGGGGTGCAGTCGGCGTCTTCGCCTTCCTCGTCCTCCACCAGGGCTACGTCGTCCTCGGCAACGACGGCATCGGCCTGCTTCCGGCACTCGGCGTGGCCGTCGTCGTCGGTGCGGTGGTCGCCGTCGCGGCCTACGTCGGAGAGGCCAGGTTGCTCCGGCGGGGTCGGTAACTCCCCGACGAAACGCAGGCGTTAAATGCCAACCCCGTTTAGCGACGAGTGAGCCAGGATGGCCGAACGGTAAGGCGCACGCCTGGAAAGCGTGTTCCCTTTCGGGATTCTGGGTTCAAATCCCAGTCCTGGCGTCCGAGTTTTGGTTCGTCGACGCGAACGAGCACCAATCTGTCACTCCGTAGCCTCGCGGTTCTGCCGATACAGGGAGTACGGCCGTCCCCGATTTCGAACCCGAGTACTGGACGGCACTGCTAGCAGGAACAGGTACCGATAGACGCCTCCACATCGCGGGTGCACCCGACCCGAATCGTGTCCTTGCAGGAGAAATTCTTCCCGGTCAACGACCGTTATCTAAAACTATAAATAACGTTAGAATAATTGATATTTGCGGTACGGGGCCACAGTGGACTCCAGGAAATCGGCGCCATGGTTCGACTACCCAGATTTCTCATCCCCCCCACCCCGTACGTGGCCCCTCGACCTTTCGACCGCCAGCGGTTGCTGGGTCACGTCGTCGGGCGGCCCCGATTCGGAGACGACGAACCAGCCGGTACACCGGGACTCGCCCCCGGTATCGTTCATAGGTTCTGGACAGAATTGAACGTCCAGAACCGTTCGTAAACGGTGAAACGGTCTCAAATCCGGCCTCGCACTGACGCTGAACCACTTGAATCGAATGAACGTGAATACGGGTTTATGACCATCTCCGACACAGATGCTCCTGCAATGGCTTCAATGAAAGCACTCTCCGTGTTCGCCGCGGTGCTGCTCGTGGTCGGCGTGGCCGCCCCCGCGGCCGCGGCCGCCACGTCAACGTCGACCGATGCGCCGGCTCTGGACCTGGGTCCGAACGACAACGCGTCCGAGCAGGCCCAGACCAGCAGTGAGGAGGCGAGCAACGAGTTCGCCGAGAACCTGAACGACTACATCGAAGACGTGCAGAACGGCGACGTCTCGGAGCCCGGCCTGCAGATCGCCGACTGGGTCCACAACCACGTCCAGCCGGACCTGCCCGAGGAAGCCGGTACGGACGGCGAGACCGGTCAGCCGGACGACACCGCCCAGGGTCCGCCCGAGAACGCCGGTGACGCCGACGAGTAAGACCGTACTTCGATAACTGGACGCGACACCGTTCAGCCGTCGACCATCCACACGCCGTTCTTCGTTTTTTGCGACGACAGCGCCGCAACGGGTCGACCGAGTCACGTGACGTCGACGCCCGTGTCGTGGACCGGGTCGTCGATGCGCAACCGTCGCGAGGAGAGTGACGGGACCGCAGTGACGTGCCCGCCTCGAACGGTCACCCCTGTTCCACGACGACCCTGCCACGGTCGGTCATGTACGGGTGGCCGTAACCGCAGTACACCGTACACGCGAACCCGAAGGAACCGCTCGTCTCCACCGTGAAGCCGATGTCCGTGGGGACCGTCGCGTGATGCCAGAGGCGCGTCGGCGGTGCGAGCATCCCGGTGAACTCGCCGCCCCTCCACGGTCCGTGTGGCCCTGGCCCGTATGGGCCGCGGTCACCACCCCGATGACCGGGTCCGTGATGACCGTCCCACGGACCGTGACCGCCCGGCATCCGCCATCCATCGGGCGTTCGAACCAGGAAGTCGTCGTCGACGATGGCGAGACTGTGGTCGGGGTACGTCGCCTCCGCGGCCTCGTGGAGGTCTTCGAGATTCACGCCCTGCTGGACCGGGATGGAACGTCGGTTCCGGCGAGCACGTTCGTCCGGGCCGGGGATGCCCGCCCGAACTGGCCCCGGTAACTCGGCGATCGCACCGTCGGCTTCGACGTTGAACGCGGTGAGTCGCAGTTCGTCGCCCTGCGAGAGCGTCAGGTGGTCTCGCTCGGTGCCCGACTCGTCGAGCAGGAAGAACCCCCAGTGATACGAACCGACGAACGCCCGAACCGTGTTCGCTCGCTGTCTGTCGTCCGTCCGGGTGGCCGCTGCTACCGGCGCACTCCCCGCGAGGGCAGTGCCTCCGAGCAGGGTCAGCATCTCTCGGCGTGAAACCGGGGACATCGTTCTGCCCCTACTGTCTAGCGGTCCCTCTATTAGCGATTCTTGATTTCAACGCGACACGAAAGTAAAGAATCGCAAGGCTCCGGAGTCGGACCACAATCCGTCGAAACCCGTCACTGTCCGTCCGATTCGGTACCACCGCGACGGACGTCGGCGAGGACTGGACAGACACGACACGTAGTAGTTGGTCCCGCGCGTACCTGCGCGCATGTGCGGTCGCTACAGCCTGTTCGTCCCGCCGTCGACGCTCGAAGAGCAGTTCGGCGTCTCCGTCCCCCGGAGATACGAACCGCGGTACAACGCCGCGCCGGGCCAGGACCTGCCGGTCGTCCGCGGCGACGTGGCCGACGAACTGTCCTACGCCAACTGGGGACTGGTTCCGTCGTGGGTGGACGACCCGGAGGACGCCATCCGACCCATCAACGCCAGGGCGGAGACGGTGCGCGAGAAGCCGACGTTCCGGGCGGCGTTCGAGGCCGATTCCGGGGACGCCGGAGGCGTGGCGGCCGGTCGGTGTCTCGTTCCGGCCGACGGCTTCTACGAGTGGGCCGGAACGGACGCCGGGAAACAGCCGTACCGGGTGACGATGGTCGACGACGAACCGTTCGCGATGGCGGGGTTGTACGCGGTCTGGGAGGGGGTCGAACGCCAGGTTGGACTGGACGCCTTCGCCGGCGGGTCGGCCGACCCGGAGGCGACGCGACTCGTCACGTTCGCCGTGGTGACGACGGAACCGAACGACCTCGTCTCGGACCTGCACCACCGGATGGCGGTCCTGCTGGCACCCGACGAGTACGACACCTGGTTGCACGGCGACGCCGACGAGGCCGAACCGTTGCTCGACCCCTACCCGGCCGATGCGATGCGGGCGTATCCGGTGTCGACGGCGGTCAACGACCCGTCGAACGACTCGCCGATGGTGGTCGAACCGGTGGCGACGGACGGCTGACGCCGACCCCGGAAAAAAGGTATATAAATCGCGGTTCGAGACGGAGGGTCCGCCGGTCGCGGGCGTGTCATAGGTTGACACATGATGTCGGAGAACCCAGCCACTGCAGGCGGTTCTATGGCGGTCCGGTCTCGGCGACGTGGCGACCTGCCTGACCACCGACCACCAACCTTTATATAGAAGCACATTCATAGACTCGGATGACCATGAGTCAGCGAATGCAGCAAGGACAGCCGATGATCGTGATGTCGGAAGACTCCCAGCGCGTCAAGGACCGTGACGCGCAGGACTACAACATCCAGGCCGCGCGTGCGGTCGCCGAGGCCGTACGGTCCACACTCGGACCCAAAGGGATGGACAAGATGCTCGTCGACTCGATGGGCGACGTCACCATCACCAACGACGGCGTCACCATCCTGAAGGAGATGGACATCGACAACCCGACGGCCGAGATGATCATCGAGGTCGCCGAGACGCAGGAGGACGAGGCGGGCGACGGCACCACGACCGCCGTCGCGGTCGCTGGTGAACTCCTCAAGAACGCCGAGGACCTCCTCGAGCAGGACATCCACCCGACGGCCATCATCAAGGGCTTCCACCTCGCCAGCCGGCAGGCCCGCGATGAGATCGACGACGTCTCCGAGTCCATCGACACGGAGGACGAGGACCTGCTGCGCAAGGTCGCCGAGACCTCGATGACCGGCAAGGGTGCCGAACTCGACAAGGAGCACCTCTCCCAGATCATCGTCGACGCCATCCAGTCGGTCACCGTGGACGACCAGGTCGACATGGAGTACCTCAACATCGAGACCCAGACCGGCCAGGCGGTCTCCAACTCCGAACTCCTGAAGGGTGCGGTCATCGACAAGGACCCGGTCAACGACAACATGCCCAAGGAGGTCGACGAGGCCAAGATTCTCCTCCTGAACGAGGCCATCGAGGTCGAGGAGGCGAACGTCGACACCGAGGTCAACGTCACGGACCCGAGCCAGCTCCAGCAGTTCCTCGACCAGGAGGAGAAACAGCTCAAGGACAAGGTCCAGACCATCGTCGACTCCGGTGCCGACGTCGTCTTCTGTCAGAAGGGCATCGACGACCTCGCACAGCACTACCTCGCGAAGGAGGGCATCCTCGCTGTTCGCCGCGTCAAGAAGGCCGACGTGCGCTTCCTGCGCGAGATTCTCGGCGCGAACATCGTCTCCGACCTGGACGACTTCAGCGAGGAGGACCTCGGCTTCGGCGACGTCTCCCGCGACGACGAGGACGAACTGTTCTACGTCCGCGGTGCGGAGAACGCCCACGGCGTGACCCTGCTCCTGCGTGGTTCGACCGACCACGTCGTCGACGAACTGGAGCGTGGCGTCACCGACGCCCTGGACGTCGTCGCCCAGACCGTCTCCGACGGCCGCATCGTCTCCGGCGGAGGTGCCATCGAGGTCGAGGTCGCCAGCCGACTCCGCGACTTCGCCGACTCCGTCGAGGGTCGCGAGCAACTCGCCGTCGAGGCGTTCGCCGACTCGCTCGAACTCGTCCCCCGCGTCCTCGCCGAGAACGCCGGGCTGGACTCCATCGACACGCTGGTCGACCTGCGTGCCGCCCACGAAGGTGGCGACGAGCGCGCCGGCCTGAACGTCTTCAGCGGCGACGTGGAGGACACCTTCGAAGCGGGCATCGTCGAACCCGCCCACGCGAAGGAACAGGCGCTGACCTCCGCCACCGAGGCCGCGAACCTCGTCCTCAAGATCGACGACATCATCTCGGCCGGCGACCTGAGCACCGACAAGGGTGACGACGAGGGCGGCGCTCCGGCCGGCGGCATGGGCGGCATGGGCGGCATGGGCGGCGCGATGTAAAGTCGGGCACTGCCCGGTTTTCACAGGCCGCCAGGTTCCGTCTGACGCAGGCGACGTGAGACCGTCTCACCGTCGCCCGACTCCCAGCCGTCTCGAACGCCCGCGACCGGGTCGAAATCGAAACACGCTTTTTCACGGCACAGGCGACGTAGCTCCTGCTGTTCCGGTCTCGTTCGCCGTTCGGTACCGACGTCGTCGACGGTCGGTGACCGTGCGCGACCCGTTCGGGCGGCGCGAGGGCACGCCGCCGTCCAGACCGGCGGCGTTACCCGTCCAGGTCGAGTTCGAACTGCTCGTTCTCGCAGACGGGGTTCAGGACGACGCTCGTGTTCGACTCCTTGATGTCGGGGTCGGTGAGCAGGCGCTTGATCTGTTCGTTCATCCCGTCCGTGTCCCGGAACTTCCCGATGGCGATGACGTCGTAGTCCCCGGTGACCTCGTAGACCGACACCATCTGCTTCTCGGACCGGAGGCGCTCGGTGATGTCCGGGAGTGCGTTCCCCTCCACCTTCAACTGGAGGACGGCGGTGACGTCGTATCCGAGCAGGTCGTAGTCCACCTTCGGCGTGTACCCGCGGATGACGCCCTTCGACTCCAGGTCGGAGACGTGGTTCGAGACGGTGGTGACCGAGACGTCGAGTTGCTCCGCGAGACTGCGGAGGCTGGCGTCGCCGTTGTCCAGAAGTGCATTCACCAACTTCGCATCGAGATTTTCGTACGTCATTACGTCTACCGACTGCCTCCAGGCATTAGAATTTTACGAATATCCAATTCCCGTGCGGAAGGGGGAGATTTGCGTATAACAGCAGTGTTTTTGTACTGGGGATAGTTGGATTACTCGACCAGAAAGATGACAAGCGGAAACCTATCTGCGGAAGAAGAGGCCGTTTTGGAACAGATCGAGGAACAGAACGTAGACTTCCTGCGTCTCCAGTTCACCGACATCCTCGGCACCGTGAAGAACGTCTCCATCCCGGCGAGCCAGGCCGAGAAGGCGTTCACGGAGGGAATCTACTTCGACGGGTCGTCTATCGACGGCTTCGTCCGCATCCAGGAGTCGGACATGCGCCTCGAACCGGTCCCGTCGACGTTCGCCGTCCTCCCGTGGCGGAAGACGGACGACAGCGCGGCGGCACGGCTCATCTGCAACGTCTTCGACACGTCCACGGGTGAACCGTTCTCGGGCGACCCGCGTGGCGTCCTGAAGCGGGCCATCGAACGCGCGGACGAACTCGGCTACGACATCAACGCTGCACCCGAACCCGAGTTCTTCCTGTTCGAGGAGGACGAGGACGGACGGGCGACGACGAAGACCAACGACGCTGGTGGCTACTTCGACCTCGCACCGAAGGACCTCGCGAGCGACGTTCGCCGCGACATCATCTACGGGCTCGAATCCATGGGCTTCGACATCGAAGCCTCCCACCACGAGGTCGCGGAGGGCCAGCACGAGATCAACTTCACGTACGACGACGCGCTCTCGACGGCCGACAACGTCGCGACGTTCCGGTCCGTCGTCCGCGCCATCGCCGCCGAACACGACCTCCACGCGACGTTCATGCCCAAGCCCATCCCCCGCATCAACGGGTCGGGCATGCACACGCACATCTCGCTGTTCGAGGACGGCGAGAACGCCTTCCACGACGGCGACGACGAGTTCAACCTGAGCGAGACGGCGAAGCAGTTCACCGCCGGCGTCCTCGAGCACGCCCCCGCCATCACGGCGGTCGCCAACCCCACCGTGAACTCCTACAAGCGACTGGTCCCGGGCTACGAGGCCCCGGTGTACGTCGCCTGGTCGGACCGCAACCGCTCGGCGCTCATCCGCAAGCCGGCGGCCCGCGTCCCGGCGGCGTCGCGCATCGAACTGCGCTCGCCCGACCCGTCGTGTAACCCCTACCTCGCGCTCGCCGCGATGATACACGCGGGTCTCGACGGCATCGAGCGTGGACTCGAGTGCCCCGCACCGGTCCGCGAGAACATCTACGAGTTCGACGAGGCAAAGCGCGAGGAGTACGGCATCGACACCCTCCCGACGAACCTCGGCGAGGCGGTCGACGCCCTGGAGGAGGACGAGACCGTCCAGCACGCCCTGGGCGAGCACGTCCACGAGAAGTTCGTGGAGGCGAAGCGGGCCGAGTTCAAGGACTACCTCGTCGACGTCTCCGAGTGGGAACTCGACCGCTACCTCGAGACGTTCTGAGAGACCGCGACGCCTACAGGAGGCGACAGGCTCTCTCCTGACGAATAGTCGGGATAGCGTGGCTCACGATACCCGACCCGGCGTCGTTAGCCGCGTTCGTCGCCGTCGCCACGGTCGGCGCCGTCCTCTGCTACGTGCGCCACTCCTGGACGCGGTCGCGGAGACGTCCGGGGACGCCGAGGACGTTGAAGGTGATGCCGAAGAGGACGAACAGCACGTACAGTCCCAGCGTCGACAGCCAGATGATGACCATCGCGAGGACGACCCAGCCGTCGCCCTGGAGTCGGGGCGTGTACAGCAGGCCGAGGGTCATCACGGTGCCGTAGAGCAGCACCACGTACGGACCCCAGCCGCGGGCGTGGCCGCGTCGGAGTTTCCGACGGACGTACCGGCGCAGGTCGTCCCGGACCTCGTCGCGGTCGACGGTGCGTCGCTGCACGTCGTCCTCGAACTCCTCGAGTTCGTCCCGGAGGTCTGCGACGGACGCCTTGCTGGCGCGCTGGCCCTTCACCTCGTCTTCGAGTTCGGCCAGTCGCTCGTACAGCCGGTCTATCTCGGCCTCGCGGTCTGTCCCGTCGTCGTCGCCAGCGCCGCCGTTCCCGTCGCCATCGCCATCGCCGTCACCGTCGTCGGGGTCGGGGTCGCCACTGGCCGGCGCGTCGGCACCGTCGCCGGTGCTCGTCGGCGCGTCGTCGGGCCCGTCGGTGCCCCGCTCCTCGTCGGGTCGGCCGGGGTCGTCGCTCGTCTCGTCCTCAGACATCGTCGCTGTTCCCTGTCGCTTCGTCCTGTCGCAGGCCCGCACTTTGAAGGTGCCGGTCCACGTCGGCTTCCAGTTCCTCGACCGCCAGCATCCGACCGGACAGCGCCGCGTTCAGGGCCGCACCGACGAGCAGGACGAGCGCGCCGAGGTAGAGCCAGGTGACCAGCAAGAGCACGGCGCCGACCACGCCGTAGACGGAGTAGGTGGACGCGTAGCCGGTGTATATCGAGAAGAGGATGCTCAGCACCGTCCAGCTGACGGCCGCGAACACCGCGCCGGGCACCGCCTCGCGCAGGCCCATCTCGACCTCCGGGAGCAGGTAGTACAGCGGGAAGAAGACCAGCACGAGTGCGGCGAGGCTGACGAGACCACCCACGACGTTCTCGTAGGGCAGGTCGACAAGGTTCACCACGATGGCGACGGCCGCGGCCACGAGTCCACCGAAGCCGACTGCCGCGAGTGCGAGGCCGGCGTCGGTGAACTGTTCGGTGAGCGGTCGCTCCAGTCCCTTGCCGTACACCGCTGAGAACGACCGGTCAATGGCCCGGAACACCTTCAGGGCCGACCAGGTCAGGACGACCAGTCCGACGACCGTCGCGCTCCCCCGGCCGCGGCCGGCGGTCAGGGCGTCGCGGACCACCTCCTGGCTCGTCGGCGTGAGGATGTCGCCCAGTGAAGCCACGACCGCGTCGGCCAGTTCCTCGCCGCCGACCGCGGTCGCGACGGCGACCGCCAGCAACGCCAGGGGGATCAGCGAGACGAACGCGTAGTACGCGATGGCGGCCGCGAGGAAGGTCAACTGCTCGTCCCGGGCGATGGCGATGACGGTGACCACGATGGCCTTCAGTTGCTGGAGACGGGAGGGGTCTGACACACTGCTAGATACGACGACAGCACTCAAAAAGGTCGGTCGGGGTCGACGGACCTACGGCTCGGACGTCGCCGCCTCCATCTCGGGGATGGTCGCGTCCGTCTTGAACGTCGTCCCGCCGTAGTGCGCCCGCGACGCCTCGAACCCGGCGTCGCCGAGCGCGTCGAGGAACTCGTCCATCCCGCTCGCGCCGCGGCCCCAGAGCTTGCAGAGGCGGTGCTGGTCGTAGTGGGTCGGTTCGTCGAGTTCCGATTCGAGCGTGTCACAGAGGTCCCGTGCCGTCTCGGCGGTCCCCATCTCGTCGGTGACCCGTTCGCGGACGGCCGCCACGAACGACCGGTCCCGGTACGGGCCGAGCCACACGGGTCCGGCGGTGAGCACCCGGTTCCCGTCGCAGCGGGGGCACAGGTCCGGCGGGTGCGGAATCAGGCCCTGCTCTGCGTCACGGTAGAGGCAGTCCTCGCAGTGGTGGAGGAAGCCGAGTTCGTCGATGCTGGCGTTCGAGTCCGTCGCCCGGTGCGAGAGGTCGAGGTACGTCCGGACGTAGTGACTCGTCGCGTGGGTCAACAGCGGCGTCACGCCCACGTCGAACCGGGCCGCGCTCCGGGCCAGCGCCCCGAGCAGGATTCTGACGCCCATCTCGGCGTGGTAGTCGGTGTTCCGGGGCACCGCCGCGTACGAGCGCACGCCGGAGTCGAAGTGCGCGCCACACAGCGGCGCGGTGTCGGTCGCGGTCACGCAGACCAGGTCCCGCGCGTTGGCGAACGCGGCGTCGGCAAAGGGCATCGGCGTCCCGAACGGGTCGAGGTCGACCACGTCGAACACCTCGTCGTGCATGAGGGCGTTCACGTTCCGGTGGACGACCCTCGCGTCGAGGTCGTTGCGCGCCAGGTTCTCGCGGGCCAGTTCCACAGCCTCCTCGTCCACGTCACAGCAGGTCACGTCCCAGCCCTCGCTGGCGGCGCGGACGCCCCGGACGCCCGAGGCGGTCATCGCGTCGAGGTACGTCTCGGCACGGTCCTCGCGCTCGCGGTACGCCCGGAGGACCGCCACGGTCAGGTCGCGGTTGAACTCCTGGACCGGGTTGAAGAAGACGGAGTCGTGCGTGCGGTCGCCGTCCTGGTCGGGGACCGAGAGCGAGACGTTCCCCTCCGTCACGTCCATGTGCCTCGGTGGGCGGGCACGGGCGAAAAGGGATGCGATGTGGTCTCCCCGTCGCGCTCCTCGCAGACGTCCGGTCCGGGGTGCGAACGGGACGTGGACAGTCGACCCCGCGAATCCGCCCGCGACGTTCCCGAGAGGCCGCGTCCGAACTGTTTTGATGCCCGGGGTACAAGCCAAACCAGTGACCGAAGTGACCACCGGAGGGCGGTTCGCGTGACCCCCGCCGACCGGGAGAACGCCGTCGCCGAGTGGCAAGCACTGCTCGACGAGGCCGGCGAACTCACGCCCGAGGTGGTCCAGCGAATCATGCGCATCCACGACGGCCGGGGGCGACACGCCATCGAGGCCGTCTCGGAGGGGCGGGTGAAGCAGTACCGCGACTTCACGGTCGTCGTCGGCTACGAGGACGAGTACATCGTCGAGGAAGGTGGCTGTACGTGCAAGGACGCCGAGTACAACCTCGACCCGGGGGACCCGACCGACCAGTGCTGGCACGCGCTGGCGGTCGCCATCGCCGAGCGCGTCGGGACGGTCGACCACCACGACATGTGGTACTCCGAAGTGCGGGAGTTCCTCTAGGCCTGTTCTAGCGTCAACTCGTACTCGAAGGTCGCCGAGTTCGCGTAGCTCGTGGCGATGATGGTGTACTCGCCGGCCTCGGGGAGTTGCACGCCAGACAGTGCCGAGTCGAACGACGAGCCACTGTCGTCGTTCTCCGCGAGCACCGACAGGTCGCTGTCGACGAGTATCAGGTAGGTGTCGCCATCGGCGGCGGTCATCGTCACGTCGACCGCCATCGCGCTGTCGACGGTGAAGGTGACCGGTTCGTAGTAGCCCCGGAACGCGCTACTCTGTGGGTCGGCCGGGTCGATTCCGCCCCTCGCCGTCTCGCCGAGTTCGATGGACCGGAGGTCGACGGGTTCGCTCCCTTCGGTGACGGAGAGGTCGTAGCGGAAGGTCCCTCTGTCGAAGCTGGATGCGATGACGATGTACTCGCCGGTCTCGGGTAACTCGACGGACCGGAGTGCCGAGTCGAGCGAGCCGCCGCTGTCGTCGTTCTCTGCGATGACGTCGCCGCTCGGGCTCAAGAGGAAGAGGTAGGTGTCGCCCGTGGCCGACGTCATGTCGATGTCCACGTGCTGGCCGCTCTGGCCCTGGAACCTGACCGGTTCGTAGTGGCCGTTGAACCGGGACTCGGCGGGGTCGTCCCGGTCTATCTCGCCGGTCCGGGTCTCTCCGACCGCGATCTCTCGCAGGTCGAGTGCGGGTGGGGCCTCGCCGACCGAGAGTTCGTACTCGAAGACCTCGTTCCTGCCGTAACTGGCGGCGACGATGGTGTACTCGGTCCCACCGGTAACCGAGAGCGCCCCGATGCGCGAGTTGAAGCCACCCTCGCCGTCGTCGTCGTTCGCGGCGACGACGGTATCGGACTCGTCGAGGACGCCGAGGAGGGTGTCGCCGTCTCGGGCGGTCATCTCGATGGAGATTCGCTGGTCCTGGTCGACCTGTAGCGTGACCGGTTCGTAGAACCCGAGGTACTCGGACTCGCTCGGGTCGTCGAGGCCGATCTCGCCCGTCGCCGTCTCGCCGACGGATATCTCGCGGAGGTCCGCCGACTCGCCCTCACCTCTGGACAGGGAGAGTTCGTACTCGAAGCCGACCCCGTCCGAGAAACTGCCAGCGAGGACGACGTAGGTACCGTCGGCGGGGAGTTCTGTGTACGGGATTTCGGCGTCCATGCTGGTCGTGGTGTCGTCGTTCTCGGCGACGAGGGTGCCGTCCTCGTCGAGGAGATAGAGGTACGCGTCGCCCGTGGCCGAGGACATCGAGACGGTGACGTAGTCGCCCTCGGAACCGGTGAACGCCCACGGTTCGTAGTAGCCGCCGTACTCCGGGTCCGAGGGTGCGTCGGTGGTCAGTTCGCTGGTCACGGTATCGCCGTAGGCGATGGTCTCGGCGTCGCCGTCCACCGGCAGTTCGAGGGGTTCGGCGGTCGCGGTGGCAGTCGCGGTCGCGGTCGCGGTGTCGGTCGGTTCGGCTGTCGATTCGTCGTCGAGGATGCCGGCACACCCGGCCAGCGCGCCGCTGAGGGCCGTCGCACTGGCGAGTAGCAGGGACCGTCTTCGTTCACTCTCGGGTGACATTATCTACTACAGACAATTACTGGGTGATTATTCTTTTGGCACACGCCGACGTGCCGACCCGTCTACGGGTTCCGGGTTCGCCTGGGTCAGCCGGTGCAGATGTCGACGAAGTTACGGAGGATGGTCAGGCCGGTGTCACCGGACTTCTCCGGGTGGAACTGTGTCCCGAAGACGTTGCCCGCCTCGTTGGCGACGATGGCGGGGAAGTCGACGCCGTAGTTGGTGGTCGCGACGACGGCGTCGTCGTCGTCCGGCACGGCGTAGTACGAGTGGACGAAGTAGGCGTACCGACCGTCGACGCCCTCGACGAGGGGGTGGTCGCGGACGACCGAGAGGTCGTTCCACCCCATGTGGGGGACCTTCTGTCCCTCAGCGAAGCGGACGTTCCGACCGGGGATGAGGTCCAGTCCCTGCACGTCGCCCTGTCCCTCGCGTTCGGCCTCCTCGCTGGATGTCAGGAGCATCTGCATCCCGAGGCAGATGCCGAACAGGGGTTTCCCCGAGTCGGCCACGTCGACGAGGGCGTCGCGGACCGAGTCGGCGTTCTCCATCCCCTCGCCGAAGGCACCGACGCCGGGGAGGACCACGCCGTCCGCGTCGTCGAACGACCCGGGGTCGTCGTCGACGGTCACGGCCGCCCCAGCGCGTTCGAGTCCTCGCGTGACGCTACGGAGGTTGCCCAGTCCGTAGTCCACGACCAGGACGTCGGCGAGTCGCTCGCGCTCGCGCGACACCGGTTGCTCGTTCATGGTCGTCACTCGGTCGGCCGTGTGCAAGTGGGTTTCCGTTCCGGTCATGGTTGCGCCCGAACCTCCTTACGTGTGTAGGGCCAGCGCATCGCGTCGACGAGGCTACTGGAACAGGTGGGCTGTCGACGACGTGCGCGCAGTCGGATTTATTTCGTGACGGTTCGACTTCGGTTCAGCACCGATTCCCGCGAATCCGACGACTATAGTTCTCCATAGACCGAGTAGGAACATTTAAGGACACAATCAAGAATTATGAACTGATTCGCCATGGAAAGTCGACGCAGCTTCCTCAAGGCGGCAGGCGCAGCGACCACAGTAGGGATGGTGGGGTCCGCGGGATGCCTCGGTTCCTTCGGCGATCAACCCTACGGTGATGGATCCGTCCAGTTCATGATGTCCCCGACGGAGCCACAGAACTACATGAAAAAGCAGTACGGCCCGTACCGCGATTACCTCAGTGAGCAGCTCGGTAGCGACGTCGACGTGGAACTCCAGTACGCGTCGAACTACTCCGCTGTTCTCCAGGGACTGGGCAGTGGCTCGGCAGACATCGCGGAGACGGGGCCGTTCGCCGCTGCACTCGGCGTGAAGGCCGAAAAAGCCGAGATCGCTCTACAGCGCCACGCGTTCGGCTCCTGGGAGTACACCAGCGTCATCGTCACGAAGGAAGGCAGTGGCATCGAGGAACTCGCCGACCTGGAGGGCAAGACGATCGGCTTCGCGGACATGACCTCCGCCAGCGGGTCGCTGTACCCGCTGTACATGCTGCAGGACGCTGGCCTCGAAATCGGCGAGGCGCCGGTTTCTGACAACGGCGCGGACTTCACGGGCTCGTGGACCGGCCACGCCGAGGCGTTCACGGCGCTCCAGGACGGGCAGGTCGACGCCGCCGGCGTCGGGAAGTTCATCACGCAGGGCGATAACGGCTACGCCGAGGGAATCACTCCCATCGCCGACTACAAGGAGGACTACGGGAAGGGCATCCCCCGCGCCCCGATGGTCGTCAGTCCCGAGCTCTCGGACTCCGAGACCGAGGACATGGTCACGGCGCTCAAGGACGCCCCCGACGACGTCTACCTCGGCGCGAACGGCAAGCCCAATTCCGAGACCAGCGAGGACGGGACGGAAGACGACCTCTGGTTCGACGGCGTCCGTCCCGCAGACCTCGAGACGTACCAGCCCGTCATCGAGGTCGCCAACGACCTTGGCCTGAGCACCGACCTGCTCGACCAGGCCTGAGTCGAGTCCGAAAGGAACTAATCACGTTTCCATTATTACTATACAATGCCAGCCGTTACAGTGGAGAATCTCACGAAGCGATACGGGGACACCGTCGCTCTCGACGACGTGTCCGTCTCCATTCCGGATGGCGAGTTCGTCGTCCTGCTGGGCCCCTCGGGCGCAGGCAAGTCGACGCTGTTGCGCATCCTTAACGGCCTGACCCGACCGACCGAGGGTGCCGTCTACATCGGCGAAGAGCAGGTCACCGGGCGACGAAGCGACATCGGGATGGTGTTCCAGTTGCACTACCTCGTCGAGTCGATGAGTGCGTACAAGAACGCACTCACCGGTGCGCTTTCCCGCGAGGATTTCCTGGCGAGTCTCCTGACGAACTACGACCGCGACGACAAGCTCCTGGCGCTGGACGCACTCGACACCGTCGGCCTGCTGGAAGAGGCCGGCCAGCGCGCCGGGTCGATGTCCGGCGGGCAGAAGCAGCGCGTCGGTATCGCCCGGGCGCTGGTCCAGCAGCCCTCGCTGCTGCTCGCGGACGAACCCGTCGCGAGTCTCGACCCCAAGGCCGCCGAGGAGGTGATGGGGTACATGCGCGACGCAGCGAGGTCGCGAGACCTCACCACCGTCGCGAGCCTGCACCAGGTGAACCTCGCCCGCGAGTTCGGCGAGCGCTACATCGGCCTGCGCGACGGCCAGGTCGTCTTCGACGGCGGCCGCGACGACCTCACGATGGACATCGTCGACGAGATATACTACGCAGACGACGAGGATAGCCAGGTCGACCACGAGGAGGTGGTCCGATGAGCGACGACAGCAGGACCGACGGCGGCACGCTCGCGAACACCGAGCGACTCGAGTTCGCGCTCGGACAGATGGAGCGTGCACAGCGCCGGCGGCGCATCTTGCTGCTCGGCCTGTTCGTCGGCGTCCTCGCGCTGACCGGGTTCGGGCTGACGTACCTCGGCTTCACCGTCGCTGCGGTCGTCCGACAGTTCCCCGTCTTCCTCTCGAACCTCGTGGAGTTCGTGACGCCGGATTTCCACTTCTTCACGCTCTACTCCCAGGAGAACGGCCTGCACGGCTGGAACGCGTTCTTCCAGAGTATGCTGTACCCGTCCTCGCTCGTCGACTCCATCATGAGACGAGAGGTCGGGACGTCCATCATGGGCGCGAGCATCGTGACCATCGTGGTCGGACTCACGGGGACCATCGTCGGCTTCCCGCTGGCGCTGTTCTTCGGCGTCATGGGCTCCGAGCGGGTCACGCCGTTCCCGTTCAACTTCGTCTTCCGCGGCACGATGAGCACCATCCGCGCCATCCCGGCGATCGTCTGGGTGCTCTTCTACATCCCGGTGTTCGGTCCGACGCCGCTGTCGGCGATGTGGGCGATCGCGACCGACACCATCGGGAACATGGGTCGACTGTTCACCGACGAACTCGAGGAGGTCGACGAGGGTCCCATCGAGGCGGTGGCCTCTACGGGCGCCGACCGCTCGCAGGTCATCACCTTCGGGATGCTCTCGCAGGTGTTCTCCTCGTTCATCGCCTGGGCGCTCTACATCCTCGAGATAAACGTCCGCATCGCCATCTCGCTCGGCGTCGTCGGTGCCGGCGGTCTCGGCCAGTTCATCAAGGGTCAACTCGCACAGTTGGCGTTCAGCCACGCTGCCGCTGGCATCTTCATGGTCATCGTCATCGTCATCTCCGTCGAACTGTTCTCCTCCCGACTCCGGTCGCGTCTCCGTCCGGACGAGGACGTCTCGGAAGGATTCCTCGAGAGGGTTCGGAGCCTCTTCGACGGCGACAAGTGGGTCGGTCGTAGCTCGGATTAGAAGTCGCCCAGCCGCGACTGGCCGCTTTCTTCACCGCCATCCCTGCCCGCCAGCGCCGCCGCCTCCGCGAGCGTCGCCTCGAACGGGTCGCGCTGGCTCCGGTCGTACAGCGTCGCTGCCGGGTGCAGACAGACGAGGACGCGACGCGGTTCGTCGTCGCCGAGACGCACCTCCTCGACGGTCCCGGTCTCCTTCGTCACGGCGACCGACCGGCCGAGCAGGTGCTCGGCCGGCACCTTCCCGAGCGTGACGACCACCTCGGGGTCGACGAGGGTGACCTCGCGCTCCAGGTACGGTCGGCAGTTCGCCAGTTCCCCGGCGCGTGGGTCGCGGTTGTCCGGTGGCCGACACCGGACGCAGTTCGTGATGCGCACCGTCTCGCGGTCGAGGCCGACCGTCCGGAGCGCCTCGGTCAGTACGTCGCCCGAGCGCCCGACGAACGGTTCGCCCTGTTCGTCCTCGTTCGCGCCCGGCGCCTCGCCGACGAACAGCACGTCGGCGTCGGCCGGTCCGACGCCGTCGACGATGCGGCTTCGAGAGTCACAGAGTTCGGGACAGCGCTCGCAGCCCCGCACCTCCAGCCCGTCCATCGCGTCCATAGTACTTTGCCAGTGCCCACGTTGTGTGTACGTTTCGGTGACGTAGAACCAACCGCCTGGGGTTGCTAATCCGTACCCCCTTACCTGACTTTAACTCCACGGAATCGCGGAGGCGCCGTAGGAGGGCGTATGGGATGTTCTTCATTCTCAAGAGTACTCCTCCTCTCCCAATAGTCCCAGAGGCCGTCAGTGGCGAAGCAGCGCCGTCTCGTTGGGGATGGCAGGGCCCAATTGTAAGTTACTTCTGTACGGCTCTGTTGAAACCCTCAGCCAATGAAATGTTTCTGGGCCTGTGCTGAATAGAGAGCGCAAACCCATCACAAAGCAAAGGTTAGAACATAGGATTCGTCCAGTGGAGAGGCACTATGGAAAATGTTACCTACAGCCTATACAGGGAGGAATATTATCGTTCGCAATTAATCGTCAATGCCTCCTCGCCGGCTCTCGGTATCTTCATACGAATACTCCTAGGAGTTGAAATAGAAACCCGAGAGCGAGCACACCTGCGCCAACCTTAGTAAGAAACCGGCTTCGGCGCTCCTCTATCCATCTCTCCACCTCGGAGATAGGAGCAAGAACTGCTACGTCGGTGTCTTGCTCGCCAATCCGGTTTTCATATTCAAACTGCACTGCCAATAACGCCGGTCGGGTTTCTTCCGTAATACCGGACGGCCTAACAACTGGATAGGATTTCAAATCGCCAAGCTCCTCTCTCCATAACGTGGTCGTCTCCTCCTCACGTGCAACAAGATAAATCCGGTCTAGATCGTGGAGCGGGTTCATTCGCTCCTTGACCACTCGCCATAGAGCTTTATTGCCCTCCCTCTTCTCCGCAGACTCCGGGATTGGCCTAACAAAGGCCCACTCCTCAGGGTCAAAACGTGTCTCTTCCCGTATCCACTCCTCCTTAGCCGATACAACTGGATTGAGGAGCGACTTTGCACTCATCAAACTACGATAGGGAGTATAGGGAATAAACATAAGACCAAACGCGGACTGGAGACGGGGAATATCGAGGCCAGCTAATATCACGGCACCGAGAAAGTTGAACACAAGACCGGCGAGAAGGAGAGGGTCCACCATAATCCGTTGCTCGTGACTACAGTACTAATAGGAATTGGATTTAGCCGTTCACACGTAACGTGCCGATACGCCGCTCTGCTGAATACTTCTTCTAATCTTGCACGCCAGTTCTGTCAGCCGTTGGGGGTTCAACAGAGCCTTCTGTAGCTCTATTGACTTGGATAATTCCTCAGCCATCTCGATGAGGTACAAGCGGGGTAACACGCTGTAGACCTTGAGGCCATGCTCGGCACGGTCAGATTATAACGAGTCCTTCGAGAATGCAACGTAGTTCTCCTCATCGTCCCCGACGATTACCTTCGTTCCGGCAGGCCAGGTCAACCGTCGCACGATCCAGGCCATGTCAGATGCTCCGCCGCCGAGATTGATGACTAATCCCCAGCCGATGACTATCGCCAGATCGTTGACTGCGCCTGTGATGAGAAGTCCGGTGTAGACGACCGATAGGAGCTGTGGAGCCAACAGCGTAATCGAGATCTCCCACAGGTCCAGGGATACTTCTGGGACGTAGACGCCATTCGGCCAAATGTAAACTGGGTCGTAGCCCAAGGCAGAGCTAGCGAGGTAGTGGAGCGACTCGTGGATAAAGAGCGAGGCCGTAATTGCTATCCCGGCACCGACGACCAGTTTGACGCTGCTCTGGGGGATGAGGATAACGTCTGCCGAGAAGATGACTACACCAGCAATCGTGAGTAGAACCGCCATCGTGGAATACAGAACCCACCTGGAGAAAGAGTACTGCTCGTATGGAGTATACCCGTTCGGAGACTCTGGCGTGGTCATCAGTTAACTCCGTCAGCTACTCGCTACGGACATTGCGTTTAAATAAACACCGCAGGTTGGTCGGGATATATACGACGGAAGATTGCTGAATACGCGCCTCCAGCACCCCTGCTGAAACCTGTCCCAATCGGGAGTTTCATCAAGACCAGAGTACCACGCCCCTCCAAAGCGTGAACCCCGTCAGCGACGAAGTAGCCGCCCTCGTCGGGAGTGGCAGGTAACACCCCCGTCGAAAAACCGATATTTAACAGAGTGTATCCTATACACCTTCAAGATGACACGGGGGTAGATTCCGTGAGGATGGTACTCTATGAGGATTCAATCCACACAACCCGAATGGTGGAATAAACCTGCCCGGCCGACACCAAGACGAGCCCAATATAGGCCAGATCGAACATAAACATGACAAAGTAAAATGTGACTGTATCGACTAGACTCATGCCTGAAGGGACGTCACCAATTATCAACACCTGTCGGAATACCCAAGTGATAGACAGGAGGACACATGCGATAACCAAACCGACCACGTAGACAACTGCTTTCCCGAGGGGATGCTGCTGAAACCGTCGCCCTAGCTCTTCTGTCTCTTCGTCAAACTCGACTACCGCCACGCGACCCTCAATAGTCCCCTCAACTCCTTTGAGAATGACGATGGTGGCGACGAACGCGGCAACGGCGAAGAAGCTCAGATTGGATACCACTTGGACCAAGAGGTCTGCTACCCCACTGCTCTCGGAAACGACTTCGGAGAGGCCCAGAACGAGGAGAAAGCCCACCATGCTTAGACTAATCGAAGTTAACCCAACCGAGAAGAGGCTCTGAAAGAAGGCATCCCAGTCCGGCTCGAACCATCTCACAGCAAGTTCCTTTGCGGTGTCGATAGGCAGGAGTTCCTTTAGAACGACGGTCATCGGCGGTTTCCGCTCAGTCATCTGTCCGAGTAATCTACTGGTAGTAATCACCATCAAACCCTCGATAGGAGTTATGATTATCAAAAAGACAAATAGGCTTGCTAATAGTTTTGAGATATGGAGCTCCGCCACTCGACGAGCCCGGAGGAATGGAAAGCGCGTAGGAAGTGGTTGTTAGTACAAGTCGTTGGAATCTCAATGCTGGTTGGCGCGCTCATAGAGCCGTACCTTCTTTCTACAGTGATAATCGTCGGAGGTGCTCTCCGATGGCTCTGGTTGTTTTACCGTCATCGGGTTGCTCGCAAGGGGGCGGACTACGAACCTGACGGTCCCACCTGGGAGGACTACGAACCCCAGATCTCGGACTGAAGGGGCACAAGGATACATCACCCTTACCCATCAGTTCGAGTACCACCCTCCGGGACCAGTTCCACCAGGCCCTGATCTATTCTGAGACCACAGGAGTCCCGCTACCGAGTTTATCTGAAGTTGTAAGGGGTTTGTACTCCCGCAAGAATGAAAGCCGCTCTGGGCCCACTCATGGGCCGATATGGGATTATTGCTGTATCAGAGGCGACCCCTCACTCCTTGGGCTTGTAGCGAATACCGTTAACGATGTAATCGTCTCCATCACGTTCGACTTCGAGGCCACCCTTCCACCCCCCATAACCAATCTGGGACCTGGTTAGGACATCTCCATCGTCATTGACGAACTGGTCCTGCCCTGCTCTGTAGGCATCCTCAGTCATTGCAGGATTATACGGGCTAGAGCGACTTAGATTCCCCCTGGTGGTCAAGGAACTGAGCAAGAGACCATCCAGATTCGAGTACGGGGCGCACTTCCCTGAAATGGTCGCCCGGTCCTACAACCCTTGAACAGAGACGAGGGATACAGGCGATTTGTTATATTGACGGACCCCCGACTGAGAATCAGCGGACGGCGCCAGGGTCCTCGTTCGTTACGCGGTTGCTCCCGCACCGGTCGCACCGTCTGGGCTTGTCGCCCCGCCCGAGGAACTGGCCACACGCCGCGCAGTACCACTTCATCCACGCGGAGTAGAGCAGCAAGCCACCGATTACGAACGGCACGAGGCCGATGTACGAAAGCTCCACGAACCCGATCTCGTACCCCCCTATCCACAGCAGCATGCCGCCCGCGGCGAGCGCCACCCCGTACTTCTCTTTATCGTCCATGTGCATTGGGGACGTGTACCACGGCATTTGATAATTCCTTCGGTTTGTCATTCGACGGCAACTCACTGAAATCCCATCCCGTACACGTCAGCACGTACTCGTGCTTGAGGCCCACTCACGCTCCGATACGGCGATTTAGGATTCTGGGTCGGGGAGATCGTCGTACTTCTTAGCTACGCTCCTGAGGTGCCTCTCGGTGAGTTCTTGATCGTAGTCCCCGGCGTACTGCTGCCTGAACCACTCTCTCGCTCCACACCATCCGCGGAGTTGAAGCAGGCGATTGGACACTCGGAGACTGTCCCCGTGGCTCAAGCTCTCTATGCCGTCAGTCTCGGCCTTCTGTTGGAGTCGAGCAGCTTCGGTAATACCACGCTCAATATCGGCCCCAGCGTCGGTCTCACGGCCATAGTTCCCCGTAACGAGACCAGAGGAACCAACGTCGTATCCCTGCTCCCGGAGCAACTCAAGCGCATCCTCGCGGTTTGGCAGTGACGCTGCTACGAATTCAGCTAGTATGGGCTCTACTCGATGGATGATAGATCGACGGCTCCGCCCTCCAATGACGACCAATCGATTTCCTCGCTCTACGTCTTCGACTTTTTCATAATCGTGCCTACTGAGGAGTAACGGTGCAGGTTCGTGTTCCTTGGTGAACTCGCTGTCCGCACCGACTGAGTAAAGGTGGTAGCACGGGAGTCGCCCACCGATGTTGCTTTCGAGGTCCTCTGGTCGATCGTATTGAATCCGGGAGAACGCACCTCCTTTGACCTCTACGACTGCGATGCTCCTACGTCCGTTGCCAGTATTCGCGTAGGGTGAGAACTCCTTAGCATTGTAGAGCAACTTGACAAAGCGAGACTCTCCATCGACAGGGGGGCCTCGTCCATCGATGAGTTTAGCTCGGTGTGCCTCTCCGAACGGTTCTGGAATACCCTTTTTATACTCCGAGAAGGAGTGGGTCTCGATATCTGGGGATACCGGCTCTCTAACCCTAATCCTTGCACCATACAGAACTGATATAGATGGATGGGAAGGACGAGTAGTAACTATAGAGGATGGAATGGCATCGAGGTAGGTTTCAGGGGGAGTAGTTCCATTGGCCCCAGCACGGATGATCTCGTCGTGGCTCCAGTCGGGTTGAACCTGCACCTTCTGGAGTCCAGTTGAGGTGTGCTCAACTCCAGGGAGACGGAAGACCTGCTTCTTCTTGATAGCGTTGAGATCGATGGTGGAGTCATGCTCGTCGCATTCATTGAAGCGCTCTGCAATCTGAGTGAGCGAGGACCACTTCTGCTCGGTCACATAGCCGGGAATCTGGAGGTGGATGCCCTTGTGACCGGAGAACCAGAAAGTGCAGTCAGCGAGGCTGACTCCGAGGTAATCCTCCGCGAAGACGGACAGGTCTGTGGCTATCGTCTGGAGGTCGCCTACCTCTTGTAATGAATCAGAGTCGAAGATGATGGGGTAGCTGACTCGACCATCCTCGGCTATCTCGCGGGTGAGAAGGGAAGCGATTGTATCGTCTTCTGGAGCGGCATAGGGGTTCGTGTAGCTCTCTAACCTCTCTACCTCGTCGGTGTTGAGCCCGTAGACTGGCCCAACGTAGACCGCCTCTGCGGGTTTGATCTCGGCGACGTGGTGGAGGTTAGGAAGTCGCTTTCTCTCTTCGTCCGCATAGCGAACGTACGGCTCGGTATCTCGGAGCCACTCCCCGAAGGTACCGATCTGGCCAGGGGCATCAAGCCTATCTGTGAGCGACTCGTCAGCATTCATTAGACGACACCTCCGATGACTCCGGAACTGTCGTCATCCGACCCCTGCCCGGCTCCCCAACCGGGTATTCCAATCACTTTCCGTATCATCGCTCAGCGTCCGGTATCCTCTCTGATGGATTCAACCAGTTCGATAGCATCGGCTCCTTGCTCCAGAAACTCACTCCACGTCAGAGACTCCGCTTCCTTCACTCGCCGTGCCGCATCTACCGAATCCCTATATGCATGGACCGTGGTATAATCGTATTCGTACTCCGTCTGGGCTTCCGTCTGAGAGTTCATCGATCGTCGCTCGCTCTCAGCGCTGATAGTAGAAGAAAGATTATGTATGATTCTTCATTTACACTATCTCCATTGGATCTGTCCTACTTAAATGACATAGGAGTCCCTCTATGTGGATACTCCATCTGTCCAAGGCGAGGATTCTCCCAAAGGGGCAGCTACAGTTTCTACCAAGGGTCCAATTGCTGCTCACTGGAGTACTTACAGCAGCACTCTCCGTCGCACACACGCTGGTGGTCACATCGCAGAACTGGCTTGAGACCATCCGTCGCAAGCCAGCAGGATAAGAGTCGGTACGTGGAAAGAACGGTTTTGAGACATCGTGTGCCATTCTCACACATGATTGACTCTCAGCGACGGACGATCATCGCTGGAGCACTGACGGTGGTGGCTGGTTGTATGAGTATCCCAGGGTCTGACTCCCAAGCCACCCAGCCCCGCACGGAGAACCCCAGGTCCACACCAACCAGAACGCCAACCTCAACACCGACGGCCACCCCAACGACGGAACAGGATACGAGACCAGAAGTTGTCCTTGTGAACTTGGTTTCCGACTATCAAGAGTACGGAGATGCAGAGGACAACCGCATTTCATCTGCGGAAGTAGGCGATGAGATTAACATAGCTTTCCGTTTCCGATTATGGAGCCATGACAGAGTCGCTCACAACACCAATCAAGTCCGGGTGTATGGACCCGCTGGAGGATCGGTTAGCGTAGCCACCTGGGATGATAGACAGTTGGTTGACTGGTCTGGATCAGAACTTTGGGAGAATTATGCATGGTTTGACACAACTGGATGGGAAGCAGGAGAGTACACAGCAGAGGTTCTCATTCGAGATGAGGTCACTGGAGAGGTCTCTGACCCCGAAACCACTACCTTCGACATGGAGCAACCAACAGCTACCCAGAGCCGGGTAACGGTCCACGGCCAAGGGTAGAGTAGCGACCTCCGGCGCAGGAACACTGCGCCCTCTGGATCCCCGTATCCGCCCCAGAGTCGCTTCTGCGGTGGTCCGTGCTCTATACGGATGGATGGCTCTCCCGAATACTCACAAGCACCGATAAGCGTTCCTCCGAAAGTGCAAAACCATCGAAGATGGCGCCACGAGGTGCAGACTCCGCAGTCGGGTTGGGTGCGACGGGTACGGTCTGTGGGTGGTCCGGCGACCTGGCCACTCAGAAATGAGGTTTCCACGATTCGGACGAAGATTCTTACAGTCGCGGGTGGTGGACTGGCACATGAGTTCAGTCTCGCTGGACGAGGTGGACCGGGGAATCCTGTACGTCCTGCAGGAGGACGCACGCAACACCACCATCGCCGACATCGCCGAGCACGTGGATGTCTCCGCCAGCACCGTTCGCAACCGCATCGAGCGCCTGGAGGAGACCGGCGTCATCGAGGGGTACTATCCGAAGATCAACTACGAGCTGGCGAACTACCCGTTGCACGTGCTATTCGTCTGCAGCGCCCCCGCCGACGAGCGGGAGGAACTCGCCGTGGCGGCGCTGGACCGCCACGGGGTGGTCGACGTCCGCGAGATGCTCACCAGCACCCGCAACATCTACGTCGAGGTCGTCGCCGTCGACACGCGGGACCTCACCGAGATCACCAACGACCTCGCCGCCGTGGGATTCGAGATAGTCTCCTCCGAGATAGTCACCAACCACTACACCCGCCCCTGGGCCGAGTTCGACGAGAGCGAGTGACCCACCAAGAGATTGTTCAGAGGGGCAATCGTGGTGCGATAATTTCAAAATATGCGCGGGATTTTGTGAATATACCAGTCCTTAGTTTGCGATAAACGCAATAATTTTACGGATGCAGGCCGAACGCCTTGCCATCGGGAACGTGGGAACACTCGGTGTCCATCCCGCCGTCCCCACCGCGGCAATGCGCATCACACCCATGAGCATCACACACACACAGGGCTCGCTCGATGAACTGTTCGAGACACTCAGTCATCCGGTGCGACGGCGGATTCTGACGGCCCTCGCCCGAGCGAACCCCCGGGACGAAGCGGACGAGTCGTTTTCACCCGCCGAGTTCGTCACCGAAGACGACCGCCTGGACGCGTTTCTGACGTCGCTCCACCACGTCCACCTCCCGAAGCTCGAGGAGACGGGGTTCATCAGGTGGGACCAGGAGACCGGGACGATCACCCGTGGCCCGCGCTACGACGAGATCGCGCCGCTCGTCGAGTTGATGCTCACCCACGAGGACGAACTCCCCGGCGATTGGGCATAGAAAGAACCTCTCGACGGGGAAAATCATCTATCTCGAACGGTTCCAGTAGTCACCCACCTGCGGGACTACCTTGCAAGATATGCGCCCCGTATGCAGCACGGACCCAACAAACTATCAGCGTCTGAGGATTTCAACAGAGCCGGATGGATGCCTTTAGGGAGGACGAGGAAGCCGCGAGAAGGTGCTTATCACCCTCCTATCCATCCGGGTAGGGGTCGAAGGACGCAGAGAACCCCTCCACCACGTCGTCATCGAGGAAGTGCGCGTACTTGTTGAGCGTAGTCGTCACGTCCTTGTGGCCAAGGGCGAGCTGGATCCGCTTGATGTCGATACCACTGTCGATAGCTCGCTTGACGAATGAATGCCGGAGCGTATGCGACGTGATGAGATGACGGTTCCTGTCACTGCCATCGACGTACATCACCTCTTGGATGCCAGCGTTCTCAGCGGCTTCTCTAACGAGTTCGTTGATGTAGTTCGGTGAGACCCGTTCTGTCCGCTCAGAGACGAATAGGTACTCACTCTCATTCGCCGGTGCGTAGGTCTCCCGATAGACATCAAGCCACTGAGTGAGGAGACGCTTCGTCGGGTTAGGTCTCCCTGGAGCCGTAGCATACGTCACGGTGCGCCAGTCGTCGGTCTTCTTGGCGTAGACCCGGATGCTCTCTCGCTCCCGGTCGATGTCTTCAACCTTGATGTGAGCGGCTGTGTGGACTCTGACGCCCGTCTGGTACATGAGACGGATGATCAGTTCGTTACGCAACTTTCCTCCACCGCTCCGGACGTTCTTACACATCGCTTCTACGTCCTCTGCGTCGAGTGCGAACCGTTCAGGGTCTCCGTGATTGTACTTCTCTCCGACGTTGGAACCGGACTTGATGAACTCGCTACGCTTGAGCAACTTCTTGTTAGCGTCGAACGGACTCTCCTCAATCGATCCGAGGGCCTCCAGATGGTCGTAGAACGTCTTCAGCGAGTCGTATCGGCTTGAGACAGTTGCATTAGAGAACTCGTCGGCTTGGTCGTAGAGGAATGAACGGATCGTGAATCCCTTCGTGGTCGTCGATTCATACCCTTCTTCGTCGCACCATTCACACCACCGACGAAGGTCTGATTGGCGATTCTCGATGCTTGCCGGAGCGAGCGCGTTTCTACCCTTTGAGAGGGAGTTGATGAAGTCCTGAGTCGCCGGATGGAGTGATTCGGTGCTCATCGGTTACTCCTCCTTGAACCACCGCTTTTCGCCATTGATCTCGGTCGAACGGACCAATGCTACCTCCCGCTGTAGCTTCTCAATGGCACGACGGACGGAATACTCATCGCTCCTGACGGCCATAGCGATATCCTCGATTCGGCCCCTGTACGCTTTCGGGTCGCCTATTTCATCCAAAGAAGGCGTAATGACGGGGATGCCAGAGTGTCCAGTGTTCACGCCCGGGTGGTGCCAGTTCTCAAGCTCGTGCTTGGTCGGCAGGACGGTGAAGACCTCGTTAGCCAGTTCGCTCACCGATTCGTCCTCGGTGACCGCTGTCTCGATGGTGTTTAGCCGGGCTTGGATGGCGTCTAACGTTGCCTGAGTGCCTTCAGTTCGAGTATCGATTGTCCCAAGGGTATCAGCTACTCCCTCGGGTATTGACCCGTTCTGAGGGTGTCCTGCATCGGTTAATTCCCGTTCGAGTTCTCGCCGGACGGCAACTTTGATCAGTTGTGTCAGGTTAGCAACGCCGGGATGCTCTTCGGCCCCTTCCTTCCATTCTCGCTTCTCGTCAGCGTCAATCCGCAGGTTAACGTGCTCGCTCATGGACCTCCCCTCCTCGCTTGAGGTTCCGGTCTACGAGTTTATGAACGTGTTTACAGTATAGTTACGGTCAAGTGTCCATCGCGTCCATATGCGCACTGGTGCGCCGGGGTCACGTAACCCCTGCGACTGGGGCGGTGGCTACTTCGATGCTACCGCCCCCGTCGGAGCGCGTCGCCGGCCCGGGCCGCGAACCGGGCGACCCGGAGCGGTTCGGGCCGGCCTCCCTCCGGCGTGAACGCCCGGACGACGTCCCGGGCGGCGTCGGGGTCCATGCCGACGGTGCGGACGTACACCGTCTCGCCGTTGACGGTCGTCGGGTCTCGGCCGGGCTGGCGGCGGTACGTCTCGACGCGCTCGGCACGCTCGGCCTCGTCGTCGAACGCCGCGCCGATGTCGTCGGCGAGGCCGTCGCTCGCCTCGAAGGTCACCGACAGCACGGGGCGGTCGAGTTCGGTGGCGAGACGACGCAGGTCGACCACGTTGTACCACGCCAGTGCGATGCCCGCGACGAGCACGTAGCGCACGTCCTCCCGGTCGAGACGGTCGTACACCTCGACGATGGCGTCCGTCGCGTCCGTCCCGCCGACCGTGCACGTCGAGAACGAGAGTCCATCGACCGTTCGGCTCGCCCTGACGACCACTCCGGCGAGCGTACTCGTCTCCCCTCGCGTCGACTCTGCGACACCGAGCGCCCGCACGCCGGGTTTCATCGGGCTACTCGTCGCTCTTGATGTCTTTCAGACGGTCGATGAGTTCGTCGTTGCTCGCGCCGTTCTCGAACTCGATTCGTCCCTCGTGGTCCGTCTCGCGCGAGTCGACCGACTCTTCGTCGATGTCCGTGTCGATGCTCTGGTTGTCCTGTTCCGATTCGTCGTAGCTCCCGAAACCCATACAGGATACAGTAGCCAGTGCTGAGTGAAAAAAACCACGCCAGACGAAAGCGAACAGACCTGTCACGTGACGTAGAGGCTGATGTCGCCGTCCCCCGGCAGGACTTTGGGCTCGCTCCCGTAGGAATGCCACATGGAGGTCCACCACGTCACGAAAGACGCGGACGAGTTCACGTGCAACGCCTACCTCGTCACCGGCGACCGGGCCGTACTGGTCGACGCCGGTGCGATGGCCGGCGTCGTCGACGAGATCCGTCGGTACACCGACCACCTCGACGCCGTCGTCCTCACGCACCAGCACGGCGACCACGTCGCCCAGCTAGACGCCGTCCTCGACGCCTTCGACGCCGACTGTTACGCGTACGGCGAGCACCCGCGCCGGACCCACGCCATCGGCGACGGGGAGGCGGTCCACATCGGCGACGAGCGCTTCGAGGTCGTCTACACGCCGGGTCACGCCGCCGACCACGTCGCCTACTGTAGCGACACGACCCTGTTCAGCGGTGACGTCGTTGTCCACGACGACGGCGCGTTCGACTACGGGAGTTTCGGTCGGACCGACATGGCCGGCCAGTCCCGCGAGCGCCTCATCGAGAGCCTCGAAACCCTCCTCGACCGCATGCCCGACACCGTCGAGCACCTGTACGCCGGGCACGGCGGCGTCTTCCACGGCGACGTCCGCGACGTGGTCGAGACGGCGCTCGGGCGCGCCCGGAAGCGCGAACCGAAGTACCCGGACGAACAGTGAGGGCGTCGCCACTCGCGGCGTGAGGGTTCGAGAAGACGAGACCGGACTCAGGCCGCGCGCTTTTCTTTCGCCTTGGGGCGGAGCTTGCTGTAGCCGCACTTGCGGCACTTGTCCGCTCGCTTGGGGTTGCGCGCGTTGCATCGCATGCAGATCATCTTCTCGAGCGAACGCTTCTCCGCAGCCTCGAATCGTGCCATGGTCCTTCCTACGCCGTGCTGCGGGTAAAAGCGTTTCCGAGTCGTCCGGGCGCGCCGTGACTGCACGGTGGAGCGTCCGACCCGTCCGCGTGCCAGCGTTCAAATAGCGGGGGGAGCCCAGACACGGCGTGCGCTGAGAACTGCCACGCGGGGGGCAGCGGGTGCACGACACACCCCCGCGTGTTCGGCCCGTGTCGTCTGTTCGCTACTCGGACTCCTCGACGAGGTAGTCGTCCTGTACGGCGACGACCTCGCTCGAGTCCGCACACGAGGCGTAGCGCCGCAGCGGTTCCTCGTTCAGTTCGAGGAATGTCTCTCCCCAGGTGAACTTCGCGAGGATGCGCTCTGCGTGGTCGAGCTCGCCGAGGATGACGAGCGCCGCCGCGAGTGCCTCGACGGTCGTCAGCGCGAACGGTCGGCCGTAGTTCACGGGGTTGGCTGCGACGAGGAACGGGAGGGCGCGGTGGTTGCCGTCGAGCGAGAACGCCGTCTCGTCGGCGGACTCCCACGAACAGTCGAGCGCGACGAGCGCCCGCGCGTCGTCGGCGGGCGAGAGCGCCTGCTCCGCGTGCGGGTCGAGGACGATACCGTACGGCGTCGCCCGACTCGAGCGGTGCAACTCGGCGAGGTCGAACCGCGCGAGCTTTCGCGCGGTGCACTTCTTCGGGTCGTCGTCGCCCTCGTACCGGACGTGGAGCTTCACGACCGGCGATAGATGGTCAGGAGCAAAAAGGGAATCGGGCTACGCTAGCCGGTCGTATAGAGCGGAGAGGTCGACGAGCGTCAGTTCGCGGTCCGCGATGGTCTCGAGGTGGTCGTCGCGGTCGCCGACGGTCTGGCCGTCCATCGACTCGAACACCGCGGCGAGGAACGGCTCCATGGCGTCCCGTAGCTCCGCGTAGGTCGTCTCGACGTGGCGGCCGTGCAGGTCGACGACGATGGCGTCGCCTCGCTCGGTCACCTCGTAGCCGAGGAACTTCGGGTGGTCGGGACGTTCCAGTCGGGCGAGGTCGTAGAGCCGAAGCAGCGAGTGTGCCGAGGCGTAGCCCTGGAGTATCGTTCCCGCGTCGGTCTCGACGCCGAACTCGACGTGGTCCGACGGTCCGGTCACCGCCGCCTCCCAGCCGCCGTAGACGCCGTGGAGTTGGAACCGCAGCATGGTCTGCCCCTGGCACCGGACGGGGTAAAAGTCTGCGAGTGCGGTCGCACAGTCCTCCCGACTCACTCCTCGTGGACGCGTTCGCCACGGAGGAGTCGCGAGGCGATGGTGAACGTCTGTTCCGCCTCGCGCCTGGTCGGGAAGTGGGCGGCCATGTATCGCGCGACGGCGACCATGGCGACCCGCCGGTCCGTCTCGTCGTCCGAGACGTCGAACTGCAGGAAGCCGGCCTCGAGCGCCTGCAGGGTGTGGAAGCCAGCGTCCTCGCGGAGCACGCAGTGTCCGAGGGTCCGTTTCAACTCGGCGGGGTCGCCGTCGGCGTCGAGGAACTCGCCGACCAGGCGACCGGCCGCGTTCACCTCGCCCTCTTCGTCGAACGTCTCGACGAGGTCGGCCAGGATGGACTCGTGGTCGCGGTCGGTCTCCCCCGGTTCGGGAATCGGTGCGGGCGGCGTGTTGAGGAAGCGGTCGAGGTAGACGTTGGCCGCACCGTCGAGGACGGCCCGGTAGAGGACGGGGTCGTCGACCCGACGGGTCGCCTGGTGGACCGCGTTCGCGTAGGTGAACGTGTGGTGGACCGTGTTCCAGTCGGAGAACTCGTTGCCCGTTCCGAACTGGGCGACCCGGGTCGCCGCCGCGGTCGCGACGGCGGCGGCGAGTTGTCGCGGCGTCGCACCCGCCTCGACGGCCTCGCGGATGCCCGTCACGATGGCGTGGGGGTCGTCCGAGAGCAGGAGCGACTGGAACGACCCGGGTTCGGTCCACCGCCCGTCCCGCCCGGCGTTCGACTCGCGGTCGACCAGCGCCTCGATGTCGTCGATCGCGTCGGCGACGAGTGCCGCGAGGTCGACCGGTTGCCGCCACGAGGAGAGTTCTTCGCTTCGTTCGGCGTCGGTCAGGGAGTCGACGAGGCTCGCCAGGGTGTCGTCGGCGTCGTCCCAGCCGACGTGGTCGAGCGTCTCGACCGCCTTGTTGACGAAGTCGAACGTGTGGCCGGCGTCGAGGAACCGGTGGTCGGTCGCGGCCGCGTACAGCATCCGTTCGACCTGTTCGCGGTCGCAGGTCTCGACGGCGGTCCGGAGGACGCGCTCGGCACCGTCGCTATCGCGCACCTCGACGTTTTCGCGGAACCACGATTCGAGGCGGTCGGGGTCGACCTCCCGGGTCTCGAACGACGGCTGGTCGAAGTTCGGCGGTTGGCCGGCGCAGTCGCTGGCGACGTGTCGCAGCCCGGTGTAGAGCGCGCGCTTCCGGTCATCGTCGTCGAGGTCGGGGAGCACGTTCGCCATCGCAGCGAGGATTGTCAGCCCGGAGGACCAGCCGGCGTCCCGGTAGCGCGTCCCGAAGGTGACGCCGCGGGCCAGCGTCTCGCTCTGGCCGACACCGGCGTCGTGGAGACCGATGACGGCCTTGGCGACGACGAGTCTGAGGTTCTCCTCCATGCCGGTTTCGAGCCGGTTCGCCCAGTGGTCCGCCGGCGGTTCGTCGCGTCTGGGCGTCGGTCGCACGAAGACGTCGCCGTCGCGCACCTCGACGGGGTACGTCGCCACGTCGTCGGCCCACGGGTCGAACGTGTCGCCACAGGAGAGTTCGAACCGGGCGTGGTGCCAGTGACAGGTGAGCACGCCGTCGTCGACGGTCCCCTCGGTGAGGGGAAATCCCATGTGGGGACAGCGGTTGTCGACCACCCGCACGGCCCCCTCGTGGTAGAACACCGCGAGTGGCCGCCCGTCGACGGAGACGCTCTCGCGCCCCGTCGCTTTCAGTTCCTCCAGGGGCAGCAGCTTTCGAAATCCGTCTTCGACTCCCATATCCCGCTATTCCGGCCAGACTCGCGTAAAGGTTCGCTGAAACCCGTTATGGTACGCGTTCTGACAGCCACCGTCGACCGTCGGGTTTCTGTGGCCGGAGGTCTAACCGGCGGTATGGCCAACGCGGACCTCGCCGACCCGGTCGCCACGTACTACCGAGCGCTCGACGAGCACGACTACGAGGCGCTCGAGTCGGTCCTCTCGCCGTCGTTCGTCCAGGAGCGCCCGGACCGCACGTTCGAGAGCGCTGCGGCGTTCGTCCGGTTCATGCGCGAGGACCGCCCGTCGCCCGAGACGACACACGAGGTCGACGACGTGTTCGGGCCCACCGGTGCCGGCACGGCGAGTGCGTCTCCACTGGCCGTCCGCGGCCGTGTGTGCGAGGCTGACGACGTCCTCGTGCGGTTCGTCGACGTGTTCGAACTCGCCGCCGACGGTCGCGTCGCTCGACTGGAGACGTACACGCGCTGACGCGGGACGACGGCGGTGCGCCCGTGCGGGTCGCTACCGGGCCCGGTCCGTGGATTCGGCGTCCTCGCGGTCGACGACCTCGCGGTCGCGTTCGAGGACGCGCTTTCGTCGCCGGTACTCCTCGTCGTCCACGTCGCCGCGGGCGTAGGCGATTCTGAGTTCTTCGAGCGCACGGTCGTTCGACGCGGTTTCGTCGCGTTCGACCGGCGCACCCGGCGTCTCGTCGTCCGTCCCCCGGGCGGCGTGGACGATAGCTGCCAGCATCACGAGGGCGACGGGCAGCGAGAAGACGAGGAGGATGATGACGAGCTCTGGACCGCCGATGCCGCCGACGAACGCGGGAGGGCCGACCATACTCCGTCCTGGGAGCGTCGGGCGCAAAAGCGTTCCGTCGGCCGGCCGACCTACTCGCCCTCGCCGAGGGCGCTCTCGCCCACCTTCTCGTGCCCCTCGATGACCTCCTGGCCGCCCATGTACGGGCGCAGGACCGGTGGGACCGTGACGGTGCCGTCCTCGTTCTGGTAGTACTCGAGTACGGCGACCATCACGCGGCCGACGGCGGTCCCCGACGCGTTGAGCGTGTGGAGGTACTCGGCCGACTCGTGGTGTTCCGGCCGGTAGCGGATGCCCGCCCGGCGGGCCTGGAAGTCCTCGAAGTTCGAGGCGCTGGAGACCTCGAGCCAGCGACCGCCCAGCCCCTCCGGTGCGTCCTCGCTCTCGGTGCCCGGGGCCCACACCTCGAGGTCGTACGTCTTCGCGGCGGCGAAGCCGAGGTCGCCGGTACAGAGGTTCAGCACGCGGTAGGGGAGTTCGAGCCGTTCGAGCACCGTTGCGGCCTCGTCGAGCAGGGCCTCGAGTCGATCGTAGCTCTCCGCCGGTTCGACGAAGTTGACGAGTTCGACCTTGTTGAACTGGTGGACGCGGACGATGCCACGCGTCTCGGTCCCGTGCTCGCCCGCCTCCCGCCGGAAGTTCGGCGTGTACGCCTGGTGCTTCAGCGGGAGGTCCTCCCGGAGGAGGATGTCGTCGCGGTACATGTTCGTCACCGGCACCTCCGCCGTCGGACAGAGCCACAGGTCGTCGTCCTCGTAGTCCTCGAACTCGTCGCCGCCGATGCGGTAGGCGTCCTCGTTGAACTTCGGCAACTGGCCGGTGCCCTGCATCGACGTCGACTTGACCGGGACCGGCGGGAAGACGTCGACGTAGTCCTGTTCGCGGTGGACGTCCAGCATGAACTGGATGAGCGCGTGCTCGAGTCGCGCGCCGTCACCCTTCAGGAAGTAGAAGCCGGCACCGGTCGTCTTCGCTCCCCGGGCCTCGTCGATGATGTCGAGGTCCTCACCGAGGTCGTAGTGCGGCGTCACCTCGTCGGGTAGGTCGCGCAGGTCGTCGAAGCCCCAGCGCTCCTCCTCGACGTTGTCGGCCTCCTCGGACCCGACGGGGACCGACTCGTGGGGAATCTGGGGCAGTTCGAGCATCGCCTGCTCGAGTTCCCGTTCTAGGTCGGCGGTCCGGTCCTCGACCGCCTCGAGTTCCGCCTTGAGTTCCTGCGAGCGCTCGATGGCCTCCTCGGCCGCCTCGTCGTCGCCCTCCTGTTTCAACTGGCCGACCTTCTTGCTGACCGTGTTGCGTTCGTGCCGGAGGTCGTCGCCCCTTGCCTTGTGTTCGCGCCACTGTTCGTCCAGTTCGAGGACGCGGTCGAGGTCCACGTCCTCGTAGCCGCGGTCCGCCAGACTCTCGCGGACCTCGTCGGGGTTCTCCCGGAGGTATCGACGGTCGAGCATTTGCAGGTTGGTTGCAGAGGGGCCGGGAAAACCGTATCGGATGTGTGGTGCGTCGTCTCAGCCGTCGTCGGGATGCCGGGCAGCGAACGACGTCGCCCGGCCGCAGTCGACGTGTCGGCAAAACCGGGTCGACGAGTCACACTTTTCACCCGGCACCACGCGCCACCATACATGGGTGAAGGCGACGTCTACGAAGTCACGACCGGCGACTGCTCGGACCTATCCTACGTCGACACCGGGATGTACGGCACCAGCGAGTACGGGTCCGTCTACGTCCTCGACGCCGAGGAGGTGGCCCTGGTCGATACGGGTATCGGGACGAACCACGAGTATCTCCTCGACGCACTGGACGAACTGGGCATCGGGCGCGACGCCGTCGAGCACATCGTGGTCACACACGTCCATCTCGACCACGCCGGGGGTGCCGGCTACCTCGCCGAGGCGTGCGAGAACGCGACCGTGGAGGTACACGAACTCGGCGCGCGCCACCTCGCCGACCCGTCGCGGCTCTGGGAGGGGACGAAGGCGGCGGTGGGCGACCAGATTGAGTGGTACACCGAGCCGAAACCGGTGCCGGAGGACCGGATACGCGAACTCGAAGCCGGAGACGTCGTCGACTGCGGCGACCACGAACTGCACGCGGCGCACACACCCGGACACGCCCCGCACCAGCTGGTGTTCCACGACCCGACGAACGACGCCGTGTTCACGGCGGACGCGGCGGGCATCTACGTGCCGAGTCGCGGCGAGGTCCGACAGACGACGCCGCCGCCGCAGTTCGACCTGGAGCAGGCGCTGGCGGACGTCGAGACGATCCGGGCGTTCGACCCGTCGACCTTGCTGTACGCGCACTTCGGGCCCGCGCGGGCGGACGACCTGCTGACGGCGTACGAGGCGCGCCTGGAGTCGTGGGTCGCCGCTGTCGCCCACGTTCGGCAGCGACTGGACGACGACGAGGCCGTCGTGGAGCACTTCGCGACGGGGTCGGGCATGGCGGGCGTCTGGGGCGAGAAGAAAGCCTACGGCGAGACGGCGATGAACGTCCGGGGCGTCCTGCGATACCTCGACAGTCAGGACGGCTGAGGGGCGGGTCGTGACGTTCGAGCGGTCGGAGAGAAACGTACAAGGAGTTCAGATGACTTTATTCCCCCTCCCTCTATGGGGTGTGATATGGACTGGCAGGATGCAGAGCTGGAGTACGAGGACGAGGTCATCGGAGAGACGAACCTCGCCCGAATGTTCGAGGACAGCGCGGAGCGACATCCCGACGAACCCGCACAGATGTTCAAAGGTGGCGTCTACGACCGGGCGCTGACCGAGTCCGTCTTGCCGGCGGCCCCGGAAGGGGAGTACCGGGCGCTCAGCTACCGCGACATGCAGGGCATCGTCCGCAACCTCGCGGCCGGGTTCCGCGACCTCGGCGTGGGGACGGACGACCGCGTCGGCCTGTTCGCCAACACGCGGATGGAGTGGGCACAGTGTGACTTCGCCCTGCTGGCTGCAGGTGCGGTCGTCACGACGGTCTACTCCGGGTCGTCGGCGAAGCAGGTCCACTATCTGCTGGAGGACCCCGGGGCGACGGGCGTCGTCGTCGAGAACGCCGACATGATGAACCGGGTGTTCGAGGTCGAGGACGACCTCGACCTCGAGTTCGTCGTCGTGATGGACTGGATAGAGGGTTACCACGACCGCGAGGACGTCTACACGCTCGACGAGGTCCACGACCGCGGGGAGGAGGTGTTCGACGTCGACGAGTACGAGTCGTGGGTCGACGAGCAGGGCTGGGACGACCTCGCCAGCCTCATCTACACCTCCGGAACGACCGGCCGACCCAAGGGCGTCCAGTTGACCCACGGCAACTTCCGGTCGAACGTGAACCAGGTCAGGCGACGGTACGGCCCCCGCCCCGACAAGGACGGCCTTCCGGAGATCGACAGCGACACCCGGTCGGTGTCGTACCTCCCGCTGGCACACGTCTTCGAGCGGTTGGCCGGTCACTTCGAGATGTTCGCGTCGGGGGCCTGCGTGGGGTACGCCGAGAACCCCGACACGCTCGAGGAGGACTTCTCGCTCGTCAGGCCGAACACGGCGACGAGCGTCCCCCGCGTGTACGAGAAGATATACGACGCCATCCGCGAGCAGGCCGAGACGTCGGACCTCCGGACGCGCATCTTCGAGTGGGCGACCGACGTCGGCGTCGACTACCACACGACGGACGACCCGGGAGTGGCGTTGCGTGCGAAGGCGGCGGTGGCCGACCGACTCGTGTTCCAGAAGGTGCGCGACGCACTGGGCGGGAACGTCGACTTCCTCATCAGCGGCGGCGGGTCGCTGTCGGCGGAACTCTGTGCGCTGTACCACGGGATGGGCCTGCCCATCCTCGAGGGATACGGCCTGACCGAGACGGCACCGGTCGTCTCCGTCAACCCACCGGAGAACCCCCAGATCGGTACCATCGGCCTGCCGTTGCCCGAGGTAGACGTCAGGATCGACGAGTCGGCCGTCGAGCAGGCACCGTTCGCCGCCGACGAGGGCGAGGTCGGCGAACTGCTCGTCCAGGGGCCGAACGTTACCCAGGGGTACTGGGACCGGCCCGACGCGACGGAGCGGGCCTTCACGGACGACGGTTACTTCCGGACCGGCGACATCGTCCACCGCCGCCCGGACGGCTACCTGGAGTTCCGCGAGCGCTCGAAGCAGATACTGGTGCTCTCGACGGGGAAGAACGTCGCGCCGGCACCCATCGAGGACGCCTTCGCCTCCTCGCCGGTCGTCGAGCAGGGGATGGTCGTCGGCGACGACTACAAGTACGTCTCCGCGCTGCTGGTGCCGAACCTGGAGCGAATCCGTGCGGTGGCGGCCGAACAGGGCGTCGAGGTGCCCGAGGACGACGAGGACGCGTGCGAACACGAGTTCGTCCACGAACAGGTCCAGCAGGAGGTCGACCGCATCAACCCCGAGTTCGAGACGTACGAACGCATCAAGGCGTTCCGCCTGCTCCCCGAGGAGTTCACCGAGGAGAACGACCTGTTGACGCCGACGCTGAAGAAGAAGCGCCGGAACATCCTCGAACGCTACTCCGACCTCGTCGCGGACATCTACGAGGACTGAGCAGGCCGAGCGTCGGTTCGCCCGTTCCTCGCCGCCCAGTCGCGCGGTCCAGTCGCTCGACGGGGCAATCGTGTCGGTTTGACATATACCATAACCTTTTATCATTTCCGATGCGTGCAGAACGCCAGACATGGAGTGGTGGGACGCAGAACGGTCGTTCTCGAACGACGTGACGGGGATGAACACCCTGGCGCGGATGTTCCACGAGAGCGCCGACAGGAACCGTGACAGACCGGCACAGAAGTACAAGGGCGGCATCTACGACCGGTCGCTCGCGTCGACGGGGGCGATCGACACCCCACCGGACGGGGAGTTCGCGACGCTCTCGTACGCCGAGATGCAGGACATCGTCGAGGGAATCGCGGCGGGGTTTCGCGCGCTCGGCATCCAGGCCGGCGACCGCGTCGGGATGTTCGCCGACACGCGGATGGAGTGGGCACAGTGTGACTTCGGGTTGCTCTCGGCCGGTGCGGTCGTGACGACGGTGTACGAGTCGTCCTCGCCGGCGCAGGTGCAGTACCTGCTCAGCGACCCCGGGGCGACGGGCGTCGTCGTCGAGAACGAGGAGTTGCTCGAACGAGTGCTCCAGGTGTCGGACGCGCTGAGCATCCGCTTCGTCGTCTCGATGGACGAACTCTCCCCGGAGTACGACGACGAGGACGGCATCTACACGCTGGCGGAGGTGTACGAGCAGGGCAAGCGTCGGTTCGACCGGGACGACTTCGAGGCGTGGCTGGACGAGGTCGACCTCGACGACCTGGCGAGTCTGGTGTACACGTCCGGGACGACCGGACAGCCCAAGGGCGTCCGCCTCACGCATCGCAACTTCCGGTCGAACGTCAACCAGATGTACCGACGGTTCGGTCCCCGGCCCGACAAGTCGGGCGACGTCCCGGCCGTCGACCAGGACACGCAGACGGTGTCGTACCTCCCGCTGGCGCACGTCTTCGAGCGTGCTGCCGGGCACTTCCACATCTTCGCGGCCGGTGGGTGCGTCGCCTACGCCGAGAGCGTCGACACGCTGAAAGAGGACTTCCAGCAGGTCGAACCGAACCTGGCGACGAGCGTCCCTCGCGTGTACGAGAAGATATACGATGCCATCCGCGAGCAGGCCGAGGAGTCCTCGTTCAAGCAGCGGGTGTTCGAGTGGGCGACCGACATCAGCCGCGAGTACTACCGGTCGGACAGGCCGGGTGGGTGGCTCCGACTCCGGTACTGGCTGGCGGACAAACTCGTCTTCAGCGACGTGCGACAGGCGCTGGGTGGGAACGTCGACGTCCTCATCAGCGGCGGCGGGACGCTCTCGGCGGAGCTGTGTACACTGTACCACGGGATGGGCCTGCCCATCTACGAGGGGTACGGGCTGACCGAGGCGTCGCCCGTCGTCACGAGCAACCCGCCCGAGGAGCCGAAGATCGGCACCATCGGGCCGACCTACCACGACATGGACATCAAGATAGACAGTTCGGTCGTCCCCGAGGGCCAGGCGACGGACGCCATCGGGAGACTCGGCGAGTTGCTCATCAAGGGTCCGAACGTGACCGACGGTTACTGGAACAAGCCCGAGGCGACCGAGGAGTCGTTCACGGACGACGGCTACTTCCGGACCGGCGACGTCGTCCAGAAGCGACCCGACGACTACCTGATGTTCCGCGAGCGCGCCAAGCAGATACTGGTGCTCTCGACGGGGAAGAACGTCGCGCCGGCACCCATCGAGGACGCGTTCGTCTCCAGTCGCGCCATCGAGCAGGTGATGGTGATGGGCGACGGGGAGAAGTTCATCTCGGCGCTGATCGTCCCCGCGTTCGACGTCATCCGGAGCGACGCCGAGGACGCCGACATCGACCTGCCGGACGACGACGAGGAACTCTGTCGCCACCCGCGCGTCGTCGACGCCATCGAGAACGAGGTGGAGTCCGTCAACGAACGGTTCGAGAAGCACGAACGGATCAAGCAGTTCCGACTGGTGCCCGAGGAGTTCACCGAGGAGAACGACCTGGTCACGCCGACGATGAAGAAGAAGCGCCGGAACATCAAGTCGCGCTACGACGACCTGGTCGCGGACATATACGGCGACGCCGAGCGCACCGAACCGGCCGAGGCCGACGACTGACGGGCGGGTCAGGTGTGCGCCCGTCGACGTGACGCCCCTCGACACGCCGGTTTCTCGAGTTTCACCCACGTTTCTGGCGACTTTGTCCACGTTCCCGTCGTTCCAGATTCCCTTCCTGCAGATTCTGCAATTCTACACCGTCGATAGTGGTCGATTGGCTGGCCGCAAACGGGTCGTTTATACAGGACGCGTCCCTCGTCCCGGGTACATGGGTGTCTCCTCGTGACCGGTGCGTTCGCCGACCTCGTACTCGCGGCCGAGAGTTCGAGCGACCTCGCGCTCGTCGTCGCGCTCATCATCGCCCTCGGCGTCGTCGCCCAGGTTCTCGGCGACCGGTACCGGACGCCCAGCGTGCTCTTTCTCATCATCGCTGGCATCCTCGTCGGACCGGAGGGCATCGGTTCCTGGTTCGGTTTCATCGACCCCATCGTGACCCAGGACACGTTCGGCGGCGCGCTGTCGACCATCGTCGGCCTCTCCGTCGCCATCATCGTCTTCGAGGGGGCCTTCCACCTGAAGATCGCCAAACTCAGGGAGGCACCCTCGGCGACGATTCGACTCGTCACGGTCGGGGCGGCGATATCGTTCGTCGGCACGACGGTGGCCGTCCACTACCTGCTTGACGTCGAGTGGGGCATCGCCGGCCTCGTCGGCGCGTTGCTCATCGCGACCGGGCCGACGGTCATCACGCCCATCCTCGAAGTCGTCGCGGTCCGTGACCGCGTCGAGGCGGCGCTGGAGACCGAGGGCATCGTCAACGACGTGACGGCGGCCATCCTCGCCGTCGTCATCTTCGAGGTGCTCGCGGTCCCCGAGTCGAGCCCCGAACTGTACATCCAGCGCTTCGCCGAGCGACTCGGGACCGGGTTGCTCATCGGACTCGCCGTCGCGGGCGTCGTCTGGTACGTCCTGCGCCACGTCGACCTCTCGCCGGACAACGCCCCCCAGAACGCCCGCCTGCTAACGCTCGCGGGCGCCGTCGTCGCCTTCGCCACGGCGAACGAGATATTCTCCGAGGCGGGCGTCGCCGCCGTCGCGACGGCCGGCATCGTCCTCGGGAACGCGGACCTGCCCTACGAGGAGCAGATAGAGGAATTCAAGGGCGACGTGACGCTCGTCGTCCTCTCGTTCGTGTTCATCGCGCTGGCGGCGCTGCTGGAGTTCCAGAGCCTGTACGAACTCGGCTGGCAGGGGATCGCACTCGTGGTGGTCATCACCCTCGTCCTCCGGCCACTGCTCGTGTTCGTCAGCACGACGGGTGACCGGTTCACGACGAACGAGCGCTGGTTCATCAGCCTCGTCGGCCCGCGGGGCATCATCCCGGCGTCGGTGGCGACGCTGTTCGCGCTCGAACTGCAGAACACGGAAACGCTGCCGGCCAACCCCGAGGGTGCCGGCATCCTCGTCGGGACCGTGTTCCTCGTCATCCTCGTCACCGTCGTCCTCGAAGCAGGACTCGCCAGACAGATCGCGGAAGCACTAGACGTAATCCCAATGCGCGTACTCATCATCGGAGGCGGGAAGGTGGGCCGGTCGCTCGCCGAACGCCTCACAGGCCGAGGAGAGAACGTCGTCATCATCGAGAAGGACGACGAAATCGTCGAGGTCGCCCGCGACGCGGGCTTCACCGTCCACAAGGGCGACGGGACCGACACCGAGGTGTTGCGGGCCGCCGGGGCCGACAACGCCAAGATAGTCGTCGCGGCGACCGGTGACGACGACGCGAACCTCCTCGCAGCACAGCTCGCATCAAGCAAGTTCGAGGTCGAGTCGGTCATCGCCCGGGCGAACAACCCCGACAACGTGGCGGCGTTCGAGGACCTCGGCGTCCGAACCATCTCGTCCGCGATGGCGACGGCGTGGGCCATCGACAACGAGATAGAACGGCCCGCGCTGTCGAACTGGATAACTCACTTCGGCGAGGCCGGGGACATCCAGGAGATAGAGGTGACCTCGTCGGAACTCATCGGCCGGACGCTCCAGGAGATCGGCCCGGAACTCCCCGAGGGCTGTCTCGTCGCCCTCGTCTCCCGCGACGGGAAGACCCAGGTCCCCGGCGCCGACTTCACGCTGCAGGAGGGCGACAGCCTCACCCTGCTGGGCGAACGTGACAGCGTCCGCGACGCGATGGAATTCTGTCACCCCAAGGACTGACCCGGTCGCTTTTATCCCGGTCCGGTTCGAAGGATGTCGACATGTCTGCGACGGCACTCTACACGTTGAACACGGCGCACTGGACGTTCGACTTCTCCGCGGCCGTCCAGATGCAGAATCCCGGCGAACCGTATCGCGGCACCTGTCCGGTGTACCTGATAGAACACCCGGAGGGGACCGTCCTGCTGGACACCGGCGTCAGTCCCGACCTCGTCGCCGACCCGGCGTCGTACGGGCCGGCCGGCGCGGCGCACATGGAACCCCTGCTGGAGACGCTGGAGCAGGACGACGACCAGCACCTCGAGGCGCTGCTTGACTCGGTCGGCTACGAACCCGACGACGTCGACGTCGTCGTGTTGAGTCACCTGCACACCGACCACGCGGGGAACCTCGACCTGTTCCCCGACGCCGAGTTCGTCGTCCAGAAGACGGAGTTGCGCTACGCGTTCTACCCCGACGGCGTCCAGCGTCTGTTCTACGTCACCGGCGACTTCCACCACCTTCGTCGGATGGACTACGTCGTGACGCCGGTCGGCGGCGAGTACGACGTGTTCGGCGACGGGAGCGTCGTCGCCTTCCCGACGCCGGGGCACTCGCCCGGTCACCAGTCGCTGCAGGTCGAACTCCCGGAGGCTGGCACGGTCGTCCTCGCCGTCGACGCCGCGAACCACCGGGTCGGCTACGAGCAGGAACTGGCGGCGTCCTTCGCCCACTCGCTGGAAGACTCGGTCGAGTCCATCCAGGCCATCAAGCGTCGCGCCGCCCGGACCGACGCCGACGTGTACGTCCACCACGACCCCGAGGACATCGGGTCGCTCCCGGCGCCGCCGGAGGCGCTTCGCTGAGGCCGGGGATTCGCGTGTAGAGCGAGCAGGACGAGTTACGAAGCCGGAGACGGCGTGGTCTCTCTGGCAGAGACAGTCCGATTCGTCAACAATGTTTAAGCGGGAGACTCTCGAACCGTGCGACACATGTCTGACGCGATGGGAGGCGAGTGTTGGACCGGGCGGTCCGCCACACTCCGGCCATTCCGATGAACTCTGCCGTCATCTCCACGCTACCCGACGACCACCACCAGCGAGTGCTCGACCTCTGGGACGACCTCGACGACGAGTTCGGCATCGACCCGGCCGCCGAACTCCCGCCGCCGCACATCTCCTACCACGTCGCCGACTCCTACGACGCGGCGACGGTCGGGTCGCGCCTGCACTCGGTTCGCCCCGAGGTGGACCCCTTCACCGTCCGGACCGGCGGACTGGGCGTGTTCACCGCCGCACCGGTGATCTACCTGCCGGTGGCACGCTCGCCGGCCCTGGCCGACCTGCACGACAGCCTCTGGTCTCGGCTCACCGACTTCGCCGACCACGCCGACCACTACTACCATCCCGACCGGTGGTTCCCACACATCACGCTGGCGTACTACAGCCTCGACAGCGACCTCGTCGGCGAGGTGGTCAGTTACCTCTCCGGCCGGGAGTTCGACTGGGAGATGCGAATCGAGGACATCGCACACCTCGAATCGAACGGCGACGAGACGCACATCTGCTCGCGGGTCGAGCTGTGAGCGTCGGCCTCGTCCTCGGTCACTCGCTCCCCTGCGCTACCTCCTCGTCTTCGTCGTAATCGACGTACGCCGATAGCTCCTCGCGGGTCGCTTCGAGGTCCGCGATCAGCTCGTCAACCTTCTCGTTCGCGGCGGCCTCGCCGTGGGCTGCGGCGTAGTTGACCAATCCGTTCTCGACGATGCGCATCACCGAGTCGAGTTCCTCCTCGCCGGTGTACCCCTGCTGGTTCGAGAGGATGTGGAGGACGTTCCACCAGCCGACCGGCCCCTCGCCCTCGTCGGGATAGGCGTCCTCCGGGGCGACCTGCCCGTCCAGTTCCTCGACGGCGGCGGTGGACATCCGCGTGGCTACGTAGCGCAGGTGCTCGGCGAGTTCGGCGCCGTCCGCGCCGTAGTAGTCGGTCAGACGCTCCACGAGCGCCACGTCTGCGTGCTCCCAGTCGGTGACGAGGCCGTCCTCGACGAGCGCGTCCCACCGTTCGCGCTCGCCGTCGACGACCGTCTCGGCGTCCCCGTGGATATCGACGACGATGCCTCCGCCGTCGAACTGGTCCGCCTCGCCCGCCCGGATGTAGACGAACTTCTCGCACGCGGGGTCGTCGTGCAGCCGTTCGACGGTGTCGACGGCGTACTCACGGACGAACCGCTCTTCTGTGTCACGACTCGGCAGCGAGAACTCGATGCGGGCGTGGTCTGCCATCGTCGATTCGGTTCACGGGCGGCCGAGATGAAACCGCCCGTTACGCTGCCGCTCCGTCATTCGGCTGCCGACTCCGGCGGTGCCTCGCCCACGTCCTCGGTCGTCACGGCGAGGAAGGCGTCCTCCAGGCTGCGGGCCTCGCCCGTCTCTGCGCGGCGTTTCAGTTCCTCGGGCGAGCCCTCTGCGACGAGTCGCCCCTCGTGGAGCACGCCGACGCGGTCGGCGAGTTCGTCGACGACGGGCAGGATGTGCGTCGAGAGGAAGACGGTCATCTCCCGGTCGGCGAGGTCGGCGATGGTGTCGCGCATCGTCCGTGCCGCCCGGGGGTCGAGTCCCGACGTCGGTTCGTCGAGGAACACCACGTCCGGTTCGTGCAACACCGCCTGGATGACGCCGGTCTTCTGGCGCATCCCCTTCGAGTAGGCCTCGATGCGCTTGTCGGCGTCGTCCAGCAGGTCGAACCGCGCCAGCAGCGACTCGATGCGGTCCCCGGCCGCCTCGTCGGGGATGTCCCGCAGGCCGGCGACGTACTCCAGTTGCTCGCGACCCGTCAACTCCTCGTACAGCGGCGGGTTCTCGGGCAGGTAGCCGATGTGTGGCGTCACCGACTCGCGGTCGGTGATGGACTCGCCCGCGACGAGGGCCGTCCCCGACGTCGGCCGCGTGAGCGTGGTCAGGATGCGCATCGTCGTCGTCTTGCCGGCGCCGTTGGGTCCGAGGAAGCCGAACACCGCCCCCGACTCGATTCTGAGGTCGAGGGCTTCGACCGCTGTGGTCTCGTCGTACGTCTTGGTGAGGTCCTCGGTGACGATGGCCGCGTCGGTCATATCCGGAGTGTTCGACCCGGACGGACATCAAGCCACGGTGACTGGTTCCGTACCGGCACGTCGTCCGTAGGCCGTCACCGCGACGGTCACTACCGTCGGTTCGTCGGTCGTTGGGGGTTCGTCGGTCGTTCGAACGGGTCACTCGCGCCGACGACACACGACCGCACCACACCCTCCCCAACCGACTGCGCGTCTCGGCTCACTTCGTTCGCCTGCGATGCTCGTCCCTCGCGCGGTGCCTGCGCGACACGCTCACGCTCACGCTCACGCTCGCGCGTTCGCGGTCACGCAAGCGCACGCCACCGGTGGGTAATCTGGGGTCGGTGATTCGGTGGTCCTTCGAGTCGCCGTGCAGTCGTTGTCTGCTTTCAAAAGTGACCGACGCGGGGTCTACTCGCCTTCGACCTCGAACTCGCCTTCGACCTCGAACTCGCCTTCGACCTCGAACTCGATGGCGGCACCCTGGCGCGACCACCTTTTGTCTCCCTCGCTGCGCTCGGTCGCAAAAGCTGGGCCAAAAAGTGACCGACGCGGGGTCTACTCGCCTTCGACCTCGAACTCGATGGCGGCACCTTGCCCGAAGCCGACGCAGAGCGTCGCGAGTCCGAGACCGCCGCCGCGCTTTCGGAGCTCGTGGATGAGCGTCACCGGCAGGCGTGCGCCGGAGGCTCCGAGGGGGTGCCCGATGGCGATGGCGCCGCCGTTGACGTTGAAGCTGTCGTTGTCGATGCCGAGTTCGTCGCGGGCGTAGACGGTCTGGGAGGCGAACGCCTCGTTGAGTTCGACGAGGTCGTAGTCCTCGATGTCGCGGCCGTTGCGTTCGAGGAGGCCGCGGGTCGCCGGGACCGGGCCGATGCCCATGACGGTCGGGTCGACGCCGGCGACGTTGTTCGTGCCGACCTCGGCGAGAATCTCGAGGTCGTGCTCCTCGGCGAACTCCTTCGAGGTGACGAGCGTCGCGGCCGCGCCGTCGGATATCTGGGAGGAGTTCCCGGCGGTGACGTCCTGCATGAACGCGGGCGGGAGGCTCTGGAGCGTCTCGAAGTCGGTGCCGGGCCGGATGCCCTCGTCCTCCGTGATGGTCCGGGTCTCGGTCTCGACGGGGTCGCCGTCCTCGTCCTCCTCGACGGTGACCTCGGCCTCGATGGGGACTATCTCGTCGTCGAAGCGACCCTCCTCGGTCGCCTCGTGGGCGCGCTGGTGGCTCTGGGCGGCGTAGCGGTCCTGTGCCTCGCGGGAGATGTCGTACTCCTCGGCGACCTTCTCGGCGGTCATGCCCATCTGGAGTTCGACCATGTTGTACAGCTCCTGGAACGCGGGGTGGAAGTTCCGGCTCTCCATCCCGCCGCCCATCGGCACGCGTGTCATGTGCTCGAATCCACCCGCGATGATGCAGTCGCGGTTGCCGGCGGCGATGGCGTCGGAGGCAGAGATGACGGCCTGCATGGAGGACGCACACCAGCGGTTGATGGTCGTCGCGGGAACGCTCTCGCCGAGTTCGGACATGAGCGCGATGATGCGGGCGACGTTGTTGTCCTGCTCGCCGCGCTGCTGGGCACAGCCCCACATGAGGTCGTCGACGTCCTCGCCGGAGAGGCCGTTCTCGGCGAGTATCTCGTCGATGAGCGCAATCGAGAGGTCCTCGCCGCGGGTGTTCTCGTAGACGCCTCCCTGGCGACCCTGGGGTGTCCGGTACGCTGCCGCGATGACGGGCGTGTGTGCTGCCATGGTTCCCCCTCGGGTGGCGACCCCCTTAAATCACGGCTGAACGGGCAGTAATCGGGCGTGGAGTTTATTCGGACGTCTCGCGGTCGGTGGTCACCACCGGCGGTCGACGCCGTCACGCTCGCATCGGCTGACAGGGCCCCGACGGAACCCAAAAAGGGTTTAGGCGCGCTCTCGTTGAGAGCGAGTAATGACCGACGACCCATCGAAGCCCTCCACCGAGTCGACCGGCGCCGCCCCGGCCGACGACGGGTCGTCGTTCTCCGGGGTGACGGACGACTCGCCACCGCCGACCGACGAGCCGTGGCCCGAGGACTCCGTGTCGGACGGCGCGAGCACTGCCGGAGACGACGTCGAGGACGACTGGAGCGACGAGCGGGCGGTGACCGACGCCGACAGTGACGACGCCGCCGACAGCTATCCGTGGCCATCGAGCGACCGCACGCTGGGTGCACTGGTCCTCATCACCGTCGTCGGACTGGTCGCCCGACTCGTCTGGCTCGGCCAGCGCGTCGCACACCAGGACGAGGGCCGCGTCGGCTACTGGATAATCCGCTACCTCGAGACCGGCGTCTGGGAGTACCGGCCCATAGTCCACGGGCCGTTCCTCTTTCACGTGAACAAGTTCGTCTTCCAGTTCTTCGGACCGTCGGACTTCACGTCGCGGGTCGCCGTCGCCCTGCTCGGCGCGTCGATGCCGCTCGCGGCGTGGCTCTACCGGAAGCACCTGCGGGACACCGAACTCGTCGCGTTCGGCCTGTTCCTGGCGTTCAACCCGGTGTTGCTCTACTACTCGCGCTTCATGCGCGAGGACGTCCCGCTGGTCGTGTTCGTCGTGTTCACGCTCGGATTCTTCCTGCGGTACTACGACGAACGCCAGCGGCGATACCTCGTCGCCGGCGTCGCGACGTTCGCACTGGCGATGACGACCAAGGAGAACGCCCTGCTGTACCCCATCTGCTGGCTCGGGGCGGCCGCGCTCCTGCTCGACCACCGACTGTTCCGCGCGCCGGTCCGGGACGACGCGACCGTGTGGGGCACCTTCGTGGCCTACCTCGACTGGCTGGTGCCGTTCGACCTCGAGGGAACCGCTGCAGCCGCGATGGACGCCCGGGGCGACGAACTCGTCGACCGTCACGTCGACTGGTGGCAGTCCCGCTGGAAATCGGTCGCGTTCGCGCTCGCGCTCGTCGTCGAGTTCTTCGCCATCATCGTGCTGTTCTACGCGCCACGGGGCGGGGGGTTCACGGACAACCCGCCGGGCAACGCAGACAGGGTCGCGGGCTTCCCCGGTCCCGAGCAGGCCGGCGAGGGAATCGGCCTCTGGAACTCGCTCGACCAGCTCGCGTCGGGCGACCCGGAGATGTTCTTCACGGTCGTCCACGAGGCCATCGTCGGGTCGTGGACGCAGTTCACGAACGTGTGGGCCGGCGGGGGCCACCAGGACCACTCGTTCCTGCTGTTCTTCGAGCACTACGTCGACGTACTCGGGGCAGCAGCACTCGTCCTCTGTGTGTTCGCCGTCGTCGGGTTCGTCGTCGACCGCTACAGCGAGGACGGGCCGCGGGACCTCGTCGCACTGGCGTCGTACTGGGGGTTCGTCAGCGTCCTCGGCTACCCGATCGCGACCGACATCCGCGCCGGGTGGGCGACGGCCCACTCCATCGTCCCGCTGGCGATTCCGGCCGCCGTCGGACTCGCCATCGTCTTCCGGTGGGGACTCGACTCGTTCACGGACGAGGACGCCGTCGGGGTCGGCCTGACGGTACTCGTCCTCCTGCTCGTGTTCGGGAACGTCGCGGCGACGGCGGTGACGATGGTGTACGTCGACTACCAGGACCCCGGCAACGAGGTCATCCAGTACGCACAGTCCTCCAGCACCGACCTCAAGGACACGCTGGCCGACGTCGAACGCATCGGGCGAGAACGGGGTGGTCCAGACCACGTCGACGTGATGTTCTACGGGAACGAGTACTACGTCACGAACGAGTCGGACAACGACCAGATAGCGCCAGGGGGCGGGTACTACGACCGCCGGACGCTGATGTGGTACATCGAGACGTACGAGTACCGTGCGAGACAGACGGACGGCCAGACGTTCGTCACCGACTCGACGCTCTCGCTCACGCAACTCAACGAGACGCGCCCGTCGGTCGTCTTCGCAGTGGGCAACGGGAGCAACGGGGACGACGCCGAGGAGATTCACGGCTGGATGCTCGACCACGGCTACGAGGCCCGGGAGTTCCAGCGCTTCCTCACGGAGAACCGGACCGACGAGGAACTCGGCCCGGGGACGCCGTTCATGATATACATCGACGAGTCCGCCCTGTCGGCGTCGAACGACCTGGACGGACCGGCCGAGAACGCGACCGTCGAGACCGACGTCTCGGGTCCCACCGCGACGAGGGCCATCGCTCCCGACTCGACCGTGCTCCGCCCGCCGTCGTGGTTGGCCGACCGGGTCGCGCTGCCGGGTGGTGCGGTCCAGCCGCTCCTGGCACGTCCGGCAGTTCGCCCGCCGGCGACGTAGCCGACCCGGCCGTCAACCGCGTCGGACGCCGGGACGGGCCGTCTCGTCCGATACCGACGACCCGACGGTCTTAAGCAGATGTGGTGATAATCCTTCGGAGAATGAGTAACGCGGCGCTTTCGGTCGTCGAGTTTCTGTTGACCGCCTCCGTCTACACCGAGAACCGCGAGCTGGACGAGAACGACCTCCCGCCGCGGTTCCGGCGCGTATTCTACACTGACGGGACGGTCGAGCGACCGTTAGCGGTGACGAACAAGACGACCCGGGCGGCGACCGGCATCGAACACCCGTGGGAAGCCGTCTCGGACCTGCTGTTCACCGACCGGGACGAGTTCTCCGGGAAACTGACGCTCACCCAGCCGGAGATGGCCGAACAGTGGTTCCTCGAACGCACCGACCCGGAGACGGTCCGTCGCAACCCGACGCTCGCCTTCGAGTTCGAGGACGAGGTCGACGGCGTCACCTACGAGGAGGCACGCGAGAGCAACCGGCCGATCCAGGCCGACCGCGTCTGGATCGACTCCCTGCTGGAGGAGTACTTCGAGGACGAGGAGGACGAGGAGATGCTGGACCTCGTCGACATCCGTGCGCCCGAGGAGATCGACCAGACCCTCGACGATATCGTGCTGACCGACGAGCAGGAGAACGAGATCCAGAAGGTCGTCAAGGCCATCGAGCACCGCGACTACCTCGCCGAGATCGGCCTGCGCGAGATCGGCAAACTGCTGTTCGTCGGCCCGCCGGGGACCGGCAAGACCTCCGCCGCGAAGGGACTGGCGTACGAACTCGACCTCCCGTTCGTCGAGGTCAAACTGTCGATGATAACCAGCCAGTACCTCGGCGAGACGGCGAAGAACGTCGAGAAGACCTTCGAGGTGGCAAAGCGCCTCTCGCCGTGTATCCTGTTCATGGACGAGTTCGACTTCGTCGCCAAGACCCGCGGCGGCGACGAGCACAACGCCATCAAGCGCGCGGTGAACACCCTGCTCAAGAGCATCGACGACGTCTCGCTCATCCAGGACGAGGTGCTGCTCATCGGTGCGACCAACCACCCCGACCAGCTGGACGCCGCCGCCTGGCGGCGCTTCGACGAGATCGTCAACTTCCCCAAGCCCGACCGCGGGATGCGCGCTGACATCCTCCGCATCATCACGCGGGCGATGGAGATCGACGAGTTCGACCCCGTCGCCATCGCGGACATCACCGAGGGCCTGACGGGCAGCGACCTCCGACTGGTCATGCGCGAGGCCGTGCTCGACGCGCTGACCGAGGAGCGCACGACGCTCACGCAGGACGACCTCGAGGCCGCAGTCGCCGACTTCGAGGAGCGCGACAACCTGAAGAACATGGACATGATTGAGGGCGACCACGACGCACTCGTCGCCGGCGGCGACATCGCGGGTGACGGGTCCGGGCACGACCACGACCACGACCACGACCACTGACCCGGCAGGACGTCCCGGTCACCGACCCGCGCCCTTTTTCGCCCCCGCCCGCCAACGCGGAGACGATGCTGGTCACGCTGCTCGGAACGGGCGACACCACGGGGACGCCGACCCCTGGTTGCGACTGCGACACCTGCGAGGAGGCCAGGAGTCGCGGCGTCGAGCGCACGCGCTTTTCGGTCCACGTCTACAACGAGCGCACCGACGAGTCGCTGCTGGTCGACTGTAGCCCGGACCTCCGCTACCAGTTCCTCCACAACGACGTCTCGCTCCCGGACGCAGCGGTCGTCTCCCACATCCACTTCGACCACCTCGACGGCCTCGGCAACGCCTACCGGTTGCTCGACGAACTCGACGTGTTCGCGGCGGACGAGACGGACCCCGAGACCGGCGAGAGCGTCGCCGAGACCGTCTCGCGCAAGTACGACTACCTCGACGCGGTGACGGTCCACGCCGAGTCGCCGTTCGAACCGTTCGAGACCTGTGGCTTCGAAGTGACGCTCGTCCCCGTCGTCCACCCGCCGCTGGTCTGTTACGGACTGGCCATCGTGGACCCGGAGACGGGCGCGAAACTCTCTCTCTCCGGCGATACGAGCTACGCCGTCGGGAAGCCAGCGCGCGAGGTCCTCCGTGACCCGGACCTCCTGCTCGCCGACGGCATCGTCCCGGCGGACCTCTGCAAGTACCACCCCCTGGGAGGTGACCACGCCACGGACGACGGCGTCTACCGGACGTTCGGCACGAAGCACATGACCTACGAGGGGGCGCTCGCACTCGCCGAGGATCTCGACGCCGACCGGACACGGGTCGTCCACGCTGCACACTTCTACCCGGTCGAGCAGGCGTTCGACGACGACGTCGCCGTTGACGGCGAGACGTTCGAACTGTAGACCGAGACGGACGGCGGAAAGAAGACGGCGTTCTCAGAGGAGTTCGCCGACGACGTGGACGAGGCCGAACGGGGCCGCGACCACGCCGACCACGAGTGCCGCCCAGACCGCGAGGCCGGCGGCCAGCGTGAGTTCGGGGACGAGGGTGACGGCGGTGGCGACCGCGAGCACCACGGTGGTGACCGCGAGCAGTGCGAGGGCGATGCCCCGGAACTGTCCGAGCAGGTGTCCGTTCGACGGCCGGTTCGGCCGTCCGAGTGGGTTGGTCGTATGCATCGGTTCTCGTTCGAGTGTAGGACCCGTTCGGCAATAAGTATAATCTGAAGAACATTTCTGTAGCTCGCCGTACTGAAATTCGCTTCACCTGTCGGCGTGACGTGAATCCGGGGAGGACGGGTCGCCAGCAGGGATAGTGGTGGGGTGCCCGGCGACGACGAAGGGCGAACGGCGGGCGGTCTCAGTCGTCGGCAGGGACGGGGTTCCGTCGGTCGACGTCCTCGACCTGCAGGTCGTCGTCGATGGTGACCCGGAGTTCCTCGCCACCCAGTCCGATGGCGACGGTCACGTCGAGCGGTTCGACCGAGTGGACCGTGGTCTGGTGGTCGGAGACGCACCACGGGAGCGTCCAGTAGGGTCGGGAGTTCAGGTCGACGTCGTGGTCGCGATGGAAGTGGACCACGTCGGACTGGTCCAGCAGGACGAGGCCGATGGCCGAGCAGAGCGAGTGGCCGCACTGCTGGCAGACGTGTTCGATACGGAGGTCCGAACCGATACAGCAGTCGTCGTCGTGCCCGACGTGGCTTGTCATCTTCCCGCTGCACTCGGGGCAGACGCCGTCGGCCGCCAGACAGTGCAGGTGCCTGACTCGCTGGTCGAACGCCTGCATGACCTCCTCGCGGTCGCGGTCGGTCAGACCGCCCGGCGGGAAGGGGTACTCGCCGTGGGGGTGGCCACAGTCGGTGCAGTCGATGGTGATGGTCTCGTCCGCGTACGTCGCGACGAGTGCGGCACCACAGGAGACGCAGTCGCCGTCGATCTCGTGAGGCCCCCACTTCGGATTCTGGTTGAACTCGCCGGCGATGACCGCCCGGACGACCTTCTTGCCGGCGTAGCGGAGATCGTACCCCCCGTCGGTGTTCACGACGAACTGGTCGGTGAGCTGTTGCAGGTGGTAGTTGAACTGGGCGCTGTCGCGCATCCCGACGGTCTCTCTGAGTTCGGAGAACCTGACGGGTCGCTCTTCGGCACGCCAGAGCGCCTCCAGGATGGAGAGTCGCGTCTCGTTGCCCACGACCGAGAACGCCTCTGCCGGTGAGACGCACGCCTCGCACTCGTTGATGTCCGCTCTGCTCATACGTCGGGTTTCGACGGCGACCGAGTAAAGTGTTCACTGAAACGGGTTTTTGTATCGGAAGTTACACTACCCGCGGGCGGACGTTGAAATGCGAAGCAGCCACAACGGCGGCGTGCCCTGACGAGTCGTCGCGGGCGGGCCAGCAGTCGCACGGCACACCCGTCCGCGCCAGTCGCGTGCCGTCTGTTCGCTTCGTCTCGACCGGACCGGTCACGAGAACCGGTCGAGTCCGGCCTGCCGTCGCGCCCGTCCGTCCGGGTCCTGGACCCACGCAGTCCGTCGGTCGCGTTCACCCGCCACGTCGACCGACGGTGGCTCCGCGGACCGGAAGCCGGGACACTCCGGCCCGCACTCGTTCCCCGGGTCGACGACCCGACCCTTCCACTCGCAGTGGGGGACGCCACGCCCACCGGCGACGGATTCGTTGCGTACCCTCGCACAGCCGGGGAACTCACACACCCGCCAGCCCTTGCCGTAGGCGCGCTCGGCCAGGCGACGCCGGGCGCGTGCCTTGGCTCCCGCCGTCGCGATGCCGACCTCCGTCCAGCCCGGGTGCTCGTCGACGAGTTCGACGCCCGGCTCGTCGACGGGCAGCGGCGTCGGGTCGCGGACGACGGTCCGGTCCAGCGTCTCGGGGTCGAACTCCCAGACGCCGACCTGCTCCGGGATGCGGTTCAGGTGTGCCCCGGTGACGTAACTCGCAGTGGCCAGTACGACCTCGTCGACCAGTCCAAGCCTGACGTCCTTGCGGAGTTGCGTCTCCAGGTCGCCGGGTGCGCCGAGGTCCGGTTTGTTCTCGATGGCGACGAGACGGTCGAACCAGTCCGAGGGGTAGCGACAGGTTCGCCGGACGTGCTCGGGACCTGCACCCGGGTCGCGCTCGAAGAAGCCGACGTCGACGGCGCGCTCGACGACCCCACGAGCCCGTTCCGTCGGCATGTCGACCGCGCGCCGCCAGTCCCGCGCCCGTCCCCGGCCCACGTCGCTCTCGATGGCGGCGTGTGGGATGGTCCGGTCGGTGATCGCGGCGCGTTCGTCGAACGACGGGCCCGGTTCGACGCAGACGACGTCGAGGACGCGGCGGGCGTCGTGGACCCCGCCGCCGAGCTGGCGTGCGAGGACGTCGTCGCCGTCCCGCTCCAGCGTCGCACAGAGTACCTGTTCGAACCCGAATTCGCGCACGGTCGGGGTTCGAGGTGCGGAAGTAAAAGTCCGTCTCCGCGCTCCAGGACCGGTCGCCGATGACTAGCTATTTTTGGCCAACGGGAGAAGGTCATCCAATGGCAGCGCCGGAACTGACGATGCCGATGGTCGTGGTGTTCGCCGTCACTGCGGCCGCCCTGGTGTCGTTCGTCGCCGAACTGTTCTCGCCCGACGTGACGGCGCTGGCGGTGCTCGTCTCGCTGGTCGTGCTGGAACCGTGGACCGCGGTCGACCCGCTGACGGCCATCTCGGGCTTCGCCAGTTCCGCGACGGTGACTATCATCGCGATGTACATGCTGAGCGAGGGAATCCAGGAGACCGGCGCCGTCGAGCGACTGGGGTCGTTCCTCGCACGCGTGACCGGCGGCGACGAGTATCGCGTGCTCGCCGCGACGGTGGGGACGACCGGTCCGCTCGCCGGCGTCGTCAACAACACGCCAGTCGTCGCCGTCTTCGTCCCGATGATACGCAACCTCGCCGACGAGAGCCACCTCTCGCCGTCGAAGTTCCTGCTCCCGCTCTCGTACGCCGCGATGCTCGGCGGGACGCTGACGCTCATCGGAACCGCGACGAACATCGTCGCGTCGGACCTCGTCGCGTCGGACCTCGTCCCCGGGCGGGGGGCCATCGAGATGTTCGAACTCACGCCGCTGGGCGTCGTCGTCCTGCTCGTCGGGAGCCTCTACCTGCTGACGGTCGCCCCTCGACTCATTCCAGAACGGGTCCCCCCGACGCTCGACGTCACGGACACCTACGAGGTCAGCGACTACCTCGCCCAGGTGCGGGTCCGCGAGTCGTCGGCCCTGGTCGGCCAGCGCGTCGCCGACGCCTTCGGGTCGATGGACCTGGACCTGGACGTGCTCCAGCTCGTCCGGGACGACGAGGTGTTCATCGCACCGTCGACCGACCGGGACATCGCGGCCGGCGACGTGTTGACCGTCCGTGCGACCCTGCAGGACGTGAACCGGTTCGCCGAGGCGTACGATCTCCGGCAGTTATCCCGGGAGGAGGTCACCGGCGACAGCCTCAGCGCGCCGTGGATCCGCGGCGAACTCGTCGAGATAGCCATCGTGCCGGAGTCGGACCTCGCCGAACGGACCCTCCGCGACCTCCGGTTCCGGGAGCGCTACGGCTCGACCGTCATGGCGATTCGCCGGGGGAACGAGGTGATACACGACCGCCTCGGCGAGGTCGAACTGGCCGCAGGCGACTCGCTGTTGCTCTACACGACGACGACGGCGGCGGAACTGCTCGGCGACGACGACGACGTCCTCGTCACGCGCGGCCCGGTCCACGGGCGCGCCGAGAAGCCGCCGCTGTCGCCGAAGACGCCGGTCGCGGTCGGAATCATGCTGGCGGTCATCGGACTCGCTGCGTTCGGTCCCTACCCCATCGTCGTGACGGCGCTGGGTGGCGTCGTCGCGATGGTCGTGACGGGCTGTCTCGACATCGACGACGCCTACGACGCCGTCTCGTGGAACGTCGTCTTCCTCCTGGCGGGTATCCTGCCGCTGTCGACGGCGCTCCGCGAGACGGGAGCGGCGGGCTATCTCGCCGACCAGCTCGTGCTGTCTGCGGGAGACGCCTCGTTGCTCCTCGTCGTGGGCATGTTCTACCTGCTGACGGGACTGCTCGCGAACGTCATCACGCCCGTCGCGAGCGTCGCGCTGCTCGTCCCCGTGGCGGCCAACGCGGCGACCCAGCTGGGGGCTGACCCCTTCTCGTTCGTGCTGGCGGTGACGTTCGCCGGGTCGACGGCGTTCATGACGCCTATCGGCTACCAGACGAACCTGATGGTGTACGGCCCGGGCGGCTACCGGTTCACTGACTACGTCCGGGTCGGTGCACCCCTGCAGCTACTGCTGGCGGTCGTAACGACACTCGGAATCGGCGTTCTCTGGCCGCCGGGGCCGGTATAGGCGCCGACGGCCGTGGCCCGAAACGGTGGGTTTATCAATCGCACAGGGGTAGTCGTAGCCAAGATTACTCTCGATATGGCAGGAAACCACCAACAACCGGAGGTGAACATCGGACTCGTCGGCCACGTCGACCACGGGAAGACGACACTCGTGCAGGCGCTCAGCGGTGAGTGGACCGACCAGCACTCCGAGGAGATGAAACGCGGCATCTCCATCCGACTCGGCTACGCCGACGCGACGTTCAGGCGCTGTCCCGAGTGCGACGAACCCGAGGCGTTCACCGTCGAGGAAACCTGTGGCGAACACGGCGTCGAGACGGAGGTAGTCCGCACCGTCTCGTTCGTCGACGCCCCCGGTCACGAGACGCTCATGGCGACGATGCTCTCCGGTGCGGCCATCATGGACGGTGCCGTCCTCGTGGTTTCGGCCACAGAGGACGTCCCGCAGGCCCAGACCGAGGAGCACCTGATGGCGCTCGACATCATCGGCATCGACAACATCGTCATCGCACAGAACAAGATAGACCTCGTCGACGCCGACAGGGCCCGGAAGAACTACCAGCAGATAAAGGACTTCGTCGAGGGGACGGTCGCCGAGGACGCGCCCATCATCCCGGTCAGCGCGGGACAGAACGTCAACATCGACGTGCTCATCGACGCTATCGAGGAGTACATCCCGACGCCGGAGCGCGACCCCGACGCCGACGCGCGACTGCACGTCGCCCGCTCGTTCGACATCAACCGACCCGGGACGACGTGGGAGCACCTCCAGGGCGGCGTCATCGGCGGTTCGCTCGTCAGCGGCCGACTTCACGAGGGCGACGACATCGAGATTCAACCCGGCCGTGAGGTCGAGGAGGGCGGTCAGACCGAGTACCGGCCCATCGAGACGACCATCAGGTCGCTCCAGGCCGGCGGCCAGTCGGTCGACGAGGTCTCCCCGGGCGGCCTGCTCGGCGTCGGGACCGGACTCGACCCGTCGTACACGAAGGGCGACGCGCTCGCCGGCCAGATAGCCGGCCCGCCGGGGACCCTCCCGAACACGTGGAACGCCTTCACCATGTCCGTCGACCTGCTCGACCGCGTCGTCGGCGAGGACATGGGCGAGGTCGAGAACATAAACACCGGCGAACCGCTGATGCTCACGGTCGGCACCGCGACCACCGTCGGCGCGGTCACGTCCGCCCGCGACGGCGAGTGCGAGGTCAACCTCAAGCGCCCGGTCTGTGCACCCGTCGGAGCCAAGATAGCGATCAACCGCCGCGTCGGCGCACGCTGGCGGCTCATCGGCGTCGGGACGCTCCAGGAATAACGAGACAGATGTCGACCCGGGTCGCCCTCGATACGAGCGCGCTCATGATGCCCGTCGAACTCGACGTCCGCCTGTTCGACGAACTCGACAGGCTGGTCGAGGGCGTCGAACCCGTCGCCCCGCAGGCCGTCGCCGAGGAACTGCGACGCATCTCGGAGAAGGGCGGACGGGAGGGCACGGCGGCGACCGTCGGCCACGACCTGGTGACCGAACGCTGTCTCCTCGTCGACACGGAGGAATCGTACGCCGACGACGCACTCGTCGAACTGGCTCGCGGCGGACACGTCGAGTACGTCGTCACGAACGACCTGCCCCTGCGTGACCGCGTCCTCGACGCGGGCGTTCCGGTAATAGCTTTACGGGGCAGGAACAAACTTGCAATCACTCAACCATAACAGATGTACAAGCGAGTCAGGCTCAAGGACACGGTCGAGGTGCCGCCGGAGGAACTCGGGGACGTCAGCCCGGACCTCGTGAAGAAACTGCTGCAGGACAAACTCGAAGGTCGCATGGACGAGGACGTCGGGAGCGTCGTCTCCGTGACGAAGGTCCACGACATCGGTGAAGGGACGGTCCTCCCGAACCGACCGGGGGTCTACTACGAGGCGGACTTCGACGCGGTCACGTTCGACCCGCAGATGCAGGAGGTCGTCGACGGGACCGTCGTCGAGGTCGTGGAGTTCGGTGCGTTCGTCGGCATCGGCCCGGTCGACGGTCTGCTCCACGTCTCCCAGATATCGGACGAGTACCTCGCCTTCGACGGGGAGAATCAGCAACTCGCCTCGAACGAGTCCAACCGCACGCTCGGCGTCGACGACGCCGTCCGGGCGCGCATCGTCACCAAGAGCATCGACGAGCGCAACCCCCGGGACTCGAAGATCGGGCTGACGGCGAAACAGCCTGGACTCGGCAAGCACGGGTGGCTCGAAGAGGACAGACAGAAGCGCCAGGCGCAGGCGGGTGATTAGATGGCGCAGAACCGACTCGTCTGTCGCGAGTGCCACCGGGTGAACGACCCCGACAACAACACGTGCGAGGCCTGTGGCTCCAGTTCGCTCACGGAGGACTGGGCGGGCTACGTCATCATCGCCCACCCCGAGAAGTCCGACATCGCGACCGAGATGGAGGTCACGGAGCCCGGCAAGTACGCGCTGAAGGTCCGCTGACGTGAGCGAGGACGCACACGACGGGACCGTCCTGCTCACGCTCCCGACCGAGCTCCGGTCCGCGTTCAAGGAGCCGCTGGGCCCGGTCGAGACCGACGCGGACGTGCTCCTCGCGTCGGTGACCGGCCCCCTCGTGACCGTCGGCGACATCGTCACCTACCACCTCGTCGAGGCCGGTCGACAGCCTGACGTCGCCCTCGTCGACGAGCGGACGAAGCGCGCCCCCGTCGACGAGGCGGTGCGCGATGCGGTCGTGAACCCGGACCTGACCGTGTCCAATCCCGCCGGGACCGTGACCGAGGAACTCGTCGTCGCGATCCGCGACTCGCTCGCCGACGGGACGGCGACGACCATCTTCGTCGAGGGCGAGGAGGACCTCGCAACCCTGCCGGCCGTGTTGCTCGCGCCCGACGGTGCGAGCGTCGTCTACGGTCAGCCAGGTGAGGGGATGGTCCACGTCCGGGTCACCCCCGAGAGCAGGGCCCGGATGCGCGCCCTCGTCGAACGGATGGACGGCGACGTCGACCGTGCCCTCTCGTTCTGCTGACGCCGTCCTGGCCTCGTTCGTGCTAATCCCCCACTTCGAAATCCTTTTACCCGCTTCGAGGGGTAGTTTAGGTAACTGGATACCATGGACATCGACATCCTCTCGGAAGACGAGAACCCCATGTTGCACCGTACGGACGTGAAGTTCGAGATGGTTCACGACGAGGCGACGCCGTCTCGACTGTCGGTTCGCGACAGTCTCGCGGCGATGCTGAACAAGGACGCCGACGAGGTCGTCATCCGCAAACTCGACACGAAGTTCGGCATGCGAAAGACGGTCGGCCACGCGAAGGTCTACGACACGGCCGAGCGCGCCCGCGACGTCGAACAGGAGCACATGCTCGAGCGAAACAAGATCATCGCCGACGAGGGGTCCGAGGAGGCGGAGGAGGCATAGATGGCGCGCTACGAGTACTACGACGACGACGGTCAGCCGACCAGGGAGCACTGCCCGCGCTGTGGCGACACGTTCCTCGGCGAGTACGGCGACCGCAAACACTGCGGGAAGTGCTCCTACACCGAGTGGGAGTAGATGCGCGTCCTCGGCGTCGAGGGTACGGCCTGGTGTGCGAGCGCCGCCTGCTACGACGCTGAGTCCGACACTGTTCGCATCGAATCCGACGCCTACGAACCCGAGAGCGGCGGCATCCATCCGCGCGAGGCCGCCGAACACATGCAGGAGGCCCTGCCGGCGGTCGTCGAGACGGTCCTCGACGAGGTCGACGGGCCGATAGACGCCGTCGCGTTCTCGCGTGGCCCCGGACTCGGCCCGTGTCTCCGCATCGTCGGGACGACGGCGCGCGCCCTCGCGGGCACGCTCGACGTGCCACTCGTCGGCGTCAACCACATGGTGGCCCACCTCGAGATCGGCCGCCATCGCTCGGGCTTTACCTCACCGGTCTGTTTGAACGCCAGCGGTGCGAACGCGCACCTCCTCGGCTACCGTGACGGGCGCTACCGCGTCCTCGGTGAGACGATGGACACCGGCGTCGGCAACGCCATCGACAAGTTCACCAGACACGTCGGCTGGTCCCACCCGGGTGGGCCGAAGGTCGAGGCGCACGCGACGTCGGGCGAGTTCGTCGACCTGCCGTACGTCGTCAAGGGGATGGACTTCTCGTTCTCCGGCATCATGTCCGCCGCGAAGCAGGCGTACGACGACGGGACGCCGGTCGAGGACGTCTGCTTCTCGCTCCAGGAGCACATCTTCGGGATGCTCACCGAGGTGTCCGAGCGCGCACTGTCGCTGACCGGGAGCGACGAACTCGTCCTCGGCGGTGGCGTCGCCCACAACGCCCGTCTGCGCGAGATGCTCGAGACGATGTGCGACCAGCGCGGGGCCGAGTTCTTCGCACCCGAATCGCGCTTCCTGGGGGACAACGCCGGGATGATCGCCGTCCTCGGCGCGAAGATGTACGCCGCGGGTGACACCCTCCCCATCTCGGACTCCGCCGTGGACCCCAACTTCCGGCCCGACGAGGTGCCCGTCACCTGGCGCGACGCCGACGAGGACGTGGCGGTCGCGCCCGGGGCCGACGAGACGGTCCGGGGAGCAGAGGCGCTGGTCGAGTTCGAGGGCGACCGGGTCGTGAAGCGACGCCTGCCGAAGGCGTACCGGCACCCGGGTCTCGACGCGACGTTGCGCCGGGACCGGACGGTGCTGGAGGCGCGCCTGACGAGTCACGCCCGCCGGGTCGGCGTGCCGACGCCGGTGGTGTACGACCTCGACCCCGAGACTTCGACGCTGGTGTTCGAGCGCGTCGGCGAGGCGGACCTGCGCGACCGACCGTCGGCCGACGGGGTCCGCGACGTTGGCAGACACCTCGCCACGATACACGAGGCGGGGTTCGTCCACGGGGACCCGACGACCCGGAACGTCCGCGTCGGCGGCGACGACCGGACGTACCTCATCGACTTCGGACTCGGATACCACACCGACCACGTCGAGGACTACGCGATGGACCTGCACGTCTTCGACCAGAGCCTCGTCGGGACGGCCGACGCGCCGGACGCCCTGCGCGACGCGGTCCGCGACGGCTACCGCGAACGCGGCGACGAGGCGGTGCTCGCCCGCCTGCACGACGTCGAGGGTCGCGGCCGGTACCGCTGACGAGTTCGCCGCCCGTGACGGGCCGACGACCTGTCGGTACCGACGACAATCTTCTTAACTCAACCCCACGTATCCCTAGACATGCCCGACAAACCGAGTTCCGGTGAGATACTGGGGGTCCCGTACAACTTCGAACGCCCGAGCATGAGCCGCATGCTGTCGTCGTACTGGAACCCCGGAAAGGGGATGCTCGTCCCGAAACCGTTCGGTATCGGCTACACCCTGAACCTCGCCAACTGGCGGTCCTGGGTCGTCATCGGCGTCGCCGGCCTCATGCTCTGGCGCGAGCGCGAAGCGAAGAGCGGCGCCGAGGCCGCAGCGGACGAGGCGGTCGAGGTCGTCGTCGAGGACTGACCGCCGTCGCGGTTCTCGCGGTCGTTTCGAGATCGCCCAGCGACGCGTGACGCCCGTCCCGGCGGCCCTCGACAACCCGCCCGGGCTCAGGAGCCGAGGTGACGTCGCTCGGCGACCTGCCCCCGACCGCCAACCGACGGCTCTTTGCGCCCGCACGTCTCCCTCCCCACATGGCGATTCGATTCGTGACGAGCAACGAGGGGAAGGTCCGTGAGGCCCGCGAGTACCTCTCTGAGCCGGTCGAACAGGTGGACTACGACTACACCGAGATACAGCACGACGAACTCGAAGCCATCGCCGCGTTCGGTGCCAGGGAGGCGTTCGAGCATCTCGGCGGAACCGACCCGGTGCTCGTCGACGACGCCGGACTCTTCGTCGACGTCTTCGACGGCTTCCCCGGGCCGTACTCCGCGTACGTCGAGGACACCGTCGGCGTCGAGGGCGTCCGGGCACTCGTCGCCACCCGGGACGACGACCGGGCGCGCTTCCGGACCGTCCTCGCGTACTACGACGGCGACGAGGTCGCCACGTTCGACGGTGCAGTGCAGGGTCGCATCGTCGACCCGCGTGGCGACGGCGGCTTCGGCTACGACCCCATCTTCGAACACGACGGCCGGACGCTGGCCGAGATGAGCACGGCCGAGAAGAACGCCATCAGCCACCGGGGGCGCGCGCTGGCGAAGTTCGCGGACTGGCTCGCCGACGAACCGGCAGAGCGCAAGGGGCCACGCTAGCGTTCTTGTACGAAGGCGGGGCCAGACCCGGCGTGACCTGACCAGGGTGGCCCGGCGGCCGTGGCGGGTGCGTGGCGCATCGCCGGGCCAGCGGACCGCGCCGCCTGTTCGCCCCTCGAAATCCGAAGGGTTACTCCCCCGGCGGCCACCGGTGCGGACATGGACCGCGACACCGCTCTCGTCACCGGCGCGTCGAGTGGCATCGGCCGGGAACTCGCCCGTCAGTTCGCAAGACACGGACACGACGTCGCCCTCGTCGCCCGTCGTGAGGGCGTCCTCGCCGACGTGGCGGGGGACCTCGAATCCCGGTACGCCGTGGACGCGACCACGATATCGATGGACCTCGACCGGGACGGCGCGAGCGACGCCCTCTACGAGGCCGTCCACGACCGCGACCTCGACGTGGGCATCCTCGTCAACAACGTCGGCATCGGGACGGCAGGCCCCTTCGCCGAGGCCGACCTCGACGAGGAACGGACGCAGTTGCGACTGAACGTCGTCACGCTCGTCGAACTCACGCGGCTCTTCCTCGACGACTTCACCGACCGTGGTCGGGGTCGAGTGCTCAACGTCGGGTCGACCGCCGGCTTCCAACCGGGACCGTTCATGGCCGGCTACTACGCGAGCAAGGCCTACGTCAACTCCTTCACGGAGGCGCTCGCGGAGGAACTCCGGGGGACCGGCGTGAGCGCGACCGTGCTCGCTCCCGGTCCGGTCGACACGGACTTCCAGGACCGCGCCGGGATGGGGGACTCGGCCGTCGGGTCGACCTACAAACAGTCGGTCGAGCAGGTCGCCACAGCGGGGTACCGTGGGGTCATGCGGGGCGACGCCGTGGTCGTCCCTGGCCTGCCGATGAAGGCACTCTCCCTGCTCGCCCGCGTGACGCCGCGACCCATCCGCAGGCGGGTCGCCCGTCGGGTGAACGAGCGCAGGTGACCGGAAGGTTTAGCTGCCAGGCGAAACTCGGCCACCATCATGAGCTCTGACACGTTCGCCCCTCGACTCGGTCCACAGCGTGTAGCACTGCTCGGCGCGGTTGGCTGTGCCCTCTCGCTGGTCGTCGTCTCGCAGTTCGTCCCGACCGGGTCGACGATATACTGGGCGGTGCTGGCGCTCGTCTCCGTCGACTTCGCCGTCGCGTACCTCGTGCTGAAACGCGTCTTCGAGCAGCAGCGCTAGCTCAGTCGCGCGGGTCGCGGTCCGGTCCCGGATAGCGCCCGCCGCCGACGGCCTCGTAGAGACTTTCGGCGTCGAACAGCCGTGCGAACGCGTCCGGGGTCCGGACGCTCACGGCCATCCGGCGGTTCAGCGCCGCGCCCGTCCTGGCGCTCCGGAGTTCCTCGTCGAAACTGAGGACGTGGGCTGCGCCGCCGCGATACGCCGACGCGAGTGCGGGGTGGTCCGTCGCAGGGTGGTCGACCGGGTCCCGTTCGTCCTCGATCCGTTCGCGCCAGTCGCCCGCCAGCGACCCGTCCGCGACCGCGGTCACGACTGCCTCGGCGTCGTCGAGCAGGTGGTCGCTGGCGACGAGGGTCATCCAGCTGTGTCGCCGGACGTGGTCCAGCGCCTCGCGACTGGCCCCGCCACAGCAGAGGTCGGCGGCGAGGACGTCGGCGTCCGCGACGACGCGTGTGGCGGCGTCAGCCATCGTCGTCGTCACCATCCTCCGGCGCGTCGGCCGGGGACGCGTCCCGACGCTCGCGGAGCGCCCGTCGAACGTCGTCGACCTCGACCCCGTACGCTTCGGCCCGTTCGAACAGGCTCGCCCACGTCATGTCACGTCCTCCACGAGCGCGGCGAGTTCGTCCCCGTCGTCGTCGCTCACGGGACGGAACGGCCGCCGGACCCGACCAGCTGGGACGCCCCGGGACCGCATCGCGGCCTTGACGCCGGGGACGCCGTAGCGGGCGGTCACCGCGCGGTCGAGTTCGACGAGCGACCGGTTCAACTCGCGTGCCCCCTCGGCGTCGCCCTCCCGGTGCCGGTCGTACACCTCGCTGGCGAGTTCGGGCACGACGTTCGCCAGCGCGAGGACGCCCCCGTCTGCACCGTGGTCGAGTGCGGCGGCGTAGATGCTCCCGCTCCCCACGAGGACCGAGAAGTCGGCGTCGTCGGTCAGCGCGACGGTCCGCTGGAGCGATTCCAGGTCGCCGCTGGAGTCCTTGATGCCGTGGACGTTCGGGTGCGTCGAGAGCGCCTCGACCGTCCGCGGGTCGAGCGTCGTCCCGGTGAACGCCGGGACGCTGTAGAGGTACACCGGAATCGGACTCTCGTCGGCGAGTTCGCGGTAGTACGACGCGAGGGTCGCGTCGTCGTGCCGGAAGTAGTAGGGCGTGACGACGAGTGCGGCGTCCGCACCGGCGTCGGCCGCCGCGACCGTCTCGTCGAGCGTCTCCCGGTACCCCGCATGGCCCGTCCCGGCGAGGACCGGCAGGTCGGTCTGGTCGGCGACGGTGGAGACGACGCGTGTTCGCTCGGCCGAACCGAGGAGCGGTGCTTCGCTGTTGGACCCACACGGGACGACGAAGTCGACGCCGGCGTCGGTCACCCAGTCGACCAGTTCCCGCAGGGCAGTCTCGTCGACGTCGCCCTCGTCGTCGAACGGCGTCACGAGCGGTAGTCCGGTGCCTCGCATACGAGAGAGGAGTCGCCGGGGCGTCAAAAACGGACCGGCACCGGTTGGGGCTACCGAGGGACGGAATCGCGGGATGGGTAAGACGGGTGTCTGACGCAGTTTTAAGGTGGCCGGGGGTCACCACTCCCCTGGGGCGCGCAACGTCGGCCTCGAACTCCCATCCTCACGCGTGCGCGCCCGGCACTTCGCTGTCTCCCCCCTTTCGAATCGCCTCGACTCAGGCAGCGGTCAGTGCGTCGCGAACGGCGCTCACGCCGGTCTGTTCGACGACGACGGCGAGTCGGTCGCCGGGGTCGATGGCGGTAGAGGGGAGCGGAATCGTCAGCGACCCGTCCCTCGGACCGTGGGCGTAGATGCGGGCCTGCTCGGGGAGGTCGACCTCGACGACGCGCTTGCCGACGAGCGGGGAGTCCTCGGGTATCTCGAAGACGGAGAACTGGAGGTTCTCGGTCACGTCGGCGAGGACGTTGAAGTCGCCACCGAGCATCGCGGTCTTGGCGCCGGCCGCGCCGAGTCGCTCGGGGTAGACGACCTCGTCGACGTCGCTGGCGTACTTCTTGTAGATGTCCTCGCGGTAGTCCTCGTCGATGCGGAGGACGGTCCGTGCGCCGTGGTGTTTCCCGATCATGCAGGCGCTGAAGTTCGCGTTGAGGTCGGGCGTGAGCGCCCCGATGGCGTCGGCGTCGTCGATGCCGGCCTCCTCGAGGACGTCCTCGTCCTCGCCGTCACCCTCGACGACGGTGAAGCCGTCCTCGCGTGCTCGCCTCGCCTTGTCGGGGTCGTTGTCGACGACGACGACGGTGTGCCCCTCCTCGGCGAGGATGCGGCAGGTTCGCGTTCCGACTCGACCGTAACCCACGATGACGAACTTCATGGACAACGGTACGCAAGCGGGGGTAAAAAGGGTAGTCCCGGTGCCTGGTTTCGCGGGGCGAAGAGAGTCGACTGACCGCTACGTATCATGTTGGCTAGGTGTACTTTGATACTTTGTGGCAAACTACCACTCCGCTTGGGACATTTCGATTTTATCAGGCCATGAGCGTAAATTCATCGGCAAAATCGGCGAATCTACCACGTGGCTTTATCTATCATTGTTTGTTAGGGCATATCATGTGTGGTAACCACATTCGGGAGGCGGTGGACAGGCGGACCGTCCTGCGCGCAGCAGGAGCAGCAGGGGTCACTGGGCTGGCAGGATGTCTCTCCTCGCTCGGTGGTGGCGGCGAGGGTAGCGCCAACGAACTGACCGTCGGGTACACGACGTCGCTCTCGGGACCGTTCTCGGTGTTCGGGCAGTCGGCACTCGACGGTGCCATGCTCGCCGTCGAGGACCTGGAATCGGAACTCGACGTCAGCATCTCGGTGGAGACGGGGGACACGCAACTCGACCCGTCGACCGGCGTCAGCCGGATGCAGCAACTCGTCACCGAGGACGAGGCCGACTTCACGATGGGAGCGGTGTCGTCGAGCGCCGCCCAGGCGATGGCGTCGTGGGCGAACGAGAACGAGGTCATCTACTTCCCGACGGGTGCCCACGGGGACGGCCTCACGGGGGACGCGTGCGGGCCGTACTCCTTCCGCCCGTCGGCGTCGAACTCCATGCTGGCGGCGACCATCGGTGCCGAGATGGCCGAGCGAGCCGACAGCTGGTACCTGCTGTTCTCCGACTACGCGTGGGGACAGACCGCACAGGAGGCGGTGACCCGCATCCTCGAAGAGCAGGGCAAGGAGGTCGTCGGCACCTCACCGACGCCGTTCCCGGCGGACGACTACTCGCCGTACCTCAACGAGGCGGACAACTCCGGTGCCGAGGGCATCGGCATGCTCATCGCGGGGCTCGACCTCAGGAAGGCGACCAACCAGCTCGTCTCGCAGGGGATGCAGGGCAACTACACGCTCGCGATGCACCAGCTCGAGGACGCCGTCTTCTGGGGGCTGGACCGCGACTCCGCCGGCATCCTCGACACGGCAGGACAGGTCTGGGGGCCGGCGGTCGACACGACTGCCGCACAGGAGTTCTGCGAGCGCGTCGCCGAGACCTCCGAGACCGACCCGTACGTCCGGCACTTCCTGGGCTACCTCTCGATGGACCAGGCGGTCCGTGCGGCGGTCAGGGCGGACTCGACGAACGCCGACGAGATGCGGAGCGCACTCGAGGGCCACGAGGTGTCCTCCGGCGTCACCGACATCAAGGGCGGCGACAGCGGCATGTACTGGCGGGCCGGCGACCACCAGCTGATCCAGCCGACCTACAGCGTCGAGGCGCTGCCGGTCGACCAGATGCAGGACGACCCCTACAAGCGGTGGTTCCAGACGGTGAACACCTTCGCGGGGGACGACGTGGCCCGCCCCGTCTCCGAGACCGGTTGCTCTATGTGATCGATGAGTACGAGCGAACTCACCCGTGAAGACCTCGCGGCTATCTCGCCGGCGTGGTGGGTCGCCGCGGTCCTGACGGTCGTCCTGCTCGCCGTCGCGTTCGCCGTCCAGCCGGGGCTGTTCATCGACCAGGCCATCGGCGGACTCGTGTACGGGATGGTGCTCGTCCTCGTCACGCTCGGTCTGTCGCTCATCCTCGGCCTGATGGGCATCGTGAACTTCGCCCACGGGGCGTTCTTCATGCTCGGCGCGTACCTCTCGTACTCGGTCGTCGTGGGCCTCGGCCTGCCGTTCTGGGCGGCGCTCGTCGTCGCCCCGCTGGCGGTCGGTGCCGTCGGCATCCTGGTCGAGGTAACCGTCCTCAGGTACCTGTACGGGTCGGACCCCATCGTCAGCCTGCTGGCGACGTTCGGACTGACGCTGATGATCGAGGAGGCCATCCGGGCTTACTGGGGGACGGCACCGCTCGAACTCCAGCGTCCGGAGGCGCTCACGACGGGGACCGACCTCGGCGTGACGACCGTCCCGACGTACCGGTTGTTCCTGGTCGGCGTGGCCGTCCTCACCATCGTCGCGGTGTACCTGCTCATCTCGCGGACCGACTTCGGACTGACCGTCCGTGCCGGCGTGCAGGACGGCGAGATGACGGAGTTCGTCGGTGTGAACCTCCCGATACGGTTCACGGCGATGTTCTTCGTCGGTGCGTCCCTGGCCGGCCTCGCGGGGGTGCTCTACTCCGCCGAGACCGGCATGCGGACGACGATGGGCGAGACGTTCGTCATCCTCGCGTTCGTCGTCGTGGTCGTCGGCGGCGTCGGGAGCCTGTTCGGGAGCGTCGTCAGCGGCATCCTCATCGGCATCTCGGCGTACCTCACGCCGGTCGTCCTGTCGGCGTTCGCCGAGGTGCTCGGGACGCCGTGGCTGGCGCTCGAGATTCGAGCGCTCGTCCCGTACCTCGTGATGATACTCATCCTGCTGTTCCGGCCCAGGGGGTTGTTCGGCGAGGAGGGGTTCCTCGAATGAGAAACGAACCCGCACACGGCGAGGAGACGGGCGAGACGCTGGCGAGGGTCAGGACCCTCGCCTGGCGCTACCGCGTCCCCCTCGGACTGCTGGTGCTGGTGTTGCTCCTGCGCCCGGTCGTCTCGCACCCGCTGTTGCTCGGCTACGAGGCCATCGCCTCGACGATACTCATCTGGATGGTGTTCGTCGCCGCGTTCAACCTGCTGTTCGGCTACGCCGGCCTGCTCTCGTTCGGGCACGCGATGTTCCTCGGCTTCGGGATGTACGCCGCCGCCATCGGGGTCTCCGGCCGGGCCGGCGCGCCCGAACTGCCGTTCGTCGTGGCCGCCGGCATCGGCGTCGCCGTCGCCGCGACGGTCGGCTACCTGCTCGGGCGACTCACGGTCGAGAAGGGCGAGATATACTTCGCGTTCCTCACGCTCGCGGTCGCACAGGCGGTCGAGTTCGTCGCGAACCGCAACCCGTTGAACCTGACCGGCGGGTCGAACGGGGTCACCCAGGACGTCCTGCCCGGGTTCGTCGAGTCGACCAGGGGGCAACTCGTGGTCGTGCTCGCCGGAACCGAGGTCGACTGGTACTGGTTCGTGTCGGTGGTGTTCCTCGCCTCGATGCTGGCGCTGTGGCAGGTCGTCCGCTCGCCGTTCGGGCGCTCGCTGGTCGCCATCCGGGAGAACCAGAACCTCGCCCGGGCGATGGGCATCGACACCACCCGGTACAAGATCCAGGCGTTCACCATCAGCGCCGCGCTGTCGGCGCTGGCCGGGGCGGTGCTGATGGTGAACAACTACGGCGCGTCCCAGGAGACCCTCGGCGTGACGACCAGCGGCGACACGGTGCTGATGGCCGTCCTCGGCGGGGTCCGGTACTTCTTCGGCCCCATCGCCGGGGTGTTCGTCTGGCAGTTCGCCGAGGACTTCCTCACGGACTTCGAGGTACTCGACCTCGGGTTCGCGAGCGCGGACCTCTCCGGGGTCCTGACCCACTGGCACTTCTTCCTCGGTGCGCTGTTCGTCGTGCTCGTCGTTGTCGCCCCGCTCGAAGGCATCTGGGGCTTCCTGCGTGACTGGACGCGTGGCCTCTACGGCCGGGTCAGGGGGGTGCGCGAATGAGCGACGCGACCCCGGCCGACGGAACGGACGAGACGCCGTCGATCGACCCGGCCGTCGCGGTCGAGGACGCCGCGCTGGCGACCGACGGGTTGCGACGGACGTTCGGCGAGGTCGTCGCGGTCGACCGGGTCAGCCTCGGCGTCGAACCCGGCGAACTCCGGGCCATCATCGGCCCGAACGGCGCGGGGAAGACCACGCTGTTCAACGCGATCATGGGGACGCTCCCGCCGACCGACGGCCGGGTGTACCTCGGCGGGGCGGACGTCACCGACCTGGACGAACACGAACGGCCGCACCTCGGTCTGGCGCGCTCGTTCCAGTCGAACGAGTTGTTCGAGGACCAGACCGTCCTGGAGAACGTCCGGGTCGTCGTACAGACGACCCGCCGCGGCGCGTTCAGTTTCGACCTGTTCCGCGACCACCGGTCGGTCGGCCGCGACCGGGCCGTGGAACTGCTGGACACCGTCGGACTGGACGCCCCGGCCTCGACGCTCTCGAAGAACCTCTCGCACGGCGACCAGCGCCGACTCGGCATCGCGATGGCGCTGGCGACGGACCCGGACGTGCTGTTGCTCGACGAACCCACCTCCGGGATGAGTCCCGGCGCGACGACCGCGACCGCCGACCTCATCGAGGAGATCCGGGACGACCTCGGCCTGACGGTCGTCCTCATCGAGCACGACATGGACGTGGTGCTGTCCATCTCGGACCGCATCTCGGTACTGAACCGCGGGTCGCTCATCGCGACCGGCCCGCCGGAGGAGATACGGGCGAACGACGCCGTCCAGGACGCCTACCTCGGCGGCATGAGGGAGGAGCTATGAGTTCGGACGCATCCACCACGGCGACGCCACTGCTCGAGGTCGACGGCCTGCAGGCCGGGTACGAAACCGGTCAGGTGCTGTTCGACGTCGACCTCTCCATCGGCGAGGGCGAACTTGTCTCCCTCCTCGGGCGCAACGGGGCGGGCAAGACGACGACGATGCACGCCATCATGGGGGCCGACGTGCCGACCGTCCTCGGCGGCGACGTACGCTACCGGGGCGAGTCGATGCTCGGGTGGCCGCCGTACCGCCGGGCGAACGCCGGACTCGCCATCGTCCCGGAGAAGCGCCGGTGCTTCCCGCGACTCTCCGTCGTCGAGAACGTCCGCCTCGCCATCAACCACGCGTCGGACCCCCTCGGACTGGACGAGGCGCTGTCGTTCTTCCCGGAACTGGACGAGATGCGCGAGAAGGAGGCCCGGAACATGAGCGGGGGCGAACAGCAGATGCTCGCCATCGCCCGGGCGCTCGCGGCCAACCCCGACCTGATGTTGCTCGACGAACCCTTCGAGGGACTCGCGCCGTACATCGTCCGGCGCATCGAGGACATCGTCGCCGACATCAACGACCAGAAGGGAATCACCGTGTTCTTCGTGGAACAGAACGTCGCGGCGGCCCTCGCCATCGCGGACCGGCACTACGTGCTCGACGAGGGCCGAATCGTCGACGAGGTGACGAGCGAGCGCATCCGGACCGACGAGGAGTTCCGTCAGCGCTACCTCGGTGTGTAACGTTGGGAAGGACAATGACAGAGACAGACGACTTCGTGGACGCGCTGGACGGCCTCGGGGTGACGTCCGACCGGACGACCCTCGACGGCCTCGAGGCGACGCTCGAACGCGCCGTCGACCGGCCGGCCGTCGGCGTGCCCCTGCACGTCGACGCCGACCTGCCGTCGGCCGTCGAGACGACGTTCACACCCGCCGAGTTGCGGGACGCGGCGACCGGCGTGACGCCCGCCCGACTCGGCATCGCCGAGTTCGGGAGCGTCCTCGTCCGGTCGACCGCCGGCGGCGACGAACCGGTGAGTCTCTACCCCGAGCGCCACGTCGCCGTCCTCGACGCCGCCGACGTCGTGGCGACGGGCCGGGACGCGGTCGACTGGCTTGCCGAGGAGGTCGCCGCCGGCCGCGACTCGTACGTCCTCGCCACCGGGGCGTCGGCGACGGCGGACATGGGTGGCCTCGTCGAGGGCGTCCACGGGCCGAACTCGGTACACGTCGTGGTCGTAGAGGACGAGGAGGGCGACGCATGAGTCCCGAACGCGAACGGACGGCGGCCCACATCCGGAACCTCCTCGACACGGAGGGACCGCTCATCGGCGAGAAGGTACGCTCGAAGAACCGTGACCGGTACGAGGCCGCCGAGAACTTCGACGACTGGGAGGCCTCCCGCGAGGAAGCGCGGGAGATAAAGGAGGCGGCCATCGCGGACCTGCCGACCCTCGTCGAACGCGTCCGGGAGTCGGTCGAGGCGAACGGCGGGACGGTCTACGTCGCCGACGACGCGGCCGACGCGAACAGCTACGTCACCGAGGTCTGTGCCGACCGTGACGCGGAGACGCTGGTCAAGTCCAAGTCGATGACGACGGAGGAACTGGACCTGAACGACGCGCTCGAAGCGGCCGGTGTCGACGTCTACGAGACCGACCTCGGCGAGTTCGTCGTCCAACTGGCCGACGAGACGCCGAGTCACATCGTCGGGCCTGCGCTGCACAAGTCCAGAGAACAGATCGCAGCCCTCCTCAATGGGGTGTTCGACCCCGAGGAACCGCTCGAGACGACCGAAGAACTGACCCGGTTCGCCAGGGACTACCTCGGCGAGCGCATCCGCGAGGCCGACGTGGGCGTCACCGGCGCGAACTTCGTCTTCGCCGAGTCGGGGTCGATGGCGCTGGTGACCAACGAGGGTAACGCCCGGAAGTGCGCGGTCACCCCCGACACCCACGTCGCGCTGACTGGCGTCGAGAAACTGCTCCCGTCGGTCGCGGAGTTCGGCCCGTTCCTCGACCTCATCTCGAAGGCGGCGACCGGCCAGCCAGTCTCGCGGTACGTCTCGCTGTTCACGCCACCGACGGCGTCGCCGACGCTCGACTTCGACAGCGACGAACCGGTCGCGTTCGGCGACGCGACGGCCGACGCCGACGCCCCGGACGACGACCGCGAGTTCCACCTCGTCCTCGTCGACAACGGGCGACTCGCCATGCGGGAGGACGACCAGTTGCGCGAGACGCTGTACTGCATCCGGTGCGGTGCGTGCTCGAACTCCTGTGCGAACTTCCAGGCCGTCGGCGGCCACGGCTTCGGCGGGGAGACGTACTCCGGCGGCATCGCGACCGGTTGGGAAGCGGGCGTCCACGGCCTCGACAGCGCCGCCGAGTTCAACGACCTCTGCACCGGTTGCACCAGGTGCGTCGACGCCTGTCCCGTGAAGATAGACATCCCGTGGATCAACACGGTCGTCCGCGACCGGGTCAACCGCGGCAAAGACCCCGGAACCTTCGACCACCTCGTCGACGGCCTCACGCCGGACGAGGAGCCGTCGGGGCTCGCCCCCGGGAAGCGCCTGTTCGGCAACTTCGAACGCCTGGCGAAGTTAGCGAGCGCGACCGCGCCCGTCTCGAACTGGCTGGCCGACGCCGGTCCCGTCCGGATGGCGATGGAGCGCGTCGCTGGCGTCGACCGCCGACGCGACCTGCCGACGTTCGAACGGGAGACGCTCGTCGACTGGTTCGAGGCGCGCGGCCCGCGCGTCGAGTCGGACGACGCCGTCCGCGAGGCGGTGCTGTACCCCGACACGTACACGAACTACGTGCTGGTCGACCGCGGGAAGGCGGCGGTTCGGGCGCTCGAAGCCCTCGACGTCCGGGTCCGGGTCCCGGCCGTGCGGTCCTCGGGTCGCGCCCCGCTCTCGCAGGGGATGCTCTCGACCGCGACCGTCCACGCCCGCGACGTGTACGACGGACTCGCCGAGCACGTCGACGCCGGGCGGGACGTGGTCGTCGTCGAACCCTCGGCGCTGGCGATGTTCGAGCGCGAGTACGACCGCCTGCTCCCGTCGGAGTCGGCCGACCGACTCGCAGACGCGAGCTACGAGGTCATGGAGTACGTCTACGGCCTGCTGGAGAACGGCGGGTCGGCGGACGCGCTCGGGACGCCGCCGGCGTCCGTGGCCTACCACAGCCACTGCCAGGGGCGCACCCTCGACCTCGAACCGTACACCGTCGCCGTGCTGGAGGCCTGCGGTGCGACCGTCCGCACCTCGGACGTGGAGTGCTGCGGGATGGCAGGGAGCTTCGGCTACAAGTCAAGGTACTACGAACTCAGCATGGACGTCGGCGCGGACCTCGCAGAGCAGTTCGCGGGCGAACCCGTCGTCGCGGCGAGTGGAACCTCCTGTCAGGAACAGCTCGACGCGCTCCTGGGCGACGACGTACCGCACGCCGTCGAGTTGATAGCGCCAACGTAGTTCCTCCACCGTCCGTCGTCCACGCCTCCGGTGTGGACCGTCCGTCACTCGGCGACGGCGACGGCGTTCACCCAGCGCTCCGACGTCTTCACGCTGACCGGGGTGAACGCGGCGTCGGCCAGCAGCGACGTCACCTCGTCGCCGGTGTACCGTTCGAAGTACCGCCCGTCCTCGTCGAACCCGCTCTCCTCGCCGCGCTTGAGCGAACAGTAGACCGCACCGCCGTCGACGAGCACCCGCCGGAACTCCGACAGCGCCGCCGGCGCGTCCCCGCGGGGTACGTGCAGGAGGGACGCACAGGCCCACACGCCGTCGAACGCCCCGTCGGCGAACGGCAGGTTTCGCATGTCGCCCTGCACGAACGACCCGTCGGGGACGTTCTCACGGGCGCTCCCGAGGAACGACGGCGTCACGTCCAGGCCCGTCACCGAAAAGCCCCTGTCGGCGAAGGTCTCGGAATCCGACCCCGGGCCACAGCCAACGTCGAGGACGCGGCTGCCCGCGAGCGCGTCGAAGAACTCCTCGCCGAGCAGGGCGGCGATGGACTCCGTCCGGTACTTGTCGACGAAGGCGTCGCTGTTCGACTCGTAGACCGTCCTGGTGCGGGCGACCTCGTCCATGTGCCCACTGTCGATTCCGGGTACGTGAATCTTCGTTCTGTGGTCGAGCACGATTCGTGGAGGAACCCGCTACGTCGACCGACTACGAACGAACCGTCGGCGTCGGCCGAGATACCTACCGGGCGTAGCTCTCGACGAAGCCTTCGGCCATTTGCGCTTCCGCCCGTCGGAGGCGGTACGAGAGCGTCGAGGAGGGCACGTCGAGTTCAGCCGCGAGTTCGTCTATCGTGACCTGCCGTGGCGTCTCGTAGTATCCCCGCTCCACGGCCAGTCGAAGGACGTCACGCTGGTCTTCGGGAAGGGAGACCATCGAGAGTGAGTCGATGTCCCAGGACTCGACCTCACAGAGCCTGTCGAAGTGGAGCGCGACGCCCTCCTGGAGGTTGTCTTCGACGGTGTCGAAGAACGTGTCGACGTTCTCCTTCGACCGGACGAGAAGCCGCCACTCGTGCATCGACCCACTGCGGGAGGTCTGGAAGACCATCCCGAGGTCGAGGTACCGGGCCGAGTTCCCGACCACCGAATCGCACCGGTGGAGGTCGTGAATGTAACTGTAGAAGACCCTCGAGTTCGGGGTGGACTCCAGCAGTTCGTGATGCCTGCTGGCGCCGCAGTGGCTCTTCGTCATCCGTTCTCTTTGCTCGTCGTCCAGACGCGCACGCTCTACACGCTCGAGGGCGTCGGTGGGGCCGGTGAAGCGTTCGACTCGCCAGAACCGATCTCTGCTGGCACAGCTATCGATCGAGTACGCCGCGACGTCCGGCGACTCGATGAGGATGTCCATGACGGGGTCGACCTCGCTCTCGTACTCTAGCGTGAAGGTGACTTCTCTCATCTTCGGGGCTAATGTATCTTTTATCTGCCAGTCCCTCGCGTGGTGAGTGTGATTATCTATCACGCTAATGTAGGGGCTTCGTAATCACTGTTTCGCCGACTTAACCCCGACCTTGGCACAGGACAACTCAGCCTATTTGCCCTCCCAACCGTTGGCGGTTAGGTACAGACGATGGTTGAAAGACGTACGTTCTTGACGGCACTGGGCGGCACGACGATGGTCGGCTCTCTCGCGGGCTGTCTTGGGGCCTCCAGCAGTGGCGATATCGATACCCAGCCGTCGACCTCGACGGCGACCGCATCGGCGACCGAGGCGCAACAGAGCAGCGTGACCGAGGTCGCAGTCGGACCCGAGCGGCGACTGCGATTCGAACCCGAGTCCATCGAGATCAGCGTCGGCGACACGGTCCGGTGGACGGCGGAGAGTCCGGGGCACAACGTGACGAGCAAGCCCGGGTCCTCGGGGAAGTGTGAGAACCCGGACGGTGCAGACCCGTTCGCGTCGTACGACGGCGGAAATCACTACGCGGTGATGGAGGTCGACGCGACGTTCGAACACACGTTCACGGTCGCAGGGACGTACGTCTACGTCTGTGCCCCACACGCGGGACAGGGGATGGTCGGGGACATCACCGTCTCCGAGTGAGATTGGCCTGTGCCAGGCGACGATTGATACTCACATGCTTGCTGTTTGCTCCCATGTCACAGGGAGAACCACGCGGTGATGGGGTAGCTGATGCAACCGGTGAGGAGACGTCCCAGCGGAATCGATTCGTCCAGCGTCGGCGATTCCTGATGGCGGCCGGGACGCTCGCTGGAGTCGGCGTTCTCGCCGGGTGCGGACAGAACCAGGACACCGGTACGCCGACCTCGGAGTCCACCGAGACGGCCACCGACGAGTCGACGTCGACCCAGACGACGACGCAGCCACAGGACGAGGAACCGTCGCTCCAGCAGAAGTATCCCGGCCTCCAGATCCTCTCGCCCGAACCGGAGAACGCACAGGCAGCGAACCGGTCGACGTACGCCGGGTACCTCACGCCGAACGAGGAGTTCTACATCCGGAACCACTACGTCTCGCCGACGATCGACGAGGGAGAGTGGCAGGTCTCGCTCACGGGACTGGTCGACCAGGAGGTAGACCTCTCGATGGAGCGTCTCAAGTACTCGTTCGGAACCGAATCGGTCGCACATACGATGCAGTGTTCCGGCAACGGCCGGTCGTACTTCGAACCCAAGGTCGGTGGAAACCAGTGGGCGTTCGGGGCAGTCGGGAACACCGTCTGGACTGGCACCCCTCTCAGCGACGTCCTCGAGCACTACGGTGCGGACACCTCGGCCGGGAACTACCTGACCGTCATGGGCGGGGAGGCACCCGACGGTGAAGACGTCTTCACCCGGTCGATTCCGATGGAGAAGGTCATGGACGACTGTCTCCTCGCCTACGAGATGAACGGGGAGGCGCTCCCGAAGGAACACGGGTTCCCGGTGCGGCTACTCGTCCCCGGCTGGTTCGGGAATAACAACGTGAAGTGGGTCGACCGGATGCACGTGATGAACAAGATGGTGATCGGAGACGAGTGGGAGGAGGGCGACCAGCGGCTCTACACCCACTGGCAGCAGTACTCCTACCGGATCATCCCACAGCAGGACGACGGTGCCGAGCACTACGAATCGATCGACACCTTCGACACGCGAGAGCAGATGGAGAACACCGACCAGATTCGGAACGCCTACATGTACGACCAGCTGGTCAAGTCGCTCGTCGGGTATCCAGGACAGGGACAGACCGTCTCGCCGTCGCCGGGTGGGTCTATCGAAGTCCTCGGCGTCGCCTGGGCTGGTGACGACCGGGTGGAGACGGTGGAGGTCTCCACGGACGGCGGGGAGTCGTGGGGCGAAGCGGAATTCTACGGCCCGGCCTACACCGAGACGGCCTGGCGGCAGTTCCGGTACATCTGGAACGACCCCTCGTCGGGCGAACACACGCTCGTGTCCCGTGCGACCGACGAGCACGGGCGGAGCCAACCGGCGACCATCTCCGCCCCAGACGAGGAACTTCGCGGCATCGAGGACGACAAGTACCCGTGGAACCAGAAGGGCTACGGTAACAACGCGTACGTGCCCCACGCGGTCACGTTCACGGTAGAGAACTGAACACGATGGTCGAACCTGGACATCTCGCGGTCGTTCACCTCACCGGACGGCTCGTCGATGCCCCCGACGCGGGGGAGGTCTTCGAGACGACCGACGTCGACGTGGCCCTGGACGAGGGCGTCTATCACGACCACCGCCACTTCAGACCGTTCGAGTTCGTCGTCGGGGAGGGGACGGTCATCGACGGAATCGACGGCACCGTCCTGGACATGTCGAGTGGAGAGACCCGGACGGTCGTCCTCGAACCGGAGGCGGCCTACGGGAAACGCGACCCGGAACTGGTGGTGACGATTCCACGGAGCGAACTCGAGGACGGAGACGACGTCACCGCCGAACCTGACAGTCTCGTCCGTAGCGAGACGGGAGACGTGGGGTGGATCGTCGACGTCGAGGACGAGACGGTCACGGTCGACTTCAACCACGAACTGGCCGGCGAGCGCGTCGAGTTCGAGATTCGACTGCTCGAGGTACGCGCACCCGAACCGGGGACGGAAGACGACGACCCCGCTGCCTCGGACAGAGCCGTATAACCGACGGCTGCACTCCCTGTTTCTATCGACCGGGCATCGGATAGATGGGTGGCGATTGCTGGACCGCCTCGGGCCAGACGAGGACTTTCACCGCCTCGCCGCCGTCCCGTGGCTGCCACTGGTAGACGAACATCGCTCTGCTGATGATGCCCCGTTCGTCGAAGGAAACGTCTCCGTACGCGGTGGTAATCTCGGTCTGGCGGACGGCGTCACGCACGTTCCTCGGAGTGAGTTCGGTCACCTGCTGGAAGGCGTGCTGAAAGGTCACTATCACCGCTGCACCCGCGGCGCTGTGGTAGTCGGGCCGGTAGCCGTACGCCCGCTCTATCGCCGCGATGAACGAGTCGGTAGACCCGTAGACGGGGTCGCCGTAGTCTGCGGTGTCGTTCCACGGACTCGGTCCGTAGACGTAGTCCCCGTTCTCGCTCGTCTGCTCCCTGAAGTTGGACGTGAGACTGCCGACCGTGGTCGTCACCAGCTTCGGGCTGACGTTCTGGCGTTCCAGCTGGTTGGCGAGAAGGATCGCGTGTCGCTCGTGCGCCGAGAGGACGAGCAGCTCCGCCCCGCTATCCCTGACTTCCGCCAGTAACGACGAGAGGTCCGACGTCTCGCTCGGGAACGTCTGGTCCACGACGACCTCGACACCTGCGTCGGCGAGTTTCTCGCGTGCCCCTCCAGCGGAGCTCTGACTGAAGCTATCGAGTTCCGTCAGCAGCGCCGCCGTTGCCGGCGGCTGGTCCTGGGCCATCGCCATCTCGATGGTCGAGACGGAGTACGTGTCGGCAGCCGGTAGCAAACCGAACACCCACTCGTTGCCCCTGCTGAAGATCTCGGGGCTCGCTCCGCTGCCCTGGACCATCGGTTTCTGACTGCTGGCGGCAACTTCGCTCGCCGCGAGCGCGACGGTGCTCGAGTACGGTCCGAGCAGATAGTCGACCTGCTGGTTGTCGACGAGGTCACGGTATATCGCCGTACTCCTGCAGGCGTCGCTTCCGTCGTCTCGCAGTATCAGCTCGAGGCGGTAGGTAGTGCCGTCGCCAGCGTCCACGCCGCCCGCCTCGTTGATACGCCGTATCGTCAACTCGTAGGCGTCCCTGTAGAGTCGCCCGAGGTTGGCGTTGTCCCCCGTGAGGCTCATCGACCCCCCGAGCGTTATCGTCTGCTGCTTCTCGGTCCTGGTGGGCCCCACGGGTAGCGCTATGACGCCGGACGCCCCCGCCGCCTGGAGATACGTTCGTCGCGTCGTACCTGAGTCACTGCTTCGTGCGTGGAGTCTCTGTCCCATCCACGCGACGATGCGCCCCAGTCAATTTGTTATTTGATTCGTTGTTGGGGTAAGCTGTAGTTTGGAGACCGAATGCGCCGGATTTCGACGTTTCCGTGGCCGTGAAGCCGGCAGAAATACACCTGGGGTCGCGTCCGTTCGTGGACGTAGTTTGTCACTCGCGGCTGTAACGCCGAGAGTTGGAGGCGGTGGCGAGAGAAGCCTAGGCCGGGATTTGAACCCGGGCTCTCGTCCTTACCAAGGACGCGCTTTACCGCTAAGCTACCCAGGCACCGGAGTGCATCCTACCGTTGCCCGGTGTTGTCTTTATGGGTTTCGATTTGCCGTTAGGAATCGGTCGCCGACTGGCGGACGTGGTCGTCGGTCCGGCCGGCGGTCTCGCTGGCCGTCGCGCCGGTCTGTAGTTCGGTCGCGGCCGGGAGTGCCTCGACCGGCGGGAGTGCCTCGGAGCCGTCGGTGGCGACGAGCGCACCGAGCTGTGCGAACAGGTCGGTGGTGGGGGTGGCTCCGACGGCGGTGGTGCCGGCGAGCGCGGCGAGTTCGAGTACGTCGCGTTCGAGCGAGGCGTCGAGGACGGCGGTGTCGGCACCGGGTTCGCGGCGGCGGGTCTGGTCGCGCCCGAAGTCGCGGACGGTGCCCACGGCCTTCGCGGCGGCGTCGGTCCGGGCGAGCAGGTAGAAACCGCGGGAGACGAGGACCGTGGCGGCCAGCGAGTCGAGGTTGGCCTGTGTCTGGTCGTCGGTGTCGGCCCAGGGTTCCTCGTGGGCGAGCGAGCGTGTGAGTCGGAGTCCGTCGTAGATGAGTTGGACGCCGGCGGCGCGGTCGGCGACGGTGGCGACGTCGGTGTCGTCGTCGCACGCGAGGGCGCACCTGATCGTCACCACTCCGGGGGCCATCGAGGAGGCGGCGAGCCGGTCCGCAATGTCGTCGCGGAGTCGGTCGGGATAGATATCAGCGAGCGCCTCGCAGGCGGCGCGCCGGCACGTAGCGGCCTCGTCCATTGCCGCCGACTAGTGGGGGGAAGGGCAAAGACCTTTGGAAAGGGAAGAGTCGCCTACACCATGATCGAAACGGCAGTCGACGGCGGGGTGACCCGGGTGGTGCTCGACCGGCCGACGCGGCGAAACGCGCTCACCGAGGCGGGCCTGCGCGACCTCCGGGCGGCTGTGACCGGGGCGGAGACGCCGGTGGTGTACCTGACTGGTGCGGGAGCAGCGTTCTCGGCAGGTGCGGACCTGGACGTCGTGACGGGACTCGACCGCGACGAGGCGAAGGCGTTCGCCCGGCTCGGCCAGCGCGTCGCCGACGCCATCGAGGGGGCGGAGTCGGTCGTGGTGGCTGGCATCGACGGACCGGCCCGTGGCGGCGGGGTCGAACTGGCGCTCGCCTGCGACCTCCGTGTGGCGACGCCCGACGCGACGTTCGCCGAGACGGGCGTCTCGCTCGGCCTGTTCGGTGCGTGGGGTGGGACGGCGCGCCTGCCCCGCATCGTCGGCGAGGGGGAGGCGATGGACGTCGCGCTGTCGGGTCGGGTGGTCGACGCCGAGGCGGCCCTCCGGATGGGGCTGGTCTCCCGAATCGTGGCCGACCCTGCGACGGTCGCGGCCGAGGTGGCCGAGAACGACCCGGGCGCGCTGGCGGTACTGAAGCGACGGATGCGCGACGACTCGGACCGCGCCGTCCAGCACGCCAGGGAGGCGGCGGCGTTCGCCGACCTCGTGGCCGAGAACGCGTCGACGCTATCGCGGTGAGGGACCGCCACGAGGCGGTCACTGCCCCGGTGACTGGGTCGCGCCCCGGGCTGCAGCGGGCTTCTAGAGCGACAGCGGTTCGGGTGCCGGCGGCATCCGGCGCTTGTGTTCGCTCCGTTCGTACAGTCCGCGGACCCGCTCGACGACGCGCTCCTCGACGCCGAGTTCGCGGGCCGTGGCGCTCGTGGACGCGTCACCCGCGATGTGGAGTGCGACGACCGCGTCGATGGTGTCGTAGTCGACGCCCAGTTCCTGTTCGTCGGTCTGGTCCGCCCAGAGTCCCGCGGTCGCGGTCTTCTCCGCGAGGTCCTCGGGTGCGCCGAGGTACGCGGCGAGCTGGCGGACCTGCTGCTTGTAGAGGTTGCCGATGGGGTTGCAGTCGACGGCCTGGTCGCCGTACTTCGTGAAGTAGCCGGTCATCGCCTCGGCGCGGTTCCCGGTTCCCAGAACGAGGTAGTTCTCCTCGTTGGCGACGTAGTAGTTGACGACGCCGCGTACGCGAGCGCGGGCGTTCCCGACGGCGAGCGTGTCGCGTTCGGCACCCGGGATGGCGTCGACGATGCTGCCGACGATGCCGCCGATCTCGACGACGTCGTAGTCGATGCCGAGCGTCTCGGCGACCCGTTCCGCGTCGCTCATGTTCTCCTCGCTGGACACCTCGGCGGGGAGTATCAGGCCGTAGACGTTCTCGGTGCCCAGTGCGTCCACGGCGAGGTAGGCAGTCGTCGTGCTGTCGACGCCGCCGGAGAGACCGAGAACGGCACCGTCTGCACCGGCGTCGTCCACCGTCGACGCGATGAAATCGACGATGTGGTCGCGCTGTGCGGCGAGTTCCGCCTCTGAGAACCGGAGGTCCAACATCGTCTCGTAGTTGGGAAGCCACTGCCAAGAACGTTCCTCGACCCCCTCGGAAAGTGGACGGGCGTCCAGTCCGGGAAAGCGCTACGTTCAAGTGACGCCGGGTGAAAGAGTCGGGTAGAATCACCACGGGCGAGCGCACCGGGTCGACGACCCCGGGGCGCGTACGACCGTGGCGTGCGTGCGCCGTTGGTCCAGTGGTAGGACATTAGCTTCCCAAGCTAATAGCCCGGGTTCAATTCCCGGACGGCGCATCCTTCCGACGACACACCGGGAGTGACGACGCCGAGCAGTGGTGGGAGCGCTCGGTCCCGGCCGCACCGTCGGCATCGCCGTCGGCGTCGAGGCGGCCCGTTCGTCCGTACGGTAGTAGTGACGTCCTGCCACCGGAACGGACGGATGCAGACTGAACGGAAGCCAGTTACTACGTGATTTACCTCGTTTACGTACCACGTTCGCTCCGCGTAATCCGCGATTACCTATGTCGCTACACGTCGACACACTGGCCGGGGAGTTCCGTGAGCTATCACGTACACGCAGACGGCGGAGACAGGGGGACCGCCCGCCTCGAATCGGACGCCGAGGGCGGGACCGTCCTCGGGTTCGACGCGCTCGAACACAGGACGGCCCCGGACCGGTGGCCACAGCTCGCACGCGGCCACGCGTCGAACGACTTCGTGTCTCTCCGGGTGTCGGTCGCGTACGAGTGGGACGACGTCGACCACGAGGACCTGCACGTCGACCCGGCGGAGTTGCTGGACCTGTCCGGGGGTGACTGATGCACCTCCCGACGATGGTCCGACTCGTCGTGGGTATCGCGATGTTCGGCGTGGCCGCGCTCGGTCTCGTATGGCTGCTCGAGGGCACCACGTACGTCCTGGGCACGGTCGGAATCGTCCTGCTCGTCGTGATGACCGTCTGTATCGCGCTCGTACCGGAGTTGCGGGGGGTCTACTGACCGGTATCGCAGACCAGCACGACTTGCGTCGTCCTGTCCCTGCCGGCCGCGTCCCGACCGTCCGCCGACGGGCGTCGCTCGAACGAGACCAGCAGGTGCTCGACAGCGAGGGGCGGAGACCAGGTCTCAGTGGGAGTGAGAGGAACGGTGGTCGGTCTGTTCGGTCACGGCGACCGTCTTGTCGGATTCGATCCAGGCGTCGAGGTTCTCACGGTCGTAGATGATGAGCCCGTTGACCGTCTCGCGGCCGACGTAGCGTTCGGGTTCCGTATCGGACGTGTGCATTCGACTCGGTAGTGCTTCCCCCGCCCCGGTCTTATGTTTGCTGGCCAGAACGGCCGAAACGCCTAAGAACCGGCGAGTTGGCGCGCGCAGTTCCGGCAGTACCGGAACGTGCTGTCTGGCTCGTTGCCCACGCCACAGTGGGGGCAGGGGCGGACGTCGCTCCCGGTGGCTTCGTCGCCGAACGCGGAGCGTGCGGCGAACTGGTCCACGGTCGGTTGCTCACCACCCGGGCCTTGCGGCGACGCCTCGTCGTCCATCCGGCGACGGTAGTAGACGTACACCGCGAACTGGAGCGCGGCGAACACGAGGAGGTACCCGATGGCCCAGTTCCAGACGGACGCCATACTATGACATTGTGTAGCACGGGACTTATACGATTCGAACGACGGGAGGGGTCGCGACGTACCGTTAGAGTTAGGCGGCGCGCTGTGTTCCAGCATGGTATGGATCGACGGTCTCGCGTATTCGCCCTCTCTGCCCTCCTCGTACTCGTGTCCGCATTCATCGGCCTGCAGGCCGTGTTCGCGGCACCTGCAGCGACGGTCGACGCCAGCGACGGCGTCGGCGCCATCGACGACGGGTCGAACGGGTCCGTCTACGAGGCCCACGCCGGCAACACGCTCATCGGCGTCCAGTCGTACGGCGACGAGTTCGAGGGTCGCGTCATCGAGGTGACGCCCGACGGCGAGGTGGTCTGGGAGTACGACGCGCCGAACTCGCGCGTCTTCGACGTCGAGTTGCTCGAGAACGGGAACGTCCTCGCGAGCATCGCGACGCAACGGTCGGACGCGGCCTGCCCGGACGAGTACACGAACGACGGGCACCCCGGGTGCGTCCAGAACCGCGTCGTCGAACTCGACTACGAGACGAAAGAGGAGGTGTGGAACTACTCGTGGTACGACGTCTTCGTCCACAACCACGAGGTCCACGACGCCGACCGACTGCCCAGCGGCGAGACCGCCATCATCGACATGGGGAACAACCGTGCGTTCACCGTCGACGCCGAGGGCGAGATAACGTGGGAGTGGCACGCCCGCCCCCACCTCGGCGAGGGCAGCGACTTCGACGCGGAGTACGGCGCACCCGCCTACACCGGGCCGGAGAACGACTGGACGCACATGAACGACATCGACCTGCTCGACAACGGGAACTTCCAGATGAGCATCCGGAACTTCGACGTGGTCATCGAGGTCGACCGCGAGACCAAGGCGGTCGTCGGCGTCGTCGGCGAACCCGGGAACCACAGCTACCTCTACGAACAGCACAACCCGATGCGGCTCAACGGCACCGTCCTCGTCGCCGACAGCGAGAACGACCGCGTCGTCGAGTACGACGTCGAGACGGGCGAACGCGTCTGGGAGTACGGGCAGGGCGTCCTCTGGCCACGAGACGCCGACCGCCTCGCCAACGGACACACGCTGATAACCGACACGTTCAACGACCGCGTCATCGAGTTGAACGAGGAGGGCGAGGTCGTCTGGCAGTACGGCGGCATGAGCATGCCGTACGCGGCCGACCGCCTCGGGACCCCCGAGGAGACGCAGGTGGACGCCACCGGCGAATCCCTGGAGAGCAAGGTCGACCGTGGCGGCCTCGAGAAGACCATCGGGACGTACGTCGCCTGGGGACGGTTCGTCTTCCCGGGCTGGGTCCGCCTCGAGGAGTTCGCCGCCGGACTCGTCGGTCTGCTGGCGACCGTCGGCGTCGTCGTCGACCTCGGCGTACTCGCCGTCTCCCGCCTCCGTCAGGGCGGTCTGACGCGATAGATCTCGTCGTCGGTCGGGTCGGGTTCGCCCGGCCCCTCCTGGTTGCTCGTCGTGAAGTAGAGGTGGTCCTCGGGTCCGGTGAACGTCGTCCGGATGCGGCCGAGGTCGTCGAACAGTTCGGTCTCTTCTGCCGTCCCGTCGTCCCCGAAACGCACCCGACGCAGGTGCCCGCCGCGGAGCGTACTGACGAAGAAACTCCCCTGCCAGCGCGAAATCGGGCCGGTGTAGTGTGCGAGTCCGGCCGGCCCGACGGCCGTCTGCCACGAGACGAGGGGCTGGACGAACCGGCCGTCGTCGCTCTCGCCCATCACCGCCGGCCAGCCGTAGTTCCCGCCGCGTCGGAGGCGGTTGAATTCGTCGGGGTTGTCCAGTCCGCGTTCGACGACGTACGCCTCGCCGTCGACGAACGAGATGCCCTGTGGGTTCCGGTGGCCGTATGTGAACACCGGGTTGTCGAACGGGTTGTCGGGGTGTGCGGTCCCCTCGCGGGTGAGTCGGAGTACCTTCCCGGCGAGGGCGTCGGTGTCCTGTGCCCGGTCCGGGACCCCGGCGTCGCCGGTCGTCACCCAGAGCGCGCCGTCGGGCCCGAAGGCGACTCGCCCGCCGTTGTTGACCTCGCCGGCCGGAATCCCGTCGACCAGTACCGACTCGACGGCGAACTCGTCGGTCACGTCGAGTCGGAGGATGCGGTTCCGGAGGCCGTCGACCCCCTCGTAGGTCTGGTAGACGTACGCCCAGTCGGGGTCGACCGCGTCGAACGTGACCCCGAGCAGGCCCCCCTCGCCGCGTGCGGCCGTTCCGTCGGTCAGGTCGCGGACCAGGCCGGCGTCGGAACCGGTCACCCGCTGGATGCGACCCCCGCGTTCGGTGACGTACAGGACGCCGGTCTCTGGATGGAACGAGGCGCCCCACGGCGTCTCGAGTCGCATCCGGATGCGTTCGAGTCGAATCGGTCGCCGGTCCTCGTCCGTCTCGGTCGGCCGGTCGTCGGTGGGGTCGAGGATGCAACCCGCGGTGGTCCCGAGGGCGGCCGTCCCGACGGCGGCGAGGAAGCGGCGTCTGTGCATCACGACGGGATTCGACACGACAGGCTAAATACCTGTTACTTCGGTGGCGACAGGTCGCGGCCGAACTCGTCGAACTGTTCGAAGTCGTCCGGGAGTTCGTAGGCTATCTCGCGCTCGTCTCGCCGGTCCACGCCCGCCTCGTCGAGGGGGACGGCGACGTCTTCCCACCCGGGTTTGATGCGGACGCTCCTGGCCGGTTGTCCGACGGCGACGTGGTGGGCGGGCACGTCGGCACCGACGATGCTCTTTGCGCCGACGATGGCGTTCTCGCCGATGCGACAACCGGCGCGGACCATCGAGTCGTAGGTGACCCGGGCGTCGTCCTCGACGATGGTGTGGAAGTTCCTGACGGCGGTCTGGTCGACGACGTCGTGGTCGTGGGAGTAGAGGTGGGCGTCGTCCGAGATGGAGACGCGGTCCCCGATGGTGAGTTTCCCCCGGTCGTCCAGGTGGACGTCGTCGTGGACGACGACGTTGTCGCCGATGCTGATGTTGTGCCCGTAGGTGAAGGTGATGCCCTTGAAGAACCGGCAGTTCTCCCCGCACTCGTCGAAGAGGTGCGTCGCGAGCATCCCCCGGAACCGCAGTGCGAACTCGACGTTGTCGGCCATCGGCGTCGCGTCGAACTGCCGCCAGAGCCACTGGAGGTGCTTCGAGCGCTCGAACGTCGCCTCGTCCTTCTCGGCGTAGTACTCCGATTCGAGCGTCGTGTTGCAGGGGTCGTAGCCCTGCAGTCGGACCCGTTCGGCCGGGGAGACCTCCGCGTCGTTCCGCCAGCGCTCGTAGGCGTCGCGGTCGCCGTGGAGGTCGACCAGCGTCTCCTCGACGACGTCACAGGTGTCCTCCTCGGAGGCGAGTCGTTCGTGGACCTCCTCGATGAACGCCCGGACGCCTGCCTCTGCGTCGTCAGGGAGCGAGACGTGCCGTTTCGTCATGCACCCTCGTTCGGGCGGCAACCTTATGCCAGTTCGGTTGTCCGAACCCGGTGGGACCGCGACCGCGGGTCGGCAAGCGTTACCGAAGAGCGACACGACTTTCGACGGGGCGGCGAATCGTTGGACAATGACACCGAGGCACGCGACGCGGGCGACGCCTGCGTGGTCCCGCGAGGACGCACGCACGGTCGCCCGGTCCGACGACACCGTCGCTCCAGTCGTCTATCCGCCGCCAGTCGAGACGTCCCCCGACCACCACGTCTGGGACACCTGGCTGTTGCGAGAGCGCGACGGGAGCGTCGCGACGCCGGGTGGCTACCGGGTCATCTTCTGTCTCTCCGCGCCGGCCACCCTGCTGCCGGGCAAGCGTCACGACGTCGCCACGATACGGTACTTCTACTCCCAGAACGGGACCGACTGGACGTGCGGGGGCGTCGCCGTCGACCCGGCCGAGGCGTTCGGGTCGCGCCAGTGGGCCGGGTCCGCACTGCTCGACGACGACGGTACCGTCTACTGCTACTACACCGCCGCCGGCGAGCGCGGGGAGTCCGACCTCTCGTACACACAGCGGCTGGCCTGCGCCAGCGGCGGGCACGTCGAGGTGAGCGACGCCGGGCCGACGCTCCGTGGACCGTGGGACCACGAGGTGCTGCTGGAACCGGACGGCACGCGCTACGAGACGGAGACCCAGTCCCGTGGGATGATCTACACCTTCCGTGACCCGTGGTTCTTCGAGGACCCCGCCGACGGCGAGACCTACCTGCTGTTCGAGGCAAACACGCCCGTCCCCGAGGGCAGCGACGCCTGCGGCGGCGACCCGGACCTGCAGTCGTTCAACGGGAGCGTCGGCGTCGCCCGGTCGTCGACCGGTGACCCGACCGACTGGGAACTTCGGGAGCCGTTGCTCGACGCCGTCGGCGTCAACCAGGAACTCGAACGACCCCACGTCGTCGTCGCCGACGGTCGGTACTACCTGTTCGTCTCCAGCCACGTCCACACGTTCGCGCCGGGGCTGACGGGCTACGACGGACTCTACGGCTTCGTCGCCGACGACCTGTTCGGCGACTACCGACCCCTGAACGGGTCCGGACTGGTGCTGACGAACCCGGCGAACGCCCCGTTCCAGGCGTACTCCTGGCTGACCTACGCCCACCGGGACGAACTGCTGGTGACGAGTTTCGTAAACTACTGCGACTTCGACCGACCGTCGCTGGACGACGTGGCGTTGCTGTCGGAGGCGGAACAGATTCGACGGTTCGGCGGGACGCTCGCGCCCACGGTCAGACTGGGGTACGACGGCGACCGGACGTGGGTCCGGGGGACCCTCTCACACGGTCACCTCCCGACGGAGGACGAGGACCTGTCGCCGACGCTCGACGAGCGACTGGTCGAGCGCAGGCAGGACGGTAGGGCCGCCGGCCGCGACACGGGGCACCCGTACCGCGTTCCGGGGCCGTACTGAGGTCCGACGGGCCGGGGGAGTCAGCGACGCGCTGGCCACGTCGAGTCGAGGTCCCAGGCGTCGAGTTCGAGGTCGACGGGGCCGCCGACGGCCGTCACCGAGACGCCCGTCGCGTCCTCCCGCGTCGGATAGACCCGACCGGTGAGACACCGCGACTCGTTCGCGAACAGTTCCACGACGGAACCGTCGGTGAAGACCCGCAGGTCGAGCGACCCGTCGCCGACGGGGAGGACCTGCTCGTCGGACTCCGCCGCCGGGTCGAGGCTGCTGTCCGCCCGGTCGAGGACGAGTCGGTCGCCCTCGTAGTGGACGGCGGTCCGTTCGCCGAGTGCGGGCGACTCGAACAGGCCGAGTTCGAGCGTCACGCCCCCGAGGTCGGCGACCTGCAGGCGAAGTTCGGCGGTTCGCCCGTTCACGTCGAGGACCCGGCGTTCGCCGTAGTCGAGCGAGCAGTGACCGTCGACGACACGGCGTCCCCGTAGCCGTTCGAGTTCGGTGGCCGGTCGCTGCTGGATGTGGCCGTCGTCGGTCACGTCGAGTTCGCGCGGGAGCGACAGCAGGCCCGACCAGCCGCCACGCCACTGGGCCTCCACGGTGCGGGCTTCGGGCACCCAGCCGAAGGTGAGTACTCGCCCGTCGCTCGTCCGGAGCGACTGGGGCGCGTAGAAGTCGCCGTGGTCGAGCAGCCCCTCGTCCTCGACGGCGAACGAGGGCGCGTCGAGGTTCGCCCGCCCGACGAAGTAGCGCACGTCGTCGTAGTTCGAGACGTGGAGCAGGCGATACGCGCCGAAGTCGAGGAGTTCGGGGCACTCCCAGACGGTCCCGTGGCCGTCGTCCCCGGTGAACAACTGGCCGACGTACTCCCAGTCGGTGAGGCTGTCGCCACGGTAGAGCAGGGCGGTACCGCCGACGTCGTGGACCCCGGAGCCGACGAGGTGGTACCAGGCGTCGTCCTCGCGCCAGACGCAGTGGTCGCGGAACTCGGCGGTCCAGTCGTCGGTCGAGAGCACGTCGACTTCGGCCGGTGCCGACTCGATGACCGGGTTCCCGGGATGTTTCCGCCACGCGTCCAGGCCGTCGTCGGCGGTGGCGAGACACGGCAACTGGCGGTGCCCGCGCCCGCCGGTGTAGAGCAGCGTCGGGACGCCGTCGTCGACGACGGTACACCCGGACCAGCAGCCGTCGCGGTCCGGACCGTCGGGCGAGGGCGAGAGCGCGACCGGCCGGTCCTCCCAGTGGAGCAGGTCGTCGCTCACCGCGTGGCCCCAGTGGATGGAGCCGTGGAACGGCCCGCTCGGGTTGTACTGGTAGAAGACGTGGTACGTGCCCTCGTGCTCGACGAGTCCGTTCGGGTCGTTCAGCCAGTTCGCCGGCGGCGAGACGTGGTACCCCGGCCGGTGGTGGTCGTCGGCGAGGTGCTCCCGAAGGCGGGCGAGGCCGGCGGCGTCGGTCGGTCGGCCGTCGACCCCGCCGCGACCGCTGGCGACGGTGCCGAGCAGGTTCCGGACGAAGCGCTCGTGGCGGCGCGCGTCCTCGTAGTCGCCGGGGTCGACGAAGCCGACGGCGTCCCCGGCCCCGACGACCCGACCGTCCCCGGGGCGCCACTCGACGAGCGTTCGGTGGCCGACGAGGTCTGTGTCGCCCCTGGTCGCACAGGCCAGCACGTCCCCGCGTTCCGGAATCACGGCCTCGTACCGGGCGAACACCTGTTCGCGGTTCGGAGCGCGCGTGAAGGTTCGGAGCCCGTCGAACGTCTCGAAGGCGGGGTGGCCCGCGTGGAGCGACCGTCGCAGGAGGCCGGCGTGACCGTGCAACTCCTCGACGCCCGTCGCGTCCGGCGCCACGGGGTCGACGCCCAGCTTGTCGACGGCGGCCACCGCCCGGAGACTCAACAGCAGGCCGCCGCCGGCCTCGACGTACGCCAGCAGGCGGTCGCCCGCGTCGCGGAGGACCGGGTCGTCGTCAACCGGCCGGTCGCGGTGCCACCACACGGCGTCGTAGGACGCGAGGTCGACCGTCCCGTCGGCGACGTCGGCGAACGACCGGCGGTCGACCGCTGCGGCGACGGACCCACACCAGTCGTAGGCGACCCGTTGCTCCTCGGTGGGGTCGGTGGCGTACAGGCAGGCGACGCGAACCGGCAATCCATCCATCACCGTGCGTTTACTCGTCCCCGAGAAAAAACGTTCCTTCTCGGCAGGAGTCGCGGTCCGTCCGCCGTCGGCCAGTTCGCCACCCGCTGGTTACCAGTTCCCGCCCGATGAGCGGGTGATTAACTGCGACTGCACCGTACTACCGACAGTGCGTCTGATTCGGACGCTCGTCCCGGAGTCGGAGCTGTCGGCCGTCCGTTCTGTGCTGGACGAGCACAACGTCGACTACGTCGTGTTCAGCGAGGACAGCGGCCGCGACGACGCGATGCTGGTCGAGTTCCCGCTTCCGGCGCAGGCCGTCGAGACGGTCCTCGACGAACTGCGGGCCGAGACGACCGTCGACGAGACCTACACCGTCGTCGCCGACGCCCACTCGGCCTTCTCCGAGCACTTCGAGGAACTGGAAGAACGGTTCATCACCGGTTCGGAGGAGGACGACAGCATCGCGACCGAGGAGATACGGGCCACCGCCCTCGACCTGACGCCGAGTCCGGTGACGTACTACTCGATGACGGTGCTGAGCGCGCTGGTCGCGACCGCGGGCCTGTTGCTCGACTCGCCGGCCATCGTCGTCGGGTCGATGGTCATCGCCCCGCTCGTCGGGTCGGCACTGACCGCGAGCGTCGGGACCGTGTTGCTCAACCGGGACATGCTACTCGACGGGTTCCGGACGCAACTGTACGGACTCGCCCTCGCCATCGTCGGTGCGACGCTGTTCAGTCTCGGGCTCCAGTCGGCGGCGTTCCTGCCGCCGGCGCTCGACGTGACGACGACCCAGCAGATATCCCAGCGCATCTCGCCGGGACTCCTCTCGGTGACAGTCGGCCTCTGTGCGGGTGCCGCCGGCGCGTTCGGACTCGCAACCGGCGTCTCGGTGACGCTCGTCGGCGTGATGGTCGCCGCGGCCCTCATCCCGGCCGCCGCCGCGGTCGGCATCGGCGTCGCCTGGGGGGTCCCGGCGGTCGCACTCGGCGCGTTCGTCATGCTCGTGCTGAACGTCGTCTCGATACACGTCGCCGGCGTCACCGTCCTCTGGTACCTCGGCTACCGTCCCGTAGAGCGGGAGGAGGCCGGGGACGCGCCGTCCGTCGCCGGCGTGCCGGGCACGACGCCCGAACGACTCGTCCCCCTGCTCGCCATCGCCGTCGTGCTGGTGGGTGTGACCGCCGCCGCCGGTGTGGTCGTGACGGCCCACATCGAGTTCGAGCAGGACGTGAACCGGGCCGTCGGCGACACGCTCTCGGAGGAGCGGTACGAGGGCCTCGACCTCGTCGTCGTCCGGTCGCAGTTCGACGGCCGCCCCCTCTACAGCCTCGAGACCGACCAGCAGGTGACGGTCGTCGTCGGACGGACCGCCGACCGGCCGTACCCCGACTTGCGACAGACGCTCGCCCGGCGAATCGAGGCCGAGACCGGCCGGGAGGTCAGCGTCGTCGTCGAGTACGTCGAACGGCAGACCGACGACGGCGAGGGCCGTTCCCGCGTTTCGAGAACGAAACACACCCGATAAGTGTACCCGTTCCCAAGCGGGGAGTATGCAGTACCGCGAACTCGGCGACTCCGGCGTCGACGTCTCTGAGATCGGCTTCGGTGCGTGGACCGTCGGCACCGACTGGTGGGGCGACCGAACGGAAGAACAGGCCGTCGAGATGCTCCAGTACGCCCACGACCAGGGCATCACGTACTTCGACACGGGCGACGTGTACGGCCACGGACGGAGCGAGGAACTCGTCGGGCAGGCCCTCGGCGACCGCCGCGACGACGTGACGGTGGCGACGAAGGTCGGCTACGACTTCTACAACAACCCGCAGGCCGGCCACGGCGAACTCCCGAAGGAGATGTCCGGCGAGTGGGTCCGCACGGCGACAGAGCGGAGCCTCGACCGCCTCGACTTCGAGTACGTCGACGTGCTCCAGTTGCACAACGCGAACGTCGACGAGGTCGACGCCGACGTGCTGGAGACGCTCGACGAACTCCGCGAGGAGGGCCTCGTCGAGGCCGTCGGCTGGGCGCTCGGCCCCTCCATCGGCTGGCTGGCCGAGGGCGATATGGCCATCGAGCAGGAGTTCGACTCCCTCCAGTTCGTCTGGAACGTGCTCGAACAGGAGGTCGGCAACCACTTCGTCGACACCGTCGAACGCACCGGGTCGTCGACCAGCCTCGTCCCGCGCGTCCCCCACTCCTCGGGACTGTTGAACGAGCAGGTCACGCCCGAGACCGAACTCGCCGAGGACGACCACCGGTCGCACCGCCCGGACGAGTGGTACGAGACCGGCTGGGAGAAGGTCGAGGCGCTGCGCTTCCTCGAACGGGACGGCGAGCGCACGATGGCCCAGGCCAGCATCGCGTGGCTCCTCTCCCACGACGCCGTCTCGTCGGTCACGCCGACGTTCAGGACGAAAGCGGACATCGACGCCTGGGCGAGTGCGAGCGAGGTGCCCCGCATCTCGGACGAGGAGGCACGGCGCGTCGAGGAACTGTACGCCGACAACTTCGGCATCACTCGCGACGACGGCATGGACATCCTCCGTTCGTCGGTCGGCGGCGAGGACATCGAGGCCGCGAACCTGGACAAGCGGGCCGTCTGAACGGCCAGTCTATCTCTCCCCTGCCCTGGCGACATCCCCGAGACGCCACTCCACGGTCGCGATAGGGCGTTCACGACAGACCGTCCGGGAGCAGCGGGACTCCGACGGCGCGTGACGGCGAGGGCGGCGAGTCAGGCGAGGAAGACGTGACGGGGTCGGTCGGCCAGCACGTCGCGGCCCCAGTCGACCGTCTCCGAGAAGTCGTCGGACCGGAAGAACGCCATCGCGTCCTCCCTCGACTCCCAGCGGGAGGCGATGAACATGTCGTCCTCGTCCTCGCGGTTCGTCAGGAGGTCCGACCGGATGTGTCCCTCCATGTCGGCGAGCACGCCGCCGACGGTCTCGAACTTCTCGACGAACTCGTCGGTCCGGTCGGGTTTGGTCGTGTAGAACATCCCCATCGTCCCCCAGGTGTCGCCTTCGGTCTCGTCGCCCGCCTGTCGGACGACGTCGGGGAGGTCCGCGAGGAACCCGCTTGCGGTGTCGGCGGCCGACTGGGTCTCCCAGATGCTGACGACCGCCGTCGGGGCGTCGTCACGGGACTCGTACACCGCCGTCTTGACGTGGGAGTCGTAGTGCTCGAAGTTCGTGCGCAGGCCCGACACCTCCTCGAACAGTTCGTCGGGGTCCGCCTCGGAGTAGAGGACGACGGCGTAGACGTCCTCGCCGTGTGGCGTGCCGCCGTAGATGCCCTCCGCTTCGAGTTCCGAGCGCACGTCGGCACCGTGGTCGGTGCTGGGGCGGGCCGTCTCCTCGTGGTGGCCGTCACCGTGCCCGTTCTCGTGCCCGTGATGCGGGTGCTCGTCGCCCTCGGCGGGCACCGGTTCGCCGTCCATGAACGCCGCGAGGTCGGCGACGGGGAATCGACGCCCGACGTAGAACGTGCCGAACTCCGCGAAGCGCGAACTCGACGGGTCGAAGCGCATCTCGTAGAGCAGGTCCTTGATGTCCGTCGCGTCGTCGGCCCAGAGGGTGACGCCCCACTCGTGGTCGTCGAACCCGACGCTCGACGTAATCATCTGCTGGACCTTGCCGGCGTAGTCGCGGCCGATGTCGCCGTGACTCGCCATGTGTTCGGCGCGCTCGTCGAACGGCAGGTCGTACCAGTTGTCCTCGCCCGTCCGGCGCTTGGACATCGGGTAGAAGGAGACGTAGTCCATGTCCGGGATGTCCGGGTGGAGGCGCGACTGGATGTAGGTCGCCAGCCCCGAGTCCTCGTCGACCTCGCCCTCGAAGTACTCGCGGGCACGTTCGGTGTATCCCGACGCCTCGGTCACGGAGACGTAGGAGCCGGTCTGTTCGGTGAACCCCGCGAACTCCGTCGACTCGAAGCCCCGTTCGAGGCGGTCCAGGTCGTCGAGCGTGGGGCGGAGGTGCAACACCATGAGGTCGGCCTTGTGACCCAGCACGGTGAACAGGGCCGTCCCGCCCACGTCCGGGTCCGAGTGGGCCTCGAGGAACGAGACGCCGTCCGCCACGGCGCGCTCTCGCTCGCGCTCCGGGGCGTCGCGCCACGCGTCCCAGTCCACGGTCCGGAAGTCGTGCAGTGCGTACCAGCCTTCCTCTGTCAACGGAGGTTCGCGTCGCTGCATACGCGGGGGTTCGAACACGAGGGGTAAGGACGTGTTGATTCGCCCATCACCGAGACCCTGGCAAACTATCGGCCGTATCGAAACGCTTTCACGTCCACCACGGGAATCACGTCCCAATGCGGAAAAGCGGTCCACCGAAAGGACTCATCGCCTACCTCGTGCTCGAACTCCTCTCGGAGAAACCGCGGTACGGCTACGAGATACTGAAGGAGATTCGCGACATCAGCGGCGGCCACTGGGAACCGTCGTACGGGTCGGTCTACCCCATCCTCTACAAGTTCGAGGACGAGGGCTGGGCCGAGCGCATCGAGCGCGAGGACGAACCGGACCGCAAGTACTTCGAACTCACCGACGCCGGGTTCGACGAACTCGACGAGCGACGCGAGGAGTCCGGGCTGAAGGCCCGCGAGTTCGCCGACGTCATCCTCGGCTTCTACCACGTCTACGTCGCCTTCTCCTGCGACGAGCGCTTCGAGGTCCCGGCCGTCGAGGGCGAGTGGCGCTTCGACGAGACGTTCTCGGCCTGGATCGTCGAGCAGATGATCCGGCACCACGAGCACTACTACGGCAACGACTTCGAGCGCATCGACCTGACGCCCGAGGAGTTCTACGAGGCCCACGACATCGACGCCGACGAGGAGTGAGGGTGATGCTGTCCGCTGGTTCTCGACCGGCGAGACCGACTACCCGGTCAGCAACTGCGGTCCGACGACGAGGACGACGAAGCTGAGCAGCATCGTCACGCCGACGGTGGTCGTCACCGCGCTCACCCGTCGCCGGGTCACCTCGAACGGGAGCCGCGAGAGGACCGCCTCCGTCGAGGTCCGGAGCAGGTGGCCGCCGTCCAGCGGGAACGCCGGGATGCAGTTGAAGAAGCCGAGCTGGATGTTGATCCAGCCGGTCCAGAACAGCGCGTTCGCGACGGCGAAGAGTACGCCGGCGCCGAGGAACTCAAGGGGGCCGCTGGCGACGAAGAAGTTGGTCATCTCGCCGGTGAAGCCCGCGAAGTTGTACGGGAACTCGCCGCCGGGCATGACGGCGGCGACGGGCAGGATGAGGACGAGGAGGACCTTGCCGACGAACGACTGGGCGAAGGCGTTGAGGGTGGACTGGTCGCCGCCGCCGAGCACTGCGAGGTAGGACTCGGCCGGGTAGTACTGGAGGCCGACGTCGTCCAGCGTGAGACCGCTGGTGCCGGCGGCGAGCCCCCGGATGCCGAGGAAGCCGTTGCCGTCGTCGTCCTCGCCGAGGGTCACGTCGTAGGTCGAGCGCTCGCCGTCGTGGTAGGCGACGACCGGGACGGTCTCGCCTGGCTCCGTCCGGTCGATGGCGTCGACGAGGTCGGCGATGGAGACGATGCGGGTTCCGTCGAACTCGGTGATGACGACCGCCTCGCCGACCGGAGCGCCGGCGGCCTGGAACGGCTGGTCCTCACCGACGAGGACGTACGCGCCGCCGACGAACGTCGACTCGTTGCCCGCGGCGGTCGTGACGGTGACCGGCCCGGGCGACTCGCGCACCGCCTGTTCGAAGCCGGTGACGGTCGACACGGGCGTCCCGTTCACCGTCTCTATCGTGGTCCCGACGTCGAGGGTCGTCGGCCCGTTCGCCAGCGCACCGGTCACCAGCACGCTCCGGTTCAACGTCCGCGTCGTCTCGTCGTTCAGTTCGACGGTGACCGACTCGCTCCCCGACTCGTCAACGAGCGTCTGGAAGTGGGTGCTGTTGTCGACGGCGGTGCCGTCGACGGCCGTCACCCGGTCGCCGCCGCTGATGCCGGCCTCCTCGGCGGCAGACCCGGGGAGGACGCCGCCGACGAGCGCACCGCTCGCGACCCCGATAGAGCCAGCGACGGGGCCGAACAGCAGGAGGAACGCGACGACGGTGATGGCGAAGTTGTTGGTCACGCCGGCCGCGAACATCCGCGACTGGCTTCCCCGGTCGGCCTTCCGCCTGCTCTCGTCGTCGGGTTCGACGAACGCGGCGATGGGGAGGACGGTGAGCAGGCCGATGCCCATCGACTCGATGTCGATGTCCTCGACGCGACAGAGCAGGCCGTGGCCGCCCTCGTGGACGACGAGGCCGACCAGCAGTCCGAAGACGATGCCTGGCGCGGCCGACAGCGGGAGGAAGTCGTTCACGCCGGGGATGACGAGTACGTTGCGTGGCTGGTTCACCGCCGTCGGCGTCGGCGGGTTCTGGAGCGTCGAGACCGCACCCTGGAGGAGCAGGAGGAACGTCCCGAGCATCACGACCAGTGCGATGCCGAGGCCGACGTTGGCCCACGCTCGCCAGAAGCGCTTCGGCCCGGCCAGCCAGTTCAGGAAGGCACGCCCGCGTTTCGTGTGGACCAGCAAGACGGGTCCCTGCGTGGAGACGTACGAGGGCAGCCACCCCTCACGCTTGACTGCCAGGAGCAGCATCCAGTAGATGGTGAAGCCGGCGACGACCAGCCACAGAGTGGAGACCATCGCCTCACACTCGGGGAGGGACGGGCAAATGAGTTTGGTTTGGGCACGTCGGCGTGGCCCGATTCCCCGTCAGTTCACGCCCGGTCGAGGAGCGCGAGTCCGACTCAGCGTTCCCGCCGCAACCGTTCGACGACGAACTCCCGGTCCAGTTTCCCGAGGAACGTCCCGAGCTGGGGGCCCTGCTCCTCGTCGAAGAACAGCTGGTAGCCGGCGGCGAACAGGCTCCCGATGTCCATGTCGCGGCGCTTCGCCGTCTCGTATATCTCGCCCTGGATGGCGTCGCCGTCGTGGCCCTCCGCGACGAAGTCGGCGAGTTCATCGAGGGCGGCCTCGGTCGTCTCGTCGAACTCGACGTCCGGAATCGCAGAGCGCTTGAGTTCGTAGTTGAACTCGTTGTCCGTCCGACGGGCCCAGTTTCGGGCGCGTTCGACGCGTGCGAGGGCCGCCTCGACGGTGGCCTCGTCGGCGTCGTCGGGGACGTGGCCCTCCTTCCGGGCGACCTGTTCGCGCAGGGCCGGGTCGTCGAACATCCCGAGGACGGCCGCGAAGGTGTACGGCAGGCGGATACGGTCGGGGTCCGGGTCGCCGACGACGAAGGGGTAGACCCGCTTCGCGTAGGCGACCTCCTCCTCGGTGCCCGCCTCGTCGTCGAAGTAGAGTCGCTCGAAGCGGTCGAACTCGTCGACGAGCTGGTCGAGCCGTTCGATGGAGAAGTCCCGGGCCTTCTTCGGGTTCTTCGAGAAGAAGAAGCGGACGACCTCCGGTTCGAGCAGTTCCAGCACCTCCTCGACGAGGATGACGTTCCCTGCCGAGGAGGAGAACGTCCGACCGTCCAGCGTGAACCACTCGTACACCATCGGGGCCGGCGGCTGGATGCCGAGCACGTTGCGGGCGATGTCGTCGCCGGAGGGCCAGGAACCCTCGGCGTGGTCCTTGCCGAAGGGTTCGAAGTCGACGCCGAGGACCTGCCACTGGGCGGGCCACTCGAAGCGCCAGGGGAGTTTGCCCTCGCGCAGGGTGGCTGTGCCCTCGTGGCCACAGCCCTCGATGGTCTGGTTACCCGCCTCGACGTCGGTACAGACGTAGTCGACGGTGCCGGCCGCCGCGTCGAACCCGGTGACGGTCTCGGTCACCGTGCCGCAGTTCGCACAGATGGGATTGAACGGGACGTACGTCGAGTCGACCTTGTCCTGGTACTTCGCGAGTACCTTCCTCGCGTCCTCGACGTGTTCGAGCAGGAACCGCGTCACCTCGTCGAACGCGCCCTCCTCGTACAGTTCGGTGTTCGAGACGAGGTCGATGGGCACGTCGAGGGCGTCGGCGCTGGACTGGATGAGCCGCGAGAAGTGCGCCCCGTAGGACTCACAGCAGCCGAACGGGTCCGGGATGTCGGTGTACGGCTTGCCGAGGTTGCGCCCGAGCGCGCCGGCGTCCACGTCGCCGAGGTCGACGAGGTCGCCGTCCAGGTCCGCGAGCGTCCGCGGGAGCTTCCGGAGGGGGTCGCGGTCGTCGGCGGTGAACACCTGCCGGACCTCGTGGCCGCGCTCTCTGAGCACCTCGGCGACGAAGTACCCGCGCATGACCTCGTTCATGTTGCCGAAGTGGGGAACGCCGGACGGCGAGATGCCGCCCTTGATGACGATGGGGTCCTCGGGCTCTCTGGCCTCTATCTCGTCCGCGATGCGGTCGGCCCAGAAGACGTGTCGCGTCCCCTCGTCGTCGTCCTCGTCCGCCTGCAGGGTGTACGGACTCGTCTCGCCGTCGTCGACGCTCACCGGTCGTTCACCCCGGGTCGCGTCGTCGCCGTCCGCGTCGAGTCGGGACGTGTCGGTTGCATGGCTGTGCGTACCCCGGTTGCGGGCTTAAGGGTTGTCAACCATCGAGGCTGCGGACACGGAGATGCACGCGACGGACGGCCCGTAGACGTCGGTCAGCCAGAAGACCGCTTCTCGGTGGGTAGCAGGAACGAGAACGTGTCCTACTCGGCCCAGTACGTGAGTTTGTCGCCCGTACCCTCGGGGATGACGTCGGTCCCGTCGTGGTCGCCGTGACGGACCGCCGAGAGGACGCGCTCGGGTTCGTTGCCGTCGAGGACGATGGTCCGCATCCCCGAGCGCTGGATGACCTTCGCGGCGAGCAGGTCGACCGGTGCCGAGGACCCGGCGTTCATCTCCAGGCCGGCGATGACCTCGACGAGTTCGTCGGCGGTGAGTTCCTCGTACTTCTCCGCGTCCGGGTCCTCGGCGGGGTCGGCCGAGAAGACGCCGGGGACGGAGGTGGCGTAGACGAGCAGGTCCGCGCCGACGTACTCCGCCAGCGCAGCGCTCACGGCGTCGGTGGTCTGTGCCGGGGCGACGCCGCCCATGACGCAGACGGCGCCGTTCCGCATGACCTCGCCCGCGGCCTCGTAGTCCTTCGCGGGTGCGGTGACGACGTTCTCGCCGAGTGCGGCGATGAGCAGGCGGGCGTTCACACGGGTCACGTCGATGCCCAGCTGGTCGAGTTCGATCTCGTTCGCACCGAGTTCCCGTGCGGTCCCGATGTAGTCGCGGGCGACGCCGCCACCGCCGACGACGGCGGCGACCTGACACCCGTCCGCGACGAGTTCGTTGACGACGTCCGCGTACGCGGCCACTCGTCCGGCGTCGAGTTCCGGCGCGAGGACGCTGCCGCCGACCGAGACGACTACTTTCATTACCGCCCAGTAGCCGATTGCGTCTCTTAAGGGTTGCCAAGTGGGTGTCTGGACCCCGCCACGCGCCGGTGTGGGCGACACCTACAAGCGACTCCCGGTGGACGTACCGGTATGCACGTACTCGCCGTCGTCGGCCGACCCGACGAGGGACGGTCGGCGCTCGTCGACCGGGTCGTCGATGCACTGTCGGCCCACGGAACCGTCGCGGTCGTGACCAGCGAGGCAGCCACGCCCGGGGACGCGACCAGCACCGACGTCGCGACGCCACCGACGCTCTCTCGGTACCGCGAGGCCGGGGCGAACGCGGCCTACGAGTTCGGCGACGAGGGCTGGGTCGGCACGGGTCGCAGCGGGACCGTCGCCGACGCGCTCGACGACCTCGCCCCGGACAACGACTACTGCGTCCTCGACGGCGTCGACGACGCGACGGTCCCCGGCGTCGTCCTCGGCGACGTCGACTACGCCGGTCCAGTCCTCGGACGGGCGGACGAGGCGGCGGACGTCGACGTGGCTGCGGTCCACGAGGACCTGCTGGACCGTCAGCCACACGAGACCCTGGAATCGCTGGTGGAACGGGCCAAGGCGTCGCCCGACGCCGACATGGCGGGGGCCATCGCGACGTTCACCGGCCGGGTCCGCGCCAGGGAACACGAGGACGACGAGCGGACGACGCACCTGGAGTTCGAGACGTACGAGGCCGTGGCCGCGGACCGGATGGCGACCATTCGTGAGGAACTGACCGCCCGCGACGGCGTCTACGAGGTGCTGCTACACCACCGGACCGGCGTCGTCAGGGCGGGCGAGGACATCGTGTTCGTCGTCGTCCTCGCCGGCCACCGGGCCGAGGCGTTCGGGACGGTCTCGGACGGCATCGACCGCCTCAAGGACGAAGTTCCCATCTTCAAGAAGGAGGCGACGACGGGTGAGGAGTTCTGGGTTCACGAGCGAGAGACGGACGCGCACTGACCGTTCGTCACCCCGAACTGAGAGTTCGACACCCCGTTTCGGGATAATTTTTCTGCGACCCGGCTCGAAATAGGTTTTCTGACCTGCGCCCGGCGACAGGTGGTTCGAAAGAGTTAGCGGCGTCTATAAAACGTCTAACGGAATCTGAGCCATCGGTTAATGGTTCCGAAAACGGCGTGAAAGGTCGAACAACTCCGATTTCACTCGAAACGTTGCAAAACAGCCCGAAGCAACTCGTCTTTATAACATATCCCGGATGCTTGGTCTCAACGAGGCGAGACAAAATGAGCGCTACACAGAACCCCTCCACTGAAAGCGAGCCTGCAAACAAAGAGACGCGACTACAGGAGTACCTGCGCGAGAAGGCCTCCGACGGTGAGATGTACTTCAAGTCGAAGTTCATCGCCGAGGACGTCGGCCTGTCCCCCAAGGAGATCGGCGCACTCATGGTCAAGCTGAAGGACTCCGCGACGGACATCGAGATCGAGAAGTGGTCGTACACGAGCGCGACCACGTGGCGCGTCGAGACTCTCTGAACAGACGACACCGTCCCACACCACACGACACCACACCACACCCGGCACACGGCGCCCGGCGAATCCCACACCACGAACCCTGCCCCACACGCGGCCGGTCACGTCCCCGCACCGGCCGACGTCACCCCCGACCGATGGCCCGACGTCGTCCACGACGTCCTGCCACCGTCGACGTTCTCGCAGGGTTTCCGCATCGACGTTCGGCCAGCACGGTCGCCGTGGGTTTTTACGATGGCGCGCCTTACGAGGAGTCACATGGCCGCCGACGAGTCGCCGGCAGCGGACGACCCAGACGTCGGTCCCTCGCTCTCGGCGTTCAGCGACGAGTTCTACGTCGAGGACGTCCGCCGCGACGGCGACACGCTGTACTACTACGGGACGCCGCTCCGGACGCCGGAGCTGACGATGCGGAACCTCTGGGGGGCGTTCCACGAGGCCGGCTACGAGGCGCAGTTGACCACCACCGCGGGCCGGTACGTCATCGTCGCGGAACCGACCAGCCCCGGGCCCGACGGCTTCCCATGGAAGAACGTCCTGCTGTTCCTCGCCACCGTCGTCTCGACGATGTACGTCGGCGCGCAGTGGTTCTTCGTCGACCCCGTCGCGAACCCGGTACTCGCCGTCACGAAGGCCTGGCCGTTCTCCGCGGCCATCCTGTTCGTCCTCGGGACGCACGAACTCGGCCACTACGCGATGAGTCGCTACCACGACGTCGACGCCTCGCTCCCCTACTTCCTGCCGTTCCCGACGCTCATCGGGACGATGGGCGCGGTCATCAGGATGCGCGGTCGGATGCCCGACCGGAAGGCCCTGTTCGACATCGGCGCGGCGGGCCCCCTCGCGGGACTGGTCGCCACCGTCATCGTCACCGTCGTCGGACTGTACCAGCCACCGGTGGTCGCACCGGCGGGGTTCGTCGGCAGCGAGAACGCCGTCGTCATCCAGTTGAGCTTCCCGCCGCTCATCGAGTTCCTCGCGGCGGTGACCGGCCAGCAACTCTCCTACGCCGACCCGACGGTGAACGTCCACCCCGTCGTCATCGGCGGGTGGGCTGGCTGTTTCGTCACCCTGCTCAACCTCATCCCAGTCGGGCAACTCGACGGTGGACACATCGTCCGGGCGATGCTGGGCGAACAGCAGGAGGCGCTCGCGACCCTGGTGCCGGTGGGGCTGTTCTCGCTCGCCGCCTACCTCCACTTCGTCGACCAGTACCCCTGGGACTCCGTGTTCATCTGGGTCTTCTGGGGCGGCCTCGCCGCGTTCGTCGCGGCCGCCGGGTCGGCGACGCCGGTGCAGGACGACGAGGGACTCGGACCCGGTCGCATGCTGGTCGGCGTGCTCACGTTCGCGCTCGGCCTGCTCTGTTTCATGGCCGTCCCCGTCGCCATCGTGAACTGACCCGCTACTGTCCGTGCGTGAACCCGCGGTCCGGCATCTCCTCGCCGTCGACGGTTACGCCCGACTCCGTCACGCGTCCGACGACCGACAGGGGCACCGGACAGGCCGACCGCGCTGCCGGGACGTCGCGCTCGGGTACGGTACAGACCAGTTCGAAGTCCTCGCCGAAGTACCAGCCGAGGTCACGGACCGTCGCCGCGTCGTCGGCGACGTCGTGGACTGCATCGTCGACGGGCACGGCGTCGCCCTCGACGGCGAACCCGCACCCGCTGGCCTCGGCCAACTGGTGGAGCGACCGTGCCAGTCCGTCGCTGGAGTCCATCATGGCCGAGGCGTAGGGGGCGAGGGCACGCCCGGCGGCGACGCGCGGTTCGAACTGGAACAGGTCGTTCGCCCGGCCGACGTCCCCATCCTCGAACAACCGGAGGGCGGCACCACTTCGGCCGAGCGACCCGGTGACGCAGACCCGATCGCCCGGCCTCGCACCCGTCCGGGTGACGGGGTCGTCGGTCCGGCCGAGCGCCGTCGTCGAGACGGTGAACTCCTGGTGGGTGTCGAGGTCGCCGCCGACGTACTCGGCGCCGACGCGGTCGCAGACGTCCAGTGCGCCTCCGACGAAGGCCAGGAGTTCGTCCTCCTCGAAGGTCGGTGCGGCGTAGGCGGCGACGGCGGCGGTGGCCGCTGCGCCCATCGCCGCGACGTCCGAGAGCGACGCGCCGACGGCCCGCCACCCCGCAGTGTAGCGTGTCGTCCCGGCGGGGAAGTCGGTTCGCTCGTGGAGCATGTCGGTCGTGACGACCAGGCCGTCGACGATGGCCGCGTCGTCACCGGCGTGACCGACCACGCCGTCGAGCACCGAGAGCGCCGCCCGTTCGTCCATACGGGCCGTGTTTCGCCGGGACGGTCAAAAGCCACGCGGTCCCCGTACGAGTTCGGCACCGTCGAGTCGGTGGGTTGAAGCGGGGGAGGGGTGATGTGACGTCCATGGCCGGAGACTGGGACGTACGCGCCATCGCGGCGGGCTTCCTCGGCGCGGCACTCGTACTGGCCGTCCTCCTGTGGTTCGTCGGTGTCGACGCGGTCATCGAACAGCTCGGGACCGCCGACCTGCGGTTCGTCTTCCCGCTCCTGTTCGTCGCGGTCCTCTGGTTGCTGTTCTGGGCACTGGCCCTGCGGTCGGTCCTCGACACCCTGGGTATCTCGCTGTCGATACGGACGGCGTTTCTCGTCTACGCCGCGGCGACGTTCGTCAACAACATCACCCCGTTCGGGCAGGCCGGCGGCGAACCGATCAGCGCGTTGCTCATCGCCCGGGTCTCGGACAGCGAGTACGAGACGGGCCTGGCCGCCATCGCGAGCGTCGACGCCATCAACTTCGTCCCGTCGGTGGGACTGGCGTTCGTCGCCGTCAGCTACTACGCGGTGACGGTCACGCTGACCGACAGGCTCGTCGACGCAGCCAGCGTGCTCGCCGTCCTGGTGGTGCTGGTCGTCGTCGCTGGGACGTTCGCGTGGCGTGCCCGGTACCAGATAGAGGAGCGCCTCCTCGGCGTGGTCACGCACGTCGTCGACGCGGTCGACCGGTACGTCCCACGCGTCAAACCGCCGCGTCCCGACGCCATCCGCCACCGCATCGAGAACTTCTTTACCACCATCGAGCGCGTCGCCTACGACCGCCGGTCGATAGCGGTGACGCTCTCGTTCTCGACCATCGGCTGGCTGATGCTGGTCATCTGCCTCTGGCTGTCGCTGCTGGCCCTCGGCGTCCGGGGCGACGACCTCTTCGTCGCCGCCATGCTCGCCGTCCCCCTCGGAACCGTCGCCAGCGTCACGCCGCTCCCCGGCGGCCTCGGCGGCATCGAGACGGTCCTGCTGATGATACTCCCGACGGTGACCGGCGTCGGGGCGGCGACCATCAGCGCCGTCATCCTCCTCCACCGGTTCGCGACGTACTGGTTCCCCGTCTTCCTCGGTGGCGGAGCGACGACGGCGCTCGGGGCCGCCGAACGGGAGTAAGACGATGGCCTTTTAACCTGCGCGAGGGAACCAAGGTGCAATGACGACGATGTACGACGTGCCGGCGAACGCCCTCATCGAGGCGGTCGCCGACGAACTCGAGGACCGACTCGACCAGCCCGACTGGCTCGAGTACACGAAGACCGGCTCCGACCGAGAGCTCCCGCCCGAGCAGGAGAACTTCTGGGCCATCCGCTCCGCCTCCCTCCTCCGCAAGGTCGCCGACAACGGCCCCATCGGCATCGACCGTCTCTCCACCGAGTACGGCGGTTCCAAGGACGGGTCCACCCGCTACCGCGTCGCCACCGCCCACCGGGCCAACGGCTCGAAGAAGATAATCCGCGTCGCCCTCCAGCAGCTCGAGGAGGAAGGTCTCGTCACGACCGCCGAGGGCGAGGGTCGCCGCATCACCCCCGAGGGTCGCAGCCTCCTCGACAACACCGCCGACGCCGTGATGAGCGAACTCGACCGACCGGACCTCGAGCGCTACGCCTGACCGAACCGACAGGGGCAGTCGAAACGATTTTCCTCCAGAACCGATAAACGTCGCGTATGAGCGGCAGTCCCGACGACGACGAACTCGAACGACTTCGAGAGAAGAAGATGGAACAGCTGCGCGAACAGCAGGGTCAGGAGGACGCCGAGGCACAGGAGGCCATGCGCGAGCAGGCCGAGGCCCAGAAACAGGCACTGCTCCGGCAGTACCTCACCGACGGCGCTCGCAAACGTCTCAACTCGGTCCGGATGTCGAAACCCGACTTCGCGGACCAGGTCGAACAGCAGATAGTCGCGCTTGCACGGTCGGGTCGCATCCAGGGGAAGATAGACGAAGAGAAGATGAAAGAGCTCCTGCGCGAACTCAAGCCCGATTCCCAGAGCTTCGACATCCGTCGTCGCTGATGCGACTGGCGCTGCTCTACAGCGGCGGCAAGGACTCGACGCTCGCGGCGCTGCTGTGTGACACGTTCTACGACGTGACGCTCGTCACCGGGCACTTCGGCGTCACCGACGACTGGAAACACGCACGCGACGCGGCGACGTCGGTCGGGTTCCCGTTCGAACGCATCGAACTTGACCGCGACGTGGCAGAGGACGCCGTCGACCGGATGGTCGCCGACGGGTTCCCCCGGAACGGCATCCAGATGGTCCACGAACACGCGCTCGAACGGCTCGCCGAGCGCGACGTCGACACCATCGCCGACGGCACCCGCCGTGACGACCGGGTTCCGACCGTCTCCCGGGCGCAGGCCCAGAGCCTGGAGGACAGACACGGCATCGACTACGTCGCGCCGCTGTCGGGGTTCGGTCGCCGGGCGGTCGACAGGCTGGTCGACGCGGAACTCTCGGTCACCGTCGGCCCGAGCGAGGAGATACAGCGTGCCGACTACGAGGCCGAACTCAGGGCCATCCTCGCACAGCGGGAGGGTCCCGAGGCCGTCCCCGAGGTGTTCCCGGACCACGACCAGACGTACGTGACGGGCACGGACTGACCGTCCTCACACCCCCGGCGACGACGGTCACCGATGGAAGCTTTCAAGCGCGCCCTCACCCAACCGCGGCGTATGTACGAGGGACTCAAGGGGTTCCGTGACTTCTACCCGGCGGAGATGAGCGCCTACAGGGCGGTCATCGACACCATCGAGGACACGGCACGCCGATACGGCTTCCGCGAGATCGCCACGCCGGCGCTCGAACGGACCCAGATGTACGTGGACAAGTCCGGCGAGGAGATCGTCGAGGAGCTCTACACCTTCGAGGACAAGGGCGGCCGCGAGGTCGCGCTCACCCCGGAACTGACGCCGACGGTCGCGCGGATGGTCGTCGCGAAGCAACAGGAACTCTCGAAGCCCATCAAGTGGTTCTCGACGCGGCCGTTCTGGCGCTACGAGCAGGTCCAGCAGGGCCGGTTCCGCGAGTTCTACCAGACCAACGTCGACATCTTCGGCTCCTCGGAACCCGAGGCCGACGCGGAGGTCCTCGCCTTCGGCGCGGACATGCTCACCGGCCTCGGCCTCGACGGCGACGACTTCGAGTTCCGCGTCTCCCACCGCGACGTCCTCGGCGGCCTGCTCCGGGAGTTCGACGCTGACGTGGACACGAGAGACGCCATCCGCGCCGTCGACAAGCGCGCGAAGGTCGACGAGACCGAGTACTTCGACCTGCTGTACGAGACGGGCCTCTCCTACGACCAGGCGCGGGAGTTCGACGACGTCCTGCTCGCCGGCGACGAGGACCTGTCTGCGGTCGTCGAGTGGTCCGACAGCGAGGCGGTCCACGACGCGGTCACGAACCTGCAGGACGTCCTCGCTGCGACCGATGACTTCGGCGTCCGGGAGTTCTGCGACGTCTCGCTGACGACCGCTCGTGGCTTCGACTACTACACGGGCGTCGTCTTCGAGTGCTTCGACTCCACGGGCGAGGTCTCGCGGGCCGTCTTCGGCGGCGGGCGCTACGACGACCTCATCGAGTCCTTCGGTGGGCAGTCGACGCCCGCGGTCGGCGTCGCCCCCGGCGTGATGAACTCGACGCTCCCCCTCCTGCTCCAGCGCGCCGGCGTCTGGCCCGAGGAGGCCCTCTCGACCGACTACTACGTCCTGACGGTCGGCGATACCCGGTCCGTCGCGGCCCGCATCGCCCGCGACCTTCGCGAGAAGGGGCACGTGGTCGAGAGCGACGTCTCGGACCGGAGTTTCGGCGCACAGATGAACTACGCCGACTCCATCAACGCCGAGACGGTCGTCATCGTCGGCGAGCAGGACCTCGCGAACGACGAGGTGACGGTCAAGGACATGGAATCCGGCGACCAGACCACGGCGCCCGTCGACGCGTTCCCGGGCGAGCACGCCCGGCCCACCTACGGCGACTTCGCCGAGTAGCGTCGACCCGACCCGGCCCGCCTACGCCGTCTCTATCTCCCGTCGCGTCCGGTCGATGATGGCCGCCTGCACCATCGCCCCGGGCGTCGAGAACTCGGTCGTCCGGTCGAGGAAGGTGCTGTCCGTCGCGGCGGGGTTCTCGCCGGTCCCGGTCGCCCCCGAGAACGCGCCGGCGACGTCCCCCGCGGTCCACGGACTCGCGTCGAGGAACGACTCGTAGTCGGGGAAGTCGGTGTACGCGTCGACGAACGACGGCGTGAACAGGGTGGCGAGGTCGGCGTCCCCTTCGGCGACGGACTCGGCCAGCGCCGCGCTCTCGCCGAGCACGTCGGTGATGGCCGCCACCTCGTCGGCGGTGAACTCGCCCTCGTCGACCCCGAGTCGCGCGGCGAGGTCCGTGCCGATGGCCTCGGCGACCTGCTCGCCAGTGAACGTCTCCATGGCCGCACGTCTTCGCGCAGGGTCCTAATCCTGTCGCCCGGTCGCCCCGGAGCCACAGGGTTAACTCCCGCCGCGACGGACACCAGATAGATGCCGAAGCGTGCGTACCGCGTCGCCTACGACGGTCGGCCGTTCCACGGGTTCCAGCGCCAGCCGGACGTGCCCACCGTCGAGGACGCGCTGTTCGACGCGCTCCGGGACGCCGACGTGCTGGACCTGGGGGCGAGCAAACCGGCGGGGTACGCCGCCGCCGGTCGGACCGACGCTGGCGTCTTCGCGCTGGCCCAGACCGTCGCGTTCGACGCACCCGGGTGGCTCACCCCACGGGCGTTCAGCGGTCTGCTGTCGGCGGACGTGCGCGTCTGGGCGAGCGCCGACGTGCCCGACGGGTTCCACGCGACCCACGACGCCGAGAGTCGGGCGTACGAGTACCACCTGTACGCGCCCGGGGCGGACCTCGACCTTGCACGGGCGGCCGCCGACAGACTGGTCGGGACGCACGACTTCGCGGACCTGACCGCCGCGACGGACGGGTCGACGCGACGACGCCTCTCGTCGGCGACGGTCGAGCGCGACGGCGACTTCCTCGTGATGTCCGTCCGTGCCGAGGGCTTCCTCTGGGAACTCGTCCGCCGACTCGTCACCTTGGTCCGGGCGGTCGCGACGGGGTCGGTCCCGGTCGAACGCGTCGACCGGGCGTGCTCGCCGGGGTCGCTCGACGACCACGAGATTCCCCCGCCGGCACCGCCAGGCGGACTCGTGTTCGTCGACGCGGTCTACCCGGGCGTGACGTTCGTCCCGGACGACCGCGCCGTCGAGTCGGTTCGCGAGGTGTTCGGCGACCGGGCCGTCGAGGCGTCGACCAGGGGTCGGGTCTGCCGGACGGTGGCCGACCGGGTCGGGTAGGGTGTCGGCTCAGACGTCCGGCCAGACGCCGGCGGCGCGCATCCCCGACTCGTACTCCTGGTCGCGGAGGCCGTCGAGCAGGTCCGTCCGCGAGACCCGGTCGAGGTCGACGTCCGGGGTGGTCAGTCGGCGGACGAGCAGGCAGGCGAGCATGGCGTGCTCGCGTATCGTCCTGGGGTCGGCCTTGTCGCGGGTGTCGGCCCGTGTGTGGGTGACGCCCCGACCGCGTTCGCCGCCGTCCGAGTGCAACTGTATCGCCGGGACACCGGCCTTCAGGAACGGCCAGTGGTCGCTCCACGGGTGCGGGTCGGGGCGGACGGACACCGGGTGGTCGCTGTCGTCGGCGAGGGCCGTCACGTGGGATTCGAGCCCCTCGTGCCCGTGCGTGTACGCGACGAGGTCGCGGTGTCGTCCGGCCCCGTCGACGTTGACGACGGCCCCGACCCGGCCGGTGTCGAGGTCCTCGGCGAGGGCGGTACTCCCGAGCAGGCCGACCTCCTCGCCGCCGACGGCGGCGACCCGGACGCGACGGCCGAGTTCGAGGTCGGCGAGCGCCCGGGCGAGGGCGACGACGACGGCCACGCCACAGCCGTTGTCGAGCGCGCCCTCGCCGACGTCGTGTGCGTCGAGGTGGGCCAGCACGACCACCTCCTCGTCGGTGTCGGGGCCGAGCGTCCCGTGGACGACGGTCGTCTCGCCGTCGTCGGTCGTCGCGTCGACTGCGAGTCGAACGGTCCCGTCCCGGGCGGCGTACTCGCGGAGCCACTCGCCCGTCTCGTGAGCGACGCCGACGCCGGGGACGGCGCCGTCCTCGTCGAACCGGAGGGCCCCCGTCGGCGGTAACTGCCCCGGCACGTGGTTGGCGAAGACGAACGCGACCGCACCGGCCTCGACGGCGTGACCGTACTTCTCCATCCGGTGGACGAACCGCTGGTCGGGTGGCGTGTCGGTGCTGGCGACCGCCACCGCGCCGTCGAGGTCGGCCTCGTCTATCTCCTCGGGCGTGCCGTACCCCACGTCGACCAGCGGCGCACGTACGTCGCCCGACGGCGAGTACGGGAGTGCGACGGCCTCGAACGACCGGGCGACCGGGTCGACGACGCCGAAGTCGGTCCGGCCACGCGTCCAGCGCGTCATCGGGACGGTGCGTTCTGTCACGTCGGCGACCCCGGCGGTCTCGAACGTGGCCGCCACGAGGTCGGCGGCGCGTGCCTCGCCGTGGTGACCCGCGAGACGGTCGTCCAGTTCGCAGAGCGAGGTCAGCACGTCCCACGGTTCGTCGTCCCGCCAGAGTCGGCCGAGCACCGTATCGACACCTGCCATGTGCTGACGGTCCGGTCGCTGGTGGGAAACCTGTTTGGACGGCCCGGGACGGTCGCGGATTACGCGTCCGAGTCCTCGGTGTCGACCGCCTCCTTCCACGACGACGCGTCGAAGAACGACTGGAGCGCCCCGAGGACGCCCAGGTAGGTCCCGAACAGGACGACGAGGAAGGGGACGACGACTGCGAGCACCAGTGTGCCGAAGGAGGGTGCACCGAGGTATTGAAGTGGAACCATAGCAGTATTTCACAGTTTCCCCAATATAATGGGTTCGGTCTCGGAGAGCGACCACCACCGTTTCGGCGGGCCGTTCTCCGGCGACGGCGCGCAGGATACTTGACAACGCTTACCTCGTTTCGATTCGAAGCGCCCTCCATGAGTTCAGTCCCCGAACGGTCCGAGGTCGATGCGGAGTACAAGTGGGACCTCGAATCTATCTACGCGACGGACGAGGAGTGGGAGGAGGCGTACGAGGCGGTGTCGGAGCGACTCGACGACCTGCAGCACTACGAGGGGCAGGTCGTCGAGGACGGCGAGACGCTGCTGTCGGTACTGCGACTGCGGGACGAGATCATGCGGGACGTGGCGACGGTCTTCGCCTACGCCCGGATGCGCTCGGACGAGGACACGACCGACCAGACGTACCAGGGGTACAGCACCCGGGCACAGTCGCTCTCGGCCGACGCGTCGAGTGCGGCCTCGTTCATCGAACCCGAGATACAGTCGGCGACCCGGTCCGAGATAGAGGACCTCGTCGACGCCACGCCGGAACTCGAGGAGTACCAGCACTACCTCGACGACGTGCTCCGGGTGAAACCGCACACGCGCTCGGCCGAGGTCGAGGAACTGCTCGCCGACCTCTCGGAGGTCACGGGCGGGACCAGCGAGGTCTACACCATGCTCGCCAACGCCGACATGGAGTTCCCCACCGTCGAACGCGAGGACGGCGACGCCGTCGAGATAACCCAGAGCAACTTCACGAACCTGCTGAAAGACCCCGACCGCGAGTTCCGACGCACCGTCCACGAGGGTTTCTACGAGGAGTGGGCCGACGTGCGCAACTCGGTCGCGGCGGCGTACAAGAACTCCGTGAAGGCGGACGTGAAACTCGCCCACGCCCGCAACTACGACACCGCCCGGGAGGCCGCACTCGACGGACCGAACGTCCCCGTCGAGGTGTACGACAACCTGCTCTCGACGGTCCGGGACAACCTCGACACGCTCCACCGCCACACCGAACTGAAGGGCGAGGCGCTCGGCGTCGACCAGGTCGAGATGTGGGACCTGTACATGCCGATGACGGAGACGGAGAGCCCCGACGTCCCGTACGAGCAGGCCAGCGAGTACGTCGTCGAGGCGGTCGGCGCACTCGGGGAGGAGTACCAGTCCCGCGTCGCAGCGGGCCTCGAGTCCCGGTGGGTCGACGTCTTCGAGAACCAGGGCAAGCGCGCCGGTGCCTACTCCAGCGGGACCTACGACACCCAGCCGTTCATCCTGATGAACTACCAGGAGGACATCTCCTCGATGTTCACGCTGGCCCACGAACTGGGACACTCGATGCACAGCCAGTACACCAAGGAGGAACAGCCCTACGTCTACTCAGACTACGAGATATTCGTGGCCGAGGTGGCCTCGACGGTCAACGAGACGCTGCTCACCCAGCACCTGCTCGACACCGTCGAGGACGAGCAGTTCCGCCGTCACGTCCTCAACGAGTACCTCGAACGCGTGCGGTCGACGCTCTACCGCCAGACGATGTTCGCCGACTTCGAGCACCAGACCCACGCGCTGGTCGAGGACGGAACGCCCCTCACGCCCGACGCACTCGACGAGGTGTACGGCGACCTGAAGCGCGAGTTCTACGAACCCGCCACGGTCGACGAGCACATCAGCCGCGAGTGGATGCGCATCCCGCACTTCTACTACTCGTTCTACGTCTACCAGTACGCCACCGGCATCTCCGCCGCCGTCGCGCTCTCGCAGGACATCCTCGACCCCGCAGACGAGACGGCCGCGGACCGCTACCTGGAGTTCCTCTCGAAGGGGTCCCGCGAGTACCCCCTCGAACTCCTGCAGGGTGCCGGCGTCGACATGAGCGACCCCGCCCCGATCCAGGCCGCACTGGACACCTACGACGAGTACCTCGACGAGATGGAGGCGCTCCTGTAGCGCTCCAACTGGGCCGCCGAACACAGGCCGGGCCACGGCCTATCAACCTTCCGGACGCGAGGCCTCTCCCCAACCCAAAGGCTATTTTACGCCCATCGCATACGACCGATAACTCATGTCCCGGAGTCCTTCGTTGCCAGACCGTCCGCGGTTAGACCTCGACCCGGACATGTCGGAGAAGGAGCGACTCTCGGCGTTACGGGAGCACTTCGCCGACGTGGTCGAAGTGCACGACAAACTCTCTAGCCAACTGGAGGCCGCCCACGAACGCCGCGACGAACTCAAGGACGAGGTCGACAAGACGGAACGGCAGAACGAGGCGCTGAAGACGTCTTCGCTCTACATCGCGACGGTCGAAGAGATAGACGAGGTCGAACAGGAAGCCGTCGTGAAACAGCACGGGAACAACCAGGAGGTTCTCACTGACGTCTCCAGGCGGATGTCCGAGGACCTGCAGGCCGGCGACCGCGTCGCCGTCAACGACTCGTTCTCGGTCCAGAGCATCCTCGCCCAGGAGACGGACGCCCGGGCACAGGCGATGGAGGTCGACGCCAGTCCCGAGGTCGAGTACGCCGACATCGGTGGCATCGACGAGCAGGTCCGGGAGGTCCGGGAGGCGGTCGAGGAACCGCTGGTCGACCCCGAGAAGTTCGAGGACGTGGGCATCGACCCGCCGTCGGGCGTCCTGCTGCACGGCCCGCCGGGCACCGGGAAGACGATGCTCGCGAAGGCCGTCGCCAACCAGACCGACGCGACGTTCATCAAGATGGCCGGGTCCGAACTCGTCAGGAAGTTCATCGGCGAGGGGTCCAGGCTCGTCCGCGACCTGTTCGAACTCGCCAGCGAGCGCGAACCCGCAATCATCTTCATCGACGAGATCGACGCCATCGCGGCGACGCGAACGGAGTCCAAGACCTCCGGCGACGCCGAGGTCCAGCGCACGATGATGCAACTGCTCTCCGAGATGGACGGCTTCGAGGCCCGGGGCAACATCCGCATCATCGCGGCGACGAACCGATTCGACATGCTCGACCGCGCCATCCTCCGCCCCGGCCGGTTCGACCGCCTCATCGAGGTGCCCGAACCCAGCGCCGAGGGCCGCGTCCGCATCTTCGAGATACACACCCGCCACATGAACGTCGACGACGACGTGGCGTTCGAGGACCTGGCGGACCTGACAGAGGGCTACTCCGGGGCCGAGATAGAGAGCATCACCACCGAGGCGGGCATGTTCGCCATCCGGGACGACCGGACCGAGGTCCGCGAAGCGGACTTCGAGGCGGCACTCGACAAGATAGAGTCGGACGACGGGAGCGACTTCGTCCCGTCGGCCGGCCACGCGACCTACCACTACTGAGCGACGGACTCCGGCGACTCCGAAACCGCAACTTCCTTTCTCGCGCGTCGACTCGATTCAGTATGGAGCCGATACGCATCGTCTGGGGACACGCCACCGGCCCGACCGAACTGTCCTCGTACGACGCGGCGCTGGCCGAGGCCGGCGTCGAGAACTACAACCTGGTGTCCGTCTCCTCGGTCATCCCCGGGGGCGCGACCGTGGAGATGGCCGGCAACGCCCCGGACCTCGGCGACGTCGGCGACCGGTTGACCGTGGTCGAGGCCCGTGCCACGACGACCGAACCGGGCCACGTCGCGGCCGGTCTCGCGTGGTCGCAGTCGCCCGACGGGGGCCTGTTCTACGAGGCGGCCGAAGCGTCCGACGAGGACGAGGTCGAGGAGCGCATCCAGCGAGGCATGGCGGCCGGTCAGGCCCTGCGCGACTGGTCCTTCGGCGAGACCCACGTCTGCATAGAGAGCACGTCGGTCGAACCGGGGACGTACACCACGGCCGTCGTCCTGGCGGTCTACGGAGACGGCGACCCCATCCTCTGACAGCAGTGGCGGCCTCGTCGTTCCGGCGCGTCCGGCCACCCGGCGCTCGCCCGGCGCACCGGGTGCCGTAGCCGAACGACTTTTAGCCGACCCGTCCATAGCAAGCGTAGCGAGTTTTTATGAATGGAAACACTCCCTACGCCGGTCTCCCGGGCAGTACGCAAGCCGGGCACCGCGCCTCGGCCGATATCCCGGAGTTGACGCCCGAACAGAAGCGGGCGCTCCGTGCCGACGTCGCGAACATCGCGGCACGGACCCGGGAGTTCCTCCCCGACGAGTACGTCGTCGACGGTGACGTGTCACAGGGAATCAGCGGTCCCCAGGCCACCGTCGCCGTCCAACCGCCCGTGGGGAACCCCATCAGCGCGGGGTTCACCCCCGACGCCGACGACCTCGACGAGGAGTCGCTCATCGCACCCGAGGACCAGGCGGAGGTCGCCCGCGGACTGGCGGCGTCCGCCGCGCTCCAGGTGAAACAGGCCATCTCGAACTCTGTGACGCCGACGGCGCGCTGACAGGGTCGTCGCCGATACCGCGCCGCGTTCGTCCGCGTTCGGGTCGAAGATGTCACCGAAGGACCGTGGCCGCCGCCGGGGAGGACGACGACGCACGCGTCGGCCTCGCCCTCCTCGGGCGTGTTCAGGCGGGCGTCGTACGTCGTTCCGCCGACTTCGAAGTCCACGAGTTCGATCGCCATGTCGACGACGGCACAGCGAGGCGACGTAAGCCTGTGATAGTCTATCGATGCGCCCCTCGGCCTACTCGGCAGGGGCCGACGAACGGTCGGTGGAGACGACCGACCCGTCCCGGTCCAGCGTGAGAGAGAGCGTGTCCCCATCCTGAGTGAACTCGACGCGCAGGCGGAGCGGGTCCGTCGAGAGCACGGTCTCAGCGCCGGGCGTGCAACCGTCCACCGTCCAGAACGGCGTGGACCGGACGTCGACGCCGTGGTCGTAGTAGAAGGTGGTCACCGCCGGATGTGAGAGGAGGTACAGTCCGACCGGGATGCCGTGGCGAAACCCGCATCGCCGACAGCGACCGTGGTAGTGGTAGTGGTCGGGCTGGACGCCGCCGAACTCGATCTCTCCCTCGACGTACCCCCGACACTCCGAGCAGATTCCCTGTCGGGTCAGGGCGCCCCACCGGTTCTCCAGGAAGGCGATTCGCTCGACGACGACGTCCTCGGGGTGGGATTCGAGCAGGCTCGGCGGGACCGAGAGCCCAACGGTGTGTTCGTCCATCCCGCACGAGAGCCAGAGCACGCCGTCCTCGTAGTGGAGCTGGACGGCGTCGTCACAGAAGAGGCAGTCTCCGGGCGCGTCGACCGGTCCCCACGTCCAGTCGGCGTCGAAGACGCCGGAGGAGACCGCCGACACCACCTCCATCCCGACGCGCGAGAGGGTGTAGCCGTCGTCCCGTTTCACGACGAGGTCGCCAAGCTGGTCGAGGTGGTAGTTGAAGTTCCCGTTGTCGCGGACGCCGACGGCCTTCCGGAGGTCGGTGTACTCCAGGTACGGGTCGGTCGGTGTCTCCCCGTACGCCCTCGCCAGCGCGTGGAGGATGTCGACCCGGGTCGAGTTGCTCACCGTGTCGAACACGTCGGTCTGGTTCGACGCTCCGCCGGTCATCGTCCGGAGGTACGACCGTCGGCCCGTAAACGTTGCTGTCACTCTTCGTAGAGTAATCCGTTGCTCCGAACGCATATCCCGGCCCCGGGGCAAGGAACAGATATGGACGAGCACCAGCGACGAGAACTCCTCGGCGACATCGACCGTCCGTCCAGGACCATCGGGGGAGACGTCCCCGAGACGCTCACCGTCCAGGGGACGACGGTGGACCTGAAGGAGTTCGTGTTCGAGTGCAAGCGCCTCGATACGATTCCGGAGGCCGAACGCGAACGCATCGAGGACGTGAAGACGAAGCTCAGGCGGGAACGTCTCGAACGGAAGCAGCGGGTCGCCCGGGAGGACATCTCGCACGAGGAGGGGGAGCGACTCGTCCGGAGCATCCACGGCATCGACCGCGCGCTCAACGCACTCGACGGACTGGACACCCCCGGTATCGAGGAGGAACTACGGCAGAAGAAACTCGAGGACGCGAGGGAACTGCTCGCTCTGATTCGGTAGGACGCGGTCGCCTCACTTCCCCCAGAAGGGGTCGCGCTTGCGCTGTTTCTCGAGGTAGAACGAGAGCGCCTCGCGTTCGTCCATGGGTATCTCCTCCTTGAGTTCCTGTTCGAGTATCTTCGCGTGCTTCTCGGGGAGTTCGATCCAGAGTTCGTCGCCCTCCTCTATCTGCCGGCCCACGGTCGGGCCGTCGATGGCGACCGAGACGCGGTTGCCGGCGCGGGCCTCGTCGACGTCCTCGCCCTGCTCCTGGATGCCCTTGAGGGTACCGACGCGGACGGGTTCGTTGCCCTCGAACTTGACGACGTTCTGGTTCTTCTTGAGCGTGCCCGACAGTATCTCGACGCCGACGACGGCGGGGTTGTTCTGCCGGAAGGTGTGGTCCTTGAGTATCTGGAACCGGCAGGGGCGGGCGATGTTCTCGAGGACGGTGTCCTGCTGTGACTGCTTCCGTTCCTCGACGAACTCCTCGTACTCCTCGACGAGCTGGTAGATGACGTCGTCGGTGAAGATGCGGACGTCGTCTATCTCGGCGCGGTCCTCGGCGTCGCTGAGTACGTCGACGCTGAAACCGAGGATGGTGCGGTGGACGTCCTCGTCGGCGGTCGAGGCGACGGAGACGTCTCGCGGTGCGACGTCGCCGACCTCGGCGCGGACGATGGGAATCTCCGCGTCTTCGAGCGCGTCGGCCATCGCCTCCAGCGACCCGAGCGTGTCGGCCTTGACGACGACGCCTTCGTCCGTGGTGTCGACGGCGACGTCGGCGAGTTCGGCCTGCACCTCGGCGATGACGTCGTCGAGGTCGCGGTCGCCGACGACGCGGATGGGTGCGCCGGCCATCGCCTCGTCGAGGTCCGGGGCGGCGATCTTGATACCGGCGGCGGCGGTGACGGAGTCGACGCGCTCGAACCGGCTCTCGGTCCGTATCTCGGCGAGCGGTCGTGGCTGGAGGAGCGCCCGGACGTCGGTGACGATGGGTTCGTTCTCGCCGCCGACGACGATGGTGTCGTCCTCGCGGACGGTCCCGTCGTACAGCACGATGTCGATGGTGGTTCCGAACCCGCGTTCCTCCTTGACCTCGAGGACGGTGCCGACGCCGGGCCCGTCGACGTCTATCTCCATCTCCTCTTTCATGTAGCGCTGGGAGAGTCCCATCATCACCGCGAGGAGGTCGGGGATGCCCTCGCCGGTGAGGGCGGAGACGGGGACGACGCCGACGTTCTTCTGGAAGTCCTGGACCCGCCAGTACATGTCCGCGGAGAAGCCCTCGTCGGAGAGTTCGCCGATGATGGAGTAGAGACGGTCGTCGAGGTCGCCACGGACGCGGTCGGACTGGGCCTCGTACGTGGGTTTGATGGGGCTGTCCTCGGTCGGGTTCCACCCGGGTACGGTGTCGACCTTGTTGGCGGCGACGATGAACGGCGTCTGCGTGTTCTTCAGGATGTTGATGGCCTCGAGCGTCTGGGGCTGGAAGCCGTCGTTCACGTCGACGACGAGGACGGCGATGTCGGCGAGGGCGCCGCCGCGAGAGCGGAGGGTGGCGAACGAGTGGTGGCCGGGGGTGTCGATGAACAGGAGGCCCGGGAGGTCGAAGTCGTCCGGGTCGACGAGTTCGCCGGCCATCTGTGAGACGACGTCGAGGGGCACGGCCGTCGCACCGATGTGCTGGGTGATCGCACCTGCTTCGCCCTCGATGACGGCCGAGCCCCGAATCTTGTCGAGCAGGCTCGTCTTGCCGTGGTCGACGTGCCCGAGGACCGCGACGATGGGGGTTCGCAGTGCGCCAGCCTGTGTGTCCGTATCAGAAGTATCCGTATTCGACATGAATGCCACCCTGGAGAAGTCTCTGTTTACAAGTTCGCAGGACGGTGTATAACTCCACCGTTACGGACCGAGGCGCCCCGACGGTTGCTTGCACGTGCGTGCCGAGGGTCCCGTTCACACCCCTCGTCCCGACCGTGCGAGAACGGTACCGAATCTATCACGAACCTGCCGGCGGACGGTGGGTGACGGGCGCGGACCGGCGACGTACCGCCCCGTCGTGTGGACGAGACCGAAAAAACCCCGTGGCGTTTATTACCCGTCATTGGAAAGGGGATAGTATGCCAGACGTACTCGCGGAGAACCTGTCGGACAAGAACGTGATGGGGTCTGACGGCACCGAACTCGGCATCGTGTACAACATCACGATGGACCTCAAGAGTGGCGAACTTCACAACCTCCTCGTCGCACCACACGACGAGACGCCGACGCGGACCGTCTCCTACGAGCGAGACGAGGGCGGTCGATTCCGTATCCCGGTCGGACACGTGCAGGCAGTGAAGGATTACATCGTCGTCGAACGCTAGATGTACGTTCTCGATTCTTCCGCGTTCATCAACGAGTACCACACGACCAACGACACGGCCACGATTCCGATGGTCCGCGACGAACTCGAAGGCGAGAGCGTCTACCGGTACGACGCCATGGAGGGGGCGGGGATGCACGTCCACATCCCCGACTCCGAGACGACCGAACGGGTCAAGCGGGCCGCGAGGGAGACCGGCGACCTGTCGGTGCTCTCCGATACCGACGTCCGCCTCGTCGCCGCGACGTTCGAACTCGACGGGACCCTCGTGACCGACGACTACGCGATGCAGAACGTGGCCGAGAAGCTGAACCTCCACGTCGAGGTCATCGCCCGAGAGGGCATCGACGAGCGCCGTGACTGGCGGTTCCAGTGCCAGGGGTGCGGTCGCGAGTTCGACGAGCAGAAGGACCGCTGTCCCATCTGCGGGAGTTCGCTCTCCCGGAAGAACCCCTCGAACTCCTAGTCCTCTAGCTGTTCGAGTCCGCGTTCGATCAACTGCCGGAGCACCTCCTGCTCGGTGAGGTCGTACTCGTACGCGAGTCCCTCGATGCGTTCGCTCACGTCGTCACCGCAGACGAAGGCGTACCGTCTGGGCATGTCTCTGTAGCTACGTCCCCTGCATCGAAAAATCTTCGTCAGACGGTCGCACGACGGGGTGTCAGAACAGGCCGAGCATCGCTTCCGACGCACCACCGCCCGTCGCGTACGTCGAGTAGAACGAGAGCGCGTTGTAGAGGCCGTGTATCACCGCGGGGACGAGCACGTTCTCGGTGAGGACGTAGACGCCGCCGAGGACGAGCGAGAGCACGAAGATGGCGACCAGCGTACTCGCGACGGCACCGGGTCCCGCCCCGCCAGCGGAGTAGGCCGGGATGTGGACGGCGGCGAAGATGACGCCACCGAGGACGACGGCGACGGGTTTGCTCGTCACGTCGTACATCGACTTCTGGATGACGTTCCGGTAGAGCAGTTCCTCGCCCGGACCGATGACGAGGAGCGACGCGACGACGAACAGCGCGATGATTCCGGGGCTGGCGCTGGCGACGGTGTCCGTGCTGCTGTGTTCTGCGGTCGAGACGCCGAGGACGTCGAACGCCGATATCACCGCGAAGAACCCGAGCAACAGGATGACGAACCCGCCGAGGGTCCACGCGACGTCGCGGAGGCCGGGTACCTCGACGTCGACGAACGACCAGTCGCGACCGGAGTAGTTGAGGTAGGCTGTGGCGACCAGTAGCGTCCCGAGTCCGAGGCTCAGGAAGGTGAGAATCTGTGCCAGGAACCCGGTCGGCGAGACGGACCCGACGACCAGCACCGCACCGACGTACAGCACTAGCTGGATGGCATACAGCGCGACGAGACTGCCGAACCCGAGGAGCAAGAACCTGAGGAACGTCTTCGCGACCAGCGCTGTCGAGGCGCGGTCGCCCGGCGACGGTCCCTCCGGGCTGTCGACGAGCGAACTGTCCATGATTCACGTACTGCCGCGATGGATATAGGTTCTCTGTTAGCCGAATCGCACGCGGGTCGTCCGGCCCCGGTCGAGCCCCCGGCCCGCCGTCACTCGATGCGGAGTTCGCGCTTCTCGTCGACGGCTTCGGCCTCGGGGAAGTCGCCGCCGCCCAGGAGCCCCCGGGCGGCGTTCTTGCCCCACTCGACGGCCGGCTGGACGAACGTGTCGACGCCGTAGAGTTCGCCGGCGAGGACGCAGGCGGCCTCCATCCCGTACAGGAGTTCGCCGAGACCGCGCTCGTCCACGCGGTCGAGTTCGACGCGAACGCTCGGCCGGCCTGCGGCGGCGAGGCTCGCCTCGGTCGCCTCGAACTCGGCGTCGAGCAGTTCGCCGAGTCCCGTTCCGCCGAGGTACGACAGCGCCTCGAAGTCCGTCGTCGGGACGGCGTGGTCCTCGCGCTCTCGCGGGCGGACGAACGTCACCATCTTGTCCCGGGGGCCGGCCCGGTAGAGCTGCAACTGGGAGTGCTGGTCGGTCGCACCGAGCGCCCGTGCCGGGGTCTGGCCGAGGCCGTCCTTCCCGAGGCTCTCGGCCCAGAGCTGTGCGAACCACTCGGCGTAGGTCTCGAGCGCCTCGGCGTAGGGGAGCATCGCGTTCACGCTCGCCCCGCGCACGTCGAGCGCGTAGGCGACCGCCCCGTAGGCGTAGGCGGGCGAGTCGAACAGCGACCCCGCCAGTCCGTCGCGTTCGTCGGCCGCCCCGGCGACGAGCGCGTCGAGGTCGTGTCCCTGGATGGCCGCACAGGCGAGTCCGACCGTCGAGAGCGCCGAGAACCGGCCCGGGACCCCGTCGGGAACCGGGAGCGACGGCAGGCCGTGGCGGTCCGAGAGGTCGCGGAGGGGGCCGGACTCGCCGGTCGTCACGAACGTCCGGTCGGTCCAGTCCACGTCCTCGCGCTCCATCGCGTCGCGGACGACCAGGAAGTTCGCCAGCGTCTCGGCGGTGGTCCCCGACCGCGAGACCACGTTGACCGTCGTCTCGGCGAGGGGGAGGTCCGAGAGGAGCGCCCGGACGTGCTCGGGGTCGACGTTGTCGAGGAAGTACGCGTCGACGTCGGAGTCCAGCGCGTCGGCGATGGTCGCCGCGCCGAGGGCGCTCCCGCCGATGCCGACGGTCAGGACCGCCTCGCTGTCGTCGAACGGGGCGACCGCGTTCCGGATGGCCGCCGTGTCGACGGTCTCCGGGAGTTCGAGGGCGGCGTAGCCGTGTTCGCGCTCGGCCATCCCGCGCCCGATCCGCTCGTGGGCCCGGGCGACCTGCGCGTCGAGGCGCTCCAGGGCGTCCATCGAGACACCCGGCGAGGCCTCGCTCGCAAGTGCGTTGCCGATGTCTACGTCCATACCTGGACTGGCACGTGGCAACGACAAAACGCTGGTGATGGGGCGGACGAGCAGACGCCGAATCGAGTACGCGACCCGGCGTCGCCCCAGGACCGCGCCGCTTTTGCCCCTCTCGTTCCAAGTTCGAGCGATGACAGACGACGCCGAGCGGACCTACAACGGGGTCTTCGGGGCATTCCCGTACGCCATCCGTGCGAGCGAGTCGCTGCTGTTCAAACTGTACGCGGTGGTCGCCGGACTGCTGGGCCTCGTCCTCACGTTCTACTTCGGGGCGGCGCTCGTCGTCCAGGTGGCGAACACCCTCGGTTCGACCGGCGGGACGTTCACCTTCCTGCGGGCGTTCTACGTCTTCTTCGGCCTGCTCGTGGTCGCGCCCGTCGTCGCTCCGGTCCTGTTCGTCGCCCGCCGGCACCGACGGGCCGGCGGCGGCGCGCGCTACGACCGCCTGATGGCGGTCACGGGCTTTGCGTTCCTGCTCTCGCTGTACCTCGCGCTCGTCATCTCCATGCCACCGACGTTCACCCTCGACGGCGAGACGGTCACCCGTCCCGAACCGGGCGGACTGTTCGCACCGGTCGTGCGCGTCCTGTACGCGATGCCGCCGGTGTCGAGCCCGCTCCCCCCGGTCCTGGCCGGTCTCGTGATGTTCCTGCTCGGGCGACGACGAAACCCGGAAAAGGCCTGACCGCTAGCACGGGTACATGAGCGAGAAGACGGGCACGTTCCTCGTCACGGAGGCCGACGAGGGGTCGGCGGTCCTCCGCGACGTGGAGACGGGCCAGATCCACACTGTCGCCGAGAACGACGGGTACGAGCGACTCGACGTCGTGGGTGCGACCATCGCCCCGGAACCGCCGCTGGAGGTCGTCTGGAACGTCGTCGAGGAGTCCTCCCGCCGGCGCGTCGAGGTCGTCGACAGCGACCTCTCGCCGACGAAACAGGCGATGGACGTGGCGGCCGACCAGTCGGTCGGCGACGTCGAGCGAATCGAACGCGCGGGGACCGGCGAGATACACGTCGTCTCGGTCCCGCCCGGGGAGACGGGAAGCGCCGTCGCCGACGTCGTCGAGGACGAGGAGACGGTGGCCCGGGCAGCCAGGGTCGACGCCGTCCGCGTCGAGGTCAGGAGCGACGCGGACGAGGGCGTCCTGAACGTCCGGTACCTGCCCGACTGACGACGCTACTCGGCCGCGGGACCGGCGGCGCTCTGGACCTCCCAGCTGCCGCCGATGTCGCAGGATTCGCGTTCGGTGTACTCGATGGTGGTGTTCTCGTCGAGGTCGTGCCCGCCCTCGACGGACTCGACGCGGAGCGGGACGTCGTAGGTGCTCCCACAGCACCCCACGTCGACGAACTCCTCCCAGACGTCGCCGACGTCGGCCGTCTCGTGACTCTTCCTGAGCCAGGCCCGGAAGTGGACGGTGTCGACCTGCTGGCGGCCCCAGCCGGAGAAGTCGGCCGGGTACGACAACAAGACGCGGGTGGCGGTGTCGCTCATGGTCGTGGCTACGCGCCCACGGCAAAAAAGGATGTCTCGGTGGTGCGTCCGGGACGGCCGTCCGATTCATTGACCGGGAACCACGGGAGATAAGAAGGCTTAGGTGGGGCGGTACCCGACCGGCCTCCATGAGCAAGTTCGAGGTACCGGAAGTCGACTTCACCCGGTACTCGAACCGCCAGTTGGCGGCCGTACCGCTCGCGGTCCTCGCCGTCGCGCTGGTGGTCATAGCTGGGTGGTACGTCGCGTTCGGGACACCGGTGAACCTGGGAACGGACTTCACTGGCGGCACCGAACTCACGGTACAGACCGACACGCCTCGCGGCGAACTGGAGCAGGCGTTCGACGCGGAGGTCCTGTCGACCCAGCGCGTCCGCGACCCGACCACGAACAACCCGACGTACATCGTCAGTTTCGGCCCCGAGGCCGACGGTGAGACGCTGAGCGACCAGGCGAACCAGAACCTCCAGCAGTCCTGTGCGGACTGTGAGGTCGTCCTCTCCCGGCAGTCGACCTCGCCGGTGTTCGCACAGGGCGCCCAGACGACGGCCATCGCCGGGGTCGGCGTCGCCTTCCTCGGGATGAGCGTCCTCGCGTTCCTCCTGTTCCGGTCGTTCGTCCCCTCCATCGCCATCGTCATATCGGCGTTCTCCGACATCGTCGTCCCGCTCGCGGTGATGAACGTGCTCGGCATCGAACTCTCGCTGGGCACCGTCGCCGCGTTGCTGATGCTCATCGGGTACTCCGTCGACTCGGACATCCTGCTGAACAACCACGTGCTCCGCCGGTCCGGCGAGTTCTACGAGAGCGTCCACCGCGCGATGGAGACGGGTGTGACGATGACGGTCACGTCGCTGTCGGCGATGGCCGTCATGTCCGTCACGGCCTACCTCTTCGGCATCGACCTGATGGCCTCTATCGGCCTGGTGCTCGTCCTCGGTCTGACGACCGACCTCATGAACACGTACCTGTTGAACCTGAGTCTGCTTCGGTGGTACAAACTCGGGGAGGTGACGCCCAGATGAACGTCCGCGAGAACTGGCGCGTCGTCGTCCTCGTCGTGCTGCTCGTCGGGAGCGGCGTCGTCCTGTTCACGCCCGGTCTCGTCGGCACGTCCGACGGGCCGACCAACCTGCAGTACGGGCTGGAACTCGACGGCGGGACGCGACTCCGCGCCCCGGTCGTCGGCATGACCGCGGAGGACGTCAACTTCGCCGGCGTGTCCGGCACCGAACAGAACCAGATCCGACAGAACATGGCCGACGAGTTCGGCATACCCTCCCGCGACGTCTACTTCCAGGTGGACGACCAGACCGGCGCCGGGACGGTCGAGGTGTTCAACGACTCCGTCTCGAAGGACCAGTTCGCCGCCCAGCTCAACCAGCAGGGACTGCAGACCACCGGCGGCGAGCAGTTCCAGGCGAGCGACATCCGCGACGGCGTGACCGCCAGTACGCGCCAGCAGATCGTCGACACGCTGAACCGGAAGCTCCAGGCGACCGGGCTCACGTCCGGGTCCGCGAAGATAGCGACCGGCTTCAACAACGAGAAGTACGTCGTCGTCGAGGCGCCCAACCGCGACGAGGAGGAACTCACGCGCCTGGTGAACCAGCGCGGGTCGGTCGAACTCATCGCCCGGTTCCCCGGCGAGAACGGCACGATGCAGGAGGAACTGCTGGTCCAGCGCGAGGACCTCGACCAGATCGGGGGCCCCGAACCCGGCCAGTCCAGCAGCTACGAGGTTCCCGTCGTCCTCCGACAGGGTGCGGCCGACCAGTTCGCCACCACGCTGAACGAGAACGGCTTCACGACCGACGGCGTTAGCTCGCCCGCCTGTGGGGGCGCACAGCGCAACGACCAGGGCTACTGTCTGCTCACGGTCGTCGACGGCGAGGTGACGGCCTCGCACTCGCTCGGCCCGAACCTCGCGGACTCCATCCGCCGGGGGACCTTCCAGGAGGACCCGCGGTTCACGATGGGTGCGTCGAACCGGAGCGAAGCACAGGACATCTCGGTCAACCTGCGCGCCGGCGCACTCCGCGCACCCCTCGACACCGACGGCCGGCAGGTCTACACGCTCGAACCGGCGCTCGCGGAGCGGTTCAAGACGAACTCGCTGGCGACCGGTATCATCGCGGTGCTGGCGGTCAGCGGCGTCGTCTACCTCCGGTACGGCAAGCCGCAGGTGGCGCTCCCGATGATCGTCACCGCGCTCGCCGAGGTGGTGCTCCTGCTCGCGTTCGTGGCCGCGGTCCGGCTCCCGCTCGACCTCTCGCACATCGCCGGGTTCATCGCCGTCATCGGGACGGGGGTGGACGACCTCATCATCATCGCCGACGAGGTGCTGTCGGAGGGCGAGGTGAACTCCTCGCGGGTGTTCCGCTCTCGCTTCCGCAAGGCGTTCTGGGTCATCGGCGCGGCGGCGGCGACGACCATCATCGCGATGTCGCCGCTGGCCGTGTTGAGCCTCGGTGACCTGCGCGGGTTCGCCATCGTCACCATCCTCGGCGTGCTCATCGGCGTGCTCATCACGCGCCCGGCCTACGGTGACATCCTGCGGACGCTGTCCATCGAGGACCGCTGAGCACGGCGACGCCGTCGCTACCCCGTCCGTTACTGTTCTGCGCGAACCGTCAACACCGGCACCGGCGACTGCCGGACGACGCGGTCGGTGACGCTTCCGAGGAGCAACTCGGAGATACCCGACCGTCCCTTCGTCGCCATCACGACGCAGTCGACCCCGCGGTCGGTGACGTAGTCGAGGATGGTCGCCGACGGGTCACCCTGGAGCACTTCGTCGACCGTCTCGACGCCCGCGCTCCGTGCGCGTTCGGTCACGTCGGCGACGACCCCCTCGCCCTCTCGTTCCAGTGCGTCGACGACGTCCATGCCGATGGTGGTGACGCTGTCGCGGTTCGTATCGGCCACGTAGAGGACGTGCAGGCGGGCGTCGTAGGTCGTGGCGAGGTCGAGCGCGTACTCGAGCGCCGCCATGCTCGCGTCGCTGCCGTCGGTGGGAAATAGGATATCGTCGTACACGTCTCCGGGTTCGCACCGAACCCCCAAACCGTTTTCTCAGAAATCGCCGAGTGCGGACTGCTCGTTCGCGGCGAGGACATCCGCACAGGTCGACCACGTGGTGCGTGCGAACGGCGGCAGGTCCCCGGTCTCGGCGACGTAGTCGGCGAGGAACGCGCGCGTCGTCGGGTCGCTCGGGTAGCCCGAACCGACGTCGCCGAAGTCGTCGGCGAGGCGGGCCAGCTGGGCGTCGCGTTCGACCTTGGCGACGATGCTCGCGGCGGCGACGACGGGGTACGTCTCGTCGGCACCGTGTTCGGCGGTGACGTCGACCTCGAACCCGGTGGCCTCGGCGACGCGGCGGCCGAAGCGCGCTTCGTCGGTGTCGCCCGCGTCGACGATTCCAGGGAGTGCCTCGGTGCCGGTACCGCCAGCACCGTCGTGACCCACGTCCGCCAGCGCCTCGGCGTGGGCGGCGACCGTCAGCGAGTTCATGTCGGTCTCCGGGTCGTCGATGCGTGCGGGGGGTATCTCGGCGACGCCGACGCGAATCCGGTCGTCGTCGCGGATGCGGGCGGCGAGTTCCTCCCGCCTGGCCGGGGCGAGTCGCTTCGAGTCGTCCACGCCGTCGGGGAGGACCGACCGGTCGGGGACGACGACGGCCGCCGCCCACATCGACCCGAACACCGGTCCCTTCCCTGCCTCGTCGACGCCGAATCGCATCGCTTCCGCCATCGTCCGCCATCGCCTTGTACGTTTCTCGTCGGTCGGCGGACGTGGTCCGGGGACGGGACGGGTCGGACCGGCGGGGCGGCGGACGGACGCATCGCTTTGCGGTCGGTCTCCAGCCCGGCGAAAAAAGTGTGCAGGTGCACTCAGTCGTCGGCCGCCGTCGGCGTCTCCGCGAGCTCCTCCTCGGCCTCGCGCTCGTCGGTGCTCTCGTCCTCGGGGTGCCGTATACGGATCTCCTGCGCTATCTCATGGTGACACATCGGGTCTCCCCTCGATACGTGCTAACGGTGCGCACGACGAAAGTCGTTGTGGCGACGGGCCCGGGACGGTCCTGCCGCCTCAGCGCAGGTAGGCGGGGTCGTCGAACGGTTCGTCCTCGCCGCGGACGTCGAGGACGTCCAGCGCGGTCACGACGGCGCCGACCCCGAGCAGGCCGGCGAGCGACGGTTCGGTCCGTCCCTCGTCGCTGCTGACGAGTTCCTTGATGTAGAGACCACCCTCGCCGTGGACCTCGACGGTGGCGTGACGCTCGTCCTCCAGCGTCGCGTCGATGTCGTAGACGGTGCGTTCGCGGTCGAGTTTCGCCCGCCGGTGGTCGACCCGGTGTGGCGTGTGCTGGCGGATGGTCGCGCCGTCGAGGTCGGCGACGGCGTCCGCGAGCGCCGCCTCGGTGACGGGTTCGTCGAACTCCACCGTCGCCCGGTACGTCTTCGACGCGTCGAGTTCCTTCACCCGTTCGACCATCTCGTGGGTCGCGAGTCGCAGGCCCTCGACCTCGACCGCACCGCCTGCCTCGTCGTTGACGCGCTCCTCCAGTGCGGCCACGTCGGGCGAGCGTCTCCGGGGTCGCTTCACCTCGACGACGAACGGCCGGCCGGGACCGAGCATCAGCGCGTCGACGTCCTCGCGGCCCGCGCCGTGGAACAGCGCCTCGTCGCCGTCCATCGCCGCCAGCACGTGTGGGGCGACGTACTGCTCGACGCTCATCTCGTAGAGGTAGCCGGACCCGCCGCAGTGGTCGCACGGTTCCTCGCCGTCGTCGCCCAGCTGGACGCCCGAGCCGCCGCACTCCCGGCAGGGCCACTCCGTCTGCGGTATGTCCCGCTCCAGCTTGCGATACCGGCCGTAGACGAACGCCGGGTTGATCTGCACCTCGACGGCGTGGCTCGACGGCTCGCGGTCGGCCGCGTCGACGTTCAGCAGCGCCAGCACGTCCGGGCGCCCGAAGTCGACCTCGGCACCGGTCAGCCGTCCGACCCGCTTGCCCACCTCGCGGTTGAACTCGCTCTTGAACAGTTCGCCCGCGTCGGGGTCCAGCCCGGCGTCCTCCCGGAGCAGTCGGTCGTTCTCCTCGACCAGGGGTGGGACGCGCGTCCCGACCTGGTACGTCTCGAAGTCCACGTCCGACAGTTGCTCGGCGACGAGTTCGGCGTACGTGTCGTACTGGTTGCAGAGCCCCTCGCACACCCAGCACTCCGCCGGGTCGACCGACTCGTACGGTTCGTCGTCGGCCAGCGCCAGTGCGACGCGCAGCCCCTTCCCGCGCTCTTCGTTCGTCAACCCGAAGCTCCGGTCGGCGAACGGACGCCCGAGGCAGGCGTCACAGACCGGTCCGGTCGAACGCAGCGCCCGGACCGTCTCGAAGTCTACCATACCGTCCCGAAACAAGTCTGCGCGTTAGTGCCTTGCTATCTCCGGCGTCTCGTTTGCTCTCTCCGGCGTCCCGTCGCCTCCGATGTACGTCCATCCGGTCTGGACGGACTTCCAGTCCGGGGGTCCCCATGGCCTGAACGGCCTTCCGGTCCGGGTTTCCCCACTGCATCAACGGACTTCCGGCCCGGGTTTCCCCACTGCCTCAACGTCCCCCCGGCCAGAAGAGTCCGCGCCGACAGGCGCGTGATTCTTCGCGGGGAAGGGCAGGTACCGTGGCGGACCGGTCGGGTGAACCGTACGTCTCGGGCGGCCTGGTGGTTCTACTCACCCACCGAACCGCTCGACGTCTCTCCGACGTGGGACCGCCGTCGCTCCGACCTGAGGCCACCGTCGCTCCGACGCGACTTTACCGACCGGCCAACCAGGTACGGACATGCGACAGTTCGTCATCTGCGGCCACCAGGTACCGACGACCCCCGACTTCTCGCTCGACGCGCTGGCGAGCGAGGCCGGGCGGCTCGACCTGCTCTGTCGGTGCCTGAACGCCGCGTTCCTCACCAGCCACGGCCTCCGCGAGTCGGTCCGCGCCCACCTCGTGTTGCGGGACGAGTTCACCGTCACCGTCGACGGCGCGACGGTCAGGAACCTCCACCCGGACGAGCGGTCGACGGCGGCGCTGATTCGAACTGCACTCGAGCACCGGCAGGACGCCATCGGCCACCAACCTGCCGAGTCGTCGCCCGGCATCTCCATCCGGAGGATGGGGCTCGAACCGATACTCGAGACGGTCGCCCGCGACGGGACCGTCGTCCAGTTACACGAGGGCGGCGACCCGGTCGTCGACGTCGAACCACCGACGGACCCCGTGTTCGTGCTGTCGGACCACGAGGACTTCACCGACGAGGAAGCGTCGTTGCTCGCCGACGTGGCCGGGGAGCGCGTCCGTCTCGGGCCGACGAGACTCCACGCCGACCACGCCGTCACCGTCGCCCACCACTACCTCGACACCGACGGATACACTAATTTCTGACACTAACGCGGGGTCGAAATTAAGTGACGGGGGGCACGAGTACGCCCCATGCGAACGACTCCGGACCGCCCCGACGCCTGTACCTTCTGTGAGCGACCCCTCCCGACGGACGGGGACGACCCGGTCCACCGCGTCTGCTCCCGGCGGGTCGACCGGGGGACCGACGCCGTCGCCCAGACCGAGCGCGTCGCCTGCGAGCACTGCTTCGCCGACGTCGCCACGCTCACCGCCGACATGACCGCACACACGGCCCACGACCTCGACGCCGCCGTCGCGTACGATTGCAGCCGGTGCGGCGACGAACTCGCCGGCGACGCGAGCGTCGAGCGACTGGACGTGGACGACGACCGGTATCTCCTCTGTGCCGACTGCACCGGATTCTTCGACGAGTGCTGCCGCACCGTGCCCGGACGCGACCCGGCCGGTCCCGCAGTCGGCGGCCAGGAACCGGGGGCGACGGCCGAGGTCGTCACCGACGGCGGCGCCCCCGACGAGGACCCCATCGACCTCGGGACGGTCCTCGACTCCGGCCTGGACGACGTCGAGGTCGACGACCGCATCGCGTTCACCGTGCGTGCAGACACCAGCGGTGCCACGTCGGATACCGTCGACACCGTCCGGGGCGACGTCACGCGCGCCGAGACGAGCTACATCGGCGGGTCGACGGTCTACGTCGACGGCGACGACGGCGAGGAGTACCGCCTCGAATCCAGTTTCTCCTCCGAGGCCGTTCGCGTCACGACCGTCCACGGCCACGACCTGCGGTTCCAGGGCCACCTCGACGAACTCCGCGTCGACCGCTGACCCCGGCCGGAGTCGGGCGTTTCGGAAGGGTTAAAAGTCGGCCACCCGTCTGTTCGACGTGCGGGCCGGTGGGGTAGCTTGGTATCCTTCGGCCTTCGGGTGGCCGTAACCGCGATTCAAATTCGCGCCGGCCCACTTCCCGCATTCAAATTCTAACCGTCTACTGACAGGTTTCGGCAGTTTCGACCCTGCCGACGACCGCCCACTCTGCGACCACTATCGTCACCGAATCGACCAGTGACTCTCGACGGCAGTCCGGGGCGATTCGGTACCCCGACGCCGGTCAGCCCTATCGATGTTCGAAGTCCTGCATGACGACGGCGTAGCCTCCGCCCCCGAGGTCCCGAACGGAGTACGCTGTCGGATACCAGCCGTCCATCGGATAGACCTCGGGCTGGGCTATCTCCTCCTCGTGAACACCGTCGAGGTGGTTCTCGAAGTAATCGAGGGTGACCATCGGTTCTACGAAGTTCAGCTCGAACGGCGTCTCCTCGACGACGTCCGCGGCACCCCAGATGAGGGTCTTGAGCCACCCGCTGGCATCACTCCTGTCCTCGAACTCGGGAGCGTCCGCTGGCGCGAGGTGTGCCCCCATCTTCGGGACGACGGCACCGCCCTCGATCAGGCGATAGTTCTCGGGTATCTGCCCCGCCGCGATGTCGTCGCTCGTGAGTGGCGGGGGAGTAGTCGGCGCCGGATTCCGGGGGCCGATCGACCGGATCGCTTCGGGTTCGTGGAAGTAGAAGTGGATGTCGAAGTGTGGTTTGGAGTACACGCCGTGGGGAAGGTGCCCCTGCGAATTCCAGCCGAGACCGAGGTACTCGATCGGCTCCGGCGTGTCACTCGGGAACGAGAGGTCGTACAGGAGCGACCAGAACCCACCGTGAAGTCGCCCGACGATGCCCCCGTCCTTCCGTGTTCCCGCGCCGAGGTCCATCAGTTCGGCGGGTGAGGGGAGACCCGAGTGCGCCCGCTCCGAGAAGTGTACGCCCACGTACTTCGGCGTCCCCGACGGCGTCACCGACGAGAAGGTGCTGACGTCACCGTCGCCGAGCGTCGCCGAATCGCCCCACGACGTGATTCCTGACGGCGGGAATCCGTCGGCTGACCCACGCCCGGTTGGACCTGCTGCTGCGGCGGAACCGAAGACGATACTGCCCGTAGTAACGGCGCTGAACCCCTCGAGGAACCGCCTGCGACTGGGCTTTGTCTCTCTCCCCATACCTGGACAGTACTATCAATCTATATGAATTTAACTCTTTGTTTCACTATCGCTGGTCGAAATAATCCGTAACTGAATCGCGGCGCTACTACTAAGGAGTCGGTGGTAGAACGCCCGTACACGCATGACCTGTCCAGTCTGTGATAGCACGGACGTAAAAGTTATCAACGTCAGCACCCGTTCGCTGGAGTTGCCACAACTCTTCGGCAAGGGAGTGGCCCGGTGCAACGAGTGTAGCGTCCTCTACGATTATCATCACGCGAAACCGGACGAAGATTCGGACGCCGAAATGGTGAACTGCCCCGATTGTGGGACACGGACGTCCGCCGAGCAGGGCACCTGCTCCTATTGCGGGGCCACGCTGGGTTCGCCCGGCCTCGGGTAGACGGGACGGTCACGCGGGGATTCGAGCAGCCCCGACCCGAGTGAACCGGCGTTAGAAGCGATAGCGCGCGATCTCGGTAGACCCACAGACGGGGCACTCGCTCGCGTCTGGAGAGACCTTCACCCCACAGTCCCGACACTCGTACAGGGTGGCGCTCTCGCCTCCTCCTCTCCAGCCGAGCACATCGAGGAACCCCATAGATACTGGAAGTATCGCCACAGACCCGATTAACGGTACTCGATACTTCATTTCGATGCAAACGGTGGGAATATATGGTATCTTATATTTACTGGCCGAGTAGCAGTTCCCTGTCTCTCCCACGTCCGTCGCTACGAACGTAGTGACGGGAGTACGTCGACGCACGCAAGACCTCTCTACGCGGGTAGAGCCGCCACCGTCGTCACGCCCCCGAGTGCGACCACGTCACTTCCCACGTGACCGAACGTTACGTCTGGGTCGTGCTACCCGTTTTCGTCCACCACCTCGTACGGGAGCATCATCTCCTGATCCTCGTGCTCGAGAATGTGGCAGTGCCAGGCGTACAGTCCCTCGTAGCCAGTGAACGCCGGTTCGATTCGGACGACCTCCAGTGGATTGACCAGGACGGTGTCCTTGTTGGTGGCGTTGTTCGGGTTCGGCAGGGTAACCGTGCCTTCTACGAGACTGGTATAGTCCTTGACATTTGGTTTGTCCACGTTCGGGTCGTCCGGGTTGTTCACTGCCTCCATGACGGCGTCCTGGTATTCCGTTTCGCCACCTTCCTCTCCCCCCCACTCGAAGCTCTGTCGCTCCAGCACCTCGAAGTCGACGAGGTGCAGGTGAATCGGATGCGAGTCGGGAGTCGTGTTGTACAGCTCCCACTCTTCGGACGTCCCGAGCTGCGGATTCACGATTGCGTCCTCTTCACTCCAGAGCGACGCGTTGAGGAAGTGCGAGTCGTACGTGACGCCGTCGACATTTAGGCCGGCGCTGTCGAGCGAGTGGGTCCGGACCACGTCGGTCTCTTCCACTTCGGGATCGGGGTACTTCTGGTTGATCTGGTCCAGGAACCGTGGCAGTCGGATGTCGATGGAGTCACCCCTCGACCCCCGCTCCTCGACCTCGATGCGCATGATGTCGCCCATGGAGGCGATGCCCGGGCCGCTGTTCTCGCCCGCGTACGGGTACTCTGCGTCGTTCTTCAGCAGGAAGCTCTGCCCGGCGAAGTCGCTGAAGTCGACGATCGTGTCCGCACGTTCTGCACCGGAGAGGAGCAGCGAGTCGACCGTCTGTCCGGGGCCGACGGGAACGACGTCGTCGAGGAACCCGAGGTCCACGCCGATCTGCTTCATCACCGGCACGTCGGTGTCGCTGCCGGCAGTCTCGTTGAACAGCTGCAGGTTGAACGTCTGGCCGTTCGACCCGTTGAGGAACCGCAGCCGGTAGGTCCGTGGCTCGACGGTGAGCTTCGGGTACGCCTTCCCGTTGACCACCGGGATGTCCCCGGCGAACTCCGGCTCGTAGTCGTTGTCGTCCCCAGGGGGATAAAACAGCCCTCCGTTGGCGTCGAACGTTCGGTCCTGAATGACGATGGGAACCTCGTACCGCCGGTTCGGTAGCTGGTTCTCCAGGCGGTCGCGGAGCAGGTAGAACCCGGCGAGCCCGGTGTACACGTTGATTCGGGTGGACCCGAGTGCGTGGTCGTGGTACCAGAGTGTTCCCGGTTGCTGGTCGTTGGGATACTCCTTGGTCTGCTTGTAGTCGACCGGACTATCCAGACCGAAGTGTTCGGCGGTAAACCCCTTCTGGTTCACCCAGGCCTCGGGATACCCGTCGTCAACCGGTCTGACGACGCCGCCGTGCAGGTGCGTGACGATTCGCGTAGCCGTCCAATCATCTACGGGTTCGTGCGGTTCGGCGCCGTGGACGTTCTCGTCGACAGCGTTCCCCAGTACGCCACTGTAATCCGGGGGGAGGTTCTCGACGACGTACTCGACCTCGACAGGGTCTCCGGGCGTGGCCTCGATGGTCGGCCCCGGGAAGCTCCCCTCGTACCCCCAGACGGTGGTCCCGTCGGCTTGGAGGTCCGCGTAGACGTCGCTGGGGAGTACCTGCTGTTGGAACTCCGTGAGCTCGATTTCGTACCGGTCGGTTCCCCCCTGTCGGTTCGTCGGCCTCAGAACGCCCGGTCTCGGGAGTTCGTCCTTGAACTGGTTGGCGAGAATCTGGGTCTTCAATCCGGGGTCCGTCTCGTAAATGGGGGGCACGGCCGCAACCTGCCCAACCCCCAGGGGAGTTGCCGCGAACAATCCTGCCGCACCTGCCGCTTTGAGTACTGTCCGTCGGGTCGAGTCGTGCGAGTGTGAGTCTTCGTCCGTCATCGTGCTTTCGAATCCACTGCTAACGTCGGGACGCAGGCGAACGCGATACCCCTCGAAAGCAGTACTATTGCAACCAACTCGTCGACTCTTCGTTATTCGTTGAATAGTGATTGTGACTGGTTAGTCAGAACCACCTTTACGACACGTATCTATCATCTACCATCAAACAGATTCGATTAGGACGTTTCACCAGTCAGTCTGTAGCAAACGGTTACCACGAACTCTCGATTACGATACGGAGAATCGCACGTCTCAGCGACTCAGGTGTGCGGAGAATACGACCGAGTGGGGTCGGTGGTATGTGCGACCGCGCACCCGAGCTACTCGTCCAGCCAGATGGCCAGCTGGACCTCGTCGAGCAACTCCCCGTCTACGAGGTAGTGTCCCTCACGGGTCGACTCCACGGACCAGCCTTCGTCCTCGAGGAACGCGACGGCACGTTCGTTCGTCGCCGGGAGGTTCTGGTAGATCTTCCGGAACCCCTGGGTCTGCGCCCAATCGAGTCCGCGTTCCATGAGCGTCGACCCCACCCCCTCGTCGCGGTACTGTTCCAGGACGCCCAGCGTCAACTCGGCGGTGTGCTCCATCATCGGTGACTGCACGGCCTCGACGTGGAGCCACCCGACCGTCTCGTCGTCGACGGTCGCGACGAAGAACATCCGGTTCCCGCTCTCGTTGTGGCGGAGGAGCACGTCGTCGCGGGTGACCTCCTCGGCCAGCCGCGTCGCGACGACGTAGTTGCCCTCGGCAGCGATGGTCTCGACGACGTCGACGATGTCGCCGATGTCCTCCTGCCGGGCGGGGCGAACGGTGGCCGTCTCGTCTTCGTCGCCGAGTTCGACGGTCGTCGGGTCGTCGTCGAACGGGAGCGCGACCCGGAGTTTCCCGTCGCGTTCCTCGAGGTAGCCGTCGCGTTCGAGGGTCGAAACGTGGTCGTCGAACTCCCCGGTCGGCATCGGTACGGACGGGTCGAGGTCCGGTCCCGACCGCGCCGGCTTCGAATCGGACGCCGGCTGTACCAGGACGTTCCGACGCACCGTCACCGGTTCGACAGCCCCGTGGCGTTCCACGTACTCGTAGATTCGCCGTCGTCTCTCGTTGTCGAAGTCTTCGAACCGGCTCATGACCGCTAGTTACGTCGGTGGCCGGAATAATTCTTCGTCGGGCGACGCGTGGAGACGGGTCACGTAGGGAGCGCTTTCGAGGTCGACCTGCGCCCTTTCCACAGTTTCATGTAGGTTCGGTGTGGGTATGCTCGTAATGACGTCAGGGGATGCGGCGACTGTCGGAACTGGGTCACACGACCGCGGTGCGTCGGTCTCGAAACTGTCGAACGGCACGCACCCATGCTACTGATCGTCTGTGGCCTCCCGGGGGCGGGCAAGACGACGGTCGCAGAGACGGTGGCCGACCGGGTCGGCGGACGGTTGCTCAGGACCGACGTGGTCCGGAAGGACCTGTTCCCCGACCCCGACTACACCGAGGCCGAGAAGCAGGCGGTCTACGACGAACTCCTGACACGGGGCCGGGACGCGGTCCAGGCGGGCGAGACGGCCGTCCTCGACGGGACGTTCAAGGAAGCCGAGTTCCGCGACCGGGCGGTCGAACTCGCCGACGAACTCGACGTCTCCCTCGAACTGGTGAAGGTCGAGTGCGAGGAGTCCGTGGCCCGGCGGCGCATCAGCGAGCGGACCGACGACGAGAGCGACGCCGACCCTGAACTCCACTCGCGCTTTCGCGACCTGTTCGAACCCATCGAGGTGGACCACGTCGTCGTCGACAACTCGGGCGAACTCTCGGAGACGATGGCGCGAATCGACGAACTGTTTCCAGTCGCGTCGGCCGCCCCGACCGCGAACGTCGCGACGCGGGAGTAGCGTCGAGCACGGGAGGACCGTCTGCTACGCCGGATGCGGTTCGCCGTGGTTCAGCAGCCGTCGACGCTCGTCCGGTCCGGGCCCTGTCGCACGGCGCGCGTATCGCCCGTGGCGAGGTCGACGACCATCGCCTGCCCGCCGTAGCCGTGTGTCTGGTCGTGGCCCCGGACGACGACGCAGGTGGCGTCGCCGACGTCGACGGTCGCCGACCGGGTGAACTCGCGGGTGCCGTGGGGGTGGGCGAGGTCGCGCCGGCCCAGTCGCTCGCCGTCGAGCGTCTCGACCTGCCACCAGTCGGCGTACCCGTCCTCCCCGTCGTCGTCGTGGTAGAGCGTCACCGAGAAGCGGACCGCCTCGCCGGACTGCTCGACCGAGACCGCAGTGACGTTCGCCTCGCGGAGGTCCAGGCAGTCGGTGGTCGTGCCCCCGGTCCCGGTCGCGGGGTCGGTCTGCGCGTCGTCGTCCGTCGGGTCGTCGTCGGCCGGCCCCTGCGAGTCGGTCGATACGCCGTCCCCGGACCCGGAGCAACCGGCGAGTGCCCCGGCCAGGACGGACCCCGTTCCTGCCAGGACCGTCCGTCGGCGAAGTCGCGTCATGGACGCGGATAGGTGCGCTCGGAACCTAATACCAGGGTCGCCGCACCGCTTTCGACGCCCTTAACAGCGAACTTCCCCGAGGCTGTGTCGATGACTGCCGCCATCGAGGTCAACGACCTCGTCAAGTCGTACGGGGAGGTGCAGGCGCTCGACGGACTGTCCCTCCGGGTCGAGGAGGGGGAGTTCTTCGGCCTGCTCGGACCGAACGGCGCCGGGAAGACGACGTTCATCAACGTCCTCGTCGGCCTCGTGCGCAAGTCCGGCGGCGAGGCCACCGTCTTCGGACACGACGTCGTCGACGACTACCGGGAGGCGAGAAACGCCATCGGGCTCGCCCCACAGGAGTTCAACGTCGACCGGTTCTTCCCCATCCAGGAGGTGCTGGTCCACAAGGCAGGCTACCACGGCATCCCCGAGGCGGAGGCCGAGGAGCGGGCGGCCGACGCGCTGAAGCGGGTCGGCATCTACGACAAGCGCGACCAGCGCTTCGACTGGCTCTCGGGTGGGATGAAGCGCCGCCTGCTGCTCGCTCGGGCGCTGGTGACCGACCCGGACCTCCTCATCCTCGACGAACCGACCGCTGGCGTCGACGTCCAGCTCCGACACGACCTCTGGGAGGTCGTCCGGGACCTGAACGAGTCGGGGACGACGGTGCTGTTGACGACGCACTACATCGAGGAGGCCGAACGGCTCTGTGACCGCGTCGCCATCGTGAACGAGGGACGGAAGGTCGAGGTCTCGACGCCCGACGAACTGATGGGACGGGGAACGGACACCGTCTCCGTCACCCTCCGGGAGGCACCCGAGAGGACGCCGCCGCTGGGCGACACGCTCGACCGGGTCGAGCGCGTCGACCTCGAGGGGGACCGACTCCTCGTCCGAGCGCGCAACGGCGGGTCCGTCACGCCGGACCTGCTGAACGAACTCGAGGCGATGGGGCACGAGGTGCTCGACCTCGACGTCACACGGACCAGCCTGGAGGAGATATTCGTCGAACTGACGGGTGACGACCGATGAACGTCCTCGCCACCGGGACGCGGGCGCTGCTGAAGCGCGAGATACTCCGGTACGTCCGCCGTCCCCGGAACACGTTCCTCCCGCCGTTCATCAACAACGTGCTGTACTTCGCCGTCTTCGGCGTCATCCTCGGCAGCCGGATCGGGAGCTACGGCGACGGCATCCCCTACATCGAGTTCGTCCTGCCGGGACTGGTCGTCCTCGGTGCCGTCTCGAACGGCTTCGAGAACGCCTCATTCTCGGTGTTCCACGGTCGGTGGAACGAGTACATCCACGAGGTGCTCACGTCGCCACTGTCGTACCGCCAGCTCGCGTTCGCCTACGTCGCCGCCAGCGCGCTCCGGGGCGTCCTCGTCGCCATCATCATCTCGGCCATCGGACTCGCGTTCACCCTGTTCAGCCCGGGGTACGACCTGCTCGGCGTCTCGCACCCGGCGTACCTGGCCGTGTCGCTCGTCGCGGTCTCGGCGCTCTTTGCGAGTTTCGGCATCGTCGGCGGCCTGTGGGCGCGGGACTTCGACTACCTCACGGTGCTCAACCAGTTCCTCATCCGACCGCTGGTGTTCTTCGGTGGCGTCTTCTACCCGCTGTCGGAACTCGACGGGGTCTGGTACGACCTCTCCCTGCTCAACCCGATGGTCCACATGGTAGACGCCGTCCGGTACGGCTTCCTCGGCTACGCCGAACGCGACCCGGCGGTCTCGCTGGGTATCCTCGTCGTCGCGACGGCCGCGGTGTTCGCCGTCGACGTGGTGCTCGTCGCCCGGGGCTACGGCCTGACCGATTGAGCGACGACTCCGGGTCCGTGCCCGAGGGAACCCCTGCCGGAGACACCTTTGAGTCTCCGGCTGCCGTAGGTTCAGACATGACCGTCGACGACCTCGTCGAATACGGCGTCGAACGCATGACCGACGACGACATCCGAGCATTCCTGCCGAGTCAGGGGAGGGGCGTCCTCGGGCTCCCGACCGATGGAGCGCCGTACCTGCTCCCGATGTCGTTCGACTACGACGGGGACTCGCGGCTCTACTTCACGTTCGTCGTCGGGTCCGGGAGCCGAAAGCGCGACCTGAGCGAGTCGAACGAGGCGGCGAGCTTCCTCGTCTACCGCGCCGACACCGCGTTCACCTGGGAGAGCGTCAGGCTGGCGGGACGGCTCGAACGGGTCCCCGAGGAGGAGGTCGAGTCGGTCGGCGAGACCCTCGAGAACGCGTGGCGACCCGACCTGTTCGAACGCGCCAGCACGGAGACGGCGACCGAACTCTACCGGTTCGTCGTCGAGGAACAGACCGGCATCAGGCACACCGGGTTGCCCCCCGAGTTCGACGGGTAGACCCGGACCGACGGAGCGACTTTCAGGGCGCGGTCCGAACCCCGGTGCATGACGTCCCCCTGGACCCACGGCCAGACGGTCGTGAACGACGTGCGCCTCCACTACGTCGTTGCGGGCGACCCCGACGACGAGACGGTCGTCCTCCTCCACGGATTCCCCGAGTTCTGGTACACCTGGCGCGAGCAGATTCCCCCACTCGCCGACGCGGGCTACCACGTCGTCGCCCCAGACATGCGTGGGTACAACCGGTCCGAGAAGCCACACGGCGTCGACGCCTACCGACTCCCGACCCTCGCCGCCGACGTGGCCGGCCTCGTCCGCGAGTTCGGCGAGACGGCCCACGTCGTCGGCCACGACTGGGGCGGCGTCGTCGCGTGGGACGTCGGCGCGCGACGACCCGACGTGGTCGAGACCCTCTCGGTGCTCAACGCGCCCCACCTCGGCGCGTTCACCCGCGAACTCGTCCGGAACCCGGCCCAGGTCCGGCGCTCGTGGTACGCCTTCTACTTCCAGCTCCCGTGGCTCCCCGAGCGCCTGTTCCGTGCCTTCAGCGGTCGGATATTCGAGGACCTGTTCGCCGAGGGGCCGGCGACCCCCGGCGCCTGCTCGCCCGCCGACGTCGACCGCTACGAGCGCGCCTTCCGACAGCCCGGCGTCCCGACGTCGTCGATACACTACTATCGAGCGCTGTTCCGGACACTCGGGCGCTCGATGCTCCCGTTCGTCGGCGACGACGCTCCCCCGACGGACGTCGACGTGCCGACGCTCCTCCTGTGGGGCGAGCGCGACGTCGCGCTCGGGACCGAACTGACGACCGGTCTCGACCGCTGGGTGTCCGACCTGCGCGTCGAACGGTTCCCGGCGGCGAGCCACTGGCTCCAGCTGGACGAACCCGCCGCAGTCACCGAGTCGCTGCTCGCGTTCTTCGGTGGACACGACTGAGGTGCCTGCCGGAATCACACGCTTTTCACCCCACCGGACCGACGGGGGGACCATGAGCGACGACGACGAACTGGCGTGGACGACCGAGGGTTCGCGCGTGGCCTACGAGTGCCCCGGCTTCGACGTGGTCCACGACGAGGTCACGCTCCCGGACGGCACGAGGACCGACTACGACTACCTCGACGAACCGGCGGCCGTCGTGGTCCTCCCGTTCACCCCCGACGGGGACGTGGTCCTCGTCGAGGAGTGGCGACAGGCGGTCGGCCGCGTCAACCGCGGCCTGCCGGCAGGCAGCGTCGAACCCGACGACGACGACTTCGCCCGTGCGGCCCGGCGGGAACTCCGCGAGGAGACCGGCCACGAGGCTGGCACCGTCGAGCGACTGACGACCGTCGAACCGGCGAACGGCATCGCCAACTCGGTCCACCACCACTTCGTCGCCTACGACTGCGAACCGACCGCCGAGCAGGACCTCGACCACAACGAGAGCATCCGGGTCGACACCGCCGCCTACGACGAACTGCTGGACGCCGCCAGGCGCGGCGACCTGGTCGACGGCCGGGCGGTGATCGGACTGCTGTACTACGAACTGTTCGGCCGGCCGGAGGGGTAGCCGGGTGAGCCTTTTTGTCGGAATGGGCGGCCATGGAGGGCGTGCGCTGACCACGGCCCACCGGGCGTCTCGCTGGTGTGCGACGCCACGCCCGGTGTGATATCGACCACGGCGTCGCCTGTTCGCCATCCTGTCGCCCCGACGACCGCCAAACGACACCCTTACCGCCGGTCGCCGGGTAGCCGAGGGCAATGAGAGAGCACTTCGAGGTCCGCGACGGCGACGCCGCCGGTCGCATCGGGGAGTTGACCGTCCCCCGGGCCGGCGTCACCGTCGAGACGCCAGCGTTGCTGCCGGTCGTCAACCCGAACATCGTCACCATCGAACCGGAGCGGATGGCCGCCGAGTTCGGCGCCGAGATTCTCATCACGAACTCCTACATCATCAAGACGACCGACGACCTCGAAGCACGGGCCCGCGAACGGGGCCTCCACGACCTGCTCGGTTTCGACGGTGCCATCATGACCGACTCGGGGAGCTTCCAGCTCGCCGAGTACGGGGAGATCGACACGACGACCGAGGAGATACTGCAGTTCCAGCACGACGTCGGGAGCGACATCGGGACGCCGGTCGACATCCCGACGCCGCCGGACGTCTCCCGGGAGCGCGCCGAGTCAGAGCTCCGGACCACACAGGAGCGCCTCGAACTCGCCGAGACGGTCGACGTCGGCGACATGCTCGTCAACGCACCGGTCCAGGGGTCGACGTACCCCGACCTGCGCGAGGAGGCGGGTGCCCACGCCGCCGGGACCGACCTCGACGTGTTCCCCGTCGGTGCCGTCGTCCCCCTGATGAACGACTACCGCTACGACGACATGGTCGACGTCGTCGCGGCGGCGAAGCGGGGTCTCACCCGCGACTGCCCGGTCCACCTGTTCGGCGCCGGCCACCCGATGATGTTCGCACTCGCTGTCGCCCTCGGCTGTGACCTGTTCGACTCGGCGGCGTACGCGCTGTACGCCCGCGACGGCCGGTACCTGACCGTCGACGGGACCGAGCACTTCGAGGACCTCGACTACCTCCCGTGTTCGTGTCCAGTCTGTACGTCGACGACGCCCGGAGAACTCCGCGAACTGGGACCCGAGGAGCGAGAGGAGGAACTGGCCGCACACAACCTCCACGTCACGTTCGCGGAGATCCGTCGCATCAAGCAGGCCATCCGGGACGGGAACCTGCTGGAACTGGTCGACCGGCGTGCCCGGGCGCACCCGGCGATGCTCGACGGGTACCGGGCCCTGACCGACCACGCCTCGCAACTGGAGGAGACGGACCCGGCGTCGAAGGGGTCGTTCTTCTACCTCTCGAACGAGAGCGCCCACCGTCCGGAGGTGCTTCGCCATCACCGGCGACTCGACCGGCTCTCGCCCGAGGGCGACGTCCTGCTCACGGAAGGAAGCCACTCCAGAGACTACGACGAGTCGTGGTCGGTCGTCCCGCCGTTCGGTCCGTTCCCGAAGGCACTGCGGAACACCTACCCGCTGACGGCGGAACTGCCCGAGCGTCTCGACCGCGACGCCTACGAACAGGCGGCACGGGGCGTCGCGAGACTGGTCGAGGCGAACCCGGACGTCTCGTTCACGCTGGCCCACGAGGACTGGCCGGACGGCGCGCTCGGACTGGTCCCCGGGCGCGTCGAACTGCTGAACCTGTGGGGCGACGCGGACGGCGACTGAGCGCCGGCCAAAAGCAAGATAGTAGTCCGTGCGTCCCCGACTCCGGGCTATGACCGAGTACTTCGAAGTACACGAGCGAGACGGCCCGGCCAGGCTGGCCGAACTCCGTCTGTCCGACCCGGTGACGACGCCGGCGCTCGTGGACGACGTCGTCGCCGACGCCGGCAGTCTCTGGGCCGCCGACCGGGAACTGCCCGATGGCGACGAGTCGGCCCTGACGGTCCTCCCGCATCGGGCGCTCCCGGCCGGGACAGCCGACGAGGTAGCAGAATCGTTCGCCGTCGACTACCCCGACGTGGACTTCCCGAGCGCCGCCGTCGTCTCCAGCGACACCGCCTCCGACCACGGCGCCGACGCCTACGTCCTCTCCGACGCGCAGGGGTCGGTCGGCCACGGCGCGGGAATGAAAGACGCCATCCTCGCCGTCCGCGAGGCGGTGCCGGACGACACCGGCGTCTACCTCTCCGGGGTCGCGACGCCCCGGAACGTCGCCGTGCTGGCCTACGCTGGCGTCGACCTCTTCGACGCCGACCGGGCGGCCGTGATGGGGGCCGAGGGGCGCTACCTCACCACGGACGACGCCTACTTCCTCGAGGACCTCGACGAACTCCCCTGTTCGTGCCCGGCCTGCGCCGGTCCGCGCGACGAGTTCGGCCTGGACGAGTGCGTAGAGCACAACGTCAACGCGCTCGAAGCCGAACTTCGACGCGTCCGTCGGCGCATCCGCGACGGAAGACTGCGCGACTACGTCGAGGGACAGGCCCGACAGGACCCGTGGCTCACCGCACTCTTCAGGGAACTCGACCAGCAGTACGGCTACCTCGAGACCCGGACGCCGGTGTACCGGGGGGCCGACCTCGACGCGACGACGGAGGACACGCTCCGTCGGGTCGAGATCCAGCGCTTCGCCGAGCGCGTCACGACGCGCTATCGCAACCGGTTCGACGGGCACCCGCTCGTGCTCGTGCCGTGTTCGGCGACCAAGCCGTACAGCGAGTCACAGAGCCACCGCCAGTACATGGACGCGGTACAGTTCCGTGGTCACCTCGTGTCGATGACCTCCCCCATCGGCGTCGTCCCGCAGGAACTGGAGACGACGTACCCGGCCCAGCACTACGACTCCGTCGTCACCGGCCGGTGGAGCGCCGGCGAGGTAGAGTTCGTCTCGGCGGTGCTCCGCCGGTACCTCGACCGGAACGACTATCCACGGATCGTCGCACACGTCCCCGAGGACTACCGGCCGATCGTCGAGGCAGTCGAGGACGACGTGGACGCGCCGGTCGAGTACACGGTCGCGGACCACCCGACGACGACCGAGAGCCTCGGGAACCTGCGGGACGCGCTCTCGGGTGAACTCGCCTACAGCAAGCGCGAACGCGAACACAACACGGTCCGGGCGCTCGCGGACGTCCACGTCGGCGACGGGGCCGGGGGCGACCTGTTCGGTTCGTTCCAGGTCAGCGGCCGGTACCCGAAGTTCCAGGTCCGCGACGACGAGGGGACCCAGCTGGCGACCATGGTGCCACGGTACGGGAGCCTGTCGTTCACGCTCGAGGGTGCGCGCCGGTGGACCGAGAGCGACGCCCCGACGAAGCGCGTCGAGATAGACGGGTTCGTCCCCCACGGGAGCGTCCTCGCACCGGGCGTCGTCGACGCCGACGATGAGATTCGCGTCGGCGACGAGGTCGTGATCGAGGGCCCGAAGGCGTTCGCCATCGGCCGGGCACGGATGCACGGAGAGGCGATGGTCGAGAGTACGCGCGGCGAGGCCGCCAGCGTCCGCCACGTCGAGGAGACGTAGACGCGGTCGGACGAGCGCGGGGTCGAGCGAGGCGAACTGGTTGCCGGGCGAGTTTATACGCACGGCGATGCTCACTGGTATCCATGAGAGGCGAGTCGCGATTCGACGCGGCCACCGACGCCTGCTCGACGCGGACCGTCGGCCCGGCAGGGACACGCGTGGCGAGTTGCGACTCGACGACGAACCGGTCGGTTCGAGCGTGCATCGCCGAGCGAACGACGCGGACCGCCGGGTGACAGCGATGAACGGGTACCCGATACGTCGTGAGGCGCTCCTGCTGGCCGCGATGAAGGCTGGCGTCGGAACGAGACGGCTCCCGGAGCTCGTCGCGCTCGTCCAGGCGGACCTCGGGCTCCGACTCGAGGAGTATCGGACCAGGTACGAGTGCGTCCACGAGACGTCGGAGGTCTCCGTCTTCCTCGTCGAGGGGGGTCACTGGGGGACCATCGCCGGTCGACTGGGGTTCGACGCCGGCGACTCGCGGGCGGTCGAACAGGCACACGTCGAGCACCTCCTCCGGCTCGGGCAGACGGTCGGTCGGTTCGAGGAGTTCGTCGCCGCACTGGACATCCGCGACTGCGTCGTCATCGGCAAGGACACGCCCTGCTCGACCGTGACGGACCGCGGCGTCGGCGAGTGCGGGTCGGGAGAGTAGGTTCCTCGTGGTCACACCCGGTCGCGTCCGTCGAGCGCGTCGTTGGCGGCAGTCTCGTGGGCGTCCTCGACCGCTTCACGGAGGGCTCCGCCGCGCCGGGCGCCGGTGAGGTGGGAGGAACAGTCGCAATCCGAACAGCCGAACCCGGAGACTGCGTCGGGTAACGACCTCGCGACGGCACACTCGACGTCGAGGTCGCACGTCCGGACGTCACCTCGGAGAGTCGCGGCCTCGTGACCGAGGAGGTAGTCCACGTGCCAGTGGCGGACGTCGCGCTCGCCCACGGCGACCTCGCGGTGCCGGTCGATGCGGGCGAAGCCCCCGGCCCCGAGCGCGCTCCCGACGTAGCCGTACCAGCCGGCGTCGAGGCGGACCTCCCCGAGGGCGCCGACGGTCAGTGTCACGTCCCGGTCGAGTTCGACGAGCAGCGTGTAGGTCCCGCCGGTCATACGCCACCTGCGTGAAGGCGGTCGAAGAAACCGACGGATTCGGGCGAGGGAGCCGTCGACGGACCGGTGCGTCCCGTCGCACGTGGCCGGTCGGAACGAAGCCGACCCCTTTTGCCGCCTGAACAGAGAGGGAACGTGTGAAACTGGACGGACCGGGTCGATGGACGCGAGGGAACCGGCGCTGGCTCCCCGCGGTCTGCTGGACGGTCGTGCTGGTCGGCGGGTCGCTGGTGACCCCGCCGGGACAGGGAACGACGCCGCTGGGACCGTTCGGACTGGTCGGACTCGACAAGTACGCGCACGCGTTCGGGTACGCGGTGCTCGGTGGGTTCGTGTCGCTTGCGGTCCGGCCCCGGTCGTGGCGCGGCGTCGTCCTGGCGGTCGCGCTGACGGCGGGGGTCGGTGCCGGCGTCGAGGTCGCGCAGGCGTTCGTCCCAGCGCGGTCGACCGCGCTCGCCGACGGCGTGGCGAACACCGTCGGCGCGGCGCTCGGTCTGGCGGTCTGGTGGGTGCTGACGGCGTCGCTGGACCGGTGAGCGACGGTCGACCGGGTGGAGGTCCCACCGGTCGGGGACGAACCCGAACCGTCTTTAGGGCCCCGTTCGGATTGGTCGGATACGATGTACGACCCGTCCGCGAAGGACGAACCAGAGTTCGGAGACGTGCTCGAGGCGCTCGACGACGCCGATTGCCACGCAATCATCGAGGCGCTCACCGAACCGATGACCGCCAGTGAACTCTCCGACGCGTGCGATATCCCTCTCTCGACGACGTACCGGAAGCTCGACCGCCTCACGGAGGCGTCGTTGCTCGCCGAGGAGACGCAGCTCCGTCCGGACGGTCGGCACACGTCCCAGTACCGGGTCAACTTCGAAGACGTCACAATCATGCTCGCCGAGGACCACTCGCTCGAACTCCAGATAGCTCGCCCGCCAGAGACGCCAGACGAACGCCTCGCTTCGATGTGGGAGGAGGTGCGCAAGGAGACATGACGCACCTCTCAGCACTCGTCATCGCGTTCAAGACGCTGACGCTCGTCATCGGTGGCCTCATCACCTACTTCGCGGCGAAGGCGTACCAGCGGACCCGGTCGCCAGCCCTGCGCGCGCTCGCGCTCGGGTTCGGCATCGTCACGCTCGGAGCGCTGCTCGCCGGGGCGGTCGACCAGTTCCCGGTCATCACCGCCTTCGACCGCACCGTCGCGCTCGCCGTCGAGAGCCTGCTCACGACCATCGGGTTCGGGGTCATCCTCTACTCGCTGTACGCCGAGTGACATCACCGTCCCGACACCGATTTACGCGCCGGTCCGCTTTGCTCCGCCAATGAGCAAGCCCAGCCCCGAGGTCTACGAGCAGGGGAAGGGGATGGACGCGCACAACCAGGTGATGCGTCGCATCCGCGCCCGGAAGGACGAGACCTACGACCCCCACGAGCCGACGCGCGTGTGGCTCGACGAGGACAACACGCCCGGCGGGGTCTACCAGAGCCTCACCATCATCCTCAACACCGGTGGCTGCCGGTGGGCGCGCGCCGGCGGGTGTACGATGTGTGGCTACGTCGCCGAGTCCGTCGAGGGCGGGTCGGTCGACCACGAGGCCCTGATGGACCAGATCCAGGTCTGTCTCGACCACGAGGAGGCGAACGCCGACGCGAAGAGCGGTCTCGTCAAGATATACACCTCCGGCTCGTTCCTCGACGAACGCGAGGTCGGCGCGGAGACGCGCCGGGCCATCGCCGAGACGTTCGCCGACCGCGAGCGTATGGTCGTCGAGTCGCTCCCGGACTTCGTCGACGAGTCGAAGATCCGTGACTTCACCCGGCACGGCCTCGACACCGACGTCGCCATCGGACTCGAGACGGCGACCGACCGCGTGCGCCACGACTGCGTGAACAAGTACTTCGACTTCGCGGACTTCGAGGCCGCCTGCGCCGAGGCCGTCGCGGCCGACGAGGCGGGCGACGAGGACGCTGGCGACGCCGGCGTGAAGGCGTACCTGCTGATGAAGCCCCCGTTCCTCTCGGAACCCGAGGCACTCGAGGACATGACGTCCTCCGTGCGTCGGTGCTCGGCCGTCGAGGGCTGTCACACCGTCTCGATGAACCCCTGCAACGTCCAGCGCTACACCATGGTCGACGAACTGTTCTTCCGCGGGGGGTACCGCCCGCCGTGGCTCTGGTCGGTCGCGGAGGTGCTCGAGTCGACCGCCGACTGCGACGCCATCGTCGTCTCGGACCCCGTCGGCCACGGCTCAGACCGGGGCGCACACAACTGCGGCGAGTGCGACGACCGGGTCCAGACCGCCATCAAGGACTTCGACGTGCGACAGGACCCGTCGGTGTTCGAGCAGGTGTCCTGCGACTGCGAGACGGCGTGGGAACTGGTGCTCGAACGGGAGACGAGCTACAACATGCCGCTCTCTCGCTGACTCTCACTCGACGCGCCGTCCGGCCGTCCGACCCTCGCTCATCGCCACCGGGACGTGCATCGTCACGACGCTCCCGCGTGGCTGGTTGTCCGCGAACGTGAGTCGCCCGCCGGACTGGGTGACGACCCAGTCGACCAGCCAGAGGCCGAGGCCGCTGGCGTGGCGCAACTGCGTTATCTCCTGCTCCTCGGAGATGAGCTCGCGCTCTGCGGCGGGGATACCCGGTCCGTCGTCGGCGACGGTGAGCTGCAACTCGCCTCCGCCGTTGGTCGCGCTGACGTGGACCGTGGGTTCGCCCGTGTCGTTGTGTTCGAGCGCGTTCTCGATGACGTGGTAGATCGCGGTCCGCAGCAGGTCGTCGGCCTGGACCTGGGCGGAGTCGGGCAGGTCCGTCGTGACGGTCGCAGCGGGATACTCCTCGGCGAGGTGGGCGATGGACGTCTGGACGCTCTCGCGGACGTCGACGGGTCCGGTCGCGTCGCGGTCGCGGTCGAGCGTCCGTTCGACCGCCCGCGTCTTCTCGGCGAGGCTGATGAGGTCCTCCGCACGGTCGACGATGGTCTCGACGTAGCCGACGGAGGCGGTCCCGTCGACCACGTCTTCGAGCATCTCCGCAGACCCCTTGATGATGTTCATGCCGTTGCGAAGGTCGTGTCTGAGCACGCGGTTCAGTATCTCGACGCGCTTCTGGCGCTCCTTGCGCTCGGTGATGTCCGTGTAGACGCCGAAGGTCCGCGTCGAGGCCTCGTCGAGTTCGACGGGGACGACCGTCATCAGGAAGTCGCGCAGGCCGTCGGTCGTCCGGCGCTTCACCTCGCGTTCGACGAGTTTGCCGTCCCGGGCCTCGCTGTTGACGAAGTCGGCCTCGTCGGTCCGGTCGTCCGGGACGATGTAGCCGTCGAGGTCCGCCCCGGTTATCTCGTCGGCGTCGTAGCCGAACACCTGCTCGAACGCGGGGTTGACCTCGACGACGCGGGGGATGCCGTCGTGGTGGACCGCGTAGACGACCGGGTCTGGGACGTTCTGGAACAGCGCTGCGAAGCGGTCGCGTTCGTCCCTGAGTTTGCTCTCGAAGTCGACCCGGTCGAGGGCGTCCGCGACGTGCGTCAACAGCAGTTCCGTCAGTTCGAGGTCCGACTGGTCGAACGCCCCCACCTCGTCGGAGGCCGCCTGGAAGACGCCCACGTCGCCGACCGGGACCGACAGGAGCGACCGGTACGTGCGACGCACTGGCGTCGCGTCGTCCTCGGCCTGGACGTCGTCGACGACCCACGACTGGCCGGTCCGGTAGGTCTTCCCGGCGAGGCCGTCCGTCACGGGCGTGCGGTCCCGGTAGCCCCCGGGTTCGACGCTGGAGGAGAGCGCCCGGGAGACCAGGTACCCGTCCTCGACCTCGTCGACGCTGCAGCTGTCGAAGTCGAGGACGCGCTCTGCTGCCTCGACCGTCCGCTCCCAGATGTCGCCGCGCGTCTCGCAGTCGTCGAGGTCGGAGGCGATGGCGTGCAGGGTCTCTATCTTGCGCTTTTGCTCGACGAGTTCCGACTCCATCTGCTCGCGCTCGCTCACGTCCTGGACGAACGCCAGCGCGCCGACGATCTCGCCGTCGTGGTCCCGCAGTGTCGTGTTGTACCACTCGCAGGTGACGAGGTCGCCGTCTGCGGTCACGTTCCGGTTGACGGTGACGCTCGGCGACTCCAGGGCACCCGAGAGGACGTCCTCGGCGATGTCCTCGATCGCGTCACGCTCGTCCGGCGGGGCGAGCAGGTCGAGGATGTCGGACCCGACGGCCGTCGAGCGGTCGTACCCGAACAGGACCGTCGCCCCGTCGTTCCACGTCGAGATGGTCCCGTCGAGGTCCGTCTCGACGATGGCGAGCGGTGCCTGCTCGTAGACGAGTTGCAGGCGCTCCCGTTCGCTCTCGACCGGGCGTGGCGACGTGGCGTCGGTCGCGCCTGACGGTTCGACGACGGCCTCGATGCGCTCGCGGAGCACGTCGACGCCGTCGCTCGCCGGGACGTAGCCGTCTGCGCCGGCCGCGATGGCCGCCCCGGCGACGCGTTCGTCGCCGGTGGCGGTGTAGAGGAAGACCGGACAGGTCGGGCGGCGCTCTTTCACCGGTTCGAGGAGCGCCACGCCGTCCCCGTCCGGCAGGTCGTACTCGGTGACCACGCAGTCGACGGTCCCGTCGAGCGCGTCGAGCGCCGACTCGACGTCCGTCGCCGTACTGACGGTCCACGGGAGTGCGGCCATCGTCTCGGCCCGTTCGTCGCCGTCGGGTGCGACGAGCAGGATACGTGTCGTTCGTCCGGTCATGCGACTCGCGGTAGCCCTACGGTGCCACCGATACTGGTCACCGAGGCCCCCCACCATCTTCAAACTTTGAGCCGTTCCGACGGTCGACCAGTGGCACGATGCGGTGGCTCACGGCGTCTGTGGTCGGCGTCGCCGGACGGTTCGGTTCGGGAGTCATCGGTCGGTCGGTCGTCGTCTCAACGGGCACCCGACGGGTGCCGGGGTGGTCACTCGGCGGCGAACCCGCGGAGGAGGGGTCGGCCGTCGGTCCCGCCCACGTCGGCGAGCGTCGCCCGTTCCGGGTGCGGCATCAGGACGGCGACCGAATCGCGCTGACCGACGAGGCCGGCGACGTTGTGCTTGGACCCGTTGGGGTTGGCCTCGTCGGTCAGTTCGCCGTCCTCGTCGCAGTACCGGAAGAGGATGCGGTCCTCGGTCTCCAGGCGGGTGAGTCGGTCCTCGTCGAGTTCGTACCGACCCTCGCCGTGGGCGATGGGGAGTTCGATGACCTCGCCCTCCTCGTAGCCCGCGGTCCAGGGCGTGTCGGTCCGCTCGATGCGGACGTTGACGTGTTCGCACTGGAACCGCGCGCTCTCGTTCGTGGTGAACGCGCCCTCGGTCAGTCCGGACTCGCAACCGACCTGTGCGCCGTTGCAGATGCCCAGCACGGGGACGCCGTCGGCGGCAAGTTCGCGGACATCGTCCATCACCGGTGACTGGGCGGCCATCGCCCCGCCCCGGAGGTAGTCGCCGTAGGAGAACCCGCCGGGGAGGAGGACGCCGGTCGTGTCCGCTGGCAGGCCGTCCTCGTGCCAGACGATCTCGGCGTCGATGTCGAGGTCGGTCAGGGCGTCGAGCGCGTCGCGGTCGCAGTTCGACCCGCCGAAGCGGACGACGGAGACCGTCATTCCCGGGCCTCGACCCCCACGTCGTAATCGTGGATGGTCGGGTTCGCGAGCAGGCGGTCTGCCATCTCGCTCGCGCGTTCGCGGGCGTCGTCGGCGTCGGTCGCGTCGAGGTCGATCTCGAAGCGGTCGGCCGACCGTAGCGCCTCCAGGTCGAAGTCCAGACGCTCCAGCGCGCGTCTGGTCGTCTCGGCTTCGGGGTCGAGGACGCCCTCTTTGAGTCGGACTGTCACCGTGGCGGTGTAGGCGCTCATCACCTGTACGAGCGCGTTCGTGTTCAAAAACTCTTGTGACTCTGCTCTGTGATACACGTTCGTGCATATGTGCGCCGGTCGACCCCACACCGTCGTTTTTGCCGGTCGACGCCGTACCGGTAGCCATGGAGCGAACGAAACTCCTCACGCTCGGTGGAGTACTGGCCGGCGTGGCCGGTCTCTGGACCGCCTGGGGGGTGTACGCACGTACGACGGCCGCCCCCGTGCCGTACACGACCCTCGACGAGTTCGAGGGCGTCGAACTCAGGGAGTACCCCGACCTCGTCGCCGTCGAGACCACCGCCGGGGGCGACGTCGAGGCGTTCCGCCGACTCTACGACTACATCAGCGGCGGGAACAGGCGCGCCGAGGACGTGGCCATGACCGCCCCGGTCGCCACCGCCGACGCCGGCGAGGACGGCACCGACGTCCCGATGACCGCCCCGGTCGCCACCTCCGAATCCGAGGACGGCGTCACCATGCGGTTCTACCTCCCCGGGACGTACACCATCGAGTCGGCACCGGAACCGACGAACGATAGCGTCGAACTCGTCCGCATCGAGGCCCACCGCGCCGCCGTGGTGCCGTTCGGCTGGTACGCGACCGACCGCCGCATCGAGCACGCCGGCCAGCACCTGCTCGACACGCTGGCCGCCTACGGCATCGACACCGTCGGAAGCCCCTACCTGCTCCGGTACAACGACCCGTGGACGCCACCGTGGATGCGCCGGAACGAGGTCGTCGTCGACGTCGAGACCTGAGTCGTCCGTCCCGTCGGTCGGACGCCGTCGCCGGGTCGACACTTGCACGGATGCGAACCCTTTTGCGCGCAGACCGATTGAGAGACCAACGATGTCTCCAACGACCAGCATCAGGAGGTGGTGTCGATGACGACTGATCTGACAGAGATTACCGTGGTCGGAGGAGACAAGACCGGACTCATCGCACGGGTCACGAGTCTCCTGTTCGAGCGCGGCATCAACATCGAGGACCTCGACCAGGCGGTCCGCGACGACATCTTCCGGATGACGCTGCACGCGGACGTCTCGGAGATGGTCTGTACGCAGGAGAAACTCAGGGCCGACCTGCACGAACTCGGCGACGAACTCGGCGTCGACGTACAGGTCCGGTTCCCGGCCGACCGCGAGACCCAGCAGATAGCCGTCCTCGCCACGAAGGAGAGCCACTGCCTCGAACGCCTGTTCCAGGCGTGGGCCAGCGGCGACCTCGGCGCCGACATCTCGGTGGTCATCGCGAACCACGACGACCTCGAACCCCTGGCCGAGCGGTACGACGTCCCGTTCCACGACGTCGGCGACGAGAAGGGGACGCCCGACGAGGGGCAGATACTCGACCTGTTCGGCGAGTACGACGCCGACCTCATCGTCCTCGCCCGGTACATGCGAATCCTCAGTCCGGACGTTGTCTTCCGGTACGAGGACCGCATCATCAACGTCCACCCCAGCCTGCTCCCGTCGTTCCCCGGCGCGAAGGCGTACCGGCAGGCCCTGGAGGAGGGCGTCCGCATCGCGGGCGTGACCGCCCACTACGTGACGACGGACCTGGACCAGGGGCCCATCATCACCCAGCGCGCGTTCGACGTCCCCGACGACGCCGACATGGAGACGATGCGAGCGCGCGGCCAGCCCCTCGAAGCCGACGCCCTGCTCGAAGCGGTTCGACTGCACCTCGACGGGAACGTGTCGGTCCACCGCGGCCGGACGGAACTGCGCGAGGCGGGCGACCCGGGCTACCAGCTGGGCCTGTCGCGCGAGGCGAGGAACGCGAATCCCGACCGGCCCGTCGACGGACTCGGCGAGATAGTGGCGGGGTCGGCCGACGCGGAGGAGACGGCCGACGACTGACCGGCTAGGCGTCCCACTTCTCGAGACACTCGTCGTCGCAGAAGTGGCGATGCTCGACGTTGCCGTCCGCCACCCAGGACCGAACGCGGTGGTCGTCGCCGACGACCGGGTCACCGCAGACCGCACAGGCCGGGGCCTCCTCGGGGTCGACGTCGCCGATGTCCGATGTCGGGTCTACCATGCTACTCGCTACGTGGACGTCCGACGCTTCAACGGCGTTGACGCCGGCAATTCTTCCACGGCCGCGTCACTCGACGGCCTCGGCCGGGCCGTCGCGCACGCCGATGCCCTTCGAGGCGAGGTGCTGGACCTGCTGCTTGGCGAAGCGCTCCTCGCTGGTGCCCCGGGTCGCCAGCACGTAGACGCGGGCGGTGCCCTCGGGGCGCATCGTCCGCCCGGCGCGCTGGGCGCCCTGGCGGCGCGACCCGCCGAGGCCGGAGGCGACGACGGCGAGTTCTGCGTCGGGCAGGTCGATGCCCTCGTCGCCGACGCGGGAGACGACGAGGGTGTGGCGCCCGCCCCGGCGGAACTCGGCGAACAGTTCCCGTCTGCGACCGTGTGGCATCTCGCCGGAGATGAATGGCGCGTCGAGTGCCTCGGCGAGTTGCTCGCCGTGGTCGAGGTACTCGACGAACACCAGCGCCTTCTTGTCGGCGTGCTCGGCGAGGAGGTGCCGGGTCTCCTCGACCTTGGCGGGGTTCCTCGCGGCCAGTTGCCGTCGGTCGTGCCCCGGTTCGGCGCTGGCGTGTTCGCTCCTGGTCTCGTCGTCGGCCCACGGCACGTACCGGATGTGGACCTCCGGTTCCTGCACGTAGCCCGCCTCGAACAGGGCGTCCCAGTCCGTGCCGATGGGCGGGCCGAGCAGGGTGAAGATGTCCTCCTCGCGGTCGTCCTCGCGGACCGGCGTGGCCGTCAGGCCGAGGCGGTGCTTGGACTGCAGGTCGGCGGTCCGCCGGCGCACGTCGGCGGGGATGTGCTGGCACTCGTCGTAGACGACCAGCCCCCACTCGCGGGAGTCGAACAGCTGGCGGTGCCGGTCCATCCCGGCGGTCTGGTACGTCGCCACCGTCACGGGTCGCACGTCCTTGGTGCCGCCGTGGTACTCGCCGACCTGGTCCTCGGTCAGCGTGGTGTGGGTCAGCAGTTCCTCGTGCCACTGGCTGGCCAGTTCGCGCGAGGGCACCAGAATCAGCGTCTCGCCCTCTATCTCGGCCATCGTCCCCATCGCGGCGACGGTCTTCCCGCTGCCCGGCGGGCCGACCATGACGCCGGCCTTCGCCTCGACGAACCGGTCGACCCACGCCTGCTGGTAGTCCCGGAGGACGAGGCCGAGGTCCATGGGCAGGGCGTCGCCGCCGTCCAGTTTGCGGTCGTCCCTGACGGGGTAACCCGCCTGGTAGAGCGTGCGCTTGACCGTGGCGACGTGCTCCTCGGCGACCCACGACGTCGAGTCGTCGATGGGCGCACGGAGACAGTCGGCGTCGAGTCGTTCGCGCGCCACGTTGCCCATCAGGCTGTCGGTCGTGGCTTCGAGGACGACGTACCCGTCCTCGTGGGTTCGCAGGACGAACTGGTTGGCGCGCTTCCACTGGTCCTCGACCCACGCCTCGAACTCGGGCGAGCGCTCGGAGAGCACCTGTCGCATCGTCCGCTCCAGGTTCTCGAACTCGTCGTACGGCGCCTGCCAGACGTCCTCGCGTCGCACCTCGTAGAGGTAGCCGCCAGACCGCGTCGTGTCGACGAGGTGGGCGAACTGCGAGCACTGCGCCCGGGTGAACTGGCTGGGCTGGTCCACCACGAACTGCCGGCGCTCCGGGAAGAACACCACGCGCTCGCGGTCGACCACGTCCCGCCAGTCGCTCGCGTACCAGACCGACGGGTCCGACTCGACGTCTGCGCGCTCGACGTCGCCCCGGTCGTGGAGCGATTCGAGCGCCTGCATCGCCGCCTCCTGGGTCGTGTCGAGGCGTCGGGCCAGTTGCGACGCGGTGATGACCGGTCGCCCGTGGGCTTCGAGTGCGTCGTAGAATCGGTCGACGCCGACGGCCGCCTCGACGACCTCCGTCTCGTCGTCGTCTCGTGTCACTGGCCTCCCGTAGTGGCCGAGCGGGCAACTGTGTTTCGTCCGGGCCGTGCCCGGTCAGGTCATCAGTCCGTCCGGGAGTCACCCGGGCCGGTCACCAGTCGAGTCGTTCGACGCTGTAACTCCCGCAGTCCGGGCAGATGTGGTGTTGCACGTCGTATCCCGACTCGCAGGACCGACAGACGTACTCGGACCCTTCCGTCTCTGTCAGCACGGCGGCCCGAAGCCGCCGCCTCACGTCGTCCAGCGAACCCATCTATCACTGCCTGTCTCCGGGTACCTTGATAGGTGTTAGGGCCGAACGTGCCGTGAGACCACTTTCACTTTCACCGCGCTTGGCGTGCGGTTATATCGCGGGCGTTCGAACCGTGCCGCATGGTCGAGGAGGACGTTCGTGAGACGCTCGACGCAGCGCGACTCGCGGCTGCCAGCGACGACTTCGACTCGCTGGAGCAGGCGGGCCTGCGTCTCGTCGCGCTGGCGCGTCGTCATCGCCGCGAGACGCGCCGGGCCGACGCCAACTGACCCGCCGGGCGGGCGCTCCCCGGCACGTATTTTATGCCGACGGCACGCCCAGCAACGGGCATGGCCAGCGATGCCGATGCCGCCGACGCCAGGGACGAGGCGGCCACCTACGACTACCGGAGCGACGACGTGGCCAGGCCGGACCTGCTCGACGCCCTCGCCGGCAGGGTCGACGGCGACGTCCGGTTCGACTCGTACTCCCGACAGCTCTACGCGACGGACGCGAGCATCTACGAGCAGACGCCCATCGGCGTCGTCTTCCCGCGGTCGACGGCCGACGTCTCCGCCGTGGTCTCGTACTGTGCTGCGGAGGAGATTCCGGTCCTTCCCCGGGGCGGCGGGACGTCGCTCGCCGGTCAGACGGTCAACGAGGCGGTCGTCCTCGACTTCTCGCGGTACATGGACGCCGTCGTCGAGACGCGACCCGACGACCGGCGCGTCCGCGCCCAGCCGGGCGTTCGGCTCGGGGACCTGAACGCCCGCCTGGCCGAGCACGGCCTCAAGTTCGCACCCGACCCCGCGTGGGGAGACAAGAGCGCGCTCGGCGGGGCCATCGGGAACAACTCGACGGGGGCGCACTCCCTGCAGTACGGCAAGACCGACGCCTACGTCGAGTCCTGCGAGGTGGTCCTCGCCGACGGCACCGTCACCGAGTTCGGCGAGGTGGCCCTCGACGACCTGCGCGCCCGGGCCGACCCCGACGGCGACCTGGAGGCACGCATCTACGCCGAGGTGGCCCGAATCGTCGACGAGGAGTCCGACGAGGTAGCCGAACGGTTCCCCGACCTGAAGCGGAACGTCTCGGGGTACAACCTCGACTGGCTGGTCGAGGACGCCCGTGGCGCGACCCGGGGCGTCGGCGAACCCGACGCCGAGGGCGGCACGGTGAACCTCGCGAAACTCGTCTGTGGGAGCGAGGGAACCCTCGCCGTCGTCACCGAGGCCGAGGTGTCGCTCGAACCCGTCCCCGAGACGAAGTCCCTCGCCCTGCTTTGTTACGACGACCTCGTCACCGCGATGGCCGACGTCCCGGCCATCCTCGAACACGACCCCGCGGCGGTCGAACTCGTCGACGAGGTGTTGCTCGACCTCGCCCGGGAGACCGCCGAGTTCGCCGACGTGGCCGCTCGGCTCCCGGACGGGACGCGAGCGACCCTGCTCGTGGAGTTCTACGCCGCCGACGACGCCGCGGGGAAGCGGGCGGTCGCGGACCTGCTGGCCGACCGCGTTCCCGCCGCACTCGGGGACGACGGCGACGCGTCGCCGTCCGAGTCCGACGAGCCTGCACGGGCGTTCGACGCGCTCGAAGCCTACGAGGCCGCCGAGCGCGAGACCGTCTGGAAGCTTCGCAAGTCGGGGCTCCCCATCCTGCTCTCGCGGACGAGCGACGCGAAGCACGTCTCGTTCATCGAGGACACCGCCGTCCCGCCGGAGTCGCTGCCCGAGTTCGTCGAGGGCTTCCGGGCCATCCTCGCCGAGTACGACACGGTCGCGAGCTTCTACGCGCACGCCGGTCCCGGCGTCCTGCACGTCCGGCCGCTGGTGAACACGAAGACCGACGAGGGCGTCGAGGCGCTTTCGGGCATCGCCGACGCCGTCACCGACCTCGTCGTCGACCTCGGCGGTTCGGTGTCGGGCGAACACGGCGACGGCCGGGCCCGGACCCAGTGGAACCGGAAGCTGTACGGCGACCACCTCTGGTCGGTCTTCCGGGACCTGAAGACCGCGTTCGACCCCGACTGGCTCCTGAACCCCGGACAGGTCTGTGGCGACGTCCGACTGACCGAACAGCTCCGGAGCGGTCCCGACTACGAGTTCGACGCGGGCTTCGACCCCGAACTGCGCTGGGAGAACGAGAACGGCTTCCAGGGGATGGTCGAACTCTGTCACGGCTGTGGGGGCTGTCGCGGCGACCAGCACACCACCGGTGGCGTGATGTGTCCGACCTACCGGGCGAGTCGGGAGGAGATAACCTCCACGCGTGGGCGGGCGAACATGCTCCGGCAGGCGATGTCGGGCGACCTGCCCGACGACGGCTTCGACGACGAGTTCGTCGACGAGGTGCTCGACCTCTGCATCGGGTGCAAGGGCTGTGCCCACGACTGCCCGAGCGAGGTGGACATGGCGAAGCTGAAGGCCGAGGTGGTCCACGAACACCACCAGCGCGAGGGCGTTCCCCTGCGGGATCGCCTGTTCGCGCGCGTCCACGACCTCTCGCGGGTCGGAAGCGCGCTCGCACCGGTCTCGAACTGGGTGGCGTCGTTCGGGCCCGCCCGGCGACTGGGCGAACGCCTCGTCGGCGTCGACGCCGAGCGCACCCTGCCGACGTTCCACCGGACGACGTTCCGCGACTGGTTCGCGGCCCGTGGCGGTCCGGCGGTACCGGCCGCCGACGCCGAGCGCAAGGCCCTGCTCTACCCCGACACGCACACCGACTTCAACGACCCCGCGGCGGGGAAGGCGGCGGTCCGGGTCCTCGAAGCCGCCGGCGTCCACGTGCAGGTGCCCGACGCCCCCGGTGACACCGGTCGCCCCGCGTACTCGACCGGACTGCTCGACCTGGCACGGGAGACGGCCCGGGAGAACGTCGCGACGCTCGCACCCCGCGTCCGCGACGGGTGGGACGTTGTCGTGGTCGAACCGTCGGACGCCGTCATGTTCCAGTCCGACTACCGCGACCTGCTCGACGGCGACTCCGTGGCCGACCTCGCCGGGTCGGCCTACGGCCTCTGCGAGTACGTCGACGCCTTCGTCCTCGACGAGCGCATCGACTTCGACGCGCCCGACGACCACCTCGTCTACCACGGCCACTGTCACCAGAAGGCGACCGAGAAGGACCACCACGCCGTCGGCGTCCTCCGACGGGCGGGCTACGCCGTCGACCCGCTGGATTCGGGGTGCTGTGGCATGGCGGGAAGCTTCGGCTACGAGGCCGAACACGGGGGGATGAGTGCTGCCATCGCCCGCATACTCTACGACCAGGTCGACGACAGTCCGGGCGACGTCGTCGTCGCGCCGGGCGCGTCCTGTCGCACGCAACTCGGAGACCGGGACGTGCTGGGCGACGGGGGCGCGGGAGCGGCGCCACCGACGCCGGTCGAGATGCTCGCCCGTGCGCTCCCGGACAGCCGTGGACGCTGACGTCCCGGGCGGCCGCCACCGGTCGGGGGAACGGGATTTTTGCCCGTGGGCGTGGTACGGGACGACGGACGCACGTCACACGCTCCATGGTTCACCACTCGCGTGCGTCCATTCCCTTCACGTGGGCGGGCCGTCGCGTCGAACCGAGGCATTGACGAGTTTGGAGCGCCAACGCCGCCTCATGGCAGAGACCACGGACATCGACCGGACGCAGGCGGTCCTGGCCGCCGCGACCATCGCGTTCGCCATCGTCGTCCCGGGCGTCCTCAACTATCTTCTCGGGGCCGCGGGCTACGAACTCGTCGGCAGCGCCGTCTGGGCGCTCGGCTACGGCGGTGCCGCGGTGATGTTCTGGTACGTCTTCATCCGCCCCCTCGACCTGACCGGTCCGGACTAGCAACCTTTCGTTAGCGTTAAGACTGCACCCTCTGGACTTGTACGTACGAATGACCGCGCTCGAACTGCAGGTAATCGACAGCTTCCTGCTCAATTACAACGTCGGGCAGGCGCTCCTTCTGGTGTTCATCCTCTCGATACTCGGAACGCTCCCGCTCAAATCGATGAAGACGATCGGGCTGACAGTCGTGGCCTTCGGCGCGATATTCGTCCTCACGCCGACGAACCTCGCGCCTGTCCAGTACCGGTTCCTGGGTATCGCACTGCTCATCGTCGGCCCGATGCTCGTCGTGATGGCCAACGACTGACCGACTCACTCGCCGAGCAGCGCCTCGTACTGCGCGCCGGTCTGCTTCAGCGTCTCCGTCGAGTAGAGGCGCTCGTGGTCGAACGGCAGGTGCTCGCTCGCGAGTTCGTCCACCTTCTCGTCGACGGCGCGCTCCTCTCGACCGTGTATCATCGTGAACAGGTTGTACGGCCAGTCCTGTTCCGGGCGGCGGGGTCGGTGGTAACAGAGCGTGACGTAGGGGAGTTCGCCGACCGCGAGTCCGCGCTCGTCGAGGTCCTCGTCCGGGACGTCCCAGACGACCATGCAGTTGTTCGAGAAGCCGGTGACGACGTGGTTGACGATGCACCCGACGCGCTTGATGCAGCCCGCCTCGCGCAGGCGCTTGACGCCGGCCAGCACGTCGTCGACCGGCGCGTCGAGTTCGGCCGCCACGTCGCCGTAGGGCGTCCGGGAGAGCGGGAAGCCCGACTGGATGGCCAGCAGCAACTCGGCGTCGAACCGCGAGAGGTCGCCCGTCGCGTCCTCCGAGATGCGGGTCGCCGAGACGTCCGTCGACGCGACGCTCTCGCGTGCGAACCGGTCCCCGTTGACGACGGGGAACTCGAGGTCGATGTAGTAGTCGGTGAGCATCGGGAGGTTCAGCACCTCACAGCCGGTCTCCGTCTCTATCTCGTCGAGGATGCGGTCGCGCGTCTCCCGCGACCCGGCGGTGACGACGAACCACATGTTCCACTCGTGCTCGCGCCGGTAGTTGTGGTTCACCTGCCGGTAGCCGTTTATCACCGCGGCCACCTCGTCGAACCGGTCCTCGGGAGCCTGCACCGCGGCCAGCGTCGAGGACCCGATGACGGGCGGGTTCAACACGGCCCCGAACCGCCGGAAGACGCCGTCGTCGGACAGTCGCTCGACGCGCTCGAACGCCTCGGACTCGGAGATGCCCAGGTCGTCACCGACCGCCCGGAAGGGGCGTTCCGTCACTGGAAAGCCGGACTGGTAGCCGTCGACGAGGCGGGCGTCCACGTCGTCGATGTCCGCGCGCCAGTCGCTTGACGGAGTGCTCATTGACGGGTCTAGGGAGGAGGTGCAGGTACGTGTTTCGAAGTCAGAAGCCGGGCTACTGTTCGTCCTGCGTTTCGTCCTCGACGTCGATGCGGATGGGTTCGGACTCGCCCTGTTCCCCGTACTGGGTGGTGCGCCCCTCGTCGCCGAGGAGCATCGACCGGAGGTCGTCGGCCATCGACTGGACCTGGTTGCGGATGCTGCTGACCTCGCGCTCGAACTGCTCGACCGTGCGTTCGACGTGGTAGACGCGGTTGTGCGGGATTCGCTGGACGAGGTCTCGCCCCTCGTCGTCCTCGCCGGTCTTGATCATCCAGTGGTCCTGGAAGTACACGACGTACTCGTTCTGGACCGTTCTCTCGACGGTGTCGCCGTCGGGACCCTCGTACACGATGGTTGCCTGACCGAGGTCTGTCTCGACCATACCGAACTGTAGGCGCTCGACACTGGTAGTGTCTGGGGTCTCGGTCACTCACACCGGCCCGGGTCGACCTCGGGTCGGTCGAACGCGCGAGTCCAGACTCGTGAGAACGGAACGAGGGACTTTTCCTCGGGCCATCCCAACCTCAGTCTATGGCGCAAGCGACCCGCGAGTACGGCGAGTGGCCCCTCAAACGGCTGATGACGGAGGTCGTCGGCTCCGGACACAAGTCGGCCGAGGACATGGACCGCGACCAGGCACGGGAGGCGTTCCAGCGCATCCTCGGCGGCGAACCGGACCCGACCACGCTCGGGGCGTTCTGGCTGGCGAATCGCTGGAAGCGCAACGACCCCGAGGAACTCGCCGCCTACACAGACGTGATGCGCGAGGAGAGCGTCGTGACGGCCGAACCGGACGCCGACCCCGTGGACTGCGGTGCGAACTACGACGGCAAGGGCAGGTCCGCCATCCTCGGCGTCGGGGCGGGCATCGTCGCCGCCGCGGCGGGTACGCCAGTCGTCGCACACAGCGGCGACCGCGTCCCGACGCAGAAGCAGGACGCCTACAAGCACGTGCTCGACGAACTCGGCGTCCGGACCGAACTCTCCCCCGGCGAGAGCGCGGACATGGTCGACGACGCCGGCTTCGGCTTCTACTACCAGCCAGAGTTCAACCCCGGCGTCCACGACCTCTGGGACCGCCGCGACCAGATGGGCGTCCGCACGTTCGTCAACACCATCGAGACGTTCGCCAACCCGGCCAACGCCGACGTCCACCTCGGCTCGTTCTACCACCTCGCGTTCGCGAAGAAGACCTGCGAGACCTTCGCCGAGAGCCGGGAACTCGACGTCGGCAAGGTCGTCATGTTCCAGGGCATGGAGGGCTACGACGACATCCGACCCGGGTACACGAAGGTCGCCGAGTGGCGGGCCGACGACGGCGACGTCTCCGACTACGAGATAGAGACCGCGGAGTTCGGCATGGACTTCGAGAGCGACGACCTCGGCGTCGACGACGTGGCCGTCGACTCGGCCGCCATCACCGAGACCGTCCTCGACGGCGAGCGCGAGGACCAGTTCGCCGACGCCATCGCGCTCAACGCCGCGTTCCGGATGTACGCCCGCGACGACGTGGACTCGCTCGACGACGGCCTCGACCGTGCCCGCGAGACCATCGCGTCGGGCGACGCGGCGACCGTCCTCGACGACCTGCGCGAGTTCTAGCCCCGGGTTCGGTCTCGTCGCCGGTCGCGGTCGCCCCCGGCGTCTGACGGGGGCTTTTCTCCCCCGCGGTCCAAGCACGGCCATGGACGCCCGACCGCTGTACGCCGCCGACCAGGAACTCGTCGAGGAGGCCGTGGAGACGCTCGAAGCCCGGTTCGACCCCGACCGCCACCGCGTCGCCTCGGCGCTCCGGACCGGCGACGGCACCGTCTACACCGCCGTCAACCTCCGGTCGACCGTCGACCAGGCGACGGTCCACTGCGAACCCATCACGCTGGAGAACGCGCTGGCCGACGGCAACGACTCGTTCGACTGCTCGGTCGCGGTTCGCTACCGGGACGACGACCCGACGGCAGACCCGGTCGTCATCTCTGCGTGTGGGTGCTGCCGGGAGTTGCTGTACGACTACGACGAGACGCTCGACGTGGTCGTCCGACTCGACGGCGACCGCCGGAAGGTCGCGCTCGACGAACTGCTGCCGGCGCGTGCCTGACGTCGCTACTCGTCCAGCGGGATGGCGACGCTGGCGAGTCGGTCGCCCCCCTTGACCGTCGCCTCGCGCGTGATGGCGTAGCAGATGCCGTCGCGGGTGCTCTCGGCCCGGTGGAGCACCTCGTAGGTGGACGGGTCGTAGACGACGCCCACCGGGTCGCCCGCCTCGACGGTCTGGCCGAGTTCGAGCGCCGGGTCCGGTCGGAACAGTCCCGACTCCTCGGCGTCGACGCGGCCGAGGTGGTTCCGGGCGACGCGCTGGTCCGCCACCGGAATCACCTGCCCGTCGAGGACACCCACGCTCCGGAGGACGTTGCGCACGCCCCGGACGCCGGTCGCAACCGCGTCCTCGACTATCTGCCTGTTGTGGGCGAGTTCAGGCGTGATGGCGGTGATGTCCTCCCTGGCCGCCGCGACCCTGAGTTTCCCGTCGAAGCCCCGCCGGTGCCACGCCTCGGCGGCGTCGTCGCCGGCCCGTTCGGCGAGCAGGAGGTCGGTCCCGAACGCCTCGGCGAGTTCGCGCGACCGGTCGTCGTCCTCCATGAACACGGTGTGGGTGAGCATGTCGGGACTCCCCGTGTGGAGGTCGACGACGACGTCCGCCTCCCCGGCGTACTCCCACAGCGTGGCGGCCATGCGCTCGTGGAGGGTCCCCTCGGCGTCCCCGGGCCAGACCCGGTTCATGTTCGAGTTCACCGAGTCGAGCACCTCCGGCGTGGTGTAGGACACCCGGTCGAACGTGAGGGGGTTCGCGACGGGCACCGCGACTACGCGTCCGGCGAGCGCCGTCGTCGGGAGTTCCTCGTGGAGGCGTCGCAGCACCTCGGTCCCGTTTATCTCGCGGCCGTGCTGGGCCGCCTGCACGTACACCGTCGGACCGTCGTCTGACCCCTCGTAGCTGTGGACCGTCGTCTCGACCGCCACGCCCGAGGGGAGTCTGGCCAGCGTCACGCGCTCTCTGCGGTGACGTGCCGAGCGAGTCATCGTGTCCTGATTTCGCGCCACTCGCTATTGAATGCGACGGGCTCGACCGCGGTGACCGCCAGACGACGGGCGGACGGTCGCCCACCACGACGTATCCACAACGTTTTCCCGAGGGGGGTCCTCGGTGACGGTATGAGCGACCTGACGGCGACGATCCACACGAACCGCGGCGACATCGAGGTCGAACTGTACGAGGACCGGGCGCCGCGGACCGTCGAGAACTTCGTCGGACTCGCGACCGGCGACCAGACGTGGACACACCCGGAGACGGGCGAGGCACACGAGAACGACCCGCTGTACGACGGTACCATCTTCCACCGCGTCATCGACGACTTCATGATCCAGGGCGGCGACCCGACCGGGACCGGCCGTGGCGGCCCCGGCTACCAGTTCGACGACGAGTTCCACGACGAACTCGGCCACGACGACGCCGGCGTCCTCTCGATGGCGAACTCCGGGCCGAACACGAACGGGAGCCAGTTCTTCATCACGCTCGCGGCCCAGCCCCACCTCGACGGCAAGCACGCCGTCTTCGGCAAGGTCACCGACGGCATGGACGTCGTCGAAGAGATCGGGTCGCTCCCGACCGACGCGCGCGACAAGCCGACGAAGGACGTCGTCATCGAGAACATCGAAGTTCACCGGTAGTCGAGTCGTTCGACGACACCGCGCGTCCCGTCGACGCGGACGCGCTCCCCCGTTCTGAGCCGCGTCGTCGCGTCCTCGACCGCGACGACCGCAGGGATTCCGTACTCGCGAGCGACGAGTGAGCCGTGGGTGAGTCGCCCCCCGACGGCGGTGACCACCGCCGCCGCGTTGAGAAACAGCGGCGTCCACCCCGGGTCGGTGTACGGGGCGACGAGCACCTCGCCGCGCTCCAGGCGCTCCGTCCCGGGGTCGGTGACGACGCGGACGACCCCCTCGACGACGCCGGGCGCGGCCGCCGTCCCGGTCAGCGTCGACGAGGACGCCGGTTCCCGGTGGCGCGAGGGCGGGACGTACCCGTCGCTGGTGACGATGCGCGGGGCGGCCGTCCGCCGGTGGCGCTCGTACGACCGTCGCCGCGCTGGCAGGCCGATGGCCGCGAGTTCGCTCGGGTCGGCCAGGCACTCGAGCAACTCGTCGAGGTCGAGGAACCACACGTCCTCCGCGTCGGCGAGGTACGGCGTCGCCGCCAGGTGCTCGCCCGCCGCCTGGACCTGCGTTCTGAGTTCGGCCAGCAACTTCGACAGCGCGTACTTGGGGTACTCTCGCAGTCCGAGATACCCGCTGTACACGCGGACGAGACGACGGACGAGGGGGCGCAGGAGGGGGTTCGCGCCGTCGACGAGCGACCGGGCGGCCTCGTCGGCCGTGCGCTCCGGGGTGGCGGCCCGCTCGTCCGGTCCACCGCCGGATTCGAGGTGTCCGGCGACGGCGTTCAGCAACAGCGTCGGGTCCTCCCGGTAGCGCGGGCGGCTGAAGTCTATCTCGGCGGCGGCCCGGAAGCCGTACTCGTCGAGGAACGCCTCGAAGGCGTCGAGGAACGGACCGCTCCCCGACACGCTCGCGAGGTCGTCGAGCGAGGCACCGTCCCGGAGCGCGGCCACGACGGCGGGGTCGTCACGGGCGACGTCGGCCAGGTCGTCGAGTTCGGCACCCATCCGGCGCACCGGGTCGTCGCGGATGCCGCTGGCGAGACGGGCGACGTCGTCGGCCTGACCCGGGCGGAGGCGGCCGAGGGCACTTCCCGCCAGCATCGACGCGTAGAACGGGTAGAACTCGTCCAGCAGCCACGAGACCGACGCCTCGAGTTCGTCGACGGCGGCGCGAACGCGACCCTCGGGAGCGTCGTGGCTCCGTATCCGGCGGACTGCGGACCGACAGTTCGCCTCGTAGACGACTCGCGCCCGGTCGGGTGCCCCTTCGGGGCGCGACGAGACGAACGCCGTCGCGATGCGCCCGAGGACGCGTCCGACCGTGGGGGCGACGCGAACGAGTGTGCCGGCGGTCCGGCGAACCCGGTCGACCGTCCACCCCGACCAGGGGAGGTCGTCCCCGCGTTCGTCGACCAGGACGGAGAGCGCCTCGGCGGCGGGTTCGTCGATCGACCGGAGCGTCGACCGGATGCGACGGCCGAGCCACGGTCTGACGAGGTAGGGGGTGAGGTCGATGTAGAGGCGCCCACCCGCCATCGCGGCGAAGCGTCCGGTGAGGCCGTACTGCTCCCAGGCGGTGTCGATGAGGCGTCGCCAGACGTCGAGGACGAGCGGCGGCATCGCCTCGGGCATCCCCTGTCTGTAGCCGAAACTGTAGTAGACGTGGAGTCGGTCGTCGGTCGGGCGCGGTTCGGGGAGGGGAAACAGGGCCGTGACCGGTCTGGACTGCAGGAGGACGACCTCGCCGACCGGGCGCTCCTCGTCGCCCTCGACGATGGCCCACTCGACGTCCTGTGGCCCGTCGAGGACGGCCGAGACCCGCGCCCCCAGGTCGACGAGGGCGGCGACGTCCCCGTCCGAGAGGACGCGCTCGGACCGGCCGGGGGCGAGTCGGTAGTCGAGGGCGTCGCCCGTCTCGGAGTCGACGCGCAACGTGTCGGCCGTCTCCAGTCCGGCGACCTGCGTGTCGCCACGCCCCGGCCCCGCGTCGACGACGCTGACGGTCCGGTCGCCGGTGACGGGGTCGGCTGTGAACAGGATGCCCGAGGACTCCGGGTCGACGAACCGCTGGACGACGACGGCCATCGCGGCGTCGGCCGTCGGGATGCCGTTCCGGGCGCGGTAGGCGACGGCCCGGTCGGTGAACAGACTCGCCAGGCAGGTCCGGACCGCGTCCAGCACCTCGTCGCGTCCGGACACGTCGAGGACCGTCTCGTACTGGCCGGCGAAGGACGTCCCGGGCAGGTCCTCGGCCGTCCCCGACGACCGGACCGCGTAGGCGCCCTCGCCGAGGTGGTCCTCGACGCCCTCGACCACGTCGTCGGGGAGCGGTCGCGACTCGATTCGCTCGCGCACGTCGGCGGCGGTGCGGTCCCGCCGTTCGTCGTCGCCCGCCTCGATTGCCTCGTCCAGCGCAGCGAGCAGTCCCCGCGTCTCGGGGTCGTCGACGAGGGTACGGTAGGTGTCGGTGGTGACGACGAAGCCGTCGGGGACGGGGAGGCCGGCACCGCGCAGGCGGGCGAGCGTCGCGGCCTTCGAACCGGCCGTCTCCGGGTCTGCCGCACGGTCGTCGTCGAGCGCGAGGACCGCCGGCGTCGTCACGGCGTCTCACCCGGCCTGCCCGGACGGGTGCTGTCGCGGGGCGTCGTGACGAACCGGCGGACGCCGGTGCTTCGCGTGGAGCGACGCCCGGGTCGGTAGCGCATACCCCGGGTCGGAGAGAGGAGGGCAAAAGTATTCGTCGGCTAGGTGTGGTAACCGGTGCGAACGCGGGCACCGTCGGGTCCTGGATGAACTTCCTCCGGACCTGCTGGAAGAGCCACGCTCTTTGTCCGCCCGCCCGACAGTACGACCATGTTCAGGCGGCTCCGTGAGACCGGACCGGCGGCGCTGGTCCCGCTCGCGTGGGGGTTCGCGACCGCCGCCCACGCCGAACTCCTCCAGTTGCGGACGGTCCGGATCGGACTGCTCGTCATGGACGCCCTGCTCGTGGCGTTCACCGTCCTCTCGTGGAGAGACATGCGCGAGGGCGTCCTGTTCGCCTGGAAACTCGTCCTCGTGGTCGGAACCGCGGCGAACCTGCTGGCCACGGTGGCGGTGTTCGCAGACCCCGTCGACCTCGCGCTGGCCGCCGCGGCTATCGTCGCGTGGATGCTCGTCCCGGCCGTCGCCTACGTCTACACCGGCCTCCGGGTCGAACGTGCGCCGTCGGTGTACTTCGCAGGGGCCGTCCTCTCCGGACTCGGGACGGTCGCCTACCTGTCGTCGGTCGGCGCCCCGACGCTGGCCTACGTCGGTTTCGCGCTGGTCGGGGTCGGCCAGACGGCCGGCATCGTCACGGCGGTCCGGACGTACTGACGGTCCACGTCGCCCGGACTGACGGCGACGGGACCGCGCCGGAGACCGACACACGAAAGGTTCCTCGACCCCGACCCTCGACGCATGAGCGACGCCGAGGACGCCCACACGCCGAGCGAGATCGGCGAGGCGAACGCACCACCCGTCGAGGAGGCGCCGTACAAGTTGATATTCGAGGCGAACAAGTGCTTCGGCGCGGGCAAGTGCGCCGAGGTCTCCGCGAACTGGGACCTCGACATCGACACCGGGCTGGCGACCCCGAAGACGTACTTCTTCGGTGAGGACGAACTCGAACACAACGTCAGGGCCGCCGAGGCCTGCCCGGCCAAGAAGGACCGTGGCATCATCCACGTCGTCGACCGCCGGACCGACGAGGAGATCGCGCCCGACCCGGAGGGCGACGGCACCCTCTCCGTCGACTGGTAAGCGAAATCGTCTTGAACGCGCCGGGATAATGGCCGACCGCGCGAGGGTGGCTGAGCCAGGCCAAAAGCGGCGGACTTAAGATCCGCTCTCGTAGGAGTTCGCGGGTTCGAATCCTGCCCCTCGCATCCCGTCTCGAACGAACGAAGAGCCGTTCGTCTCCGTTCTGCCGCCGCCGCACGGGTCGATGGGTGTCCCGGAACCGTACCGACTGGAACGGCCCAGCGACGGCTGTCGACCGGTCGTCCGGGAAGGACAGGACGTGCAGTCGGTCGGACGGCGAACTGGCTGGAAACGCGGTCGCTACGGAGGTGGTCCACTGTACGGAAGGCGACTACCGGGGCATGGCAGTGGTAGCCGCCGTCGACCAACGCGAACTGTGGGTCATGACAGATGTCCCGTCGGTCGTGGTACCCGATTCCTCGGGGACCGCTTCCGTGTCTCTCGGTTGGCACCGTAAACGTATCGGTTAGTGATACGTCGCGCCGCGTCGACGTCGTCCGGTTTCACCGACGTCCGGGCACAACACCGTCCTTATGTCCATGGGTGGACGATGACGACCATGGCGAGGTTGTTGACCGACCGGTTGGCGGACCAGCTCGTGACGGCGTGTCGGACGACCGTGGGGGACAGTCTCCGGTCGCTGACGTACTTCACACGGGACGATTTCGAACAGCTCTACCTGCGGAGCGACCTCGAACGCGACGCGGACCTGACCACGTTCGTCGGCCACGAGTGGCGCGGGTTCAAGACCACCCAGGCGGCCTACCAGCAGTCCGAACTCGGCGACTACGAGTACACCATCCGCGTGTTCGAGAACGGCTTCCTCGTCCGCGTGACCACCGACACCGAGGGAGTGTTCGTCACCACGGACGGCCTGACGCTGTCGAACTTCCACGAACTGGAGATGGCGGCCCGTGGCGTCCTGGCCGGCGAATCCACGGCGTGACATCCTCCCCGTCGTAACCGACGGGGCTTCCCGTACCGCAGGTGGGATGTTTGCCGGTCTGCGACACGACCTGTTCTCGCGGGGCGAACACCCCACTTCGGGAATCGAACAGGTACGTCGATGGCTGTGCCACACAGCCGTTACTCCTATCCTCTCCGTGAGGACTCGGAGTTATCTTCTGTCGCATGTTCTCCGCTCCGTTGCAGTCCGCGTTGGCTACCAACTCACACGACGAGCAGACGTACAGCCCGCGTTCGACACGGTTCGACGTCGTGTCGTCCCCACATCGTGAACACGTCTTCGACGTCTCCCACTCGTTCTCTTTCAGCACCTCGACGCCCCGTATCTCGCCTTTGTATGCGAGGTACTGGTAGAGTCGGTCGCACGCCCACGAGTGCAACTTCTTGTTCCCGGTCGTGCCCCAGTCGGACTCACGCACGTCCTCGGGCCAACTCACTCCCACTCGTCACCGTTCCAGACGGCGCGAACGGTCTGCACGCTGTCGACTTCCGAGAGGTCAACGTCGGGGCGCGTCTGGTACTCGCAGAGCAGGAAGTCCGACCAGTACTGTTTCAGGTTCGAGCCTTTACTGAGACGGACGCGGTCGTTCTCGGGGTCGTGTTCGAACCCGTCTGCTTTGAACGTGACCGTACTACGTGGTCTGGTGTCGCCGTGTTTGCGGTAGCCGGGCGGATTCGCCTCCGGATCTTTCTGTCGCAGGTCGAACCACGACTGGAAAGCGTCGGAAAGTTCTTCGATGACTTTCTGACTGGATTGTGCGTTCAGGTCTTTCCAGCACGACTGGTTCTTCATATACGCCTTCAGCACGCCTTCGTCGGGGATTTCGCCGGTCGCGTCCCAGATTCGGTCGGCTGTCCAGCGTGCGACGTTCCAGATTTTCGAGGCGGACTCACCGAGCGAGTCGAGGCCATCACACACCTGTCGGTGGTTCTTGATGGAACCAACGCAGGTGCGCGTGACCTCGATCGCCATATATAGCCTATGTAAACAAATCTACTCAATGGTTCGGAAGAGCACGGAATATCCGGCCAGAGTGTCGTCGGTGGACCGTGGAGGAGTTGTCGGATTCACTCCCGCCGCAAACGGCGGGATTCTCTCCTCGCAGAAAGATAGCTTTTACGGTGGTGGCCTCTGGAGTGTAGGGACATGTCAGGTCAGGAGGTACGACTTCAGAGTACGGTCGCAGGATTCACCGTGGACGGAACGCTCCACTCGCTGAGCGTCTGGTTCATCCTCGCACTCCGGTTGATGATGGGCATCGCGTTCTTCCAGAGCGGACTCGACAAGGTGCTCTCGGGTGGGTTCCGCGCGGGCGGGTACCTCACCCAGGGCGTCCCCGGCAGCGGGAGTCCGGTGGCGAACGCGTTCGTGTGGATGGGCGAGACCACCTGGTTCGTCGACTTCGTCAACGTGGCGGTCCCGTGGGGCGAGTTGCTCATCGGTCTCGGTCTCATCGTCGGGTTCATGACCCGACTGGCGGCCTTCTGGGGCGCGTTCATGATGTTGCTGTTCTACCTGGGCAACTGGGACGTCGGTCACGGGTACATCAACGGGGACTTCGCGTACATGCTGGTGTTCCTCTCCGTCGCCGCCTTCGGTGCGGGCCGTATCTTCGGCCTCGACGCCTACGTCGAGCAGTACGAGGTCGGCGGCCGACCGCTCGTCGAGGCGTACCCCTGGACCCGGTACGTCCTCGGGTGACGCCGAGAGCGCAACGCCCATCTTCGTCGATGGCCTAGCCGTCGGCAATGACAGGGTTGCCCGAGTCGGTCGAGCGAGCGCTGGAACGGCACGACGCGTTCACCCGCGTCGACGACGAGTTCGCGGTCGGGACGACGCGACTGGACGCCGTCGTCACGGCGGCGCCGACGGGGGACGACCGCGACGGTGCCTTCCGGGTGACGGTCCGGATCCCGACGCTCGACGCCGTCGTCGAGGGGGAGACCGTCCCACCGGTCGTCGAGGACGGCTGGTTCGAGACGCTCGAACTCCGACTGGAGGACGCATTCGACGTCGCCCACACCCTCGACCACGACGACCCCACCGTCGAGCGCCGGGGGGAGACGGTCGTCGCGACGTTCACCTACCGGTCTGGGAGCGCCCGGACGGGCGTCGAGGACGCGAAAGCCGTCGCCGAGTTCGCCGAGGGTACGTTCGTCCAGGGTATCGTCCCGGGGTACGACTACGGCGGACCGGCAGCCGAACTCCTGACGAACGCGACGCAGGGAGGAAGCAGTCGGTCGGGCGGGCCCTAGAACTCAATCCATCGCGATGTACGTCTGTGTGTCCTCGACGCCCTTGATGCCCTGAATCTGGGTCGCGGCGATGTCCTTGACCGCGCCGGGCGACTCGACGGTGACCTTCGCGATGACGTCGACGTCGCCCGCGACGATGTAGGCGTGGTCGACGCCGTCGATGTCCTCGATGTTGTTCTTCAGCCTGTCCGCCTCGCCCGTGTTGGCCTTGATCATGATGTACGCCGTGACCACGGTCAGACACCTCCTGCGGGTGCGGCCCTGCTCGCGTCGCCGACGACGAGTTGTCGAACGTCGTCGAGGACGTCGAAGTCGGCGAGGACGACGACGCGGTCACCGAGTTCGAGCGACTCGTCGGGGTCGGGAATCACGAGCGGCCCGTCGGCCTTGCCGAACGCTATCATCGTCGCGCTGCCGGGTAGTTCGACCTCCGAGAGGGAGTAGCCACGCATGGGCGACTCCTCGGTGGCGGTCAGTTCCACGAGCTGAAGATTCTGTGCGATGTCCGCGATGGCCCGGATGTCGCCGCCGAGCAGTGCGTTCTTCGCACCGATGGCGCCCAGGCGTTCGGGGTAGACGACCTCGTCGACGGCGTCGGCGTACTTCTGGTATATCTCCTCGCGGTAGTCCTCGTCGATGCGCATGACCGTCCGCGCGCCGTGGTGGTCCGCGATCATGCAGGCCGCGAAGTTGGTGTTGAGGTCGCCCGTCAGCGCCCCGACCGCGTCCGCCTCCGCGATGCCTGCCGCCTCCAGCTTGTCTTCGCGCGAACCGTCGCCCTCGACGACCGTGAACCCCTGGTCGCGAGCGCGTTTAATCTTCCGCTCGTCGAGTTCGACGAGCGTGACCTCGTGCCCCTCGTCCCTGAGGACACGCGCCGTACGGAGTCCAACTCGACCAGCACCTATGATAACGAACCGCATATCAGTGCATACGCCTACCCACCTTGAATAACTTGCCCTGGCGGCGGTCCCTGTGCTGGGGGAAGGTTTTTGCTATGTGAAATTGTACCACAGAGGGAATGGTTCACGCGTTCATCATGGTCAAGACGGCCGCCGGCAAGTCGGAGAGCCTCCTCGACTCGATACGCGGACTCGACGCCGTCACCGAGGCACACATCGTCGCCGGGAACTACGACATCATCACCGAGGTCGACGCGGGCGAGGTGTACGACGTCCTGCACACGGTCACCGGCGAGATGCAACGACTCGACGGCGTCTCCGACACCAAGACGTACATCGCACTCCAGTGAGGCGACGCAGCTAGTGGTCCAGTTCCTGGACGTCGTGGTCGTCGACGAACGAGCGGAGTTCTGCCTGCTGTTTCCGTAACCGCTCCGGCAACTCGGCGTAGACGGAGTCGAACACCTCCTCCGGCGTGGCGGGTTCTTTCGCCTCCGCCCGGTCGACAGCGTCTGCCAGTTCCTCGTCCGCCTCCTCGTAGATGGTGTCGACGTACTCGTCGTTGACGAGTCCCTGCTCGCGGAGGTACTCCTCGTACCGGTCGAGGGGGTCGCGGGTACGCCACTCGGGGAGGTCCTCGCTCTCCGCGTCGCGGTAGCGCGAGGGGTCGTCGCTGGTCGTGTGTGCGCCCTGCCGGTAGGTGAGACTCTCGACGAGGACGGGGTCGCCCTCGCGGGCGGACGAGAGCGCGCTGCCGACGAACTCGAGCACCGCGAGGGGGTCGTTCCCGTCGACCTGCCCGCCCGCGATGCCGTAAGCCTGTGCCTTGCCGGCGATGGAGTCCGCCGCCGTCTGTCGCTGCCGGGGGAGCGAGATGGCCCAGTTGTTGTTCTCACAGAAGAACACCGTCGGTGCGTCGAAGACGCCGGCGAAGTTCAGCCCCTCGTGGAAGTCGCCCTCCGAGGTGGCGCCGTCGCCGAAGTAACAGACGACGGCACCGTTGTCGTCGGTGTAGTTCATCGCCATGCCCGCACCCGTGGCGTGGGGTATCTGCGTCGCGATGGGGACCGCCTGCGGGAATATCGGGAGCGAGTGTCCCGAGTCGAACTCGGCGCGGCCACGACGGAACAGCAGGAGGTCGCTCATCGGGACTCCCCGGGCTATCTGCATCGCGTTCGACCGGTAGGTCGGGAACAGCCAGTCGTCGTCGGCCATCGCGTGTGCCGCGCCCACCTGCGAGGCCTCCTGCCCCTTGTACGGTGGGTACCCACTCATCCAGCCGCGGCGCTGGAGCGACAGCGCACGCTCGTCGAATCGGCGAGCCCGGACCATGTCTCGGTACAGCGTCCGGGCCTGTTCGGCTGAGAACGGCGTGTCGGCGACGTCCCGTTCTCCGATGACTCGATGCATGTCAGTTGCAAACCTTGCCCGACTGAAAGCCGTTCCGATACGGCAAAGTGTTCCCGACGCCTAGGGGTGGTATGGTCTCACTGGTCGGCGCGGTCGGCCTGCTGGTCCTCGTCCTCGTCAACACGGCGCTCGCGGCGGTCGCCACCCGGTTCTTCCGCCAGCGACTGGACACCGACTGGGGGTCGATAATCTACGTCGTCGTCGTCACTCCGTTCGTCCTCCTGGTGACGACGCTCCTGCTCTCGGGCGTCCTCGGTCTCGGCGGCGACCTCGGGTCGCGCAACCTCGCACTGCTGGTCGCCATCGCACTCCCGCTGGTCCTCGGCGTGAGCGTGGACTTCTTCTGGATGCCCTCGCCGGACGAGATAGAACTCCCGGACACGATGCGATAGGGCGGCGGACCGACGGACGGGAACCGCGGGCTCACTCGTCGACGAGGTCCGCGAGGGCTCGCTCGACGTCTTCCAGTACCGCCTCCGGCGACCGGGTCGCGTCGACCCGGACGAACCGCTCGGGTTCCCACTCGATGAGCTGTTCGTAGTTCTGCTTGACCTGCGCGAGGTACTGCGACTGCTCGAACTTGTTCGTGGCACCCGAGCGCTGCATGGCGGTCCGGGGGTCGACGTCGAGGAAGATGGTGAAGTCCGGCTGGACGGTGAAGGGCTGGTGGACGCCACGGATGTACTCCATCGGCCGCCTGAGTTCGCCCTCCAGGGTCGCGCCCTGGTAGGCGTACCGGGAGTCGGCGAAGCGGTCGGAGATGACGAGGTCGCCGTCGGCGAGTGCGGGCCGGACGACCCGGGAGAGGTGGTCGGCGTGGTCCGCGACGAACAGGAACAGCTCCGCGAGCGGGTCGGCGTCGTCGTCCGCGATGGCGCGGTCGACCGCCTCGCCGTACCACGAGTCGGTCGGTTCGCGCGTGAACGTGGCGTCGGGGTAGACGTCGTGCAAGGCCTCCCAGACCGTCGTCTTCCCGCTCCCGTCGAGTCCCTCCAGCGTGACGAGCATGGCCGGGACTTCTTCGGGATGGCGTATCTGTCTGTCGGACTGAGACGTGCAGCGGAAGGTCCAAACGGTGGCAGTAACGGCCGGTTACCTGTCGGCGAGCGATGTCTACGCCGACGCATATGCCATCCTACCTGTCTGGTACGCATAGCTCTCCGGCATCGGACCGGTCCGGACGCACTTGCGACGTGCCGACCGATGGCTAGCCTTTATCGGGATTCCTGACTAACTGCCGACGTATGAACGTGCTCGTCACCGGCGGGACAGGCTTCATCGGACGCCGACTGTGTGCAGAACTCGACGACAGGGGGCACGAGGTGACGGCACTCGCCCGGAACCCGGGCGACGCGGACCTGCCCGACACCGTCGACACGGCGATGGGCGACGTGAGCGCCTACGAGTCCATCGAACCGCACTTCGAGGGGCAGGACGCCGTCGTCAACCTCGTCGCGCTGTCGCCGCTGTTCGAACCGCGGGGGAACCTGACCCACGACTCGGTCCACCGGAAGGGGACCGAGAACGTCGTCCGTGCCTGCGAAGCGCACGGCGTCGACCGCCTAGTCCAGATGTCGGGGCTGGGGGCCGACCCGGACGCCCCGACGGCGTACCTCCGGGCGAAAGGACGGGCCGAGGAGATCGTCCGGGCGTCCGACCTCGACTGGGTCATCGTGCGCCCGTCGGTGATATTCGGCGAGGGCGGCGAGTTCGTCTCCTTCACCAAGAAGCTGACGACGCCGGTCGTGACGGGCCTGCCGGGCGGCGGGAAGACCCCGTTCCAGCCCATCTGGGTGGGCGACATCGTCCCGATGCTGGCCGACACGGTGGAGGACGACGCCCACGTCGGCCAGACGTACGAACTCGGTGGGCCGGAGGTGCTGACGCTCGCGGACGTGACGCGACTGGCCTACGCCGCCGAGGGCAAGTCGATAACCATCCTCCCCATCCCGCTCCCGATTGCGAACCTCGGACTGGCCCTCGCCGGTCCCCTCCCGTTCGTCCCCTTCGGCCCCGACCAGGGTCGCTCGCTGGAGCTGGACCACACCGTCTCACACAACGACGTCGAGGCGTTCGGCGTCGACCCGTCCGACCTGACGACGCTCGCGTCGTACCTCGGCGTCGAACGGGCCGCTGCGACGGCCGACTGACCCGTCGCGTTCTGCCTCCAGACGGTAACATATACGGGCTCAATTCGTGAAATAATGGTTGCTTCGACGCAGGCGAATCTGGCAGGTAGGAGGCCCTTACCGCGACGTTCTGGATAAATGTGACATTAACTCGCGAGTGGTACCATCCAAAGGCTTATATCCTTCATCCCTGTCTTGACAAACCAACGGAGCCCCCTTTCAAATGAAACTGGCGATGATTGGATTCGGTCAGGCCGGCGGCAAAATCGTCGACCGTTTCGTCGACTACGACGAACGGACGAAAAGCGGCATCGTACGTGCCGCTGTCGCCGTCAACACGGCCAAGGCCGACCTGATGGGTTTGGAGAACATACCGAACGAAAAGCGCGTCCTAATCGGCCAGTCACGGGTCAAGGGCCACGGGGTGGGCGCGGACAACGAGCTCGGCGCGGAAGTCGCCGAGGAGGACATCGACGAGGTGCAGGGTGCCATCGACTCGATTCCGACACACGAGATAGACGCCTTCCTCGTCGTGGCCGGGATGGGCGGCGGTACCGGCAGTGGCGGCGCACCCGTCCTCGCGAAACATCTCAAGCGTATCTACACGATTCCAGTGTACGGGCTGGGCGTCCTGCCGGGGTCGGACGAGGGCGGCATCTACACGCTGAACGCCGCACGGTCGTTCCAGACGTTCGTCCGCGAGGTCGACAACCTGCTCGTCTTCGACAACGACTCCTGGCGGCAGGCCGGCGAGTCCGTCGAGGGTGGATACGCCGAGATCAACGAGGAGATCGTCCGCCGGTTCGGCGTGCTGTTCGGCGCTGGCGAGATCGGGCAAGGCGACGAGGTGGCCGAGAGCGTCGTCGACTCATCCGAGATAATCAACACGCTCGACGGCGGCGGCATCTCGACGGTGGGCTACGCGACCGAGGGCGTCGAACTCTCCGACGACAGCGGACTGCTGTCGCGGTTCACCGGCGGTGGCGACGACGACGTCGACACCGCACACACGACGAACCGCATCACGTCGCTGGTCCGCAAGGCCGCACTCGGACGGCTCACCCTGCCCTGCGAGATAGAAGGCACCGAGCGTGCCCTGCTCGTCATGGCCGGTCCCACCGAACACCTCAACCGGAAAGGTATAGAGCGCGGGCGGAAGTGGCTGGAGGAGCAGACCGGGTCGATGGAGGTTCGAGGCGGGGACTACCCGCTCCGCGAACCGCAGGTAGCGTCCTGTATACTCCTGTCTGGCGTGAACAACGTCCCGCGAATCAAGGAGCTCCAGCAGGTCGCGATAGAGGCACAGGACAACATCGAATCTATCCGCGACGAAAGCGAAGATAACTTACAGAACTTAGTCGAAGATGACGAGGATGAACTCGAGCCGCTTTTCTAGGTGGTCGATACTCGCCGTGGTCGCGGTCATCGCGGTCGCTGCGGTCGGGACAGCAGCGGCGGTATCGGTCACCCAAGAAGACGTGCCGGCAGAGGGAGAGGTATCGTCCGACTACTCGGCGACGATGACGCTCGGGGAACTGTACCAGGACCCCGACTACACGTCGTGGACCCTGCGCGGGTCGACCGAACTGGAGAACGTGACCTGGACGGTCACGACGACCGACACGGACACCGGCCAGCAGATAGACCAGCAGTCGTTCGACGGCCAGTCGTTCAACTACTCGAACATCGACGCCGAGGCGAACGACGCGAACCAGGTCACCGTCGAGGTGACCGGGACGGTGCCCGAGGTCGAGAACTACACCTACTCCGAGGAGGAACAGTTCGTCGTCGCGGGCCTGACGCAGGTCCGTGAGGGTGGCACCACGAACAACGTCGCCACCCGCAAGGCCCACCACTACACCCCGGAGAGCAAGGCGGCCCGGGACGCCATCGGGACGGCCGAGCAGGCGATCTCCGCCGCCGGAGCCGCCGGCGGTGACACCTCGACGGCCGAGGACACGCTCTCGTCGGCCGTCTCGGCCTACAACGGCGCGAACTTCGGGAACGCACAGGACCTCGCCGACCGCGCACAGAGCGAGGCGAACGAGGCGAAGTCGGCTGCCGAGTCCAGCCAGCAGCGCACCAAGTTCCTCATGTACGGCGGTGCAGCGATTCTCGTCCTCGGCGTCGTCGGCGGTGGCATCTACTGGCACCGTCAGCAACAGGACGACTACGGCCGCCTCGGCTGAGCGCTTCGGAACGTTCTTTGCGGTTCACTCGTGACCGCCAGCTATGCGTGTCGTCGTCCCGTTCGAAGGGACCAACCCCAAGACCCGGCTCTCGGACGTTCTCGGCCCCGACGAGCGGGTCGCGTTCGCTCACGCGATGCTCCGGGACGTCCTCGACGCCGTCCGTGCGGCCGGTGCGGAGCCGACGGTGCTCGCGACCGGACCGGTCGACGTGGACGCACCGGTCGGCGTCGACGAGCGTCGGTTGACCCCGGCGGTGAACGCGGTACTGGCGGACGCCGACCGTCCGGTCGCCGTCGTGATGGCGGACCTGCCCCTCGTGACCGGCCCCGTACTGGAACGTCTGTTCGCGACCGAGGGGGACGTCGTCGTCGCACCGGGGCGAGGGGCCGGGACGAACGCGCTCGTCGTTCGCGACGATGCGTTCCGCGTCGACTTCCACGGCGCGTCCTACCTCGACCATCGCGAGGCGGCGACGGCGGTCGGTGCCGACCCGACGACCGTCGACTCGCACCGACTGGCGACGGACGTCGACGAACCGACCGATCTCGTCGAGGTGCTCGTCCATGGCGACGGCGAGGCGGCCGAGTGGCTCCGGACGCACGGGTTCCGACTCGACCGCGGGAACGGACGCGTGGACGTCGTTCGCGCCGACGACTAGGCCCGAACGCGACGGTCCGGTGGCGACGTCCGTCGTCGTCGAAGGCGGTCCCACCGGACTCGCCCGGTTCGGTCCGCGACAGGAAGACACGTTTTTGCCGGTCGAACTCGCACGCCAGAGTATGATTCCGGGGGCCGACGAGTACGGGGTCGACATCTCTATCGCGGAGTCGGACGTCGAGGCTGCGCTCGCGGTCACCCCCGACGACGTCGACCCGGCGTCGGAGTTGACCTTCGCACGGAACGTCTTCCTGCCACTGACGACGGCGTGTCGGTACACCTGCACCTACTGCACCTTCTTCGACCCGCCGGGGCAGGCGACGCTGCTGGACGACGAGGCCGTGAACGAGACGCTCGACATGGGCATCGACGCCGGGTGCACCGAGGCGCTGTTCACCTTCGGCGACGACCCGGACGACAGGTACGACGAGGTCCACGCCCAGCTCGACCGGTGGGGGTACGACTCCATCCACGACTACCTCCGTGCCGTGTCGGAGCACACCCTCGACCGGGGCATCCTGCCGCACTCGAACCCCGGCGACCAGACCCGCGAACAGATGGCGTCGGTCGCACCCTACAACGCCAGCATGGGCGTCATGCTGGAGACGACGGCCGACGTCGACGCCCACGCCGGTCGGCGCGTAAAGTCGCCGGGCCAGCGCCTGAACACCATCCGGAACGCGGGCGAACTGCGTATCCCCTTCACGACGGGCATCCTCGTCGGCATCGGCGAGGACTGGCGCGACCGGGCCGAGAGCCTGCTCGCCATCCGCGAACTGCACGAACGGTACGGCCACGTCCAGGAGGTCATCGTCCAGAACGTCGTCCCGAACGAGCGGTCGCGCTTCGAGCGCCCCAGCGTCGAGACGATGCGCAGAGTCGTCGCCATGGCCCGGGCGGTCCTCCCCGAGGAGGTCTCGGTGCAGGTTCCCCCGAACCTCTCGCCAACGCGGGAGTTGCTCGACTGCGGCGTCGACGACCTCGGCGGCGTCTCCCCCGTCACGGACGACTACATCAACCCGGACTACGAGTGGCCGGCCCTGCGAGAACTGCGCGACATCGCCGACTCGGCCGGCGTCCCCCTGCGGGAACGGCTTCCAGTCTACGAGCGCTTCCTCCCGGCGGAGCTCCGCCGGCCGGACTTCGACGGCGAACCCGCCCCGGGCGACGGGTGGATAGACGACCCGGTCCGTGCGGCCCTCACCGGCGACACGCCGGCCGGCCGGCGCTACCGCCGCGTTCTCGACCGGCGGGCGACGACGTAGCGCGAGGGCGTCGTGCGTGCGACCGCCTCCGTCGTATCCATCGGGTCCGACGGTCGGCTACTCCGTCCTGACGACCCAGTGGCTGTCCCCCTCGCGAACCAGTACCGACGGTTCGCGCATCCGGACCACGTAGCCCGTCGGGTTCGACTGGACCTCGTGGTCGGCACGGACGCTCCCCATGTCGCCGAGCAACTGCGCCGTCGGGGGCTTCTGTGCCGCCCCGCAGTCGTACACCGTCAGCAGACCCCGCCCGCCGTCGCGCTCGTAGACGACGATGTGGGCGTGCCGGGGGAGTCGATAGCGCCCCTCGCCGTCGGCCGGGACGAGCGTGTTCATGTCTCAGGGTCGGTGCGGGAGGGGTAAAACGGTAGTCGTTCTCGTCGGGTCGCCGACGGGACTCAGTCGTCCGCACTGACGACGTCGCCGGCCGTCTCGGGTACCTCGTCGTCGCGGAGCAACGGCGTGCCGTCGGCCCGCGGGCCGAGCGTCGGCCCGAACGGAGCGTCGCCGTCGACGACCCGGCGCTCCCGGTAGTCGGTCGAGCGCTCGACGGGGACGCGGCCGATGGCCCGAATCATCTCGACGTACCGGTCGAAGGTTCGGAACTCGCCGTACGTGCCCCCGGCGCGCTTGGTTATCTCCTCCGAGAGGATGGTGCCCATGAAGTCGTCGGCACCGCAGTTGAGCATCTTCATCCCGTGCTCGTCGCCGTACTTCACCCACGAGGACTGGACGTGTTCGACGTTGTCGAGGAAGAGGCGACCCACCGCCACCATGAGTTCGTCCTCGGCGCGGCTGGCGCCCTCGGTCACGACGCCGTGTTCGTACAGTGGCGTGTTCTGGTGGACGAACGACAGGGGGACGAACTCGGTGATAGCGCCGCCGGTTCGGTCCTGGAGGTCGCGGAGTTCCTTCAGGTGCAAGACGCGGTGGGCCGCGTTCTCGACGTGGCCGTACATGATGGTCGCGGTCATGTCGAGGCCGACGTTCGCGGCGGCTTCCATGGCCTCGAGCCAGCCGTCGGTGCGTATCTTCCCGGGGCAGATGACGTCTCGAACCTCGTCGACGAGTATCTCGGCGGCGGTGCCCGGGACCGAATCGAGACCGGCGTCCCCGAGTTCCCGGTAGACCTCCTCGTAGCTCCAGTCGGTCCCCCTGCGGGCGTGGTAGGCCTCCTCCGGGGTCATCGAGTGGAGGTGGACGCCGCCGACCGACATCGCCTCCATCTGCTCGACGTAGGTGCCGGGGTCGACGTCGTACTGCTCGGGCGGCCTGTAGTTGGTCTCCTTCCAGTCCGAGTCGCGGAGTCTCTCGTGGTGCTCCTCGTTCAGGGCGAAGGCGGGATGCAGCCCCGAGACCGACGTGACCTCGTAGATGCCGCGGTCGAGCATCGAATCGACGACCCGGCGTGACTCGGCGGGCGTCTTGGTGAACCCGTCGTGGTCGAGGTCCGAGTCGACCTCGAAGGCGTGGGCGCTGTTCTTGAAGTTGCAGAACAGACACCCGGTGTTGCAGGCCGTCGTGACGTTGTTGTTGAGGTTGGCGACGAAGGTGACCTCCTCGCCGACGACGTCGGCGCGGCGGTGGTCGGCCGCCTCGAGGACCAGTTCCTTTCGCCCCCGGTCGATGCCGTCGACGTCGGTGCCGGTCGTGATGAGTTCGATACCGTCCGCCACCGTGAGTCGCTCGCCGTCACGGGCCTTCTCGAGCGCGTTCTCGAAGGACTGCTCGGTCTCCGGAACGTGCTCGAAGTCGAACCCGTCGGACGGCAGGTCGGCAGCGGTGGTCTCGAACGAGTCGGCCATTACGCGGGAGTCGCGTTTCAGACCCAAAAACGTAGTGGATACCGGCGGCCGGTACCGGGACGCACCGGCGCTCGTCGCGGAGTGAAACCTTCTTTACCGACCGCTTCGCCCGTTCGCATATGAGCACTCGCGTGCGGGGGCGGCCGACGTGACGAGCGTCAAGGAGTTCCGTATCGAACGGCCGGCGACCGCGGACGAACTCGGTCGCGGCGCGTTCGTCTTCACCGACGACTACTCCGTCTTCGACTGGGGCAAGATGCCCGACACGATTCCGAACAAGGGGGCGTCGCTCTGTTCGATGGGCGCGTTCAACTTCGAACTCCTGGAGGACGAGGGCGTCCCGACCCACTACCGCGGCGTCGTCGAGAACGGCGACGTCGTGTCCCTGCGCGACGCCTCGCACCCGCCCTGGGAGATGGCCATCGACCTCACGCAGGTCCCCGACCTCCCCCACGAGGGTCGGGACTACGACTACGAGTCGTTCCACGCCGACGCCGGGGAGAACTACCTGGTCCCCCTCGAGATCGTCTTCCGGAACCGCGTCCCGGTCGGGTCCAGCCTCCGGCGACGCACGGACCCGGCCGACCACGGCCTCGACTTCGAGACCTGGCCCGAGGCGGTCGTCGACCTCGACGAACCCATCGTCGAGTTCTCGACGAAGTTCGAGGAGTCCGACCGGTACCTCACCCGTGAGGAGGCCGACGCCATCGCCGGCCGAGCCGACGTCGCCGACCTCGAACGCGTCGCCCGCGAGGCCAACCGGGTCGTCACCGAGCAAGCCGAATCGGGCGGCCTGACCCACGAGGACGGCAAGATAGAGTGCCTCTACTTCGACGGCGAGGTCCGCGTCGCCGACGTCGTCGGCACCTTCGACGAGAACCGCTTCAGCTACGAGGGCACCCAGATAAGCAAGGAGGTCGTCCGCCAGTACCACAAGCGCACGCAACCGGAGTGGGTCGAGGCCGTCACCGGCGCCAAGGAGCGGGCGAAAGCCGAGGACGTCGCGGACTGGCGGACGCTCTGTCCGGTCGACCCCGAACCCCTCGACGACGACGTCATCCAGGTCGTGAGCGACCTCTACACCGCCGGCGCGAACGCCTACACCGGCCTCGAACTGTTCGACGCACCGCCGCTCGACTCGGCGATCGGTGCCGTGAGTCGGCTCTGAGACTGTTCGCGTCGGGGCGAGCGCTGCCCCGGTCGGCCGACCTGCGTCCCGCATCCGGTTCGACCGGTTCGGGCGGGCGGTTAAGGAGCGTGCGACTGCAAGGCCGCGATACTTCCCCGTGTGGCCGTTCCGGTACAGTGGGACGATGACCACAGTCAACGTGAACTCGGCGAACAAGCTCAGCATCATCTCCACAGTGATCGACGCGGCGATAGCCTTCGCCCGGGGACGGACGAAGGACGGCGTCCTGCTGCTCGGTGCGGCGGCGCTGTCGTCGAAGATTCCCGGTCTCGGGACGGCCGTCTCGCTGCTCACCCGACTGGTCCGACGGCTCCGGTGAGCCAGCGACCAGGGGTGACGAACGCCCCATCGCGTCCATCCTGCTTCTTCGCTGCTCGACGGCGAGCGTGGCGGTTAGAGCGTGAGCGTGGCGGCTAGAGCGTGGCGGTTACCCCGATATCGCGTGGCGACTGCTCACGGAGGTGGGTCGACAGAAGTGCGCTGGCTGGGATTTGAACCGGAGCCAGCCGGTCGCGCTCACGGGGTTCCGCCGGGGCTGGCAGGGTTCGAATCCAGGGTGGCGGTCGTCTCGCACCGTCGTGTTCGCAGTCGCACAGCGACTGCTCACGGTGGTGCGTCGACAGAAGTGCGCTGGCTGGGATTTGAACCCAGGTTGTGACCATGGCAAGGTCACGTGATACCA
>NZ_JBPKGD010000002.1:0-1140010 GCF_051207415.1 Haloarchaeobius marinus | reverse complement strand
CCATGGCCGTCGAGACGATGGAACCCGCCGACACCCAGGGCGTCCGCGTCGAAGAGATGGTCGTCGTCCGCGAAAACGGCGTCGAACTCCTCAGCCAGTGGCCCGTCGACGAAATCACCACCATCGACTACTGACCCCGTCCCCGTCCCGGGGCTTCTTCTCGTCCGTACGCTACACCAGTTTCAGGTAGATGTGTTCGTCGTGGGGTTCGTCGCCGATGGTGGTCGTGGCGCGCTGGACGAGTTCGAACCCGAGCGCCGAGTAGAACTCGTTGCCCGGTTCGTTCTCCGCGAGCACCATCGCCTCGACGCGCTCGACGCCTGCGGTGGAGAACTCGTCGATGGAGTACTCGACGAGGGCGCGCCCGGCACCCTTCCCCCGGTGGTCCGGGTCGACGTACACGCGGAGGAGCGTCCCCGTCTCGTCGTCGACGATGCCGTGGGCGAAGCCGACTACCTCGTCGTCCTCGCAGGCGACGAGGAGTCGAACGTCGGCGGCAGTGGCGTCGTGTTCGAGTTGGCCGGTCGAGTACCAGTCGTGGACCGCCTCGCGGGCGCTCTCCCGGGTGAGTATCGCCGGGTAGTCGTGGTCCCAGGAGCGCTCTGCGACCCGCTGGATGGCGGCCACGTCGTCGACCGTCGCGTGCCGGTAATCCATGTGGGAAGGTACCACGTTCGAACGTATCACTGTTCCCCTGCACTATCCAGACAGGAGCGCTCCCGGCGAGACCCGCGGTCAGTCAGCGTCGGAACTGACGACGTAGATTCCGACGGTCATAACCGCTCCGCCGAGGAGGAACCCGGGCCCGACGCGCTCGTCGAGCAGCAGCACGCCGAGACCGATGCCGACGACCGGCTGGACGAAGAAGAACACCGAGGCGGTGCCTACCGGGTCGCCTCGGGGTCGAGCAGTTTCGATTCGGCCTTCCTGAGGTGCTCCAGGAGGGTGGTCTTGGCCACGCCGACCTCATCGGCGAGTTCGCGCGTCGAGATGGCGCGGGGCCACTCGTAGTAGCCGCGCTGGCGGGCGTGTTCGAACACCTCGCGCTGGCTCTCGGTCAGCGTGTCCATCCGCCACTGGTCGGCCAGCGGCGAGTCGTACGACGTGATGCTCGCCACCTCGATGTCGGCCCCGCTGGCGTCGCGGACCGAGTCGAGGGACTGTTCGACCTCGTTCCGCGTTCCGGCGAACACCACCTGCCAGTACTCCCGGCCACCCTCGATGTGACACGGGGCGTTGTGGACGAACCCGTTCTCGAGCAGCGTCGGACAGATCATGTCGTTCGGGTCGTAGTCGAGGAAGAACTCGCGGGCGACGTTCCCCGGGGTGCTGGTCTGGCCGGCGTAGTCGAACCGCTCCTGTAGTTCGAGCACCTCGCCAGTCAGTTCCGACTCGCCGACGACCGACAGCAGGGACTCGACCTCGTCGGTAGTGTCGCCGTACGCGGTGAACAGGCCACGGACGGGTTCGGAGTTCTGTCCGGCCGGCCCGTCGTAGATAGCGTGCGCGATGATGCCACCGGATACCTGGTCGGTCGACTCACACGCCCAGCAGTTCGGGTGCCAGAGGTCGAGGGTCAACCTCGTGCCCTGGACGGAGTGAGTGTCGTTTCCCGCGTTCTCCGTGCTCATGAGTTGGTCGTATGGGCGCAGACAGCATGACTATGTTGACAAACGTTGCCAACCCGGCAATACTTGAACGGTCATGCCGGTTGCCAGCCGCGGGGCGAGTCGTTCAACCGGCCACAGCCGTCCGCCGTGACGACGACGAGGTCTTCGATTCTCACGCCGAACTCCTCCGGGAGGTAGATGCCGGGTTCGACCGAGAACACCATGCCCGGTTCGAGTTCGGTCCCGTCGCCCTCGACGACGTACGGCGGTTCATGTACGTCCAGGCCGACGCCGTGGCCCGTCCGGTGGACGAAGCGGTCGCCGTAGCCCGCCTCCTCGACGACCGCCCTGGCGGCCCGGTCGACCGACTCCGCGGTGACGCCCGGTTCGACCGCGTCGACGCCGGCATCCAGGGCCTCACGGACGACATCGTGGACGCGCTCGAACTCGTCGGGGGGGTCGCCGGCGAAGACGACGGTCCGGGTCTGGTCGCCGGGATAGTGGTCGACGTACGCGCCGAAGTCGAGGACGACCGGGTCGCCACGGCGAATCTCACGGTCGCCGTGGGCGTGGTGGGGCATCGCCCCGTTCGGCCCGGACCCGACGATGACGTCGAACGCCAGTCGGTCGCCACCGGCCTCGAGCAGTCGGGACTCTATCTCCGCCGCGAGTTCGCGCTCGGTCCACCCGACGACCGTCTCGCCCAGCGCACGGACCGCCACGCTGACCTCGTCGGCGACGGCGGCGGCGCGACGCAGTCGTTCGACCTCCGTCTCGTCCTTCCGGAGTCGAAGGTCGTCGAACACCGCACTCACCAGGCCGAACGTCGCCCACGGCATCGCGGCTTCGAGGTCCTGCGTGAACAGCGCCCACATCCGGTCGTCGACGAGGACGTGCGCGCCGGAGGCGACGCCGAGGTCCGAGACCACGGACTCGACGGCGTCGACGGGGTCGTCGCCGTCGGCCCACGTCCGCACGTCGTCGACCCACGACTCGGTCCGGACCTGGGTCTCGTACAGTTCCGGGACGAGGAACGCGGGGTCGCCGTCTGCCGGGACGAAGCAGAACAGGTGCCGTTCCTGGGGGTCCTCGTGGAAGCCGGTCGCGTAGTAGAGGTTCGTACTGGGGAACAGGACCGCGAGGTCGGCGTTCGTCGCTCGAAGGCGCTCCTGGCAGGCACGCGTTCGTCGCTCGAAGTCGTCCATGGTTCGCCGTTCGGGCGAGGGGGTGAAGTACCTCCCGTGTGTTCGGTCGGCGACGTGACCGGGTCGGACCACGCTACTGGAACAGGCCCGCACCGCCGATTTGAGAAGCATTTTCACTGCGCCGAGGGTACCCACGTCCATGAAACTGGGAACCGGGTTGTTCACCTGTCAGCGCCGACCTGACGACGGCCGGTCGACGACCGAGATATACGACGAGATGCTCGAACTCGGTCGGACCGTCGACGAGGCCGGCCTGGACAGCGTCTGGGTGTCCGAGCACCACTTCACCGAGGACGAGTACCTGCCGGGAACGATGCCCTCCCTGGCCGCCCTGGCGACCGAGACGGAGGACGTCGAGATCGGGACCTGCATCGCGCTGGCCCCGCTGTACGACGGCGTGCGACTGGCCGAGGACGCCGCGACCATCGACCACCTCTCGCACGACCGACTCACGCTGGGACTGGCCATCGGGTCGAACCCCGGCGAGTTCGAGGCCTTCGGCGTCCCCCAGGACGAGCGCGTCGAACGACTGACCGACCAGGTGAACCTGCTCCGGGCGGCCTGGTCGGCGGGCCCCCTCGAGTACGACGCAGAGTTCCACGACATCGACGCGAGCGTGACCGTCACCCCGAAACCGGTCGACGACGACGTCCCCATCATGCTCGGTGGCGGGGCGAAACCGGCCGTCCGTCGGGCCGCCCGCACCGCCGACGCGTGGTGTGCCCCGTCGAAGATATCGCTCGGCGGCCTGACGAAGCGGGTCGAGGACATCCGGAGCGTCCGCGAGGAGGAGGGCATCGAGGGCGACTTCGAGATATACCTGCTCAAGCACGGCTTCGTCGGTGACTCCCGGGAGGAGGCGTGGGAGGCGATGAAGCCGGGGTACTTCTACATCCAGCGCCGGTACGCCGAGATATTCTCCGGCGAGTCGGTCGACGAACTGCCGGCCGAACGGAAGCAGGAACTGAAGGAGCAGGCCATCTTCGGCACGCCCGAGCAGGTCACCGAGGAGTTGCACCGGTATCGCGACGCCCTCGGCGACGACGTCCACTTCATCCTCCGGACGTACCACCCCGGCATCGGGACGGACACGATGGCCGAGTGCATCAGGCGCCTCGGCGACGAAGTGGCCCCGGAGATTCGCTGACCGGCGCTACCGGGGACGCCCCCGTCACTCGACCCGAGGGACCTCGAACCCGAACGAGAGGTCGTCCGCCTCCCGTGCCGTCCGGAGTACGGTCTCGACGAACGCCGTCTTGCCGATCGAGTAGGCCTCGAGGTCGTCGTGCTCGGCGGCGAGGTCGCGCTTCAGGCGCTCGTACTCGTCGCACAGACCGGACCGCGCCCGGAGGACGTCCCTGGTCGCGACGCTCGTCTTCCAGCCGTCGTCAGAGCGACCGAACACGTGGACGTTGAAGCGCTGTCCGTCGTGGCACCGGGCGACGGGGTTCCAGCCGTCGCCGTTGTCGTAGCGCGTCCCGCCGAGTCGCGTCTCGACTGCGGACGCCACGTCGACGACGGTGCCGTCGCCGACCACGAGGTCCACGTCCACGACGTCCTTCGCGGCGAGGTCGGGGACGGCGGTCGAACCGACGTGCTCGATTCGGTGGACGCGGTCGTCGAGGTCCGCAGCGTCGAGCGCGTCCCGGAGTCGTGTTCGTTCGGCCTCGAACCGGTCGGTCCACTCGGCGTACCGCGACTCGACCAGTTCGACCGCGTCCGCTTCGAGGTCGACCACCGGAGGACGGAGTCGGCGGAGCCACTTCACTGTCGGTGAGACCTGCTAGCGTTCGACAGCCAACACAACTACCGTCCCTCGGGTCCGTAGGTCGACCATGGGCTTTCACACGTTCCCCACCGACCGCGCGGAGGCGCTCGAAGACGATTCGAGGTACCGGTTCTGTTCGCGCGAGGAACTCGTCGCGGCGCTGTCTCTGTCCGGCGACGAGACGGTCGCCGACCTCGGTTCCGGGACCGGGTTCTACACCGACGACGTCGCGCCGTTCGCGGCGACGGTCTACGCCGTCGACGTCCAGCCGGAGATGCACGACATCTACCGCGAGAAGGGCCTCCCCGGGAACGTCGACCCGGTGACCGCCAGCATCGACGACCTGCCGTTCGACGACGACGCACTCGACGCTGCCTACTCCACGATGACGTACCACGAGTACGCCGGCGAGGGGGCACTCGCCGAACTGCGCAGGGTCCTCGCCCCGGGTGGCAGACTCGTCACCGTCGACTGGACGGCGACGGGCGACGGCGAGTCGGGGCCGCCGGTGACGGAACGGTTCTCCCTCGACGACGCCGTCGAGCATCACGAGGACGCGGGGTTCGCCGTCGACACGGCGTCGACGCGCCCCGAGACGTTCTTGCTCACCGCGAGCCTGGAGTGACCATTCGTCCAGAAATCTTGCCGATGCGTGTTTAAGGAATGCATATATTCTCATGATATCTATCCAGATTATGGGAAAGCGCTTTATCTTGTGAACGGGTAACACACTACTGTGATGGTACGAAACGACCCATACACGCCGACGCGCACCCTGTACGAGTGCGTGCGATGCGGCAGACGATTCGATTCCCCGAGTGCCACCTGCGACGCGCCCCTGTGCGGGGGCGAGGTTCGGAACCTCGCGGTGGCCCGGGAGTGAGACCACCGACCTGCCCACACCGTCCCTCCTGAATCCCGTCCCCTTCTCACGGTTTCATCCGCAACGACCCGCGACCGGTCCGCATCGTCTCCACGCATCGTGTCGAATCGCAGGACAGATACGGCCCGTCGAACCCGTCGAGGTGTGGCGGGCGTGGTACTTCGGTGGTCCCGTCGACCGGGTTCGTCGCTCCACGTGCCGTCCGTCGAGTCGCCGTGTCGGCGTGAGCAACAGCGGAGTCAGAAGTCGGGAAGGTCCTCTGGCGGTTCGTAATCCGTCTCCCAGTCGATATACTCGTCCTTCAACACGTCACACACGATCTGCCCTAATTCGGTCAATCCAGCGTTGATGGACGAGACAGCGCCCCACGAATCCAGATCCGGATGAAAGTCCCTCTCCTTCCAATCTTCCGGAATCCCCGGTGCGTGATACCCCACGCGACCAGCGAACGAATCCCAGAAGAAGTCGAACCCACGGATCAACTCCAGGTCCCGAACGATTCCGAACTCCCGTTCGTCGAGAGTCGTGTCTGCTGCCCACTGCTCGAAGGCTTCGTTCCACGCTCCCGCTTCGAGAAGCGCCTCTAATTCGTCCCGCCTGTAGTCTGTCTCTCCTACTATCTCGGCATCGTCGTACTGATTCGGGTCTATCGCCTCCAGTTCCGGTGGATCGGGCGGGTCGACGTTCAGGCTCATACCTGGAGGTAGAGTCACGGGTGAGATAAACGTGGCTACGGTCACACACGACCTCCGCGAGAGATGGCCGTCGGGCCGGTCCGGCGCGCTCGCCGCGCCGCGCGCTGACCCCGAGGTCGGCGAGGGACTGGTTCGTCCCGCCGCGCCTGCACCCGGGTCTCGCGTTTGGAACAGAAGTTTGGGCCACCGATAGAGTTAAATAAATACTTAGTAAACATAAAATATATACCACTCCGGTTAGTTATACCTCTCCGTGAGTCGAGATATAGACCGGAGACGGGTGATGCAGCTGTTGACCGGGTCGGCAGCCGGGTTTGGCGCGATTCCCGGTCTCACGGCAGCGTCAGACGACGCCGTGGAGACGACCGGGCTGTCCGACGACGTGGAGACGACCGAGTTGTCCGATGGAGAAGCGAGGAGACAGGCTGGCCGAGCGATGGGAACCGGTCCAGTCCGAGAGATGCGCAAGTTCCTGAACGAGCGGAGCGGTGTGACGATCGACCCGAGCGAGTTCTCGGGGTCGCGTGTAGATCCGGATGCCATCCCACACGAGTTCGTCTCACTCCACAGTTCACCGCAAGACGGCGTGACGTTCGGTATCAACGTATTCGAGCAAACGGCAACGGTCAACGTGTACTTCGAGGACACCGGATACACTTCGAACCCGTCCATCGTCGGGGACGACCTGACGTCCACCGCGGTCGAAACCGATGCCAACGTGCTGACCTCGATGGAGTGGAAGGAGGCAGGGGTACGGACGACCGCGAGCTTCCCGAGCAGGGACTGCGACCTCAGTGGCACCTTCGATACTGGTGGCCCCGCCTGCCTCGCCATCAGCGCTCTCGGTGCGATCGGGAGCGGAATCCTGTTCGTCATCCCGGAGCCGGGGACGACGGCCGTCGGCACGGTCGGAATCCTGAGTGTCCTCAGCGGTTCGTGCACGATCGCAGAGGCCATCGACTACTTCCTGGCACCGGAGTGCAACTTCACCGAGATTGGGATGTGCCTTCAGTACAACTGCTGGCTGGACCCGTTGGTCGGCGTCTGGTGTGAGGTGGACGCATACGTTTATCCGGTCTGTTGAACGACGTATCTACATGAAGAAGAAGAACCTGGCGGCCATGATCGGTGTTATCGGCGGCAGTCTCGCGACCGTCCAGTTCTTCGTCGAACCCGGAGCACTGCCAGTGCAGCCGGCGGTCGTCTCGGCGGTCGGTGGCACATTGCTGCTCGTCGCGGGGATTATCCTGTTCAGCATGCTCTGGCGTGGCGAAGTTCGGAAGTCGCCGGAGCAGTAGGCGCCGGCCGAACCGAGACGCCCCGACTTCCGGGGCCGGTTAGAGGGTGCCGTCGGCGCCCATCGCCCGGACCGCGTCGGCCCGGTCGTGGATGGCCGCCAGTTCGTCGTCGTCCTTCCGGTCGAGGTGGTGGTACATCAGCCCCATCCGGGGGTTCGACCTGAGACGGTCCTCGTGCCGGTCGAGGAACGCCCAGTAGAGCGCGTTGAACGGGCAGGCGTCCTCGCCCGTCGTCTCGTCGGGGTCGTACCGGCAGTCGCCGCAGAAGTCGCTCGTGCGCTGGACGTAGTTCGCCGAGGAGACGTACGGCTTGGTCGAGAGCACGTCGCTGGCGAACGACCCCATACCGACGACGTTCGGCGTCGTGACCCAGTGGTAGGCGTCGACGAACCCGAAGTGGAACCAGCGGTTCAGTTCCCGAGGGTCGGCCCCGTACAGAGTCGCGAAGTTCGAGAGCACCATCAGGCGCTCGATGTGATGGGCGTATCCCCGTTTCCGGACGTGGCCAACGCACTCTGAGAGACACCGCATCTCGGCATCCCCGGTATAGTAGGCCGTCGGCAGGTCGCGGTCGTGGCCGAACTGGTTCGCGGTCGCGAGGTCGGGCATCGACCGCCGGTAGACGTGCCGGACGAACTCCCGCCAGCCGAGGACCTGCCGGACGAACCCCTCGACGCTGGGCAACGGCGCGTCGCCGGCCTCGTAGGCGTCGATGGCCGCCTCGATGCACTCGCGGGGGTGGAGCAGCCCGAGGTTCAGCGCCGGCGACAGCAGGGCGTGGTTCAGCAACCACGACCGCTGGACCATGGCGTCCTGGTACGGGCCGAACGACGGCAACCTGTCGGCGACGAACGAGTCGAGCGCTTCGAGTGACTCCTCCCGGGTCACCGGCCAGGCGAACGGTTCGGCGTCGTCGCCCGCCCAGGGGTCGAACTCGTCGTGGACCCACTCGACGACGGCCCGGGTCGTCTCGTCCGGGTGGAACGTCGGTGGGTCGGGGAACCGGTACTCCGGTCCGGGGAACTCGCGGTTCTGCTCGTCGAAGTTCCACTCGTCGCCGACGGGGTCGTCGCCGTCCATCAGGTAGCCCGTCCGACGGCGCTGCCAGCGGTAGAACGACTCGTGGACGAACGTGTCGTCGTCGCCGGCCCACTCGTCGAAGTCGCCGACGGAACAGCAGAACAGGTCGCTCTCGACAACGTCGAGCGACCCACCCGCCGACGCGACGAGCGCCCGAATCCGGTCCGGAGCACCGTCGCTCGCGGGCGCCATCGTCACAAGCGACTGGTCGGGGTAGTCGTCGAGGTGCGCCCGGACGCCGGCCTCGAACGTCTCGACGTGACGGTAGTCCACCTCGTGCCCCAGTGATCGCAACCGGTCGCGGAAGTGTCGCATGGCGGCGAACACTCCAACCAGCTTGTGGGGATGGTACGGCAGTCGCCGTGCGAACCTCGTCGCCTCGACGAGCAGGACGGGTTCGGCCCCCGGTTCGAGGTCCCCGAGCGGCCCAGCGTCGGTCGAGAGCTGGTCGCCAAGCACCCAGACTGTCATGGTCGTAGTTCGACCGTGAGAAACATAAGCACGGCTCTGGCCTGGTGCCTGCCGGCGGCCGGTGACGGCGACGCCGGCGGTCACGCCCTCGCCAGCGCGTAGAACACCAGGACGAGACCGACCACGTCGACGACCTGTCGGAGGGTTTCGAGTCCGACGTCGACGCCGGCCGACCGTCCCGCCGCCAGCAACAGCAGGAAGTTCGCCGTCCCGAGGAGCGCGATGCCGGCGGCGAGGTACAGCATCGCGTCGCTGTCGTTCCGCCGGTACCCCCGGTACGCCTGGTACACCACGAGGGTGCTTACGAGCACCCCCACGGCCGCGACGACCGACCGAAGGAGGACGACGTCGCTCATCGGGGCACCTCGCTAGCCGTCGGTCCGAACCGGTCGGTGGTGGTCGGGTCAGTCGGTTGCATAGATAGAGTAGAGGACGACGCCCAGTCCGACGAGACGGACCAGCGCGGTGACCGTCAGGACGACGTCCGTCTCGACGACTGCCGCGGTCGAGAGCGCGATGTTGGTCAGTTTCGGGACGACGACGACGAGCAACAGCCCGACGCTCAGTGCGAGGAGTCGGGTGCTCCGCGTCCGCCTGTAGCCGACGTAGGCCCGGTAGGCGATGACGCCCGCGAGGGCCACCGAGACGAACACGCCGGTGAAGAGTGCGAGGACGAGCACCGCCGGACCGCCGGTCGTGGTTATCCCTGCCATCTCATCTCAACTCCTCGAACAGGCTGGTGAAGCGGTCGGCCGGGTCCGTCTCACGTTCGACGTCGACGACGAACTCGCCGTCGTCGAGTTCGATGGTGACGCGCCGGAGCGTCGCGCTGTACACCTCGTAGTGGTGGCCGTCGGGGTCCAGTTCTTGCTCTGCCTCGACCAGGTCGTGTTCCCGGAGCCGGTCGATCCGACGGTAGATGGTCGGCGGCGACGCGTCACACCGTTCCGATAGCTCCGAGGCCGACATCGGCCGGGTACTCGTGTGGACGAGGATGCTACGTGCGTAGTCGTCCTCCAGGAGGGCGGCTACGTCCACGAGCAACTCGTCGCTCATCAGTCACGTTCTCGCCGCCACACCCATATAAAAGGCACCAGAGTCTCTCGGTCTGAAAGCGGACCGCGGTTTATATCGGCTTCGGGAGTGTCGGACTGAACACAGATGGCAGCCATCGAGACGCACGCCCTGACGAAGCGGTTCGGCGACGTCCTCGCCGTCGACGCCCTGGACCTCGAGGTACGGGAGGGAGAGATTTTCGGGTTCCTCGGGCCGAACGGTGCCGGCAAGTCGACGACCATCAACATGTTGCTCGACTTCCACCGTCCGACGAGCGGTTCGGCCACGGTCCTGGGCGTCGACGCCCAGACGGAGACCGACGAGATTCGACGACGGACCGGCGTCCTCCCGGAGGGGCTCGAACTGTACGACCGGCTCACCGCCCGCGAACACCTCGAACTCTGCGTGGAGATGAAAGACGCGGCCGACGACCCGGCCGCCGTCCTCGACCGCGTCGGCCTCGCCGAGGCGGCCGACCGCAAGGCCGGCGGGTTCTCGACGGGGATGTCCCAGCGACTCGCCCTCGGGATGGCGCTCGTCGGCGACCCCGACCTCGTCGTCCTCGACGAACCCTCCTCCGGACTCGACCCGAACGGCATCCAGCACATGCGGGAACTGCTCCGCGAGGAGGCCGCTGGCGGGACGACCGTGTTCTTCTCCAGCCACATCCTCTCCGAGGTCGAGGCGGTCTGTGACCGGGTCGGCATCATGAGCGACGGGGAACTCGTCACCGTCGACACCATCGACAACCTCAGGAAGCGCTCCGGCGACGCGGGCGACGTCACACTGACCGTCGAGTCGATTCCCGAGGACCTCAGACTGGCCGTCATAGACGACGTGACCGACGTGCGCGTCGACGAGGACGACCACGAGATCCGCGCCTACTGCCACACCGGCGAGGCGAAGATGGACGTCATCCGTCACGTCGACCGCGCCGCGACGGTGACGAACGTCGTCGCCACGGAGACGTCGCTGGAGGAACTGTTCAACAAGTACACCGGCGGCGGTCGCGACGGCCTCGACGACGACCAGCGCGAACTCGCCGAGGAGCAGGAGGTGACGGCATGAGTTCTCTCGGACGGTGCCCACCGCCCGACGGCCGAACGCTCACCAGCGTGGGGTGGTTCGCGTGAGCCTGCGGGGCGTCGTAAGGAAGGACTTCCTCGACGTGCGACGCGCGAAACTCGTCTGGGGCGTCGGCCTCCTCTACACCCTGTTCACCGTCCTGTTCTTCTACGGGACCGGGTCGGGGCCGAACGCGGGCGCGCTGACGGACCAGTTGTTCGGGATGGCCGGCATCGCAATCCTCGTCGTTCCGCTGATAGCGCTCGTGGCGGCCTACCTCTCGGTCGCGGGCGAACGGGAGTCGGGCAGTCTCAAGTTCCTGCTCTCGTACCCGAACAGCCGGCTCGACGTCGTACTGGGCAAACTCATCGCCCGGTCGGCGGTGGTCAGCGCAGCGATACTCGTCGCGTTCGTCGTCGGTCTCGGACTGGGATTCTACTACTTCCATACTGTCGACCTCGTCGTCTACGCCGGGTTCGTCCTGATGACGCTCGTCTTCACGCTGGTATACGTCAGCATCGCCGTCGGCATCTCCGCGGCCACCAGTTCCCGGTCCCGGGCGATGGGCGCAGCCATCGGGACGTGGTTCGTGCTGAACGTGTTCTGGAACGCCTTCCCCATCCAGCCGCGGACCATCGTCCAGTTCGTCGCCGACCAGCTCGGCGTCGAGGTGGCGAACACGACCCTCGAGTTCGTCAGTTCGCTGAGTCCGACCGCGGCGTACCTGATAGCGCTCGACTTCGTGTTGCAGCAGAACCCAGCGACCGGCAAGGGGTTCCAGGGAGCGACCCGACCGGACGCCTGGTTCCTCGAACCCTGGTTCATGCTGGTCATCCTCGCGTTCTGGTTCACCGTCCCCCTCGCGCTCGGGTACTGGCGGTTCGAGCGCGCAGACCTGGGCTGACGGTCGGTGCGTCACCCCCTGTGACGGGATGACAGATGGGCGAAACGACTTTTTCGGACCCCGACGTCGGCGGACCCATGGACGACTTCGTGGCTCCCCCGCCCGTCGAACCCGGCGACTCCGTCGCCGTCGTCGCGCCGGCATCGAACTCTGCAGCCGAGTTTCCCCACGTGTACGAACTCGGCCTCTCCCGGATGCGCGAGGAGTTCGACCTCGAACCGGTCGAGTACCCGACGGCGACGAAGGACGCGGAGTGGCTCTACGACAACCCCGAGGCCCGGGCACAGGACGTGATGGACGCCTTCCGCGACCCGGACGTCTCGGCCGTCGTCGCCAACATCGGGGGGAACGACCAGATTCGGATGCTGAAGCACCTCGACCCCGACGTGCTCCGGGAGCACCCGACGCGGTTCTACGGGTGGTCGGACAACACCAACCTCGCCCTGTTCCTCTGGAACCTCGGCATCGTCTCGTACTACGGCGGGTCGACCCTGCTGGAGTACGCGATGGACGGCGAGATGTTCGACTACACCGTCGAGTACCTCGGTCGCGCCCTGTTCGACGACGCCGTCGGCGAGTGGGAGGCGGCCGACCGCTTCACCGACCAGGCCGGGAACTGGGTCGACCCCCGGTCCCTCGAGTTCCCACGCGAGGTCGAACCGGCCGACGGTCGGACCTGGACCGGCGGCGACGACACGGTCGAGGGGCGCATCTGGGGCGGGTGCTGGGAGATACTCGACCAGTGGTTCGTCCAGGACGAGTGGCTCCCGTCGGTCGACGACCTCGACGGCTGCATACTCGCGGTAGAGACGAGCGAGGAGATTCCCCACCCTGGGATGGTCGCGGGGTGGTTCCGCGCGCTGGGCGAACGGGGCTACCTGCGAGCGTTCGACGGCGTCCTCGTCGGGCGTGCTACCGCACGGAACCACACCGAGGCGGGCGACAACCCTCGCCACCGCCGGGTCGAGTACCGCGAACAGCAGCGCGAGGCCATCGAGTCGGTCGTGGCCGAGTACAACCCCGACGCGCCCGTCGTCTTCGACTGCGAGTTCGGCCACACGTACCCGACGTGTCCCATCCCCATCGGCGGCGAGGCCCGCATCGACCCGGGGAACGAGACGCTGACCCTGTCGTAGGCCGCCCGCCGCCGCGGTTCAATCTTCCTTCCCGTTCACGGCCGCGTCGTAGAGTTCCTGCCCGCGTTCGGTCTCGATGGTCAACTCCTCGGGCACCGGCGTCGGGTCGCCGTCGTCGTCGATGGCGACGAACACCATGTACGACTCCGTCGTTAGTTCCGTCTCGCCCGACAGGGGGTCCTCGCGGAACACCCTGACGCGGGTCTGGACGCTCGTCCGGCCGTGGTCGAAGACGTAGGCCTTCACGAGCGCCACGTCGGCCTGGGGGATGGGCCGCCGGAAGTTGGTCTGGTCCATCCGGGCGGTGACGCAGGTCTCGCCGGCGTAGCGCATCGCCGACATCGCCGCGACCTCGTCCATCCACTTCATCACGTTGCCACCGTGGGCCGCGCCGAGGTTGTTCGCGTCGTTCGGGTTGACGATGACGCGGTTCTCGATGTACGTGTCGGTCAGGCTCGGCATGGTCGCCGGTTCCCGCCCCGGCCGCAATAGCCTACCGGGTCGGCGACGCACCCGCCCGACGTCGACGAACCCCTTTTGCCGTGGGCGGTCGAACCGACGCCCGATGGTCAACTTCCCGCCCGAGTTCTGCCCGTACTGTGGCGCCGAACTCGGCACGGTGACGCACCAGGGGGAGCCGTTGCTGTTCTGTGACCCGTGCGACCGGCCGATCTTCCACAACCCGGTTCCGGGCACGGGCGTCGTCGTCGTCGACGACGACCGACTCCTGCTGGTGGAGCGCGCGACCGGAGCGACCGCCGGCGACTGGATGGTTCCCGGTGGTCACGTCGAACTGGGCGAACACCCACACGAAACCGCCGCCCGCGAACTCGAAGAGGAGACCGGACTGGTCGTCGACCCCGCCGACCTGGCACTGTTCCTCGCCCGGACCAGCGAGCCGGAGCCCGGCAAGGAGGTCCTCTCGGTGGAGTACGTCGTCGACCGGTCCGCGACGACCGGCGAACTGGCCGCCGCCACGGACGCGGCCGACGCCCGGTTCTGGACGCCCGGAGCGCTCGCGGCAGCTGACGAGACGCTCCGGCCGAACCACGCCGACCGCTTCGGCACGGCGGACCTCGCGTGGCTCCTCGACGAGGCGACGGCGACACTCGACGGCACGTCGAGCCACCCGTAACGCGAGGGACGGGGACACAGGCCTGCGGTTTCGGCGTCGCGAGTGGTCTCCGACAACCGTATAGGGTGTGAGCCAGAAGCGAGGCGTAATGAGTGATTCAGTCGCGCCCCCTGCTCCGGAGCCGCCCGACCCACCGGGCGAGGGGGAGGGGTCCGTCACCGTCGTCGGGACGGCCCACGTCTCCGAGCACAGCGTCGAGGAGGTCCGCGACACCATCGCCGAGGAACGTCCGGACGTCGTCGCCGTCGAACTCGACGAGGGGCGGTACAAGCAGATGCGCGGCGAGACGCCCGAGGACATCGAACCGCGCGACCTGCTGGAGGGGAACACCGTCTTCCAGTTCATCGCGTACTGGATGCTCTCGTACGTCCAGACGCAACTCGGCGAGAAGTTCGACATCGAACCCGGCGCCGACATGCTGGCGGCCATCGAGGCCGCCGAGGAACACGGACTCGGCGTCGCGCTCGTCGACCGGGACATCCAGGTGACCATCCAGCGCTTCTGGAAGCGGATGACCACCGGCGAGAAGGTCGCGATGATGTCCGGACTGCTGTTCGGCGTCGCCGACGCACTGGTCGTCGGCGTCACCGCCGGTCTGTTCCTCGGACTGTTCCTCGGACCGCTGGCCGGCCTCCTCGGCCCGGCGCTGTTCGACGTGTCGCCGACCACCCTGCAGGCGGTCGCTGGCGGTGGGGCGATCGGCCTCGTCGGCGCATACCTCCTCTGGGAACTCGGTCTCCAGAGCATGCGGGAGGACCAGGCGATCGCACTCGGGGCCATCGGCGGCCTGACCGTCGGAGCCGCCGCCGCCGTCGCGGGCGTCGCGAACGGGGTCGTCGGAGGACTGCTCTCCGGCCTCGGCCTCGCCGTCGTCGCCGGACTGTTCGGTGGCGTCCTCGCCGGACTCGGCCTCGGCGGGATACTCGGCCTCCTGCTCTCGGTCGTCGGGTACGACGCCGACCAGGCGGAGGACTACGAGGAGTTCGACATCGACGACCTCACCGACGCCGACGTGGTGACCGCGATGATGGAGGAGTTCCGCCAGTTCTCCCCCGGCGGCGCGCAGGCGCTCATCGACGAGCGCGACGCCTACATCGCGCACAACCTCGTCGCCCTGCGCGAACAGGGCTACTCGGTCGTCGCCGTCGTCGGTGCCGGCCACCGCGAGGGTATCGAACGGTACCTCGCGAACCCGGGGACGCTCCCGTCGATGGCGTCCCTGCAGGGGACCGACCGTGGGCGGCGCTTCTCCGTGTTCAAGGCGCTGCTCTACCTGCTGACGCTGGGCTACCTCGCGTTCTTCGGCCTGCTCGTGATGGCCGGCGTCGGCGACCTGTTCCTCCTGAAACTGTTCGGGGCCTGGTTCCTCTACAACGGCATCTTCGCGTTCTCGCTGGCGAAACTGGTCGGCGCACGCTGGACCAGCGCCGGCGTCGGCGGCGCCATCGCGTGGCTCACCAGCCTCAACCCGCTGCTCGCCCCGGGGTGGTTCGCGGGCTACATGGAACTCCGCAGGGACCCCGTCAACGTCGGTGACATCGCCACGCTGAACGAGATACTCGGCGACGAGGAGAGCCCGCTCGGGGACGTCCTCGGGCGGATGTTCACCGTCCCCCTGTTCAAACTCATCATGGTCGTCGCCGCGACGAACATCGGGAGCATCCTCGCGAGCGTCAGTTTCCCCGTCGTGGTGCTGCCCTGGCTCGCGCCGGACCGCATCGACACGGTCGACGAACTGATGGCCATACTGGTCCGTGGGGCCCAGAACAGCGTCGACGTCATCGTGGGGCTCCTATGAGTCGCGCGACCATCAGCCTCGGCCAGCACGAACTGCGCGACCTCCTCGCGGCGTGGATAGCCCTCTCGTTCGCGTTCGCGTTGCTGTTCTTCCGGGGGGCCTTCCAGCCCGGCGGGTCGAGCCTGACCGCGTCGCTGCCGTTCGCCGTCGGCGTCTGTGCGGTCACCGCCGGCGTCGCCTTCCTGCTCCACGAACTCGCCCACAAGTTCGTCGCGATGCACTTCGGCTACCCGGCGGCGTTCAAGGCCGACTACAACATGCTGCTGCTCGCCATCTTCAGCGCGATGGTCGGCTTCCTGTTCGCCGCACCGGGCGCCGTCTACCACCCACGGACCGGCCCGAAGGAGAGCGGTCTCATCGCTCTCGCCGGCCCGGCGACGAACGTCGCGCTGCTCGCGGTCTTCTACCCGCTGTACCTGTTCGGCGGCGTGCTCGGCCTCGTCGGCTTCCTCGGCGTGTGGATAAACGCCTTCCTCGCCGGGTTCAACATGATTCCGTACGGCCCGCTCGACGGCCGGAAGGTGTGGGACTGGAACAGGCCGGTCTACCTCGTCTCCTTTGCCGTCTGTGGGTCGCTGGCGGCGGGCGCGTTCCTCGGGTTCCTGCCCTGAAGCTACTTCAGCGTCACCCACGTCAGGAACAGCAGGGCGACGAACTGCATCCCCCGGAGGACGGCGACGGCCTGCTGGACGGTCTGGGAGTTGCCGTAGAACATCTCCATGCTGAAGAAGAAGTACAGCGCCGTCGCGTTCTCCAGCAGCATGACCACCGCGAAGGCGACGAGGCCGAGTACCAGCGGTGTCCGGAACGTCCGGTAGTTCCTGAGCCAGACGGCCGTCAGGACCGCCAGTAGTACGACGTTGATGCCCGCGAACGTGCTCGCGATTGCGAGTGTCTGGTCCATCGCCATCCTCGATCACTCCATGTGGTCTGTTATCTCCTCGAAGGTCGCCCGGTTGTGTTCGAACCGGTCGGTGATGAAGTACATCGCGCCGTAGTCCTCACCGCCCTTCTCCAGGACGTCGTGTTCGAGGAGTACGTCCAGGTGATGCCTGACGGTGTTGTAGTCCACGCCGACGTCCTCGGCGAGCTGGTTGGCGTTGCGCGGGCGTTCGTCGAGCGACCGGATGATGCGGACCCGGTTCTCGCCACCGCGCGTGCCAACCAGCAGGTACCACAACGCCTTCTCCATCTCTCCGTGGCCTGACTGTTTCCGTGGGGCTATTTAGTGACACCGTTACGCACGGACGGTCCGCGACACCCAGCCCGTTGCGCCGCTGGGGAACGGGTTCGAATCCGCCTCGGGTTGTAGCGTGCCTGTTCCGTCCGTCGCCCTGACGACGACCTCGTGGGTCCCGTCGCCGGCGAACTCGTACCGCCACTGCCGCCACACGTCCTCGCCGGGGAGCGGTTCCGAGAGTTCGGCGTCGGCCCAGGTGTCGCCGCCGTCGGTCGACACCTCGACGCGCTGGATGCCCCGTGTCCCGGCGTAGGCGTGGCCGGCGACCTCGACGGTGCCGTCGTCGCCGTGGTTAACCGCGTGTAGCTTGGCGACGGTGTTGACCGGTCCGGTACCGTGCCAGCCGCGTTCCTCCCAGTAGCCCAGTTGCTCCTCGTCGAGCAGTTCGAACTCGGTGACCCACTTGACGTTTATCTCGCCCCAGTGACCGGGGACGAGCAAGCGGGCGGGCCTGCCGTGGCCGCGAGGGAGCGTCTCGCCGTTCATGCCGTAGGCGAGGAAGCCCCGTTCGAGCGCCTCGACCGGGAACACCTGGTAGTAGCCGTCGGCGGCGTACACCTTGACGCACCCACACCGACCCGAGGGGTCGGCCCGGTCGACGAGGGACCGGATTGGGACCCCGGTCCAGAGTGCGGTGTCCATCTTGTGTCCGTTCAGCGATTCGCCGACGCACCGGAGCGTGACGAACCGGTGTTCGGGGTCCATCGCGGTGAGGTCGTCGTAGTCGATGCGCACCTCCTCGGCGACCTGTCCGGTGATGGAGAGCGACCAGTCCCCGGGGTCGAGGTCGGGGTCGAACGTGCTGATGTCGACCTCGTAGAACTCCTCGTTGGTGCTGAGAAGCCCCGTCAGGCCGGCTATCGGGAGCGTCCGTGTCTCCGCCAGTGCGAGCAGGTCGGCGATTCGGCCGTCGTCGGGCAGTCCACGCCGGACCGGTTCGGGTTCCGTCCCGGTCCGAGTGCCGACGAGCGTCGCCAGGCCAGCGTATCCCAGCGTCGCCACGGCGAGTTCGAGGAGTCTGCGTCGACCCCGGTCGGTACCTCCGGCCGCGGTCGACCCGTCGACGTCGACGTCGACGGACGGGCGGCCATCGACCGCGACGGCCGCGATTCCGACCACGGCCACGGCAGAGGCGGCACCGACGAGGGCCGGACCGGTCGCTCCGGTCGGGACAAACAGGCCGCCGAAGACGAGGAGGGCGGTCAGTGCGAGCGTCAACGGGAGACCGCCGACAGCGTGGCCAGCACGGGTCGCGATCAGGGTCGCTGCTCCGAGGCCGGCGACGACGATGGCGACGGAGAGGCCGACGTGCAGTGCGTGGCCGGCCGAGCCGAGGTTCTCGATGGCGAAGGTGACCAGGGGTGCGGGTGTGTTCTCGACGACGACGGCGTCGACGGGTGCGACGACGAACGCGTCGCGTGACCAGCCGGCGACCGCGAACGCCCCCGCGACGGCAGCGATGCCTGCCAGTACAGCGGCGAGGACGTCTCGTTCGAGGGGTCGGGTCGTTCGGTCTGCCATCTACGGGTGACTGGAGGCGACGTGCGGGTAAAACCGTTTTTCGAACTCGGACCAGAATCGTTCTAGAATTGCCCCCAGACCGGTGGGCTTTTGCGCGTTCCCGGTGCCCAGTCTCGTATGAGCGAGGACGAGGGCGAGGAACTCACCTACGCCGACGCGGGGGTCGACATCGAGGAGAGCGAGGCCGCGACGGCGGCGCTGTTGAACGCCGTCGGGAACGTCGTCGACACCGAGTACGCGGGGTTGCTCGACATCGGCGAGCAGTACCTTGCGCTGGCGACCGACGGCGTCGGGACGAAACTGCTCGTCGCCGAGGCGCTGGGCGACTACTCGACCGTGGGCATCGACTGCATGGCCATGAACGCGAACGACCTCGTGGCCGCCGGGGTCGAACCCGTCGCGTTCGTCGACTACCTCGCCGTCGACGAACCGAGTGAGACGTTCGCCGAACAGGTGGGCGAAGGACTCGCCGAGGCGGCAGAGCGCGCCGACGTGGCGCTGCTGGGCGGCGAGACGGCCGTCATGCCGGACGTCGTCTCCGGACTGGACCTCGCGGGCACCTGTGCGGGACTGGCCCCGAAGGACGCGGTGTTCGACGGCGAGGCCCGGGCCGGCGACGCGCTCGTCGCGTGGCCGTCGTCTGGCATCCACTCGAACGGTCTGACGCTGGCGCGGACCGCCGTCCAGCGCGAGTTCGACTACGACGACCCGTTCCCGCCGGACCCCGACCGGACCGTCGGCGAGGTGCTCCTCGAACCGACGCGCATCTACACCGACCTGCTCGGTCCGATGCGCGAACACGGCGTCAACGCCGCCGCACACGTCACCGGTGGCGGGTGGACGAACCTGCTCCGGATGGGCGAGTTCGAGTACGACGTGACCGACCCGTTCGGCGCACAGGCCGTCTTCGGACTGGTGCAGGACCTCGGGAACGTCTCGCCCGAGGAGATGTACCGGACGTTCAACATGGGAACCGGGTTCGTCGCCGCCGTGCCCGAAGAACGGGCCGGGGCACTGGCCGCGGCCACCGACGACGGGAGAGTCGTCGGGACCGTCGGCGAGGGCGATTCGGTCGAGATCCGCGGCCTCTCACTCTCCTGAGCGCGAGGTGTTCGAGGGCGGCGAATCCGAGTCGCCGCTGGACGACCGTACCTTCCGCAGGACGTAGGCGCGTGCCGCACCACCCCCGACGACGAGCGCCGCCCCGAGTCCGAGCACCGGGAGCGTCGCACCGATGATGGCGGGCGTGAGGTCGCCCATGACTGCCAGTTCGTACAGCACTACCAGAACCCCGACGATGATTGCGGCCCCGGCGACGTCTTTCGTGGTGTCATCTGAGACCATGACCAGCGATTACCATCGGAGGGTAATAGCTTTCGGTGGTCGGAGCGGCGCGCTCGACACCTCAGCCCGTCGGCTACCCCAGTCGGGCCGCGATGTCGGCCTCGGTGATGATGCCGACGGTCTCGCCACCCTCGGTGACCATCACGGCCTTGTAGTGGTCGAGGAGGTTGCTCACCTCTTCGAGCGTGGCGTCCTCCGAGACGGTGGGAAACGACTCGCTCATGAACTCGCGGACCGGTTCGCCCCGTGCCTCCTCGTCGACGTGGACGAGGTCGGACTGGCTGATGCTACCGACGGGGATGCCGTCCTTGATGACCGCGAGTTGCGAGTACGCCTCGCGCTCCATCGCCTGGACGGCGTCGCTGACGGTGTCCTCCGGTGCGACGCTGATGACCTCCTCGTGCATGAGGTCGCCCGCGCGAACGATGTCCCCCTCGGCCTGGTCGAGGGCGTTGACGATGCGCCGGAGGGTCGACAGTCGCGGGTCCACGTCGTTCCCCTCGATGCGTGCGATGAGCGGTTGCGAGACGTCTGCGGCCGCCGCGAGTTCGCTCTGGGTCAACCCCAGTTCGTTGCGGCGCTCGCGCAGGTCGGCGGGAGTGGGCAGTTCCATAGCAGTGAATAACTAAAGGTTATAAAATAAGCTTTCGGGGTGACGCTACTCGTCGGCGTCGCCCTCGCGTTCGATGGTTTCGACGACCTTCAGGGGGACGTCCCGCAGCGCACCGCCGACCTCGCTCTTCGCGATGCGCTGGGCGTGTTCCTCGCTGTCGGCGTTGAAGACCTCCATCTCCAGCATGAGACCGACGAGGGCCGTGTCCGCGGCGATGTAGGAGGATTCGAACGGTTCGCCACAGGCCGGGCAGTTCGTGAGTCCCACGTTCACCTCGACGTAGTCCTTGCCCTCCTGGTTGAGTCGCTTCCCGGCTTCGCTGACGGCGACCCCGATGGCGTCGTCGATGTTCTCGACGTCGCGGACCAGCCACGCAGCCTCCATCACAACGAGATAGTTGCTCATGCTCCTTCCGAGGGTCCGGAGCAAGGCTTGTTTTGCGGTTCGTCGGTGCCGTGGATGTGCGCACGAGATTCACATCATCCGCATAAGTTACGAGAATTGCGGGCATCACAGACGGATTGCGGACCGATAGTTCGACCGCGACGTCGCCGGAAGTTGTGTGACGGACAACCTGATTTGAATCGCACGACTGCGCCGGGGTGATAGGCCTTCGCACCGTCGCTTCGGGCAAGAAGGCTTATATACACCGACGGCAAGCCTCCCGCTGAAGTCCGATGATAGACCGGGCCTACGCGGCGAGCCTGTTCGCACTGTACCAGATGAGCATCGCCCTCGGCATCGTGCTCCTCCCGCTGGCGGTCGCGATGCGCCGATTCGGCGTCTCGCTCCCCGTCCACCGGTTGGTGTCGACGTTCGGCGAGGCGTACGAGAACACGGCGGCGAACTGAGGACCGAGCAGGCGCCCACCAGACCGCGGTTTCTGCCAAGGCGACCAGCGTCACCGAGCGGCTGGCACGACGAACGACGGCGAGCAGCCGCCAGAGCCCGGTCACCGACCCGGTCCCTTTTGTACGAACGCGACGAACGGGGCGGCAATGAAGACCATCAAGGACAGCGTCCACGACCACATCGAGGTGGAGGGCGTGGCCCGGGCGCTGCTCGATACGCCGGAGATGCAACGGCTCCGGAATATCAAACAGCTCGGGACGGCCTCTCTCGTCTACCCGTCTGCCAACCACACGCGATTCGAGCACTCGCTCGGTGTCTACCACAACGCCTGCGAAGCGCTGGACCACCTCAACGTCGAGGGCGAACGGGCCGAGAAGGTCCGTGCCGCCGCGCTGTTGCACGACGTCGGACACGGCCCCTTCAGCCACAACCTCGAACCGCTGACCCACCGGCGCACCGGCAAGTACCACGACGACGTCCACGAACTGTTCGAGCAGAGCGAGGTGGGGGCGGTCCTCCGGGACCACGACATCTCACCTGCCGAGGTCGCAGCCCTCGTCGCCGGCGACGGCAGGTACGGCCAGCTCGTCTCTGGCGAACTCGACGTGGACCGGATGGACTACCTCGTCCGTGACGCCCACCACACGGGGGTCCCGTACGGCACCATCGACCACGCCCGACTCGTGCGCGAACTCACCTTCGAGGGTGACGACCTCGTCCTCCAGGAGGGCAACGTCCAGACGGCCGAGAGCCTCCTCGTCGCACGCGCGCTGATGACCCCGACCGTGTACGACCACCACGTCACGCGCATCTCGAAGGCGATGCTCCGCCGGGCGGGCGAACGCCTGCTCGCGGCGACGGGACTCACCGCCGGTCGCTTGCGACGGATGGACGACCCTGACTTCCTCGTCGCGCTCCGGGCGACGCGGGAGACGGCAGACGTGGCCCGGCGCTTCGACCACCGCAACCTCTTCAAGCGGGCGGTCTGGGCCGAACTCGACGACGTCCCCGAGTTCCTGCTCGACGCAGACCACGAGGCCGTGCGGGGGTACGAGCGCGACATAGCCGCCGATGCAGGCGTCGACCCGGAACACGTCGTCCTCGACGTGCCGGGCGAACCGACGATGACGGAGTCCTCGACGCGGGTCCTCGTCGGCGGCGAGGCGCGCCGACTCGACGAGCAGTCGCCTCTCGTACACGCGCTTCAATCCGCCCAGCAGTCGCAGTGGCGACTCGGCGTGTACTGTCCCGACGGACGCGCCGACGCCGTCGGTAGCGCGGCCGTCCGAACGCTCGACCTCACCATCGACGGTGCGCTCGTCACGGAGGTCCGGGGACTGCAGGGCACCCTCGACGAGTACGCGAACTGACTATGACCGGCGACACAGCAACGACGGTCGAGGGGACCGTCCTCGTCGGTTCCGAGTTCGAACCGGTCGAGGGGCGCGTCGTCGTCGAAGACAGCGAGATCGTAGCCATCGAGGAGGCGACCGTCGAGAGCGACGACATCGTCCTGCCTGGATTCGTCAACGCCCACACCCACATCGGGGACTCCATCGCGAAGGAGGCCGGGGGCGGCCTCTCGCTCGAAGAACTCGTCGCACCGCCGGACGGACTCAAGCACCGACTCCTCCGTGCGGCCGGTCGAGAGGAGACCATCGCCGCGATGCGTCGGTCCCTCCAGTTCATGGCCGACAGCGGGACCGCCGCCCACGTCGAGTTCCGCGAGGGAGACGTCGACGGCGTCCGGGAGATACGCGCCGCCGGAGAGAACGTCCCCGTCGACTCTGTCGTCCTCGGGCGAGGGAGCGTGGACGCCATGCGCGCCGGCGACGGGTTCGGCGCGTCCGGGGCGAACGACGGGGACTTCGAGATAGAGCGTGCGGCCACCGCACGGGACGGGAAACTGTTCGGCATCCACGCCGGCGAGGTCGACAGCAGCGACATCGACGCGGCGATGGACCTCCACCCGGACTTCCTCGTCCACATGGTCCAGCCGGAACCCTGGCACCTCGATCGCCTCGCCGACTCCGAGATACCGGTCGTCGTCTGTCCGCGGTCGAACCTCGTCACCGACGTCGGGCTGCCGCCGCTGCGTGACCTGCTCGACCGGACCGCCGTCTCGCTGGGAACTGACAACGTCTTCCTCAACTCGCCGTCGATGTTCCGCGAGATGGAGTTCACCGCGAAACTGTTCGACGTGACCGCGTCGGAGGTGTTGCGGATGGCGACCGTCGCCGGGGCGGACCTGGCCGGACTGAACTGCGGTCGCATCGAACCCGGCCGGGCGGCGAAACTCCTCGTCCTCGACGGGGACTCCGACAACCTCTCCGGCGTCCGTGACCCCGTCCGCGCCGTCGTCCGGCGCGCGGGGACGAGCGACGTGCGCCGCGTCGTCCGGTGACGGTCCCCAGTCGCGTCGAGTCCCGATTCTCACCGACGGAACGGCGATGAACCGACGGCAGACTCAAGGTACGAGCCGACATATGCGAAAGCATAGCAAATGTACGACCGTATCATGGTACCGACCGACGGCTCCGAGGGCGTCGAGCGTGCCGTCGAGCACGCCATCGACCTGGCGGTCACACACGATGCGACCCTGTACGCCGTCTACGTCGTCGACTCGGCCAGTTACGGCGGCGTCCCGATGGAGACCGCGTGGGAGGGCCTCCACGAGATGCTGGAGACCGAGGGCGAGGCGGCCCTGCGACGCGTCCGTGACCTCGGGACCGAGTCCGACATCCAGGTCGAGACGGCGTTGCTCGAAGGAACGCCGGCGAAGGAGATCGTCCGCTACGCCGAGTCGAACGACTGTGACCTCGTCGTGATGGGCACCCACGGGCGTGGCGGCATCGACCGACTGCTGCTCGGGAGCGTGGCCGAGCGCGTCGTGCGCTCGTCGGAAGTTCCCGTGCTGACGGTGCAGGTCTCCTCGTGAGTCCGATGGTCCGACTCCGGAAGCCGAACCGGCGGGCGACGATGACCCTCGGTGACCGCGTGGTCGCCGTCGTCGTCATCGTGTTCATCAACGCAGCGTTCGCGCTCTACGCCCCCTGGCTGGCCCTCCTCGGACTCGTCGCGTCCACACCGCTGGCTGCTGCCATCCTCTTCCGGTGACCGCTGCTCAAGGCTCCGTCGGCCGGAGGTGTTCGCAGTCACCCGCACTCACGCGAACCCGCCCGTCGTCGGTCTCGACGACGAGCGTGCCGGGGAACTCGACGTCGACCGCCTCGCCGACGACGTCGCCCGACGGCGTCTCCACGCGGACGCGGCGGCCGAGCGTGAGTGCGTGCTCGCGCCAGGCGGGCAGAATCGCGTCCGGGTCGCCCACGAGGTCGTGATACTCCTCGAGGACGCGCTGGAGGAACGCACGCCGGTCCACGTCGCCGACCTGTTCGCGGATGCTCGTCGCCGTCGGCGGGAGTGCGTCGGCGTCGACGTTCGCGTTGACGCCGATTCCGACGACGAGCCAGGAGACGCGGTCCGCCTCGCCCTCCATCTCGGTGAGGATGCCGGCCAGTTTCCGGGACCCGTCCTCGTTCACGAGGACGTCGTTCGGCCACTTGATGCCAGCGTCGACGCCGGCCTCGCGGGCGGCGCGCGTGACGGCGACTGCGGCCGCCAGCGTCGCCAGCGGCACCTGGGCAGGCGGGAGCGTCGGCCTGGTCAGGACGGAAGCGTAGATGCCGCCGGCCGGGGCGGCCCACTGACGGTCGAGTCTCCCCCGACCGCCGGTCTGTTCGCCGGCGACCACCACCACGTCCGTCGCACCGTCGGCGGCGAGTTCCCTCGCCCGGTCGTTCGTCGAGGCGATGGTATCGTGGTACTCGACGGTGTAGGGGGCGTCGAGGCCGAACTCCACCGCCAGGCCGCCGTAGTCCGGGATGCTCGTCAACCGATAGCCGTCGTCGTCGCTCTCGACGTCGAAGCCAGCCTCGCGGATGCCCTCGACGTGCTTCCAGACGGCCGCCCGCGATACCCCGAGTCGGTCGGCCAGTTCCGGCCCGCCGACGGGTCCGGCCGCGAGCGCGTCGAGGACCGCCCGTCGCGTCTCGTTCATGGCTCAGTATAGCAGGGTCCGCGCCTTGAAACCGCACGGATTCGACGTCCCGCGCCGGGCCGGCACGGTCGGAGCGTGGGACGAGTCGCGTAGCGCGTCAGGCCCGGAGTTCTTCGAGCTTCTCCCGTCCCGGTGCGACGAGTTCGTCGAGGTAGCTCGCGAGCGTGTTCTTCGCGTCCTGGGGGTGGAGTTCGCCCGATTCGAGGTCGGCCGCCAGGTCGTCGTAGGAGTCGTAGACGAGGTCGCCGCCGTACTTCTCGGGGCGCTCGACCGTGACGGATTCGAACCGGGGGAACACGTGGTAGTGGAACAGTTCCAGGACGGGGTTGTGGCGGTCGGTCCCGTCCTCGTCCGGTTCCGGGTCGGCCGTCGGTGGGCAGTACGCCTTGTTGACTTTCGTCTGGATGTCCTCCGTCGAGTCCTCCATCGAGATGGTGACGCCCTGGCTGGAGGACATCTTTCCGACGCCGGTCGTCAGGTCGGCGAGGATGGGCGTGTGGAGACACGGGCGCGCCTCGTACCCGAGCGAGGGGAGTTCCTCCCGGTGGAGCATGTGTACCTTGCGCTGGTCCATCCCGCCGATGGCGAGGTCCAGGTCGAGGTACTCGATGTCCAGTGCCTGCATCAGCGGGTAGACGACGTGGCTCACCTTCGCCGTCTCGCCGGACTGGAGTTCGGCCATGGCTCGCTGGGCGCGGTTGAGGCTGGTCTCGAGTTCGAGTTCGTGCAGGTCCAGCACGTAGTCCTCGTCGAGTTCGAAGTCGCTCCCGTAGACGAACTCGGTCCGGTCCTCGTCGAGGCCGTAGGCGAGGAACTGCGCCTGCATCCGTTCGGCCGTCTCGCGGATCTCCTCGAACGTGCCCTTCCCGTTGAGGTAGGCGTGGACGTCCGCGAGGAGGACGACGACGTCCATCCCCGCCTCCTGCAGGTCGATGAGCTTGTTCGCGGTGAGGAGGTGACCGATGTGGAGGACACCGGACGGCTCGTAGCCGACGTACACCCGTTTCCCCTCGGGGTCCTCGGCCAGTTCGCGCACCTCCGACTCGGTGATGACCTCGTCCGTGTTCCGGGTCATCAACTCGTACGTGTCCATACGGACACGAAATCGTCCGGGGGGTTTGAACCTTGTCAAGCCGTGCGAACGCTTCAGAACGGTTTGAAGACGTTCTCGACGCTGTCCCGGACCGACCCGGCGATGTGACCGCTCGCCGCACCCATCCCTGCGCCGATACCGGACCCGAGCGGGCCGAGCGGACTCCCGATGGCTGCACCGACCTCTGCCCCCTTCTTCGCTCCCTCCTTGGCGTGCCGGTTCTTTCGCAGGCACGGCGGCTTCAGCGGATTCATACTCGTCTCGCCGTTCGGTCCAGTCACATAAAAATCCCGACGGCACCGACCGGCGGTGAGACGAACAATTAAGCACCCATGCAAAGTTGCACGGAGTATGCGCATCACCGACGAAGACGGCTATCGGACCGTCACGTTCGACCGGCCGAACGTCATGAACGCGATGAACCTCGAGGTCGCCACGGAACTGGCCGACGCCGTGGCCGGAGCGGACCCGGTGGAACACGACGCGGTGGTCATCACGGGCGAGGACCCTGCGTTCTCGGCTGGCGGTGACATCCAGGCGATGAAGGAACGCGAGGAGGGACCCCGGGAGGCGTACGAGCGCGTCGCGGAGACGTTCAACAGGGCCGCCGCCGAGATGCTGAACTGCGACGTCCCCATCGTGGCGAAGATCAACGGCGACTGCGTGGGTGCGGGACTGGCGCTGGTCGCGGCGTCGGACTTCGCGTACACGGTCCCCGAGGCGACGTTCTCGTGTGCGTTCATCCGCGTGGGGCTCATCCCCGACACGGCGGCGACGTTCACCCTGCCGCGACTGGTCGGTCTGCGGACGGCGAAACGACTCACCCTCACCGGCGAGTTCTTCGACGGCGAGGAGGCGGCCGAGATGGGACTGGTCAACGACGCCGTGCCGGCGACCGAACTGGACGACCGCGTCGACGAACTGCTCGACGTACTCTCGCGCCGGCCGACGCGGACCATCGGGATGACCAAGCAGGCCATCCACGAGAACCTCGACAACGACTGGCGGAAGGCGCTGGACTACGAGAACATGATGCAGGTGCAGGCGTACATGTCCGACGAGCACGAGGAGGGCGTGAACGCGTTCCTCGAAGGGCGGAACGCCGACTGGGACTGACGACTCACTCCTCGGGTATCACGTACTCGACCCCGTCCGGGTCCTCGGTGGGCACCTGTACGACGATGGTGTTCGAGAGGCGGTTGGTAAGGCGACGTTTCGTTCCCGGCATCGCCAGCCACCCGACGAGACAGTCCAGGGGGAGGAAGAACGCCTTCCCGAACGCCTGCACCGCGACGGGGAGGAACTCGGCGTGCTCCCCGCGTCGGTCGGTCACGCGCAGGTTCAGGACCGCCTTCCCGGCCGACTGTCCCCAGATGCCCTCGGTGAGCGTCCAGTAGGCGAACAGTGCGAGACCGTTGGCCCCGACGAAGGTGCTCAGGCCGCCGACGGTGCCGACCTGGACGGACAGCACCGACGGGAGGCCGGTGAGCACGTCGTCGAAAAGTCCGAGGAGGACGCTCACGAGGACGACGTCTATCAGCCACGCGCCGAACCGGGTCTCCCACTTCGCGAGGTACAGTTTCTTCACTTCTTCCATACTGGTGTATGCGTTCGATGACACGATAAACGCCGACCTACGGTCTCGTCGGGTGAGAAACGGCCGGCCAGCCCGAGTAACGCCGACGGCAAGTACTCGACGACCTGAGCAACGCGGCCGCCGGGGCAAGGCGGTCGATAGTACGAGACAGGGGCGCGACGAAGCCAGGGCACGAGCTATTTTGTGGGTGTGTGGTGAAGTCGGCGCTATGGAGACGCGCACGCTGGGAACGACCGGTCACGATAGCACCGTCACGACGTTCGGCGCCATCGCACTCAACTGGCTCGAACAGGAGGGCGCGGACCATCTGGTCGAACTCGTGCTCGACCACGGAGTCAACCACTTCGACGTCGCCCCGACGTACGGGGACGCCGAACTCAAACTGGGGCCGAAGCTCCGCCAGCACCGCGAGGACATCTTCCTCGGGTGCAAGACCCAGGAACGCGAGTACGACGGAGCGAGACGGAAACTGGAGCGGTCGCTCACCCGTCTCGGCGTCGACACCATCGACCTCTACCAGATACACGGGCTGGAGTACGACCACGAACTGGAGACCATCACGGGCGACGGCGGCGCGCTGGAGGCCATCCGGGACGCGAAAGCGGAGGGCAAGGTCGACCACATCGGATTGACGAGTCACGGGAACCCGCAGCTCATCCTGGACGCCATCGACCGCATCGACGACCTGGAGTCGGTGATGGTCCCGATGAACCCGGTCGTCGTCGGGAAGGACGACGAGAAGTACGACTACGAGGCGGTCCTCGAACGTGCGAACGAGGAAGGCATCGGCACGCTCGGCATCAAGGCGTTCGCGAAGGGGCGGTGGCCCTCGACGGACGAACTGCCCGAGGAGGACCGCCCCTACGCGAACTGGTACCGGCCGGTCGACACGCCCGACGAGATCGCAGAGCGGTTCGACTTCGCGGCGGCACAGGGACTGACGAGCGTCGTCAGTCCGGGCGACCCGAAACTCGTCGCGATGGTCCTCGACGCCGCCGACCGGTTCGACGGGATGGACGACGCCGCCCAGCGGTCGCTCGTCGAGCGATTGCGCCACGACGAGAGTCCGGTCCCCGAGCAACTGCACCACTGACGGAACCGGAACCCAGGATGGACGTCCCAGAGACCGTCACGGCCGCGCTCGAAGACCGACCGGTAGCGGGGGCCGTCTGTCTGGAAGCCGGGGCCGGGGTCGGAAACGCGACCGCTGGACTCCTCGCCGCCGGCGCGAGTCGCGTCTACGCGGTCACGAACGACCGCGACCACGCGACCACTGTGCGAGAGCGCGTCGCCCTGAACGAGGCCGGCCGTGCCGCGGTCCTGGAGGCCGACCTGCGAGCAGTCCCGATGGCGGCCGACTCGTTCGAGGTCGTCACCGCCCACGGCCTGTTCAACGTCGTCCCGCCGTCGTCGCTCCCCGCCATCGCGGCGGAGTTGACGCGAGTCGCGGCTCCCGGCTGTCACCTCGTCGTGGACGACTACGCCCCCTTGCCCGACGACGCCGAGGTCCGCGACCTCTTCGCCGTCGAGAACGCAGCGAGCGAACTGGCCGCACAGCGACCGGCCCTGACGTTCTACCCGTCGGCCGTCCTCCGACGACTGTTCGCGGGATACGGGTGGGAGTTCGACCGGGAACGGACCCTCCTCGACCCGGTCCCGTGGACCGCGAGCCACCTCGACGCACACGCCGACGTGGTGCGTTCGCTCGCCGCCGGACTGCCGGACGACAGCGGCGACTGCCTGGTGGAGGAAGCCGAACGTGTCGCGGCCCGAATCGGGGCAGAGTCCGCCGGCAGGATGTACAGCGTCGCGCTGCGGTTCCCCGGCTGAGTCCGAAGCGAGCGCGCTCCCGCACCCGTGTTTATACAGCCGAGACTCACCGCGAAAGAAGCGACTCGACGCTTACTGGTCGTCCTCGTCCGACGTCCTGTCTCCCGGCCGGTCGGTCGAGTGCGTCTCGTCCGTCGTGGTCGGGTCCGTCTCGTCCGTCGTCGTCGGGTCCGTCTCGTCCGCCGGAGGGTCGTCGACGTCGGCGGTCTCCCAGTCCTCGCCGCCGTCCGTCGCGCCACCACCCGCGCTCACCGGGGCGGGACCGCGACCGACCCAGTCGTTGATGTTGTTCGCCACGTAGTCCTTGCCTCCCCAGCCGAACGCGATGCCGATGGCCAGGGCGATGCCGGCCGCGACGCCGAACGCGGCGGCCTCGGCGAACGTGAACAGGATGCCGACGTCGACGCCCATCGTGTCGAGGCCCATCACGACGACGACGAAGTACAGCAGGATGCGGGTCCCGTCGGCGAAGACGTTGGTGTACCTGGCACTCGTGACGGTCTCGGTACGTGCGATGGCGTCGGCGATGAAGTCAGCGACAACGAACCCGAGGACGATTATCAGCAGGCCAGCGACCAACGCCGGCAGGTACGACACGGCTGCCGAAATCCACTCGGAGAGGAGTTCGATAGCGAGCACGTCCGCCGCGGCGAGGATGGCCAGCGCGTAGACGAACCACGCAGTGATGCGCCCGAACGCGCGCGACACCGCCTGCTCCGTCCCGCCGAGCATCCGCCCGAGCGGCGTTCGAAGCACCATCTGGTCGAGTTCGACCCCATCGGCGAGGCGAGAGACGCCCCTCCCGACGAGGCGACCGATCAACCAGCCGACGAGGAGGATGATGAGTGCCCCGATGGCCCGTGGAGCGAACGCGATGAGGCCTCCGACCATCTCCTCGAAGCCTTCCTGGATGCCCGCCTGTAGCACGACGTTCGGTTCAAGTGTCATACAGGAACGAAGGTGCCTCGGTAGATTAGTTATAAACGAGTTATTCGCCCCCCGGTCTCCCCGGGGCCGGGTAACGACGGCAATCTGGCCCCGGGGACACGCTTTCGGTGGCAAGGTCGCGGTGCGTTCCGACGGAAAGGCCAGGTTATCGTGGCGGCCCGTTCACCCGCTCTCCGGCCGTCCGGGACCGGTAGCCCGACTGACCGGTCGGTATTTCCTCGCAGGAACCGTAGTATGGGCGAATGTCGAGCGACGACGTCGAGGTGCGGCCGGACTTCGCGGTCGACGGTGCATCGATGTGGCGGCTCTACGGGGAGTACGGCAGCGAGAACGTCGGCTTCGCCGTCCTCGGTACCGTGATGACGCTGGTCGCACGGGCGGCGGGCCTCGTCCCACCGCTCCTGCTGGGCCTCGCCATCGACGCCGTGTTGCTCGGGACGCGGCCGTTCCGACTCCCGCTGGTGCCCGAGACGGCGATTCCGGCGACCGGAACCGGACAGCTCTGGCTGGTCGTCGGTCTCCTCGTCGCCACCACGTTCGTGGGGGCAGTGGCCTCGTGGGCACAGGGCTACGGCTGGAACCGGTTCGCCCAGAACATCCAGCACGAACTCAGGGTCGACGCGTACGAGCGGTTGCAGGTCCTCGACCGCGCCTTCTTCGACCGTGCCCGGACCGGCGAACTCCTGGCGGTGCTGAACAACGACGTCAACCAGCTGGAGTCGTTCCTGACCGACGGCGTCGGGTCGACGCTTCGCCTGCTCGCACTCGTCCTCGGCGTGGGGTCCGTCATGGTCGCGTTGAACCCTGGGCTCGCGCTCGTCTCCCTCCTCGCGGTGCCGGTCCTCGTCGCGTTCACGGTGACGTTCGTCCGGCGAGTCCAGCCGAAGTACGCCCTGATGCGGGCACGCGTGGGCGACCTGAACGCGCGACTGGAGAACAACGTCGGTGGCATCGAGGTCATCAAGACCGAACACGCCGAGTCGTACGAGGCCGGCCGGGTCCGCGAGGCGTCGCGGTCGTACCTCGACGCGAACTGGGACGCCATCAGAACGCGCATCACCTTCTTCCCGGGGCTCTCGCTCATCTCCGGGCTGAGCTTCGCACTCACGTTCGCTGTGGGCGCGTTCTGGGTGCTGAACGGGCCACCGTCGCCGTTCTCGGGCACCGTCTCGGCCGGCGAGTTCGTCACGTTCATGCTCTACACCCAGCAGTTCGTCTGGCCCCTCGCCCAGTTCGGCCAGATAGTCAACAGTTACCAGCGTGCGAGGGCGTCGAGCGACAGGGTCTACGGCCTGTTGAACACCGAAGGGGAGATACGCGACCGACCGGACGCAGTCACGCTGTCGGACGTGACCGGGCGCATCGACTACGACGGGGTTACGTTCGACTACGAGACGGACGACTACGAGACGGACCGGCAGAGCGACGACTCGACCCCCGTCCTGCAGGACGTCTCCTTCTCCGTGGACCCGGGAGAGACCGTCGGCATCGTCGGTCCGACGGGGAGCGGGAAGTCGACGCTCGTGAAGTTGCTCGTGCGCCTCTACGACCCGGACGACGGGACGATACGCGTCGACGGACAGGACGTTCGGGACGTCTCCCTCGCCAGCCTCCGCCGGACCGTCGGGTACGTCTCACAGGACCCGTTCCTCTTCTACGGGACCGTCCGCGAGAACGTCGCCTACGGCACCTTCGACGCGACGGACGAGGAGGTAGAGGCGGCGACCCGCCGGGCGGCCGCCCACGAGTTCGTCGAGAACCTCCCCGACGGCTACGACACGATAGTCGGCGAACGCGGCGTACGGCTCTCGGGCGGCCAGCGTCAGCGCATCGCTCTCGCCCGGACGTTCCTCAAGGACCCGGAGATACTGGTGCTGGACGAGGCGACGAGCCACGTCGACACCGAGACGGAGGCCATCATCCAGCGAAGCCTCCGGAAACTCGCGGCTGACCGGACGACGGTCGCCATCGCCCACCGACTCTCGACCGTGAAGGACGCCGACGCGGTCCTCGTCCTCGAAGGTGGCCGCATCGTCGAACGGGGGACCCACGACGAACTGCTGGCGCTCGACGGCCTGTACGCGAACCTCTGGCGAGTCCAGGTTGGCGACATCGACGAACTGCCGGAGTCCTTCTTCGAGGAGGCCATCGCACGCCGGGGCGCCATCGAGGGCGGCCGGTCAGACTGAGACGACCGGTACGACGCTCTCCCCCACAGACTGCCGGTATCTCCGGGGGCAGGGTCCACGCAGCGGTGCGTCCAGGGTAAATGCTTTTACTGGTATAGTCTATCGAATAACATGGGAGAGCGTGACACGCTCTGTCGGCAGGTGACCACAGACACATGGAATTCAGTGGGACATTCGAACTCGAAGAGACGACCGTCGACGATGTATGGCTCGCGCTCTCGGACCCGGTTCTCGTCGCGGAGTCGTTACCGGGTTGCAAGTTCCTGCTGGACGTCGAGGACCCGGACGACGTGGACTTCGACGAGTTACGAGAACGGGCGGAGGCGGAGGACCGCAAACTGACCGACGACCCGGAGGTCATCGCCGCCCGGGCCTTCGAGGAGGGGAGGTCCTACGCCGCCCTGTTGCAGGTGAGCGTCGGACCGGTGAACCCGACGTTCGAGACCGTCGTGACCATCGACGAACGGGAGCGACCACGGATGTACGCCTCCGGCGAGGGGAGTTCCGGGGACAGTTCGTTCGAGATGACCTCGGGGATGGAACTCTCGGAGACGGACGACGGGGGTGTCGTGGTCGACTGGGAGACGGACGCCGACGTGTTCGGCCGGGTCGCCGGGATGGGACAGCGCGTCATCAACCCGGTGGCCAACCGCATCGTCAAGCGCTTCTTCTCGTCGGTACAGGACCGCCTCGACGAACTCAGCGTCGACGAGGTATCGCCGTCCGAGGCGGACGAAACGAGCAGTGACGACCGGAGCCTGGTCGACCGCGTACTGGGCCGGTCGAAATCGAACGACGCAGAATGACTGAACACGACATCACACTGACGGTGAACGGCGAATCGCACGACCTGACGGTCGAGGCACGGACGCTACTGGTACACGCACTCCGGGACGAACTCGGGTACACCGGGACGAACGTTGGCTGCGAGAGCAGCCTCTGTGGTGCCTGTACCGTCCGAATCGACGGCGAGGCGGTCAAATCGTGTACGAGTCTCGCCGTGCAGGCCGACGGCGCGGAGATAGAGACGGTCGAGGGACTGGCCGAGGACGGGGAGTACCACCCCATCCAGCAGGGCTTCCAGGAGGAACACGGCCTACAGTGCGGGTACTGCACGCCGGGCATGATGATGACCGCCATCGACGTGCTGGAGGAGAACCCGGACCCGTCGCGCGAGGAGATACGCGAGGGACTGGAGGGCAACCTCTGCCGGTGCACCGGCTACCAGAACATCGTCAACGCCGTCCAGAACGCCGCCCAGGAACTCGACACCGACCACAGGGCGGTCGCCGACGGCGGCGACGGCGACGACGAGACGCTGACCGACGGCGGCGTCGAACAGGGGGGTGAGGGCGAATGACCGTCGAGTCGCTCGACCCCGACGAGGTGAGCGCGGCCGACATCCTCGGGTCCGCCATCGAACGCCGGGAGGACCGGTCGCTCATCACGGGGAACGCCGAGTACACCGACGACATCCAGATGCAGCGAATGCTCCACATGGCCGTCGTCCGCAGCCAGTACGGCCACGCGAAGATAGAGGACGTCGACACGAGCGCCGCCGAGGATATGGACGGCGTGGTCGCCGTCTACACCCACGACGACCTCGCCCGCGAGGACACGCCGGGTGACCTCCCGTACCTGCTCCCCGTCGGCTGGCTCCTGCCGAGCCTGAACAACGTCGACCACCCGATACTCGCCGACGGCCGCGTGCGGTACCAGGGCGACGCCATCGCGGTCGTCGTCGCGGAGGAGCGGTACATCGCACACGACGCCGCGGGGGAGGTCGACGTGGACTACGAACGTCTCGACGCCGTGACCGACCCCGAGGAGGCGCTGAAGAGCGACGCGCCGAAACTCCACTCCGAAGCCGACCACAACGTGGCGTTCGACTGGGAGATCGGCGACGAGAAGAAGACGGCCGAGGCGTTCGAGGACGCGAGTAACACGGTCAGCATCGACCTGGAGAACCAGTTGCTCATCGCCAACGCGATGGAACCGCGGGCCGCAGTCGCGGACTACGACCCCGGGTCGAACGAACTGGACGTCTTCATGACCTCGCAGAACCCGCACCTGCACCGCCTGCTCATGGCGGGCGTCATCGGTCACCCGGAACACAAACTCCGGGTCAAGGCACCCGACGTCGGCGGCGGGTTCGGGAGCAAGATACACCACTACGCCGACGAGGCGCTCGTCGCGTGGTGCTCGAAGGCGCTCGAACGCCCGGTGAAGTGGACTGCGACGCGGTCGGAGACGTACCAGACCGACGCGCCCGGACGCGGACACCGGACCGAGGCCGAACTCGCGATGGACGACGACGGCAACATCACGGGCCTCCGTGTGGACACGAAGGCCAACCTCGGTTCGTACCTCTCGACGTTCGCACCCGCGGTCCCGACGTACCTGTACGGGACGCTCCTGTCCGGCCAGTACGACATCCCTGCCATCTACGGCCACGTGACGGGCGCGTACACGAACGTCCCGCCCGTCGACGCCTACCGCGGTGCGGGCCGACCCGAGGCGTCGTTCCTCGTCGAACGACTGGTCCACCTCGGCGCGAAGGAGATGGGGATGGACCCGGCGGAGTTCCGGCGGCAGAACTTCGTCCCGGAGGACGCCTTCCCCTACGAGACGCAGGTCGCCGTCGTCTACGACAGCGGGGACTACGAGAAGCCACTGGACAGGGCGCTCGACCTGGTCGACTACGACGAGTTCCGCGAGCGCCAGGAGGCCGCCCGTGACGAGGGGCGCTACCTCGGCATCGGATTCTCCAGCTACATCGAGGCCTGCGGGCTTGCGCCGTCGGAACTCGCCGGACAACTCGGTGCCCAGGCCGGCCTCTGGGAGTCCAGCCTGGTCCGGTTCCACCCGTCGGGCACGGTGACTGCCTACTGCGGGACGTCCGGCCACGGACAGGGTCACGACACGACCTACGCCCAGATAATCGCCAACGAACTCGGCATCCCCTACGACGACGTGGAGATCGTCGAGGGCGACACCGACGAGATTCCACAGGGCATGGGGACCTACGGGTCCCGGTCGGCCGCGGTCGGCGGCAGTTCGCTCGTCAAGAGCGCCCGGAAGGTCGTCGACAAGGCGAAGACCATCGCCGCCCACCAGCTAGAGGCCGACCCGGACGACGTGGAGTTCGACGCCGGGAAGTTCAGCGTCGCCGGTGCGCCGGAGCGCTCCATGGGAATCAAGAACGTCGCCCAGCAGGCGTACCTCGCCCACGACATGCCCGAGGACATCGAACCCGGACTCGAGGCGACGTCGTTCTACGACCCGGAGAACTTCGTGTTCCCGTTCGGGACCCACGTCGCCGTCGTCGAGGTCGACCCCGACTCGGGCGAGATATCGTTCGAGAAGTACGTCGCCGTCGACGACGTCGGCAACCAGATAAACCCGAAGATAGTCGAGGGCCAGATACACGGCGGCATCGCACAGGGCGTCGGCCAGGCCATCTACGAGGGGGCCGAGTACGACGAGAACGGTACGCTCGTCACCGGGTCGATGCAGGACTACGCGGTCCCGAAGGCCGAGCACATCCCGGAGATGGAGACGGATTCGACGGTGACGCCGAGTCCGCACAACCCCCTCGGGGTGAAAGGCGTCGGCGAGGCGGGGACCATCGCGGCCCCGCAGGCCATCGTCAACGCGGTCTCGGACGCCCTCGACCCCTTCGGCGTCGACCACGTGGAGATGCCTATGACCGCCGAGACGGTCTGGAAGACCGTCCAGGCGAACGCGACGGCAGACGGCGGCGGGACCGACGGTGACGCCGACGCGAGGAACGGAGGTGAGGAGTGATGTTCCCCGACGAGTTCGACTACTACGAGGCCGAGAGCGTGACCGAGGCCATCGACCTGCTGGAAGCGCACTCGATGGAGGAGACGGAACTGCTGGCGGGCGGACACAGCCTCCTGCCGACCATGAAGAGCGGCCTGTCGAGTCCGGACGTCCTCGTCGACATCAGCGGCATCGACGCGTTGCGGGGCGTCACCGTCGAGGACGAGACGGTCCACGTCGGGGCGATGACGACCTACAGCGAGTTCGTCGAGGCCGACGGGACCGAGGAGCACGCGCCGGCGCTCTACCACGCCGTGCGACAGGTCGGGGACACGCAGGTCCGCAACCGTGGCACGGTCGGGGGGAACCTCGCCCACGCCGACCCGGCGTCTGACCTGCCAGGGGCCGCGCTGGCCTCCGACGCGACCGTCGTCGTGGAGGGACCCGACGGCGAACGACGTATCTCCGTCGAGGACTTCTTCTTCGGCATGTACGCGACCGACGTGGGGCAGGACGAACTCGTGACGCGCGTCGAGGTGCCGTCGGCGGACGGCGGCGTCGGGGCGTACGCCAAGAAGCCGTCGCCGTCGTCCGGGTACGCCATGGTCGGCGTGGCGACCCTGGTCTCGACCGACGGACGGTCGGTGGAGTCCATCCGCGTCGGTGCGAACGGCGCGATGGACCACGGCGTCCGACTCGAGGGCGTCGAGGACGAACTGGCCGGTTCGTCCCTCTCCGAGGACGCCATCGACGCGGCGGCGGCCCGCGCTGCCGAGGGACTGGACACCGACATGATGATGTCCGACCTGCAGGCGTCGGCCGAGTTCCGCGAGCAACTCCTGGAGGTCTACACGAAGCGGTCGCTGGAGCGCGCGATGGACCGCGCGTCGGCACCGGCCGCGGCCGACTGACCGGCGAACGCGTGGCGGGACCACCGCCACGGCGCCGGTCGTCGCATCGAGGAACCTCCTGCCACCACCCTTCAACTTTCCCGTGCCTACACCCACTACCAACCCATGAGCGAGGAACGAGACGACGCGTTCGCCGACGTGACCGAAGACGACCTCAGGGCCGCGTTCGACGCCCAGGACTACGTCGCGGAGGACGACATAGTGACGACGGTGCTGCTCGCACTGCGACTGGGCCGCCCCCTGCTCGTCGAGGGCGAACCCGGCGCGGGCAAGACGGAACTCGCGAAGGTGCTCGCGAAGGGGTTCGACGCCGACCTCGTCCGGTTGCAGTGTTACGAGGGACTGACCGCCGAGAACGCCCTGTACGAGTGGAACTACACGAAGCAACTGCTCGCCGTCCAGGCGGGCGAGGGCGTCGACGGAGAGTCGGTGTTCGACGAACCGTACCTGCTGGAGCGACCGCTCCTGCGGGCACTCCGGGGCGAGCGTCCGCGGGTCCTCCTCGTCGACGAGGTGGACCGCGCCGACGAGGAGTTCGAGGCGCTCCTGCTGGAGGTGCTGAGCGACTTCCAGGTGACTGTGCCGGAACTCGGCACCATCCGGGCCGAGACCCCGCCGGTGGTCGTCATCACGTCGAACCGGACGCGACCCCTGAGCGACGCGCTCAAGCGCCGGTGTCTCTACCTGCACGTCTCCCCGCCGTCGTTCGAGAAGGAACGGGCTATCCTCGAACGGAAGGTGCCGGAACTCGACGCGGCCGTCGCCGCGGAACTGTGTGGACTCGTCGCCCGCCTCCGGGAAGAACCCCTCCGGAAGCCGCCGGGGGCGGCCGAGACCATCGACTGGGGGCAGGCGATCGTGTCCCTCCGGGAGGCGGCCGACCGGTCGGACCCCCTCGAACGCGAGGAGGTCCGCAACACGCTCGGGTGCCTGCTGAAGGAGGTGGAGGACGTCGAACGGGTCGACGACGACCTGCTCGACGCACTCGTCGAGGCCGCGGCGGCGGCCCGGGGTGAGGCCGACTGATGGTCGGGGACGGCGGCGGCGGTGTCGAGGACGGCGTCGACGCCGACCGCGTCGCGGCCGCCAGCGAACACGTCCGCGACGAACTCGTCCGGTTCGTGCGGGCGCTCCGCCGGGCGGGCGCGGCGGTGCCCGGGAACGCGGCGACGACGGCCGCCCGGGCGCTCGTCGTGGTCGGCTTCGACGACGAGGACCGCGCCCGTGCCGCGGTCAGGGCCTGTCTGGTGTCGAACCCGGCGGACCTCGCGACGTTCGACCGCCAGTTCCCCGAGTTCTGGCGACGGGTCACCGCCGGCCTGGGCGGCGAGGGGGCGGCCCCCCGCCGCGAGGGCGGTCCGGAGGGCGGCCTGGCACCCATCGCTGGCGAACCGGTGACGGATGCCGGTGACGCCGACGCCCAGTCGACGACCGGCGGGGACACCGGAGCGAGCGACGGCGGTTCGAACTGGACCGACTCGGAATCGCTCGGCGCGCTCGTCAGCGAGGGAGGCGACGGTGCGGACGGTGAGACGACCGAGACGGCACTGTACAGTCCGACCGGGTCGCCCGGTCCGGTCACGGACGCGATGGTCTCCCCGGACGAGACGCTCGCGACGGCGTTCGAGGACCTGACGCGCGAACTCGCCGCTCTCCGGGGGCGGCGTTGGACCCGGCGCGGCGTCGGGCAGACCGACGCGCGACGCGCGCTCAGGTCGAGTTTCGGGACCGGTGGCACCGTCGTCTCCGTGCCGGAGCGCGACCGCAAGCGAACCGCGGTGCGTGCCCTCTGGCTCGTCGACGTGAGCCGGTCCGTCCTCGACACCGTGGACCGGGGCTTCCTGCTCGACGTACTCCGACGCGCCCGCACCGAGTGGCGCGACGCCCGGGTGTTCTTCTTCGACGAGCACCTGCGCGAGGTGAGCACCGCGTTCGACGAACCGACGCCGTCGGCCGCGCTCGACGCGCTGGAACGGGCCGAGGCCGAGTGGGGCGGCGGCACGCGAATCGGCGACTCGCTGGCGGAACTGCGCGAGGACGCGCCGGACGCCGTCGACCACCGGACGGTCACCTTCGTCGTCAGCGACGGGCTGGAGATGGGCGACGTCTCCCTGCTGGAACGCGAGCTAGCGTGGCTGGCCCGGCGTTCCGCCGGGGTCATCTGGCTCAACCCGCTTGCGGCGTCGCCGTCGTACGAACCCACCGCACGGGGGATGGCCGCCGCCAGACCGTTCGTCGACGGCCTGTTCGCGTTCTCCGGCCCGGCCGACTTGGCCGAACTCGCTCGCCAGCTCGCCCACCACGGCACCGGCGGTCACATCGGCTACGAGTACGACCCACGACGGCCCGGAACGACGTGAGCATTCATCTGTCTGCGATTCCAACGACCACTAGTGATTTACCATGAACGAGAACGACTGGAGCGTCCCGGAGACGGACGTGTTCGACCGCGTGCGAACCGCACTCGACGAGAGAACTGAGGCAGTACTGGCGACCGTCGTCGACGTCGACGGGAGCGCCTACCGCCGCCCCGGCGCGAAGATGCTCGTCGACCCGGCGGGCGTCGGGGCCGGGAGCATCACCGCCGGATGCGTGGAAGACGAGGTCCGCCAGCTCGCACTGGAGGTCCTGGACGACGGCGAACCGCGCGTCGAGACGTGGGACCTGACCGGCGACGACGACGTCTGGGGCATGGGCGTCGGCTGTAACGGCGTCGTCACGGTCCTGCTCGAACCCCTCGACGACTCGTACCGACCGGTCGTCGACGCCGTCGAACGCGGCGACGACGTCGGCGTCGTGACCGCCGTCGGTGGCGACGTGGCGACCGGGGCTCGAACCTGCTACGACCCCGGCGAGGGCTTCGCAGACGGCGACCTGCCGGACTGGGTGCTTGCGGACCTCGAGGACGTGACCGAGACGCTGGTCGCCGAGGGGAAGGCCGATACCGTCCGCGTCGAGGGCGAGGGCCGGACCGCCGAGGTGTTCGTCGACGGCGTGCAGGCTCCGCCGAACCTCGTCGTTTTCGGCTCCGGCCACGACGTCGCACCCGTCGTCGAACTCGCGAAACTCGTCGACTTCCACGTCACCGTCGTCTCCTACCGGGGCGCACGCTCGGCCCCGGAGGACTTCCCACGGGCCGACGAGGTCGTCTCGGGGTCGGCCCGCGACGCCGCCGACCTCGTGGACTTCGACGACGACACCTACGTCGTCGTCATGACCCACAACTTCCTCGACGACCGGATGACCCTCGACGGCCTGCTCTCGACGCCCGTCCCCTACGTCGGACTGATGGGGCCACGCGAGCGCTTCGAGCAGATGCTCGACGACTTCGCGGACGAGGGCGTGACTGTCGAGCAGTCGGACCTCGACCGCATCCACACGCCCGTGGGCCTGAACCTCGGCGGCGACAGCCCCTACCAGATCGCCTACAGCATCGTCGCGGAACTGCTCGCGGTGGCGAACGACCGGACGCCGCAGCACCTGAGCGAGCGTGAGGGGCCGATTCACGAGCGCCTCGAACTCTGAGGCGGTCGGTCCCGTCCGGAGGCGTCGAACCCGTAACCACTTACCCACCCCGTGCCTCACTCTCGACATGGACCGCGACACGTACGTCTCGCTGTCGTTCCTCGCGTTCGGGTTGCTCGTCGCGAGCTTCGTCGTCCTCGGCCTCGGTCGGGTCGCGTTCGGCTACCGGACGGCGCAGTTGCTGTCGGCACCCATCGGCCTGACCGCGTTCGGGCTGTTCCTCGTGTTGCTCGCCGACGGCGTGCGGACGACGGTTCGCCGTCGCATCGGCGAGTGACGCCGAACGGGGGAGCTTCCGGACGGGTGCGGTAACGCAACGGTTTTTCGCGGCCCGGTCGAAGCACGTCGCATGAACGTCAGAGCTGTGGCCGACCTCGGTCCGGACGAGCGACGCGCGCTGTTCGAGCGCGGCGCCGGCATCGACGCTGTCCGGGGCGACGTGGCCGACATCGTCGACCGCGTCCGAGAGGAGGGCGACGTGGCGGTCCGGGAGTTCAGCGCGGAGTTCGACGGCGTGCAGGTGGCGAACCTCGACGTGGCCGACGCGGCCGAACGGGCGTACGAGGCGGTGGACGAGTCGCTCAGGGAGACCATCGAGACGGCGGCGGCCAACGTCCGCGAGTTCCACGAGGCACAGGTCCCCGAGGACTGGCGCGACGACTTCGACGGGCGGGAACTGGGGCGGCGGTTCCGGCCCCTCCAGCGCGTCGGCGTGTACGCACCGGGCGGCACCGCCGCGTACCCCTCGTCGGCCATCATGGGGGTCGTCCCCGCGACGGTGGCGGGCGTCGAGGAGGTGGTCGTCTGCACGCCGCCAGCCGAGGAACTGAACCCCGTGACGCTCGCGGCCATCCACGCCGCCGGCGCGGACGAGGTGTACTCCGTCGGCGGGGCGCAGGCCGTCGCGGCGATGGCCTACGGCACGGAGTCGATTCCGGCGGTCCAGAAGGTCGTCGGGCCGGGCAACCGGTGGGTGACCGCCGCGAAGGCCGCCGTCCAGGGCGACGTGAGCATCGACTTCCTCGCCGGGCCGTCGGAGGTGCTGGTGCTGGCCGACGGGACGGCCGACCCCGCCTTCGTCGCCTCGGACCTGGTCGCACAGGCCGAACACGACGAACACGCCTCGGTCGTCTGCGTCACCGACGACGAGTCGCTGGCGACAGCGGTCGTCGAGGCGGTCGAGACACAGGTCAGCGAGCGCGAGCGCGAGGAGGTCGCTCGCGCCGCGCTGTCGAGCGACGCCTCGGGCGTGTTCGTCGCACGGTCGATGAGCGAGGCCATCCTGTTCGCCGAGGAGTACGCCGCCGAACACCTCTCCATCCAGGCCGAGGACGACGAGGCCATCCTCGACCGCGTCGACAGCGCCGGAAGCGTCTTCCTCGGCCCGTACACGCCCGTCGCGGCCGGCGACTACGCCTCGGGCACGAACCACGTCCTGCCGACGGGTGGCGGCGCGAAGCGTCACGGCGGACTCTCGGTCGACCACTTCCTCCGGTCGACGACCGTCCAGCGCATCGAGCGCGACGGTCTGGCCGACCTCTCGGAGACCATCACGACGCTGGCCGAGGCCGAAGGGCTCGAGGCACACGCCGAGAGCGTTCGCCTGCGCTTCGAGGACTAGACCGCCCCACCGTCGCTGTCGGCTAACTCGCGGTCGCCCGGCACCTGCGGCAACACAGTTAACTCGCCAGGACCGCTTACAGCTACGTATGAGCACGGGCACCGCCGACGGGGAGACGACCCCTCGAATCGAGGTCACCGAGGCCGCCGCCGAAGAGGCCCTCTCGCTGATCGACGGCGAGGGACTGGACACCGGCGAGGCTGGACTCCGTCTGTTCGTCCAGCAGGGCGGCTGTGCGGGTCTCTCGTACGGGATGCGCTTCGACGACGAACCGGAATCCGACGACACGGTCTACGAGCACCACGGTCTCCGCGTGTTCGTCGACCCCGCGAGCCTGAACTACGTCGAGGGGAGCGTCCTCGACTACGAGGGCGGCCTGCAGGGCGCTGGATTCCACGTCGAGAACCCGAACGTCGTAAGCGAGTGCGGGTGTGGCGAATCGTTCCGGACGTGAGAAGTCGATTCGCCACCGTCTCTCGACCAGTTCGTCACTCCTGCAGTTCGAACGCGACCTTGACCTCCGCCTGATACTGCCGGTCCTCGACCGACGCCAGTTCGACCCCGAGTTCCTCCACTTCGACCCATTTCACGTTGTCGATGGTGTCCTGGGCGCGGTCGATGGCGTCGTCGGCGGCGGCGTCGAAACTCTCGGTACTGGTGCCGATGAGGGTTATCTTCTTGAAGACCATCTACGTGTGATAACACACGCCATTCACTCATAAAGCTACGGCGTGCGGTCGCCGGATTCACGGTCGTCGAGTCGTGCCTGCAGTGCGCCGACGACGTCCGTGAGGTAGGCCTGCCCCCAGAGTGCGACGACGATGCCGCCGACGGCGTTGAACACGAGGTCGCGCATCGTGTCGTCGACGCCGAACTGTATCAGGACGGCCTCGCCACCGCCCGACATGTCGGCGACCACGCCGAGGCCGAACTCGAGCAGTTCCCAGACGACGCCGAAGGCCATGACGAACGCGAGGACGAACACGAACGTGAGTCGCGGTGGCACGTAGATGTCCTCCCGGTGCTCGTCGATGGCCCGGACCGTGGCGTAGCCCGCGGCGGCGACCAGCGACGACGAGAGCGCGTGGGTCATGTGGTCCCACCACCACGTGTACGAGTTCTTGTAGAACGTGCCGGCCACGCCCGGAATCCCGACGGTTCCGAGGGCGTGGAGGAACGCGGCCGAGGTGATCCACAGGGTCAGGCCGGCGTCCATCGGAATCCCGTAGTCCCGTTCGAGGAACGAGGGGAGCAGGGTGACGCCGATGCCGACGAGCGTGTTCACGACGATGCCCGGGTTCCGCCGGTCGATGCCGACGAACAGGAGCCCGACGAGCGCTATCTGCATCATCCGGGTGAGCGCGTGCTGCTGGTCCTCGTCGAGGCCGATAGCGTCCCTGAATCTCACCGCTCACCCACCTCGAGGTCGAACCGCTCCTCGACGGACTCGGGGATGTCGTCGACGACCTCGAGCGCACGTCGTGCCGTGTGGTCGCGCCGACGGAAGTACAACTCGAAGGTGACGCCCGCGAGGAGTCCAGCCACCGTCGAGTAGAGGAACTCGTACATCAGCGGGTCGAGTTCGCTGTAGAACGCCGTGCCGAGGTAGAGGTGAGCGAGCCACCGGACGACGGCCCAGACGCCCGCCGTCGCGAGCGTCAACACGACGACGGTCAGGACGGCGAATCCGGGGGTCATCCGGACGGACGTGAACACGTGGAGTTCGACGACGACGATGAGCGCCAGCGCGGCGACGGCCGTGTACGCCGCCGTGCTCGACACCGCCGTCGTCGAGAGGAAGGACTGTGCTGCCGGGACGGTCGCCAGGACGACCTCGTTCGTCAGTTGCCGGACGATGGCGGTCCGGCCGAGGATGGGAAGCGTCGCCAGGAGGACCACCTCCCACGGGAGCATCACGAGGCCGCGGCGGTGCGCGACGGGCGGGACGAGGAGCAACGCGGCGACGGCCAGTGCGAAGAGGGCCCAGAGCCAGTCGCCGATAGCAACCTCCTCGACCACAGCCAGGAGGACCACGGCGACGAGTATCCACGAGAGAATCGCGTTCAACCGGTGTTCCTCGAACAGCCGACCCAGGTCCTGCCCTGCCATACGACCGGATTGGAAAGCGGCCCGTAAAAGCCTATTCCGCGCTCACCCCGCGACGTACAGAATCCCGTACGCCAGGAGTGCGAACCCGACGGCGGCGAGGCCGGTGGTCACCGCAGAGAGCGCCCGGTCCGCGTCCCACTGCCGGGAGAGGCGGCGTACGGACGCGAGCAGGCGTGCCCGGCCGAGGTCCGGCGCGGCCAGCACCGTCCCGAGGGCGAGGATGGAGAAGACGAAGTGGTACGACACGTCGAGCGTCGGTGGCGGCATGAAGAAGACGGCACCACCGTAGGCGACGCCGGCGAGGCTTCTGCGGTAGACCCGGGGACTGAAGTCGCCCAGGTGGACGACGACGAGGACGGCGAGCGCGACCGTCGCCAGTTCGAGCGCGAACGCCCCGAGGAGGTGGAGCGTCGGGTCGGGAGCGAGTGCGACGCGCTCTGCGAACAGGGTCGCGTCGAGGGGCCAGAGCATCGCCGGCGGGTCGCCTGTGAACAGGTCGCCCCACGGATGCGAGGCGAGGCCGAAGAGCGCGAGCAGGAACGTCGTCCTGGCGTCGAAGTCGGTCAGCGCACGCACGGCGAGGGCGACGGTGACGCCGAAGGAGGCGAACGCGAGGACGACCACGAGACCGAGCAAGCCGTGCAGGTCGACCGCGACCCACACCATCGCCGCGAGGACGACACCGCCGGCTACGGCGGCCTCGCGGGCGTAGCGCCCCCTGACGGTGACGAGGGCGAACCCGAGGGCCGCGACGGGCGCGACGACGAGCGAGTGCGTCATCGCACGGTGGACGACGGTGCTGGCGGACCAGAACGCCGTCGTGACCGAGAACACGCCGTCGAACTCGGCACCGAGGAGTCCGGAGAGTGCGTAGGCCATGTCGGCGTCGGGGACGGCAGCGAACGCGGCGGCCACGATACCCGCGACGAGGGCACGCCTCGGCTCGGCCCCGGCGGCGCGGGCGAGCACCGCGAGCACCGCGAACGCCAGCAGCGAGTGGCCGACCATCATGAAGTTATCCTTCGTACGCTCCGGCGAAGCATAAGTCGTGTGCCGGCGCTCGTCAGTCGGTCACACGGGCCCGAGACGGCTGACGACGCTTCGCTCCCGTCCGCCGTGTCACGTCCCGTCGAGCGCGTCGTAGAGAGCCTCGACGGGGTGTGGCGGTCGCTCCCCACCAGGCCGGTCGGCGAGTTGCGTCCGACAGGAGGCGCCGGGTGCGACGGGCGTCCCGTCGGTGGCGTCGACTTGGTCGTAGAGGATTCGCCCGATGGCCCGCGACAGGTCGAGGTGTTCGGCCTCGTAGCCGAAGCTCCCGGCCATGCCACAGCAACCCGAATCCAGCGGTTCGACCTCGTAGCCCGCCCGCCTGAGCACGCCGACGGCGTGATGGTCGCGTCCGATCGCCTTCTGGTTGCAGTGGCCGTGGTAGACGATGCGTTCGTCGGGGGCGTCGAAGGCCACGTCTTCGAGGAGGCGGTTGCGGTCGAGGTACTCACAGATGCCGTGCGACGCCCCCATCACCGCGTCCCGTTCGGCACTCGCCGGGAGCAGGTCGCCGTACTCGTCCTGAAGCATGACGGCGTCGCTGGGTTCGACGAACGCGACGTCCCAGCCGTCCGCGACGAGCGGTGCGAGGTCTGACACCACCGCCTCTGCGCGCGCCCGGGCCTCGTCGAGGAACCCCAGCGAGTACGCCGGTCGGCCGGTCGGCCCGACGTCGCCGGGAACCGCGACGTGGACCCCCGCCGCCTCCAGCACCTCGACGGCGGCCCGTCCCACGTCCAGGTCGATGTAGTTCGTGTACGTGTCGGGGACGAGGACGACCCGGTGACTCGATTCGGGGGGGACAGTCGTCCCCCGGCGGTCGAACCAGTCGACGAGGCTCTCGCGCTCGAAGGTCGGTACCTGGCGGTCTGCGGCGACACCGAACAGTCGCTCGCCGACGACCCGTGCACCCGGGACCCGTGGCAGCCAGTTCGAGACCGGTGCCAGCGAACTGCCGAGTTCGGCCCAGCGGTCGACGTCCCGGAAGAGCCGTTCGCGGAGCGAACTGCCCTCGCGCTCGTGGTGCTGGTGTTTGAGTTCCGCCTTCAGTTTGGCGACGTCGACGCCGGTCGGACAGTCGCTCGAACACCCCTTGCAGCCGACACAGAGGTCGAGCACCTCGGACTGGAACCGTTCGGAGTGGAGTTCCGACTCGTCGAGTTCGCCGCTGATGGCCGCCCGGAGGAGGTTCGCACGGCCCCGGGTGCTCTGTATCTCCTCCTGGCTGGCGCGATAGGTCGGACACATCGTGTCGCCGTCCGTCTGTCGACAGGTGCCACACCCGTTGCAGAGTTCGACGAGGTGCGAGAAGCCGCCGTCGTCCTCGAAGTCGAGGGTGGTCTGGGGTTCGACCGAGGAGTAGGCCGGACCGTACCGCAGGTTCTCGCGCATGTCGCCCCCGACGCCCCGGTCCGTCGGGGGCCCGCGGTCCGCCGGCGAGTCGCGGTAGACCACGTTACCGGGGTGGAGCTGCCACGCCGGGTCGAACGCCGTCTTGACCTTCTTGAACGCGTCCCAGAGGACCGGGCCGTACATCTTCGGCGTGAACTCTGTACGCGCGAGGCCGTCGCCGTGCTCGCCCGAGAACGCCCCGTCGTACTCCAGGACGAGGTCGGTCACGTCGTCGGCGATGGCGTGCATCGTCTCGACGCCGTCCGCCGTCTTCAGGTTCAGGATGGGCCGGATGTGCAGGGTCCCGACGCCGGCGTGGGCGAAGTACGCCGCCGAGGTGTCGTGGCGGTCGAGGATGGCCTCGAACTCCTCGACGTAGGTCGCCAGTCGGTCCGGCGGGACCGTCGCGTCCTCGATGAAGGGATACGGCTTCGGGTCCCCGTCCATCGACATCAGGAGCGGGATAGCCGCCTTCCTGAGCTTCCAGATGTCGTCCTGCTCCTCGGGGTCGAACGCCTCGATTCGGGAGGTGGCCGCACCCTCCTGCTGGAGCGTCCGCGTGACCCCCGCCATCGCCTGCTCGAAGTCGTCGTGGCACTCGGAGTCGAACTCGACGAGCAGGAACGCGGCCGCGTCGGATGGGAAGGGGTCGGCGTACTCGCTGTACTCTGGTGCCTCGCTGGCCAGTTCGACGACCCGGTCGTCGACCAGTTCGACGGCGCTCGCGTCGTGGGCGAGGGCGTCGGGGACTGCCGCGAGGGCGTCCACGAGGTCCGGGTAGCCGTAGACCGCGAGCGCCCGGGACTCGGGTCGCGTCACGAGGTCGAGTTCGGCCTCGACCACGACGCCGAGGGTCCCCTCGGACCCGACGAGCAGTTTCGCGAGGTTCATCACGCGCTGGCCGTCCTCCTCGCGTATCACCTTGTGCAGGTTGTAGCCCGAGACGCACCGTTTGAGGTCGGGGTAGCGTGCCTCTATCTCGTTCGCGTTCGTCTCGACGAGTTCCCTGACCGTCCGGTGAACGTCGGCGACCCGGTCGTCCCGTTCGACCAGCTCGTTCCACTCGGGGGAGTCCAGGACCACGTCGCCGACCGTCGCCCGGGTCCCGTCGGCGAGGACAACGTCGACGGCGCGGACGTAGGCGTCGGTGATGCCGTAGCGGACCGAGTGGGCGCCCGTCGAGTTGTTGCCGATGCCACCGCCGATCGTCGCCCGTGCCGAGGACGCCGGGTCCGGCGCGAACTGCAGCCCGTGGGGTTCGAGAACGGCGTCGAGGTGGTCCTGGACGACGCCCGGTTGGACGCGGGCGGTCCGGTCGTCCGGGGAGACGTCCAGGACCGAGTCCATGTGGACCGAGCAGTCGAGGACGAGACAGCCCCGGCCGACGGCCTGACCGGCGAGGGAGGTGCCGGCACCGCGCGGGAGCACCGGCACCTCGTGGTCGGCCGCGACCCTGACCGCCGCATGCACGTCGGCAGCGTCACGCGGTTCGACGACGCCCGCCGGACGCGCCTGGTAGATGCTCCCGTCCGTGGCGTAGAGCACCTGCGCGTACTCGTCGAACCGCACGTCGCCGCTGAGGACGTCCCGGAGGTCGGCCGCCAGCGAGGCGTAGGCCTCGTCCTCAGGGTGTTCGTACCCGAGTGAGTCGTGACTCGGGCGGGGGTGGTCGTCTGTCGCCATCGTGCTAGGTGACGGCGTAACACGGTAAAGGCCTTCGCCAGCGTCGACCGAGATAGATTTTTCCCACGGCGTGCTGATGGGCCGTACATGAGCGACGCACCAGAGGTTGGCGAACTCACGCCGCCGAATCGCACGCTGATGGGACCGGGACCGAGCGACGTCCACCCGCGGGTCCTCCGGGCGATGAGCACGCCGCTCGTCGGCCACCTCGACCCCTCGTTCGTCGAGATGATGGACGAGGTGCAGGAACTCCTCCGGTACACGTTCCGGACGGACAACGAGTGGACGATTCCCGTCTCGGGGACCGGGAGCGCCGCGATGGAGGCCGCCATCGGCAACGTCGTCGAACCGGGCGACACCATGCTCGTCCCCACGAACGGGTACTTCGGTGGGCGGATGGGGTCGATGGCCGAACGCGCCGGCGGCGAGGTCGTACACGTCGACGCGCCGTGGGGCGAACCCCTCGACCCGGCCGACGTGGCCGACGCGTTCGAGACCCACCAGCCCGACGTGTTCGGGTTCGTCCACGCCGAGACGAGCACCGGCGTCAGACAGCCGAACGTTCCCGAACTGACCGGCATCGCCCACGAACACGACGCGCTCGTGGTCGCAGACACGGTCACCAGCATCGGCGGCGTCGAACTCCGCGTCGACGAGTGGGACGTCGACGTGGCCTACGCCGGCCCGCAGAAGTGTCTCTCCTGCCCGCCGGGTGCGTCGCCACTGACGCTCTCGGACGAAGCGATGGACAAGGTGCTCGCCCGCGAGGAACCCGCCCGCTCGTGGTACCTCGACCTCTCGCTGCTGGAGGGCTACTGGGGCGACGAGCGCGCCTACCACCACACCGCGCCGATCACGAACGTCTACGCCCTGCGCGAGGCGCTCCGACTCGTCGCCGAGGAGGGCATCGAGGAGCGCTGGGAGCGCCACCGCCGACTGGCCGGCGCATTGAAGGCCGGCGTCGAGGCGATGGGCATGGAGATGAACGCACCCGACGAGTACTGGCTGCCGAGCCTCAACGCGGTCCGCGTCCCGGACGGCGTGACCGACGGCCAGGTCATCTCACGCCTCCTCGACGAGTACGACCTCGAGATCGCCGGCGGACTCGGCGACCTCTCCGGGGAGATATTCAGGATCGGCTGCATGGGCTACTCGGCACGGCCGAAGAACGTGACGTACCTGGTCAACGCGCTCGGGTCTGTGCTCGACGACGAAGGCGCGGCGGTCGACGCACAGGCCGGTCCGGCGGCGACGGCCGAGCGTCTCTGACTACGCGACGGGCGGCGCCCGTTCGACCTCGTACTCCTCTTCCTCCCCGACGCCGATGACGGCCCACTCGTACTCGGGGTTCGTCTCGCGTATCTTGCGCCGCATCGAACCGGCGTGGTCGAGACTCGTGACGAAGCAGCGATACGAACCGGCGGTCGACGAGTCCGGGAGGTCACACTCCTCCTCTGTCGCTGTTACGTGAACGACCTTCCAGTCTCGCTCGGCCTTGAATTCAGTCCCGTCTCTGGTGACAGTGTACCCCAGACGGCTGAAAATCGATTCTGCCTCCTTCCGCAGGTGCCGGTTCGTGCTACCAGGGCACATTCGGTAGCATGTAACACGGCCATCGTAATAAGCCTTCACCCGGTCGAAATCTAGACCGTCGAGGGTTCTTCGCTCTGATTCTGGACGTTCGGCCTCGACGGTTCGGCGACGTCCGGCGTTCGTTCACCGACAGTGCCGTCGCCGGCCGCGAACCGACCGACTGTCCGTTCGTGGCGGTCTCACTCGTGGGCGGCGTCCCACTCCGTCGCCTTCCGGTAGTTGTCGCAGACGTTGCACTGGATGCGGCCCATGGCGTCCATCGCGTTGTCGACCGTCTCGCAGTTCGAACAGAACCAGCCGTACCTGCGCCCCCGGTCGGGGGTCCGGTAGACGACGAAGAAAGGTCCGTTCGCCCCGCGTGCGCCCTCTCTCCGGTCGACGTACACCGTCTCGCCCTCCGCGGTGCGAATCTGCTCCAATGCGTGCTCGCTCATGCCCGCCGCTTGGGTACCCCGCCGCTTAGGTCTGTTCGTCCCGCACCGGCCTGGGTCTGCGGAACGCTGATACGGTCACCGGACGCGTCGGGAACGGTAAGATTCATCGCCGGCCGCCCGAACCCCACTTCCATGCCGCTTCGCATCCTCCACTACGCGGACGTAGAGCGTGCGACGGATGACCCGGAGCGCATCGGTCGCCTCGTCGGACTCGTCCGTGAGCGCCGCGACGCCGAGACGCTGGTCGTCGGCGCGGGCGACAACCTCGCGCCGGGCGTGCTCTCGCTCGTGACTAAGGGCCGGCAGGCCCTCGACCTCTTTCGTGCCGTCGAGTCGGACGCCGAGACCTTCGGGAACCACGACTTCGACCACGGACCGGCGGCGACCCGGGACGTGGTCGCGGACTCGCCGATGCCCTGGGTCTGTGCGAACGTCTACGACGACGACCACCTGTTCGCCGCCGACGAGGGCGTCGTCCCGTGGACCGTCGTCGAGGCCGACGACCACCGCGTCGGCGTCACGGGCGTCGCCTGCCCCGAGACGCCCGCGATGAACCCCTCGGCAGCCGTGCTGGACTTCACCGACCCCGTCGCCGCCGTCTCCGACGCAGCGACGGCACTCCGCGAGCGCGACGTCGACCACGTCGTCGTCCTCTCACACATCGGCGACGACCGCGAACTCGCGGAATCGACCGACGTCGACGTGATACTCGGCGGGCACGCCCACGAGGAGTACGTCGACCACGTCGAGGGGACCCTCCTCGTCCGACCCGGGGCCGTCGCGTCGGGACTCTCCGAGGTCGTCTTCGAGGACCGTCCAGGGGCCTACCGCCTCCCCGTCGGCGACGGCCCGGTCGCCGAGGACGTGGTCGAGGCACTCCGTTCGCGCCAGGACGAGGCCGGACTCACCGACGTCGTGGCCCACGTCGAGGACCCGGTGACCGTCACGCGACGGGACACGAAGCAGGGAGAGAGCAGGGTCGGCAACCTCGTCACCGACGCGTACCGGTGGGTCGCCGACGCCGACGTCGGCCTCCACTCGACCGGCGGAATCAGGACGTGTGACTCCCTCTCGGGCGACGTGACGGCGGCTGACCTCGTCGGGCTCTGCCCCTTCGAGAACGATCTCGTCGGCGTGTCGCTGACCGGCCGCGAACTCCGCGAGACCGTCCGGCAGGCCGCGCTGGTCCAGTACGGGGACGAGGTTCCGACGCACTACTTCGGTCACCTCAGCGGACTCTCGGTCGTCTGGGACGACGAGGTCGCCGAGGCACGAGAGATACTCGTCGACGGTGACCCGCTCTCCCACGACAGAACGTACAGTCTCGCCACCAGCGAGTACTACGTCAGGTCGACGCACCTGTTCGACGCCTTCGGACCCGGAGACGTCGTCGACCGGTTCGGCCCCCAGTACGACGCAATCGTGGCGTACGCCCGCGAGTTCGGGGTCGACCCGAGCATCGAGGGACGCATCCGCCGCCCGTCGCTGGGGGACGGGTCGGACTGAGGCGACAGCCACGCGAGTCGACACGTTCATTGGCGGACGCCCGCTAGAGGAGGGGTATGTCTCCCCGTCTACTCCACTACTCCGACGTCGAGAACGCCTACGACGACCCCGACCGAATCGGTCGTCTCTCCGGTACGCTGGGTGCCCTGAACGGCGACGACGCGCTGGTCGTCGGTTCGGGGGACGACACCTCCCCCGGCGTCCTCTCGCTCGTGACCGAGGGCCGACAGGCGCTCGACTTCTTCCACGCCGTCGGCACCGACGTCGAGACGTTCGGCAACCACGACTTCGACTACGGCGCCGATGCGACGCGCGACATCGTCGCCGACTCGCCACAAACGTGGGTCTCGGCCAACGTCCGCGACGGCGACGGCCGGTTCGCCCCCGACGAGACCGAACCGTGGACCGTCCGCGACGTCGACGGCACCAGCGTCGGTCTCTTCGGCGTCACCGACCCACGAACGCCCTCCATCAACCCGAACGCCACGGCCCTCCACTTCACCGACCCGGTCGCGGCAGCCGAGGACGCCGTCGCCGCCCTCCGCGACGCCGGCGCCGAGTACGTCGTCGCAGTCTCCCACCTCGGAAGCGACGACGAGGAACTGGCCGTCGCCGTCGACGTGGACTGCATCCTCGGCGGCCACGTCCACAGCGTCGTCGAGGAGTGGATCGACGAGACGCTCCTGCTCCGCCCCGGCGTCAACGGGGCGGCCATCTACGAGGTGGACCTCGCACCCGACGGTCCGACCGTCACCAGGCACGACCCCGCCGACGGCCCGCTGGACGAGGGCCTCGCCGAGACGCTCCGTGACCGCATGGCCACCGCAAACCTCGACGAGGTCGTCGCACACGTCGAGGAACCCATCGTCCGGACGAACGCCGCCGCGTTCCGCGGCGAGAGCAGGGTCGGCAACTTCGTCGCCGACGCCTACCGCTGGGCGACCGGTGCGGACGTCGGACTCCAGAACTCGGGTGGCATCCGCGAGGGCGCCCCCCTCTCCGGCGAGGTGACCGTCGCGGACCTCGTCAGCGTCGTGCCGTTCCAGGAACCGGTCGCCGTCGCCGCCGTCACCGGCGAGGAGCTGCTCGACGTGCTCCGGCAGGCCAGCGGCGCGACCGTCGCCTTCGGCGAACCGGACTGGTGGCACGCCCACCTCAGCGGTGCCACCGTGACGTGGGACCGCGACAGCCACGAACTCGTCGACGCACGGGTCGACGGCGACCCCATCGACCCCGGGGCGACCTACACCGTGGCGACGACCGACTACCTGTTCCACACCGACCACGAGTTCCCGACGCTCGACGAGCGTCACCGGCGGGACACACACGAGATACAGTACGAGGTGCTGGCCGCCTACGCCCGCGAGTACGGGGTCGATCCGACCATCGAGGGACGGATAACCTGGCGGCACGATTGAGAAGATTTACCCACATACGCCGAATTGCAACGGACGATGACTCGCGTGGTGGTCCCGGTCCGATATCCCCTGACGAAACACTCCCGGCGCACGCTCGAAGCCGCCATCGACATCGCCGCAGAGCGCGAGGCCGCCCTGACTGTCCTCCACGTCGACCTCTACCAGAACAGCAAGCGCATCGACAGGGCCGACCTCAAGCGTGCGACCGAGCGCACCTTCGGTCACGTCCCGAACGCCCGGTACGTCGTGCGGCGCGGGTTCCTCGTCGAGGAGTCGATCCTGGACGAGGTGGCCGCCGAGGACGCCGACGTCGTCGTCATCGGCAACAAGCAGGCCGGGCGCTGGCGACGCATGCTCCGCAAGATAGTCGACGAACCGGACATCGACGGCTACCTTCGGCGTCACCTCGACTGCGAGGTCGTCACGGTCGAGGCGGAGTAGCCGACGCCGTTCGCGTCTCTACTCTTCGGTCTCGTCGACGTCGGTCCAGCCATCGGGCCGGCCGTCCGCCGGTCCTCGACCCGCACCCGACCGTACCGACACGGGAAGTTCGCCGCTCGTCTCGTCGAAGACCACGTGGGAGTGCGGGTACGGAATCTCGACGTCTGCGTCCTCGAGTCGGGCCCAGACCGCCCGGTTGACCGCCGACCGGACCCTCGGGAGTTTGTACGGTTCCTTCGCCCAGTAGCGCAACTCCAGCGAGACGCCGTGGTCGCCGTACTCCTGTACGTAGCAGGTCGGCGCGGCCGGGTACCGTGCCGACCCGATGCGGATGTCCGGCCCGCCGGTGATGACCTCGTCGACCTCCCGTGCGGCCTTCTCCATCAACTCCATCGCCTCCGAGAGGTCCCCCTCGTACGTCACCGTGAGGTCCAGCGAGAGCCTGATGCGCTCGTCCTCCGCAGAGAAGTTGACCACGTCACGGTCCCGTATCGAGGAGTTCGAGATGACGATGAACGTGTTGTCGAGGGTGAACACCTTCGTGTACCGGATGGTGATGTCCTCGACGAAGCCGCGTGTCCCCGTGTCGGTGATCTCTATCATGTCTCCGATCTCGTAGGGCTGGTCCGCCAGGACGAACATCCCGTTGATGATGCTCCCGACGATGGGTGCGAGGACGATACCGAGGACGGCGGAGAACACCCCGACGGAGAGGAGGATGTCGCTCCCCCGGAAGCCGAGGAGGTACGCCGCGACGGCGACGGCGACCACCATCACGCCGAGGCGAATCGACCGGAGGACGGTATGGGTGACGCTCGGCCGCCGGAAGCGCCGGGCGATGGTCCGTCCGAACAGGCTGACGGCCAGTTTCGAGAGGTACCAGCCCAGGGCGAGGACGAGGACGGCACTGACCACCTCGACGAGTCCCCATGGTACCCAGGGAGGGAGGACGTCCTTCAGCAGTTGCACGCCCTCTCCGGTGGCCGTGACGTCCGTCGGACTGGAGCCGGGAACCGACCCACTACTGGTGGTCGTGTTCGTCCCCTCCTGCTCCATCGAACCCGCACCCGCTGCCATGTTCCTCCTCTCTCGCGCTCCCGAGATAAGGGTTGGGTACCGGCGCGTCGCTGGCCTGAACGTCGAGTCGCCCGAGGGCGGACCGCACGTACGAGCAGGTCCCCCGCTACCGGAGAGGAGGGAATTCCGAAATCTGGTGCTACTCGGTTTTCAGTAAATGTTTTAGGTTTTGGACCGAGTCCATACAGTATGGCATCCGACGACCTCCGGGGGACGATGGAGCGCGTTGGGGAGCGGTTCAACCTCGGCGAGTACGAGATAGACGCCTACCTGACGGTGCTCGAACACGGGCAGCTCACGGCCTCAGAGATCGCCGACAGGACCGAGATACCCCAGCCCAGGGTGTACGACACGGTCCGCAGTCTCTCGGACCGAGGACTCGTCGAGTTGCGCGAGTCCCGCCCGATGAAGATTATCGCCGTCGACCCCGACGACGCCTTCACCGACGTCCAGTCCTCGCTGGCGGAGATGGTCGACGAACTCAACGCACGGTACACGGCACCGGCCCGTGACACGGAGGCGGTCTCCCTCGTGAAGTCCCGGTCCACCATCCTCCGGTACCTGGAGGAGGTCATCGACGCCGCGGACTACGAACTCGCGCTCTCGCTCACGCCGGACCTGCTCGAACGCTTCGAAGACCTGCTCGCGACGCGGCACCACCAGGGCATCAGCATCGAACTGCTCGTCACGCCGGCGGCCGGTGCGCCGGAGCCCTCGGAGTTCGACTACGGCCGCATCGCGACCACGGTCCGCGTCCGGCGGGGCATCACGACGCCGGTCATGGCAGTCGCCGACGGTTCGTACTCCATCTACGCCACACAGGACGCCCTCCGCGACGACCAGGACCGCTACGGCGTCATCTTCAACCGCTCAGCGCTCGGGTTCCTCGTCTCCGGCTTCTTCGGGACCGTCCTCTGGACCACCGCCGAGGAGGTCTTCAGGAACGGCGAGGACCGACCGTTCCCCCGCCGGTACTCATCCATCCGTCGGGCGGTCAAGGACCTCATGGACGAAGGGGGCGAGTTCTACGCGACCATCCAGGGACGCGACGTCGAGACGGGGACCCCGCGCCTCGTCAAGGGCCGCGTCACCGACATCTCCTTCGAGATGACCGAGGAGGTCGCCGGTCTCACCCTGGAGACGGCGGACGGCGAGGTGACCGTCGGCGGCCTCGTCGCCGCGTACGAGGACGTCGAGGCACACGAGATTACTATCGGTCGGGACGAACCGCCGGTCGTCGAACGCTGACACCCCGTCCCCGTCAGAACGATTCTCGACCCTCGCCGGTGACGACCCCGTCCAGCAGGGAGACCGGCGTCTCGTCGTAGGCCGGATTCTTCACGTCGAACCCCTCCGCCGGTTCCCGCATGACCTCGCTCGGGGACCGGAACTCGTTCTCGAAGACGAAGCCGTCCTCGATGATCTTCGAACTGGAACCGACGACGGTCACCGGCACGTCGACCTGGGCGGCCGTGGCCGCGATGCTGAACGTCCCGACGCGGTTGTACAGCGTGTCCTCGACGATGCAGTCCATCCCGACGACCACCTCGTCGCACTCCTTCAGGTAGAACCCGGCCGCGCTGTCGGTCAACAGGTGCGTCTCGACCCGGTCGTTTCCGGCGAGGGTGCGAGCCGTCTTCCGTCCGAGGTACCGCGGTCTGGCCTCGGTGACGTACATCTCGACGTGGGCACCGTCCCTCGTCGCGAGCTCGACCGCCTCCAGCACCGTCGAGGAGTAGTCGTGAGTGAGCAAGGTCGCGCCGTCGTCGATGTACCCCGCCGCCTCCTCGGCGGCGCGTCGCTTCCCGTTCTCGACCGCGTCGACGACGTGCTCGACCGCCTCGCTCGTGACCGCCTTCGCATCGTCTATCGTCTCGGCGTCCGCTTCGCGGACCGTGTCGACGACCTCTCGCATCGCGTTGTGGAGAGACGCGTGGGACGGATTCGCCCGCTGGAGAGCCTGCGCGTTGCGTTCGAGGGCGCGCACGTACTCCTCGACGGTCGCGTACTCGCGGTCGAGCAGTTCGAGCAGTGCCCGCGTCGCCTTCACCGCGACGACGGACGAGGAGTGGGTCTGCATCTCCTCTATCTCCTCGACGGTCTCGTTGATCATGTTCCAGACGACACCGTTCGCGGTCAAAGTCCTTTCCACTGTCTCACGGTTCCGGGCCGGACACGTCCGGTTGGCCGCGGAGCTAAGGTCGTCGAGCCCCTACCGGTCCCATGGTAGCGGTCACGTACTACTGCCCGTACTGTGGGGCGCTGACGAGCCTCGACCGGAACGCCTACATGGCCGACAAGTGCGTCACCCGGGAACCACTCGACGGCTGGGAGTACGCGTCCACGACTGACGACTACGAGTCCGCAGACGGCGTGGAGTTCGTCTGCATCGGCGATGCGGACGACGACCCCGACGCCGGGTGTGGCAGGACCTTCTACCTCAACTTCGTGAAGTTCGAGGGCGGCGAGGAGGTCGAGCACCGGCTTCCGAACATCGACCGACCGCGCTTCGACTTCAGTCCCTGACGTGGGTCGACAGGCGTGAACTTTTGTGCCCACGTCACCGATGGCGGCGTGATGGACGACGAGATACTGGACCACCAGCGCGAACTCGTTCGACTCCTCGAGGACCACGGCTGGGACGTCACGGAGTCGGAGCTGTCGGTTTACGAGAGCCCCTGGGCGGACGACGACTCGCCCGAGGCGAGCATCACGCTCACGGCGCGGAAACTGTTCCCCGACGGCGACGACGAGGGTGACGAAGACAACCCGTATCGGCTGAAGTGAGCCGTCGCTTCGCGGGGCCTGTAGCGAACAGGCGGCACGTGTCCGTGGACGCATCCGGTGTGCCGCACACCCGCCGTGGCCGGGATGCGTCGTCGCTCAGACCACGCCGACCCTGGTCCCGGCTTCTGACTTGAATGGTGGGACGGCGACCGCACCGTCGTCCTCACCCCTTGATGTTACAGACGGGGAACGTCCGGGCGACCTTGTCGCCGATGCCGAGCGCGTCGCTCACGCGAACGACCTCGTCGACGTCCTTGTAGACGCCGGGTGCCTCCTCCGCGACGGTCGCGCCCGACTGCGCCTTGACGTAGATGTGCTGCTGTTCGCGGAGGGCCGTCTGGACGTCGCCGCCCCAGTACTCCTTCTTGGCCTGCGTCCTGCTCATCAGCCGACCGGCACCGTGTGCCGTCGACCCGAACGTCAGTCTCATCGACTCCTCGCCGCCGCGCAACACGTAGCTCCCGGCGCCCATGCTCCCCGGGATGATGATGGGTTGCCCGACGGCACGGTAGGCGGGCGGGACCTCCTCGCGGCCCGCCGGGAAGGCACGGGTCGCGCCCTTCCGGTGGACGAAGAGTTCTCGCTCCTCGTACCCGGCGGCGTCGGCGTCGTCGGTGAGGACCGTCCCGTCCGCGTCGACGGGGACCTCGTGGACCTCCTTCTTGGCGATGTTGTGGGCCACGTCGTAGAGCAGGTCCATCTCCATCGACTCCCAGTCGCGGTCGAACACCTTCTCGAACACCTGCCGGGTGCGGTGCATGATGAGCTGTCGGTTCACCCACGCGAAGTTGATGGCGGCGCACATCGCGCCGTAGTACTCCTCGGCCAGCTGGGACCCCGCCGGCGCGGCGGCGAGCTCCCGGTCAGGCAGGGTGTCGAGGAGGCCAGCGTGCGTCTTCTCGATCTTTCGGAGGTAGTCGTTGCAGGTCTGGTGGCCGAGGCCACGGGAGCCACAGTGGATGAGCACGACGATCTGGTCCGGTTCGAGACCGAACTCGGCGGCCACGTCGTCGAGGTAGACGTCGGTGACGCGCTGGACCTCGAGGAAGTGGTTTCCCGACCCCAGCGACCCGACCTGGTTCTTCCCCCGGTCCTTCGCCTTCTGAGAGATGGCCGACGGGTCCGCGTCGGGGCGATAGCCCTCGTCTTCACAGTGGGTGAGGTCGGCCGGGACTGCCCAGTCGTTCGCCAGGGCCCACTCGACGCCGTTCTCGAGGATGTCGTCGACGTCGTCCACGTCGCCCTCGTAGACGCCACCGCCACCGAGCCCGGACGGGATGTTGGCGAACAGCGCCTCGACGAGTTCCTGCTCGCGCCCCTGCAGGTCCTCGTACGTGAGGTTCGTCGTCATCATCCGGACGCCACAGTTGATGTCGTAGCCGACCGCGCCCGGGGAGATGCACCCGTCTTGCGTGTCCATCGCGCCGACGCCGCCGACGGGGAAGCCGTACCCCTGGTGGCCGTCGGGCATGCAGATGGCGTACCTCGTGATGCCGGGCAGGTGCGTCGAGTTCTTCAACTGTTCGAGCGTCATGTCCTCGCTAATCTCGTCGAGGAGTTCCTCGCTCGCGAGGACGCGCGCCGGGGTTCGCATGCCGTCCTCCCGTGGAATCTCCCAGACGAAGTCGCGAACCTTGTGCAGGGTGACGTCGTCGGCCTCGTACGTGGTCATAGTCAGAGAGACGGTGGCACTGCCGGAATAGGTTTCGTCGCCAGGACCGGTCACCGACTGTCAGACGTCGAAGACGACGTACGCCTGCCAGCCGTCCGGCGTCTCCTCGAGGGAGAGTTCCGAGTAGGTGACTGCCTTGACCTCGCGGGCCTCGACGACGTCCAACGGGACGCCACGGGCGCTCGCCTCGACACGCCACGTCTCGTCGTCGGTCCGAGTCACCGAAGCGCGGTTGTCCACGGGCAGGACACCGCGGACGTCGCGCTCGTAGATCAACTGGTCGAGGTAGTCGAACAGGAGTGCCTCGCGTCCTTCGGCCTCGACGGCGAACGAGAAGCGCTCGCCGACGCCGGCCGGCCACTCCTCGCACATGGCGGCGGCGAGACCGTCGGCGACGGCGGCGAACACCTCGTCCTGCGTGTCCCCGGTGGCGGCGACGCCGACGTCTGCAGTGTGGCCGCGGAGTTCGAAGCTCATGGTGCGTCCTCGTTAGCCACGTCGACTCGTGACGGCATCTGTTCCTGATTCGAGGGCTGGAATTCGGGAAAACCTTTCCCCAACTGTCGGTTCAGATGCTCGATTGCCGGTGGAATTATATCCACGTGTCCACGACTCTCATAGCAGTGAGCGTCAACGTCGATACGCGCGTCGTCGGTCCGGGAAGCGACGAGTACGTCGAGGATGCGTGGCGCCTGAAGGAACGCATCCGTCGTGAAGAGGGCGTACTCAAGCAGCGAAAGAGCTTCTTCACGGACGCCTACCGCCGGTCGAAGGTCCACCTGTTCGTCGACGACAGCGCCGACCAGCCGGTCATCGGGTTCGCGGCGGTCCGGCGCGACGGCTACATCCTCTTTCTCGCCGTCGAACCGGAGTACCGCGGCGAGGACATCGGGAAACGACTCGTCGCACAGGTGGCCGAGGAACACCGGACGGTGACCTGTCACGCACGGACGACGAACGAGAACGCGCTCCGCTTCTACGAGCACCTCGGCTTCGAGATCAAGCGCCGCATCGACAACTACTACGAGGACGGCGGCGACGCCTACTACCTCAAACTCGGTGACGACGTGAGCATCACGTCACGCCTCTCCGACATCGTCCGTCGGTAGGGCCGACCGAACGGAAGTCCGCAAGGTTTGTACCACGCCTTCCCGAACCAACGAGAGCCATGGACGAGCGCACCCGACGCTATCTCCGCGGTCGCTTCGGCGACCACTACCGGCAGACGACGCTCTCGCCGCCCCCGGCCCCCAACGAACGCGAGTGGGGGTACATCACGTGGTCCTCGGGTGGGACGACGATGGTGCGTCACAACTCGTGGCTCGAGATCGGTGACCTCGGCGGCTTCCTCGCCGACGAACGACCCCGCCACGTCTACTTCTCTGCCGGCCGCTACGACGACCCCGGTGCGGGGTCGATGACGAAGAAGGGGTGGCGCTCGTCCGACCTCGTCTTCGACCTGGACGCCGACCACCTGCCGGGCGTGGACCCGGAGACCGACTCCTACGCGGCCATGCTTTCGGTCTGCAAGGACGTCCTCCTGCGACTGCTCGACCTGCTGGAGACGGACTTCGGCTTCGAGGACCTGACCGTCGTCTTCTCCGGCGGCCGGGGCTACCACGTCCACGTCCGGGACGAGTCGGTCGCGGAACTCGACCGGCGGGAGCGCCGGGAGGTCGTCGACTACGTCCGCGCCAACGGATTGGACTTCGAGACGCTGCTCCAGCGAGAGACGGTCGCTGGACTGGGGCTGGAGAACCCGACCGACAAGCGGAGCCTCGACACGACCGGTGGCTGGGGACGACGCGTCCATCGCCGTCTCCTGAACTTCGTCGACGAGATACGCGAGTTGCCGGCCGAGGACGCCCGGGACCGCCTCGAATCGTTCGACGGTATCGGGTCGGGCCGGTCGAAGAAGCTCGTCGAGGTGCTCGACGACAGGTACGAGGAACTCGCGGCCGGGAACGTGGACGTCCACCCGACGGTCGTCCGACTCGCCTCCATCTTCGCCGAGGAGACGTTCGACGCCGAGACGGCACCCATCGACGAACCGGTGACGACCGACATCAACCGGCTCATCCGCCTGCCGGGGAGCCTCCACGGCGGGACGGGACTGACCGTCACCCGCATCGACCGGGACGCGGTCGAGCAGTTCGAACCGCTCCACGACGCCGTCCCGGGGACGTTCGTCGGCAACGACATCAGGGTCGAGGTCACCGAACCGGTCGACGTCGAGCTAGGTGGCGGTAGTTTTACATTCTCGGCCGGCGCACATTCCGTACCGGAGTACGTGGGCGTCTACCTGATGGCCCGCGGTGACGCCGAGAAGGGAACGGAATGAACCTCGACGAACTACGCTCTGCGCTCGACACCGAACGCCAGAAGGGCGGCCTGCAGGGACTGCGCGACTCGTTCTACCAGGAGGTCGCCGAGTACGTCGAGAACCGCAAGGAAGAGCGCGACGAACTCGCCGCACAGGCGGCGGACCCCTTCGCGTCGTCCGACGTCCAGCGCCTCTCGAACGAGATCGAGACGGCGCGGACGACCGCCGAGTCGCTGTACGAGCGCAGACTCGGCAAACTGGTCAAGCAGGCGAGTCTCGCGGCCGCCGACATGGCCAGCGAGGACCAGGTCGAGGGCCTCACCGAGGAGGAGCGGGAACTGTACGACGACCTCGTCGGCCGCATCGAGTCGAACAAGGCGCACATGCTGGACGTCGTCGCGGGCGAGGCGGACTCGACGCCGGCTACCGACGTAGACGAGTCGGAACCGCGGTTCGACCCGGACCCGGCGACGGAGGACCCGACCGGCCCGGCGTCTGCGGCGAGCGACGACGGACGGTCGGACCCGTCGGTGACGGCGGCGGAGGCGAGGGCGGTCGCCGATACCGATACCGATACCGACACCGGCGACGGCGTCAGCGCCGCCGACGTCATGGGCGACGACCCGTCCGAAGCGTCCGGGAACGACCAGCCGTCGGCCGACAGGTCGGGCGAAGACGCCGACGAACGCTCGGACGACGCCGTCGACCCGACTGACGACGACGACGAGGACGGAACCGTCGAGCGCACGACGGTCCGCATCACTCGCGACGTCGGCGACATCTACGGGGTGGACGAGCGAGAGTACCGCCTGAACGCCGACGACGTGGTCACGCTCCCGACGGCGAACGCGGAACCGCTGGTCGACAACGAGGCGGCCGAACGACTCGATTGACGGCGTCCGCTTGCGGAGTACCTTTGTCGAGGAACGACCAACCGACCAGCGATGACTGGAGAGAGACCCGACGACGCGACGGCCGGCGGCGACGGACACGGACGGGGCGGAACGGTCGAGGCCATCCACGTCGCACCGGCGTCGGGCGACCCGGTCGAGGCCGTCGAGTCCGTCGAGGCCGTCGCCGGGACCGGCCTCCGCGGCGACCGCTACTTCGACGAGGCAGGGACCTTCTCCGACGGGACGCCGCGGGGCATCACACTCATCGAGGCGGAGGCGCTGGAGGCCGCCGAAGCGGACTACGGCGTCTCGCTCGACCCCGGCGCACATCGCCGCAACGTGACCACACGCGACGTGGCCCTGAACCACCTCGTCGGCGCGGAGTTCCGCGTCGGGACGGCCGTCTGTCGGGGCGTCGAACTCTGTGAACCCTGTTCGCACCTCGAATCGCTGACCGAAACTGGCGTCGCGAAGTCGCTGGTCCATCGCGGCGGCCTGCGCGCGACCATCGTCGCCTCCGGCGAGGTGTCCGTCGGCGACCGCGTCGTCCCGGGTACGGACTGACCGGAAACGAAATCCGTTTTACCGACGGTTCCCTTCCGATGTCTATGCTCAGCATTGGCGAGGAGGCACCGGAGTTCGAACTCCCAGACCAGGACGGCGAACTCGTATCCCTCTCGGACTACCGCGGCCAGCGCGTCGTGGTGTACTTCTACCCCCGGGCGAACACGGAGGGCTGTACGGTGGAGGCGTGTTCGTTCCGCGACAACTGGGACGCCTACCGGGAGCGAGACGTCGCGGTCCTCGGCATCAGCGACGACCCGGTCGAGGACCTGAAGGAGTTCGAAGCGGACCACGACCTGCCCGTCCGCCTGCTGTCGGACGAGCACGGCGAAGTGTCGACGCTGTACGAATCCTACGGCGAGAAGCGGATGTTCGGCAACACGTTCGACGGCGTGTTCCGCAACACGTACGTCGTCGACGAAGAAGGGAAGATAGCGCTGGTCTACGAGGGCGTCTCGCCCGAGAACCACGCCGAAGAGATTCTGGCGGACCTCGACTGAGTCGGTCGAGTCACTGCCGTCCGAGGTCGAACGGCGGGGAGACCCGACGGGCCGGAGCGGCCCTTACTGGAAGGTGCGACCGAACTCGCGTTCCTCGAGTTCGGGTTCCTCGCGACCGAAGCGCTGTTCCATCTCGTCGTAGTGCTGGCGCATCTCTTCGGTGACGCTCGCGGTGACCTCCTCGAGCGCGTGGTCGAAGTGCTCGGCGGTGATGCGGACGTTGCCGACGGACTCCGCCATCTCCTCGGGGGAGACCGAGTTGACGAACTCGCGGGTCGCCGCCAGCGACGCCTCGCGGCAGACCGCCTCGATGTCGGCCCCGACGTAGCCCTCGGTGCGGCGTGCGAGGCTCTCGAGGTCGACGTCGTCGGCCAGCGGCTTGTGCCGGGTGTGGACCTCGAATATCTTCTCGCGGCCCACCTCGTCGGGGACCGGCACGTTGACGTGGCGGTCGAGTCGACCGGGGCGCAGGAGCGCGCTGTCGATGAGGTCCGGGCGGTTGGTCGTCGCGATGACGACGACGTCCTCCAGGTCCTCCAGCCCGTCGAGTTCGGTCAGCAACTGCGAGACGACCCGTTCGCCGACGCCGGAGTCGCCGGAGTGGCGGCCCCGTTCGGTGGCGATGGAGTCGATCTCGTCGAAGAAGATGACCGTCGGGGCGTTCGAGCGCGCCTTGTCGAACACCTCGCGGACGCCCTTCTCGGACTCGCCGACGTACTTGTTCAGCAGCTCCGGCCCCTTGATGGAGATGAAGTTGCTGTTCGCCTCGTTGGCGACGGCCTTCGCCAGCAGCGTCTTCCCGGTGCCGGGCGGGCCGTACATCAGCACGCCGCGGGCCGCTTCGAGGTCCATGGCCTCGAACACGTCGCCGTAGTCGAGGGGCCACTGTATGGTCTCGCGGAGGCGTTCTTTGGTGTCTTCGAGGCCGCCCACCTCGTCCCACGTGACGTCGGGGACCTCGACGAACACCTCGCGCATCGCCGACGGTTTGACCGACTTCATCGCCTCCTTGAAGTCGGATTCCGTCACGCGAAGGTTCTCGAGGACCTCGGCGTCTATCTCCTCCTGTTCGAGGTCCAGTTCGGGACGGATGCGCCGGAGCGCGTTCATCGCCGACTCCTTGATGAGCGTCTCGAGGTCGGCCCCGACGAAGCCGTGCGTGTTCTCGGCGTACTGGTCGAGGTCGACGCTGTCCGAGAGGGGCATCCCACGGGTGTGGACCTGCATGATCTCCAGGCGGCCCTCCTTGTCGGGCACGCCGATCTCTATCTCGCGGTCGAACCGACCGCCACGCCGGAGCGCGGGGTCGAGTGCGTCGACGCGATTGGTCGCGGCGATGACCGTGACCTGTCCGCGCTCTTCGAGGCCGTCCATCAGCGAGAGCAACTGTGCGACGACGCGACGTTCCACGTCGCCGGAGGCTTCGCCGCGCCTGCTGGCGATGGAGTCTATCTCGTCGATGAAGACGATGGCGGGTGCGTTCTCCTCGGCCTCCTCGAAGACCTCACGGAGTTGCTCCTCGCTCTCGCCGTAGTACTTCGACATTATCTCCGGCCCGGAGATGGTGTGGAAGTGGGCGTCGATCTCGTTGGCGACGGCCTTGGCGATGAGCGTCTTCCCGGTGCCGGGCGGGCCGTGGAGCAGCACGCCCTTCGGCGGTTCGATGCCGAGCTGCTGGAACAGTTCGGGGTGGCGCATCGGGAGTTCTATCATCTCCCGGACCTGGTCGAGTTCCCGGTCGAGGCCACCGATGTCCTCGTAGGTGACGTTGGGGACGCCCTCGCGTCCGCCGTCACCGCCGGAGGCTATCTGCTCGGCGGGCTTCTCGGAGACCTTGATGTCGGTCGAATCGGTCACGATGACGGTGCCGGAGGGGCTGGTCGAGGCCACCTTCAGGGGGACCGACTGGCCACTCCCGGCCATCGGGCCGAACGAGAGCGAGAAGGGGACTGTCTGGCCGCTGGTGACGGCCTGTCCGCTGAGTTTGTCTCGCACCAGGGGACCGAGGTTCCCCCGGATGCGGAGGTTCTGGGGGAGCGCGACGGTGACGCTCTTTGCCGGCTTGACGTCGGCCTTCTCGACGGTCACACGGTCGTCGATGCCGACGTTCGCCTGTTGCCGGAGGCGACCGTCGATGCGGATGACGTTCTGTCCCTGGTCCTCGGGGTAACCCGGCCAGACGCGTGCGACTGCCGTGCCCTCGTCCTTGCCAGAGATCTGGATGTAGTCTCCGTTCTCGAGGTCGAGTTCGTCCATCAGCGTGCGGCCGATGGCGGCGAGCCCGCGCCCCGCGTCCTTCTGTTTGAGCGGTTTTACGGTGAGTTTCATGCGTCGGCCTCCACTTCGATAGTGACGACGCCGTTTTTGATAAACGCTTGTGAGACGCCGGGGACGTCGAGTTCGTACTGCTCCTCGCTACCCTCGAACCCGACGATGACGGTGTCACCGACGACGTCGACGTACGCACCGGACGACTCGCGACCGAGGTCCGCGGCGACGACGTACCGACCGTCCTCGTACGCGTACTCCCGGACGAACCGTTCGCCATCGGCGAAGTCTTGGACATTCATGGTTGACTTACCCTAAGTTAGTCTTTCTACTATTTAAGCCTTTCACCTACGTAACCGGGGTACGGGGGCGGGTTTCCCCGCCTCCGGTACAACAGCGGTTCACGATGGACTTAGGCTTTATGCCCTCGGCGAGAAAACGGAACGTATGGAGCAGGTCGTACACCTCGGCCGGACGACGACCTACGAGGTCTTCGACCGGGACGCCGACGGCGAACCGGTGTTGTTCGTCCACGGAAGCGGGGGGAATCGCAACGTCTGGAAGTCGCAGGCGAGACTGGCCGACGAGCATCCCGTCGTCGCGATGGACCTGAGCGGACACGGCGACTCGGCGGACGTGTCCGCCTCGGCCGGGTTCGAGTCGCTCTCCGCCTACACCGACGACGTACTGGCCGTCGCCGACGAGACGGGCGCGAGCGTCGTCGTGGGGAACTCGCTGGGCGGGGCAGTGACGCTGAACCTGCTCCTCGAACGCGACCACGACCTCGACGGCGTCGTCCTCGCCGGGTCGGGCGCCAAACTCGCCGTCCTCGACGACTTGCGCGACTGGCTGGCGACCGACTTCGAACGCGCCATCGAGTTCCTGCACGCACCCGACCGCTTCTTCCACGACCCCGACCCGCGACTGGTCGAGTTGTCGAAGGCCGGGATGCGAGCGTGTGGCCGCGCCGTCACGGAACGCGACTTCCTGACGTGCCACGAGTTCGACGTCCGGGACCGACTCGGGGAGGTCGACGTGCCGGTCCTGTGTCTCGTCGGCGAACACGACCAGTTGACGCCGCCGCGGTACCACGACTACCTGGCGGAGGGCATCGACGACGCCGTGGTCGCGGTCGTCCAGGACGCGGCCCACCTCGCGATGCTGGAACAGCCGACGGCGTTCAACAGTGCCGTCGACCAGTTCGTCGACCGCGTCCAGTGACGCCCCGCGTTCTGGTTCAGTACAGGGTGTCGAGGTCGCCCTCGACGTGGCTGTGTTCCTCGGCCGGGAACTCGCCCGACTCGACTGCGTCGCGGTAGGCCCCGATGGCGTCCGTCATCGCCTCGCGGACGTTCCCGAACTCCTCGACGAACGAGGGCGTCCAGTCCGACAGGCCGACGGCGTCGTCGACGACGAGCACCTGTCCGTCGCAGTCGGGCCCCGCCCCGATACCGATGGTCGGTATGTCGACCGCCCCGGTCACGTCAGCCGCCACGTTCGCGGGCACGTGTTCGAGGACGAGCGAGAACGCACCGGCCTCCTCGTGGGCGCGGGCGAGTTCGAGCATCTCCTCCGCCGCCTCCTGGGTCGTCCCCTGCCTCGCGTAGCCGAGCTGGTTCACTCGCTGGGGGGTCAGGCCGAGGTGTGCCATCACCGGGATGCCCAGTTGCGTCATCGTCTCGGTCAACTCGACCGTGTGCGGGCCGGATTCGAGCTTCACGGCGTGCGCACCGGCCTCCTTGAGCATCCGCCCGGCGTTCTCGACGCTCTTCGTCTCGTCGTGACCGTAGCTCAGGAAAGGCATGTCCGCGACGACGAGTGCGTCCTCGGTCGCACGGACGACCGCCTCCGTCGCGGTCGCCATCTGGTCGACCGTCACGGGCAGCGTCGAATCGTAGCCGAGTTTCGTGTTCCCCACGCTGTCCCCGACCAGGATGACGTCGATGCCCTGTTCGTCGACGAGTTCGGCCGTGACCGCATCGTACGCGGTCAGCATCGTGATCGGCTCCTCGCCTGCCTTCGCGCGCACCTCGCGCACCGTCGTTGGCATGGCAGGAGCTATCGAGTGCGGGTTGAAACCCCTGCCGGTTGCCGGCCAAACCGGCAGACCTTAGCCCCAGGCTGTCGACCCACGTGACGTGACTGACGGCGCTGGCGCGGCGGGTGACGAGACGGACACGGACGCCCACCGAGCCACGGCGTCGACGACCGACCCGGACGGCGAGTCGCGGGCCGACGGCGAGACGGACGACGGCCTCGACTACGCCTGGGTCATGCAGACGACGTTCGTCGTCACCATCGTCGTCGGTGCGCCCCTGGTGACGCTCCTCTCCGTCCCGGTCGACCTCCCGACGTGGAACGCGCGCGCCGAGTTCGCCGTCCGAGTCGGGGCCGTCGTCTGGTTCCTGACCGCCATCGCCGTCGCCGTCTACGAGAAGCGGTACCGCTAGACGTACTCGAACCCCGTCCCCGCCCGCTCCGCCGTCCGTTCGTCCCGCTCCGAGTCCCCCACGAACAGCACCTGCGACGGCGCCAGCCCCAGTTCCGCCGTCGCGTGCAGGAGGGGGTCGGGGTCGGGCTTCCACGTCGACAACGTGTCGCGGCCGACGACGACCCCGACGTGGTCGGTCAGTCCGTGGGTCGACAGCGCCAGCCGACACGCCGCCTCGCAGTTCAGCGAACAGACCCCGACGGGGCGGCTCTCTGACTCCAGTCGGTCCGCCAGTCGCAACCGCTCTGACGAGCGTGCGCCGTCGAGCTCGTGGCTGGCGATGGCCGCCTCGACCTCGTCGTGGATTCCGTTTGCCCGGGCGGCTCCGAGGAGCCCCCAGAGGTCCCGCCCGTCCGGGGCCACGGACGCCGCGCGATAGACCGACTCCACGTCGCGGGCGACCGCGTCCCAGTCCACGTCGAGGGAGACGAGCGTCCCGTCGAGGTCGTAGACGACGCCGTCGTACTCGGTCGACATGGACCCGAGTAGGGACCTGTCCCCGTTGAGGCTATCGGTCCCGGGGAGACGGTGCGGTGACGCCGTCCCGCAGCGTCCCGTCAGGGGCCGGTTTCATACTGCTGTCGCGCCAACGGTCGAACGGACATGGCCTACACGAAAGCCAGCACGGAGGACGTCGAATCGGTCGTGGACGAGGAGTACGGAGGCATGTGGTTCCTCAGGGACGTCCTCGACACCGAGGCCCTCGGAGTGACGGTCCTCGAACTCGAACCGGGGGCGAAGGGGAAAGAACACGACCACAGCGAGGACGGCCAGGAGGAGGTCTACGTCGTGATGGACGGGTCGGTCACCGTCGACCTCGACGGCGAGCAGGTCCATCTCAGCGAGTACGAGGCCCTCAGACTCTCGCCGGACCAGACGCGCCAGATACACAACGACGGCGAGGTGCCCGCGACGCTGGTCCTGGTCGGGACGACGCCGTAGTCCTCCCGTCGTCGTCACGCCCGACCGGACCGGCTACCGGGTCCGGAACGGTCAAACGCCTCGGGGGGATACGCTGGGGTATGATAGAGAACCTCGCCGCGGGCGTCCAGGCGTTCACGAGCAACGTCTTCCTCGCCGACGGCGACCGACGCGTCCTGGTCGACACCGGTGCGAACTTCGACGTGGTCGAACGCATCGAGGAACGCGGCGGCATCGACGCCGTCGTCATGACCCACACGCACCCGGACCACGTCGGGAACGTCGACGACGTGACGGCCGCGTTCGACGTCCCGGTCTGGGGGTTCGACACGGACCAGCACGGGGTCGACGAACCCATCGCCGACGAGGCGACGGTCCGCATGGGCGACCACGACTACGTCGCCCTCCACACGCCGGGGCACAAGGACGACCACCTCTGCTTCTACGGCGAGGACGCAGGCGTGCTGTTCGCTGGCGACCTCGTGTTCCAGAACGGGAGTTTCGGCCGCACCGACCTGGCCGAGGGCGACCACGGCCTGCTCGTCGAGAGCATCGAACGCGTGCTGGACCGCATCGACGAGGACCTGCGCGAACTGCACGTCGGCCACGGCCCGTCGGTCACGACGGACCCGTACAGCCACGTCGAGGCCGCCGCCAGGATGGCGGGGTCCATGCAGCGGTAACCGGCCTCAGGAGAGTGCAGCGGTCACGACGGCCTCGTAGGCCACCTCGTACGCGTCGGCGACCGCGTCGGGGTCCGTCCACACGTCGCTGGCGAGTGCGGGCAACGAGACGGTCGCCAGCGGGTCGCAGTACGCCAGCACGTCGCCGACCCGCTCTTCCAGTCGCCCCTCCCTGGGCGTCCCGCTGACGGCCTCGCAGGCGCGGGCGTAGCGGTCGCCGTCGTACACGCGGACCCGTCCGGGGTCCACGATGGCGACGGCGTCGAAGGCGAGGTCCCGGACGGGCAGTGCGATGTCGCCGTACGATTCGACGACGGCACGGTCGGCGTCGCGTATGGTCCCTCTGACCCCGTCGAGGGCGTCGACGTGCAGGCGCTCCATCGCGGCGTTCAGCGCGTCGAGCGACGTGACCGTCGTCGCGTCGTCCAGCGGGAGGAACTCCCGGGCGTCCGCCGGCACGTCGGCGTCGCCGTTCACCACGAACGCGTCGCCGACGCGGTCCAGCACGAACTGGCGGTGCGTGGCACCGACGAGGCCGGTGTCGGGCCCGGGCGACGGCCGCCAGAGGCGATGGACCGGGTTGCAGTCCTCCGGGGTGCGGTCGCCGGGCCCCGCGGCCGCGAGGCGCCTCGCGTCCTTCCCGTAGAGTCGGCCGTCGTGGACGGAACGGCGGTAGTCGTCGTGGTCGAACCAGTAGTCGTTGGCGGCCCTCGGTTTGAACCCCGGGGCGTCGAGGGACGCACACAGGCCGGTCGAGAACGTGGTCTTCCCGGCGTCGACGCGGGCGTCGCCGGCGACGAGGAGTCTCATTCGGCGAGGCCGTAGTACCCCGGTTCGTCCTCGGACCGGGGGGTCGCCACGACGAGGTCGTCGGCGTTTCGCATCACCCACGGGATAGCCCAGTCGAGCAGGATGTCCTCGGTATCGCGGTCGAGTTCCGCGTCCGGGTCGAGTCCCTGCAGGAGACGCGCTATCTCGTAGACGGTGTACATCTGGTCCGGTTCGAGCAACTCCGACGGCGTGTAGAAGTCACACGGGTGGAGCTGGTCGAAGGCTGACTTCTCGACGGGCATGGGGGCGGGTAGGACTGTCCGGTTGGTAAAGTGCCCGGTCCTGCCGACGGCGCGGTGGCTCACGGGTCGAGGACACGGACGGGTGGGCCCCGACGACGCTGCAGGGCGTCGCAGTGGCCGACCCGTCGGGACCGGGTCGCCCCACGCCGGCACGGGATGACAGATGGTGGGTAACGGGTGGTGGTCGAGCGCTCGTCCCGTCGAGGGTGGCAGCATCGACGGGTGCTCGGAACGCGTGGTGGTGCGTGGATGCGCCCCGGCGGGTCGCAGCATCTGGAGGTTCGGCAGACCCCCCGATAAATCTACCTGATTGATTATACATTTGGATACGAACTGGTATCGAGTGCTCCCGAGGCCTCCCGAGTAATACGTACCGGCGACGCCGTACCGGCACCTGGTCCGAATGGGTCACCGTCCTATCAGATAATCGTCCTGTCCGCCGGTGACGAACGCGGTAGCTACTCGCGTCGGCCGCTTCGAAAAAACGTCGTGGGTGACGGCTCGTCGCTTACTCGAAGTGGTCCAAGCACTTCTGGTACTCGGCGGCTGCCTTGTCCCAGTTGACCACGTCGAAGAAGGCGTCGATGAAACTGCCGCGGTCCGGGCCGTAGTCGTAGTAGTACGAGTGCTCCCAGACGTCGAGCGCGAGGATGGGATGTGCGCCCCAGAGCGCGCCCTGGTCGTGCTTGTCGACCTTGACGTTGCGGAGCTGCTTGGCGACCGGGTCGTACACGAGCAGTGCCCAGCCACCGGCGGCCGAGGCTGCGGCCTCGAACTCGCCCTTCCAGCCCTCGTAGGAGCCGAAGTCGGCTTCGATGCGGTCGGCGAGGTCGCCCTCGGGTTCGCCGCCGCCGTCGGCAGACATGTTCTCCCAGAACAGCGTGTGGAGGTAGTGGCCACAGCCGTTGTGGGTGACGTTCCCGAGCGCACCGGCAGTCGTCGAGTAGTCACCGGACTCGCGGTTCTCCGCGAGCGTCTCCTCGGCGCTGTTCAGACCGTTGACGTAGCCCTGGTGGTGTGTGTCGTGATGCCACGTGAGCACCTGTTCCGAGATGGACGGTTCGAGCGCGTCGTAGTCGTACGGAAGCGGCGGGAGTTCGGCGTTGGATTTCTCAGCCATACTGTATCACCATTCCTTGTATACGTCAGAACATCGTTTAAAAGTTTAGAACCCGTATGGCATCGAATGTCACCGGCCCACGTCCACGCCCGAAGTCGGGGCCGCCGCCTCGATGGCCGCCGGCACGTGGACGGTGACCGCGTTGCCGGTCTCCTCGCTGGACTCGAAGTCGATGGTGCCCCCGAGCGAGCGCACGCCCCAGACCGCCAGCCAGACACCGAGGCCGCTGGTGTGGTCGAGCGGCGTCTCGGTACCGGACTGCAGGACTGCACGCTCCTCCTCGGGAATCGGCGGGCCGTCGTCGGCGACGGTGATGGAGACGAACTCGTCGCCGCCCGGCGTGACGAACAGCGTCACCTCGGGGTCATTCACCTCGACGTGGTCCGCCGCGTTCTCGACGAGACTCCAGAGGATTGGTTCGACCGTCGTCGAACAGTACACGTCGGCCTCGGTCGCCCAGTCGACGGCGAACTCGCCGTCCGGGTACGCCGCCTCGCCACGGTCGACGACCCGGTCCACCATCTCCGCGAGGTCCTCGGCCGGTGCCCGGTCGGCGGTGTCGAGGAGCGCCTCTATCTGTCTCGCCGTGTCGCCGAGCGAGGCGACGTCGGTCGCCGTCTCACGGATCGTCCGGGCGAGCGACCTGTCGTCCTCCCCGTCGACCCTGGACTCCAGTTCCTCGGCGCAGGCGGCGACGACGTTCATCTCGTTGCGGAGGTTGTGCCTGAGGACGCGGTTGAGGACGTCCAGTCGCTGTTCGTCGTACGTCCGTTCGGTCACGTCGCGCATCGTCACGACCCGTCCGATGCGTCGGTCGTGGGTGTCGGTGATGGGGGAGACGGTCACGTCGTAGTACCGCCGCCCGTAGTTCGTCTCGACGTCGACCGTCCCGTGGTCGCCGTCGCCCCGTCCCGGATACCCGGGGACGGTCCGGGCGGCGTCGCGCCCGAGCGCGTTGCTCGGGTCGTAGCCGAGGACCGTCGAGGCGGCCGGGTTCGCGTCGACGACACGGTCGCGCTCGTCCACGACGATGACCGGGTCGGCCATCCCCTCGACGACGAAGTCGCGGGCGATGAAGTCGGGCACCGGAACCGCGTCGAACAGGTCTAGCTGGGTCAAGGCGAGGTAACTGGCGACACCGGTGACGAGGAACGCGATGGGCGTCGGGTCGAGCGACGTGACGGGCAGGTCGAAGACGTGGACCATGTTGCCGACAAGCGGTGCGACGACTGCGGCGAGCAACGCCGCCGACTGGCGCCGGTGCGTCGGACTCCTGTCGAACACCAGCCCGACGAACAGCAGAGAGCCGACGAGCGTCGCCAGGTAGGCGTACCCGACGCCGACGTAGAACATCGGGCCGAACGCGTGCTCGACGACCAGTCGCCCGCCCCGTTCGACCACGGACACGTCCTGGTAGAGGAAGGTGTGCCGTTCGAAGGTGGCGACGAACGCGAAGGTGACCGCCGGGACGACGAACAGTCCGACGAGACGCCGTCGGTTGAGGTGCCGGTCGCGACCGGTGTACTCCAGCGCGAACAGGAGCCAGAAGACGGGGATGGTCAGGCTGGCGAGCCACTGGAGCTTCATGTAGGGTCGACGCTGTGCGACCGTCCCGAGGGGTAACTCGAGGGCGTACAGCGCGGCCCACCAGGCGACCGCCAGGAGCAACACGGTGAGCCAGGTCGCACCGGGTTTCGGTCGCTGTCGGTACGCGAACCAGGCGACCAGCGTCGCGACGACTGCCGTGACGATTAGCGCACTCATGGGAAAGAGCGGGGCGGGCATCTCCGTGAAACGGTTCTACCGCCGCTTCGATGGCCACTCTCTTAACTCGACTGGTACTCTGGGCTCTAGGCGACGAGCCAGACGCAGACGAGCAACAGACCGTACTGCGCGTCTCGACAGGTCCCGAGGCGGGAGCGGTCGACGTCCAGTCCGAGGAGTGACGTGATGGCGAGCGAGTACGCGACCGCGGGCACGAGCGCGAGGGCGTGGGTCGCCGAGAGGGCGCCGGTGACCACCGAGGCGGCGAGCAGGACGAGCGTGAGGCCGTCGAGGGCGACGAGGAGGTGCCGGGTGCGTGGGACGCCGAGGACCGTCGAGAGCGTCGAGACGCCCTCGGCGCGGTCACCGACCACGTCGCGCGCGTTCAGCACCTCGCCCGCGACCACCGTCTGGACGAAGAAGAAGAGACAGACGACGACCGCGGCCGGCGTGACGGGGACGTCGACCCACGCAACCGGCAGGAAGGTGACGAAGACGGCCCACGCCGACGCGACGAGCGCCGTGTTGACGAACAGGACGTCCTTCAGACGGGTTCCGCCGTCGAGGGGGACCCATTCGAGGCTGTACAGCAGGGCCGCAAGCAGGGGCACGAGGGTGAGGGCCATCGAGTCCAGCCCTTCGACGGCGGCGAGGGTGAGTGCGACCCCCAAGGCACCGAGTGTGGCGGCGAGCAGGGGCCGGCGGTACCGGGCGACGAACGCCGCCCGGTCGGGGCAGTTCACCTCGTCCTCGGCGTCGACGAACTTGTTCGACCCGTAGACCGCGAACGTGACGAGACCGGCCACCGCGAGCGCCGGCGAGAGGGGTATCGAGAGCAACAGCGAGACGACGGCAACCTTCGTCGCCGCCACGACGCCGTCGAGCACCGACCCGTGGACGGCGACCGACGTCACCGTCCGTAGCGGTCCTGCAGGGTCCGGGAAACTCGGGAAACTGTACGTGTCGTCTTCCAGCCGGAAGGGCTCGTTCGACTGGCTCATCTATGACCAATGGAAATCAGTAATGTTCGGGGAAATATCTTCTCTGTTGGCGTGCTCCGGCGAGGACTGCGCGCCCGTGACCCCGTCTCACCCGTCTCCGCGGGCGGCCTCGAACGTCGAGAGCGCGAGTTCCCGGCGCTCGGCGTGGTCCACGATGGGTGCGGGATAGTCGGGGGCGGCCTGCTCGCGCTCCGCGTCGGACGCCTCGTGCCAGCCGTGGATCAGCGACGGGTCGACGCCGCGCAGTTCCGGCACGTGACGGCCGATGTACTCGGCGTCGGGGTCGTAGCGCTCGCCCTGGGTCATCGGGTTGAAGATGCGGAAGTACGGCTGTGCGTCGGTACCGGTCGAGGCGGCCCACTGCCAGCCGCCGTTGTCGTTCGCCGTGTCGTGGTCGACGAGGTGCTCCCGGAAGTGGGCGTACCCCTCCCGCCAGTCGACGAGCAGGTCCTTCGTGAGGAACGAGGCGACGAGCATGCGCACCCGGTTGTGGACGAACCCCTCCTCGCGGAGCTGGCGCATCCCCGCGTCGACGATGGGGTACCCCGTCTCGCCCGCCTTCCACGCCCGGAGTTCCTCGGGGTCGTCGCGCCACCGGATTGGGTTCGGGTACGACCTGTAGTTCGCAGCGACGACGCCGGGGTCGAAGTAGAGGACGTGGTGGTAGAACTCGCGCCAGGCGAGTTGCCCCTGGAACTCGACCACCGACTCGCGGTCGGCCTCGCTGTCGGCCATGTCGGCGGCCGCTGCCGTCTCCTCGTACACCTCGCGCACGCCGATGGTCCCCCAGCGCAGGTCGGCCGAGAGCCGCGACGTACACTCGTCGGCGGGGTAGTCCCGCCGGTCGGCGTAGTCGTAGATGGTCGACTCGCAGAACGAGGTGAGCCGGTCCCGGGCTCGGTCGGTCCCGGCCCGCTGGATGGTCGCCTCCGGTTCGTCGAACCCGAGGTCGGAGAGCGTCGGCAGGTCGCCGGGCGCGTCGGTCGCCAACGCGCCCGCGTCGGCGAGTGCGTCGGCGTCTGGGGCGTCGTACGGGTCCGCCTTCGGTCGGTCGCGCCACTTCCGCCAGAAGTACGTGTACACCGAGTACGGGTCGCCGTCGTTCGTCGTGATGGACCCGGGTTCGTGGTGGAGCGCGTCGCCGACCGACTCGTGGTCGACGTCGACCGCGTCGAGCGCTCGCTGGACTGCGGCGTCGCGTTCCCGTGCCAGGCCGGAGTACCCCTCGTTCCACCACACACGCTCGGCGTCGAGGTCGGTCGCCAGGGACGGGAGCACCTCGCGGGGGTCGCCGTGGCGCACGACGAGGTCGCTCCCCCGTTCGCGGTACCACGTCTGCAGGGCGTCGAGCGCGTCCAGCATGAACGCGACCCGGTTCGACGACCCGTGCGCGAGGACGGCGTCGTCGAAGACGAAGGCCGGGACGACAGGGCCGGACGCGTCGACCTGGGCCGCCGCGGACGCCAGCGCGTGGTTGTCCGCCGCGCGCAGGTCGTCGCGGTGCCAGTGGAGTTGCATACGTCAGACCAGTGGTGACAGCACCCTTAAGCTGGTGCCAACGAGGTTCCCGACGTGACGGACCCGGCGAGACGTCATGGACTTAATCACCGTGGCACTCGTCTAGTCGACCATGGCCTTCGAACACCTGCTGGTCCCGGTAGACGGGAGTCCAGAATCGGAAGCGGCAGTCGAGCGTGCGGTCCGAATCGCCGAGCAGGACGACGCCGCGTTGACGTTCCTGCACGTGGTCGATACCGCGGTCCTCGGCCTCGACGCGCGCGTCGAAGCCATCATCGACAACCTCGAAGCCGAGGCCCAGCGACTCCTCGAAGAGGCGGTCGAGGAAGCCCACGCCGTCGGAATCGAACCCGTCGACAGGCGCATCGAATCCGGTTCGCCGGCCGAAACTATCCTCGACGTGGCCGACGAGACCGGTGCGGACCTCGTCGTCGTGGGGAGCCACGGCCGGACCGGTCTCGACCGGTTCCTGCTCGGGAGCGTCTCCGAGCGCGTGGTTCGGCGCGCCCCCGTCTCGGTCCTCGTCGTCAGGGAGTGACGACGCCCTCACAGCGGTTCGTCGCCGTCGATGATGCGCTGTGCGCGGTCGGCCAGCGCCGGGACCACCTCCCGCATCCGGGGATAGAGCGGGTCGTCGGCGTCCCCGGCGAGGTGGCGGGCGAAGAACATCTCGCCGAGGCCACAGAGCTTGTACACCGCGAGTGCCCGGTAGAACCTGTCGTTCGTGTACTCGATGCCCGTCTCGGCCTCGTACCGGGCGACGAGTTCTCGGCGGGTGGGGTACCCCTCGCGTTCGGTGAACGTGTCGAAGAAGTCCCGTGACACCGGGTCCGGGTCGCCGTCGTCGCGCCAGAACGACAGCATCCAGCCGAGGTCTGTCAGCGGGTCGCCCAGCGTGCTCATCTCCCAGTCGAACACGCCGACGAGGGTCGGTTCGTCGGCCGTCAGGTCGTACATGACGTTGTCGAGTTTGTAGTCGCCGTGGACGAGCGTGTGAGGGTGCGCCTCGGGCACGTTGGCCTGCAACCACTCCATCACGTCGTAGATGACCGGCACCTCGCGCTCGTCGGCCGTCTTCGAGAACGCCCAGGTCAACTGCTCGGACCAGCGCGTCACCTGTCGCTCGGTGAACCCCTCGGGGTACCCGAACTCCGACAGGCCGACCGCGTCGACGTCAACGCCGTGGACGGCGGCCAGCGTGTCCACGAGTTCGGTCCCGACGCGCTCCCTGGCGGCCGGGGTCGACACCGCCTCGGGTTCCTCGCCGCGGAGGACCGTGCCGTCGACCCGGTCCATCAGGTAGAAGTCGCTCCCGACGACCGAGTGGTCGTCACAGGCGAGGACCGTCGGGGGGACCGGCACCGGCGTGGACTGCAACGCGTCCACGACCCGGTACTCGCGCAACACGTCGTGGGCCGTCTCGGCCGTCTCGCCCGGCGGCGGGCGGCGCAACACGAGGTCGCGGTCCCCCCAGGTCACGAAGAGCGTCTCGTTCGAGTGTCCGGCCTGGTGCCGGCGCACGTCGAACGCGTCGGTCTCGCCGAGGTGCTCGCGGAGGTACGCTTCGAGTGCGTCCTCGTCGACGAGTCGGTCGAAGTACTCGTCGGATGCGTCTGTCACGGGTGCGACGACGGCTGGAGGTTACGAATACGTTCGGGTCACGGCACCTGCCACGACCGTCACGCCAGGTGACGACCCTGGACTACCGCGGAGTGACGGTTTTTTGGGACGGGGGCCGAACGGGGTGGCATGGAGTATCACGACCCGGAGGAGGGACGACGCGTCGCCGAGCGAACCCGCCAGTTCGTCGAGGAGGAGGTACTCCCCGTCGAGCGCGAGTGGCTCGGACAGGAGTCGGTCCCCGACTCGGTCGTCGCCGACCTGCGCGACGCCGCCCGCGACCACGACGTGTACGGCCCCCAGATACCCGATGCGTACGGCGGACTCGGACTCGGGTTCCGGTCGATGCTGCCCGTCTTCGAGGAGGCCGGTCGGAGCCTGCTCGGTCCACTCGCACTGCGATGTGGCGCGCCCGACGAGGGCAACATGCACACCCTCGAACTCGTCGGAACCGAGGAGCAGAAGGAGCGGTGGCTCGCCCCGCTCGCCGCCGGGGAGATGAACTCCGGGTTCTGCATGACGGAACCGCTGCAGGGTGGGGGCTCGGACCCGAAGATGCTCCGGACGAGCGCCCGCAAGGAGGGGGACGAGTGGGTTATCGACGGCCACAAGTGGTGGACGACGGGCGGGTCCGACGCCGACGTCTTCCTCGTCATGGCCCGGTCCGACCCCGACGCACATCCGTACGAGGGGACGAGTATCGTGCTCGTGCCACGGGACACCGACGGCGTCGACGTCGTCCGGGACGTCCCCCACCTCGGCGGGGAACCGGTCGGGTCGAGCCACGCCGAGATACGCTTCGACGGCGCCCGCGTCCCCGTGGAGAACACGCTCGGCCCGGAGAACGCCGGGTTCGCGGTCGCACAGCGCCGCCTCGGGCCGGCGAGACTCACCCACTGTATGCGGTTCGGGGGCATGGCCGACCGGGCGCTGGACGTCGCGACGGCGTACGCCAGCGAGCGCGAAGCTTTCGGCGAACCGCTGGCAGAGAAGCAGTCGCTCCGGTTCAGGGTCGCGCGGGCACGGACGCGACTCCACGCCGCCCGGACGATGGTCCGCCACGCCGCCGACGCCATCGACGCGGGCGACGAGGCCCGCATTCCAGTGGCGATGGCGAAGGTGTTCACCGCGAACGTCGTCCAGGAGGCCGTCGACGAGGCGGTCCAGGTGTGTGGCGGCAACGGCATCGGCAAGGACCTGCCCCTCGCGGACTTCTACGAGAACGTCCGTTCGTTCCGCATCATCGACGGCGCCGACGAGGTCCACCTGCGGAGCATCGCCAGGGCGGCGTTCGAGGACCCGAAGACGGACGAACTGGAGGGGCTGACTCGGTTCGGGGAGTGAATCCGTGGGTACCGGACGGGCTGACACCCGCCTTCAGGTCCGTATCTCGAACCGCGCTCCGCCCGACTCGGAGTCGACGAGGTCGACGGTCCACCCGTGTGCGGTGACCACCTTGTCGACGATGGCCAGTCCGAACCCCGTCCCAGTTGACTCGGAGGACTTGCCCGGTTCGAACGGGTCGCTCTGGAGAGACTCGGGCACGCCGGTCCCGTCGTCGGCGACGTAGAACCCCTGGCCGTCGTCGAGTCGGCCGACCCGGACGGTGAGCGGTTCGTCGCTGGCGTCGGGGAGCGCGTGCTCGATGGCGTTCGTGAACAGGTTCTCGAACACCTGGCAGAGTCGGTTCCGGTCCGCGGAGACGGTCAGTTCGCAGTCGACGTGCAGTTCGGCGTCCGCCGCGTCGACGGACCCCCACGCCCGGGTCGCGAGTCGCTCGACGGACACCGCCTCGCACTCGCCGATCTCCCGACCCTCGCGTGCGAGCGTCAACAGTCCCTCGATTATCTCCTGTATCCGGTCGTGGGCCTCGGCTACGTCCGCAAGGTTCGGGTGTTCGACGTCCTCGCGTACCAGTTCCAGGTAGCCCTGGGCGACCGTCAACGGACTCTTCAGGTCGTGACTCACCAGGCGGGCGAACTCGTCGAGGCGTTCCTTCTGACGCTCCAGTTCCGCCTCCCGTTCCTTGAGTTCGGTGATGTCGGAGGAGATGCCACAGACGCCGACGGGGTCGCCGCCCTCGTCGTACAGCGGGACCTTCACCGAGTAGTAGGTCCGGCCGTTCCCCTCGAACTCGCCGTGTTCCTCCACCTCGATGGGTTCCCCGCGCCGGATGGCGGTGCGGTCGTTCTCCCGGACGCGCTCTGCGTCTTCGTGACTCTGGACGTCGAAGTCGGTGTGACCGACGATCTCCTCCTCGGAGAGTCCGAGGAGTTCCCGGAAGCGCTCGTTGACGAGCTGGTACCGGCCGTCGAGGTCTTTGATGTAGATGTTGGCGGTCGTGTTGTCGAGGATGGCCTGCAACTGCTCGTTGGTACGACGGAGGCCGACGTCGCTCTCGATGCGGTCGAACGCCTGCGAGACGTGCGTCGTGAGCAGTTCCGCGAGTTCCCGGTCCGTCTCGGTGAAGGCGTTCGGACGCTCCGAGATGGCCTGGAAGACGCCGTAACCGTCGACGGGGACGCTGACCGCCGACCGGAACTCCGGCTGGTCGGGTTCGGCCGTCGAGTCGTCCCTGGTGTCGTGGACGAGGAACGACTCGTTCTCACGGTACGTTCGCCCGAGGACGCCGTCGTCCGGCGTCGGGAGGTCGCCCTCGGGTCGATAACTCAGGTCCGACCGGGGGACGAACCGTTCGCCGTCCAGCGTGTAGATGCCCGAGACGTGGAAGTCGAGGATGTCGTCCGCCGCGACGAGCGCGTGTCTGGCCGCCTCCTCGTGGTCCTGCGCACCGGAGATCTCGACGGCGTGTCGATGGAGGCCTTCGAGACGCGTCTTCGTCCGCTGTAGTTCGGCCTCGGCCCAGTACTGGTCGACCGCGTTCTCGATGCGGTTGAGGAGGAGTCCGTGTGCGTTCGACCCCTGCTTCCGCAGGTAGTCCGTCACGCCGGCCGAGATGGCTTCGCTCGCGACGTCTTCCGACCCACGGGCGGTGAACAGGATGAACGGGACCCGTTCGTCTCGCTCTCGGATCGACTCCAGGAACTCCACGCCATCGATGTCAGCCATCTCGTAGTCGCTGACGACGCAGTCGATGGGGACCGTGTCGAACCGCTCCAGTGCCACCTCGGCCGACGTCTCTGTGAGACATTCGACCGATTCGCTCCCCTTCTCGAGGTATTCGGCGGTGAGACGGACTGCGTCCCGGTCGTCGTCGACACAGAGGACGCGGAGCGCGGTGGTCATGCTCGTTGACGGACACTCTATCGGATTCGACATGATTCTTCCGCTTCAGAATCGACGCCTCCGTCCCGAGCGCCGTTGCTCGCGCGAGACGTGTCAGGTGCGGGCAGCAGGTGCGAGTCCAGTCTCGCGTGCCGACTGCACGTCCAGCGGGAGGCGCATCCGGAGTTCCATCGCCTCGCGCTTCTCGACGACGAAGCCGTGTTTCCGATACACCGCGACGGCGGCCTCGTTCCGGTCGTCGACGTGGAGGACGAGTGCGTCGTGGCCCGCGTCGGCGGCGTAGGCGATAGCCTGGCGGGTCAGTTCGCTCCCCACGCCCCGGCCGTGGTAGGCGGGGTCGACGTAGACGAGGAACTCCGGTTCGGCCCCGTCGTCGGGCGCGAATCCCGTGTGCCCGACGACCCGGTCGCCGTCCCACGCCAGGAGGTTCGTGCCGCGGCGGTGCATCCTCGTCAGCCAGTCCCTGACCGCCCGCTCCTCCCTCGGGGGAAGCCCCATCGAACGGTGTTCCTCGGGGTAGTCCCGGTACAGTTCGAGTGCGTCCTCGACGGCGTCGGCCGTCAGCTGCTGGACCAGGTACGACCGTCCGACCCTGTCGACGAACCGCGGACATCGAGGTGGGCAGTGCGGCGTCCCCTCGCACCCGTCGGCGCTCCAGGCGGCGCAAGCGTCAGTCGACATCGTCGTGTCACCACGTGTAGATAGGTAGCCCGGCCACGAGGCAGTTGAGCCGCATATGTAGGGGGTTGAAATAGCATCGCGGTCGGCGGGCAGTGTGAGGTTCTCGTGCCCGTCGGTCGCTCCGGACCGCGGCAAAGGGGGACGGTACCCCCGGGAGGGTCGCCGTCTCACGTTCGGCCAGTTTTATCTCCTCCCATCCGTAGGATGAGAGCGTATGACACGAACTTCCACGGGGGAATCCGCGTGACCACCGAACAGTTCAGCGTCGACGGCGACGTCGCCATCGTCACCGGGTCGTCGAGCGGTATCGGTCGGACCATCGCCGAACGGTTCGCGGACGACGGCGTCGACGTCGTCGTCTGTTCCAGAGAGCAGGACAACGTCGAACCCGTCGCCGAGGCCATCGAGGAGAGCGACCGACCGGGCCGTGCACTCGCCGTCGAGTGTGACGTGACCGACCGCGACGCCGTGGACGCACTCGTCGAGGCCACCGTCGACGAGTTCGGCGGCATCGACGTGCTCGTCAACAACGCGGGGGCGTCGTTCATGGCGGGGTTCGACGACATCTCCCCCAACGGCTGGCAGACCATCGTCGATATCAACCTCACCGGCACGTACCACTGCACGCAGGCGGCCGGCGAACACCTGAAGGCGGCCGAGGGGGCCGTCGTGAACCTCTCGAGCGTCGCCGGCCAGCGCGGCGCGCCGTACATGAGCCACTACGGCGCCGCCAAGGCGGCCGTCGAGAACCTGACGAAGACGCTCGCGTTCGAGTGGGCCGACGACGGCGTCCGGGTCAACTGCATCGCGCCCGGGTTCGTCGCCACGCCCGGCGTCGCCAGCCAGATGGGGGTCACGGCGGACGACGTGGACCGCGACGACCCCGCCCGTCGCATCGGCACCAGCGAGGAGATAGCCAACGTCGCACAGTTCCTCGCGTCCCGGGCGTCCTCGTACGTCAACGGGCAGACCATCGGCGCCATGGGCCAACCGGACAACATGGAGGAGTACCCCGACCTCTGACCCGCTCGTCCAACCCGGCGACCCCTCGGGCGGCGCTCCTCGGGTGAGGCCCTCATGTACCCGGTCTGCGTCGGTCGTCAGTCCCAGACCTCGGCACGCACACAGGAAAAACGAGTTTAAAGTTCCCGGGGTGTGAAGGGGCCGAATATCGTGACTGAGTACCACGTTCACCTACCGGTCGCAGCACAGGACTCGGTGCGGGACTTCGTCGACATGGCTGTCCGCGCCGAAGAACTCGGCTACGAGTACGTCTGGCTCCCCGAGACGTGGGGGCGCGACGCCGTGACCGTCATGACCAGCATCGCCCACGCCACGGAGGATATCGGCATCGGTTCCTCCATCATGAACGTCTACTCGCGGTCGCCGGCGCTGCTCGCCCAGACCGCGGCGACGCTCCAGGAGGTCTCCGACGGCCGGTTCCGTCTCGGCATCGGGCCGTCCGGTCCGGCCGTCGTCGAGGGCTGGCACGGCGTCGACTTCGGAAACCCGCTCCGGCGCACCCGGGAGTACGTCGACATCGTCAAACTGGTCCTCGCCGGCGAGGAACTCGACTACCAGGGCGAGTACTTCAACCTCTCCGGGTTCCGACTGCGCTGTGATGCCCCCGACCCCAGACCGAAGGTGGACGTCGCGGGGATGGGCCCGAAGGCCGTCGAACTCGCCGGCCGGTTCGCCGACGGCTGGCACGCCATCCTCTTCACGCCGGCGTCGATGCGCGACCGACTCGCCGACTTCGACCGCGGCACCGAGATGGGCGACAACGACCGGACCGAGCAGGACGTGACCCTGTCGCTGACCTGCTGTGCGCTCGACGACGGCGACCGCGCACGTGAACTGACGAAGCAGCACGCCGCGTTCTACGTCGGCGCGATGGGCACCTACTACCGCGACTCGCTGGCCCGGCAGGGCTACGAGGACGAGGCCCACGACATCGCCGCCAAGTGGATGTCCGGCGACCGGGAGGCCGCACTCGACGTCTTCTCCGACGAGATGCTCGACGACTTCTGTGCCGCCGGCACGCCCGAGCGAGCACGGGACGAGATGGAGAAGTTCGCGGACATCGTCGGCGTCGACAACGTCAGCGTCGGCTTCCCGCGGGCCGCCTCCCGCGAGGAGATACTGGCCACGCTCGAAGCGCTCGCGCCGGTGTAGAGCTCACTCCCGGGCAACAGGCTCACGGCAAATCGTTTTCACGCGACCTACCGTCTGAGCAGGTATGACGGAGTACACTGGCGCGGACCTGTTCGTCGACGCGCTGTCGGAGTACGGAATCGAGTACGTCTTCGGCAACCCCGGGACGACCGAACTCCCGTTGATGAAGGCGCTCCCCGGTTCGGACGTCGAGTACGTCCTCGGGTTGCACGAGGACGTGGCCGTCGGGGCGGCGGCGGGGTACGCGAGCGTCCGCCGGCAGCACGCAGACGAGATAGACGGGTTGCCCGCCGGAGTGGTCAGCCTCCACGTCGCGCCGGGGACTGCCCACGGCCTGGGGAACCTCTACGGGGCGGCGATGGCCGGTGCGCCACTGGTCGTCACGGCGGGGAACCACGACCGGGACTTCCGGACCGAGGAACCCATCCTCACCGGGGACCTGGTCGAGATGACCGACCAGTTCACGAAGTGGTCGGACGAGGTCCTCTCCGTCGACGCCCTGCCCCGGATGCTCCGACGCGCCTTCCGCGTCGCCTGTACGCCACCGACCGGGCCGGTGTTCCTCGGACTCCCGATGGACGTCCTGCGAGAACCCACGACCGACGACCCGGAACCCATCGGTGGGACCATCCAGAACCCGGGGCGCGGCGACCCCGGGGCCATCGAGGCGGCGGCGGACGCGCTGGCCGAGGCCGACACGCCGGTACTCGTCGTCGGCGACCACGTCGGCAGACATCGCGCGTGGTCGGGCGTCGACCCCGTCGAGGCGGCGGTCGAACTGGCCGAGGCCGGCGGACTGCGCGTCCACGGCGAGATACTGGGCTACGAGGTGAACTTCCCGACGGACCACGACCAGTGGGTGAGTCACGTCCCACCCAACGAGGCGGTCGCACAGACGCTGTTCCACGCCGACACGCTGGTGTTCGCCGGGTGCACGACGAACACGACGCTGTGGGGCCCAGAGAACCCACTCGTCCCGGACGACGCGACGGTCGTCGACCTCACCGACGACCCGTGGGAGGGTGGGAAGAACCACCCGGCGACGGTCGTCACGGGCGACCTGGGGCACGTCACGTCGGAACTGGCCGACGCGGTTCGGGAGCGCGTCGACGACGAGACCAGGGAGGAACGCCTGGTGCAGGTCGACGCGATGAAACAACTGGCGGCCAGGCAACTGGACGAGATGGGCGAGGACGAGTCAGACCCCGGTGACGACCGCGCCTCGAAGGCCGCCGTCGTCGACGCGATGCGCGCCGTCGCACCCGACGCGCTGGTGATGGACGAGGGCGTGACGGCCCGGTACGCGCTGCTCACCCGGTGGGACTTCGCCCCCGGTCACCTGTTCGGCAACAAGGGCGGCGGCCTCGGCTACGGACTGCCCGCTGCCGTCGGCGCGGCGCTGGCCGAGTCCGACAGCGAGGACCCCAGGACCGTCTTCGGCTTCGTCGGCGACGGTTCGTACCTCTACTACCCGCAGTCGCTGTACACGGCGGTCCGCCACGACCTCGACCTGACCGTCGTCGTCCCGGACAACCGCAACTATCGCATCCTGAAGGACAACACAGCCGCCATCTTCGGCGGCGACGTCGAGGACTACGACTACGTCGGGATGGACTTCGACCCGGCGGTCGACCTCGCTGCGAACGCGGAGAGCAACGGCGCGACGGGCTACACCGTCGAAGACGCCGCGAACCTGGAGTCGACGCTCCAGGAGGCGGTCGAGACGGCAGGCCCGACCGTCGTGGACGCTCTCGTCCACGACTGACCGTTGCCGCCGCGTCGGCGCGTTCGACGTCGACGAGGCCGTCGACGGGTTCATCCTCTGACCCGGCAACCGGGGTCGCGTCAACCGGGGTCGCGTCGTCAGAGCGCGAGCGCGTGACAGCTCCCGTCGACCGTCGTGACGTAGGCCGTCCCGTCGACGGCCGCGAAGCCACCGATCTCGTTCGTCGGTTCGATGGTCCACAGACCCTCGCCGTCGGCGTCGTAGGCGTCGAGGCGGCCGCGCTCCCGGCCCGCGACGAACAGCGCGCCGCCCGCACCGGAGACCGAGGGATGCGTGCCCGACGGCTCGAACGACCCGACGACCTCGTTCTCGCTCGTGCGGACCTCGAACGCGTCCGGGGTCTGGACGGCGAATCGACCGTCGCCGACGGCCGCCAGCCCGTAGCCCTGGGACAGTCCGTCGTCGGTCCAGCGCTCGTCCCCGGTCGCGGGGTCGAGCGAGACGAGACCGCCGTCGTAGGTCCTGGCGACGAGGTGGTCCCCGACGGTGACGCGGCGGGTCACGTAGCTCTCGGGCGACCCGTACCGCCAGTTCACGGCACCCGACTCGGGGTCGAGCGAGACGAGGCCGTCGGCCTCGACGAGCACGGACCCCGCGACGACCTCGGGGTCGGCAGCGAAGAAGTCCAGGGGTTCTGCGCCCTCGTAGGTCCAGGCAACCGACCCGTCGGAGTCGACCGCGTGCAGTCCGGTCGGACTCGGGAGGAGACACCGGTCAGCCAGCGGGAGACCGCCCACGACGTCGCCGAATTCGGCCGTCCAGCGCGTCGCCCCGTCGTCGGTTGCGACGCCGGCAGCGTACGCACCCGGACCGATGGCGTCGTCGTTGCTCCCGACGAAGACGGTCCCGTCGACCACGCCGCAGACGGTGTACCACGCGCTCAGTCGGTCGTCGACGAACCGCCAGCGTTCGTCGCCGTCCCGGGTCAACGCGAACAGTTCGTAGTCGATGCCCGCCGTCCCGCGGTCGTACCCGCCGGTGACGTAGATGCCGTCGGCGGTGACGGTCGGTCGACCGCCGACCGGCTTGTCCGTCTCGTAGGACCATCGCTCGGCCCCGTCGGTCGCGGCGAACGCGTGGAGGTGGTGGCCGCTCTCGTCGCCCGAGTCGATGCCCGGACCGGCGTCGCTCCCGACGTAGACGGTGCCGTCGACGACCAGCGGTGCGTTCGTCGTGGCCGGGCCCACGTCGGCAGTCCACAGCACCTCCGGGTCGCCGAGCGACGAGTCGTCGCCCGGGTCGGTGGTTCCGGTCGGCGGTTCGGTCGTGTCCGTCGGGTCGGTTGCGGGACCTGTCTCGCTCGTACAGCCGGCCAGTCCGGCCGCGAGCGCGCTCGCGGTCGCCGCGAGCACACGGCGTCGGGAGGGCGTCATGGTCGAGGGGTGGACGGGGGGAGGAATGGGTCTTGTCCAAGCTACAAATTCAGTTTCACCCGAAATTACATTTTTCCAACTGGACTAATTCGCTCTCATGTACGATCCGTCCGAGGGAGACATCTTCGACAAGCTCCCGGTGCTCGTCTTGTTCCTCACGCTCGCAGTGACCATCGTCGGCGGTGCTGCCGATGCCTCTATCACCGGCGCGCTCGCCGGACTCGGGTTCGTCGTGGTCCTCCCGCTGTCGTTCCTCTTCAGGGAGGAACTGCGCGAGGCGTTCGGTCGAACGTCGCGCGACACGCACGAACCGGTCTCGTCGAACGACGCGCTCGACGAACTCAAGCGCCGATACGCACGGGGCGAACTTTCGGACGAGGATTTCGAGCGCCGGACCGAGCGAATCGTCGAGAACGAGTCGCTGGACGACGTGCGGACGAGGGTCAGGCGAGAGCGGCCGTCCGCGGGGTCGGTAGACGGCGGGTCCGACCGGGAGGGGGACCTGGAACGGGAACGGGACGAGTAGTCGTCGCCCGTCGTCGACGACGGTCCGGGGTCCTCCTCGCTCGCGCCGGCACCGGGTATCTTCTTCACGCGATAGCGCCAAAGGGGGGACATGACCGCGCAGCAAGTGCTACCTCGACGCAGATGGGTTCCGTGACCGACCCGATACCGTCCCGCTCGACCACGGGCCAGCGACCGGTGGGTGACGTGGACGACGGTCGCACGTCCGGACGCGGGGGGTCCCGGTCGTGACCACCGGCCTCGTCTTCTGGGGACTGGTCGCGGTCGCGACCGTCACGAGTCTCGGGACCGCGTGGGCACTCGGAGCGAACAGCAACTCGCCGCCGTTCGCGCCCGCGATCGGGGCGAACGCCGTCTCGACCATGCGTGCCGCGTTCCTCATCGGGATTCTCGCCGCGCTGGGAGCACTCACCCAGGGTGGGAGCATCTCGGAGACGGTCGGGGCAGGGCTCATCGACGGCGTCGCCATCACGTCGCTTGCGGCGACGGCCGGCCTCCTGACCGCCACGGCGTTCATGGCCTTCGGCATCTACTCCGGGTATCCGGTCCCGGCAGCGTTCGCGACGACCGGGGCGATGGTCGGCGTCGGCCTCTCGCTCGGCGGTGTGCCCGCCGTCGACACGTACCGGCGCATCGCCACGTTCTGGCTACTCGTCCCACCCGTCTCCGGGGGACTGGCGTTTCTCACCGCGACCCTGCTACGGCGGGACGACATCCCCGAGACCGTGAGCGTCCCCCTGCTGGCGGCAGTCGTCGGGGGCGTCGTCGCCAACATCAGACTGAGCGTCATCCCGGCGCCCCCGGGGCAGGACCAGGCGTCGATCGCCGGCTTCGCCGCCGGCATCGTGCCGGCGCCCTCCCTGGGCCAGGTCGACCTCGTCGCTGTCATCGTGACGCTCGCGTGTGCGGTGGCCAGTTTCCAGTTCATCCGCCGCCGGACCCAGGCCTCGGTGGACACGGGCGTCAAGACGTTCCTGCTCGTGCTCGGGAGCATCGTCGCCTTCTCCAGCGGCGGGAGCCAGGTCGGACTCGCGACCGGCCCGCTCGAGAACCTCTACGGGACGGAACTCGGCCTGCCCGGCTTCGTCCTGTTGACGGTCGGGTCCGTCGGAATCCTGGGCGGCGCGTGGATGGGCGCGCCCCGGCTACTCCAGGCCACCTCGCGGGAGTACGCACAGCTGGGCATCCGTCGGTCCATCGCGGCGCTCGTGCCGGGGTTCGTCATCGCACAGGCGGCTATCGTACTCGGAATCCCCATCTCGTTCAACAACATCATCATCTCGGGCGTCATCGGTGGCGGCCTCGCGGGTGGGTCCGCGGGGGTCTCCCGGAAGAAGATAGCGACGACGCTCGTGTTCTGGGTCCTCACCCTCGTCACGTCGATCGCGGTCGGCTTCGGGGTCTATCGAGCGTTCGCGTTCGTCCTCGGTGGGTAGTCACAGTCACTCCCGGACGACGGTCACGGTCATCGGTGCCTCGCTGACGACCGTCGTCGCGACGGTCCCGAGCAACCGTGCCGCGAGCCCCGACCGCGAGCCACCGTGGCCACCCATGACCACGTGGTCGACGTCGTGTTCGGCGGCGAACGAGAGTATGGTGTCGGCGGGGTCGCCGGTCTCCACCACCGTCTCGACGTTCCGACCGCTCTCCTCGGCGCGCCGTCTCGCGGCCTCGACGAGAGTCGCCGCACGTTCCTCGGCGGCCGCTCGCCGGGACTCGCCCGGGTCGACGACGGCGCCCTCGCTCATCGAGGCGTCCAGCGGCGTCACCACGTTCAGGACCGTGGTCCGACAGTCGTACGTCTCGAGCGCGTGGGACAACGCCTCGTCCGCCAGGGGCGACCCGTCGAGCGGAACGAGGACGTGCGAGGGTGTCATATCGACATCGAGGGGCTACACACGGGAATGTCTCGTGGTTTCGGGGTCTCTCGCCGGGTCCGGAGCAGGTCAGTCCTCGCCCCCGTCCGGGTGGTCGCGGACGCGCCGCCCCTCCATCGTCTCCGGGAACACCTTGCCTGGATTGAGCGTGTCCGTCGGGTCCAGCGCGCGCTTGACCTTCCGCATCGCCTCGACGGTCGCCTCCCCGTGTTCCCGGACGAGGTACGCTCGCTTTCCGAGGCCGATGCCGTGTTCGCCGGTCGAGGTGCCGCCGCAGTCGATAGCGAAGTCGACTATCTTCGAGTACACCTCCTCGCCGGCGGCGACGGCGGCCGGGTCGTCCGGGTCGACCAGCACCGAGTAGTGGACGTTGCCGTCACCGGCGTGCCCGAAGCAGGGGACGAGCACGTCGTACTTCTCCGCGAGGTCCTTCGCGTAGCGTATCGCGTCTCCGTACTTCGAGATGGGGACGGTGATGTCGCCCGGGTGGAGCGCAGACAACTCGGGGTCCCAGGACTCCAGCGCGTAGGCGAGGTCCTTCCGGGCCTGCCAGAGTTCCGCCATCCCGTCGTCGGCCTCGCGGACCTCGAACACGGTGACGTCGTGGGCCTCGAACACAGTCTCGCAGAAGGCGACCTCCTCCTCGATGCCGTGGTTGGCGTGGAACTCGACGAACACCGTCGGGCGGTCGGGGAGGTCGGTGCCGGAGTAGGCGTTGGCCATCGCCGCGCTCTCGGCGTCGATGAGTTCTATCTTGGCGACGTCGACGCCGGACTGGACGGCGTCCTCGACGGCGGCGGCCGCGTCGTCCAGCGACTCGAACTGTGCGCGCCCTCCCCGGATCTGCTGGGGGCGACCTGCCAGTTCGAGCGTCGCCTCGGTGATGACCGCGAGGGTCCCCTCGCTCCCGACGAACAGGTCCCGGAGATTGTAGCCCGAGGAGGTCTTGACCGCCTTCGACCCCGCCGTGACGACCGACCCGTCGGCCAGCACGGCCTCGACCTGCAGCACCCAGTCCTTCACCTCGCCGTACTTCACGGTCTGCATCCCGCTGGCCGAGTTGGCGAGCATCCCACCGACGGTCGAGATGCTGCCCGAGGACGGGAGCGGCGGGAACGTCAGTCCGGCCTCGGCGGCGCGTTCGTCGACCACGTCGCCCATCGTCCCCGGCTGGACGTCCATCTGGAGGTCCTCCGGACGGAGGTCGAGGACGGCGTCCATCCGCGTCATGTCCATGCTGATGCCCGCGTAGGCCGGGACGGTGTTGCCCTCGAGGCTCGTCCCGGCAGCGTACGGCGTCACGGGGACGTCGCGTTCCGTCGCGGCCGCGAGTACCTCGGAGACGTCGTCGGTCGATTCCGGATAGACGACCGCGTCGGGGAGGACTTCGTCCTCGTCCTTCGTGCCCCAGTCGCCCGCGTGTGCCTCCCGCGTCGACTCGGCCTCGGTCACCTGGTCCGGCGAGAGCGAGAGGTCCGCGAGGAACGAACAGTCGTGTGCCATACGTCATCGTGGGGCGACGCGTGCGATAAAACTAGCCGCCGAGGCGACGGAACCGAAACGCCGAACTACCGGTTCGAGGTACCGTCGGAACGTGACGACGTACGATGCGGTCCTCTTCGACAACGACGGCGTGCTGGTCGAACCACCCGGTCGAGAGACGCAACTGGAGGCGATCCGGTCCGCGTTCGGGTCGTTCGACGTCGAGGCGGTCGACGAGCGACACGTCCGCGCAGTCGTTTCGGGCGTGTCGGTCGACACCCTCCACGAGGTCTGTAGCGCCTACGACCTCGACGTGGAGGCGTTCTGGGCGGCCCGCGAGGACCACGACGAGCGGTCACAGTTCGAGGCGTTCAGGGCCGGGTCCCGGGGCCGGTACGACGACGTGACGGCTATCGAGGACCTCGAGGTTCCCTGCGGCGTCGTGAGCAACAACCACCACAGCACTGTCGAGTTCGTGCTGGAGTTCTTCGAACTCGACCCGCTGTTCGACACGTACCACGGCCGGCCGAAGACCGTCGAGAGTCTCCGGTTGAAGAAGCCGAACACGCACTACCTCGACCGGGCGGTCGCGGAACTCGACGTCGGGTCGGCGCTGTACGTCGGCGACAGCGCGAGCGACGTGGTCGCGGCCCACCGGGCCGGGATGGACTCCGCGTTCGTCCGGCGCGAGCACTGCGCCGACGTGACCCACGAGACCCCGCCGACCTACGAGGTCGAGACGCTCCACGAACTCCTCGACCTCGTCGACGACTGACCCTGCCGTCCGGGGCGGACCGAATGAACCCTGAACTCGTGGAGGGTTTCGCCGGTTCTCGTGGGCTTATCCGGACCGCGATGCAACATCGTACTCGAAGATGAAAGCCATCGAGGTACCCGAATACGGCGACAGCAGCGTCATGACGGTCGTCGACGTCGAGACGCCGGACCCCGGCCCCGGCCAGGTCAGACTCGACGTCGAGGCCGCCGGCATCAACTTCGCGGACATCATGCAACGACGCGGCCACTACCCCGGCGGCCCGGACGCGCCGTTCCGGCCCGGATTCGAGGCGGCGGGTACCGTCGACGCCGTCGGCGAGGGCGTCGACCTCGAGGTGGGCGCCCGGTACGTCGGCATGGTCGGGGCGGGCGGCTACGCCGAGTACGCCGTCGCCGACGCCGACGCGCTGTTCCCCATCCCCGAGGGGATGTCCTTCGAGGAGGCGGCCGGGTTCCCCGTCCAGTTCCTCACCGCACACAACTGCCTGTTCGAGTGGGGCGGACTCGAGGAGGGCGAGTCCGTGCTCGTCCAGGCCGCGGCCGGCGGGGTCGGCACCGCCGCCGTCCAGCTGGCCGACCGTGCCGGTGCCGAGGTGTTCGGAACGGCGAGCACGCAGGAGAAACGCGACCTCGCCTCGCGACTCGGCTGTGACCATCCGATCGACTACACCGAGGAGGACTTCGTCGAGGTCGTCCACGAGCACACCGACGGCGTCGGCGTCGACCTCTCGCTCGACGGCGTCGGCGGCGACGTGTTCGCCGACTGCGTCCGGGCGACGACCGACTTCGGTCGTATCGTCCCCTACGGCGCGGCCAGCGGTACGCCCGGTACCATCGACACGAGCGACGTGTTCTTCCGGAACCAGTCCGTCATCGGCTACCACCTCGGTAAGGCGATGGGGAGCGATCCCCAGAAGGTCCTGGAGGCGATACCCGACCTGACGGCGGGACTCGGCGCCGGCGAACTCGAGGTCGTGGTCGGCGAGACGTTCGCGCTCGAGGACGCGGCGGCGGCACACCAGTACATCGAGAACCGCGAGTCGATGGGCAAGGTCGTCCTGACGCCCTGAGACCGTCTCAGGGCAACGGTTCGACCTCGTCCCTGACGCCGTCGAGGACGGCGAACTGCTCGTCGCGACGGCGTTCGAGCCACGCCAGCAACCGCGCCGCCCAGCGCAACTTCTTCCGCTTCGTCTCGGTCACGGCGGGGTCGTCGAACGACCACCCGGGGAACGTGAGACGCGTCGCCCCGACGTGGTCGGCGAGGAACGCCGCCCGGTCGCCGTCGGTGAACCCGCCGAAGTTCCGGACGTGTGCGACCGGTGCGGCCTGCGTCGTCGGCAGGACGGACCCGTCCGGCAGGTCAGGGACCACCTCGCGGAGTCGAGGACGGTTGTCCCCGTGCGCGTGGACGACGACTGGCGTCTCCTCCGCGACGAGCACGTCGGCCAGTTCCGGGTCCCCGTCGAGGTCGGTTACGTACACGTCGACCGGGACGCCAGCCTCGCGGCAGACGGCGGCGGCCGAGGACGCCGCCACGACGCGGTCCGCGTCGAACTCCCGGAGGTCGGCCGCGAGGGTCGGCCCGGCACCGCAGACGGCGACCGTCTCGTCCGTCAGCACGGAGAGTCGGGACTCGTCGAACGGCGTCGTCAACCGTGCGAGCAGGTCCCGTGCCGCCTCGTCGGCGCCGCGCCCGTACCCGAAGTCGGCGAGAATCTGCTCGTACACTGGTTCGAACTCGGTGAACTCCATAGCTGACGCTGGACGATTAGTACCAAGATAACCGTTGGTGTGGGCCGGAGTTGCCTCATGTGAGTACCCCTACCCGAGAGGCCCTTCCGGCTTCCAACCCATGCTTCTGAACCCACCGGTATAAGTTTTCTCTTTCGAGGAGTTCGGGACTGTACGAACGTTATGCTACCTCTAACGCCCCGATTCCTTTGGTAATCGCCTATTCGGACAGCGAATGCCCTCGTCGCCACGACGGGCCGACAGGTCACGCCACCGCGTCGCCAACGCAGTCGAGGACGACCACGACCGACTCGTCGGCCACGTTACAGTTCGCGAGCGACCGGAGGGACCGGGTCGTGCCGGCGAGCAGGCCCCCATCACCGGCCCGACCGGCGGCGAACGTCGCTCCCGCGTCGTCGGCGAGTGACGCCAGCAGTTCCGTGCTCGTCGTCGAGAGGCCGTGAACTTCGAAGACTAGGGCCGTCGCGTCCGGTGCGACCTCGCCGGTCCCGAGTCGCTCCTCGTGTCGAGCTACGTCTCGACTCGTCCGCGCGTCGAGTTCGGCCACCTCGACGGTGTCGGTCCGGCTGCGCCGCCGGGGGGTGAACGCGTCGCCGACGGCGGCCGCGTCGACCGTCTCGCGGACGTCGTGCGTGCGGACGACGTGTGCGCCGCGCTCGATGGCCATCGCGGTGGCCGCCAGCGACACCGGGAGCGCCTCCTCGGTGGACCGGTCCGTCAGCGTCCGGAGGAAGTTCTTCCGGTTGATGGAGACCAGCATCGGCCGGTCGAGGCCCCGGAACTCCCGCAACCGGCGGAACGTCTCCCGGTCGTCTTCGAGGGTCTTGGTCTCGGACCACCCACCGAAGGCGGGGTCGACGATGGTCTTGTCGGTCAGCCCGTTCTGCTTCAGCGCCTCGTACACCATGTCGACGTAGTCGGCCGACTCGGCCCACGCAGGGTCCCGCCGTTCGGCCCAGGGCGTCTCCTCGACCGCCCCCGGGCGCGTGATGTCCGGCGGACTCGCCATCTTGACCACCGCGACGTCGTACTCCGCGGCCACCGACGGCATCTCGGGGTCGGCGAAGCCCGCGATGTCGTTGATGACGTCGAACCCACCGTCGATGGCGGCCTCGGCGACCTCGTGGTAGCGCGTCTCGATGGACCAGACGACGTCCGTCGAGGTCGTCTCTATCACCTCGAGTGCCGTCTCGAGGCGCTCCAGTTCCGCCGCCGCGTCGAGGACCTCGAACCGCTTGTTCGCGGATTCGAGGCCGACGTCGACGACGTCGGCCCCCTCCGCGACGAGTTCGTCCTCCACGTAGTCGGCGGCCTCCACAGTGTCTGCGAACACGCTCGGGTCGTACGGCGACTCCGAACTGACGTTCAACACGCCCATGATCCGCGTGGGGTGGTCGTCCCCGATGCCGAGTCCCGCGGCGTCGACGTTCTGCATACCCGATAGTTCGGACCGCTACGAGTGAAAAGGGGCGTGTTCCCAGACCGGACTGCCGCGACCCGCGAGACCGTGGACCACGTCCGGACGCCATACGAGACAAACCCTAACACGGCGGAGGCCCAACCGGTCGGCAATGGACAGGCGTCGACTCCTCCCTGTCGTCCTCGCGGTGGTGTGCGTCCTCACCCTCGCGTTCGCCGCGGCGACGCTCGCGGACCCGGCCCAGAGCGACGGTGGCGGTGCGTCGGCCGTCGGGTCGACCCCCGAGGAGACGGGACCGGCCGGGAGCGACGGGTCGAGCAGCGCGCGCCCGCTGACGGACCCCGGTGACTTCGTCCTCGACCTGGGGTTCTGCGTCCCGTTCCTCGTGTCGGCGCAGTTCGTCGCCATCGTCCTCCTCCTCGCCGTCGGAATCTGGGCCGTCGTCCAGTACCGGGCGGACGGGTTCACAGCGGCGGCCGTCGTCGTCACGATCGCGTTCCCGGGCCTGTTCGTCTGGCTGTTCTTCACCAACTGTACCCGGCCGGACCAGCCGGAGCGGTTCTCGATACTCCCCTCGGACCCGGTCCCACCGCTACGCGGTGACGAATCCTCGTTCGGGTTCAGCCAGGACCCCGGCGTCGTCGTCCAACCGACTGTCGTGCTGGTCCTGCTCGCGACGACGCTGGTCGTGGGCGTCGTCGGGTACGTCGTCTGGTCCGGCGAGCACGAAGCGCGCGGCGAACCGGACCCCGAACCGGAGGACGAGGGGACGGGAACCGTCGCACGGGTGGCCGCCCTCGGGACCGTCGCCGGTCGGGCGGCCGACCGACTCGAACAGACCGACGCAACGGAGAACGAGGTGTACCGGGCGTGGGTCGAGATGACGACGTACCTGCCGGTCGAGCATCCAAAGTCGAGCACGCCCGCGGAGTTCGCCAGCGCGGCCGTGGATGCCGGCGTCGCCCGAGACGACGTTGCCGACCTCACCCGCCTGTTCGAGGAGGTCCGCTACGGCGGCGAACCGGTGACCGACGAGCGCGAGTCACGGGCCATCGACGCGCTCCGGGCAATCGAGGCAGAGTACGGCGAGACCGACGGATAGCGCCGACCTTCGTGAGACAAGCACCGGTTTGAGCAAGCGAAAGCGTTAGGTGCGAATTGTCGAAACGTTGGGGCGTGAACAGACGGACGCTGGGGGTCCTCGTCGTGGCGCTGTGCTGCGTGGGTGCCATCGTACTGGCCGCCGGGACGCTCTCCGAGACGGCGAACCCCGGCGAGGAGGCCAGTGGGCCCGCCAGCCGACCCGACGACGGGTCGACCACGACGCAGACGAGTACGCCGATGGACGCGGACCACGAGGGCGGGCAGAACGACGTGAACCCGCCGGTGAGTTCCTCGCGGTGCGAGTCGTCGCTCCCGCCGGCCGTCGTCCTCGGACTGGTCGGGGTCGTCGCCGTCACGACGGCCGGGATGTACCGCCGGTACGACGGACTGGTCGCCGTCACGTCGTTCTTCGTCGTGTTCGTCGTCGTCGCCTCTGTCGTCCCCTTCCTCGTCGCCTGCCCCACCCAGCCGGTCGACGAGGACCAGCAGAACGGGTCCTGGGCAGCCCTGCCGAACCAGAGCGAGGACGTGGCCGGTGGCTCGGGCGACGGCACCGGCCAGCCTGGCGAGTCCAGTCCCGAGATTCCGACGCCGCTGGTCCTGCTCGGTGGCATCGTCGCCATCGCCGCCGTGGTCGTCGGAGGCGTCTGGGTCGTCCGCCGGGAGGACGACGACGGCGACTTCGAGGTGGTCGACGCCCCCGACGAACCGGACGAGGAGCCAGCCGAGTCCGCGGACGTGGCCGGAGTCGCGGCCGCCGCCGGGCGCGCAGCGGACCGCATCGAGGCCGAGCAGGACCTCGACAACGAGATCTGCCGGGCGTGGGTCGAGATGACGACGTACCTGCCGGTCGACCACCCCGAGACGAGCACGCCCCGCGAGTTCGAGCACGCGGCCGTGGAGGCCGGCATCGCCCCCGCCGACGTTCGGGACCTGACCGACCTGTTCGAGAGGGTCAGGTACGGTCACGAGGACGTGACCGCGGACGACGAACGTCGCGCCGTCGAAGCACTCAGGCGTGTCGAGGCCCAGGACGGAGGTGAGAACGGATGAACCTCCGAACCGTGCTGTCGGTGGTCGGCGTCGCCCTCGCTTTGACGGGGTTCGTCCTCGTCGCCGTCCCCGGACTCGCCTCGTCCGTTGCGCTCGACGACGCGGTGCTGGTCGTGGTCGGGCTTCTGGCGGTCGTCCAGGGCGTCCGCGTCGCCTGGTCGCGCAGGCGCTCGCCCTACGAACAGGTCGAGACGCCGGACCCGGAGGACGCACAGGACCTCCCGACGCCGGGCGACGAGTTCGACGACCTGCTCGTCGACGCCGGCACGGACCGCCGGGCGGTCAAGAGCCGAGAGACCGTCCGCGAACGCCTCAAACGCGCCGCCGTGGCGACCATCGTCCGGACGCAGGGCTGTTCGCGGACCGAGGCACAGCGACGGGTCGACGAGGGCGAGTGGACCGACGACCCCTACGCGGCGGCGTTCTTCACTGGCCGCGTCGAGGGTGCGTCCCTGGTGTCGCGCATCGACCTGCGGAACGAGATGGAGTCGCAGTACCAGCGCTGGGCGGTCCACGCAGCCAGCGAGGTCGCCCGACTGTCGGAGGAGTTCGACCGATGAGTACGACCATACCACGGGAGCCCCCGACGGACGGGACGGCCACCGCGTCCGACGGCCCGACGAACGACGAGTCGGAACCCTCCGAGACGGGTTCGTCCAGACGGGTCATCTCCGAGACGAACGAAGCGACGAACCACTGGCGTGGCGTCGCCGCACTGACGTTCCTCGCGGGCGGGTTCGGCGTCGTCTACCGTCAGCCGTCGCTGTTGCTCGCTGCCGTCGTCGGCGTCGGGTACCTCGCCTACGTCCAGGTGACCGAGGTGCCGGCTGCGACCGTCCACGTCCGGCGCGAACTCTCGGACGCGACGCCGGACCTCGGCGACGAGGTGGACGTGACGGTGGCCGTGACGAACGAGGGCGAGACGGTCCTCCCGGACCTCCGGGTCGTCGACGGCGTCCCCGAGGAACTGTCGGTGGTCGCCGGGACGCCCCGCCTCGGGACCGCGCTCAGACCCGGCGAGACCGACTCGTTCTCCTACACCGTGACGGCCAAGCGCGGCACGCACGAGTTCAAGACCTGCGAGACCATCCTGCGGGACTGGAGCGGGCAGCGCGAACGCCACACGCGCTTCCGGACCGGCGGCGAGATGGTGTGTACGCCCTCGCTGTCGGCGACGATTCCGATGCCCCTCCGGAAGCAGACGTCGCAGTACGCCGGCCGTGTCGAGACGGACGTGGCGGGCGACGGCGTCGAGTTCCACTCGACCCGGGAGTACCGCGCCGGCGACCCCCTCTCCCGCGTCGACTGGCGACGGTACGCACGGACCGGTGACCTGGCGACGCTCCAGTTCCGAGAGGAGCGCGCGGCCACCGTCATGCTCCTGCTGGACCTCCGGGCGGAGGCGTACGTCCGTCGAGAGTCCGACGAACTCCACGCCGCCGACCTCGGCATCAACGCCGCCGGCCAGGTGTTCACCACGCTGCTGGAGACGGGTGACCGCGTCGGTATCACCGCACTCGCGCCGCGGTCGGTGTGGCTCTCGGCCGGCCTGGGCAACGAACACAGGGCCCGCGTCGAGGAACTGTTCGCCCACCACCCGGCGCTCTCGGCCGAACGCCCCGGCGGTCACTACTCGGTCACGCTCGGCGTCCGAACCCTCAGGAAGCGCCTCTCCGGGGACGTACAGGTCGTGTTCTTCTCGCCGCTGTGCGACGACGACGCCGTACAGGCCGCGCGCCTGCTGCACGTCCACGGGCACAAGGTGACCGTGCTCAGTCCCGACCCGACCGCCGGCGAGTCCGTCGGACAGCGGTTCGCCCGCGTCGAGCGCCGGAACCGCATCACGGAACTCCGCGAGGGTGGCGTCCGCGTCGCCGACTGGAGCCCGGACGAACCGCTCGCGGAGGCGCTCGCACGTAGCTCCGTGCGGTGGTCGCGATGACGGACCTCGACCGTCGCCCGGCGAAGCTTTCGGCCATCGTCGCACTCGGCGCCGGCGCGCTCGCGGCCTTCACCGCGGCGCTGACCGCGAGCGTCGGCGTGCTGTTCGCCGGATTCGGCGTCGTCGCGCTCGCACCGGCCCTGCTCGTCGGGTCGCGCCGACTGGTCCACCTCGGGAGCGGTGCGCTGGTCGCCGGCATCCTGTTCGCGGGTGCGACGGGGTCGGGGAGTGGCGGTGCGACGGAGTTGCTCCTGCTCGTCGGCGCGACCGCCAGTATCGTCGCGTGGGACGTCGGCCAGAACGCCATCGGCATCGGCGAGCAACTCGGCCGCGACACCGAGACGACGCGGGCCGAACTCGCCCACCTGGGCGCGACCGTCGCCGTCGGGACGGTGACCGCCGGGACCGCCTACGGACTCTACCAGGTCGCCGGGTCGGGACAACCCCTCGCGGCGCTCGCGATGATGCTCGTCGCCGTCGTGGCACTCACGTCGGCCCTGCGGCAGTAGTTTCGAGTGGCTGCAGGAAGTGGTCGCTCGAACTGGTCCAGAGGAACTCGACGCAGGGATGGGGACCGCGTGGGACGCCGTCGGGGCCGAGTACGACGCCCGGGACGTGTCCTGGCGGGACGCGGCGTACGTGGTGGCGCTCTCCCGACTGGCCGAGGCACACGAGATGCGCGGCCTCTGGCCGTGAGACGCATCGCTCCGGGTCGGTAGGGGACGGGCCGCCTACTCGACGGTCGGCACCGGCACCGAGTCCAGCACCGCCTGGACGACCTCTCGCTTGTCGACGTTGTTCACCATCGCGTCCGGCGTCAGCACGAGCCGGTGTGCGAGCACCGGCAGGGCGACGCGCTTGATGTCGTCGGGCGTGACGTACTCGCGCCCGACCAGCGTAGCGTAGGCCCGGGATGCCTCGAAGAGGCGCTGGGTCCCACGTGGGGAGACGCCGATGTCGACGCGGCCGTCCTGCCGGGTCTCCCGACAGAGCGCCGCCATGTACCCCAGGAGGTCCTCGTCGACGCGGATGGACTCGGGGACCTGCCGGAGGTCGGTGACCTCCTCATCGCTGAGGACGCGCTCGACGCTCGGGCTCTGTTCGACGCGGCCCGCACGGCGTCGCAGGAGTTCGACCTCGCCGGTCTCGTCCGGGTAGCCGATGCTCGATTTGACCATGAAGCGGTCGACCTGCGCCTCGGGGAGTGGGAAGGTCCCCTCCTGCTCGACCGGGTTCTGCGTCGCGATGACGAAGAAGGGCTGTGGAAGCTGACGGGTGTCGCCGTCGACGGTGACCTGCCCCTCCTCCATCGCCTCGAGGAGGGCGGCCTGGGTCTTCGGCGGTGCGCGGTTTATCTCGTCCGCGAGGACGATGTTCGCGAAGATGGGTCCCGCCTGGAACTCGAACTCGCGGGTCTCCTCGTTGAACACGTGGGTCCCCGTCACGTCGGAGGGGAGGAGGTCGGGCGTGAACTGGATGCGGGAGAAGGACAGTCCGAGGGCGGACGCCATCGCCCGTGCAGTCAGGGTCTTGCCGGTTCCGGGAACGTCTTCGAGGAGCACGTGCCCCCGACCGACGACGCCCAGCAACACGGTTTCGAGGAACTCGCGGTCGGCGATGACCGCCGTTCCGATGGCATCGAGGACAGCGTCGCAGTCCTCGGTCGCTTGGCTTACGTCCATGCGTTCTCACTGTCAACCCTGCAATTTATCGTTGGCGATTGTCACCACACAGACGAGTAAATCGAAACCGATAAAATAGTCAGACGGCAACGTCAATCCGAGCCGAGATAGCCTAGCCCGGCCAAGGCGGTAGATTCGAAATCTACTGTCCTCACGGACACGGGAGTTCAAATCTCCCTCTCGGCGTTCTCCAGGACGTCGCGTCGATAGCAGCGTCAGTCGCTCGCTCTGCAGGACAGCAAATGATTTGAACCAGCCCGGACGTGCACAGCGCCAGCGAGCACGTCCGGGCGAGGTTCGAATCTCCCTCTCGGCGTTCTCCAGGACGATACGTCGCCAGCACCGCGAGTCGCTCGCTCTGCGTGTCAGGTGCCGTCGCCCCGGGTCACGTCGGCTTACCAGCGGTTCACGGGAGGTTACCGGCCGACTGGACCGCCGCCGAGCGGACCCGTCCCGCCCGAGAGACGGTAAATACGGCGTCGATTCGGTGGGTTTTACGCCCCGTCGCACGTCGGTTCGACCATGTCAGACGACTACCGTACCGAACGGGACAGCCTCGGCGAGATGCAGGTGCCGGCCGACGCGTACTGGGGGGCACAGACCCAGCGTGCGGTCGAGAACTTCCCCATCTCGGGACTGACGTTCGGTCGCCGGTTCGTGCGCGCACTCGGCGTCGTGAAGAAGGCCGCTGCACAGGCCAACCGCGACCTGGAGATGATTCCGGAGGACAAGGCCGACTGCATCGTCGAGGCCGCCGACGAGGTCATCGCTGGCGAGCACGACGACCAGTTCCCGGTCGACGTGTTCCAGACCGGGTCGGGCACGTCCTCGAACATGAACGCCAACGAGGTCATCGCCAACCGCGCGACGGAACTCTACGGCGGCGAGGTCGGCACGCGCGAGATCCACCCGAACGACCACGTCAACTTCGGCCAGTCGAGCAACGACGTCGTCCCGACGGCGATGCACGTCGCCGCCCTCGAGGCCGTCGAGAAGGACGTGACGCCGGCGCTGGACGTCCTGCGCGAGGCGCTGCGCGAGAAGGAAGCCGCCTTCGACGGCGTCGTCAAGACCGGACGGACGCACCTGCAGGACGCGACGCCGGTCCGTCTCGGCCAGGAGTTCGGCGGCTACGCCGCCCAGGTCGAGAAGGGACTCGTCCGCGTCGACAACGTGCGTGAACACCTCTCCGAACTCGCCCTGGGCGGCACCGCCGTCGGGACGGGCCTGAACACGCATCCGGAGTTCCCGGGCCGGGCCGCCGAGTACATCACCAAGGAGACGGGCGTGCAGTTCCGCGAGGCCGACGACCACTTCGAGGCCCAGGCCGCCCACGACGCGATGGGTGAGGCCCACGGCGCGCTCCGGACCGTCGCCGGGAGCCTCAACAAGATCGCCAACGACCTCCGACTGCTCGCCTCGGGTCCGCGCAACGGACTCGGCGAACTCGAACAACCGGAGAACCAGCCCGGGTCCTCCATCATGCCCGGCAAGATAAACCCGGTCGTGGCCGAGGCGGTCAACCAGGTCCACAAGCAGGTCGTCGGCAACGACGCCGCCGTCGCCGCCGGTGCGGCGGAGGGCCAACTCGACCTGAACCTCTACAAGCCCGTCCTCGCGTACAACTTCCTGCAGTCGGCAGAGCTGGTCTCGAACGCCAGCGAGGTGTTCGCCCGGAAGTTCGTCGCCAAACTGGAGGCCAACGAGGAACACTGCGAGGAACAGGTCGAGCAGTCGATGGCCCTCGCGACGGCGCTCAACCCTCACATCGGCTACGACAAGGCCAGCGAGGCGGCCAAGCAGGCGCTGAAGGAGAACAAGACCGTCCGGCAGGTCGTCGTCGAGATGGGGTACCTGACCGAGGCGGAGGCCGACGAGATAATCGACCCCGAGGCGATGACCCACCGGGGCATCCTCGGCTCCGACGACTGAGACGGCACTCGACGACGTCCCCGGCTTTCGAGGGCGCAGCTATCTTCTACACCCTCCGCCGCCGGTCGAACTGACCGATAGACGGCGGAGAGTTACCGAACGTAATCGAGAGCCGGCGGTACGCCGAACAATCCACTGCTGTTATGGGGGAGGGAATCAATCTTTCTGGTATGTACACCTGCCGTGACTGCAACCAGTCGTTCAGCACAGAACTCGCGCTGGAGCTACACCGGGACAAATGCGAGAAGGGGCAGCTATTCTGCGAGCAGTGTGGCGAGCGATTCTCCGAGCGCGTAGGCACACGAGACGGCTGGCACTATCGATGCCCGAACGAGGACTGCGAGGGAGAGGGACTGGGCGAAGACATCGTTCACATCGACGACATCAAAGCGGCGACGCAGTAGACGAACACACCGCATCTCGACGGGAACCGATTCGGTAGTGACGGCTTTTCGACGAGGCGACGGCGGTGGCCTCCGGTTCGACACGGCAGGTTCGCTCTGCCGGCCACGCTCGTCCGCCACAGGAACGGGTCGTTAGCACCAGCAGTTCCATCGCCTGACCCGGAGCGTGGTCGGTTGGCGTCGTCGTCCGCGCTGTCCGGAACTGGACGGTTTTTTACCGCTCGGGGTCGGAGTCTCGGCCAATGACGGACTACGACTACGACGAGCTCGGACTGGTCGCCGGGCTCGAGATACACCAGCAGCTCGATACGGACGCCAAGCTGTTCTGTCACTGTCCGACCGAGCTCAGGGAACCGGAGGAGTCGACGCGCGAGTTCACGCGCTACCTCCATCCGACCAAGAGCGAACTCGGCGAGATCGACGAGGCCGCACTGGAGGAGAGCCAGGTCGAACGCGAGTTCACCTACCTCGGCTACGACACCACCTGCCTGGTCGAGGAGGACGAGGAACCGCCCCACCGACTCGACGGGGAGGCACAGCGCGTCGTGCTGGAGATCGCACAGTTGCTGGACATGACGCCAGTCGACGTCGCACACGTCATGCGCAAGATCGTCGTCGACGGGTCGAACACCTCGGGCTTCCAGCGCTCGACGCTGGTCGCGACGGACGGCGAGATAACGACCGACGACGGGACGGTCCGCATCGCCGACCTCATGCTGGAGGAGGAGAGCGCCCAGCGCGTCGAGGAGTCCGACGAGGGCGTCACCTACAGCCTCGACCGCCTCGGCATCCCGCTCGTCGAGATTGGGACGAAACCGGACATCTCGTCGCCGGCACAGGCCCGCTCCGCCGCCGAACGCATCGGGATGTTGCTCCGGTCGACCGGCCACGTCAAGCGGGGCCTCGGGACCATCAGGCAGGACGTGAACATCTCCATCGCCGACGGCGCGCGCGTCGAGGTGAAGGGCGTCCAGAGCCTCGACGACATCGACGACATCGTCCGCAACGAGGTCGGCCGGCAGGTCGAGCTGCTCGCCATCCGCGACGAACTCCACGAGCGCGACGCACACGTCGGCGACGTGCAGGACGTGACCGCGGTCTTCTCGGACACCGACTCGGGCGTCGTCCGCGGCGCACTGGACGACGGCGGCGCGGTGTTCGCCGTCCCCCTCTACGGCTTCGACGGCCTCGTCGGCCGCGAGATTCAACCCGACCGTCGCCTCGGGACCGAACTCTCCGACCACGCGAAGCGCCACGGGGCAGGCGGCATCTTCCACACGGACGAACTCCCGGCGTACGGCGTCACCGAGGCCGAGGTGGCGGCGCTCCGCGACGCGGTCGGCGCCGGGCCGGAAGACGCCGTCGCCATGGTCGCGGCCGGCCCGGACGTCGCCGAGGCGGCCACCGAGGCCGCGGCGACCCGCGCCGAGACGGCGCTCGACGGCGTCCCCGAGGAGACCCGCGGTGCGAACGAGGACGGCACGACACGGTACCTGCGGCCCCTCCCGGGCGCCGCCCGGATGTACCCCGAGACGGACGTGCCCCCGGTCGAACTCGACCCGAGCGAGGTCGAGGAACCGGAACTGCTCACCGAGAAGGTCGAGCGCTACCAGTCCGAGTACGGCCTGGACGCCGGCCTCGCCGAACAGGTGGCGTACGGCCAGCACATGCCCCTGTTCGAGTCCGTCGTCGAGGACGGCGTCGACGCCACGCTCGCCGCCGGGACGCTCGAATCGACGCTGACCGAACTCCGTCGTGACGACGTTCCCGTCGAGAACCTGACCGACGACCACCTGCGCGAGACGCTGGAGCTCGTCGACGCCGGCGACGTACCCAACGAGGGCGTCCCGGACCTTCTGACGGCGCTCGCGGAGACCCCCGACCTCACCGCCGAGGAGGCGGTCGAACGGGAGGGACTGGGCGGCGTCGACGAGGCCGAGGTCCGCGAGGCCGTCGCCGAAGTCGTCGAACGGAACGCGGACCAGGTCGAAGCGCAGGGCATGGGTGCGTTCTCCGCACTCATGGGCGAGTGTATGGGTGCGCTCCGCGGCAAGGCCAGCGGCGACGTCGTGAGCGACGCGCTCCGCGAGGAGATCCAGAAGCGAGCGTAGTCGAGTCGGGACCGCCGTCCACTCAGTCCGCCCGGCGACCGTAGCGGTCGGAGTCGCTCTCGGTCGCGTCGACGGAGAGCGCGGACCCGACGCGCGACTCGAGTATCGCCGGGTCGGGGATGCGCTGGGAGAGGTAGTACGCGATGCCGACGAGCACCAGCGCGAACGCTGCGTCCGTCAGCCAGTGGACCCCGAGGTAGAACGTCGAGAAGATTATCGTGACCGTCAGCCCCCCGGCGAGTCGGGCGTAGGACCGGTCCGTCTCGCGGGCGTACACCGCCGCCAGCGCCGAGAGACCGGTGTGCAGGCTCGGGAACGACTTGACGAGGGTGTCCGTCGAGGTGATGCCCTCGCTGATTATCGGATGCAGGTCGTACATCAGCGCTTGCATCACCGGTTCGCCGTTGGCCGCCTGTCCCAGGTACTCGGACGTCACGGCGACGGGGAACGCGAGGAAGTACGGGAGCGCGAACAGGACGAGCATCGCGTAGGCCGCGGAGTAGCGCCGGGCCTGTTCCGGGTCGTGGACCTTCAGTTTGAAGTACGTGAACAGGACGACGAACGGGAAGCCCACGAGGTAGACGAACGTGAGGACGTACGTCAGGGGCTCCCAGGTGAACGACTGGAAGAGCAGGACCGTCGTCCCCTCCAGGTCGTAGATGACCGAGGTGTAGGCCGCACCGGAGTGGAACTCGTGGGCCATCGTGTTCACGCCGAAGGTGATGGTCCACGCCAGGCCGAGGTACTTCCAGTCCGTCCGGACCAGTTCGGCGGCGAACCGCCGTGGCGACGTGTCGGGGACGAACACGGAGAACCCGACACCGAAGGCGACGAGCGTCGGTATCGCCACCAGTAACGAGAACAGCGTACCGAACGAGAGGGAGGGCAATAGCTGTTCCATCGTCCTACGTAGTACTACCGAGGGGCCCAGTTGTTATTGTTTCGATACATAGTTCGACTCGTCGTAACCGTTCCGGTAGGGATGGAGGGGACATGGGAACCGTTTGATTACCGAACCATCACGGAGTGCCGTGAAAGTCCTTCCGGTACTGCAGTGGGTCGGTCAGTCGCCGTCCTCGCCGGTGCTGACGGTCCGGTCCGCGGCGGCCTCCTCGCTGGCGCGCCGGACGATGCCGAGGAGCGTTCGCGTCTCCCGGTCGGTCAGGTGTGCGCGCCCGAAGACGCGGCGGGCCATCCGTCGGGTCTTCGGGCGCTTCTCCTCGGCGTGGTCGATGGCGTCGAGCAGGTCGTCGAACTGGTCGTAGAGGACCTCCAGCAGTTCCTCGTCGGCGCGTTCGTGCTGGCGCTCGGGCAACTGGGTCTCCTCGACGGTCAGGTCGCGGAGTTCGTACATCGTGATGGTCGCGGCCTGCCCGAGGTTCAACACGGGGTACTCGTCGCTCGCCGGAATCGAACAGACGGCGTCGAGACGGGCCAGTTCGTCGTTGTGGAGGCCGTTCGCCTCACGGCCGAAGACGAGGACGCTGTCGCCGTCGAGTTCGGCGAGGTCGTCTGCGAGTTCGGCGGGCGTCGAGAACGGGAACCGGACGTGCTTGCGACAGTCCTCGTTGGTCGTCGCGGTGAGTCCGACCGTGTAGTAGTTCTCGACGAGGTAGTCGAAGTCGACCTCACGTGCGTTGCTCAGCACGTCACGCCGGGCACGGCCGGCGAAGCCCCACGCCTCGCCGTGTTTCTTCTGGACGCCCTCGGGCGGGTCGACCAGCAGGAGTTCGGAGAGTCCGAAGTTCTTCATCGCCCGGGCGATGGTGCCGACGTTCCCCGGCGTCTTCGCGTCGACGACGGCGACTGCTGGGACGCTCATCCTCGTTCGCCCGAGGGGTACTCGCGGTCTATCTCCATGTTCCGCATGTCGATGCGTTCGGTTATCTCCTGTTCGCCGGCGTGGTCCGCGTACTCCTCCGGGTCGGGGAGCGACGGTTTCGGGAGGTCCTCCGGGTCCGTCTCGACGTGCTCGACGCTGCCGTAGTCCTCCGGCGCGCGGCCGCCGTCCGCGAACCACTCGTGAAACTCGTCCTCGAACTCGTCGGTCCCGGCGTGGTCGACGCCGCCCTCCTCGCGGAACCAGTAGAGGAAGTCCGATTCGTGCTCGTCACAGAGGACGACCTCGGAGAGGGGTTCGCCGTAGACGACGGTGCCCTCCTCGCAGGCGTCCAGGTCCTCGTCGCCGTGGACCAGCCAGCAGGCGTCGCAGGGCCCGCCGTAGAGGACGCCGAGTCTGACGAGTCGTCGTTTCGTGTCCTCGTCCATCTCGTCGAACGGGCGGACCTCGCCCGCCTCGGTGAACACCTCCTCCTCGTCGAAGCGCCAGCCACGAAGACCGAGACTGATCTTGCCCATACCGGTCGGTACCGGGTCCGCGGGTAAAAACAGCGCGTCTCCGGTCCGGGCTCAGAGGCGGAACGCTGGCTGGACGACCCTGCGGTAGGCCGACCACAGCGACGACGCACCCTCGCCGGGATGTGAGAGGCCCAGCTGGTACTGGACCGCGTCCTGCCGGCGGAGGGGTTCGAAGACCGTCGGCCACTCGAACGGCCAGACCTCGCACCGGGGGCTGGCACGTCCGGCGTCGCGCAGGATACCGTTGACGGCACGGCGGGCGGCCTCGTTCGCACACTCCATGCTCGCGAGGTCCGTCTCGGTCCGCACGTAGTCGGCCGCGAGGTAGAGGTTCGGACACGCGGTGTCGGCCTCGGGGCGGTGGCGCAGACTGCCGACGGTGTTGATGAGCAACTCCGCGTCGTTGGTCACCTCGCCCGTCGACTCGTCGTACTGCACTGCCGGGTCGAGCGTCGAACCGACGAGGTTCGACTCGGTGAGGGAGACGCCGTCGCCGTCGAAGTGTGCCCGTAGCTGTTCCCACACCTCGGCCAGGATCTCGTCCCTGGTGCACTCCCTCGCGGGCTTGCCGTAGACGATGCCCGGTTCGTCCCACTCCGAGACGATGACGGAGAGGACGCCCTCCGTCTCCGCGAAGGCGTCGAAGTCGTAGTCGTCCCAGAACTGTCGCTGGCTCACGGCGGTCAGGGCCCACGGCGAGTCGTAGAAGACGCCGTGCCCGCGGACGGGGGCGACGTCCTCCCGGAGGTAGAACTGGACGCCGTTCATCCAGCCGTGGTCGAGGTTCCGGACCCCGGACAGCGACGGGGCCGCGCGTTCGAGGTCGGGCGTCAGGAGTTCGACGACGGCCGGGGCTGGCAGCGCCAGCACGTAGGCGTCGGCGGTGACGGTACGGTCGCCGGCACCCCCTTCGTCGTCGCCGGCAGTGGTGTCCCGGACGCGAACGCCCGTGACGCGTTCGCCGTCCGTCTCTATCTCGGTGACGGTGACGCCGGGTTCGAGCGTCGCACCGCTCGCCCGCAGGTGCTCGACCCACGGGTCGATCCACACGTCGTTCGTCGGCCCGTCGAGCAGTCTGTCGGCGGGCAACGCCGGGTCGAACAGGCCCCGGAGCATCTGGAGGTAGATGCGGCCGATGGTCCGCGTCGACGAGACCTCGGGACGCATGGCGACGAGCGACTGCGTGATGCCGTAGCCGAGGTAGGTTCCGTACGCGTCGGACATCTCGTCGGCACGGATGAACTCCCACCACGACCGGTCGTCGTACTCCTCGCGCCAGCGTCTGTCGCTGGTCGACAGGAGCATCAGCAGTCGGTTGGCGAAGAAGGCCGCCTCGTCTCGGGGCACCTCGGACCCGAAGACAGACTGGATGCGGTCGCGCCACTCGCGGATGGACCGCGGCGCGCCGACGCGCATCCGGCGGGACTCGCCCTCGGTGACCGCCTGCAACAGTTCGTCGGTCGAGGTCAGGTGGTCGAGCACCGTCCCGTCGTCGGTCGGGATTCGCCCCATCGTGTCGGTGACGTGGCGGTAGAAGCCCGGGAAGAACCGGAAGCCGTGTTCGGCCGGGAGGCTGGCGTCGCCGTCCCTCGGGCCGGGGAAACTGCGGGCCTTCCCGCCGAACCGCTCGTTCCGTTCGTACACCGTCACGTCGAAGCCGCGTTCGACGAGTTCGTGGGCGGCGCTCAGACCGCCGATTCCGCCGCCGAGTATCGCTACTGTTCCTGTCATGGTCGTGGTGGGGACGTTCGTTCACCCCTGCTAGGGAAGGCAGCACCAAAATCGTTGCCACGGCCCGGTCACGGGCAAGGCCAACGCATTTGACCGTCCACTTCCTCTGCTCACCCATGACCGACGACGCAACGCTCCGTGACAGAATCGGCGCGTTCCTCGACCGCAACTTCCCACAGATCGAGATGCACGGGGGAAGCTGGGACATCGCCGACCTGGACCCCGAGTCGGGCGAGGTCCACGTCCTGCTCTCGGGCGCGTGCGACGGCTGTGGCATCTCGAACCTGACGACGGAGGCGCTGAAGGCGCGACTCGTCGCCGAGATTCCCGAACTCAGCCACGTCACCGTGGAGACGGGGATGGGCGAGGAGGACCGGCCGACGAAGGAGGACCTCTCGGACGTTCCGTTCTGACCGGTCCGGTCGCGTGAGTAGAGCTAAATCGGAGGCCTTCGAAGCGGGTCACGTGCGACTCGTCCACACGAAGCCGTCCGGCGACGAGAGCCTGACGACGCGGACGCTGGCGAGGAACGTCGACGTGGCCGACTCGACCCTCTCGCGGGTGCGGGGACTCATGTTTCGACGGTCGATTCCAGACGACTACGCCCTCGTCTTCCAGTTCGACACGGCGGAGACGCGCAACGTCCACATGCTGTTCGTCCCGTTCCCCATCGACGTCCTCTGGCTGGTCGACGGGGAGGTCGTCCACGCAGAACGGCTTCGCCCCTGGGTCGGACTCGGACGCGGGACCGCCGACACGCTGGTCGAACTGCCCGCCGGGGCCGCCACCGACGTCGAACTCGGTGACGTCGTCCGGGTCGAGTCCGACCGCTGACGCTGGCAGATTTTGCGGGTCGGACAGACCCGACTGTCCGACGAACCCCCTTGAAGTCGCTCCGATGCCACGGGACAGACGGCATATGACCGGTGACCGATTTATTCGGGGGCTCCCCCGAACACACACTCTCAGACGCTGACGTTAGCTTTCTGGACACGACGCTGCGCGACGGGGAACAGGCACCCGGCGTCTCACTGACGCCGGACGAGAAAGTCGACATAGCGATGGCACTGGACCGCGCCGGCGTCTCCGTCGTGGAGGCGGGCAGCGCCTGCACGGGCCCCGGCGAACGTGCGGCCATCGACCGGGTGACCGACCTCGGCCTGGACGCGACGGTGACGAGTTTCGCCCGTGGGTTGCAACGCGACGTCGACCTGGCGCTCGACTGCGACGTGGACGGCGTGAACCTCGTCGTCCCCGCCAGCGACCGCCACGTCGAGGGCAAGGTCGGGTCGACCCGCGAGGAGGTCGTCGCCACGACCGTCGACCTCGTCGAGTACGCGACCGACCACGACCTCTGGGTCGAGGTCATCGGCGAGGACGGGTCGCGCGCCGACCTCGACTTCCTCGCCGAACTGGCGGGGTCGGCACTCGATGCGGGTGCTGACCGCGTCTGTTACGCCGACACGGTCGGCCACGCCGGCCCGGAGCACACCTACCAGGTCGTCGAGCGTCTGGCCGACCTCGGACCGACCAGCGCGCACACCCACGACGACCTCGGACTCGGCGTGACGAACGCGCTCGCCGCGGTCTCGGCGGGTGCCGACCTCGTCCACGCGACGGTAAACGGCGTCGGCGAACGCGCCGGCAACGTCGCCCTGGAGGAGGTCGTCATCGCGCTCCAGCACGTCTACGACGTGGAGACGCTCGATACGACCCAGTTGTACGAACTCGGCCAGACGGTCGCCCGGACGACCGGCGTCCGTCCCGCGCCGAACAAGGCCGTCACGGGCGCGAACGCCTTCGCCCACGAGTCGGGCATCCACACCGACGGCACGCTCAAGGACGACCGGATGTACGAACCGTATCCCCCGGAGACGGTCGGCAGGGAGCGCCGACTCGTCCTCGGGAAGCACGCCGGACGGGCGGGCACCCGGGCGGCACTGCAGGAACACGGCGTCTCGGTGACCGACGAGGAACTCTCGGCGGTCGTCGACCGCGTGAAGGACCTCGCCAAGCGGGGACGGCGCGTGACGGACGCCGACCTGCTCGCAATCACCGAGACCGTGACCGGCGAGACGCGCGACAGGCGCGTCGAACTGCTCGAGGTGACCGCTACCGCCGGGAGTTCGACCCCGACGGCGAGCGTTCGCCTGAGCGTCGACCCGACCGTCCTCGGCCCCGAGGTCGAACCGTCCGGCGTGGACGCGTTCGACGCCACCGACGACGTCGACGACGACCGGGTCGAACGCGTCGCGAGCGGGACCGGGTCCGGTCCCGTCGACGCCGCCGTCTCCGCGGTCAAGGAGGCACTCGGCGGGACGACGGACGCCCACCTCACGGCGTACCACGTCGACGCCATCACCGGCGGTACCGACGCCGTCGTGACCGTCGAGGTGACGATGGCGCGCGCGGACGACGAGGTGACCGTGGCCCACAGCGACGCCGACATCACACGGGCCAGCGTGCAGGCGATGGTCGACGCCCTCGACCGGTTACTCGCCGACGACGAGCCGCGAGTCGCGGCCGCCCCGGAGTAATCCTGCCGGTTTTTTAAGCGAGTCCCTCCTTTGTGCCCACGTTGGATGACTTACGACAGTCCGACGCAGTCGCCCGCGAGGGCCCAGTTCGTGGACGAGACCCCGCCTAGCAAGCGTATCGTCGACCGGACGGACGACGTCGTCGAACGACTGCAGGACCAGCTCGGCCGCGACCTCACGATGGTCGCGGTGTACAACGAGGACGTACTCGAGATCCACTACTTCCACGAGACGCTCCGTCACCAGTACGACTCGGCTGACCTCGACGCACTGGCGGCCGACCTCTGTCTGGACGGGCGGATGGGGGACGCCTTCCAGGAGGAGTTGCTCCAGCTCGGCCAGTTCAACTTCGTCGTCAAGGGGTTCGACGACGGCCTGTTGCTCCGGGTGCCGCTCGACGACCGGACGGGCGTCGCCGTGTCGACGAATCTGAACGCTGGCGAGCAGATAGCGACGCTGGTCCCGGACATCGTCCGCGACTGCGACATCAGCGTCGCATCGCTGGCCTGAAACGAAGCGTGGGGGCTAGGCCGTCCGCTCGTCCGTCTCGAGGAGTTCCTTGTACCGGTTCCGGATGGTTACCTCGCTGACGTTGGCGACCTCGCTGACCTCGCTCTGGGTGAGCCGTTCGTTCGTCAGGAGTGCGGCGGCGTACACCGCGGCGGCGGCGAGGCCGACCGGCGACTTGCCGGAGTGGATACCTGCCTCCTTGGCGGAACGCAGGAGTTCTCGCGCCCTGAGTTCGCCCTCGTCGCTCAGTCCGAGTTCGCTGGCGAACCGGGCGACGTAGTGTTCCGGGTCCGCGGGCTGGACCTCGAGTTCGAGTTCCCTGACGAGGTAGCGGTAGGTCCGCTTGAACTCCATGTCGTCGACGCGGCTCACCGCCGAGACCTCGTCGAGGCTCCGCGGGACGTCGGCGAGTCGTGCGGCCGCGTACAGCGACGCGGTGGCGACGCCCTCGATGGACCGTCCCGGCAGGAGGTCGTCGTTCAGCGCGCGTCGGTAGATGACCGACGCCGTCTCGCGGACGTCCTCGGGGAGGCCGAGTGCGCTGGCCATCCGGTCTATCTCGCCGAGGGCCTGCTTCAGGTTGCGTTCGCGGGAGTTGCGGGTTCGGAAGCGCTCGTCCCAGGTGCGGAGACGGGCCATCTTCCGACGTTGCGTGCTCGACAGGCTTCGGCCGTAGGCGTCGCGGTCCTGCCAGCCGATGCTGGTCGAGAGCCCCTTGTCGTGCATCATCTTCGTCGTCGGTGCGCCGACGCGGGACTTCTGGTCGCGCTCGGCGGAGTCGAACGCACGCCACTCCGGACCGCGGTCTACCGAATCGGTCTCGACGACGAGTCCGCAGTCGGCACAGACCGTCTCACCTCGCTCCTCGTCCGAAGCGAGGCGGCCGTTGCACTCGGGGCAGCGCTGGTGCTCCTGGGTGCTCTCCGATACCTCGGTCTCTCGACCGGCCGTCCGTGTGCGAATATCTGACATCGTAATGGAGGGTCGGTGAACCGGCGGTCGCCGGTCACCTCTTGCTAACCACAGGTAACCTCTACACATTTATCAGCCTTTCGCAGGTGTTTAAATAGGGTCGCTCCGATTCTCGGCCTCCGTTCGGAGCGATTCGAGTCGGTCAGGTTCGTGTCGGAAAATCGAACGACGCCGCCGTCTCGCCCGGCCTGTGGTCACGTCTCGTACTACCACCCACCAGACTCCGTGATAACACGCCCCAATATATAAATAGTCCCGCATCGGAGTTTGCCGTATCTGATGAACGTGGGACTGCTCTTACAGGCTGCCGGGGGCGGAATCGACGGCATCGTCCCGCGAGGAACGAGAGCCGAGATATTCCAGAGAATCTTCGACGTGTTCCTCGTACTGGGGACCGTCGTCGGCCTCTTCGTCGTGGGGTACATGCTCTACAACGCGTACAGGTATCGCGCCGACGGGCCACGGGACGTCACCGGCTACGACGACGAGCGCCCGGAACTCGGCGAACTGCCGACGGGCGGCGGTCACGGACGGAAGCTCTTGCTCTCGTTCACGATCAGCGCCATCATCGTCGTCTCGCTCATCCTCTGGACGTACGGGAGTCTGGCGTTCGTCGAAGCCGGCGGAAATCCCCAGGCGAACCCCGAGGTGGAGGACACGATGACTGTCAACGTGACCGGGTACCAGTTCGGCTGGCGGTTCGAGTACCCGAACGGGGCGACGACGGACGGGACCATGTACGTCCCCGAGGACACGCAGGTACGTATCAGGGTGACGTCCGACGACGTGTTCCACAACTTCGGGATTCCGGCGTTCAAGACCAAGACCGACGCCATCCCCGGCCAGACGACGACCACCTGGTTCGGCCCGGCCGAGGCGGGGAACTACACCGCGAAGTGCTACGAACTCTGCGGGGCCGGCCACTCCTACATGACGGCCGACATCGTCGTGATGGAGGACTCGGAGTTCGAATCGTGGTACGACAACTCGACCGACAGCAGTGGAACTAACGCCAGCAACCGAACCATCGCAGCATGACTGAGGACCAGCCATCGACGGACGACGGGGCACAGGCGAACGACCAGCCACCAGCAGACACGGAGACTGACGGCGGGTCGACACCGGACGGCGGCGCGCTCGTCGACGACCAGTCGCTCCCGGTCGGTGGGGGTGACGGCCACACGGACGAGGAACACGGCCTCCCGCCGATGTACTCGATACGGCGCTGGTTCGTCACGACGAACCACAAGGACATCGGCATCCTCTACACGGTCACCGCCCTGTTCTTCCTCGTCTTCGGCGGGATACTCGCGCTCATGATGCGCCTCGAACTGTGGGCGCCCGGAGCGAACGTGATGCCGGCGGAGTCGTACAACCAGGCCGTCTCGGCGCACGGTCTCATCATGGTGTTCTGGTTCCTCTCGCCGCTGGCGTTCGGCTTCGCGAACTACGTCGTCCCGCTCCAGATCGGCGCGAAGGACCTCGCGTTCCCGCGTCTGAACGCCCTGTCGTACTGGCTCTACCTGTTCTCGGGTATCCTGATGGGCGTCTCCTTCTTCCAGGGAGGGACGTTCAACGGCGGGTGGACGATGTACGCGCCGCTGAACATGCCCGTCTACACGCCCGAACTCGGGGGGTCGACGGCGGTGCTCGCGCTCTTGCTGTTCGTGACCTCGGCGACGGTGGGGTCGGTGAACTTCCTGACGACCATGCATCGTATGCGGGCAGAGGGACTGACGATGCGACGACTCCCCCTGTTCACGTGGAGCATCCTCCTGACGGTGTGGATGATGTTGTTCGCGTTCGCGGCCCTGCTGGCCGCGCTCTTGCTCCTGAGTTCCGACCGCCTCATCGGCACCGGCTACTTCGCCGACAGCAGTCCCGGCGGGTCGATGCTGTGGGCACACCTGTTCTGGTTCTTCGGCCACCCCGAGGTGTACATCGTGTTCTTCCCGGCGCTGGGCGCGATGGCCGAGGTGTTCCAGACGTTCTGTGGCCGTCGCATCGTCGGCCGCAAGTGGTTCATCGGCGCGATGTTGCTCGTGGCGCTCCAGAGCTTCGTCGTCTGGATGCACCACATGTTCCTGACGAGCATCAACCTCGAGATAAAGACGCTGTTCATGGCGACGACCATCGGCATCTCGTTACCGTTCGACCTGATGGTCTTCGCGCTCATCTACACGATGCTCAAGGGGAAGATACGCTTCAAGACGCCGTTCCTCTTCGGCTTCGGCGCTCTGGTGCTGTTCATCCTCGGTGGCATCACCGGCGTCTTCCTCGGTGCCGTCGTGCTCGACTACACCCTGCGTGGGACGTACTGGGTCGTCGCGCACTTCCACTACGTGATGGTCGGCGGCGTCACGGGGCTGATAGGGGGCCTGTACTACTGGTTCCCGAAGATGACAGGGCGGATGTACGACGAACGACTCGGGAAGATCAACTTCGGGATGTACTTCGTCGGGTTCAACCTGCTCTACTTCCCGATGTTCATCGCCTGGGAGACCCCCCGCCGGGTCTTCGAGTACGCGCCCGGTCTGACCGCGTGGCACCAGGTCTCGACCATCGGCGCGTTCCTGCTGGGGGCGTCGTTCCTCGTGCTGTTCTACAACCTGTTCGACAGCCTCTACTCGGGCGAACCGGTCGACGGCAACCCGTGGGACTACGCCTCGACCGCGGAGTGGACGGTCCCCTCGCCCCCACCGCTCGAGAACTTCCCCGGTATCCCGACCTACGCCAGCGGGGCGCTGACGTTCGACGGCGGCGACCACGCGAGCACCGACGGCGGCACCGTCCACGGGGCCGACGCGGCGCTCACCGGTGAGACCGACCACGAGACCGGTCACGACGAGGCGGAGAGCCACGCCAGTTTCTGGCCCTTCGTCATCGGCGTCGGCGGGTTCCTGCTGCTGCTCGGACTGTCCGGGCTGCAGCAGGGGTCGTTCCCGACCGGCACCGCGGGCGGCATGTACGCCGGACTGTCCGTCGTCGGCGGCCTCACGCTGTTCGGCAGTCTCGTCGGGATGACCCGCGAGTCGTTCCACGGGCCCGAGGGACCGTTCGGCGAGAGCTGGCCGTTCACCGGGGTCGAGAACACGAAACTCGGGATGTGGATATTCCTCGCCTCCGACGTCGTGCTGTTCGGTGCGTTCATCGGCGCGTACGTCTTCTCCCGCGTGGCGTACGGCTGGCAGGACTGGCACCACCTCATCCCGGCCGAGCACGTCGTCCTGCCGGGCCTGATAAACACCTACCTGCTGCTGACGAGCAGTTTCGCGGTCGTGCTCGCGATGGTGTTCGCCCAGCGCAACAGCAGACTCGGCGTCGTCGGGTCGCTCGTCGCCACGTTCGGCCTGGGGGTCGGCTTCCTCGTCAACAAGGGCATCGAGTGGCAGCACCTGTTCCACGTCCACTCCGAGGCGTTCCCGCAAGGGTGGGAACTCTCGACGAACATCGCGTCGACGACGTTCTACGTGACGACCGGCCTGCACGGCCTGCACGTCATCGTCGGCCTCATCATCACGCTGTACATGATACTCCGCGCCTGGAACGGGGCCTACCTCGACGACGACGCGCCCATCGAGTACTTCGGCCTGTACTGGCACTTCGTCGACATCGTCTGGCTGTTCCTGTTCCCGCTGTTCTACATCCTCTGAGGTGAAACAATGTCAAAAGCAAAACTATACACGGCGATATACGTGGTCCTGTTCGTGCTGGCGACCGTCCAGGTGGTCGTCGAACAGATGGGCTACCTGGAGGCGGCGTACTGGCCGGCGTTCACCGCCATCATCGTGCTGTCGGCACTGAAGGCGGTCTTCGTCGCAGGCTGGTACCAGCACCTCCGGTACGAACCGCGCTCGGTGACGACGCTGATACTGCTCGGACTGCTCGGGGCCGTCGCGCTGACCGTGGCGGCGTCGTACTCCATCCTCTAGCGCGGTTCGCCGCCACGAGTTTCTCGAATCCGACCGACCTCGACGCACCGGGAGTCGCACCGACCGGGTCTGCCCGACCAGAATCTCGAAGGTGGTGCCGGGCCAACACCGTCGCATGGACGTCAGGGAGGCGACGCAGTCCGACGTCGAGGCCATCCGGTCGGTCCACGAGGCGTCGATCCGGGGACTCGGTGCCGACGCCTACGACCGGGAACAGGTCGTCGCCTGGGCCGAGGGCGTCGAGTCGGCCGACTACAGCGAGGTCACCGACCCAGGGTGTTACTTCGTCGTGGCGGTGACCGGCGAGGAGGACGACGACGAGGTCGTCGCGTTCGGGTCGGTACTGTTCGAGTCGCCCGACGCGTACGAGTCGAGCGTGGATGCCGAGGTGACCGCGGTGTACGTCCACCCGTCGGTCGCACGGTCGGGGGTCGGGTCGGCGGTGCTCTCGACGCTGGAGGCGACCGCCCGGGCGGCGGGCGTCCGAACCGTCGGACTCACGGCGTCCAAGAACGCGGTCGCGTTCTACGAGGCCCACGGCTACGAACGGGTCACGGAGCGCGACCACGAGTTCTCCACGTCCGAGTCGACCGACGTCACCGGTACCGTCGTCGAGATGCGACGGACCCTGTGAGTCAGGCCGACGGCACCTCGCACACCTGGCGGACGGAGGTGGCGAGCGTCAGGGCGCTGGCCGACAGGAGCGCGATGGCGGCGACGAGAAAGAGCGTCGCGAGCGGCGACGCCGGGTCGGTGAACGCCCAGTAGATGGGGCTGGCCGAGGCACCCATGGCGGCACTGGCCACGCCGTACAGCGCCGGGCCGCAGCAACAGCAGGCGGTCGCGCCGGTGGTGGCGACGGCCCCCGTGACGCCGGGGAGTGCGCTGGCCTCCACGTCGGTACCCCCGTCCGTCGACACCTCGTCGCGCCGACGCCAGACCGCAGTCCCGAACGCGGCGTTGAGGCCGACCAGTCCCGCGAGGACGGCCACGACGAGTCCGGTCCCGACGGAGAGCGCGGCGAACAGCGGTACCGACGGGCGGTACGTCTCGACGGCCGGCCAGGAGACCAGGGGGCTGGCGAACGTGGTGACGACGGTGAACGGTTCCCCGCCCGCCTGGGAGACGACGTCCGGGTTGAGCGTGAACAACCCGGAGGAGACCACGAAGAAGCCGCCGAAGGCGACGCCCCCGGCGAGACCGACCAACCCGGACCGCCGGTCGAGCCTGCGGACCGCCGGCCGGAGTTCGGTCCAGTAGAGGTAGCCCAGCACGACGGGCACGGCGAGCACCAGCACGTAGCCCAGTGGGTGCGTCGTCGCACCGCGGGGAATCAGCTCCGGGTACGCGACCCAGAGCCCCAGGACGGTACCGAGGATGGGGTAGGCGTGGTGGTCACCCCACCGCCAGAGATAGCAGCCGAGACTCCCGACGACGATGCCCATCCCGCCGAAGAACGTCAGCGCGGGGTACCACGCCCGCGTCGTCACCGCCGTCCCGACGGGTTCGACCTGCACCTCGACCAGTCCCATCGCCCCGAGTGCCGCCAGCGAGACGCCGGTGACGAGCGCCAGCGCCGTCGCCCGGGGCGAGAGTACCCGGTCGAGCGCGCCGGCCCGGTCCAGGACGGCAATACCAGCCAGGGCGGCGAGGCCGACCACGAGCGTTCCGAGGAGCGCGAGGTGGGGGACGCCCCCGTGGACCGTCCCCTCGTGGGCGCTGGCCGTGGGGACGGCGGCGAGGGCGACGGCGACGACGAGCAGCGTCACTGGCCACGTCCGTCGCCGCTCCGTCCGACCGTCCCGTCGTGGTCTCCGGTCCATCGGAATCACAGGCTCAGGACCACCATGTAGACCAGCACGAGGACGGCGTACAGCGTCCCCAGCGCGGCGATGACCTTCAGGTGGTAGAGGAACAGTTCGTCCGTCTCCGCCTCGCGCGCCGACTCGTACCGGTCCTGCTCGGCCGCCGTCAGGGCGTCGCCGTGGACCTCACCGAGGTGGAGCGCGTGCTGGTCCCGCGTCGGGAACGGCCGGTCGCAGAGCCGACACCTGGCCGCAGGTGCCTCCCCGTCGGGGACCTCCGTTCTCGGCTGGCCGTACCGCCGACGTGCGTCCCGCGCCGCCGTCGGGCCCGATTCGCGCGAACCGGCGGCGTCCCGCGTCGACGGTCGGTCGTCCATCGGTGGCTGGTCGGCGGTCCCTGGCTGGTCGGTCGCGTGTGCGTGGTCGTGCGTGGTCATGGTCAGAGGAGGGCGGGGTCGACGTACGGCTGGGAGAGGAGCCACATGCTCGTTATCGTGTAGAACACCATGACGAGCGCGAACGGGTACTGGCTGCGGATGGGCTGTAACCGGCCGGTGAACGTCTCGAACGCGATGGCGTGGGCGACCCAGATAGCGAGCAGGTGGCCGAGCACGATGAACGCCAGGCCCACCGCTCCGAACCAGTCGGGGAGTATCGCGACCGGCACCCTGTGAGCCGGTGGGGGCGCGAAGGGGTCGGCCGCGACGACCGAGAGCGCGGGCGTGAACGTCAGGAAGTAGCCGAGGAAGTGCGCGAGGTGGTAGCCGGCCGCGATCGGCACCAGCGACGGGACGAACCGGCGCTCGATGACGTCGGCGCCCACGTACGTCCCGGCGGTCCGGCGCGAGAGGCGGGCCGCCAGCTTGTAGATGCCGAGGAACCCCGCGAACCCGACGACTGCGGTCCCGAGGTACACCGCCAGTGCGGGGACGCCGACGTCGGCGGCGCGTCGGACGAACGCCGCGAACGGCGGCGTCGAGACCAGCCCGTCGTACGACGTCACCCAGACGAGCGCGACGACGAAGTACACGTCGCCGTCGGTGGTCTCGTCGAGGCGGCGGACGAGCGCTGCGCCGGGGAGTTCGACCGTGAGGCCGTCGTCCGTCCGTCGCACCGGTGCCAGCCAGCCGTAGGTCCTGAACACCCGGGAGATGGGGTCGACGTGCCGGAACCACGCGTCGCCGAAGACGAACGCGCCGGTCAGCGTGACGGCCGAGTAGGCGACGACGAGTCCGGCGAGCAGGCGCGGTGCGGAGGCGACCGGACTGACCACCTCGACCCAGACGAGGGCGACGAGGCCGACGGTGGCCGGCCAGCCGACGTACCGTGCCGGCAACTCGCGGAGGCTGTCGGTCGAGCGCGAGACCGCGCCGGCCAGCGCCCGCCACGGGTTCAGCCCGGGCCATGTGTTCCCGACGAGGTACACCGTCATCGTGTACCCGGCCCACCAGCCACCCCACACGCCGAGGACGGCGAGGTTGCGCTGTGGCTGGGGTGGGCCGACCAGGCCGACTGCCACGACCAGGCCGAGGAGCGCGACGCTCGCGGTGCGGGCGGCGGCGACAGTCCAGCGACCGACCGTCTCCGACGACGGGAGGCCGAGGTCCCGGTCGTTGATGGACCGGATGAACGCGTGGTCGGTGGCGAAACTGGTGAACAGGAACGACGCGCCGACGACGCCGCCTCCGGACAGCGCCACCAGCCAGAACGGGACCTCCGTCGAGGTCAACCCGCCGCTTATCGCGGAGTGAGCCAGCACCGGGTCTGCCAGCGACGCGCAGGCGACGGCGACGACGAGTCCGCGGACGAGGTCACGCCGACGCACGAGTGCTCACCCCTGGCCGCCAGTAGAGCAACGCGACGGTGAGGACGAAAATCAGCGTCGAGACGTCGAGGGAGAAGGGAAAGAGCGTCGCCGCGATGGCCGTCGTGCTCCCCGTGAGACTCGCCGCCAGCGACGACAGCAGCGGGGCCGCACAGCTGATGCAGGAGACGAGTCCGACGACGCCACCGACGGACGCCGTCGCCGACTCCAGCACCGTCGCGTAGACCAGGTAGGCCAGCGAGAGGTACCCGACGAGTCGGAACGGGACGACGGCCATGGTGGCCGACGGCGTCACGTAGGTGACCACCGGCCCCCACCCGGGCGAGCGCATCCGGACCGACAGCCCGGTCGCCAGTTCGTGGCCGCCGGACTGGAGTCCGACCATCCCGACCAGCCACGCGAGCAGCAGGAAGTACGTCGACGCGACGACCGCCGCGGCGACCCGGTGCCGCCGGGACGCGGCGACGAGACGGGTCCCGACCACGGCGTACAGGCCGACGTTGATCCAGACGAACGGGTAGAGGACGTACCGGACGGACGTGAGTTCGGCGCTGGTGACGCGGAAGTAGCCCACCACGGCGAACAGTTCGAGTGCGCAGAGTAGCCCGAACCAGAGGGTGGTCTCGCTCGGGAGGGCGTCGGCGACCCGGCGCATCTGGTTCGCGACCATCGTCAGCCGATCAGCAGTGACGCGGTGATGGCGAGGACGAGCAGGGACCCGAGTGCCCAGGCGCTCACCATCGCCGAGACGGCGCTCGTGAGTCCGCGACTCCGACTGGAGTGGTACGTCCCGAAGGCGATGTAGCCGACGAACAGCAGGCCACCGAGGACGGCGAGCAGCGCACCGCCGAATGCCTGCTGCTGGGGCGTCCCGCTGACGAAGACGACGACGCCACCCAGGAGTCCGCCGACGACGAGGAGGAACGAGAGCGTCCAGACGACCGGGTTCCCGGCCAGGTCCTGGACCATCGACGTTCCTCCGCCGATGTCCGGCGCGTAGTTGTACCAGCCCCTCCGTCTGGTAACTGCGACTGCGACAGCGATCAGGAACACGGCCATGACCGAAGATATCCCGACGAGGTACGACATGATGTGTGGTCACACTTAACAGCGATGGCATTTAGTTTTGCCGTCCAGCGCCACGGGTGGCCGGTGGTGAGACGTCGGGTCCGTCCCCGGGGAATCCGGACCACAGGGCATTTCAACGAGCCACGAGTATCCAGAACGTGGCTGGACGACCCGGACGGGACAGACCGCCCAGACGCGTTCGGACGCCCCACCAGCACGATTCCGACACGTTCCACGGTGACAGACCACTTACTCGGAATTGAATTAATTTGGGGAACTATTAAGTGGGACCTGAAGTAAGACGTTCGTGAGTCTCACACTGAGACACGTGGTGGCATGACAGGACACGAATCCGAATCCAGCGTTTCGAGACGTACCGTACTGAAGACGACCGGTGCAGCCAGTGCAGCCGGCATCGCCGGCCTTTCTGGCTGTCTCAGCGGCCTGACCGGCGGAAGCGGCGAGACGGAACCCCTCCAGTTGCTCCACGCGTGGAGCAGCGGCGACGGCGCAGAGGCGATCTCGTCCCTGTTCGAGGGGTTCAAGGAGCAGTACCCGGACGTCGAACTCAACAAGGACAGCATCGAGGGCGCGGCCACGCAGAACCTCAACAACGTCGTCGACGAGCGCATCCGCAACGGCAACCCGCCGAGCACCTGGCAGAACTGGCCGGGGCAGGCGCTCACGCCGTACGTCGAGGGCGACGCGCTCGACGACATCACCGAGTCCGTCTGGAGCGAGAACGACATGCAGTCGGCCTACCGCGAGGGGCCGAAGAAGCAGGCCAAGGGTGGGACCGACCACTTCGTCTCGGTTCCGGTCAACATCCACCGCATCAACAACCTGTTCTACAACACCGCCGTCGTCGAGGAGGCGGGCGTCGACCCGACGAGCCTCTCGACGCCGCAGGACGTCCTCGGGGCGTTCGAGACGGTCGCAGGGAACACGGACGCCGTCCCGTTCGCCCACCAGACCAACGGTGGCTGGTCGACGGTCCAGCTCTGGGCGACGGTCCTCCTCGCCGACGGTGGCTACGAGGCCTACCAGAACTTCATCGAGGGGAACCCCGACCGCGCCGCGGTGAAGAGCGCGCTCGACATCGTCGCCGACTACTCGAACCACTACCCCAGCAACTCCTCGAACATCGCGTTCACCGACGCCAACAACATGGTGATGAACGGCGAGGCGGCGTTCATCCACCAGGGCGACTGGGCTGCCGGTGCCTACCGCGGGACCGACGGCTTCGAGTACGGGTCCGACTGGAGCTACGTCCCGTTCCCCGGGTCCGAGCACAGCTACCAGCTGAACATGGACTCCTTCCCGTACGCGGCGAACAACCCGTCGCCCGAGGCCACGAAGCAGTTCCTCCGCTACTGCGGGTCCAAGGACGCCCAGATCCGGTTCAACGAGGCCAAGGGCTCCATCCCGCCGCGGGGCGACGTCGACCCGTCGAACTTCCCGCAGTTCCAGCAGGACCAGATGGACGACTTCGGCAGCGTCGACCACCAGCCGCCGTCCATCCAGCACGGCCTCGCGCTCCCGCCGGAGCAACGCACCGCCGTCGTCGAGGCCATCGGTGCGTTCATCGGCACCTACGACAGTGACGCGACGGCCGACGAGCTCGTCTCGGCGGTCCAGTAAGTACTGGCGGACTCGTTTCGCCAATGGATTCCATAGTTTCCCGGTTGAAGCGTTTCGTCGAACGGGTACGTGAACAGCGGTTGCTCCGGACCGACGACGAGACCGACGACGGCACCGACGACCAGCAGTCGTCCACGAACGGACGGCACTTCCTGCGACGCGATTCCGTGCGGTCGGCACCGTTCTGGCTCCCGCCGTTCCTGCTCGTCGGCCTGTTCGTCTACGGTGCCATCGCCTGGAACGTCGTCATCTCGTTGACCGACTTCTCCGGGCTCGGTTCGCCCGGATACGAGACCTTCGACCTCGACAACTACCAGCGACTGATACAGGAGACCGGGTCGTACTCGTTCACGAACGCGTTCGTGAACACGGTCCTCCTCCTGGTCGCGTTCACGCTCGTCTGTCTCGCGTTCGGACTCGTCGTCGCCATCCTGGTCGACCGCGACATCCGGTACGAGAACACCTTCCGGACCATCTACCTGCTCCCGATGAGCCTCTCGTTCGTCGTGACGGCGAAGATGTGGCTCTGGATGTACAGCCCCGATGGGGGTCTCGTGAACGTCTTCCTCGGCTGGTTCGGCGTCGGACCGGTCGACTTCATCCGCAACCCCGACCCGAACGTCCAGCTCGCGGCGGTGGCGTTCGCCCTCATCTGGCAGTTCAGCGGGTACGCCATGGTCGTCTACCTCGCGGGGCTGCGAGCCATCCCCGACGAGCACTTCGAGGCGGCCCGCGTCGACGGCGCGAGCGTGGTCCGGATGTACTGGCGGGTCATCATCCCCCAGTTGCGGACCGCCACCGTCAGCGCCTCGGTCGTGCTGATGGTGTTCGCGCTGAAGGCCTTCGACTTCCTGCGTGCCCTGTACGGCAGCGACACGCCGGCGGTCGGTACCGACATCCTCGCGACGAAGATGGTGCGCGAGGCGTTCCGGAACAACGAGATCGCGTACGGGTCCGCCATCGCGGTCGTGCTGTTCGTGATGGCCTTCTCCATCGTCGGCCCCTACCTCTACAGCGAGTACAAGCGAGGTGCACTATGAGCTACGAGACGACCACCGAAGGACGGTTCGAGGCGGTCGACTGGAACCGCGTCGGCCTGTACGCCGTCCTCGCCGGACTCGTCGGCTTCTACCTGCTCCCCATCGAGGCGGGGCTGGTGACTGCGTTCAAGACCACCGCGGCCTACGGCGACACCGCGCCGTACTTCCCGCCGGGGCCGAGTGGCGTCACGGTACAGAAGTGGGCGACGGCGTTCGACGGCCTGTCGTCCGGACTGTTCAACAGCGTCCTGATGGCCGTGCCGGCGACCGCGCTGTCGGCCGTCTTCGGGAGCATGGCGGCCTACGGGCTGACGAACGTCGACTGGCGAGGCCAGGTCGGCGTCTACGTCCTGTTCATCGCGGGCATCTTCGTCCCGTACCAGGCCGTCCTCGTCCCGCTCAAGCAGTTCTGGACCCAGTGGGTCCCGCTCAGGGTGTGGCTCGAACCCCTGTGGCTGCTGCCGGGACTCGTCCCCGACCACGGGCGACTGTTCGCGCTGACCATCACCCACGTCGCGTACGGGATACCCATCTGTACGCTCCTGTTCCGGTCGTACTACAAGTCGCTCTCGACCGAGATGGTCGAGGCGGCGAAACTCGACGGCGCGAGCGTCACGCGCATCTACCGGCGGATCGTCCTCCCGCTGTCGGTCCCGATGTTCGCGGTGACGCTCATCTACCAGTTCACCCAGATATGGAACGACCTCCTGTTCGCGCTCATCCTCATCGGTGGGTCCGGCGAGGTCGGCGTCGTCACGCAGGAACTCATCGGTATCGGCGTCGCCATGGAGGGGACGGACTTCCCGCTCCAGATGGCGGCCGCGTTCGTCACGGCGTTGCCGACGCTGCTGGTGTACGTCTTCTTCGGCGAACAGTTCGCGAAGGGAGTGACATCGTAAATGACGCACAACTACACACACAGAACACGGAGGAGTACGCATGGCTGAACTCGAACTCGACGAGATAACGAAGGTCTTCGTCGAGGACGACGGGAACGAGATCGTGGCCGTCGACCGGGTCGACGTGCAGATACCGGACGGCGAGTTCCTCGTCCTCGTCGGCCCGTCGGGCTGTGGCAAGTCGACGACGCTGCGGATGATCGCCGGACTCGAGACCGTCACTGGCGGCGAGTTGCGCCTCGCCGGCACCCGGATCAACGAGAAACAGCCCGCAGACCGGGACATCGCGATGGTGTTCCAGTCCTACGCGCTCTATCCCCACATGACCGTGGCGGAGAACATGAGCTTCGGGCTGGAGGAGTCGACGGACATGAGCGACGACGCCATCGCCGAGACCGTCAGCAGGACGGCCGAGATGATGGGCATCGGCGACCTGCTCGAACGCAAACCCGGCGAACTCTCGGGCGGCCAGCAACAGCGCGTCGCCCTAGGCCGCGCCATCGTCCGCGACCCCGAGGTGTTCCTCATGGACGAACCGCTGTCGAACCTGGACGCCAAACTGCGCTCGAAGATGCGCACCGAACTCCAGCGCCTGCAGGAGGACCTCGGCGTCACCACCGTCTACGTCACCCACGACCAGACGGAGGCGATGACGATGGGCGACCGCATCGCGGTGCTGGACGACGGCATCCTCCAGCAGGTCGGGACGCCGCTGGAGTGCTATCACGAACCGGCAAACGAGTTCGTCGCGGACTTCATCGGCGAACCGTCGATGAACTTCTTCGACGTGCGAGTCGAGGGGTCGGAACTCCACGCCGACGACTTCGTCTACCCCATCTCGGAGGAGACGGTGGATGCCATCGGCGACCGGACCGAACTCACGCTGGGCATCCGCCCGGAGGACGTCGAACTCCGGTCGAGCGCCAGCGGGCCGCACGACTTCGAGACGGTCGTGGACGTCGTCGAACCGACCGGCGACGAGAACAACCTGTATCTCGCATTCGAGGACGCCGAGGCCGACGAGGAGACGTTCATCGCGACCATCGGCGGGATGCAACGGGTCGAGGCGGGCCAGCGGGTCGTCGTCCACCTCGACGAGGACGCCATCCACCTCTTCGACGCCGACTCCGGCGACGCGGTGAAGAACAGGTCGCTCGAGGACGTCGAAGCCCTCGGTCGTCCGGTCTGACCCCCGTCGAAACCTCTTCTCACGCACCTGCGCGCTCGCCCTGCAGGTGCGTCTGCAACCGCTCCCTGAGCGACCGCTGGAGCGCGGCCGCCGTCTCCGTGTCCAGGTCGAACGCCGCCGGCGTGTTCCGGACCAGCGTCGCCGAACTGGCGGTGTCTGCGACCACCGTCGCCAGCGAGAGACGGCGCTGGAACACCGTGGCCTCGCTGACGACGGTCTGCAACCGGTAGTACGGGACGACCTTCGTGCGCCGCCGCCAGAAGCCGTTCCTGACGACGACGTGGTCCTCGCCCAGGTGGTAGCCGCGGTTCGCCCACTTCAGGTGCGCGGCGACGGGGACGACGAGGAACAGCACCGCCGGGAGGTACCAGAGCGTGAACCCCTGGACGGCGGTCGAGACGACGTACGCGACGGCCGTCAGTGCGGCGACGACCATCGCGTACCTGACCGCGTATCGCCGGCGCGCCCGCCTGGGCGGTCGCTCGAACGATGGGTCCGAGAACTCGCCGAGACGACTCGCCAACGCGACGACGCGCTCCCTGCTGGCGGCCGGGATGGCGGACTGGTTGCCCTGCTCGGCGCGCTGACCCGTGTAACCCGCCGTCTCCACGTCGAGCGCGGCGTAGCCGATGAGTCGCATCAGGAGCGTCTCGGTCATCGTGAGCGTCTGTATCTTTCGACGCGGAATCGACCCGGAGTAACGCTGGACGAGGCCGCGCTCGTACACCAGGTCGTCGCCACGCCGGGCCAGTCGGAAGTCGTAGTACCCCAGCGCGGAGATGACGCCGCTGACGAGGTACGACCCGATGAGCGTGAGCGGGAGCGCGACGAGGACGAGAACCAGCAGCTGGTCGGGCGTGGCCCTGGTGATGTCCGCCGACTGCGGCCCGCCGAGTGGGTCCGCCGCCGCGAGCAGGAACTCCACCGCGAGGTCGGTCGCCAGCGGGATTCCGATGATGACCAGGACGATGGCGCCGGGCTGGAACCGGGTCAGCGAGACGACGAAGAGCTCGACCGGGGAGATGGTAAAGAGAGGTTCCGTCCCCCCGGCCGTCGCCTCGCCCGTCCGCGACGGCTCCACCTCGACGGCTTCATCGGCAGCGGCGTCGTCGTCGGGTCCGGTCGGCTCCCCGGATTCCGACTCGGCGGTGCGTGCCCGCCGACGCCGTTCCCGGATGTCGTGCTGGAGGCGTTCGGCCTCTGCCAGGGAGACCACCGAGAGTTCGGCCTCGGTCCCGCCGCCACCGGCCGTCTCGATGCGGACGACGGCGACGCCGAAGACGCGGTGCAGCAGGTTCTGGGAGACGTCGACGTTCTGGATGCGCCCGAGCGGAATCTCCCGTTCGGTCCGTGCGAGGACCCCGGACGCGAGGTCGAACGTGTCCTCGGTCAGTTCGTAGTCGAACCGGAGGTAGGTGAGAAAGCCGTAGGCCGCACCGAGCAGACCGAACAGCGGCGAGGCGACGAACAGGACGTCGATGAACGTCCCCGCGGATTCGACGATGCCGGCGCCCTCCAGCACGGTGGACCCGACGAGCACGAGGAAGAACGGTATCGCGAAGCCGTTGACCCCGTACTGGAGCGCCCGGGTGACGGCCGTGATGGGGTGGAGTCGCTGTCTCATACGGCGTCCTCGGGTTCGCTCTCGACGGCGAGTTCCCTGAGTTCGTTCCTGAGCCGACGGGCCCGGTCCGGCGGCAACCCGGGTATCGTCACGTCGGCTCCCCGCGACCCCGCGGTGTAGACGACGACCCTCGAGAGGCCGAGGAGGCGGTCGAACGCAGTCCGCTGGGTGTCGACGTGCTGGACGCGGACGTACGGCACGGCCGTCTCCACTCGGGTGACGACGCCCCGTTCGAGGTAGAGCGCGTCGTCCTGCAGCTCGAACCACCAGTCGCGGTAGCGCACGACGGTGTGCCAGGCCCCGGCGGCGAGTACGACCACACCCAGGACCACCCCCGGTGCGAGTGTCGGCACCCCGAGGTCGGCGAGGCGGTCACCGAAGAACGCTGCGGCCACGCTCGCGACGACGCCCACGACGGCCGCGGCGATACCGACCCTCAGGAGCCACTGGATCCTGACGCGTTCGTGGAGGGTCTCCATGTGCATGCTCGGACCGTCGAACCGGGGTTACGTAAAGCCAAGGAGAACTCCCGGCCCGTCGGGGCGGGGAGGACGTCGAAAACAGCGTCGGACGCTTCAGCCCTCGAATTCCTCGGGCGTGTACGTCTTCAGTTCGAGCGCGTGGATGTCCGTCGTCATGTGCTCGCCGAGCGCGTCGTAGACGACCTGGTGTTGCTGGACCAGCGGGAGTCCCTCGAACGCAGGCGAGACTACCGTCGCCCGGAGGTGGTCGTCGTCGTGCTCGCCACGAGCGCGTTCGACGGTCGCCTCACAGTCCTCGATGCCCGCCTCGATGAGTGCCTCGACTTCCTCTACGTTCATGCCGGTGCCTGCGTCCGGGAACGGCAAAAGGACTCCGCCCCGCTCTCCGGGCGAAGGCCACGGCTGCGACGGGGACGTGGTGTTCGCTCGCTCTCAGGTCCAGCGGTCCAGCCCGGTCTGCGTGAGCGCCTCCTCGATGCGTTCGAAGCCGCGGGCGACCTCGTCGGCGTCGACGCCCCACTCCTCGGTGACGTACTCGCGGGCGGCGTCGACGTCCGGGTTCAGGTCGGTGTCGAACTCGTACTCGTCCGTGACGTTCGGGTTGCGGAACAGTCCGCGGACGAGGTCCGCGTTCTCGACGTAGACGTCCTCGGCCTCGAAGACGCCCCAGATGTCGCCGTGTTCGCGGACCGCCTTCAACGCCGTCTTCGGGCCGTAGCCGTGGACGCCCTCGTTGAAGTCGGTGCCACAGAGGATGGCGACGTCGATGAGCTGTTCGAGGGTGATGTCGAGGTCGTCGAGCGTCGCCTGGAGTTCCATCCGTTCCGGGGCACCCTTGCTGGTCAACTGCCGGAGGGTGACCGGCGCTCCGAACAGCAGGGCGTCGTAGTCCTCCGTCCCGACGTAGCTGGCGTCCCCCCGTTTGGCGATGTGGGCGCACTGGGCCTCGCCCTCTGCGGGCGCCTCGACGACCGGCACGTCGAGCAGGCGGAGCAGTTCGCGGCTGGTCTCCTGGATGACCGGCGTGAGCCGCTGGGTGGCGGACTCCAGACGTGCCACCTCGATGGCGTCACCGGCCTCGCGGGCGTCCTCCAGTCGCGACTCGTACTTCTCGCGTTGCTCGCGCCTGTCGGCGATCTCGTCGGCTTTGAGTTCCGACGGGCCGCCGTCGAACACCATCACCGGGTTCAGGTCGTGCTCGAAGAACTTCGGCAGTCCCTGGACGATGCCGACCAGGTTGGCCACCTCGTCGCCCTCGGCCGTCGTGTAGACGGCGTCGTTCGTCCACCGTACGGTCGTCGTCAGGTACCGGTAGAGCCAGTTGTGGGCGTCGACCGCGACCACGCCCGGGTCGAGGTCGGCGAAGGGAACCGTCTCGATGTGCGCGAGGGAGCGAAGGTCTGCGTTTCCCATTGGTCCACATAGGGGCCGGGTGATTTCAATGGTGGCGGTCCGCGTCGGGGTCCCGACCGGCAGCAGTCGGCGGTCCGCGCTCCCGTTTCTCGACGACGAAGTCCCGCTCGTCGTCGGTGAGGTCGTCGCGCCCGGCGAAGACGTCGAGGCCGGCGCGGTATCGCCCGGGGGACTGCTCCGCCGGTCGTTCGAGGACGAGTTCGGCGATGCCCGTCTCCTCGCCGGTGAAGCCGAACCCTGCCCGGTAGAGCGCCTCGTAGGAGTACGGGTTGTTGACGGCGATCCGGACCCGGTCGTAGCCGCGTTCCCGGGCCCGGTCGGTGACGAACCGGACGAGTCGGGGGCCGAGTCCCTCTCCTCGATGGTCCACCCGCACGGTCACGTACCTGAGCCAGAGCGTCGAGTCGTCCGTCCGGTCCTCGTTGAAGGCGACGGCAGCCAGGACGTCGGTGTCGTAGTCGGCAGTGTGGGCGTCGGGACCTTCGGTCTCGGGACCGGAGGCGTCGTCGGTGTCGTCGTCGTCGCCGGCCGGTCCGTCGGTCGTCCGGACGACGGCCTTCCCGGTGGAGGACATGACGAACTTGCCGGCGTAGCTGAACCGCCGGTGGTCCAGTCGGAGCGTCGGGCCGTCCGCCGGCCAGCCGAGCAGTTCGAGTTCGGTGTCGCTCACGGTCGGGACGAGGCGGCGCTCGACCGTCGGTCTTTCGCCGAGACGACCCCGAACCGGCGACCGATACGGATTCGGAACGGGGTCCGTGCAACGCCCGCGGGCGCTCGCCCGCCGAACCGGCCGGGGTCGCCCGGTTCCGACGCTCCTTTCTTCGCCCGGGTCCAACCGCCAGTCGTGACGCTCCCGGTCGACCTGCTGGCGTCCGTGCTCCAGCGAGTGCTGTCCATCGTCGTCTTCCTCGGACTGGGGCTGACGCTGGCCAACCTCGCCGTCGAGTTCGGCGCGGTGAACGCCATCTCTCGACTCTCGCGCCCGCTCACGGCCCCGGCGAACCTCCCGGACGAGGTGGGGACCGCCATCCTCTCGACTGCGGCCTCGCCGACGGCCGGGTACGGCATGCTCGCGGAGTTCCGCGAGGCCGGAACCCTCGACGACCGCGAGACGCTCGTCGCCGTCACCGTCAACACCTTCTTCGGGTTCGCCCAGCACATCTTCACGTTCTACGTCCCCGTCCTCATCCCGATTCTCGGCCTCGAGGTCGGGTTGCTGTACGTCGGCGCGCGGGCGGCTATCTCGCTCGCCATCACCCTGACCGGCGTCCTCGCCGGTGCAGTCCTGCTCTCGCAGCGCGAACGGACGCCCGAGACCCTCCCCGAGGACTTCGCCAGCGACGGCGGCACCGACGCGACGGCGGACGGCGACGGACCCCGAACCGGACGCGAGACCGTCCTCGCGGCCCTGGAGAACACCCGCGACAAACTGTTCGACATCGTCCCGCGACTCGTCCTCGTCTACACGGCCGTCGCAGTCGTGACCGCGACGACCGACCTCCAGTCGGTCACGGCCGTCGCCGAACCCGCCACCACCCTGCTCGGACTCCCCGGCGAGGCCGCCGCCGTCGTGGCCGTCTTCGCCATCGACACGACCAGCGGTGCGGCGTTCATCGCACCCCTGCTCGGCGACCCGTTCACCCCCCGGACCGCCGTGGCGACGATGCTCGTCGGTGGCATCGTCTCCTTCGCCGTCTCGACGTTCAAGCGCTCCATCCCCTTCCAGTTCGGCATCTGGGGTCCCGAGTTCGGCGCGAAGGTCGTCCTCGTCAACACCGCGTTGAAGGTCGTGTTCATCGCCGTCGCGCTGGCGTTCTTGCTCGTCCCGTGACCGCCGTCGAAAGATTCGGCTGGTGAGGATTTGAAAAAACACATATACCCGAGATTGATACGTCCGCGCAGTGTCCTCCATCGACCTCAAACTCGGCGGGTCCGTCGGCTGTTACGTCGGCCTGCTAGCCGCCATCGGGTACGCACACGTTCTCGGCCAGGGTATCATCGGACCTGTCGCGAAGGGCGTCGGCGTCGTGACGTTCCTCGCCGTCGGCGGCGCGTTCGCCCTCCGTCCCGCGCTGTCGGTCCCCATCGCCCGGTCGCGCCTCCACCACCTCTACGTCGTCGTGCACCTCCTCGTCGTCCTCGTGCTCGTCTTCGGCGTGGGTCCCGACACCCTCGCGTCCGAGTCCCCCCTCGCGTTCCCGTTCATCGTAGCGGCGAGCGTCGGCATCGTCTCGTACCTGTTCCTGCGGGACCGTCACAATCGAATCGTCTTCGGGGACCGGCCGGCCCGCGTCCGCTGGTCCGGCAGGGCGAGTGCCCGGACCGTCCGCCGAAAGCGGATTCTGGCGGTCGTCGCCTTCGTCGTGGTCGTCCCCCTCGCCGGCGTCGCTTCCCTCGCTCTCCCGCACGTGGTCCCCTGGTTCGGGACGCACCCCGTCGGCGTGTCGATTGCCGAGGCCGCACCGCACCTCATCGGAGGTATGTTGGGTGCGTCCATCGGGACGTTCCTCTCTCCAACCCAACGGAAGGAGTGTGCGGTTTACGACGACGGGCTACTGCTCCGGGGGGAGCAACTCGGTCTCCGGTCGCTGGTTCCGTGGTGGCAACTGCGCGGCTACCGACTGACCGACGACGAACTGGTCCTCTACAGCCGGGTCCCCCTCCAGACGTACCGGTTCGACCTTCGGAACTTCGAGTTCCCCGACCGGACCGCCGGGATACTGTCGGAGTACGTCGAGGAAGTGGAGTCCTCGCTGTTGTGGACGTGGCTCTGAGGCTGGGGCAACGGAATCATCGTTCTTCTCTTCGAGTGTACGTATCACCCAGGTGCAGCGTCGCGCCATCAATGCACGAGATAATTCCGGATTTAGAAACCGGTCGATGCCTCTATCTCGTACGAAGCGATTCTCTCTGGACTGTTCCCGAGGTACACGCAGTCGAATTCCCACGACCGACCTGCTGCGAGTTCACTGACGTTATCGAGCCCTTCTCCGATTTGGGTATCCGCCTCGTCTAGGAAGGTGACCTCGACTTGGGCGTACGATAATTCGCTATCAGTGTTGTTGCGGGCAGTACCCCGAACACCGCTGAACGTCTCCCGATAGAACTCGTGCTCGAGAATCTCGAAGTCCGGCCGGTCGTCGGTGGCTGACTGGGAAACAGTGTCTCCGGAATTGGTGGTCTCTGCGGAACCGGAGCCATCGCCTTCACCACCGTCTCCCCCGACGTTTGCCTCTCCACTGTCCGAATCAGTCTCGTCCTCAGTACAGCCTGCAACGAGAGGAGGGCACAGTGCAGTTCCGCTTACGATTACGTACTCTCGACGGTTCATGGAGAGAGTATCCACTCTGGGAAGATATAATAGTTATTACATTACTGGTCCAGTAGAGTTTTCATTAGCTCGGCATTGTTACGTAGATATCTGGCGTTTTGCTAGCCACGACAGTGTGGACCTACCAACTATATTCGTAATTGTTCTGGCAAAGTATAATTATAATGTATTATGGTTATACGTGGTCCACGCACAGCGAGCGATCACGTCTCTCACGATTTTCGGGACAACGATGCGCCGGCCGGGATTGTGAACCTCGGTCGCAAATCTTCGATTTGCTCCCTGCTTCAAATCCCGCCGTGACGCATTCGCTCGTCACGGAAGTTCCTCGCAGAATGCGCCGGCCGGGATTTGAACCCGGGCCATGAGCTTGGAAGGCTCAGGTCCTGCCACTAGACCACCGGCGCGCTTCGTCACTTCGTTCCTCGCGCGCAGAGCCCCGCGTCACTTCGTTCCGCGAGACACCGGCGCAGTCCGCCACTTCGTTCCTCGCGCGCAGAGCCCCGCGTCACTTCGTTCCGCGAGACACCGGCGCGCTTCATCCGCCCCGACCTCCATGCCGTGGGGGCCGACGCTCACCCTCCAGTTTCAGACGGTGCAATAAGGACCTTACCCTTTGGACCGGGGTCAGTCGTCGGCCGGGGTCGCGGTTCCGTCTTCGAGGGGCGGAGCGCGGGCCTCCTCGAACTCGGCGGCCGCGGCGCGGACGCGGTCACCGATACCGGGGACGTCCGACGGCGAGACCGGGCCATCGGCGCGTATCTCGTCGATGCTCCGGGGGAACTCCCGGAGGTCGTAGTGGACGGCGATTCCGGCCTGGGCACCCTCGCCCAGGGCGACGGGAATCTGGTTGTGCCCGGGGGTGACGTCGCCGACAGCGTAGACGCCCTCGACGGTGGTCTGGCCGTGGTCGTCGACGACGACGGTCCCGTCGTCGTTGAGTTCGCAGCCGAGGCCTTCCGCCAGGTCCGTGTTGTACTTCGCCCCGTACATCGGGAAGCCGCCCCTGTAGGGGCGGACAGACCCGTCCTCGAACTCGAACGATTCGAGCCAGCCGTCGTCGCTCTTGTTCATGCCCGTTATCTCTGGTTCGACGACGTCGACGGGGTGGGCGCGGAGCAGTTCGTCCGTCTCGTCGCTCCACTCCGGGTCGTCGCCACGGAGGAGCAGGTCCACCTCGTCGGTGAAGTTCAGCATGATCATCGCCACGTAGGCGGCGCTCTCCCCGTTGCCCATGACGTACACCGGGCGGTCGACGAACATGTAGGCGTCACAGTGCAGGCAGTAGTGCAGGCCCTTGCCCGTCCGCGGGAGCGGTGGGTCGGGGTGCGCGTCGCTGAATCCGACGGCGAGGACCACCCGGTCGGCGACGAGCTCCCCCTCACCGGCGGTGAGGCGGAACCGACCGTCCTCGGTGGGTTCGACGTCGGTGACGAAGTCACGGTACAGGTCAGCGCCGTAGGCCTCGACCTGGTCGCGGGCCGTCTGGAGGAACTCGTTGCCGGAGACGGACTCCTCGACGCCGACGACGTTGTGCGTGTCGAGCATCATCGCCGCACGGCCGCCGCCACGGTCCACGACCGCCGTGTCGTGGCCCAGGCGCGTCGTGTACAGTGCCGTCTGTAGCCCTGCCGGGCCGCCGCCGACGACGACGACCTCGTACTCGGTTCCATCGGTCTCGGTATCCATCTGTCGAAGAAGTAGCGGTCGACCCGCCTTAAGGGTAGAGCGAGAGTGCGCCGGCACTGGACACCCGGGTAACACTAGCATACCACACTCCCCCGTCCGACGCTATCGCGGACTGCTGGCGTGGCCACCCGGAACCGGGACACGGCGTAGCCGTGGCTCGCTGGACAGTCGTGTCGAGAGAGAGAGAACGGGGACCCGTCCGGTCCCGGCGACCGTGCCGGTTGGGGCCGGGTCGAAACCGAGCGCAGTGATGTGAACGCATCACTGCAGTCGCCCCGGTGAGCCGTGCGCGAGGGCCTACGAGGCACGCGAATCCCACACCAACGGGTGTGCGCACGATTAGTTTGACGGCGAGAACTTAAGGGCTTTTCTGTTCAACGACGGCGTAGCAGTTGCCCGAGGAGACCCGACTCTCCACGACAGAGAGGGCGCTTGCAGCGAGGTCGGAGTCGAACTCGTCCGGACTGTAGATGTGATAGAAGCGCGGAATCGACTCGCCGCCCGGGAGCGTCCAGTCGACGGTGGTGTCGAAGCCCTCCTCGCGGTCGAACCTGTCGTGGGCCGTACTCCAGACCGAGACCAGTGCACGGCCACCTGGTGCGAGCACACGTGCGAGTTCGTCGAGGCTGCGGCGACGGTCGGCAACCGTCGGGAGGTGATGGAGCGTCGCGACGTAGACGACGAGGTCGAAGCGGTCGGCCCCGAACGGGAGGCGTGACGCGTCGCCCTGGACGAGTTCGAGTTCGAAGGCGTGGTCGACGGCGCGCTGGCGTGCCTGCGCGAGCAACGCTCCCGAGATGTCCAGTCCGACGACGCACTCGCAGTGGTCGGCGAGGAGTTCGGCGTTGCGGCCGTTCCCACACCCGAGGTCGAGTCCGCGGTGACCGCGACGGCCGTCGAGGAACGCCCCGGTCTCGGGCCAGGCGTACTCCCGCGTCGAGGCGAAGTGCTCGGCGATGCGGTCGTAGGTGTCCCGCGTCGTGCGCGACGAACGGTCCATGGTCCGGCCGTGGCGGGCCGCCGGGTTAGCGGTTCCGTTCCACGCATGGCAAACGCGAACGGCGACGGCCTACGTCCGGTCCGCGAACAGGGTCAGGCCCCCGAAGAGGTAGAAGAACAGCGTCCCGAGGAGTCCGACCGGGACGAAGAGGTCGAGTCCCAGTATCTTCGTCGCCTGGTGGGCGTTCAGGACCAGTGCCGCCACGGTGTACGTCACAGCCAGAACGAGCATGAGTGCGCCGACGACGTAGACGCCCCGCCCCGGAAGCGCCCGGAGGACGTCGACCTCGAGATACATCGCCAGACTCAGGACGAACATCGCGAGGAAGGCGACGGCCGCGACCGTCCACGCGAGGTGAGCCGCCGACTGCGACGCTGCCCCTGCGGCGGCGGACGCCGAGGTTCCCTGGAAGAACCCGTACGGCGTCTGTACCGTCGTCCCGTCGAACACGCCCGACCCGAAGACGTAGCGAATCCCGAACAGCGGGAACCGCAGGATGACGACCTCCGTCTCCTTCCCGCCCCCGTCGAGGACCGAGATGTTCCCCTGGACGACCGACCACGGTAGTAGCACCGACAACCAGGTCGTGAGCACGGCGAACTCCTCGACGTAGTCGGAGTTGATCCACACCATACCCTGAGACCGAACCGCCACCGACCTAAAACCCGTCGGTGCAGTCGTCGGCGTCGAGCACCGGTGCAGAGAAGTGTACCGAGTCTGTCGATTCTGACGACGTGGGAGACCGGCAGAACGATGTGGCAGGCGTTACGTTCATACCCCGTGAGGACGAAGTTTGAGTCGTGGAATGAGGCGTGACTACTTCACTTTGCAGGTCAGCAACGTCGACTGGGTCGACGAGGACGGCAGTCCACAGAAACCTACCGTTACCATCTCGTTCGAGGGTCCAGTTTCGACACTCCGAGAGCGCCTCACCGGTCCCGAAGACGAACCGCTCGATGCGTCCGAGACGGACGTGACGTTTCGATTACAGACATCGGTCGACGACCCGGACGCACAGGGGGTCGTGAGCGTGACCAACCGGGTGACCGGGGACTTCCTCCTCGAACTCAACGAGACCGCCGACGACGTCCTCAAGTTCATCCGGGCGGCACGGCGCTACGGGGAGAGCGCCGGCGACGAGGGCGAGTACACGGTGCACATCCTGCTCGACGGCGAGGACTTCGTCACCTACGAGAAGAGCACCTTCCTCGTCTACAACGCGGAGGGCAACCTCCTCCGGAACCAGAGCCTCATCCCGAGCGGCGTCGAACTCTAGACGGCCAGCAGACGGACATCTCGTCCCGTCCGTCGAACGGTCCTCCTGTCTCGTCGTTCGTCCGTACGTCGTGAGCCACTGCGTCGAGTGCCGACCCCGACGGCGTTGCTGGCCACGGTGTGACCGGTCGGGGCCTGGCCGTCGGGACCCGGCCGAACCGGAACACGGGTCGCTGCTGATTGCCCCGTCACGTTCGACGGCGAGTCGCACCAGGCCGTCTGACGTGCGTATGCTACCAATTAAGTAGTCGTCGGAGCAACCCCCGGACATGACACTGTTCGGCACCGCTGGGATACGAGGCCCCGTCGAGGACCGGGTGACGCCGGAACTCGCGATGGCGGTGGGGAGGGCGGCCGGACGCGACGGCGACGACTTCGTCGTGGCCCGCGACGGTCGGGAGACCGGTGCGGCGCTGGCCGCCGCGATGGAGGCGGGCCTCGAGAGTGCTGGTGCGACGGTGGCCCGCGCGGGGCAACTCCCGACGCCTGCGCTGGCGTTCGCCTCGCAGGAGCGTCGGGGCGTGATGCTGACGGCCAGCCACAACCCGCCGGCGGACAACGGCATCAAACTGTTCGCCGACGGCGTCGAGTACGACCGCGACGCAGAACACCGGGTCGAAGCGCGCGTCGCCGACGAGACGGCGGCCGTCGCGTGGGACGAGTGGGGGGACGGCTTTCGGGAGTCGGTCCTCGGCACGTACCGCGATGCAGTCGCCGACTACGCCCGGGACCTCGTGTCGGAGACTGGCGACTCCGCGGCCGACCCGCTGGCGGGACTGCGGGTCGCCGTCGACTGTGGGAACGGGATGGCGAGCATCGCCACCCCCCAGGTGCTCCGTGAACTCGGGGGCGAGGTGGTGGCTCTCAACGCCAACGTCGACGGTCACTTCCCGGGCCGACCGTCGAAGCCGACGCCTGAGACGCTGACCGACTTCGTCCGGTTCCTCGAATCCAACGACTTCCACCTGGGTCTGGCACACGACGGGGACGCCGACCGCATCGTCGTCGTCACCGGCGACGGCGAGGTCGTCCACGAGGACACCGTGCTCGCGATTCTGGCCGGCTACTACGCCGGGCAGAGCGACGCGGCGGACCCCGTCGTCGTGACGACGCCGAACGCCTCGGCGCGAATCGACGAGCACGTCTCGGAGGCCGGCGGGCGGGTCGAACGCGTCCGACTCGGTGCCCTGCACGAGGGCATCGCCCGGGAACGGGCGGCCGGTGGCGACGGGACCGAGGTCGTCTTCGCCGCCGAACCGTGGAAGCACGTCCACACGGCCTTCGGCGGGTGGATCGACGGCGTCGCAAGTGCCGCAGTCGTCTCGGCACTCGTCGCCGACGCCGGCGGCCTGGCACCGCTGCGTGCCCCCATCAGCGAGCGACCGTACCGGAAGGTCAGCGTCGACTGCCCGGACGATGCCAAGGAGGCTGCGATGGACCGACTGGCGACCACGCTTCCCGAGGCGTTCCCCGACGCGAGCGTCGATACCGACTACGGCGTTCGCATCGACCTGACCGACGGCTCGTGGGTACTCGTCAGACCGAGCGGGACCGAACCGTACGTCCGGGTGTACGCGGAGAGCGACGACGTCGACGAACTGGTCGACGAGGCGACGGGCATCGTCGAGCGCGCCGTCGAAGCGGCCTGACGGTCGAACCCCCGACCGGCTACGCGGTCTCATATCACCGACACTGCTGTGAATTTATTCGCCGTCTCGATTATGAAAACGCCGAATTTTGTAACGTTCACTTGCATTCCAAAGGGTTTTTCCTGATGGTACTCCTTCGAGGCTGTAATGCGCTCGAACAGTGGTCGGCGAACGTTCCTGAAGGGTGCAGGCCTCACGGGAACGCTCGCTCTGGCGGGGTGTATCAGCAGCACGGACGACACCGGTGGGAACACGGACACGGATACGGACACCGAGACCGACTCGACCGACGACGGGACGACGGAGACCACCGATGGTGGTGACGGTGGCTCCGACGTTAACGTCGGGATGGTCTACGCGACCGGTGGCCTGGGCGACAAGTCGTTCAACGACATGGCCCAGCAGGGTGCCATCCAGGCCCGGGACGAACTCGGTATCTCCTTCGACCAGGCACAGCCGGAGCAGAACTCCGACTTCTCGCCGGCACAGCGCCAGTTCGCCGAGTCGGGGGACCCCGACTACGACCTCATCTCCTGCATCGGGTTCGCCCAGACCGACGCGGTCACGCAGAACGCCGAGCAGTACCCGGACCAGCACTTCCAGCTCGTCGACTCCGTGGTCGAGAAGGAGAACGTGGCGAACTACGTGTTCCGCGAGCACGAGGGCTCGTTCCAGGTCGGCCACCTCGCCGGCCTCCTGACCACGCGGGACTTCTCGGCGGGCGGCGGGTCGACGTCCCCCGATTCCACGACCGTCGGCTTCGTCGGCGGTCTCGACGTCCCGCTCATCAACAAGTTCCAGGCCGGCTACGAGGCCGGCATCGAGTACGCGAACGGCGACGTGACCGTCGAGTCCACCTACGTCGGGTCGTTCAACGACGCCGCGACCGCCCGTGAGGCGGCGCTCTCGATGTACGACGCCGGAGCGGACATCATCTACCACGCTGCCGGCGCGTCCGGTCTCGGGGTCTTCCAGGCCGCACAGGAGCGTGGCAAGTACGCCATCGGCGTCGACGCTGACCAGTCCCGGAGCGAACCCGACTTCGCGGACTACATCATCGCGAGCATGGTCAAGCGCGTCGACACCGCGGTGTTCAACGCCATCGAATCCGAGGTCAACGGCAACTTCCAGGGCGGCGGCGTCGTCACGCTCGGTCTCGAGGCCGACGGGGTCGCCTGCGTCTACGGGCAGACCCTGGGCGATTCGCTCCCGTCCGACATCAAGACCGCAGTCGAAGACTCGCGACAGGCCATCATCGACGGGGAGATCACGGTTCCGACCGAACTCTGAGTCGGTGTCCGAGATGACCCACGTTTCATCTGGAGCCCATGAGTAAAGCAGTCAGACTTGCAGGTATCACGAAACGCTTCCCCGGCGTCGTCGCGAACGACGACGTCGACCTGACCGTCGAGGAGGGGTCCGTTCACGCACTTCTCGGCGAGAACGGTGCGGGGAAGACGACGCTGATGAACGTGCTCTACGGGCTCTTGCAACCGGAGGAAGGGGAGATACACGTCGGTGGCGAACGCCGGGAGTTCGACTCGCCACGCGACGCCATCGACACCGGCATCGGGATGATACACCAGCACTTCATGCTGGTCGACCCGATGACCGTCGCCGAGAACATCGTCCTGGGGCGGGAACCACGGAAGTACTTCGGCCTGGCCGTGGACACGGCGCGGGCCAACGAGGAGGTCCGGGAACTCAGCCGGCGCTACGGATTCGACGTCGAACCCACGGCCACCGTCGAGGAGGTCAGCGTCGGCGTCCAGCAGCGCGTCGAGATTCTCAAGGCGCTGTACCGCGGGGCGGACGTTCTCATCCTCGACGAACCGACGGCGGTCCTGACGCCACAGGAGGTCGACGACCTCTACACGGTGCTCGAAGAACTCACCTCGCAGGGGAAGACGGTCATCTTCATCACGCACAAACTCGGCGAGGCGATGCACGCCGCCGACGACATCACCGTCCTGCGCGACGGCAAGAGCATCGCGACCGTCGACGCCGACGGCACCACACGCGACGAGCTCGCGAAGATGATGGTCGGACGCGAGGTCCTGCTCGAAGTCGACCCGCAGCCGCACGACGCGGGCGAGACGACGCTCGCCGTCGAGGACGTGACCGTCACCGACGCCGACGGCATCGACCGCGTCGACGGCGTCAGTTTCGAGGTCCGCGAGGGCGAGGTGTTCGGCATCGCGGGGGTGGACGGCAACGGGCAGTCGGAACTCGTCGAGGTCATCACCGGCCTCGCCGACCCGACCAGCGGTCGCATCGTCGTCGACGGTGCGGACCTCACCGACCGCTCGCGACGCGAGCGCATCGAAGACGGGATGGCGTACATCCCCGAGGACCGTCACGAGCGCGGCCTCGTGATGGACTTCGACCTCGTCGAGAACGGGCTGCTGGGCAGTCAACACACCCAGCCCTTCTCCGACCAGGGACGCATCGACTGGGACGAGGTCCGAACCCACGCCGAGGAGATTATCGAGACCTACGACGTCCGGCCGCCCAGCCCGGACGCCGACGCGCACTCCCTCTCCGGCGGGAACCAGCAGAAGTTCATCGTCGGCCGGGAGTTCGAACGCGACCCGTCCGTCGTCGTCGCGACCCACCCGACGCGGGGAGTCGACATCGGGTCGACCGAGTTCATCCACGAGCGGTTGCTCGACCTGCGCGAACGGAACCGGGCGGTGTTGCTCGTCTCGTCGAAACTCGACGAGGTCCGCCAGCTTTCGGACCGCCTCGGCGTGATGTACGAGGGGGAACTGGTCGACGTGGTCGACCCGGACGAGACGACGGAGGAGGACGTCGGGCTCCTCATGGCCGGCGAGTACCCGGACGACGTCCGGACGGTCAGGGCGGGTGGTGACCAGTGAGTCGCGCCCGCGACCTCCTCGAACGCCTGGTCGGCGCATCCGGTGCCGAGCGCGCCGTCATCAGTCTCGCGGCGCTCGCACTCTCCATCGTCGTCGGGGGCGTCCTCGTCTTCGTCTCCGGCCTCGCCGCGAGTTGCCAGCAGAGCGCGTTCTACCACGTCGCGATTCCGCTCCCCGGAAGCTTCGAGCTACTCCTGTTCGAGGGCAACGTCTCGCTGTTCGGGCAGGCTGCCTGTTACGACCCGATCAACGTCTACGAGAAACTGTTCATCGGGGCCATCGGCGGACTGCCGTGGGAGAGCGGGTGGTCGCCGACGAACTTCTCGATGGAGGTCTTCCTCCAGCGGACGACGCTCCTGCTGTTCACGGGCCTGTCGGTCGCCGTGGCGTTTCGCGCCGGCCTGTTCAACATCGGGACGCAGGGGCAGATGATATTCGGTGCCCTCGCGGCGGCCGTCGTCGTGCTCACGGTCGCAGGCGTCGCACCGGCCGGCCTCGCCGGCACGGTCGTCCTCCTGCCGCTCGCACTGGTCGCCGGCGCGGTCGCGGGTGGCATCTGGGGTGCGATACCGGGCGCGCTGAAGGCCTACGCCGACGCGAACGAGGTCATCACCACCATCATGCTGAACTTCGTCGCCGTGTACGGGTCGACGCTCATCGTGAAGGAGTACTTCCAGGACCCGGCCTCGGCCGGCGGCACCCAGACGCGGATGGTGCCAGCGAACTCGCTCGTGCCGAGTCTCCCGTTCGGCTTCCAGGGGAGTCGGTTCTCCCTGCTAGCGTTCGTCCTCGCGCTGGTACTGGCGGCCGGCATCTACTACCTCCTGTGGGGGACCTCGTTCGGGTTCGACGTCCGGACGAGCGGCCTCCAGCCCGAGGCGGCGACCTACGCCGGCGTCGACGCCGAGCGGACCATCGTCGCCAGCATGACGCTGTCCGGCGCACTCGGCGGTATCGGCGGTGCCCTGTGGATACTCCTCGCGAACGGCCGGTTCCTGACCGGCGGCGAGGTCCCGTCGCTCGGCTTCGACGGCATCACGGTCTCCGTCCTCGCCGGGAACAACCCGCTGGGCGTGGTGTTCGGGTCTATCCTGTTCGGCGTCCTCAAGAGCGGCGGGAACGCGCTCAACTTCCAGACCGACGTCCCGCCGGAACTCGTCGGCGTCCTCTCGGGCCTCATCATCCTGTTCGTCGCCATGCCGGAGTTCTTCCGCATGGTCGGCGCACGACTCTCGTTCGACGAGGACGAGCGCGTCGGTGCCGTCGCGACCGACGGAGGTGAGGACGATGGATAGAGACGACCTTCGACGGTACGTTCGACGTGTCGGTCCGACCGGAGGGTGGACGGAGGTGCGGACGATGGACAGAGACAGCCTTCGACTGGTCGCGACAGCCACGGCGGTCCTCGGACTGGTCGTCCTCTCGGTGTGGGGCATCCTCGCACCCCGTTCGACCGCCGGGACGATATTCTGGACGGCGACCAGCCAGAGCACCATCGAGTCGTCGCTCCGCCTGGCTGTCCCCATCGCGCTGACTGCCATCGGCGGCATCTACGCCGAGAAGAGCGGCATCATCAACATCGGACTCGAGGGGCTGCTCATCGTCTCGGCGTTCGTGAGCGTGCTCGTCGCCGACCTGCTGGGCTCTGCGGGGACCACCGGCTTCCCGCCGGTCGTCTCGTTCGACCTCGGCGGGAGGGTGTACACCGTCGACCCCGGTCTGCAGTTCGTCGTCCCGAACATCTGGCTCGGCTTCGTCGGCGGCGTCCTCGCGAGCATGCTGTTCTCGCTCCTGTTCGCCGTCATCTGCATCGAGTTCGAGGCGGACCAGATAATCGCCGGCCTGGCGGTCTGGCTGGTCGCACTCGGCCTCGCGCCGTTCGCGTCGAAGGTGTTCTACGGACAGCCGTCGACGGCCCGCGTCGGCACCGTCGGCGACTGGTCGATTCCGCTCCTCTCTGAGATACCCTTCGTCGGGCCGATACTGTTCGAGGCGAGTCCGATGGTGTTCATGATGCTCGTCGCGGTCCCGGTCGGCTGGTACGGGCTGAACCGGACCAACTTCGGCTACTGGGTCCGCGCGAGTGGCGAGAACCCGAAAGCCCTGGACACCGTCGGCGTGAACGTCAACCGCGTCCGCTACACGGCGGTGCTCATCTCCGGGTTCTTCACCGGTATCGGCGGGACCGCGCTCTCCATCGGCAGCGTCGGACAGTTCATCGGCGCCGGCCAGACGATGGTCGACGGTCGTGGGTTCATCGCCATCGCGGCGTACCTCTTCGGGAACTACAACCCGTTCGGCGCGTTCGCCGCGTCCTACCTCTTCTCCGGGCTACAGGCGGTGCAACTCCGGTTGCAGGACGTCGGCATCCCGACGGAGTTCTTCCTGATGCTGCCGTACCTCGTGGTCGTCATCGTCCTCGTGCTGGTCGGGAAGACTCGACTGCCCGCCGCCGCCGGCGAGCACTACGAGTCGGGCGAGGACTGACCCACGCCCGAACCCAGTTCCTACTTGAGGGAGACCGTCCTACGGGGTGACATGGACGACGCTGCCCTCGTCGAGCAGGCCCGCGACGCGCTGTCTAACTCGTACGCACCGTACTCCGAGTACACCGTCGGTGCCGCGTTGCTGACCGCCGACGGGACGGTGTACCGGGGCTGTAACGTCGAGAACGCGAACTACTCGAACAGCCTCCACGCCGAGGAGGTGGCCGTCGGCAAGGCAGTCGCGGACGGGTACCACGAGTTCCAGCGCATCGCGGTGACGTCGGGGAAGCGCGACGGGGTCACGCCGTGTGGGATGTGCCGGCAGACGCTCTCGGAGTTCTGCGACGACGACTTCGTCGTCCTCTGTGACGAGGGCGAGGAGGCGACGGCCTACACGCTCGGCGAACTCCTCCCGAACACGATCACGGCGGAGACCCTCGGCAAGCAGTGAATAGACCTTAGTTCTCGGGTCCTGAAGCGCCAGTATGACCGGCGATAGCGAAGACCCGAACGCGGACGTGCAGTACCATCTCGAGGTCGGTCCGGGCGACGTCGCGGACACCGTTCTGCTGCCTGGCAACCCGGAACGGGTAGACAAGATAACCGGGTTCTGGGACGACGCCCAGGAGGTGGCGTACCACCGCGAGTACCGGACGGCGACGGGGACCTACGACGGCGAACCCATCTCGGTCACCTCGACCGGCATCGGGTCGCCGTCGGCCGCCATCGCGCTGGAGGAACTCGCCCGCGTCGGGGCGGACACCTTCATCCGCGTCGGGTCCTGTGGTGCTATCCAGCCCGAGATGTCGGTCGGCGACCTGGTCATCACCACCGGCGGGTTGCGACAGGAGGGCACGAGCAAGGAGTACGTTCGTTCGGAGTACCCCGCCACCGCGGACCACGAGGTCGTATGTGCGCTCGTCGCCGCCGCCGAGCGACTTGGCTACGACTACCACACCGGCGTGACGATGTCGGCCGACTCGTTCTACTCCGGACAGGGTCGACCCGGGTTCGAGGAGTTCATGGCGGAGGGCGCCGAGGACCTCGTCGACCACTTGCAGGCGGCCAACGTGAAGAACATCGAGATGGAGGCCGCAGCGCTTCTCACCGTCGCCAACGTCTACGGTCTACGTGCCGGCGCTGTCTGTTCGGTGTACGCCAACCGCGTCACCGGCGAGTTCCGGACGGAGGGCGAACGCCGGGCATCGGAGACGGGGTCGCTCGCGGTGAAACTCCTGGCCGAGATGGACCGGGTGAAGGCGGAGGCGGGCGTCGACCGCTGGCACGCGGGACTGTCCATCGACTGACAGGCGGTCGATCGTTGCGAGCAGGCGACGCAGCTACGCACGCGGGGTGTGTCGCACACCCGCCTCGTCCCCCGCGTGGGTTCCGTCAGGACACGCGGGTTCTGGGTGCGGTCTCGGGTATAAACCGTCGGGCGTTGGTCGGCGTGGTAGAGAAGCAGGTGGGGGAGCGGTCGAGTGCGTCGTCTACAGCACGTCCCAGGCGTCCCAGGCGCGACGGACGGACGTGAGGTCGGCGATCCAGCGGGCGGCGATGCCCTTCTTCAGCGTCTTGGCCGGGAAACCACCGAACGTCGTGACCGGCGAGAAGAACACGTCGTGTGCGACGGCCGTCTCGCCGACGGAGACGACGGTGCCCTTGTCCTCGTGCGTCCAGGTCTTGAGGTGCTGGCCGTTCATCTCGCGGACGACGTTCTCGGCGACGACCTCCGCGGCCTGCCAGGCGGCCTGTGCAGTCGGTGGGGCCGGGCGCTCGCCGGGCTGGTCGACGACGGCGGAGTCGCCGACGGCGAACACGCGCTCGTCGGATGTCTGGAAGTCCATCTGCGCGTTGAGCCGGTTGTGCTCGTTCTCGATGTCGACCCCGTCCATGCAGTCGTGACCGGTGATACCGCCGGTCCACAGGAAGACGTCGTAGTCGAGGGGTTCGCGTTCGTCGAAGTGGATGACGTCCTCCTCGGCCTCGGTGATTGGGTCGTTCGTGAGAATCTCGATGTCCTTCTCGAGCAGTCGCTTCCGGAGTGCGCCCTGGACCTCTGCGTCTCCCGGCGGGAATATCTCTTCGAGCGCCTCGACGAGGTAGATGTCCATCGGTGCGCGGTGCTTGTCGCGGAACTCCGCAATCTCGCCCGCGGACTGGATGCCCGAGAGGCCGGCGCCGCCGACGACGACCTGTGCACGGTCGTCTCGGGTGGCGTCTTCGGCGGCGTCTTTCACCGCCTCGTGGATGGCGAGTGCGTCGTCGAGGTTCTTGAGCGTCAGCGAGTTGTCGGCGAGGCCGGGGATGCCGTAGTACGCGGTCTGGCTCCCGAAGGCGACGACGACGTAGTCGTAGTCGACGTCCTCGCCGCTGGCGAGTTCGACCACGCGCTCTTCGGTGTCGAGGCCCGTAACCTCGTCCTTGATGAACTCGGTCGACGGGTCGGCGATTTCCCCGACGGGGATGGTGATCTTGTCCCGTACAGACGGGTCACGGATGACGCGATGAGATTCGTGGAGAACGAGATGATAGTCGACGTCTGCGACCCACGTCAGTTCGACGCTCCCACCGACCTGTTCCTGCAGGTCCTTGACGGTGCCCGCGCCCGCGTAGCCCGCACCGAGCACGACGACCTTGGTAGTCATACCAGCATCTCAGAAACCGACCGATACAAAGGTGTTGAAACCCGTTTCGCGTGGTAGACTGTGGCAGGTCAGGAGTTGACAGAAGAGAGACTGACAGGTCAGTGTTCGGGCTCGCCCGCCGGTGCCTCCATCTCGTCTATCCGGAGGATGAGGATGTTGCTCGTGTCGTCCTTGCCGTCGACGGTACCCCTGATGCGGAGTTTCGACAGCGGCGTCGGCCCGACGACGACCTCGTCTCCCTCGTGGATGTCCCGGAGCGACCCCTGTACGTGTACCTCGGCCCGACAGAGTTCCGGATGGTGGACCGACGAGAGGTCGATCTCCTCGACGATGGCCCCGTCGACGGGGTCGCCCTCGTGCAGGAACGGGACCGCCGCCGGTTCGTCCATCTGCTGTATCTCGAGGGCCTCGTACGCCGCCGCGGTCGGTTTGTAACCACCCTTCGGCCCTGGGACACCTTCGACCAGCTGGAGCGCCTTCAGGCTCTGCATCTGGTTTCGGATGGTTCCCGGGTTACGGTCCACGCGCTCGGCGATTTCCTCGCCCTTCACCGCGCTCTCGTCCTCCCTGTGTAGGTTTATCAGGGCCTGCAGGATGTTCTTCTGACTCGGAGTTAGTTCGATAGATGACATAGGGACGGATTGGTCTCTCGCGTCCTTAAATCCGTGGGGTGAACCATCACACCCGTTTCGCCGGTCTGACGGTGCTCGCCCGGGCGAAGCGACAAGGCTACAAACCGGCCTGCAGAAAGGCCGCGCATGCAAGGTAACCGAGTCCTCGTCACCGGGGGTGCGGGTTTCATCGGATCGAACCTCGCGAACCACCTCGCCACCGACAACGAGGTCGTCGTCGTCGACGACTGCTACCTCGGGACGCCCGAGAACCTCGACGACGACGTCGAGTTCCACGAGGTCAGCGTCCTCGACGACGACCTGCCGACGGACGGCGTGGACGTCGTGTTCCACCTCGCCGCACTGTCGTCGCTCAAGATGCACGAGGACTCCAGGGAGAACCTGCTCCGCGGGCTTCGGGTCAACGTCGAGGGGTTCGCCAACACCGTCGAACAGGCCCGCGCCGACGGGTGCGACACCGTGGCCTACGCCTCGACGTCGTCTATCTACGGGTCCCGACGGGAACCGTCGCCCGAGTCGATGGCAGTCGAGGCGAACACGGGCTACGAGGCCTCGAAACTCGCTCGGGAGCGGTACGCCGAGTACTTCCACAACTACCACGACATGTCGGTGGCGGGGCTGCGGTTCTTCTCGGTCTACCAGGGGTACAACGGCGCGGAGGAACACAAGGGCGAGTTCGCGAACATCATCGCCCAGTTCGCCGACGACGTGGCACACGGTCGGTCGCCGGTCATCTACGGCGACGGGACCCACTCCCGCGACTTCACGCACGTCTCGGACGTCGTCCGTGGCATCGAACTCGCGGCCGACGAGGAACTGAACGGCATCTTCAACCTCGGGACCGGCGAGCAGTACACCGCCAACGAGGTCGTCGACGAACTCTGTGAGGTTCTCGGCGCGGACGTCGAACCCGAACACGTCGAGAACCCCATCGACGAGAACGTCTTCGTCCACCACACGATGGCCGACGCGACGAAGATGCAGGAGGCGACGGGCTGGAAACCGAAGATATCGTTCGAAGACGGCCTCGAACTGCTCTGCGAACCGTACCTGGACTGACCAGTCAGTCGCGGTCGTCCGTGATCGCGCGCCACTCCTTCGCCTCTGCGTACTCCCGCTCGCTGGCCGCCCTCGTCATCACCGTGACGAACAGCCACGGGAGCGCGTGCATCGCGACGAGGCCGACGGAGGCGATGACGACGATGGCCATCACGTCTGTCCTGGCCACGAACACGGCCCAGACGACGAACGCAAGGAGCACCGCGCCGGTGCCGAGGCGGACGAGGACCTGCTCGGCGCGCAACTGCCGGAGGTCGTAGAGCGAGTTGTTCTTGAACGCCCGCCCGAGGAGGACGAGCGCGAGGACCCAGACGACGAATCGCAGTACGAAACCGCCATCGTCGCCGTCCGACGTAGACTCGGTCTGGCTCATGTGAGAGTATCTCTCTATACGTCGGCTTATACCTCCGTGTGGGTTAAATCTTCGCTGTTCCCAACCGGTTCGTTCTTACCGACGTCCGGTGAAACGGTTCGTATGACCAGAGAGGTCCGCATCATCGGTGCACCGACTGACTACGGCGCGAACCGACGCGGCGTCGACATGGGACCCTCGGCCATCCGGTACACCGGACTGGCATCGACACTCGAGGCGGCGGGCATCTCCGTCGTCGACACCGGCGACCTGCTCGTCCCGACCGCCGAGACGCGGGACCCGACGGTCGACGAACCAGAAGAGGAGGGCCGGGAGGCGAAGTTCGTCCGCGAGGTCGAGGACGTCTCGCTCCGACTCGCCGACCGGGTCGCCGGGGCCATCGAGGACGGGTCGCTCCCGCTGGTCCTCGGCGGCGACCACTCGGTCGCCATCGGCTGTCTCTCCGGGGCCGCCCGCGACGCCGACCTCGGCGTCATCTGGTTCGACGCCCACGGCGACTACAACACGCCAGAGACCTCCCCCAGCGGGAACATCCACGGGATGCCACTCGCCGCTGCGCTGGGCTACCGCGACTGGGCGAACGTCGGGTGGGCCAACGCGCACCGACTGCGGGAGGAGAACGTCGTCTGGGTCGGACTCCGCGACCTCGACGACACCGAGCGCGAGGCGATTCGCCGGAGCGAGGGCACCGCGTTCACGATGTCCGACATCGACGAGCGCGGCATCAGTCCCGTCGTCGAAGACGCACTCGAGATCGCCACGGACGGCGTCTACGGCATCCACGTCAGCCTCGACCTGGACTGGCTCGACCCAAAGGAGGCGCCGGGCGTCGGGACGCCGGTCCACGGCGGTGCGACCTACCGCGAGGCGCACTACGCGCTCGAACGCGTCGCGGAGTACGACGCAGAACACGACGTGGTCCGTTCGATGGACGCCGTCGAGGTCAACCCCATCCTCGACGAACACAACCGGACCGCCGAACTCGCGACCGAACTGGCCGCCAGCGCGCTCGGCAAGCGAATCCTCTAAACTGGAGCGTCCTCGGAGCCGAACGGTCGGGAGAAGGTGACCGAAGCGTCCGTCGACCTTGGGTCCGTTCAGCTCGTCACTCCTCGGCCGGGGCCCCGCCGGTGGTCGCCTCACCGCCGGCCTCCTCGGCGGCAGCGCGGGGTGCCGGGATGACGTCGACGCTCGCGACGTGGTCGCCCCCCTCGACGCGCATCACGACGACGCCCTTGGTGTTCCGGTTGACCATCGAGACGTCGGCCGCGTGGGTCCGCATTATCTGGCCGCCTTCGGACATGACGACGATGTCGTCGTCGGCCGTCACGGCCTTGACCGAGACGACCTGTCCGTTCCGGTCGCCTGTCTTGATGTCGATGAGGCCCTTGCCGTACCTGGACTGGACCCGGTAGTTCGACAGTTTCGTCCGTTTCCCGTACCCGTTCTCGGTGACGGTGAGCAGCGCGCGTTCGTCCGCCTCGTCGGTCGCGACGAGTCCCGCGACCCTGTCGCCGTCTTCGAGTTCGATGCCTCGGACGCCGCGGGTGTTCCGTCCCATCGTCCGGACCTCGCTCTCGTCGAATCGGATGGTCATGCCGCCTTCGGTGGCGACGACGAGGTCCATCGACCCGTCGGTGACCTCGACGTCGACGAGTTCGTCGTCCTCCTCGAGCTTGGCGGCGATGATGCCCGTCGAGAGGATGTTCCGGAAGTCCTCGCACCGGGTCCGCTTGACGTAGCCGTCCCGGGTCACCATGGTGATGGACTCGTCGTCGCCCATCTCGTCGGTCGTGACGACGGCCGTTATCTCCTCGCCGTCGTCGAGGTCGATGAGGTTGACCGCCGACTTCCCGCGAGCGGTGCGGGACATCTCTGGGACCTGGTATGTCTTCAGCTGATAGACCTTGCCCCGGTTCGTGAAACAGAGCAGGTAGTCGTGGGTGTTCGCACGGAACACCGTCGACACCCGGTCGCCCTCCTTCGGGTCGACGCCGATGATGCCCTTCCCGCCGCGGTTCTGGGCGTCGAACCGCGACACCGGCATCCGCTTGATGTAGTCGTCCTCGGTGACGACGACGAAGACGTCCTCCTCGGGGATGAGGTCCTCGTGGGTGACCTCGCCGGTGTCCTCGACGAAGGAGGTTCGCCGGTCGTCGTCGTACTCGTCTCTGACCTCGCGGAGTTCCGTCTTGATGACGTCGAGGAGTTTCTCCTCGTCGGCGAGCACGGATTCGAGGTACTCGATGGTCTCCTGGACCCCCTCGTACTCCTCCTCTATCTCGGTGCGCTCCATCGACGTCAGCGACCCGAGTTGCATCCGGACGATGTGTTCGGACTGGGCCTCAGAGAGGTCGTATCGCTCCTCGAGTCCCGTCTTCGCGGCGTCCCGGTCCTCGGACCCGCGGATGAGTTCGACCACGTCGTCGATGTGGTCGAGTGCCTTCAATCGCCCTTCGAGGATGTGTGCGCGGTCCTCAGCCTCCTGCAGGTCGAACTCCGAGCGCCGGCGGACGACCTCCTTCCGGTGGTCGACGTAGTGTTCGAGCGTCTCCTTCAGCGTCAGCACCTTGGGCTGGCCGTCGACCAGTGCGAGGTTGATGACGCCGAAGGTCTGTTCGAGGTGGCTCTCGACGAGCCTGTTCTTGACGACCTCGACGTTCGCACCGCGTTTCAGCTCGATGACGATGCGGACGCCGTCCCGGTCGGACTCGTCGCGCAGGTCCGAGATGCCCTCTAGCTTGCCCTCGTTCACGTCGTCCGCGATGCGTTCGACGAGGCGGGCCTTGTTCTCCTGGTACGGTATCTCGGTGACGACGATGCGTTTCCGGTCCTTCTTCCACTCCTCGACCTCGAACTCGGCACGGATGCGGATTCGACCACGACCGGTCGTGTAGGCCTTCCGGACGCCGTTCCGGCCGACGATGTTCGCGCCCGTCGGGAAGTCGGGACCCTTGACGTGTTCCATCAGGTCCGCCACGTCGCAGGTGGGGTCGTCGATGACCTCAATGGTCGCGTCGATTATCTCCCCGAGGTTGTGGGGTGGAACCTTCGTCGACATCCCCACTGCGATACCCGTACTGCCGTTGACCAGCAGGTTCGGGTACGCCGCCGGCAGGACGTCCGGTTCCTGCATGCGGTCGTCGTAGTTCGAACTGAAGTCGACCGTGTCCTTCTCGATGTCCGCGAGCAGTTCCTCGGAGATGGGCGACATCCTGGCTTCCGTGTACCGCATCGCGGCGGCCGGGTCACCGTCCATCGACCCGAAGTTCCCCTGGCCGTCGACCAGGGGATATCGCATCGAGAACTCCTGTGCCATCCCGACGAGCGTGTCGTAGATGGCCTTGTCGCCGTGCGGGTGGAAGTCACCCATCGTCTCGCCGACGATGGAGGAGGACTTCCGGTGGCCCGTTCGACTCGTCACGCCCATCTCGTGCATCGCGTAGAGGATGCGACGGTGGACCGGCTTCAGGCCGTCACGGACGTCCGGGAGCGCACGACCGGCGATGACGGACATCGCGTAGTCGATGTAGCTCTGTTCCATCTCGTCCTCGATTCGGACGTGTTCGACTCTGTCTGCGGGAACGTCTGGTGTGTCTGAACTCATTGGTTAGATGTCCACCCAGTCCGCCTCGGGGGCGTGGTCCTTGATGAACTGCTTTCGCGGGCCGACGGCGTCGCCCATCAGCACCGAGAACATCTTGTCCGCGGCGGCGGCGTCCTCGATCTGTATCTGCTTCAGGACGCGTCGGTCCGGGTCCATCGTCGTCGACCACAGCTGTTCGGGGTTCATCTCGCCGAGTCCCTTGAAGCGCTGGACCTGCGTCGGGTTGCCGTTGCACTTCTCCTCGACGACCCGCTCGCGCTCCGCTTCGTTCATCACGTCGTACGTGTTGCCGTTGTACCGGATGCGGTACAGCGGCGGCTTCGTCGCGTAGACGTAGCCAGCCTCGATGAGCGGTCGCATGTGTCGGTAGAGGAACGTCAGCAGGAGCGTCCGGATGTGGGCCCCGTCGACGTCGGCGTCCGTCGCCATGATTATCTTCTGGTAGCGGGCGTCCTCGAGGTCGAACTCGTCACCGATACCGGTGCCGATGGCGGTGATGAGGTTCCGTATCTGGTCGTTCTCCAGGATGCGGTCGAGGCGATGTTTCTCGACGTTCAGGACCTTCCCACGGATGGGCAGGACGGCCTGGAACTCGGGGTCACGGGCCTGCTTGGCCGACCCGCCCGCGGAGTCGCCCTCCACGACGAACAGTTCGGCCTCGGTCGGGTCCTTGGTCTGGCAGTCGGCGAGTTTGCCGGGCAGGGCCGTGTTCTCGAGCGCGCTCTTGCGCCGGGTCAGTTCCTCCGCCTTCTTGGCGGCCTTGCGTGCCTTCGCCGCCTCGACCGCCTTGCCGATGATGGCCTCGGCCGTGTTCGGGTGCTCCTCGAAGTACGTGTCGAGGTTCTCGTGCATCGCGCTCTCGACGATGCCGCGGACCTCGCTGTTGCCGAGTTTCGTCTTGGTCTGGCCCTCGAACTGTGGGTCGGGGTGCTTGATGGAGATGACCGCCGTCAGGCCCTCGCGGATGTCCTCGCCCTTGAGGGTGTCGTCGAGGTCCTTGAGCAGGTCGTTGCTCGTCGCGTAGTCGTTGACGACGCGCGTCAGCGCCGTCTTGAAGCCGGTGAGGTGGCTCCCACCTTCGCGGGTGTTGATGTTGTTCGCGAAGGCGTGGATGCTCCCCTGCAGTTCGTCGGTCGCCTGCATGGCCACCTCTACCTGGATGTTCTGGTCCTCGTCCTCGAAGTAGATGACGTCGTCGTGGAGTGCGGTCTTCGTCTCGTTGAGGTAGCGGACGAACGCCCGGATGCCGCCCTCGTAGTGGAACGTCTCGGACCTGCCGTCGCGTTCGTCCACGAGTCCGATGTTGACGCCGGAGTTCAGGAACGCCAGTTCGCGCAGGCGGTTCCCGAGCGTCTTGTACGAGTACTCGCGGGTCTCGAAGATATCTTCGTCCGCCCAGAACCGTATCTGCGTCCCCGTCTCGTCGTCCGGTCCCATGTCGCGGACGCGTTCGAGTTCCCCCTGGGGGACGCCGCGCTCGAAGGACTGCTTCCAGACGGCACCGTCCCGGGTGACCTCGACCTCGAGTCGTTCCGAGAGCGCGTTGACGACGCTGACGCCCACGCCGTGCAGGCCACCGGACACCTGGTAGGACTTGTTGTCGAACTTCCCGCCGGCGTGGAGGACGGTCATGATGACCTCGAGTGCGGGTTTGTCGTGTTCTTCGTGGATGTCGACGGGAATCCCACGTCCGTCGTCCTGGACGCTCACGGACCCGTCCTCGTGGACGGTCACCGTGATGTCGTCGCAGTAGCCGGCGAGGGCCTCGTCGATAGAGTTGTCGACCACCTCGTAGACGAGGTGATGCAGGCCCCGAGAGTCGGTAGAACCGATATACATCGCCGGACGTTTTCGGACGGCCTCCAGGCCCTCGAGGACCTGGATTTGACCGGCGCTGTACTCATTTTCGTTGGACATGAAAGACTGATTTTCGGTAGACGACGAAGACTAATAAAACTCCCGTGTGCGCGCTCGCGCGTAAGCGTGGCACCCCAAATTTATTTCGGCCGAACGGCCCGCCGACGGAACCGGTCGTGACCCGACAGGTGTCCCCGCCACCACCGACGAGAAAACGCCGAACGCCCCCGACAGCAGCGGGGCGGACGCCTCGCGCCGGGGCGTCGCGGTCCCGGCGGGTGCCATCGATTACACGGTTGACACGATGGGTTCCCGTTCACCCCGTCGGCCACCCGCTTTACTTTCACTCCGCCAGCGCACTCCTTTTAACCCCCGCCGCGAAATAACCGCCACAGAATGACGTCATTCCAGTCGACGATCGGCGAGGAGTCGGGCATCGCCGAGGAGTTGGCCGAGAGCCAGCGGGCCATCTCCATCGCCGAGTTCTTCGAGAAGAACAAGCAGATGCTCGGGTTCGACTCCGAGGCCCGGGCGCTCGTCACGGCCGTCAAGGAGGCGGTCGACAACGCCCTCGACGCGACGGAGGAGGCCAGGATCAGACCCAACATCTCCATCGATATCACCGAATCTGGCGACTACTACAGGCTGGCGGTCGAGGACAACGGACCCGGTATCACGCGCGAGCAGATTCCCAAGATCTTCGGCAAACTCCTCTACGGGAGCCGATTTCACGCGCGCGAGCAGTCACGCGGTCAGCAGGGTATCGGTATCTCTGCGGCGGTCCTCTACTCCCAGTTGACCAGCGGGAAACCCGCAAAGATAACGTCCCGGACGCAGGGGTCGTCGACGGCGATGGAGTTCGAACTCGTCATCGACACCGACGAGAACGAACCGGAGATACGCTCGGAACGGGAGCTATCCCCGGGCGAGTCACCCCTCGGCGACACCCACGGGACCAGAATCGAACTGGAGATGGCGGCGAACATGCGGGCGCGCCAGCAACTCGAGGACTACGTCAAGCACACCGCCGTCGTCAACCCGCACGCGACCATCTCCTACTCGGAACCGAACGATGAGTTCGTGGCGACGGCCGACTACGAGGCCGACCTGCCGGCCGAGACCGAGGAGATTCGCCCACACCCCCACGGGGTCGAACTCGGGAACGTCCTGAAGATGCTGAAGGCGAGCGACTCGCACTCGATGTCGGGGTTCCTCCAGAGCGAGTTCACCCGGGTCGGCAAGAAGACGGCAAAGAGCATCGTCGACGCCTTCCGCGACCGCCACTACGGTCGCGAGATGACGTGGTCGCTCCCCGACGACGACGACCTCCGGAGTGCAGTCGTCGAGTCCGTCAACAACAAGCCGTCGGACGCGAAGACGGCCTTCGCCGACCGCGTCGTCGACGAGTTGAACGCCGTCGCCACGGACGGACGCGTCGCACACCACCAGGTCTCCGGGGCCGTCTCGGGCGCCGCCGACGGCGCCGACTCCGACACCAGTTTCGGCTCGACGGTCCGCGAGAACGTCGTCGACGGCGTCTGGCGCGAGGTGACCGGCTACGGGGTCGCCGACGGGGCCGAACGACTGCTCGACGACGTTCGCGCCCACGCAGACGCCGCGACGTCGGTCCAGAAGGACGACGCCGTCGTCGTCGGCTTCGCCGACAGACTCGCCGCGAAGTTCGTCCCGGACGAGAGCGAGGACGAGGTCGACCTCCGGAACCGACTCGACCGGTCCGCGCTCCGGGACTACGTCGACCGGGCGGCCGACATGACCGAGGACCGCGCCGAGGTCAGCTTCGGCGACACGGCCCGCGAGAACGTCGTCGAGCAGGTGTGGTCGACGATGGTGACCGTCCCCGACGACCCGCCGAAGGTACGGACCCTCGCCAGCGACCGGCAGGCAGTCGGCGACCTCGTCTCCGCGATGCGGACGACGGACATCATCGCCCCGCCGACGTCGTGTCTCTCCCCGATCTCGGCCGAACTCGTCGAGGCCGGCCTCCGGAAGGAGTTCGACGCCGAGTTCTACGCCGCGGCGACCCGCGACGCCGAGGTCCACGCCGGCGACCCGTTCGTCGTCGAGGCAGGCATCGCCTACGGCGGCGACATCGAAGCCGACGGACAGGCCGACGTGCTCCGGTACGCGAACCGCGTCCCGCTCGTCTACAAGCGCGGTGGCTGTGCCATCACGCAGGTCATCCAGGACATCGGCTGGCGGAACTACAACCTCGACCAGCCTGGCGGCCGCGGCGTCCCGAACGGTCCGGCCGTCATCATGGTCCACGTGGCATCGACGAACGTCCCGTTCACCAGCGAGTCCAAAGACGCCGTGGCCTCGGTGCCCGAGATCGAGGACGAGATAGAACTCGCGGTGCGGGAGGCCGCCCGCGAACTGAAGTCCTACCTCAAGAAGCAGCGCTCGATGCGAAAGCGCCAGCAGAAACAGAACGTCCTCGCTGACATCCTCCCGCGGATGGCCGAGAAGGTGGCCGAGGTGACCGGCCAGGACGTGCCCAACTACGACGACGCGCTGGCCCGCATCATGAACAACGTCCTCGTCGAGCGGACGACGGAGGAGAACGGAAACGAACAGACGGTCAAGGTCGTCGTCGAGAACCACGGGTCGACAATCGAGACGCCCTCGGTGACCGACATCGTCTCCGCGGAACCGACCGTGGGTTCGGACGACGTCTCGGTCGTCGAGATGGACGGCGAGTGGTTCTGCAAGTGGAACCCGAAGGTCGAGGGTGGCGACGAGGCCACCCTCGAGTACACCGTCCCGGCAGACGCCACGTTCGACCTCTCCGTCAGCGACGTCCAGGAAGCCAAACTCACCGTCAACCAGTAATCCATGAGCACAGAGACAGACGCCGACGCACGCGAGCAACTCATCGACCTCGCCGCAGAGTTCTACGACCAGTTCCAGCAGGGCGACGTCCCGCAGATGACCCTGCCGACCCGGACGAAGTCCAACATCGAGTACGACGAGGACAGCAACGTCTGGGTGTACGGCGACCGCACGTCGACGCGGTCGGCCAAATCGGTCCGCGGTGCCCGGAAGCTACTGAAGGCGATATACACCATCGAGTTCCTCGCCCGGCAACTCGACGAGGACCGGTCGTCCACCCTCCGTGAGTTGTACTACCTCTCAGAGTCTTGGGACGCCGAGGAGGCACAGTTCACCGGTCAGGACGAGTCGAACAAACTCGTCGAGGACCTCGAGATAGTCAGCGAGGTGAAACGCGAGGACTTCCACATGCGCCCGGAGGAGTCGGGTGCGACGCTCATCGGCCCGCTGGAACTGATAGAACAGACCCGCCGGGGCGAACGCCAGATCCACTGCCAGGAGGACGTCGGCGAGGGTGGCTACCAGATACCGAACAATCCCGACACCATCGAGTTCACCGACCACGACATCGACTTCGTCCTGTGCGTGGAGACCGGTGGGATGCGCGACCGACTGGTCGAGAACGGCTTCGACACCGACTACAACTGCCTCATCGTCCACCTGAAGGGCCAACCGGCCCGGGCGACTAGGCGCATCACGAAGCGCCTGCACGACGAACTCGACCTGCCCGTCGTGGTGTTCACAGACGGCGACCCGTGGTCGTACCGCATCTTCGGGTCCGTCGCGTACGGGTCCATCAAGTCCGCGCACCTCTCGGAGTACCTCGCGACGCCCGAGGCACGCTACGTCGGCATCCGACCGCAGGACATCGTCGACTACGACCTGCCGACCGACCCCCTGGCGGACTCCGACGTCAACGCGCTCGAATCCGAACTGGAGGACCCCCGGTTCCAGGACGAGTTCTGGACCGAGCAGATAGAACTCCAGCTCGACATCGAGAAGAAGGCAGAACAGCAGGCGCTCGCCGCCAGGGGGCTCGACTTCGTCACGGACACCTACCTGCCGGAGCGACTCGGCGACATGGGCGTCATCTAGGCCCGTCGTCACCCCGTCTCGTGCTCGGGGTCGGTCCCGGGTCCGCCGCCGTTCTCACCGTCCCGATTCGCCGTCTCCTCGGGAGCACCTGCTGGTGCGTTCGACTCGTCGGTCGACCCCGCGTCAGCCGTCGACTCAACGTCCGTCTCGCCCTGGGCGCAGGAGACACAGTAGTGGTTCCGGCCCATCTCGTAGGTCTTCACCGGCACGCCCGCGACGAGGAACTCGTCGCGGTAGGTGCGTTCGACGCCACGGTCGATGGTCGAGAGACACGCCGTGCAGGGCTGGTCGGGCGCCTCGATGGCGCGTTCCTCGACGGCCCTCGTCCGGCCGAACTCGGTCGGCGAGTGGTCACCCGGGGCGCCGACGACGGCCGCCAGCACGCCCGCGATGCAGACGGCGCCAGCGAGTATCACCAGCGACAGTTCGCCGAAGCCGACGGCCAGTGCGACCACGACGGGGACGAACAGGAACAGCAGGAGGAGTCCGGCGAGGAACCCGGCGACGCGTCGACCGGTCGTCGACGACCCCTGCTCGCGATGCTCTGTCACGACCGGACCGTCCGGGCCGTCGCGGACCTGCAGGACGAGGCGGTCCGCGTCGGCGTAGTACTTGTGGGCCGCGTACGCGGCGTTTCCCAGCCCGGACGTCCACCAGATGGTGGTCGCGGCGACGAGAAGGTGCATCCCGGCACCGCCGTACGTCCGGTCGACCAGCACGGCCGAGTCGCCGTGGTGCTCGTCGACGTCCCACCCGTCGTGGACGTACAGCTCGATGCGGTCCCGGAGCCGTCTGTCGCCCTCGTCGAGTTCCGACTCCGGTTTCGGCCCCCCGCGTCGCCAGTGGTTCCGGGGGGGCCACCGACCGGCCCGTTCTCGGGCTCGGTCGTTCCGTGCGGCGTCGTCGTCGCCCTGCCGGGACGCCGCACCACCGGCCTCTGACCGTCGGTCCTCCCGACTCCGGTCGGCCTGGTCGGACCAGACCCAGCCATCGAGGGCCTCGTCGACCCGGCGCGCCCATGCCTCTGCGTCTCGTTCCTCTCGGGCCGGACCGGTCCGGTCGTGGGGGTCCCTCGCGGGACGGTCCCGGTCCGACGAACTGCCCGCTCGTTCGCCGACCCTGGAACCGCACTGGGGACAGTACTTCGCCGCTGGCCCGAGTCTCGAGCCACACTGAGAGCAGTACGGTGGGGCCGTCGCGTCACGGTCGGCGTTAGCGGGGCCCATGTCAGAAAGGTGGTACTCCCGCCGGTAAATGGTTTCGGTGATACCCACGAATGCGCCAGCTACGGGTCCTCTCGCGGCCGGTTCGATTCGTTTGACGACCGTTTACCTACGTTCCGATGGGTGATGCGTGAGCGTGCCGGCAGGAAACATACGCACGATTATATATCCCCTCGACGTACGCGCCCCATGACACGAAGAACGGTGCTGACAGCGATGGTGGTGGTCTGCGTCCTCCTCGCCGGTTGCGTCTCGGGTGGCGGCGACGTACCGACGACGAGCACCGCCGGGTCCGACGGGAACGGCGGTGACGGCAGTGGCGACAGTTCGACGCTCGACGGCGGTTCGTGGGCGCTGCTGGAGTTCGACCGGCCGGCGACGTACACGTACGACGTCTACGTCGAGGGCGAGGGGAGCGGGACGCTCGTCTGGGACGTCCAGGAGGTCGACGGCGACACGGTGACCGTCCGCACCGTCTACGAGATGGGCGACGAACGGTACGAGTCCACCGTCACGGGGACGAAAGAGACCGTCGAGGGGCAACTCTACTCGACGCCGGCGGGCATCCTCGTCGTGACGACGATGTTCACGCCGTCGACGTGGTACGCCGGCCAGGACCTGCGCGTCGGCACGCAGTGGTCCTACCAGACGGCCGAGGGCTCGGCGAGCTTCGAGGTCACCGGCGTCGAGTCGTACGGGGACGTCGACTGCTACCGCTCGGAGATGCGCGTCGACGGGTCCGTGCTGTACGAAGGGTGCTTCGCACCTGACCTCGGTCTGGCAGCGTACACCGCGTACTACGACGAGGACGGGTCTCTCTCGATGGAGATGGAACTCGTCAGCTACGAACCGAACTAGCGTTCGTCGAGGACGACGGGGACGCCCCGTCGCGCCACGTCTTTCGCGAACTCGCCGGAGTCAGTCGTGAGGATGTCGATGGTGTTGTAGTGGACCGGCAGCACCAGGTCCGGGTCCAGCCGTTCTGCAAGGTCGGCGGCCTCGTGCCGGTCGCTGACGACGGTCCCACCGATGTTTGCCAGGAACAGCGACACGTCGAGTTCGGCGTAGGCGTCGAGGGCGTCGGAGTCGCCCGGCCAGAACACGGTGACGCCGCCGACCGAGAGCAGGAATCCACAACCGAATCCGGGTGGATGAGTGACGTTCCCGTCCGGTCCGGTGCGTAGCCCCTCGGGGTCGTTGTACGCCGGCACGGACCAGACGTCGACACCGGCGGCGGTCAGGTGTGACTCCTCGTCGACGCGGACCACGTCGTAAGGCAACTCCTCGACAGGCGCGACCTCCCGGTCGACGTTCGACGCGTCCACCGCCTCGAACACGACCACGGTCGCGTCAGACCTGGCGACGCGCTGGATGGCGTCGCTGTCGTAGTGGTGGTCGTGGGTGACGCAGACGACGTCGCCGTCCTTCGGGTACTCGTCCCGCGGGGCGGGATGTGGCAGGTCCCCGGGGCCGGGCGGCGCCCACTCCCCTGACAGCACGCCGTAGCGCCCCGGGTCCAGGTAGACCACCGTCCCGTCGGGAGATTCGATTCGCGTCGTCGCGTAGCCGAGCCAGTCGACGGTGAGGCCGTCGTGACGGACGGTCATATCCATTCATCGACCTGCCCGGCGCAAAACTCCGGCGGAAACGGTTACGGTGGTTCAGTTGGACCTGCATCCGGGAACCGATGGCGCTGCAGTACAGGACGACGCGCGACCCGACCGGGCTGGAGGTCGTCGATACGAGCGAACAGGCCCGACTCCGACTCGCCACCTCGACCGGACGGTTCGTTCCGACGTCGACGGACCTCCCGTTCGGGGCGTTCGTCGACGAGGCCCTGGCCGTCGAGACGCGGTACCTGGAGGTCCCGTCGCTCGTCGCCGTCACGGTCCGCGATACCGCGATGAACGACGTCGGCCTGGTTCGGGCCGACGAGCGACGGTCCTACCCGGCCGGCACGCACGTCCTCGAACTCGGGTCCGCGGTGAAGTGCTACGTGCTGGTCAGCAGTGCGATGACGATAACGCCCGAGGGCAGTCGAACGCGCGTCGAGCTGGCCGAGGCGAACAGCGTCGTCGTGGGGTTCCGTTCGACGACGTCGGTCCCGACCGCGACTGTCGAGACGACCGACCGGCCCGACGACGTCGCGGCCGCCGTGAGCGTGCTCTCGTCGTCGCTGCAGACGACGTCACCGGAACGGTCGTGGCCGAACCTTCGCGGGCACCCACCCCGGGTCGAACTCGGAACGACGCTGTCGATACCCGACGAACTCTCGGCCCCGGACTCCGGTGTCGAGATAGTCGTCCCGCCGCGGTACGCACCCCTCTTCGCCGCGGCGCCGGCGGCGTACTACCTCGGTGCCGACCTGCAGACCGGGTCGACGCCGCACGTGCGGATGGGGGGTCGAACGCACGCGCTCGGGGACGTTCGGTCGCTCGAGGTGGACCTCGGGTGGTTCCTCCGGCGGTCGCTCGTACTCGACGCGGTCGTTCGACGCTACGGCCACTACGACCTGCAGGTCGACGGCCACGAGGCGCTCGAAGCGGCGTTGCCGGCCGACCCGGAAGCGCTGTACGACTCGACCCCCGCCGACCGGTTGGCGGCGTATCTGGAGGTCCCGGTCGCACTCCTCGAACCCGCGCTCCCGCGCTGGCCGCTGGTCGCGGCGGTCCCCCCACGCGCCGCGTCGGTGGAACTGCTCCCGCACGTCTGTCACCGACTCGGCGTCGTCGAATCGGCGCGGGGACGGGTCACGGGTACGAACCAGGGGCCGGTCGCTGCGTTCGTCAGGGACGGGTCGGGGCCGGATTCGAACGGGCAGGGGACCGGCCCGAACCCGGCCGTGGCGGCGGGTCGCCCACGCGTCGTCCCCGAGAGCGAGGTCGACGCTGTGACCCACGCCTGGTTCGGGCCGGGTGTCCCTCGCGGTGCCTCGAAGGCGTCGTCGACGGCCTACCGGAACGCACTCGCCAGGGACCCGTCGGACGAGGTGACCGTCGCCATCGTCTGTACCGACCCGGAGATGCTTCCCGAGCAGCGCTCGCTCGAGGAGTTCTACGACGGCAGCCTGGGGCTGCCCAGGACGGTCTCGCTGGTCTCGGACGCCGACCGGGAGGAGGTGGCCGGCGTCCTGACCGACGACCGGACGGACCTCGTCCACTTCGTCGGCCACGCGACGCCCGCCGGACTGGAGTGCTCGGACGGTCCCCTCGACGTTCGAACCCTCGCGAGCGTCGAACCGGACCTGTTCGTACTCAACGCGTGCGAGACGTACGAACAGGCGACGGCCCTCGTCGAACGGGGGGCCGTCGGCGGCGTCGCGGCGACGACCCGGGTCGCGAACGAGGACGCCGTCCACGTCGGCCGGGACGTCGCCCGCCTCCTCGGCGACGGGTTCTCGATCAGTGCCGCCGTCGAGCAGGTCGCAGGCCACCTCGAGGCGGGGCGACAGTACCTCGTCGTGGGCGACGGTCTGTCGCGCCTCGTGGTCGACGGGACGGAACTCCCGCTCGTCGCGACGGTCCGGCGACGGCCGACCGGAGCCTACGAGTTGGCCGCAGAGACGTATCTCCGGTGTGCGTGGTCCCTCGGGATACACACGAGCATCGTCGTCGGGGACCCGACGAACGTGGAACGGGGACTCGCCCCGTCCGTGACGGAGTCCCACGTCCTCCCCCGCGAGGCGACGATACGGGAACTCGTCGAGTGGGACGCGCCGTACCGCTACGACGGCGAACTGTACTGGCCGACCGACGCCGACGCCGTCGACGAGGTCCTCGACTAACCGACCTCGGTCCAGGAGCGCTGGGTGTCGCAGTCGACTATCTCGACGACGTCGTCGAGGCCGTCCAGCGGGGTCCCGAGGGCGCGACGACAGAGTTCCGACGCGACGTGCGCGTCGGCAGAGGGGACGGGGTCCGTGAACCGGACCGCGACGCCCGAGGTCCCGTCGACCTCGACGGTCATGCGCTGCTCGTCGGCGACGACGTGGACGAGTCGGCGGACCTCGTCGGACACCTGCTGGACGTAGTGCGTGCCTTTGATGTAGTCGAACCGCCCCTCGGACCCGTCGTATATCCGTATCCGGGAGTTGTCCGAGAGCATCGGCCGGGCGAGGTGCGCCTTGAACAGTCGCGCGAGCCGCGTCCGATGTTCGTCGACGGTGGCGATTCCGTCTTCGACGTTCCGTTCGAGGTACCCCCAGACGACTGCCGGTTGGACGTCGAGTTCGTCGGCACGACGGAGCACCCACTCCGCCCGTTCGCCTCGAACTCCCCCTGGAGACGTGCCGAAGGTCATACGAACGTAGCCGAAGCCACCCGACAAAAGGCTACTTGCCGATTCGGTCGTCCGCACGACACGACGGCACCTGTTGCCTGAATATTCAACGTCCGTCCACGGGCCGCCACCGCAGACGAGAGGACCGTCCGCTCGAAAAGATTCTTACGACCACGACCGAATCACGGGTCGTGAACACAGACGAAGCGTTCGACCCGCCGCTTGAACGGGCCCTCGGCTACCCGGCACGGGTGGCCATCCTCGGCGTGCTGACCGAGGCGCGTGACCAGGAACTGGGAGCGTCTGAGATCGCTGCTCGCGCCGACCTGGCGGCGAGTACCTTCCACGAACACCGTGACCCGCTGCGGTCGCTCGGGTTCCTCGAACGGACGAGCGGCGACGGGTACCCGACGTACTCGCTGGCCGAGACGCCGCAGGTCGAGGCCCTCGACGAACTGGACGAGGCGCTGGCGGCGTTCTACGACGAATCGGGGCAGGAGGACGAGTCGGCGGTCCGAGAGTTCGTCAAGTGACGGCAGGAACGGTTTTGTAGTCCGGGCCTCAAAACCGCCTCCAGATGGACGAATACAGGGTCGAGTTCGAGCGAGCGCTCGACGGTGCGACGTTCCGTGGGCCGGGTGACGACACCGGGGACGACCTCTCCGACGTCCTCGCCAGGTACAAACGAACGGGCTGTTCGATGCTGGTCACCGGCGACGTGTCGGTCGAGACGGCGACGCGGGCATTCCGACTGCTCGGCGGTGCCACGGACGCCGACCGGGTTCGGCTCGTCGTCTTCCCGGACCGGGCCACGCGGGACCTCGCACCGATGCTCCCGACCGGACTCGACTCGAACGACGAGACGATCGCGACGGTGACGACCAGCGCGCCGCCGTCGCTCGACTCCCTGGTCAAGGCGGTCACCGACGCCGTCGTCGACCGCGACGCCGAGAACGGTGGTCTCTCGCCGGGGCAGCTCCGACTCCTGCTGGAGGACCTGGGTCCGGCGGTCGAGGCCCACGCGCCCGACGAGGTGGAGCGGTTCGTACGTGGCGTCGGAGCGGTCGTCCGGGGCGTGCGGGGGATGGCGTTCCTCCGGTACCCCGGCATCGACCCGCCGACCGGACTCGTCGACGCCGTCGACGGCTGCGTCGAACTACGGGAGGTGGCGACGGGGCCGCAACACCGGTGGACGCTCCCGGCGTTCGACCGGTCGACGAACTGGATGTCGCTCTGACGGGCGCCGGCGCACCTACTGCAGGCCCGCGAGTCGTTCGACCCGGTCGAGCGAGTCCGCGTCGTCCGCATCCTTGTCGTCGCGGACGCCGACGAACCGGGGGAACCGGAGGGCGTACCCCGACTCGTACGTGGGCGACGGCTGTATCTCCTCGTACCCGACCTCGAAGACGACGGCGGGGTCGAACGTCACGTCGCGTCCCGACTCGGTGGTGACGTGTGGTCGCAGCAGGTCGGTCAGGTCGTCGAGTTCCTCGTCGGTGACCCCCGTCGCCACCTTCCCGATGCCCTCGTAGCCGTCGTCGGTCCGGACGGCGATGCGGAACGTCCCGAAGACGTTGGCCCGACGACCCTCGCCCCACTCGGCGCCCACGACGACGCAGTCGAGCGTCTCGACGTCCGGTTTCCGCTTGAGCCAGTTCCGCCCGCGCTTGCCCGGCGAGTACGTCGACGCGGGGTCCTTGAGCATGATGCCCTCGTGACCGGCGTCGAGCGCCCTGGCCTCGTACTCCGCCACCGTTTCGGGGTCGTCGGTGAGGGTCCGGTCGCTCACGTTGGCGTCGAGCACGCTCGCGAGTCGGTCGTGCCGGTCGCGCAGGGGCGCGTCCAGCAGGTCGACGCCGTCGGCGTGCAGACAGTCGAACGCCCGGAGTTCGACGGTCACGTCCTCGCGGGCCTTCGCCACGTCGTGTTTCCGCCGGAAGCGACGGAGCACCTGCTGGAACGGGAGCGGTTCGCCCGCGTCGTCGACGGCGACCACCTCCCCGTCGAGGATGGCAGGCGCGTCGCAGTGCTCGCGGACGAAGTCGACGACCTCCGGGAGTGCTTCGGTCACGTCCTCGAGGTTGCGCGAGAAGACGTCGACCGTCGAGCCGTCCCAGTGGACCTGCACGCGAGCACCGTCGAACTTCGTCTCGACGGCCGCCTCGTCCCACTCCTCCAGCGCGTCGCTCGCCGTCTCGGCCTGTGCGAGCATCGCCTGAACCGGTCGTCCCACCTCCAGGGTGGTCCCGTCGAGGCCCGCGGTTCCCTCGTCCCGGGCCGTCTCGGCGACGAGACCGTAGTCGTTCGACACCTGGAGTGCGCGCTCGACCGACTCCGTCGGCACGTCGTACGCCGCCGCGATAGCGTCCCTGACCGTCCCCTCGCCGACGCCGATGCGTATCTCCGAGAGGACGATGCGAGCCAGATAGCGCGCCTCGTTCGGTTCACAGCGGTTGAACAGGCCGAACAGCAGGTCGAGTTTCGTCCCCTCGCTCCCCTCGCCGTCCGTCGCAGCGAGCGTCGAGAGGTCGTCGTACACCGAGGCGACCGTCATCGCGTCGGCCCCACCGCCACCGAACGCGGCGAGGCCCCGCTGGCCGCCGAACTCGTAGCTCGCAGCGACGTCGCCGACCTCGCCGAGGTCGGCCAGTCGGTCCTCCACGTCGTCCGAGTCGACGTTCGGACCGGCCGCCCGGGCGATGGCGGCGTAGCAGGTGCTCGGCCCGACGTCCAGTTTGCGGTCGTCCCACGCCGGGAAGACGCGACCCTGCACGAACCGGGCGACGACCGCGAGGTCGTCGCCGGACTCGAGGAAGAGGTCTCGAACGAGGGAGACCGTCTCGAGGTCGGCCGGTTCGTCCTCTATCTCGGCCGCCCGGGTGGCGAACGCACCGAATTGCATCGCCGACACGTAGCCGGACGCGCCAGTTAAAGTGTCCGAAGTGCCTGCACGGACGACGCCGACGCTCGGGCACCGGCGACGGCGTCGAGGCGACCGTCACCCGGGACACGTCGGAGGCACACGGCGGAGGCGACCGTTCAAGTACGAGGCCGGGACCAGACCCCACGTGTACTGACGAACGGCGTCGACCGGTCAGCAGGTGTACGACAGCACCGGTCGACGGGCGGGCGGTCGCTGTCGTCTGTCAGCCTACTCCGGTAGCCACGGGATTGAAGGCACCCTCGGTCGCACTATCGGCCATGCCAGAGGACGACCTCGCCGACCGGATACAGTCGGTGCTCGACGTCGACGCCGATGCGTTCCAGCGCCGGGTCGACGAGGACGCCGCGACCCTGAAGGAGGAACTGGCGGCGGGGACGTTCGACAACCCCCAGGCGATCGTCGGACTGGAGTACGAGTTCTACGCGGTGTCAGAACCCGACGCTGAGACCCAGGGAATCTCGCACGACTACCCGCTCCGGCGCGTCCCACGCCGGTTGCTCGAGTTCATCGGCTTCGAGAAGGAACTCGGCCTCCACAACGCCGAGATGACGACGAGTCCACAGCCCTTCAACCGAAACGGACTGCTCGCACAGGAACACGAGGTCCTGGCGAGACTGGAGACGGCGCTGGACTGCACCCGCGCCGAGGGCATGCGCCTCGTCAGTGACGGGATGTGGACCATCCCGCCGGAGGGAGAGTCGGCCCGCAAGTACCTCACCGACAGCGTCGTCCACCGCGGCGTTCGCATCGCGACGAACATGAGCGACTCGTCGCGCTACCACGCAATGGCGAACACCGACCGTGCGAAGCAGGTGGGGATGCACCTCGACGCGCCCCACGTCCACCTCGACGCGGACACCGTCCTTCCGGAGAGCCTCATCACGTCCATCCAACCCCACTACCAGGTCCCCCACGCCGCCGACCTGCCGACGTACTTCCGGTACGCGCTCAGGATCGCCGGCCCCCTCCTCGCACTGGGCGTGAACTCGCCCTTCTTCCCGCCGGACCTGTACGACGAGTCGGTCACTGCCGAGGACGTCCTCGAAGATGGCTGGATGGAGAACCGTATCAGCGTCTTCGAGACGGTGCTGAACGCCGAGTCAGACACCGCCGGGAAGGTCCGGTTCCCGAAGGACGTCGAGTCGGTCGAGGAAACCGTCGACCGCATCGCGAACGACGAGACGCTCGTCCCACTGCCGGTCACCGAGTCGGACCGCTTCGACGACGCCTTCGCACACTTCCGGACGAAACACGGCACCTACTGGCGCTGGGTCAGGCCCGTGTTCGACGGACCGACGCGCTCGGCCGCGAACGCCCGCATCGAGTTCCGGCCCATCTCCGCCCAGCCGACTGTCCGGGACTCCGTCGCGTTCCAGGCGGTCTTCGCTGGCCTGCTCGAGAGCCTCACGAGGCTCGAACACCCGGTCGCCGAACTCGACTGGGAACTGGCCAACGACAACTTCTACGGGGCGATGCGGGACGGTCTCGACGCCGACCTGACGTGGATCACCAACGACGGCCAGAAGACCACCGACACGGACACCATCTACGCCGACATCGTCGACCACGCCGAAGACGGCCTCAAGAGTCGCGGCCTCGACGACGCCGAGACGGCTCACTACCTCTACCCACTCAGGATGCGTGTCCGGCAGCGCCAGACGCCCGCGAGCTGGAAGCGCGAACGCGTCGCTTCGGCGGTCGAGGACGGAGCGACCTTCGAGGACGCGGTCTACGGTGCCCAGCGCGACTACATAGACGCCCAGCGGGAGACGCTGCTCGACGGGAGTTTCGCGGACTGGCTACGCGAAGGCCGGAACTGATTATAGTCCCCACGCAGAAACGGTGGCCGTATGGTGACGTTCCTCTCCGGTGGCACCGGAACGCCGAAACTGCTCGACGGTGCCGCTGCCGCGTTCTCCCCCGACGAGACGACAGTTATCGCCAACACCGGGGACGACATCGAACTCGGCGGTCTCTTCATCTGTCCGGACGTCGACACGCTGATCTTCCAGGGCGGTGGTATCCTCGACCGCGACCGCTGGTGGGGTATCGAGGGCGACACGACGCGGACCCACGACGCCCTGCAGGACATCGCGGGCGCGGTCGGACTCGAGGGCGGTCCGCGGTACCTGCCGAAGGAACGACAGACCGAGGGGCGCGACCTGGCGCGCTGGCGACGGTTCTCGGGCGTCGCCGAGTTCATGGAGATCGGTGACCGGGACCGGGCAGTCCACGTGACGCGTACCAGTCTGCTCGACGACGGACACTCGCTCTCGGAGGTGACGGCGAAACTGGCGAGGGGATTCGGACTGCAACTCGACCTGCTCCCGATGACGAACGACCCCGTGTCGAGCCTCATCCACACGTCCGACGGGATGATGCACTTCCAGGAGTTCTGGGTCGCCCACGGCGGCGAACCGACGGTCCGGAACGTCGAGTTCCGCGGGTCGTCGGACGCCGAACCAGCCCCGGGCGTCCTCGACGCACTGGAGGAGACGGTCGTCATCGGCCCGTCGAACCCCGTGACCAGCATCGGTCCGATGCTGTCGATTCCGGGGTTCGGCGCGGCGCTGGCCGACACGACCGTCGTCGTCGTCTCGCCTTTCCTCGGAGCAGACGCCTTCTCCGGGCCGGCGGGGAAGTTGATGGAGGCGGTCAACGCGGAACCGAGTTCTGCCGGACTGGCGACGGCGTACCCGTTCGCGGACGCCTTCGTCGTCGACGAGTCCGACGACGTGAGCTTCGACGTGCCGGTCGAACGAACCGACATCGAGATAGACGAGCGACGAGACGCGGCCCGCGTCTGCCAGGCCGTCACCCGCGCGATAGACGCGGTGGAATGATGTTCGAACCCCGGGTCGCACTCGCGAGTCTCAGCGGGGAGGCCGACGCCGACTGGGCGCAGGCCGGCAGCGAGTACGCCGGGATGGCGTTCCTCGGCGGCATCGCGCTGGACGAACGGTCGCGCGAGGCGGCCCGACTGCTCGTCGAGCGCGAGCGGTCAGAGTTCCTCCCCGACGACCCGTTCTCCTTCGTCGACGACCAGTTGCGCGCCCTCTCGGACGTCGACGTTCGCGCAGGGTTCAACGTCCGGAGCGCGACCGTCGACCCGGTGCGCGAGGCCGCCGAGGTCTGTGCCCGACAAGACGCCGTCGTCGAGGTGAACGCACACTGCCGGCAGGACGAACTCTGTGACGTCGGCTGTGGCGAGACGCTGCTGCGGGACACCGACCGACTCTGTTCGTACGTCGAGGCCGCCGCCGACACCGGTGCGACGGTCGGCGTGAAGGTACGGGCGGAGGTCGACGGGGTCGACCTCGTCGAGACCGCCCGCCGGGTCGAACGCGCTGGCGCAGCGGTCCTCCACGTCGACGCGATGGACAGCGAACCCGTCGTCGGCGACGTGGTCGACGCGACCGACTGCTTCGTCGTCGCGAACAACGGGGTCCGCGACCGGGAGACGGTCCGGGAGTACCTCGCGCTCGGGGCCGACGCGGTGAGCGTCGGCCGACCCAGCGACGACCCCAGGGTACTCCGCCGCGTCGAGGCGGCGACGACCGAGTGGTTCACGCCGCGGGCCTGACGAAACGCCTCGAATCGCGGACCAGACGCGCCTCCGGTGGCGCGACCTTCATACGGACCGCTCTCGAACGCAGGGATATGCGGACAGCACAGCACGCCGAACTCGCCCTGCTGCTGGAGGTCGCGGGGACGCCGAAACCGGGGAACGTCGACCGCCACCGGGACTTCGACGACCTCAGGTTCGAGCACTTCCTCGCCGGGGCTGTCGGGGCACAGGACGGCCTCCAGGCGGCCGCCGAGGGTGAACCGGTGGGCGAGGCGTTCGACCGGGCAGTCGCGGGCATGAGCCAGCAACGCGGGGGCAACGCCCAGTTCGGCGCGCTGCTCCTGCTCGTCCCGCTGGTCCGTGCCGCGGCGACCGACGAACTGACGCCGGACGGGGCGTCGCGGGTGGCCGAGGCGACGACGGTCGAGGACGCGGTGGGCTTCTACCGTGCCTTCGACCACGTGGACGTGTTCGTCGACGACCCGCCCGCCGGCGCCGCGGCGCTGGACGTCAGACGCGGGAGCGACGCCGTCCCCGCAGTACGTGACCGGGAGGTCACGCTGTACGACGTGATGGAACTCGGCGCGCCAGAGGACGGCGACGCCGCGGAGTGGACGAACGGCTTCCCACGGACGTTCGAGGCAGCGGCGGACGTCGCCGCCGCCCGGGGTCCGGTCCCCGACCGCGTCGCCGACGTCTTCCTCGAACTGCTCGCCGACGAACCTGACTCGCTGGTCGCCAAACAGCACGGCGAGCAGGTCGCCCGTGAAGTGTCCGACCGTGCGGCCGACCTGCTCGACGAGGGCGCACCCACCGAGGCCGTCGAGGCGTTCGGCGACGAACTCGTCGACCGGGGGGTGAACCCGGGGACGACGGCTGACGTGACTGCGGCGGCGACGTTCGTCGCGCTGGAGCGCCACGGGGTGGTCCCGTGAGCGACGCCTCGTGGCCGGTCGACCTCCACGGGATCACCGAGACCGTGGTCGCCACCCGGGGCCCGAACGACCGGTGGAACCTCGCGGCGCTCGGCCTGCACGCGGGCGCCCCGGCCACGGCCCGGACGTGGGGCCGGACGCGGACCAGACGCAACTTCGACCGTCGGGGCGCCGCCGTCGTCCAGTTCACCAGGGACCCGGTCGACTTCACCCGGGCGGCCCTCGACGTGTACGAACGCGAGGGCCCGGTGCTGGACAGCGCCGACGCCTGGGCGCGCGTCGACGTCGAACGCGTGGGGACGGGCGACGACGGGTCGACAGACTGGGTCGAGTGGTCCCTCGCTCCCGTCGAGTCGGCCGTCGAACGGGAGTCCGTCGTGCCGGTGAACCGTGGGTTCGGTGCCGTCGTCGAGGCCACCGTCGCGGCGTCGCGACTCGACGTTCCGTCGTACGACCGGACGACGCTCCGCCGGCGACTGGCGTACTTCGAGCAGGTCGTCGACCGGTGTGGCGGGCCGCGCGAGCGCGAGGCGATGGCCCGAATCGAGGCACTCACGGACTGGAAGACGGAGAACGAATCATTTTAGGGGGCCACCGAGGAACGAACGGGTATGGCAATCAAACCCGACTACGTCAAGAAGACGGGGAACATCCTGCTGGAGCGGTACCCCGAGGCGTTCACCACCGACTTCGACGTGAACAAGAAGAGCGTCCAGAAGTTGACCAACATCGAGTCCAAGGGCGTCCGGAACCGCATCGCGGGCTACGTCACGCGCAAGAAGGGCGGCGCGCCGAAGCAGACGCAGTAACGCGACGAGTCTCGCCCCGTCTTCTCCCTCTCGACGACGCGACTGCCGACCGAGATTCGGTCGGGACACCGTTGCTCGACAGCCACAGCCACGTTCTCCACTGCCCCGACGTACAGCCGGGAATCCGCATCGACGGCCCCATTCGGCCCAGTGTCGCCGCCCGATTCGGAGCGCGTTCCAGCGAGGAACCGCCGGGTCGGACCTCCTCACACCTGAATCACCGACCGCTATTCAGTCGCTGAACTCTGTTCACCAGATGAGTACTTATAGCGGCGAGTGATGGTAGCATCGATGAAAGATAGGGACGACACAGCGACCGGTCTACGACGGCGAGCGCTCCTGCAGACGGCTGGCACGGGCGCACTCGCGACCGGTCTCTCTGGCTGTATGGGCCTTCTGAGCGGCGATGGGGAGTCTCCGCCGACCGACACGGCGACCGGGACACAGGTCGGTACGAGCACCGACGCGCCGGACGACGACGGGACCGGCGACGGCGGTGGGTCGAGTGACGGCGACTGCTTCGCGGCCCCGGCGGCCGACGGCCCGGTCGAGGCGCTCTCGGACGACGTCCGGTCGGACACGACGCTCTCGGGTCGGTACGAGGTCACGGAGTCGGTGTCGGTGACGAACGGGGCGACGCTGACCATCGAACCCGGGACGGTCCTCACGTTCGCACAGGACACCGGGCTAGAGGTCGTCGACGACGGACGCCTCTCGGCGGTCGGCACCTGCTCGGCCCCCATCGTCTTCTCCGGGGAACAGGAGACGCCGGGGTACTGGTACGGCCTCCGGTTCGACGAGTCGAACCAGCGGAACGAACTCGCGTTCGCGCTGATCGAGTACGGGGGCGGCGACGCCTACACCTGGTCGAACGGCGCGGCGAACGTCGTCGCCAGCCGGGGTGCCAGGCTCTCCGTCAGCAACAGTTCCCTCCACGGGTCGGCGGCGTTCGGGTTCGCGTTCGGCGGGGGCGTCAGCGTCGACGCCTTCGACGGGAACGCGGTGACAGAGAACGCCGACGGCGCCGGTCGCGTCGGCACGACCACGGCCGGGGCGCTCTCGGACACCAGCACCTACGTCGGCAACGAGGCGGACGTCGTCGAAGTCGACGACGGCCGCGTCACCGACGAGGTGACCTGGGACGGCATCGACGCCCCCTACCGCGTCCGGTCCGGGGCGACCGTCTCGGTCGACGGTGGCCACCTGACCGTCGCACCGGGTGCGACCGTCGAGTTCGGCCAGAACGCCGGCCTCCAGGTCCTCGAGGACGGCCAGTTGACAGCCGTCGGGGTGACTGCCGACGAAGAGAGCAGGCCCATCACGTTCACCGGCGAGCAGAAGACCCGGGGCTACTGGAACGGCATCCGGTTCGACGAGGCCGACCGGGTGACGAGTAGACTCCAGAACGTCGTCGTGGAGTACGGTGGCGGCGACGCCTACACCTGGTCGAACGCGGCCGCGAACGTCGTCCTCTCGCGCGGCGCACGCCTCGCGGTCACGGACGCGACAATCAGGGAGTCGGCGGCCTACGGCGTCAGCGCGACCGGCGACACGACCGTCGAGGCGTTCCACGCGGTGACGGTGACCGGCAACGAGAGCGGGGCGGGGTACGTGGACGCGAGGGTGGCACACCTCTTCAGCGACACCGGGACCTACGTCGGCAACGACGAGGACGTCGTCGTCGTCAGCCAGGGGACCGTCCGGAGCGGACAGGAGGTGACCTGGGACGGCATCGACGTCCCCTACCGCGTCCGACCGGAGTCCACGGTCACCGTCGAGGGGCACCTGACCGTCGCACCGGGTGCGACCGTCGAGTTCGGCCAGAGCTCGCGACTGTCGGTCGAGGACGGCTCCGGGACGGGTCGGCTGACCGCCGTCGGCCTGACCGACGACGAGGAGCGCAGGCCCATCACGTTCACCGGCGAGCAGAAGACCCGGGGCTACTGGAACGGCATCCGGTTCGACGAGACAGACCGGACCGAGAACCAGCTTCGAAACTGCGTCGTGGAGTACGGTGGCGGCGACGCCTACACCTGGTCGAACGCGGCCGCGAACGTCGTCCTCTCGCGCGGCTCTCGACTGCGCGTCGACGGGTCGACCGTCCGCGAGTCCGGGTCGTACGGCGTCGCCGTCACCGGGGACAGCACCGTCGACAGTTTCACGACCAACACCGTCACCCGGAACCGGGACGGGGCCGCCAAAGCCGCCGCCCCGAGCGCGCACTACTTCAGCGACACGAGCACGTACACCGGCAACGACCGGGACGTCCTCCTGGTGACCAGCGGGACCGTCCGCGACGGCCGCCGGGTGACCTGGGACGCCATCGACGTCCCCTACCGCGTCGCGAGCGACGACACCGTCAGCGTCCAGGGCCGACTGACAGTCGACCCCGGGACGACCGTCGAGTTCGGCCAGAACGCCGACCTGGAGGCGGTCGCCGGGAGCGGGGTCGGCTCCATCACCGCCGTCGGGGAGTCGGACGCGCTCATCACGTTCACCGGTGAGCAGAAGACGGCCGGCTACTGGAACGGCCTCCGGTTCGACGAGACCAGTCGCACCGAGAACCGGTTGCACCACTGCGTCGTCGAGTACGGCGGCAGGGAGCAGCACGTCTGGGCGGACGCGGCGGCGAACGTCGCCGTCTCGCGCGGGTCGCGCCTCTCTCTCCAGGATTCCACCGTCCGCGACAGCGTGGCCTACGGCGTCTCGGTCACCTCGGACTCGACGCTGGACGCGGCGGGCAACACCTACGCGAACAACCCGCTGGGCGATATCGAGTAACCGCCGCGTACCGTCGTATCGTCGCCAGCAATCCCTGACAGCACCCGAAGCGTTTTCATCTGGCGGTGACGAGAACCACAGCAATGACCGTACAGGTCGGTATCCTGGGAGCGACGGGTGCTGTCGGCCAGCGCCTCGTCCAGCTCCTCGCACCACACGACGACTTCGAACTCGTAGCTCTCACCGCCAGTCCAGACTCCGCAGGCGAACTGTACCGCGACGCAGCGAAGTGGCGCGTCGACTCGCCCATCCCGACCGACGTCGCCGAGATGACCGTCACCGAGACCGACCCCGAGGCGGTCTCCGACGACGTCGACCTGCTGTTCTCGTCGCTCCCCTCCGCTATCGGCGAAGTGGTCGAACCCGCCTTCTGCGAGGCCGGCTACGTCCTCTCCTCGAACTCCTCGAACGCTCGGATGGCCGAGGACGTCCCCCTCGTCATCCCCGAGGTCAACGCGGACCACCTCGACCTGCTCGAGGTCCAGCGCGACGAGCGCGGCTGGGACGGCGCGATGGTGAAGAACCCGAACTGCTCGACCATCACCTTCGTCCCGACGCTGGCCGCGCTGGCCGACGCCGGCTACGACCTCGACCGCGTCCACGTCGCGACGCTCCAGGCCGTCTCCGGGGCGGGCTACGACGGCGTCTCCTCGATGGAGATCATCGACAACGCCATCCCCCACATCGGCGGCGAGGAGGAGAAGCTGGAGACCGAGTCCCGGAAGCTCCTCGGGGCGTTCGACGGGGCCCGGATCGACCAGCACGACGTCGGCGTCGCCGCCTCCTGCAACCGCATCCCGACCATCGACGGCCACCTGGAGAACGTCTGGGTCGAGAGCCCGGACGACCTCACCGTCGACGACGCGACGGAAGCCATGGCGTCGTACCCCGGTCTCGACCTGCCCTCCTCGCCCGACCCGCTCATCCACGTCTTCGACGACCCGGACCGACCACAGCCGCGCCTCGACCGGACCCTGGGCGGCGGGATGGCCATCGCCGCCGGCGGCTTCCAGCCGTCGACGTTCGGCCTCCAGTACAACTGCCTCGCCCACAACACCATCCGGGGTGCGGCCGGTGCGAGCGTGCTCAACGGCGAGTTGCTCCTGGCAGAAGGCTACCTCTGAGCGTCGCCTAGCGCGACCCGAACTCCTGCAGCGGAACCTGGTTCGTCAGCCCCTCGTACTCGCCAGTCTCGGTGACGTGACGGACGTTCGAGGCGACGATGTCCGCGAGCCGTTCGTAGTACTCTGGCGTGTGGCCGGCGTTGTGCGGCGTTATCTGGACGTTCCCGAGGTCCCAGAGCGCGTGGTCCGCAGGGAGTGGTTCTGGGTCGGTCACGTCGAGGGACGCACCGCGAATCCAGCCGCTCTGGAGCGCGGTGACGAGCGCGTCGGTGTCGACGACGGGCCCACGGGCGACGTTGACGACGACGGCGTTCGGGCGCAGGGTGACCAGTTCGGACGTCCCGACGAGTCCCCGCGTCGTCTCGGTCAGCGGGCAGGCCAGCACGAGGACGTCCGTCCGGGCCAGCGCGTCGTGGAACGCGTCGTCGTCGAAACCGATGACCTCGTCGGTCGGCCCGCCCTTCTCCGGGGTGTACCGGACCCCGATGGTGTCGACGCCGAACCCGTCGAGTCTGGCCACCGCCGCCTCGCCGAGCGCGCCGAGGCCCACGACGGTCACCGTCGACCCGTACAGTTCGTGCGTCTCGTAGGTCCGCCACTCGTTGCGACGCTGGCGCTCGAACCCGACGTGGAACTGCCGGCCGAACGTGAGTATCGCCCCGAGGACGTGCTCGCCGATGTTGGGACCGTGGACTCCCGAGGCGTTCGTCACCGTCACGCCGCGTTCAGCGAGTCGTTCCAGGGGGAGGTGGCCGGTTCCGGCGTAGCCGCAGGCGAACAGGCGGAGGGTCTCCGCCTCGTCGACCAGTTCGTCGGAGAGCCACAGGCCCGTGGCTATCTCGGCGTCGCGTATCAACTCGCGTTCCTCCCTTGGGGTGCGTGCGAGTCGAACCTCGTTGTCGGGGAGGCGCTCCCGGAGCGCCTCCGCGTACTGCTCTATCGGAATCCCGTGCGCCGCCTTCCTGAGGACGACTACCTCGGGAGCGTCGGTCATGCGAGAGCCGACGAGGTCCCGGTACAAAACTGCTGGCCCCTGGACTGTGGGAAGGCGTAGGTTTTTGCGGAGGGCCGGAGATACGGCGGGTATGCACCCGACCGCGGAACGGTTCGCAGAGTCGGCGCGGGACCGGTACGGGTTCGACCCGGACGTGACCGAGTTCCCCGAGGGGACGAAGACGGCGGCCGACGCCGCCAGCGCGATCGGCTGTGACGTGGCCCAGATAGCCAGTAGCATCGTCCTCGTCGTGGACGACGGGAGCGACGACGGACAGGTCGTCGTCTCGGTCACGTCCGGCGCGAACCGCGTCGACACGGACGCCCTGGCAGCGCTGGTCGGCGGGAGCGACGCACGGATGGCCGCCCCGGACGAGGTGAAGGCCGCGACCGGGTGGACCATCGGCGGCGTCCCACCCTTCTGTCACGAGACGGACGTCCCGACGTTCGTCGACGAGACGCTGGCGGCGTTCGAGACGGTCTGGGCCGCGGCGGGGACGCCCGACGGCGTGTTCCCCGTCGACCCGGACAGACTGGTCGACATGGCAGACGGAACCGTCGCCGACGTGTCGGAGTGAGCAGCAGGTCCGGGGTTCGAGTGCGCGACCCCCACCACCGTTGCACGTGAAGCGTCGCCGGACAGAGCGCCGTCGATACCTAGCTTTATCGGCACGCCGACACTCGATTCTAGGGATGGGTACGCTGTCAGAACTGTTCGCACCCGAGCGTGTCGCCGTGGTCGGAGCGACCGACCGTGACGGCTCGGTCGGTCGTGCCATACTGGACAACCTCGGCGCGTTCGACGGCGACGTGGTCGCCGTGAACCCGAACCGCGAGACGGTGCTCGGGTACCGGTGCTACCCCGACGTCGCCAGCGCGCCGGGACCGGTCGACCTCGCCGTCGTCGTCGTACCGCCCTCCGTCGCCGTCTCGGTGGTCAGGGAGGCCGCCGAGGCCGGCGTCGAGAACGTCGTCGTCATCACCGCCGGCTTCAGCGAGACGGGTGCCGACGGCGCCACCCGCGAGCAGGAGTTGAAGGCCGTCGCAACCGAGTACGACCTCAACCTCGTCGGGCCGAACTCGCTCGGCGTGATGAACACGACGGCCGACATGAACGCCACGTTCGGCCCCGAGATGCCGCGTCCCGGGTCGGTCTCGTTCATGAGCCAGTCCGGTGCGTTCATCACGGCCGTGCTCGACTGGGCCGGCGACCAGGGCATCGGGTTCAAGGACGTGGTATCGCTCGGCAACAAGACCGTCCTCGACGAGACCGACTTCGTCCGCGAGTGGGGCGACGACCCCGACACCGACGCCGTCCTCGGCTACCTCGAGAGCATCCAGGACGGGCAAGCGTTCGTCCAGGCGGCCCGCGAGACCACGCAGGACACGCCAGTCGTCGTCGTCAAGTCCGGCCGGACCGACGCCGGGGCGAAGGCGGCATCCAGCCACACCGGCGCGATAGCCGGCAGCGAGGCGGCCTACGAGGCCGGTCTGGAGCAGTCCGGCGTCCTGCGTTCCGACTCGGTGCAGGAACTGTTCGACTCGGCACGGGCGCTGTCGGGTCAACCGCTCCCGCACACCGACGACGTGGCCGTCGTCACGAACGCCGGCGGTCCCGGCGTGATGGCCACCGACGCCGTCGGTGACTCCTCGCTGTCGCTGGCATCGTTCGGCGACGTGACGCTCGACAGGTTCCGGGAGGTGCTCCCGGAGGAGGCGAACATCTACAACCCGGTCGACGTCATCGGCGACGCCACGGTCGAGCGCTTCGAGAAGGCCCTCGACGCGGCACTCGCCGACGAGAACGTCGCCGCGGCCGTCGTCGTCAGCGCACCGACGGCGGTGCTCGACTTCGGCGACCTCGCCGACGCCATCGTCGAGTGCCAGGCCGAGTACGGGAAACCGGTCATCTCCAGCCTGATGGGTGGGTCACGGACCGGCCCGGCCGTCGACAGGTTGCGCGAGGCGGGCATCCCGAACTACTTCGACCCGGCGCGGGCCGTCGACAGCCTCGACGCGCTGGCGCGCTATCGGCGCGTCACCGAGCGCGAGTACGTCGACCCGACCGAGTTCGACGTCGACCGCGAGGCCGCCCGCGAGGTGCTCCTCGCGGCGAAGGAACGCAACGACAACCGCCTCGGCGTCGAGGCGATGGACGTCCTCGACGCGTACGGCATCGAGACGCCGGCGGGCGAGGTCGTCGACGAACCCGCCGACGCCGTCACCGTCGCCCAGGACATCGGCGGGGACGTCGTCATGAAGATCGTCAGCCCGGACATCCTGCACAAGTCGGATATCGGCGGCGTGAAGGTCGGCGTCGCCAACGAGGACGTCTACGACGCCTTCGAGGACCTGGTCGCCCGGGCACGGAACTACCAGCCTGACGCGACCATCCTCGGCGTGCAGGTACAGGAACTGGTCGACCTCGACGAGGGTACGGAGACCATCGTCGGGGTCAACCGGGACCCGCAGTTCGGTCCGCTCGTGCTGTTCGGTCTCGGCGGCATCTTCGTCGAGGTGCTGGAGGACACCACGCTCCGGGTCGCGCCGGTCACCGAACCGGAGGCCCGCGAGATGATAGACGAGGTGAAGGCCGCGCCGTTGCTCCGGGGTGCCCGGGGCCGGACGCCCGCCGACGTCGAGAGCGTCATCGAGACCATCCAGCGCATCTCGCAACTCGTCACCGACTTCCCGCAGATACTCGAACTCGACATCAACCCGCTGGTCGCCGGCCCCGACGGGGCACAGGCAGTCGACATCAGACTCACCGTAGACACGGAGGAACTATGAAACCGTTACTCGTCACCGCGAACGGAGAAAGCACCGGAAAGACGGCCGTCACGCTCGCGCTCGCACGCATCGCACGCGACCGGGGGACGGACGTCGGCTACATGAAACCCAAAGGGACCCGCCTGCAGTCCAACGTCGGCAAGACGCTGGACGAGGACCCCCTGCTGGCCCGCGAACTGCTCGGCCTCGACGCCGAGATGCACGAACTCGAACCCGTCGTCTACTCGCCGACGTTCGTCCAGGGTGCCCTGCGCGGCCGGGAGGAGGCCACGGAGGTACGCGAGCGCATCAGGGAGGCGTTCGACGGACTCGCGGACGACCACGACCGCATGTTCGTCGAGGGCGGCGGCCTGACCGCCGGTCGCCTCCTCGACATCGCCGACGGCGACCTGGCCGAACTGCTCGACGCGGACGTGCTCCTCGTCTGCCCGTACGAGCAGGTCACCGACGTCGACGAGGTACTCGCGGCCATCGACGACGTCGGAGACAATCTCGACGCGGTGCTGTTCAACCGCGTGCCCGACGGCGCGTACGACGAACTGAAGGAGGACGTGGTTCCCTTCCTCGAACAGCGCGGCATCTCGGTCCACGGCATCGTCCCCCGCGAGCGCGAACTGGCGGGCGTCACCGTGGGAGAACTCGCGGACGAACTCGGGGCCCACGTACTGACGGACGTCCCGACCGACGCGTTCGTCGAGCGGTTCAGCGTCGCCGCGATGGGTCCGGACGCCGTCCTCAGAGGACTGCGGCGGACGAAGGCCACCGCCGTCATCACCGGCGGTGACCGGTCCGAGATACACACCGCCGCCCTGGAGGCCCCCGGCGTGCAGTGTCTCATCCTCACCGGCGGCCACCGGCCGTCGGGTGCCGTACTCGGCAAGGCTGCCGAGAAGGGCGTCCCGATAATGGTCCTCCAGTCGAACACCATCACGGCCGTCGAGCGGGCAGAGGACGTGATTCGGGTCGGGCGGACCAGGAACGAGGCGACGGTCGACCGGATGGGCGAACTGCTGGCCGCACACGCGGACCTCGACGCCCTGCTCGGTGAGTGAGGCCAGACCCGACGTTCTCGCGGGTCGCCTTCGAACTGGCGAGTGTGTTCGACCAGGAACCCGACCGGCCCGACGGCCGTGTTGGCTCGACAGACCGTCGACTACCGGACTTCGACTCGCGGCGATGAATCAGTTCACGGACGGTCACCGTCACGTTCGCGACGGGGACCGTCCCTGCTCGACGGGCGGTCCGGGCACGACCGACCCGTCAAGTGCCGGATTGTCAGAGGCACCCCGGCGGTGTACCGTAACCGCCGTGGACGTTTACCCTCATGGCCTGAAAGTATTACCAGCCATCGGGCAATGATATAAAAGCATTTTGCACGTTTATAAAAGCAGGACGCGGTCGGGCCGACCGAGAGCCGAACACTCAACAGGACCCCCGCCGTCGCACCAGTGTATGTTCCCCAGCATCGAGTACCTCGAGTGGATCTCGGGACGGCCGGAGTCGGCGACCCACGACCTCGGGTCGAGCGACCTCCGGGCGAGCGTCCAGCCGGGCTACACGCCGGTCCCGGGTCGGCTCGCCGATCTCGACGACCCACCGTCAGACGTGAGCCTGGACGAGCAGGTGGCCGACGAGTACGGGGTCTCGCCGTCGAACGTCCTCCTCACCGCGGGCGCGTCGACCGCGAACGTCCTCTCGATGGCGACGGTCCTCGACGAGTACCGGTCGCCGGCAGACGCCGACACCCGGCCGCAGGTCCTCGTCGAGAAACCCGGCTACGAACCACTCCGTGCGACCCCCGCCGGGTTCGGTGCTCGCGTCGACCGGTTCCTCAGGACGCCCGAGACCGAGTATCGCCTCGACCCGTCACGCGTCGAGAGCGCGCTCCGGGAGTCGGCCCGCCTCGTCGCTGTCACGAACCGCCACAACCCGACCGGCGCGCTCACCGGGCGGTCGGCCCTCGAGGCGACAGCCGAAGCCGTCTCCGATGCCGGTGCGCGCCTCCTCGTCGACGAGGTGTACGCCCCGTTCGGGACCGTCCCGTCCGAGGACGGCGCGTTCGGCGGCCCGACCGCGGCCGGACTGGACGACGTCGTGGTGACGGGGTCGCTGACGAAGTTCTTCGGATTCGGCGGCCTCCGCGTCGGGTGGCTCGTCGCCGAGGAGTCGTTCGTCGACCGCGCCCGGAGCATCGCCTTCCACCTCCCCGTGCTGGCAGAGACGAGCGTCGCGCTCGCGCGCCGTGCCCTCTACAACGACGAGGCGCTCCTCGCCACGCAGCGCGACCACGTGGCCAGGAACCACGACCTCCTGGCGACGTTCGTCGAGGACCGCGCCGACCTCGACGGCGTGGTCCATCCGGGGAGCACCTTCGCGTTGGTCGAACCGACCGTCGGCGACGGTGACGCCGTCGCCGAGGCGGCGTGGGAGGACGGCGTCCTCGTCGTCCCCGGTCGGTTCTTCGACGCGCCGGACGCGGTCCGACTCAGCCTCGGTCACACGGCCGACGATGCGGCGGCGGCCCTCGACGCCTTCGGGACCGTCCTCGACGACCTGGCGTAGATGTCTGACTAACAATTAAGGCACGCTGTTACGACAGGCAGCGTATGAACGGTACCCCACAGGAGATCACGGCCCTCGTCGGACGAGAGGTGTACTCGAACAACGGCGTCTTCGTCGGCGAAGTCGAGGACGTCCGTCTCGACATCGAGCAGGAACTCGTCACCGGCCTGGCGCTGGCCGACCTCAACCCGGAACTGTTCAGCGGCCGTCTCGGCGACTCGAAGGGCGTCCTCGTCCCGTACCGGTGGGTCCGGGCCGTCGGCGACGTGGTCCTCGTCAACGACATCGTCGAGCGCCTCAAGACGCCCGACGAGGAGGAAGAGGCCGTCGTCTAACTGCCGTTCGCGGACTCGCCGCTCTCGACGCCCATCGCGAGGAACAGTTTTCGCGTGACCGCCTCCTCCGTGAGTTGCAACAGCGTGTCCCGGTTCTCGTCGGTCGTCTCGATGCCGGTGAAGATACCGAGGGATATCTCCGCGCTGGCCTGCGTGGAGTGGCCGGCCGCCTCGCCGATGTCGCCGTAGGCGTCGGCGAGCACCTTGCCGATGTTCATGCGGATGTCCTTCGAGCGCGCTGCCAGGTAGATGGTGTCGTCGGCGATGCCGAACACCGCCGTCGTCGTGATGCCCTCGAGGTTGAGGAGGTGCTGTGCCGCCTGTGCGAGCGCCTCCCGGTCGCGGATGAAGCCCGCGTTCGAGACGAGGTGGCTGCCCTGCACGTCGCGGTTCTGGATCGCCTCTGCGAGTACGTCCAGCGTCTCGGGACTCATCGAGGGTGACTCGACCTGTTCGAGCAGGTCGTGGTTCGCGAAGGGGTAGAGGTACGCCGCCGCGGTGAGGTCTGCAGGGGTCGTGTCCCGCTTGAAGTCGAGGGTCTCCTCGCGGATGCCGTACAGGAGCGCCGTCGCAACGGCCTCGTCGACCTTCATGTCGAACTCCTGGATGTACTTCGTCATGATGGTCGACGTCGAGGACATGTTCGGCCGCACGTCGACGAACGTGGCGTCGAAGTCCGCCTCGGGTTCGTGGTGGTCGATGACGACGTCGACGTCGAGGGCTAACTGCTCGCCCCCCTTCGCCTGGTCGACCAGGGCGAGCGTGTCGTACTGGTCCCGGTCCTCGACGTCGGCCCAGTTCAGCAACTCGATACCGAGCAGGTTGACGAACGCCCGGTTCTCCTGGTGGCCGATGTCGCCGAGGTAGCAGATGTCCGACTCCACGCCGAGGTGTTCGGCGATGGCCTGGAGCGCCGCCGCGCTGGCGATGGAGTCCGGGTCGGGACTCTCGTTCGTGAAGATGGCGACGCGGCCCTTCGCGTCGCGCAGCACGTCCGCCAACTGGTTGGCCTTGTACTCCAGTTCGCCCGATTCGAGCGACCGCATCGCCGCGTCGGCGATGACCGACGACGGGTTGATGACCACGTCGGCACCGAGTTCCGTGAGTTCGTCGCCGGAGACCGGGTCGGACGCCCGGACGACGACGAACTGGTCGCCGTCGCGGTCCCTGATGTTCGCGACGGCCTCCTTGTTCGCCTCCACGTCCGATGCCATGATGAGCACGACGTCGCAGTCGGCGACGGCGTCGGCCACGTCGGGATCGCTGATGTCTGCGGTCTGGGCGACGAGGTCCTGGTCACGGAGGGCCTCGACGCGTCCCTCGTCGCGGTCGACGATGAGCACGTCCTTGCCCTGCTCGACCAGCTCCTCGGCGACGGCGTGGCCGACGCTCCCGCAGCCGAGGATAGCGTACTTCGACATCGAGGAGATACTGACCCCGGTCGTCATGTACGAAACACCTTTCCCCGGGCACACTTAACCCTCCCGACCCTGTCCTCACCCGGCCGTCGTGTGCAAGCCGACGATACCAGCGACGACGAGGCCGACGAACCCCGCACGGGCGAGCGTCGCGGGTTCGTCGAACAGCACGACGCCCAGAACCGCCGTCCCCACCGCACCGATGCCGGTCCAGACCGCGTACGCAGTCCCGACCGGGAGCGTCTCGATGGCCTGTGCCAGGAGCAGCATGCTGACGACGAGTGCGGCGACGGTCAGTGCCGACGGGACCGGTCGAGAGAATCCCTCGGAGTACTCCAGCCCGACCGCCCACGCCACTTCGAACAACCCGGCGACGACGAGGATTCTCCAGGACATGACAGACGCTGGGCGCCGGAGAACGTTACTGATTGCGGTTCCGGCCCCCGATTCGGCGCCATGAATGAAAACCCTTTTAGATACCAGCATACAACGTGCAGTTGCATCCGGGCCGGTAGCTCAGTTAGGCAGAGCGTCTGACTCTTAATCAGACGGTCAGGGGTTCAATTCCCTTCCGGCCCGCTTTCTCGGCGCGACCAGTTCGGGAGCGCCGAGCCCGCCCGTCGGGAGGAATGAATCAGGGAGTGAAGCACATCGTCTCGGAGAGATGGTCTGCAGGTTCGCCAGATAGGCGCCGTACACGGCCGCCCTGATAACGCGTCGATATCGGTCGTAGGGCAATCCGTTACGAAACTGCTCCGAACCGGCAGGTACCTAGTCAGGAAGTGAGACTATGGCCTCCGAGACGCCGCACTCTAACGGGGAGCAGCAACTATCGGACGAGCGAAACGTACAGTTGTACGAGGCTCCCGAGATGGTGGACCGGTACGACAAACACGGCGGGGACGGACACCTCCTCGAACGGGAGCGATACCTCGTCGAGGAACACTTCGGGGACGCCGGCGGCAGGGTACTGGACATCGGGTGCGGGACCGGACGGACGACCCGACCGCTCTCGGACATGGGGTTCGACGTCGTGGGCGTGGACGTGAGCGAGGAGATGGTGAAGCGAGCGCGAACGCGACACCCGGGAATCAGGTTCGAGGTGGACGATGCGACCGACCTGCGCCACGACGACGGGTCGTTCGACCACGTGCTGTTCTCGTACTACGGTCTCGACAGCATCGTCCCGGAGGAAAGTCGGACCCGCGCCGTGGCGGAGATATTCCGGGTTCTGCGGCCCGGCGGGACGTTCGCGTTCAATTCGCACAACCTGTGGTACGTGCTGCCGGCGCTGGTCTCGGACTTCAGGTACGTCCGGGAGTACTACCTCCGCAACGGGAACCTCCGGAGACTGTTCTCGCGGTACAAGCGCGACCCGGACGAACTGGGCCTGGACCTCTACCAGGGGTCGCCACGACGCACCCGGCGACAACTTCGAGCGGCGGGGTTCGAGGTGGTCGAGACGGTGGGAAAGCGCGACGGTCCGCTCGCGGCGTTCGAGATACGCCACGACTACGTCGCCCGGAAGCCCTGACGGCCGGCCCGCCGGGGTCAGTCGAGGCGGGAGAGCACGGCGTCGAGTATCGCCACCGCCGCCGTCGTGTGTAGCGGTTCGTTCCCGTTGCCACACTGCGAGTCCATGAGACAGGCCGGACAGCCCCGGACGCCAGCACAGTCACAGCCGTCGACGTGGTCCCGGGTCCGGGCCGCCAACGAGTCGAAGTGGTCGAAGATACCCCTCGCAAAGCCGATGCCACCGTCGACGGCGTCGTGGATGAACCACGTCGGGACGCCGGTCTCGGCGTGGCGGAGCGTGCTGAGGCCACCGAGGTCGCCGGTGTCGACCCGTAGTTCGAGCGGCGAGAGTTTGATGAGGGCGTGTTCTGCACCGTGGAGGCCACCGGCGAACGTGTACTCGCGCTGGCCGGCCGCGAGGTCGGGGTCGGGGTCGAGCAGGTGCTCCTCGGGGAGGTCGTCGACGACCCGGGGGAGCAGTTCCGGCGGCGTCTCGACCCAGCAGAGTTGCGTCCGCAGCTCGATGGGCGGGAGGCCGGTCGGTCGTGGGAGGCCCTGGCGCTCGCCGGTTCGAGAGTCGATGCGCCGGTAGCGGTCGTAGTGGACCTCGACGGTGCCCATGCCGAAGCAGAGGCGGTACCCGTCTCCGAGGTCGCGGACCTCGCGTGCCTCGACGTCGGTGACGCGTTTGTCCGAATCGGTGACGGTGAACTCGTCGGTGTGGACCTCCCGGAGGGTGACGGTCGGGTGCGGTGCGTCCTCGTCGAAGTCGACCACCTCGTACTCCGTGCCGTCGTGGAGGTTCAGCGCGCCCTCGTGGAAGTCCCGGTATGCACGGGACCGGTCGATCGGTTCCATGTCTATCTCGCCGTTCTCGCAGACGACGCGGAACTCCTCGCCACCGGTCCCGTACATCGACACGTCGGCCTGCGGTCGCGGCGGGCCGTCGTACTGCACGCCGCGGTCGAGGTCGCCGACGAGGTTCCCGGCGGCGGTCCACATCTCGACGCCCCGTTCGAGGCGGTCCCCGTCGTCGACCCCGGTCCCGTCGGCGGCGCCGAACCACCGGGCGTCGTCCCAAGTGAGGGGGAGTTCGTCGGCCGCACAGAGGAGGTGCGTCGCGTAGATGACGTTGTTCGAGCGGTCGACGACGGCGTCCTCGATGGCGTCGCCGAGCACCCAGTCGGGGTCGTCGAGGACGTACTGGTCGATGGCGTCGGCCCGGGCGACCATGACCGAGAGGGCGTCGGCCGCCCCGCGACCTGACCGCCCGACCTGCTGCCAGAACGACTGCCGGGTGCCGGGGTAGCCGGCGAGGAGCGTCGCGTCGACCGACCCGACGTCGATGCCGAGTTCGAGCGCGGACGTGGAGACGACGCAGTCGAGGTCCCCGTGTTTCAGCCCCGACTCGGTGCCACGGCGGGTCTGTTTGCCGTGGCCCGCGTGGTACGGGTCGACGTCGACGTGTCCCGACAGGGGGTGGTCGCCGGCCGCCCGTGCCACCTGCCTGGCGGCGACCTCGGTCTTCTGGCGCGACCTGGCGAAGACGAGCGTCTGGACGTCGTGCAGTGCGAGATGGGCCGCGAGGTCGCTGGCCTCGAGGTAGGCGCTGCGTTTCGCGCCGTAGAACGCCTCCAGTTCGAACGCCTCGGCGAGGTCCCGGTCGTCGAGGGGTGGGTCCCAGAAGAGCAGTTCGCGCCGACCCCTCGGACTGCCGTCGTCGTCGACGACCGAGAACGACTCGCCGGTGAGGCGCCGGGAGTGTTCGGCCGGGTTGCCGACCGTCGCCGTCGTACACACCAGTTGCGGGTCGCTCCCGTAGTGGGCGAGCACGCGTCGCAGTCGGCGAATCGTCCACGCGACGTGGGTCCCGTGGACGCCGGTGTACGTGTGGGACTCGTCGACGACGAGGAGTTCGCAGTTCGAGAATATCTCGTTCCACAGCGGGTGGTGTGCGAGGTAGACGTTGATGCCAGCGAAGTTCGTGATGACGACGTCGAGTTCCGTCCGGTAGGCGCGTCGGCGTCCCTGGGGCGTGTCACCGTCGTAGACCCCCACCGAGACGTCGAGTCCGAGGTCGGCGAACAGGTCGTTGAGCGACTGCTCCTGGTCGCGGGCCAGCGCCCGCGTCGGGTAGCAGAGCATCGCCCTGGCGTCGGGGTCGCGCTGCTTCAGGAGCGCGAAGTAGAGCGCGTAGACGTAGGTCTTCCCCGAGGCGGTCGACGTCGCGACGGTGACGTTATCGCCGTCGCGGAGGCGCTCGATGGCCTCGGCCTGGTGCGTGTAGAGGTCGTGACCGAGCGCGTCCCCGAGGTCCGACCCGAGGACGCTCGCCGCGTCGACGTACGCACCCGGTTTCGCGGGTTGGGTGACCGAGTGAGTCAACTGTCCGTCGTAGCCCGGGACCGTCGATTCGAGGTGGTCCCGCGACAGAGGGTCGTCGCTCGCTCGTGCCGGGTCGGTGTGGCTGTGGCTGTCGTCGGTCATCGTCAGAAGTCAGAGAGTCGTCCCTGCGTGGTGTCGGCGGCCGCGTTCGTCCCGTCGGTGCCCCTGGCGGTCCGTCGTGCCTCGTCGAGCGCGTCGTAGACGCAGGCGAGGGCGCGAACGTCGTCCTCGCAGTAGCGTTCGTGGCGTTCCCAGTCGAGTTCGGCCTCCGGCGTGCGGTCGCGTGCCCAGCGCCGGTAGCGCCTGGCGACGACGGCACCCGTCAGCCCGGTGTCGGCGCTCTCGTGGCCGAGGGCCACCGCCACGTCGTCCAGCTGGTTCGTCCGTCCCGGGAGGACGGCGTTGCCGTCTCTGGCCCACGAGAGGGGGTCGAACCGGGGGGCGGCCTCCCAGGTGTCGAGGTACTCCGGACAGTGGCGGCCGACGTGCTCCCGGAGGACCGGGAAGTCGAACCCGTGACCGTTGTAGGCGGCGATGGGGCGGCCCGCGGCGTTCGTCGCGTACCACCGGACGAACGCCTCGACGGCCCGCCCCGGTTCGTCGGGGTCGGTCGCGAGGAAGGAGCAGTAGGTCTCCTCGCCGGTGCGGTCGAGGACGCCGACCAGCCAGACGGCCGTCGGCGACAGACCGTCCGTCTCCACGTCGACGAAGACGGGGTCGCGGTCCGGGAAGCCCTCGTCGCCCCGGCGGACCACCTCGCCGGAGACGAGGGCGCTGGCGTTCTCGCGCAGCGTCTCTGCCCGGTTCCGGCTCACGCCGTCGAGTCGCGAGAGGTCGAGTACCGTCGCGTCGGCGACGGCCGCCGGGTCGCGGTACCCCGTCTCCCCGAGCCGACGGGCCGTCTCGACGCCGACCCCGCGTATCGCCCGGAGGCCGAGGCTCCCCGGTCGGACGTCCGACGCACAGACCGTCCCGTCGGGGGCGAGCGTCAGCAACGGAATCGACGCCGCCGAGGGGTCGTCGTCGACGCCACAGCCGACGACGACGTGGTCGTCCCATCGCCGTCGGTAGCCGGCCGGGGCCTCGGTGGTGACGTGGGTGTAGGACCCGTCGAGGTCCGTCGGCGAGAGCGCGTCGAGGTACGCCTCTCGGCCGGTCAGCGTCGCCGAGAGTTCCACGGGGTCGACGTCGACGGCGAGTCGGTCGGTGAACACGTACGTCTCTGTCGACGGGTCGAGGCGCCCCTCGCGCTCCAGGTCGGCGACGGCCGCGAGTTCGCCGTCCGTCGTCGCGACGACGACGTCGACGTCGCCGAGGCGGTGGACGTCGGGGTCGCCGGTCCCGCTGGCCTCCACGGACAGCAGGGCTTCGACGTCGCCGAGGCGGTCGCCCCTGGCCCGCAGGGAGAGGGCAGCCATCCCGTCGGACGCACAGACCGCGTCGGCGTCGGCGTAGGACGTGCAGTCGAGCAGTTGCGTCGACGTGAGGTCGTCGAGCAGGTCGCCCGAGAGCACGACGACCGTCGGTCGGGTCGGAGCCATTCGAGTCTGGTGAGACCTCGGATGCCCGGCGTAAAGTCTCCTCGGGTAGTGACTGGAGCCGTATCGTTCGCGGAAGAGATAGTGGTGACGCGGCGTCGGGTGGGCAGGTCACGACGCCGCGCCGTGGGGGCAACGACTGACGCGCGAGGTGGTAGGTGGCGGTGGGGTCGGTGGTACTCGCGCGTGCAATGCGGGGAGCATTGCGTTCAACTGTCGCGTCGCATCCGTTATCAGCTTTCTGCTGGTAGCCACCAGTGGCAGTTACTGTCGGTTACGGTGGCGGTGTCGGTCAGACGGGGGTCGACGTCGACGACGACTCCTGCGCGGTCGCCTGGTACGCCCGGGTGGAACCGGCGAATCCTCAGCTCCCGTCCGGTTTGTAGTTCGGCGCTTCGTCGGTGATGAGCACGTCGTGTGCGTGGCTCTCGGTCTGACCCGCAGCGGACACGCGGACGAACTCGGAGCGCTCCTTGAACTCGGAGATGGTCGCCGCGCCGACGTAGCCCATGCCGGACTGCATCCCGCCGACGAGCTGGTGGAGTTCGGACCGGAGACTGCCCTTGTACGGCGTCGCGGCCTCGACGCCCTCGGGGACGTACTCCTCGTCCTCGTCCTCCTCCTTGAGGTAGCGCTGGGCGTCACCCGACTGCATCGCACCGACGCTGCCCATGCCGCGGTACTGCTTGTACTTCTTGCCCTGCATCGTGACGACGCGGCCCGGTGCCTCGTCGGTCCCGGCGAAGTAGGAGCCCAGCATCACCGCGTCCGCGCCGGCCGCGATGGCCTTGATCGCGTCGCCGGAGTACCGGATGCCGCCGTCGGCGATGACCGGGACGTCGTGCTCGGCGGCCACGTCTGCCACCTGCGAGACGGCCGTGATCTGGGGCATGCCCGCGCCGGAGACGACGCGCGTGGTACAGATGGACCCTGGACCGATGCCGACCTTCAGCCCGTCGGCGAAGTCGACGAGCGCCTCGGCCGCCTCACTGGTGCCGATGTTCCCGACGACGACGTCGGCGTCGACCGCCTCCGCTATCTCGCGGGCGCTGTCGACCACGTTCCGGTTGTGGGCGTGCGCACAGTCGATGAACAGCACGTCCGCGCCTGCCTCGTCTGCCCTGATTGCGCGGTCGAGTTCGAACGGACCGACGGCCGCGCCGGCGATGAGGCGGCCATCCTCGTCCCGGGCCGCGTTGTCGTACTCCCGTCGCTGGAGGATGCCCTGCATCGTCACCAGGCCGATGAGCTGGTCGCCCTCGTCGACGATGGGGACGCGCTCTATCTTGTGCTCGTACATGAGTTCGAGCGCCTCGCGTGCGGTCACGTCCTTCCGGGCCGTGATGACCTCCTCGGTCATCGCCTCGCGGACGCTGTCCTGCTCGCCGACCTCGAGGTACGGGCGGATGTCCGTCCCGGAGATGATGCCCAGGACGGTCCCGTCCTCGTCGACGACGGGAGCACCGTTGACGCCCTCGGCGTCCATCATCTCGTCCACCTCCAGGACCGTCTGGTCCGGCGTGGCCGTCACCACGTCGCGGATGATGAGTTCGTCTGCGCGCTTGACGCGTTCGACGTGGGCCGCCACCTCGTCGACGTCGAGGTTCCGGTGGATGACGCCGAGACCGCCGTGGCGCGCCATCGCGATGGCCATCTCGTCCTCTGTGACGGTGTCCATCGCAGCCGAGAGCACCGGCACCGGGAGTTCGACGTGCTTCGAGACGCGCGAGGCGAGGTCCGCCTCGTCGGGTTCGACGTGGCTCTCCTTCGGTCGAAGCAACACGTCGTCGAACGTCAACGCCTCGGGTACCTGTAGTTTGTCCGAGAATCGTCCGCCGCCTGAATCGTCGTTCGCCATATAAGCGGTCCGCGCGAATGCCACAAAAGCGTTGCGAGACGGCCTCCGGCGTGTCGATACGTTGCACACGTCCCCCGACCGAAACCGTCGTGGCCTGGAGTTACCACCCACCGTCGAACGAGGAGTCTGTCCGGAATATCTTAACTATTTCCGATGTTTCTCCAACTATCGTTCGGCGATTGTGTCCCAATCTCACGGAATCTTTATCTGGGTTCTCGTTCTGGTGCGAGTATGACCGCCGTCACGACGGACGGAGCACGTACCGGCATCGAGCGACGCGACCGAACCGAGCGCTCGTTCTTCGTGCCCTTCGTGACTGCGACACCCGCCCTTCTCGCGAGGAACGTACCGGCCCTGGCAGTCGCGGGCTCACCTGTCCGGTCGGCCGACGCACCCCGTCGCAGCGACGGACCCCTCGGTGGCGTCCCCAGGGAGTCCCGCGAATGAGTTCGACCACCCACCCCGTGACGGGCCGTCTCGAACCGCTCGTCGGCGGCGACGCCAGACTCCTCGCCACCGTGATGGGACTCCCCCTCGTCGACGGCATCTTCCCGGCCCTCGTACTCGCCGGGGCGCTCGACGGTCCACTCGCCATCGTGCAGGTCGGCCTCCTCGTCTTCGGCGGGAGCGCCACCGTCGCCGTGGTCCTCGCCGAGATGAACGGTAACCGGGCCGAGGTGCTCCCGACCGTCGCCGTCGTCGGCATCGGACTGGTTGCACTCGCCGCCCTCGAAGCCGCGCTCGCGCCGACCATCGAGAGCGTCCTCGACATCGCCGCGTTCGAGCACGCCGCCGCGCTGGTCGTCCTCGCCGTGGCTGCCAGGACCGCCTCGGCCCGCGTCGGCGACTACCTCCCCCGACCCGCCGTCGTCGTCGGCCTCGGTCTCCTCGTCAGCCTCGACCTCTCGGACCCGCGGCTCGCGTTCGTGCCGGACCCGGGACTCGTCCTCGCGGCGACGGCCGCGGCAGCGGTCGGCGCCACGTTCGCCCTCGCCGTCGCCGCCGCCGGACCGCACCTTCGCCGGCGCATGGACGTCGACCGCTTCCGGTTCGGCAGCGCCGTCGCTCTCGGCCTGCTCGCGCTCTCAATCCTCGGACTGGACGTCGGGTCTGCACCCCTCGCCGTCGTCGCCGTCGCCGCACTGTTCGCACTGGAACCGGGTCACGACTGCGACCACGACGCCACGGCCCTCGACGCCGTCGAGTGCGCAGACTGACCGGCCCCGACCGGAGGGCTTACGGACGCACGCGAACCCTTTGCACCCATGCCAGAGAACCGCGTCGTCCAGGGCCGCATGGTCACGCCGAAGAAACTCGCCGAAATCGTCGAGGGGGCGACCGTCATGGAAGCCGAGTCCATCGAAGACGCCGACCGCGAGTGCCCCGAGTGCGGCGGCGACGTTCTCGAAGTCGTCTACATGCCGAGCGTCACCGAACTCGTCACCGGCTACAAGTGCCAGGACTGCGACTGGGGCGAGACCGACCGCGACTGATTCGCCAGAATCGAAACCCCTTTAGTGGAAACCGCCAAACGAGGGACCGAGGGGACGTGGCCAAGCCAGGCATGGCGACTGACTCCAGAGGCCACGCGCCCGGGACGAAACTCCAGACTGATATACCGAGCGACCGACTGATCATCGGTTCGCGACGACGACCCTCTGGAGTTCCGAGGCGCACACCGGAGATATCAGTCGATCAGGGGTTCAAATCCCTTCGTCCCCATAACTTACCTTACTGCTTCAAAATCGACAGCAGAGAGCCTCTTCCTTAAGTTCCCGCGCTCAATGCAGTGAACTATTTCAGTCGCTCAGGGGATGGTGTCTTGCGTTGTCTCGCGGCTCTATGGAATGATGCACGGTGGAACCACCGAAAATTCCCCAGTCAATGTTTTGAACTATGACTACCAAATCTGTTGAAATGATAAAGATATTGCCAGTTTCGCCGGCCATGCTGAATAGGTGGCGCGAATCAGTCGTAGGCCGGATCGAAGTCGCTCTGAAATCAGTCGTCGGTTCCAAACACGAAATTACAGTCTTATGGCTCTGTTGAAACCCTCAACGACTGACAGAGCTGGCGTGCAAGATATATAGGATGATGTAGTCAGCGCGGTGGCTCTGTTTCTTCCAGATGGTCCCTGCCGACTCAGCTACTCAGCTTGTGTATCTATTTAAGCTCCACAAAATACTTGAACAAGTGCAATAATTCTCTCCATATGAAGCGCCGGGCCCTCCTCTCCGCTGTTTTTCTTACGAGTGTACCCTTTGCCGGGTGTCTAAATAACCGAAAGTCGGTCAGATTGACTGCAAGGAATTTTACTGATGAAGCGGTTGAGTTTGAGTTGCGGATGTTCTCGTCGGAGGACGAGTTGATATACGAAAACTCCGGTTCGTTTCAAGCACATCAAAGCTACGAACTGCCCATATTGGACCGTTCCATCAATCACATGGAAACATCCGTTTCGGGTTCGACTTTTTCCTACACATCCTCCCGTGAGTTCAAACCGGCCTTCTTCGATGACCCTTGCGAGGATCGACATCTGGATTTCAAGTTGAATACCAACCACATCGATCTCGATTATCTCTGTTCAAGCAACCAGCTCTAAGAAATATACTCCGTTACTGATCGGTTCGAGTCGGTGAACTCGTGTGTCTAACCAGTGACCGACTCGCGCGCTCTATTCAGCACAGGCCAAGAAACAGTTCACTGGCTGAGGGTTTCAACAGGGCCGCGGCGACAGATGTGAGGATGCGGTACTTGCGTGCTAGACTAACTCCTGTTTTCGAATCCTTGCATACTGCTTTCTAACCGCCCTTCGGAAGTTCTCTGTTCGGTACTCTGTAATATTGGACTTTAGCTCATTGCTAATTATTCCATACAACCATGGAGAGGCTACTCGAATAATTCCAAGTATAATAACTGCTGGAAGAGTAGACGTAGAGCACAATCCTGAATTGTGGAAATAGTACGCGATCACAACATCCGCCTTACGCTTGTCTCGCTGTATCCTTCCAACTGATACAACCAAGTCTTGATTGTATAGCCGAATTAGTTCACCGTTTGTCTCAATCGTGTGTTTCAGAATTACGTAAAGCGGTAATAGAGGAGCGAATACTCCGAGTAGTGCTCCTCCAAATAAACCCATTATCAAAGACACCAATCCAGAAACTAAGTTACTGAGACTAAGTCCGAATAGTGCTGTGCCCGCTGTTGCTCCAGTTAGACCAACTATTGCCGTCCATAGGCCAATCACTGATTTTGCTTCATTCGTGACCTGAATCGCAGAATTAAGAGGAGTATTTGGCTCATATTGGATTGCTTCATCGCGAGCCTCGATAGCCATCGTTACGATTTCATTATTATCCAGTTGCAATTTTTCTTCTTCTGGGAGATCCTGATAGGCGCTGTAATACCAAGAAATGAAATCCTCTCGTATTGGTTCGTAGGCGATTCGGTCATAGGTCGCCCAATGGATGAACCGAGCTAAAAAGTCCATACAGGGATAGTTCAATAGATGACATTTCTATTTATTAAATTACTCCCTTGCCAATCGGTTCATAGGCAACTGCTCAGAGAGAGTCCAGTATACTAGATTAATACTGTGGACAGACTGTGAAAGAAGGGACATTTTTGGTCGGCATTGGTTCCAGGATTTGAATAGACAGATCCTCCAGTCATTTCAAAGATAGAAATTTAATGGGTTATCCTTCTATATTGAATGGATGGTGAAGAATTCCGAAGACTCGGTAACTGTAGTTTATCTCAAGGAGAATGGACCTTCCTGCCGCGATGATGTTCCTGGTGACCCTACTAGCGAGGGAGTCAGAAGGATAGTCCGGTCAATCGATGTCAGTGTAGGATCTAATCGAGGGGGTACCCAATCGATGGGTGGAAACACCAACGCTGTTCTATATCTCGATGAGCATGAGCCTCAAGAGGTAGTGCGGACTTGGATTGAAGAAAATCGGTCGAATGCTGATTACATGAAGCCGATGTCCCTTCGTCGGAAGTTACTAAACGGGACTCCAAACGGTTGGGCAGAGATAGTGAAGCACGTTCTAGACACGGAAGGATACTCAGTAGACCATTCTGAACGTGGTAAGAACCAGTACGAGTACCAAACATGCCCCTTCTGTGGTGAAGAAGTTCCACAGTTACCGGCTCATTTGCCCTGTTCTAACTAGGTTGCTGGTTCAGGGGTAGTACTACTGAAGCCTCAGTGTGACCTTGCCTTAGAGACAGGTTGGTGTTCTGCGTCTAACTCGCCCACAAGATAGTCTTGTCCTTCCGCTGTTATTTCATAGAGTCTTGACTCTTCGGTGGGTGGTGCAATCAAACCAGCATATGAGAGCAACCGACACCGCTCTCGAATCTGCGCTTGACTCGCGTTGAACCAAATCCCAGATGACAACGAGTATAGATTCGAGAGAGCGGCGACGGGTAGCTATTCGGCGAGTTCGATCCGCCGGTCGTCCCGGATACTCACCCTGTATCCTTCGTACTCGAAGGTGACTTTCGTCCCACGCTTCGAACTGCCGAGGAGGTCGTTGAGTGCGTCCGAATCGATCGCTTCGAAGATGGGATCGAGCGCGACCGAATCGACGTCTTTCGCGTCGGCGACTCTCTCGACGACACGCGAGGCTGGATCCACGGACTCCCCTTCACTCCCTGCGTCCATCGTATGGGTGACAGTTCCCATACTACACCGTCTGCGAATGACACGTAAAGCACTGCCCACCGTTCATTCTGTTCAAATCGCTAGACAGTCCGCGGTCGCCGAAGATGTGCCCGAATCCGGAGCAAAAGGCGTCTAACGCCCGTCTGACGCAAAAAACAGGGTTCGTGAAATATGCATTATATCCATAGATGTAGAAATTAACGAGGTCTTCACTACAGTGTCTGACAGTACACCTGGGCCCGCTAGACGGCGGCCGTGTTCGCCTTCCACTGACACGGTAGTTCGTACCCGACCCGGCCGATACGGACGACGACCACGAATCGCGGGCCATCGACGTGCCCGTTCGACCACGAGAGGGGCTGGTTCGCACCGAGAGAGCAGGTTCCGTCGCGAACCACGATATCCCACCGACGGGCGGGAAGTTGCGCCCCTCAGGGGGGTCGTCAATCGAACGCGTCCCGGATAACCAGCCCCCGGAAACCCGGGTCTCTGGCCGCCCTGTAGAGTATCGGTTCGTCGTATCGCCGATACGGTGAACGTTCTGCACGCTGCATCTCCGTTCTCACCGCACTCAACCAGAGCCGTTCGAACTCGTCGTCGACGATCCGGTCGGGGAGTCCATCGAAGCCCACGAACCACGGTCGGTTCGATTCCTCCTCGTCGTATATCGCATCGAACCGACCCGTCCGGTCAGCTTCGTTCAGATATTCGTCGACGGCCCCGCGATTCGCCGGGAGAATGAACTCCGTCCGGGACCGCTCCTCTCGGAAGGGGGTCAACACGTACCGGTTGTTCACCGTCACGGGGAGCGTTCCCTCCTTCGGTAACGACATGACCAGTCGGGGGTCGTGTCTCGTGAGGTTCGTCCCGGAGAGCAGAGAATCTACCAGGTTCAGATAGGAGTCGACCCACTCCGAACTGGGCGCGTTACCGAGGTTCTCGACGAGCCTCGATTTATTATCTCCATACATACGACAGGGGATACCCCGACGGACTATTAAATAGAGGGACGATTCGGTGCGGGTGACGGCGAACACTCGCGGCTGGCGAGCCAGTCGGGCGCGCTGTCGGCGGAGCGAACGCCCGCGACGTAGCCACCGGTTCCGGTCGCACCGACGCCGACGGCCGCGAGCACCTGGCGTCGGGAGATGGAGGACAGGTCAGGCATACGACGGCTTCCGAGGGGGCCGACAAATACCTACTGGACAGACGACGGTCGGTCTCGTGGGCACGGGCCGGATCAGCTCGAGACCGAGGACTCCCTCGAACTGTACTGCTGGGGGCTGTACGACCGGTAGGGCGATTTCGGGGGCCTCGGAGATGGGGCTGTCCAGGCCACCGAGACGATGGGAGTGCTCTGCCCAGGTCACGAGGTAGTAAGGGCTTCCTGAGAGCAACGGAATCCGTTCGAGGACTCTCGATGTGCCTCCCCTGTGAATCTGCATCGTCGCCGTCGGTAACTATCGCATCTGTCATCGTTGCAGAGAAACTGTAATGGGCGTCGCAATCGCGCCCGGCGGCAGAAAACTCCGGATAACAATGGCTGCCCTGGCCAAGACAGTAGATGCGGTAGGGCGGCCCAGCAGCCTGGCATCGTCCCGAGACAGTTCGAACCTGCGACTGACCACGTCCACGTCCGGACGTCTCGTCAGTTCGAATCCCTCCGTCCCTACCGTTCTCGACGGGTAGCCGAACTCGACACTGGACCGGTTCGCTACCGTCTGGTACACGTCCGACGTGCTGCACGTCCGGAGAAGGGGTTCGCACGACGGAGGCGAGAAACCGGACCTCGTCCCCCGGCCAGATTCCTGTCGGGAGACGCTCCCTCGGGCCACCCAACGTAAAAGTGTCTGTACGACGTCCAGTGTGTACGAAACGTCGGGGACGGCGCGTCGCCGGGACGACTGTCACCGCGGCGTGACCCACCCCGACTGGTAACCAGTCGTCGGCATCTGGTCGCCAGTCGTCCTCGACTGGCCGATAGTCAATCAACATCGGACGGTAGGCGGCCGCAATCCCGTCAAAACCACTATTCGGGTAAGACGTTGTTACCGTGATGTAGTGTCGTTCAAGGAAACCCATCTCGACGACGAATCGCGGTGGCGGGTCACCGTCCAGCTCGTCAGCGAGTGGGCTGACGAATTCTTCGGCGTGTTTCGCGGAGTCTGCTTCTGGATGGCCATCGCCATCCCGTTCCTCTGGGCCTCGCTGCTCGTCCAGGGGATCAGCACGGGAGCCGAGTTCGTCGCGTTCTCGGTCATGATCACGGTGAACGTCCTGGCGCTGGTCGTCGGCCACGGCCACGACCCGGGGGCCAGGCGATAGACCGCCCGGATGGAGACGGCCCGCGGAACGGTCGACGCGGGCCCATCGACGCGGTCGAACGCAGAACGTGCCGTTACTGCCAACAGTTATCACACGACGGGTCCGAACGGGATGCATGGACGAAGCGACCTACGAAGAACTCATGCAGTCCGTCACGCCCCGCGAGTCCGTCGGTGGGGTCAGGAACTACCAGAACACGGTGGCGATGGCGTGTCCGGCCTGCGACCGGCCCTTCGACGACCTCGTCGTCTGTACGGAGGAGTACAACAGCCTCGAACTGAGCAAACTGCTCGACCTCTGCGTGACGACTCACGACGACGACGTACTCCTCTTTACCCACAAACCCTGACGGTGCAGTGGGTCGGGGGACCCGCGTACCGGGGCGTTTATCGCACGCCGGGACGGCAGTCGGAGTATGACGCTCGCGGCACGCACACGGGAGGCGGCGGCCGAGCATCCCTTCCTAGTCGACGCGCTCCGCGCCGGCGTGGTGAACTACGCAGCGGCGGCGCGGTTCCTCGGCGTCGACGGCGAGGAGGAGGCGGTTGCGACGGCGCTTCGCCGGTACGAAGAGGCGGTTCCAGACTACGCGCCAGAGGCACGGTCCGTCCGGGTGACGATGCAGAGCGGTCTCGACCGCTGTGACCCCGACGATGGCGTCGACGACGCGCTGCTCCGCGTCGGCGAGTCGACGTACGCGCCGGCCGACGGCGGACGGCGGACGGCCATCGTCGCGGCGGGGACGGTCGACGGCGCGTTCGCGTCGGCGGTCCTCGACCGACTCGCGCAGGCCGGCGTCGACGTCGAGGCGCTGGCGTTCGACGGCGACGCGCTGGTCGCCGTCGTGGAGCGTCGCGCCGGCGCGAACGCGGTCAGGGCCGTCGAACGGGCGTCCGAGTCGGTTCCGGACCGACCCGACGGACTGGACGCGTAGCCCGGTCGTCGACAGAGTCGTGACGACGAGCACGTTCGTGCCCCTGCCGAACGCCCTCGTACGACCGGTCGCTTCCGAGCATTTATTCTAGGTGCCGACGGAAAGGGACGCTAATGACCCTGCACGTGACGAACACGTTGACGGGCGAGACGGAGCCGTTCGAGCCGATGGACCCCGACGACGTCCTCCTCTACTACTGTGGGCTGACGGTCTCGGACCCGGCCCACCTCGGGCACGCACGTGGCTGGGTCCACGTCGACGTGATGCACCGGTGGCTGGAGCACCTCGGCTACGGGGTTCGACACGTCGAGAACTTCACCGACGTGAACGAGAAGATAGTCGCCCGGGCGGGCGACCCGTCCCTCGGCGAGGACGAACCGTCGGTCGCGGAGCACTACGTCCGCGAGGTCCTGTCGAACATGCGCGGACTGAACCTGCTCCGGGCGGAGGTGTACCCCCGGGTGTCCGAGCACGTCCCGGAGATACTGGACCTCGTCGAGACGCTCGTCGAGAAGGGCTACGCCTACGAGACGAACGGGTCTGTCTACTTCGACGTGACCGAGTTCGAGGACTACGGCAAACTCTCGAACCAGCGCGTCGAGGACATCGAGGAGCAGGGCGACCCCGACGAACTGGCGGAGAAGCGCCACCCCGCCGACTTCGCCCTCTGGAAGGCCGACGGCGTCTCAGCCGAGTCGGTCCTGGAACACCGCAAGGAGGGCCACCCGCTCGGCGACGACGAGTGCCCGACGGGGCAGACGTGGGACTCGCCGTGGGGCGAGGGGCGTCCGGGCTGGCACATCGAGTGCTCGGCGATGGCGATGACCCACCTCGACTCCTCCATCGACGTCCACGTCGGCGGGCAGGACCTGGTCTTCCCCCACCACGAGAACGAGATCGCCCAGTCCGAGGCCGCGACGGGCGAGCGGTTCGCGAAGTACTGGCTCCACGTTCGCCTGCTGGAGACGAAGGCCGAGAAGATGTCCTCCAGTCTTGGCAACTTCACGACGGTCGGCGAGGCGCTCGAATCCGAGGGGCCGAACGTCGTCCGGATGTTCCTGCTCTCGACGGCGTACCACAACCGTGCGGTCTACAGCGACGAGACCATGGCCGAGGCCCGGGAGCGCTGGGAACGCCTCGAACGGGGCTACCGGACGGCCGTCGAGGCCTGTGACTCCGTGGACGCCCGGACGAAGGTCGACGACCGCGAACTCCGGGCCGCGGTCGAACGGACCCGTCGGGAGTTCACCGAGGGGATGAACGACGACTTCAACACGCGCGAGGCGACGACGGCGCTGCTGGAACTCGTCGGCGCGGTGAACCGACACGTCGACGGCCGCGACGAGTACGACTACCGCGGCCTCCGGCAGGCCGTCGAGACGCTCGACGAGTTCGGCGGCGACGTCCTCGGCTTCCAGTTCGGGGCCGTGACCGACGGACGCGCCGACCTCGCCGGCGAGGTGGTCGAACTCGTGCTGGCGGTCCGGGCGGCCGAGCGCGAGGCGGGCAACTACGAACGGGCCGACGAACTCAGGGACGAACTCGAGGCGCTGGGGGTCACCGTCGAGGACACCGACGAGGGCGCGACGTACCGCATCTGAACGCGACCCACCGGTCGCGTCCAGCGACGACCTCCCGATTTGAGCAGGTTTTTATGCTCGGCAATCTCGATTCGTGACCAGCATGGGACTACAGAGACGAACCTTCCTGTCGGTCGCCGGTGCCTCCGTCGCGGCGACGGCTGGCTGTCTCGGCATCCTCTCCGGTACGACGACGTTCGAGGCCGAGAAGGCGTTCACCGACGAGTCCGTCGCGTCGAGCGAGAGCTACCAGCAGCAAGAACCGACGAAGCAGTCCGCCGAACGGACGTTCTCCGCAGCGGGGCAGGAGAAGACGGTCCAGGTCGTCAACTGGGTGACCGAGTACTACAAGACGGTCGACATCCCGGTGCTCGAGGACCAGCGTGCGGCCGTCTTCGCGACGGTCTCGACGCCCCAGGTGAACGTCCTCGGCAAGTCGTTCAACCCGGTCGGCGACGCCACCGAGGTCGACATCGCCCGGCGGTTCCAGTCCCAGTACTCCGGTTTCGCCGTCGGTGACCGCGTCTCCCGGCAGGACGTCAGCACGCTCGGGACGACCGCCAGCACCTCCAGGTTCGAGGGGACGGCGACGCTGAACGGGCGACAGGTCGACGTCTACGTCTTCGTCACCGAGTCCATCGAGCACGCGGACGACCACGTCGTCGCGCTCGGGGTCTACCCGCAGGAGATAGACGAGGAGGCCGCGATGCTCTCGATGATAGAGAACCTCGTCCACCCCGCGTAGAGCGAGCCGAAGTAATCAGGGTCGACGCTCTTCCTGGCAGTCGAGTGCGGCAGGTTCAGACCTGCGCGGCCCGTGCGCGAGCGTCGGCGCTGCCAGCGAGCGGCGGCGCGCGGAGCGACTCGTCGCCGTCGTCGACCGTCACCTCGTGGACCGAGACGTGGAGGTACGTAATCGGCGGCGGGTAGAGCCCGTTCTCGAGCTGGAGCGTCGGTTCGTAGCTGCTCAGGTCCGTGTCGTAGACCAGTTCCACGCTCTGGCCGATCAGCGTCGGCCCGGCGACGATCGCACCCTCGAAGGACCCGCCACCCGTCGAGATACAGGTATCCCAGCCTACACACTGGGTGTTGTTCGAAAGTGCGGCCTGGTTCCAGTCAGTGTCGTCGAGGACCGGGTCGTCACGAGGTGCGTATATCGTCCCGTAGAAGTTGGTGTCGCTACCGCCGGTGATGGCGACCTGCATCTCCGAGGTCCCGTATATCTGGAGGTACTGGGACTCGCCCTGGACGCCGGCTGTACTCCCTCTCATGCCGAAGTTGCCGTTGGAGTACACACGGAACGCCTTGTCACCGGCCCCGTTCGTCACGTCGATGTGACCTCCGTCGAGCGACATGCTACCGTTCACGATGAGGGTGACGTTCCCCCCGCTGAGGTCGACGGTCACGTCGTCATTATTGCCCATGGTGAACCCGTCGTCGTCGTAGTAGGTGTTCCCGCCATCGAGGGTGTCGCCACCGTTCTCGGGGTCGACGTCGATGACCGACGAATCGTTACGCGCCGTCTCTATCTTCGACTCGATGACATCGTCGAGTTCCGGCAGGTCGCTATCGACGTTCTCCGTGACGTTGCCGTCGACGCGACTCTCGTCGCTCACGTTCCCCTCGGCGAAGACCGAGCCGTTGACCTCGGCATTTCCACCCTCGAAATCGAGGCCGCCGCCGGTCACGTAGACGCCGTCCGAGAACGAGTCGTCGACCATCGGTCGGCCGAGCTTCATGATGACCGTCTCGTTCGCGTGGTCGACGGTGACGGACGCATCGTTCGTGTTCGAACGGAGGTACTCGGCCCAGCCGCCGTAGTACTCGCTCGTGATCTCGACGGTCACGAGTTCTCCCTGGATGTACCCCATGTTGTTTATCGGGGCGCGCGTGCCGTTCTTCCTGATGGTGACCGCACCGGACGACAGCGAGTCGTCGCCGGTGACGACCGGTATCGGGACGTTCAGCGTCCCGTCGCGGTAGCGCAGACTCGGCGACGCGACCATCTGTGCGTTCGCGCCGGTGCCACGCCAGACGCCCCCGGCCTGGTAGGCGAAGGTCGAGTCGTCGCGCACGTACTCCACGGAGCCGAACGACTGGTCCGCGATGGTCTGGTTCTCCGTGTAGACCTTGATGTGACCGGTGTTGTCGTGGTGTACGGCTCCTTCCCTGGTTCGGATGTCGAAGTTGACGCTCTCGCTGGAGCCTTGCCCGTATGCGACGGAGTTGATGTCTTGCCCGAGTTGCACGAAGACGTCCTCGATTCGCTCGTCCTCGGTGCCGCCTTTCCACTCGCTGATGGTGTTGGCCCCGACGACGGCGATGGCCACCATCCCGACGGCGACGATACCGACGAGTAGCACGACCGCTAGCACTGACGACTGTCCGCGCTCCGTTCTGGTGGTTGTTCGTTCGCTCCGTTCCTTCCAGTTGACCGCGTCAGACGAACGTCCCCCTTCCCAAGGGACTCGTCTCATGGCTCGACCCACGAAGCCGACCTATAAATAATAGGTGTGTTCGAAACTTTATATTTCTACATAATACGCCACGATATTTTGAAAACACAAAGTCAAGGTGTAAGAAATAAATATATGGGAGGGTGGAGACCCCCCGAGGCGTCGACCGACCGATGTCCGGCATCGGTCGTACAGTGGCCTGCGGGTTCGTCAGCCGACCCCCGGCGGCGTGGTCGGCGGTACGACCCCCTTACTCGCCCTGCCACTCGGGGTCGCGGTCCTCGAGGAAGGCGTCGATGCCCTCGTTCTTGTCATCGCTGGCGAACAGCAACGCGAACAGTTCGGCCTCGTACTCGATGCCCTCTTCGAGACCCATCCGCGACCCGGCCTTGACGGCCTTCTTCGCGAGTTCCAGCGCGACGGGCGACTTGGCCGCCATCTTCCCCGCGAGGTCGTACACCCGGTCGTCGATGTCCTCCGGGTCGCACACCTCGTCGACGAGTCCGATGTCGTGGGCCTCCTCGGCGTCGACGAGTTCGCCGGAGAGGACCAGTCGCATCGCCTGCCCCTCGCCGACGAGACGGGGGAGACGCTGGGTCGCGCCGCCACCGGGCATGATGCCGAGGTTGATCTCCGGCTGGCCGAACTTCGCGCCGTACTGGGCGATGCGGACGTCACAGCCGAGCGCGAGTTCGGACCCGCCGCCGAGACAGTGGCCGTTCACCCTCGCGATGACCGGTTTCTCCAGGTCGTCGACGTACTCGTACACGCGGGGGCGCTTCGACGCCTCGCGCTGTTCCAGCGCGTCGCGTTCGCGCAGTTCGGTCACGTCCGCACCGGCGACGAACGCACTCGACTCGTCGGACCCGGTCAGGACGACCACCGTCACCTCGTCGTCGTCCTCGGCGGCGTCCAGCACCGACTTCAGTTCCCGCCGGAGTTGCGCGTTCAGGGCGTTCCGTGCGTCCGGCCGGTTCAGCACGACCGTCGCGACGCCAGCGACGCGGTCGCCGACGCTGGCCTCGACGAGGTCGCAGTCGGCCGCGACGGACCCGGTGTCGCCGTCGCTCATTCGTCCTCACCCCGGTCGCCCAACGTGCCGACTATCTCGCCGTCCTCCCAGACGTAGAAGCCCTCGCCGGTCTTCTTCCCGAGTTTGCCCGCCCGGACCTTCTGCTTGAGTAACTGTGGCGGCCGGAAGCGCTCGCCGAGTTCCTCGCGAAGGTACTCCAGGATGTCGAGTCGCACGTCGAGACCGACGACGTCGCCGAGTTCGATGGGTCCCATCGGGTGGTTGTAGCCGAGTTCCATCGCTGCGTCGATGTCCCGTGGCGAGGCGACGCCCTCTTCGAGCATCCGGATGGCTTCGACGCCGAGGCTGACGCCCAGGCGGGAGGAGGCGAATCCAGCCGAGTCCCGCACCGTGACGGCCGTCCGGTCGATGCTCTCGACGAACGACTCGGCGAAGTCGACCGTCTCCTCGCTCGCCTGCTCCGGGACGACGACCTCGACCAGTTGCATCAGGTGGACCGGGTTGAAGAAGTGCAGACCGACGGCGCGTTCGTCGTGGTCCAGTGCGCTCGCTATCTCGGTGACGGAGAGCGACGACGTGTTCGAGGCGATGACGGCCTCGTCGTCGACGAGTTCCTCCACGTCCGCGAACGTCTCCTTCTTCAACTCCATCTGCTCGGGGACCGCCTCGACGACGAGGTCGGCACCCGCGACGGCGTCCTCGAGGTCGACCGCGACGTCGATGCGGTCGAGCGTCGCGTCCATCTGTTCCCGGGTGACCTTGTCGCGGTCGACGCCACCCTGGAGGTTGGACCGGATGCTGTCGAGTCCGTTCTCGACGTACTCCCGTTCGATGTCGCGCATCGTCACCTGGTGGCCGCCCATCGCGGTTACCTGTGTGATTCCGTGCCCCATCGTGCCGGCGCCGAGTACGCATACCTTCATAGTCGAGACGGTGCGGGCGCGGCAAGTAAGCGTTATCCGTTCCGGCGATGCCGTGACGTGGCTCCAATATTCAATACCGTCGCGGCCGTCCGGACTACTATGAGCCACGATACCACGACGCTCGATTCGCTCCGTAGACCGGTCGCCGGGTACGGCCTCCCGGTCCGCGCGCTGGTCGCGCTAGCAGCGGCGGTCGTCGGGAACGTCGCCGTGGTCACCGCCGCCGACGCGGCCGGAATCGCCCCGGACCTGACGGCACTCGACTACCCGCCGGTGCTGTTCCTCACGACCGTCGGCGTCGTCGCCGCGACTGGCGTCTACTGGGTGATCGCCAGACGCGTCGACGACCCGACGAGGACCTTCACCCGGGTCGCGGCGCTCGCGCTCGTCCTCTCGTTCCTCCCGGACGTCGGCCTCCTCCTCGGTGACCCGGCGGCGACCGTCTCAGGCGTCGCCACGCTGGCGTTCATGCACGTCGTCGCCGCCGTCGCCTGCGTTGCGTTCCTGCCAACGGGCGAGTGAGGTCCGGAGCCGGCCAGTCTCGCCACGTCACCCCGTCGGCGTGACCTTGGACCCGTAGCGCGTCACGCCCTCCTGCGTGTAGATGCGCCTGAAGGTGGCCTCGACGCGGTCCCCGACGTCGACGGCCCCCGGGTCGGCGTCGGTGACCTGTGCCGGCATGCTGACGGCGGCCTCCGCGTCGGGGCCGTCGAGCGCCACGACGGCGACGGCGAAGTCGCCCGTCTTCGCCTGCTGTTCGGCGAACTCGGGCGGCGCACCCCCCTGCGAGATGGTCGTGACCGCCTCGACGGTTCCGGTTCCGGGGAGTCGGACGGGGGCCAGTTCGGCGCGTTCGTGGCACTGCTCGCACGCGCCCTCCGGCGGGAAGTTGAGCGCCCCGCAACTGCCACAGCGACCGGCCTCCAGTCGGTACCGCTGGGGGATGGTGCGCGTCCACGACGGCACGGACACGTACGCACCGCCACCGGCGGGTGGTCCCGAGGTGACCTCGCCGCGCTGCCGGAGGTACTCGGCGTACGAGAGCGTCGTCTCGCCGGCGAGTCCGAGGTCGGTGACGACCTCGCCGTCGGCCTCGACGACGAGTGCGTCCGCGCCGCCGCCCGACCCGTAGCCGACGACGAGCGTCGTCTCCAGGCCGTCGGCCAGCGCGGTGGCGAGCGAGAGGAGTGCGCTCGCTGCTCCAGTGTCCCCGAGTTCGTGGACCGTCGCCACGTCGTAGATGGCGTCGGAGTCGACGCCGAGGGCACCCGCGACGCGGTAGGGCAACTTCCCGTCGGGTGCCTGTATCGCCACGGCGTCGGGGTCGAGGGAGGCGTCGAGGCCCTCGACGGCACCGGTCACGACGTCCCGGAAGGCGTTCCGGTCGTACGTCGTCACGTCCAGTCCCTCGACACGCTCGGACCCGGACTGTCGGAACCGCGTGCCCGGGTACGGACTCGCGTACTCGGCGCGGTCGACGACGCGGGCGCTCCCGTCGCCGGCGAGGACGAACGCGACGGCTCCCGCCCCGGCGGCGTGGTCGGTCGACTCGTCGAGGTTCCCGCGCGGGCAGTCGGCCGCGACGACGAGTCCGACGCCACCATCGAGGCCCGCGTCGAGACCGTCGACGAGCGCCTGCGTCCCGGCGCGGGTGCTCCCACTGTGGAATCGCCGCGTCGCGGTCTCGGGGACGGCCAGCGCCGCCCCCAGTCTCGCGGTCAGGTCCTCCTCGGCGAGCGGTGGGGTCGTCGACGCGAACGCGAGGTAGGTCACGTCGGACCCGTCGCTCCCGTCGGCGGCGAGAGCGCGCTCCCCGGCCGCGACGGCCATCGTGAGCGCGTCCTCGTCCGCGCCGGGCACCGCCTTCTCCTCGACGCCGGCGGCCTGGAACTGGCCCCAGGCCTCGACGAACGCCTCGGACGTGATGCGGAACCGCGGGGCGTACGCACCGAGGGCGCGGACGGCGTTCGCGCTCATGCGCCCACCTCCTCGCGCTCGAAGGCGTGGACGACGGCCGCACCGCCGCTCCCGCCGACGTTGTGGGTCAGGCCGCGCGTCGCGCCCTCGACCTGGCGCTCGCCGGCCGAGTGGGTCAGTTGCTCGAACGCTTCGACGACCTGACCGGCACCCGTCGCACCGATGGGGTGGCCCTTCGACTTCAGGCCGCCGGAGGTGTTGACGACGACCTGACCGCCGTAGTCGCTCTCGCCCGCGGCGACGAACGCGCCGGACTCGCCGGGTTCGCACAGGCCGAGGTCCTCGTAGGCCATCAGTTCGGCGATGGCGAAGCAGTCGTGGACCTCGGCGAAGTCCACGTCCTCCGGGCCGAACCCGGCCATCTCGTAGGCCCGCGCCGCCGCGTCGACCGACGCCGGGACGTTCACGTAGGAGTCGCGCTGGAACAGGCCGACGCGGTCCGAGGCCGCGCCGACGCCCGCCACCCTGGCCGCCACGTCCGTGTACTCGTCGACGACGTCCTCGCTGACGACGAGGACGGCGGCGGCGCCGTCGGTCGTGGGACAGCAGTGATAGAGGTTCAGGGGGTCGGCGACGACCGGCGCGTCCATCGCGTCCTCAAGCGAGCACTCGAAGCCGAGGTGTGCGTGGGGGTTCTTCGCGCCGTGTGCGTGGTTCTTCACGGCCACGTGCGACAGTTGCTCGGCCGTCGTGCCGTACTCGGCCATGTGCGCGCTGGCCATCTGGGCGTAGACGCCGGCGAACGTCGTGCCAGAGAGCCGTTCCCACTCCGTCTCGCCGGAGACGCCCAGCCAGTACTTCGTCGCGTCGCCGGAGGCGTCGGTCATCACCTCGACCCCGCCGGCCAGCACCACGTCGGCCATGCCGGATTTGACGGCCTGGACCGCCTGCCTGACCGCGTATCCCGACGCCGCACAGGCGTTCTCGACCCGCGTCGTCGGCACGCCGTGGAGACCGACGTGTTCGGTGACCGCGGGTCCCGAGAGGCCGAGCTGGCGGCCGCCGACGCCGAGCGTGCCGACGACCGCCTCGTCGACTGCGTCGGGGTCGAACCCGTTCGATACGCTCTCGACGGTCTCCTCGAACGCCGCCTCGAACAGAGACCGGTAGCTCTCGCCGGGGAAGGACCCGAAGTCGGACTGGCCCGCCCCGACGACGTACGCGTCTCGCATACTCGAACGTCGAACGTCACGGCTGAAGTACCTTCGCGCTTCGGCATCTATCCGCCCGGCGCGACGTGGGAAGTTTCGCCGCGAACGCCGTGAGATTCAAACGTACGCCGGTTCTGTACCGTTCATGAGCAACTCGCGTATCACCGTCTCGCTGGACGAGGACGCCCAGGAGGCCCTGGCCGACGTGACGTCGCGGACGGGACAGGGCCAGAGCGAACTCGTCCGGCGGGCGTTGACGTTCTACGCGGCGAACTTCCAGGCGGCGACGACGGACGCGAGCGAGAAACTGGAGGACTACCACAAGATGCTCTCGGGCGGCGAGCACGTCCTCCTCGACGTCGACTTCCTGCACTGCTTCCTCGACTTCGTCTCCGACGCCGAGGGCGACCGGGCCGAGGAGTTCCTCGAGGCGGCGGACGAGGTGTCGGCCTATCACGCCCGGGAGTACGAGGAGGAGTTCGAGAGCCTCGACGAACTGCTCGAATGGCTCTCGCTCTGTGGCTTCCTCTCGGTGCGCCGGAGCGACCGGAACCGCTACCACGTCGTCTTCCCGTCCGAAGAGATTCGCTGGTTCATGACCCGGTTCATCGAGCGGAGCGCCGTCCGACTCCCCTTCGAGATAGAGATAGAGGAGGGGTACACGAAGGTCATGATGACCGAGCAGCCCACCGACGACGGCTGACCGCCGTCCGGCGTTCGTGTCATATTTCTAGTATGAACGGTTCATACGTCTTCATACTCGGTCGCATCTGGCCAGAGAGTCTTGTTACTCGGTAACAACAGTCTATATAGTCTCCGGGGCACTGGTACTCTCCGTCATGGCACAGGATGACACTTTCGCGGACCGGTTGCGGCGCCGGCGGTTCCTGCGCCTGAGCGGGGCACTGGGTGTGGCCGGCCTCGCGGGTTGCTTGAACCAGGGCGAGTTACAGGGCGAGACGAACACCGACGGCGACGACGACGACACCGACGGTGGCGGTGGTGGCGGTGGGGGCGGTGGGTCGTCGGACCCCATCAAGGTCGGGGCGGCGATTCCGTTCTCGGGCGACCTGAGCGACTTCGGCGAACCGATGCTCAACGCCATGCGGATGGCACAGGAGGACATCAACGCGGCCGGCGGGCCGCTTGGGCGCGAAGTCGAGGTGCTCGACGAGGACACGGGGACGGACTCCACGCAGGGGGTCAACGCGGCGAACAAACTGGTCGAGACCGACGGCGTCTCCGGACTCATCGGGGCGGTCTCCTCGGGCGTCACCATCAGCATCGCGCAGTCGGTGACCATCCCGAACGAGGTGTTGCACATCACCTCGGCGTCCTCGTCCCCGACCATCTCGACGCTCGACGACGACGACCTCGTCTTCCGGACCCGGACGAACGACCGCTTCGTCGCCAAGGTGATGGCCCGCATCATCGAGAACGAGGGTGCGTCGAGTGCGGCCGTCATCTACGTCAACAACGACTTCGGACGGGCGCTCGCCGACACCTTCGAGGCGACGTTCAGCGGCACGACGACCGCGACGGTGGGGTACTCCTCCGGACAGTCCAGCTACGAGCAGATACTGTCGGAGGCGTTCAGCGACGACCCAGACTTCATCGCGTTCGCGGGGTACCCCGAATCGGGGACGACGATGCTCAGCCAGTGGAACGAGGGCGGCTACGGCGGCAACTGGGTGCTCCACACCAGCATGCTCTCCGAGGACGTCATCGGCAACGTCGGCGCCGACGTGATAAACGGCATGTTCGGTGTGCGTACGCGACCGCCGACGGGCGACGCGACGGACGCGTTCGTCAGCGACTACGAGAGCGCCTACCCGGACGCCGACGTCTTCTCGCCGTACTCGTGGAACTCCTACGACGCGCTCATGTCGTACTGTCTCGCCGTCCACGCGGCGGGCACGACGGACTCGGGGGCCGTCAAGGAGCAGATGCGGACGGTCTCCAACCCGCCCGGCGACGCGGTCAGCTACGACGGCTTCGCCGACGGGGTCAGCGCGCTCGACGGCGGCACCGAGATAGACTACAGCGGCCCGAGCGGGACCGTGGATTACGACGACAACGGCGACGTGGCCAGCGACATGGTCGTGGTCGAGGTGGTCGACGGGGCGTTCGAGGACCAGCAGGTGATTCCCGCGGACGAACTGGTCTGAGCCGCCGCCCGAGTCATCCCATTTTACATACATGTTAGCAGCAACTGCGCAACCGAATCGACGGACAGCCGGGGAGGTGCCCCCGCGTGAGTGACGACGCCCGCGTCGGCGTCGACATCGGCGGGACGTTCACCGACCTCGTGACCATCGCGGACGGGACCGTCCGCGTCCACAAGACGCCCTCGACGCCGTCGGACTCGGAGGAGGGCGTCATGAACGGCCTCCACGGGGTCTCGACGGAGTACGGCATCGAACCGGACGACATCGCGTTCTTCGGGCACGGGACGACCGTCGCGACCAACGCGGTCCTCGAGGGGACGTGGGCCGACACCGCACTGGTCACGACCGAGGGCTTTCGAGACGTGCTCGAGATCGGTCGCCAGGCACGGCCGGACATCTACGACTTCGACGCCGAGAAACCCACGCCGGTCGTCGGGCGCGACCGTCGGTACGAGGTCACCGAACGCCTCGACGAGCGCGGCGACGTGCTGACGTCACTCGACGAGTCGTCCGTCCGCGCCCTCGCCGCCGACCTCGACGACGTCGACAGCGTCGCGGTGAGCCTCCTCTACTCGTTCGAGAACGACGACCACGAGCGTCGCGTCCGCGAACTCCTCGAAGCGGAGGGCGTCGACGCCTCCGTCTCGCTCTCCTCGCGCGTCCTCCCCGAGATACGGGAGTACGAACGGACCCTCACGACCGCGCTGAACGCCGCCCTCAAGCCGGTGATGGACCGGTACATCGGCCGACTCGAGACCCGGGTCTCGGAGGCGGGCGTCGGGACCGACCTGAAGATAATGCAGTCCAACGGCGGCATCATCACGGCCGACGCCGCCCGGGACCGACCCGTCAACACCCTGCTCTCCGGTCCGGCGGCGGGCGTCCAGGGTGCGACCTACGTGGCCGGTCTCGCTGGCATCGAGGACTGCATCACGATGGACATGGGTGGCACCTCCTGTGACGTCTCGCTCGTGCAGGACGGCGAGCCACTCGTGACCACCGACGTCGAGGTCGGCGACTACCCCGTCTCGGTGCCGATGATCGACATCCACACCGTCGGGGCCGGCGGCGGTTCCATCGCCTGGATCGACGCCGGCGGGGCGCTCCGGGTCGGCCCCCGGTCGGCGGGTGCCGAGCCCGGACCGGTCTGCTACGGTCGGGGCGGGACCCGACCGACCATCACCGACGCCCACGCCGTGCTCGGGCGCATCGACCCCTCGCGGTTCCTCGACGGCCCGTCGCCGGACGACGCGGTCGACGCGGCGGTCGAGGAGCACGTCGCCGCCGACCTGGACATGGGCGTCGCGGAGGCGGCCCAGGGAATCCTCGACGTGGCGAACGCGAACATGGCGCGGGCGCTCCGCGTCGTCTCCGTCGAGCGCGGGTACGACCCCCGGGACTTCGGTCTCGTCGCCTTCGGCGGCGCGGGACCGCTCCACGCCTGCAGGCTGGCGCGCGACCTGGAGGTCCCCCGCGTCGTCGTCCCCCGGACCGCAGGCGTCCTCTCGGCGCTCGGCCTGCTCATCAGCGACGTGCTCTACGACTACTCGACCTCGAAGGTCCGGGCGTGGACCGAGGTCGAACCGCGGACGCTCGCGGACGCCTTCGAGACGTTCCGTGGGCGGGGGCAGGACCGCCTCGCCGCCGAGAGTCGGACCGGTGGCGACGTGCAGTTCGAGCGCTCGGTCGACCTCCGGTACGCCGGCCAGTCGTTCGAGTTGACCGTTCCGGTCCCGTCCGGCGAACTCGACGAGGCGACGCTCGGCACCGTCGTCGAGCGCTTCCACGACAGACACCGCCAGCGATACGGTCACGCCTACGAGGACGAACCGGTCGAACTCGTCACCGTCCGCCTCCGGGCGCGGGGCATCGTCGAGACCCCCGACCTCCATCCGGACCCGGTCGACGGCACCGTCGCGGACGCCGTGCGCGAGACGCGAGCCGTCGTCTACGACGGGCGGACGCACGAGACCAGCGTCTACGACCGTCGGTTGCTCCCGACGGGCGCGGCCTTCGACGGCCCGGCCATCGTCGAGGGGCGAGAGAGTACCGTCGTCGTCCACCCCGGGCAGTCCGCGAGCGTGGACGAGTACGGCAGCCTGCTGGTGGAGGTGAACCCATGACCGACTCCGTCACGCTGGAGGTCATCCGGAACGCCTGTATCGCCGTCTGCGAGGAGATGAACGCGAACCTCATCCGGACCGGCTACTCGCCCAACATCAAGGAGCGCCGGGACTGCTCGTGTGCGCTCTTCGACGCCGAGGGCGAGATGATAAGCCAGGCCGAGAACATGCCGGTCCACCTCGGCGCGATGCCGTTCTCCGTGTCGGCGGCCATCGACCGGTTCCCGCCGGAGACGCTCGAACCCGGCGACGGCATCCTGCTCAACGACCCGTTCTACGGCGGCGCACACCTGCCCGACCTGACGCTCGTGACGCCGGTGTTCCACGAGGACGACGAGGGCGAGCAGGAACTCGTCGCGTTCGCGGCCAACCGCGCCCACCACGCCGACGTCGGCGGGGCACGCGCCGGCAGCGTCGCGGCCGATTCCACCGAGATATACCAGGAGGGCATCCGTATCCCGCCCGTGAAACTGTTCGAGGGCGACGAACCCAACGACGCCGTGTTCGAAGTGGTGCTCTCGAACGTCCGGACGCCAGACGAACGCCGCGGCGACCTCCGGGCACAGGAGGCAGCCAACCAGACTGGCAAGCGCCGGTTCCTCGAACTCGTCGAGAAGTACGGCCGCGAGACGTTGACCGAGGCGCTCGCCGAGATACAGGACTACTCCGAGTCCAGGATGCGGACCGAGATCGCGGCCCTCGAGGACGGCACGTACCACTTCCGGGACGTGCTCGACGACGACGGCCTCGGCAACGAGGACCTGCCCATCGAGGCGACGGTCACGGTCGAGGGCGACGGCGTCACCGTCGACTTCGAGGGCACCGCCGACCAGACGGAGGGGCCGGTGAACGCCGTCCTCGCCGTCACCGCGTCGGCGACGTACTACTCCGTCCGGTGCGTCACGGACCCGGACATCCCGCCGAACCACGGCTGCTACCGGCCCATCGAGGTGAAGGCTCCCGAGGGGAGCATCGTCAACCCCGAACCGCCGGCCGCCGTCGTCGGCGGGAACCTCGAGACGTCCCAGCGCGTCACCGACGTCGTGCTGGGCGCGTTCGCCCAGCAGGCGCCCGAGCGCGTGACGGCCGCCGGGCAGGGGACGATGAACAACGTCACCTTCGGCGGGACCGACCCACGGACCGACACGCCCTACGCCTTCTACGAGACGCAGGGCGGCGGCTTCGGCGGTCGCGCCGGCAAGGACGGCATGGACGGCGTCCACGTCCACATGTCCAACACGATGAACACGCCCGTCGAGGTGCTGGAGACGGCCTACCCGCTCCGGGTCCGGCGGTACGAACTCAGGCAGGACTCGGGTGGGCCGGGGCAGTTCCGCGGCGGTCTCGGCCTCCGGCGCGACATCCAGGTCCGCGACCACGAGGCGCACTTCAGCCTCCTCGCCGACCGGCACCAGCACCAGCCCTACGGACTGGAGGGCGGCGAACCGGGCGAGTGCGGTTCGGCCGCGCTCACGACCGACGACGGCGAGACGCGCCGACTCCCGCAGAAGTCGACGCACGAACTCCCGCCGGGGTCGACGGTCAGCATCCGGACGCCGGGTGCCGGCGGCTACGGCGACCCGGCGGACCGCGACGCCGACGCCGTCCGCCGCGACGTCCGCCACGGGAAGGTGTCGGCCGAGGCGGCCCGCGAGTCGTACGGGGTCGACGTCGACGGTGCGACCGGCGACGACGAAGCCGACAGTCTGGAGGGTGGCGATGACTGATGCGCCGCGACCCACTCCGGTACGTCCCGCACGTCCTCGTGACCAGCGTCGGCTACGTCATCTTCGCCTACGCCGCGCTCCCGGACGTCCTGACGGCGCGACTGGGCGTCGGCCTGCCGTCGTTCGGACTGCTGATGAGCGCCCCGCTGGCGGCGTTCGTGCTCGTCCAGCGGCCTGCCTCGCGGTGGGTCGGTCGGCACACGACGACGCGGGTGCTGTTCGTGGGTGGTATCGCACACCTCCTGCTCGGCCTCTCGCTGGACCTGTCGGCGTCGTTCCCGGTCGTCCTCGCGCTACGGGGCCTCTGGGGAGCGACCGGTGGACTGCTGGTCACGGTCGGGGCGACGCACATCTCACGCCTCACCGACGGGGCGAACTCGACGCGCCAGCAGGGCGTCTACGGCGGCCTGCTGACCTTCGGCGGGATGCTCGGCTTCCTGCTCGCGCCGACGCTCGTCGAGCGACTCGGCTGGCTGGCGCTGCACGCGCCGGGCGCGCTGCTCTCGGTTCCGGCGCTCGTCGTCTGCGGGATGCACCTCTCGGACCGCCGGACCGAACCCACCGGGTCGACGGAACCCGGTGGCGTGGTGCTCCATCCGGTCGTGTTGCTCGCGTCGGCGTGCTACGTCGCCATCATCGGATCGTACATCACCCTCTCGACGTTCGTGACGGCGTACTTCGCGGACCTCGGCGTGGTCGGACGGCTCAACGTAGTCGTGCTGGCGACGGCGACGGCGGGACGGGTCGGCGGCGGCGAGACTGTCTGGCGCTTCGCGCTCTCGGACCGCCGACTGGTCGCCGGGAGCACCGCCGCGGCGGCGCTCGGGTTCGCCGCGATGGCCGTGACCGGCAGTCCGGTCGCGCTCGTCGTCCTCCCGTTCCTCGTCATGCTGGCGGTCTCGGTCCCGTTCGGTGCGGTCTACAACCTCGCCGCCGGCGCGACGGACGCGGAGGGGACGGCCATCGCGACCATCGTCGCGGCCGGCAACGTCGCCGCGCTCGTCCTCCCGCCGGTCACGGGGACCATCAGGGAGGCGACCGGGAGCTACGGCGGCGCGTTCCTGGTCCTCGGCGCGCTGAACGCCGTCGCCGCCGCCGCAACCTACTACACGATGGTTCGCTACGCATGAGACAGAACGACATGCAGTCCGAGAACACGTACAGGCCGCGTCGGGGCCGGGGGGCCGGTGGATGGTAGAGACCGGGCTTCTCGACGCGCTCGCACAGGGGCTCGTCACCGGCAGCATCATCGCCGCCGGTGCCATCGGCCTCTCGCTCGTGTACAGCATCGCCGAGGTGCCGAACTTCGCGCACGGCGACATGATAACCGTCGGCGCGTACCTCGCGCTGGTCGTCAACCGGCCGGACGAGATATCGCTCCTGCCGGGACTCCCCGGCGGCGCAGTGTCGCTCGTCGTCGCCGCCGCGGTCGCGCTCGTCGTCGCGTCGCTGTTCGGGGCCGTCTACGAGTACTCCATCTTCCGGCACTTCCGGTCGAAGGAGAGCGACCTCATCACCATGGTCATCGTCTCGCTGGGGCTGGCGCTCGTCCTGCGCAACGTCGTGCTGTTCGTCGCCGGGTCGCGCAACATCAGCTACGAGACGCCCGTCGTCCGCGACGTGAACTGGGACCTCTACCTCACCGGGTCGGGCCTCACCGTCCAGCGCACCCAGCGCCAGGCCAACGAGATGGCCCTGCTCGGCGAGTGGGGCTACCCCTGGTGGGTCGTCCTCGGCGTCCTCGCGGTCGCCGGCGGCGTGGGCTACGGCATCTACCGGTGGCGAGAGACCGACTCGAACTTCGAGGCGGTCCACCTCGTCTCGCCGCGCGTCCTCGGGTTGCTCGGGGGCGTCGCGACGCTGCTCGCACTCGCCGCCGTCGTACGCTTCGACCCGCAGGGGACCAGCGCGTTCTTCGAGACCAGGGTCGGGACCAGCAGCAAGGACGTCACCATCGTCCTCGCCGTCGGCGTCGCGATGTTCCTGCTCAACCTCGTGCTGAAGGCGACGCGCCTCGGCAAGGGGATGCGCGCCACGGCCGACAACATGGACCTCGCGGAGGTGCGCGGCGTCGACGTCGACCGCGTCCAGCTCGTGGTCTGGGTCATCGCCGGACTCCTCACCGCGCTGGCCGGCGTCCTCGCCGGGTGGAGCGCCTCCAACGTCAACCCGAACATGGGTTTCACGCTGCTCCTGCCGGTGTTCGCAGCGGTCATCCTCGGTGGCATCCGGTCGCCGTACGGGGCCGCGGCGGGCGCGCTCGTCATCGGCGTCAGCATGGACGTCGGCGTCTACCTGCTGCCGTCCGGCCTCGCGACGTACCGGACCGCCATCGCGTTCGTCATGCTCATCGCAGTGTTGCTCGTGAAACCCGAGGGCCTGTGGGGTGACGTCTGATGGCGCTGTCAGACTTCCTCGTCTCGCTGGCGACGTTCGTCGCCATCTACGGGCTGTTCGCACTCGGGTTGAACCTCAAGTTCGGGTTCACGGGGCTGATCGACTTCGGCCACGTGGCCTACTTCATGATCGGCGGGTACGTCGCCGCCGTCCTCACGATGCCCGCGCAGGCGACGGGCTACGAGGGACTCGGCGGCTACGCGCTCCCGGCGTTGCTGGGAGTCGTCCCGGGCGGCGCATTCCTCGGGTGGCTCCTCGGCGTCGCCGTGGGGATGCTCGCCGCCGCGCTCGTCTCGCTGCTGGTCGGCGTGCCGACGCTCCGGTTGCGCGAGGACTACCTCGCCATCACGGCGCTCGGCATCGCCACCATCCTGAACGAGGTGGTCCGCAACGAGGTCTGGCTGTTCAACGGGCCGTTCGGCATCCAGACGGTCCACCACCCGGCGGCGGGCCTGTTCCCGTTCAGCCTCGGGTCGTTCACGGTGAACCTGCTCGTCTTCGGCGGTCTCAGCGTGCTCGTCATCGGCTACGCGACCTTCCGCGTCCTCGACTACGTCAGGGACGTCGACGGGGTCGGTGCCGGCCTCGGCGTCGCGAGCGTCGTCGTCCTCGGCGTCGCCGCCAGCGTGGTCGCGACCGGCGGCACGTTCCAGTACGTGGGCGTCCTGCTCGCCATCGTCGGCGTCGCCCTCGTCCGGGAGGCGGTCCGTCGCTCGACCGAACCCGAGCGCACGCTCGGGGTCGTCGTCGCCCTGGCGTTCGTCGGCTGGTACTTCGTCCAGCCGTTGCTCACGGCGGCGAACCCGACGGTCACGCTCCAGACGAACGTGATGTTCCTGTTCGACCCCGTCGCCGGGCCGAACGGCGGTCTGGACTACGACCGGTTCTTCATGCTCCTCTCGCTGGCCTTCCTCGCCGGCGGCTACGTCTGGTGCCAGCGCACCATCAACAGTCCGTACGGTCGCGTCCTGCGTGCGGTGCGCGACGACGAGGACGTCCCGCGGGCGCTCGGGAAGGAGACGTTCCGGTACAAGATACAGGCGCTCCTGTTCGGCTCCGCCCTCGCCGGGGCGGCGGGCGCGCTCTACACCATCCACCTCGGGTTCATCAGTCCCGACCAGTTCGGCGCGATGATAACGTTCTTCGCGTTCTCGTCGGTCATCATCGGCGGGACGGCGAACAACGCCGGCGTCGTCCTCGGGACGGCGGTGTTCTGGTCCATCAACAGCGGGACGCAGTTCCTCAACGACTACTTCCCGTCGGAGTACGCCGTCCAGCTTGCGGCGTCGCGGCTCGTCTTCATCGGGGTCCTGCTCATCGTCATCCTCTACTACCGGCCGGAGGGAATCCTCGGCGAGCAGGACTACGACATCGCCCTCCCGGGGGCCGACGTCGACGTGTCGGAGGAGGACGCCGACGTCCCCGGAGACCGCGCAGACCTCTCTGGAGGTGTCTCCGATGACTGACCCGGTCCTCGAGGTCACCGACCTCCGGAAGTCCTTCGGGGGCATCACCGCCCTCGACGGCGTCGACGTCACCGTCGACCAGGGCATCACCGGTCTCATCGGGCCGAACGGTGCCGGGAAGACCACGTTCTTCAACTGCGTCACGGGCTACCTCTCGCCCGACGGCGGGTCGGTCGAGTTCCACGGGACCGACGTGACCGGCGACCGGACGCCGGCCATCGTTCGCGAGGGACTCGTCCGGACGTTCCAGATACCGCGCGAACTGGAGAACATGACGGTCCGCGAGAACCTGCTGCTCGGGCCCCGGGGCCAGTCCGGCGAGAACCTGACCCGCGCCTGGGTCCGGGGCGGCGAGTTCGTCGAGGACGAACGCCGCAGTCGCCGGGCGGCCGTCGAGATGGCCGAGTTCTTCGAACTCGACCACCTCCTCGACGAACCTGCCGGCAACCTCTCGGGCGGCCAGCGCAAACTGCTCGAACTCGCCCGGGTACTCCTGACCGACCCCGAGATGGTGTTGCTGGACGAACCGCTCGCGGGCGTCAACCCGACCCTCGAACGGAAGATTCTCAACCGCATCCACGAACTCGAATCGCAGGGGCAGACGTTCCTGTTCGTCGAACACGACATCGAGGTCATCATGGCAAACTGCGACCACGTCGTCGTCATGCACCAGGGGAAGAAACTCACGGAGGGCGACCCGGAGACCGTCCGGAACGACCAGCGCGTCATCGACGCCTACCTGGGGGAGGAGCTATGAGCCTGCTCCAGCTCGCCGCCGTCGACGCCGGCTACGGCGACCTCCAGATACTCACCGACGTCGACATGACCGTCGAGGACGGCGAGTACGTCACCATCGTCGGACCGAACGGTGCCGGGAAGTCCACCGCGATGAAGACCGTCTTCGGCCTGACGACCCTGCTGGACGGGGCCGTCCACTTCGACGGGACCCCCATCCACGAGAAGAGCACGCAGGACATCATCCGCGAGGGCATCGCGTACGTCCCCCAGACCGAGAACCTCTTCCCGCGGATGACCGTCCGCGAGAACTTGGAGATGGGCGCGTACGTCTTCGACGAGGTCCCCGAGGACCGACTCGAGGACGTCTTCGAACGCTTCCCCATCCTTCGGGAACGCCAGCGCCAGCGCGCCGGCACCATGTCGGGCGGCCAGCAGCAGATGCTCGCGATGGGTGCCGCCCTCATGCTCGACCCCGACCTGCTGATGCTCGACGAACCGTCGGCCGGCCTCGCGCCCGACCTCGTCGACGAGATGTTCGACCGCATCGACGAGATAAACGACGCCGGGACCGCGGTGCTGATGGTCGAGCAGAACGCCAAGGAGGCGCTCCGGCGCTGCGACCGGGGGTACGTCCTCGTCAACGGCGAGAACAGCTTCGAGGGCCCCGGCCACGAACTGCTGGCCGACGAGGAGGTCCGCAAGCGGTTCCTCGGTGGCTGACGCCGGTCCCCCCGGCCTTCGTCCCCCCGTCGAAACTATCAATCGGAAACCATTAACTGCCGAACCGGTCCGGGGCCCCATCCGAAATCCGGGCATACCACGAGCAGCGTTCCGGAGGCCGGCCGCTTCGAGTACGTAGCTTTATATTTCACGAGAAACATTTGCCTCCCATGGCACTCAGTTTCGACGAGCGGAGTTACGATAACGGCTTTTGGGTGAACGCGGCGATCGGTGCAGTCGCTGCATTCGTCCTCTCGTTCATCCCATTCTCGACGGTACTCGGTGGGGTCGTGGCGGCGTATCTACAGAAGGGAACGTCGCGCAACGAGAACCTGCGGGTCGGCGCGGCCGCCGGCGCCATCTCGTTCATCCCGATGCTGGTCGTGATATTCGGGTTCGGCGTCCTCGGACTGCTGACCGGGGACGCGACCGGGTTCCTCTTCTTCCTGGTGTTCGGCCTGTTCCTGTTCGTCCTCGTGGGCATCTACACCGTCGGTCTCGCCGCCGCCGGCGGCGTCCTCGCCCACCTGATCTGGGAGGAGGAGTTCTATCGCGCCCGGTCGGGCGGCCGACCCGGTGCGACCACCGAGAGCTACGAAGAAGCGCAGTACTGACGCCGACGGACCGTCGTCCGACCACGATTCTTTCGACCGCGTGACGAACCAGCGGCGGCGCCCCCTCCCATCCCTCGCCGAGAAGGCAATCGTTACTTGCACCCCCTCCGAATGCCCGGGCATGGCCTACAGCTACGAACCGCACTACTTCGAGGACATGGAGGTCGGGAAGACGTTCCAGAGCGCCGGACGGACGGTCACGGAGTCCGACTTCGTCTTCCACTCGATGTTCGCCGACGACTGGACGGAACTGCACACCAACGCCGAGTACTCCGAGGAGGGCCCCTTCGGCGAGCGCATCGGTCACGGGCCGATGACGTTCATCCTGACGACCGGAATGGTCCAGCGCTGTGGCTTCGTCGAGCGGACGGTCATCGCGTTCCTCGGGATGAACTACATGGACGTGCCGAACCCCCTGACCATCGGGGACACCATCTCCTCGGAGTTCGAGGTCACCGAGAAGAAGGAGTTCGACTCCCGCGAGGACGCCGGCCTCGTGGTCATCGACTCCGAGACGCGGAACCAGGACGACGAGGTGTTGCTCCAGGGCGACATGAAGTTCATGTTCAAACGGCGGGACTACTACGGCGAGAAGCCCGGTCACCCCTGAGCTAGAACTATCCGTCTCGCCGAGAATCACCCCGTATGACGATGGACCACGCGGCGATTCGCGTCTCGAACCTCGAGGACTCCCTCGCGTTCTACCGGGACGTCTTCGGCTACGAACCGCTCGACGCGTACGAGGAGAGCGACGTCGTCTCGGACACGTTCGTCGGCGTCGACGACCAGCCAGTCTTCCAGTTCGTCGAGGCCGACGGGTCGGTGGACCCCGGGGACACCGACCACCTCGGCGTCTCCGTCCCCGACGTGGACGAGGCGGTGTCGGCGCTCGACGACGACCGCATCCACCGCGGGCCGGAGACCCTCGACGAACTCGACCTGCGAATCGCGTTCGTGGAGGACCCGGACGGCTACGTGCTCGAACTGGTGACGTCGGTCTGAGGCGGCGCGGAAACACGAACGCTTTTTCGGTTGCCAGTCGGAGTCCAGAGCATGACCCTGCCGAGCGTCGTCGACCCGGACGAACCGCGCATCATCGACACCCACGCCCACCAGCCGACGGAGGAGTTCCTCTTCGACGCCGGTGGCGAGATGATGCAGGACGCCGCCCGCCGGTTCGGCAAGGAGATGGTCCCGAACTCCTACGAGGAGATGATAGCGGAGTACCACGACGCCGGCATCGGCAGGGCCGTCCTGCTCGGCTGGGACGCCGAGACTAACACGGGCAACCCGCCCGTCCCGAACGATTACGTCGCCGAGGTGCGCGACGAGTACGACGACTTCTTCGTCGGGTTCGGGTCGGTCGACCCCCTGAAGGACGACTGCGTCGAGGAGGCCCGCCGGTGCGTCGAGGACCTGGACCTCGTCGGCTTCAAGTTCCAGCAGATCGCCCAGGGGTTCGACCCGAGCGACCCGGAACACGAGGAACTCTGGTCGACCATCGAGGACCTCGGCGTCCCCGTCGTCTTCCACGGCGGGAACTCCACGCTGGGCGCGTGTGCGCCGGGCGGTCGCGGCCTCAAGATAAAGTACGGGAACCCGATGCTCATCGACGACGTGGCCGCCGAACACCCGGACCTCCAGATACTCATCGCACACCCGGCGTTCCCGTGGGAGAAGGAACAACTCGCCATCTGCCAGCAGAAGGGCAACGTCTACATGGACCTCTCCGGGTGGATGCCCGCCTACATCGACGACCAGGTGCTTCACTACGCGAAGACCCTGCTGAAGGACAAGGTCATGTTCGGGACGGACTACCCGATGCTCGACCCCGCGACGTGGCTCGACCAGTTCGCCGAACTCGACTTCCCCGAGTCGGTCCAGCGCAAGATACTCTGGGAGAACGCCGAGGAGTTCCTCGACCTGTAGGGTGGCGCCTGGGCCGTGGAGACGCTTCTGTCCGGGCGATTCCGTGTGTCCGTTCGGGACGTCCGTCATTTCTCCGGTAACTATTGAACAGACGCGCAGGATTGAACACAGATGAACGCAACAATCAATCATGCACAAGCCACTGCTGGTGACCGACTCCCTGGACCGGGCACGGAGACACTACGCCGACGAGACCGGTATCGTCGCGACGACGGGCGAGCGCTTCACCTACGAGGAGTTCGGCGACCGTGCGGACCGGTTCGCCGCCTTCCTGCAGTCCGAAGGCGTCGAGAAGGGCGACCGCGTCGCCGTGCTGGACCCGAACACGCACTACCAGCTGGAGGCCGCCTACGGCACGATGCAGGCCGGTGCGGTCCACACGCCACTCAACTACCGGCTGACGCCCGACGACTACGAGTACATCCTGAACGACGCCGGCGTGACGGCCATCTACGCCGACTACGAGTACGCACACCGCATCGAGGCCATCCGAGACGAGGTGCCGACCGAGGTCTTCGTGACGAACGACGTCGACGCCGTCGAGGGTGACTGGCAGTCGTTCGACGACGTCGTCGCCGACGCGGGCGCCGAGTACGACCGCCCCGAGATGAGCGAGGACGAGGTCATCACCATCAACTACACCTCGGGGACGACCGGCGACCCGAAGGGCGTCTGTCGCACCCACCGTGCAGAGACCATCCACTCCTACCTCATCACGGCTCACCTGGAGATCGCGGACGACGACGTCTACCTCTGGACGCTGCCGATGTTCCACGTGAACGGCTGGGGACACATCTACTCCATCACGGGGAACGGTGCGACCCACGTCTGCACGCGCGGGGTCGACGCCGAGAGCGTCTTCGACGTCATCCAGACCGAGGACGTGTCCTACCTCTGTGCCGCACCGACCGTCCTCAACATGCTCATGGAGTACTACGGGAACCACGACGTCGCGACGACCGGCGCGAACCCGGTACGTGCGGCGACGGCCGGCTCGGCACCGCCCGAGTCCACGGTCCGGACCGTCGAGAACGAGTTCGGGTGGACGCTCATGCACGTCTACGGTGCGACCGAGACGGGGCCGCTCATCACCACCTCGCACGCGCCGCGACACCTCGCCGGCAAGACCGACGACGAGCGGTTCGACCTCGTGAAGCGCCAGGGTATCGGCTACCTCGGCACCGAGATCCGCGTCGTCGACGACGACGGCGAGGACGTCCCCCGGGACGGGTCCACCATCGGAGAGATCGTCGTCCGCGGGAACCAGGTCATGGACCGCTACTGGAACAAACCCGAGGAGACCGAGGAGGCGTTCACCGAACGGCTGGAGGGCTACTACCACATGGGCGACCTCGCGACGTGGGACGAGAACGGGTTCGTCTCCATCCAGGACCGCCAGAAGGACATCATCATCTCCGGCGGCGAGAACATCTCCAGTATCGAACTGGAGGACGTCCTCTACGACCACGAGGCGGTGTCGAAGGCGGCCGTCATCCCGGCACCCAGCGAGAAGTGGGGGGAGACGCCGAAGGCGTTCGTCGTCCCCACCGAGGACGCCGACGTCGACGAGGACGAACTCAAGGAGTTCGTCGCCGAACGCGTCGCCCGGTTCAAGGCCATCTCGTACGTCGAGTTCGTCGAGGAACTCCCGACGACCGCGACCGGGAAGGTCCAGAAGTACGAACTCCGCGAGCGCGAGTGGGAGGACGAGGAGTCGATGGTCGGACAGGGGTGACCCCCGGACGGCCCCACCGAGGCGGGCGTCGCGGACCGCGTGACGCCGTCAGCCGACGAGGAACTGGACGCTCCAGAGCACGCCCATCCCGACGGCGATCGTCGCCGTCATGCTCCTCGTTCGCCAGGCCACGACGGTAGCGACGGCCCCGGCGACCGACCGGGCGTTGACGAGACCGCTCACCACCGGTCCGTCGACGGAGACGAGGGCGGGCAGTATCAGTGCCGAGAGGACGGCCACCGGGACGAACTTCAGCGCCGCCACGACCTGCGGCGGGAACGCGTCCACCCTGTCGGACAGCTGGATGAACGACAGCCTGAGCGCGAACGTCAGAACGCCGATGACGGCGATGAGCGTCCAGACGGACGTCGCTGCGGGCGCTGGCTGGGTCATCCGGTACCTCCCCTCCGTTCGACGATCACGCCCGCGACCGTCCCACCGACGGTGGCGACGACGATACCGAGTCCGAGCGGGACGCCCCCGGCGAGGACGGCGACGACGCCGCCGACCACGGCGGCGGCTTTCGACGACCGGTCGGTCAGGAACCGGACGACGAGCGCGATGAAGGCGAGCGGGACGATGAAGGTCAACTGTAACCCGGGTGGGACGGTCGTGCTGAAGACGGTCCCGGCGACCACCGATAGCTGGACGGTCACCCAGAGTGGCGCTGCCAGGCCGAGGTAGTACCCCCGGACGTCGCCCGTCGGGTCGTCGACGAAGCGCTCGACGGTCAGGGCGTACACGGGCGTCCAGAGGAAGTACGCGAGCACCAGCTTCCACGGGGTCGAGAACCGGTCGAAGTAGGGGGCGATGGAGAGGCTGAGTATCACGACCCGGATGCCGACGACGAGCGACGTGACGACCACGACGAACGCGGGCACGTCGGCGGTGAGCAGTTCGAGCGCCGCCAGCATCACCGACGGGAAGTAGACGGCCACGGACATCGCGACGGACTGGACGGGCGTGAGCCCCGCGGCTGGCGCGGCGACGCCGGCCGCCAGTCCGACGGACGCCGTGGCGGGAACCAGCGGGAGTATCGTCCTGACGCCCTCGTCGAACCCGGGGCGGAGGCTCATCCGTCGTCGGCGTCACCGCGGTCGGACGGGGTGCCCCCGGCAGGCCGGTCCGCCCGTCGGTGGTGTGTGTCCTCGTCCGGGTCGGCCCTGACTGCGCGCACCTCCCCGCTCGCGGTGGTCTCCCCGACGGGACCGAGTTCGCTCCGGACCGTCGTCTTCCGACCCACGTCCCCGTCGACCCACGCCCGGAGGTGTACCGGTCGGTCGAGGGGCGTCGGCGCGCGGTAGTCGACGCGCAGTCGGCCCGTCACGTAGCCGATGCGGGGTGAACTCCCGAGGGAGCGGTCCGCCGCACGGTACGCGAACGTGATGGCCGTCCAGATAGAGTGACAGTCCAGCAGGGAGGCGACGTGACCGCCGTACATGACGTTCGGCGCGCCGGAGTTGAACGTCGCGTCGGGGTCGACGGTCGCGACCAGGCGCTCGTCGTCCGGCCCGAGGTAGCTCTGTAACTGTAGCCCCCGCTCGTTGGCCGGCCCACACCCGTAACACGTCAGGTCGGGCCACGAGTGCTGGACGGGCGCGTCCCGCCCGTACTCCGGTCTGTCCATACCTCACAGACGCGTCCCTGCACCTTCACGCTGGCTCATGGCGGCGTCGCCAGCGCAACAGCTATCTGGGGGGTGTCCGCATCGTGTAGGTGTGACTAACCGTTCCGCCTCCGACGACGCTCCGGAGGACGACGTGGCCGACGACGACGACGACGTCGTCGAGGGGGCCGGCAAGACCCGACGACGGGTCGTCGGGACGCTCTTTCTCGTAATCTTCATCGACCTGCTCGGGTTCGGCATCCTCATCCCCGTCATCCCGCTGTACGCCAAGTTCTTCGGCGCCAACGAGTTCGTCGGCAGCCTCCTCATCGCCACCTACTCGCTGTTCCAGTTCGTCGGCGCGCCGGTGCTCGGCCGCCTCTCCGACGAACGCGGCCGGCGCCCCGTCCTCCTGGTCTCGCTCTCGGGGAGCGTCGTCGTGTGGACGCTGTTCGGTCTCGCGGGCGAACTCGGGACGCTCACCGGTGCCACGAACGGACTCGTCGTGCTGTTCGTCGCCCGGGCCCTCGCCGGTGCGATGGGCGGGAACATCGCCACGGCGAACGCCTACATCGCGGACATCACGCCCCCGGAGGACCGGGCGAAGGGCCTCGGCATCCTCGGCGCGGCGTTCGGACTCGGGTTCGTCTTCGGGCCGGCCATCGCGGGCGTGGTGTCGAGTCCGTTCGTCCTCGACCTGTTCCGGGACGTCCTCCCGGCGGTCGTCCCGGTGACCGAGTTCACCATGCCGTCGTTCACGGCGGCTCTCCTCTCGGCGGTCAACCTCGTGCTCGCCTTCCTCGTCCTCCCCGAACCACGTCGGCGCACACCGGCGACAGGGTCGGCCGACGAATCCCGGCTCAGACGGCTGTTCGACGCCGTCCGGTCGCCGGACGTCGGGGCGCTCGTCCTCTCGTTCTTCCTGGCCTCCTTCGCCTTCTCGGCGTTCGAGAGCCAGTTCATCTTCCTCACGAACGACCGTCTCGGCTACGGTACCGCCGCCAACGCCGTCCTCCTCACGTACATCGGCGTACTCATCGCGGTCATCCAGGGCGGCCTCATCGGTCCACTGACCGACCGCTTCGGCGAGTACCGCCTGGCGCTGACCGGTGCCGGCGTCCAGGTGGTGACGCTGGCACTCGTCCCCTTCTCGCTCTCGTGGTCGTTCGTCCCGGCGCTCGGCCCGGTCGAGTCCGGCGGCGTCGCGCTGGCGCTCGTCTCGACGCCGCTGGCGTTCGGCAACGCGCTCACGAACGTCTCGCTCAACGCACTGGTGTCGTTGAACGTCGAGGCAGACGAGCAGGGCGGTGCGTTCGGCCTCACCCAGTCGGCGGGCAGTCTCGCCCGGACGGTCGGCCCGGCCGTCGCCGGGTTGCTGTACGTCGTCGTCGCCTACTGGTCTCCCTTCGTCGTCGCTGGCGTGCTGTTCGTCCCCGTCCTCGTCCTGCTCGGGCAGGTGGCCAGGGAACAGGTGCTGGCGACGGTGGAGTGACGGGTCGTTGCGACCGGGTCCGTCAGTCCCGCATCGCGACGTATCCGGCACGCAGCATGAACGCCACGTCGTCGAGCAGATACCCCGGTATCCCCCGGAACGAGCGTGCAAGTGCATGGTCGAGCGCCGACCGGGCGTCGTCACACAGCGGCGCACCGTGACCGACGAGGACGCGCTCGACGTGCAGGTCGCCGAGTTCCGCCCGTGGCGGTTGAAGCCGGGCGTACGGACCGACCGACAGCGGTTCTCCCCTGCCGGTCGCACGGTCGCTCGTCACCAGCACCTCCGTCGCGACCAGCGTGCCCGTCCCCTCGTCGTACAGGACCGCCTCGCTCCAGGGGACGCCGTCGAGGACGGGAACGGCGCGGTACGTCGTCCCCGGGAGACGGCCCTCGAACACCTCGACCGGGGCGTCGATGCGCCGTCGCAAGCCCGCGACTGTCCCGGGGAGGTACACCGGGACGTCGTGACGGTCGGCTATCGTCGTGTTGTCCCGCCGGTGCAGGCCCGCGAGCACGACCACGCCCGCGACCGTCCCGAGTTCGGCCAGCAACTCGTCGAGTCCGTCGACGTGGATGGGTTCGACTAACCAGACGGCCGCGTCGGACGGCGGGTCTCGTCCGACGACCGGGGCCCCGTCCGGCCCGACTGCGAGGGCGTGGCTCGCCCGGTGCATCGTCTCGTCCGGATGGGCGATCCACGTGAGTCCCCCGGACCACCGGTGGACGTCCGCCGCGTCGCCAGGACCGTACTTCTTGACGGGCGGCCGACCGTCACTACCGGCGTCGTCACCGGACATCGTCGCCCTCGTCGGAGAGCGCCGGCGGGACGGACCGCCACGGTCGGGGCACGAGCATGGGGACGTCGTCGCGGTACCGTCGATATCGGTCGCCGAAAGCCCTGACCAGGTCGCGCTCCTCCAGTTTGACGCCGACGAGCACGTAGCCGGTCGTGCCGGCGGCGAACACGAGGTGGCCGACGGTCATGTCCGGCGTCACCCAGAACGCCAGCAGGAACCCGGTCACGATGGGGTGGCGGACGAACCGGTAGAGGGTCGGCGTCTGGAACCCGAGCGGGTCCGGAGTTCGCCCCTCGAAGTAGGCGGTGACCTGCCGCAACCCCATGAGGTCGTCCCTGTCGATGGCGTTCACGGCGGCGAACATGAGGACCCACCCCGACGCGTAGACCGCCCAGAGGACGGCTGCCCCGGGTCCGTCGACCTGCCACACCGTCTCCGGGAGCGGGTTCCACCCCCACATCACGCCGAGGAGCGTGACGCTCGCGAGGAGGACGTACGTGCTGCGTTCGACCGGTTCGGGGACGAGTCGCGTCCACGGGTCCTTGAACCACGGTCGGGCCATGAGGCTGTGCTGGAGACCGAACGCTCCGACGAGCGCCAGGTCGACGACCACCGGGTCTCCGGCCGAGAGACCCGCCCCGGCGTCGACCGACTTCGGGACGGCCACGTTGGCGAGGAACCCGACGGCGTAGAGGATCGCCGCCAGTGCGAGCAGGTACGCGGCCCACCCGTACCCGAGGACTGCGTAGCGTCGGAGCGGTCGGTCCGTCATCGCCACCACCGCCCGTCCAGGCGGACTGCTCGTCGGCTGGCAGGCGAACACGGCGACCGGTCGAGGTGACGGCCCACGACGGTCGCACTCGGCGTCCACGGGTGAGTAGTCGAGTGGAACATGGTCGGTGAATCCTCGCCCGGCGTCCCGCCGGGACGGGACTGCTCGTGCCGGCCGAGTCGTCAGCAGGTCGGGCGCGCGGCCAGATAGCGATTCCCACCGAATCCGATTCACGCCGTGAATACCGTCAGGCGTCGAGTACGTCGGGCGTGACCGGCGTCGCGTCCCGTCGATACGCCTCGATGGTCGACTCGGCCCACGCCAGCACCGCCGCGTCGTCGGTCTGTATCTCCGCGTTCGGGGCCCCGGACCCCCCGGTCAGACACAGGTTGACGGTGTCGTCGGTGACGACGACGTTGAACGGGACCTCGCCATCGTAACAGAAGTAGTCCACGCCGCCGGATTCGACCGCCCGTCGCGCACGCGTCGCCATCTCCGGGTCCGCCCGCAGGACGTCGAGGACGGCCGGGCCGAACACCCAGCGTACGGTCCGGTCGCTCCCCGGGGACCCGGCGGGCCACGCCCGCATGAGCGAACTCGTGATGCCGTGTGAGAGCGCCAGAACGTTCGTCGCGCCCGCCAGTTGCCGGGCCAGGTGGGCGACCGGCGCACCGACGTCGCCCTCGCTGACCGAGACCACGTCCGCCGTCGCGAGTCGGTCGAGGTCGAACCCGAATCCCTCCTCCGGGAACCACTGCACGACGTCGGCGAGTCGACGGGCCGACTCCATCTCCTCGACGAAGGACGCCACCGACTCGGCGACGTGCGTCCCGAGTGGCGTCGTCCGGAACCGTCGACCGTCGTGCGTGACCCACCCTCGCTCCTCGAACTCGGCGAGGGTCCGACTCGTCGTCGGTTGCGAGATGCCGACGTCGTCCCGGAGGTCGCGACGGTCGACGGGGCCGTCCGTCAGCGCCGTCAGCACCTCGACGCGATTCGCCGACCCGGTGAGGAACTGGACGTCCTCGAACGCCGGGCCGGGCTCGTTCGGTCCGGGACACATGCCTGGTAACAGACCACACGACCTCTCGTAATTAGTAGTTATCGAGCACACGTCACGACCGCGACCACGTCACAGCAGCACTTCTTCGACCGGCCGGCGGGGGGTTCGAGTCGAGTCCGGTTCGGCGTACCCGAGACGGAAGAGGTGCAGGGGCGTCTCCGCCCCGAGTTCGAGGAGCGTCGTCAGGTCGTCGCGAAGTTCGTCCACCTCCAGTATCTGACTCATCGGATGGACCGCGAGGCCCTCGCTCTCGGCGGCCAGTGCGATGCGCTCGAACACCCGCCCCGCTTTCAGGCAGGTCACCGCGTCGTCCGAGTTCGCGGTCAGGACGGCGATCACGGGCGCACTCGTGACGAGTTTCGAGTTCGTCCGCCCTTCGCGTTCGCCGACGTCGAGATGGCGGACGGCCAACTGGCCGATCCGGGCCGTCAACCAGTTCGCACCGAGTGCGCCCGTTCCGATCCAGTAGGCCAGTTCCTCGCGGTACGCCGGGTCGTCGAACTGTCGCTCGTCGGCACGGGTCTGCAACAACGCAATCTCCTCCCGTCGCATCGAGTCGGTGACCAGTTCGAGTCCCAGTCCCTCCGCTTTCGCGTAGTGCTCGAACCGCGAGCGGAGCGACTCGGGGACGGGCCTGTCGTCGAACGGCCGATGGTTCGTGTGGCGTTCCGCGATGGCGTCGAACAGCGCCGACTCGGGTCCGGGGGGCGACGCGGGCGAGTCGAGTCGGACCGTAGCGACGTGCAGGAGTCCGTCCTCGCTCGACGGTTCGGGCGCATCGACCGACGCGTACTCGACTGTGTACTCGAGTCCGAACCGCTCGGCCGCGACCGAGAGGTTCTCGAGCGCACACCCGACGCTCAGATACAGCTCCCGGCCGTCGGGGTCGGCGACGTCGAGCTGACGAGACGCGTCGGCGTACACCGCTATCGAACCGTCCGCGACTTCGAACGCCCACGGCTGTGAGTTGTGGCTCGAGGGGGCCAGAACCGCGTATCTGAGGAGGAACTCTGCCTGTTCCGCCAGTGGGTCCCCCGACGGGAACGCAGTCGGGTCCGGTGGTGTCCGGGTGTCGGCCATGATTGTACTGGGTGAAAATGCGGGTGCTGTCCGCATAACCGTGACTCCGAACGGGTGACGCAGACAGGACTGGCTCCGTGCGTGTCGACGGCGAGTGACTGCTGGAGTCACGTCCAGATGGCCCGTCAACCGCTGGTCTCCGGCTCACGCACCCACATCACCGGAACCGGTGACGTTCGGACGATCTTGGCACTGACACCGCCCATCATGTATCGGCTGAAGTCCGTCTCCCCGTGCGTACCCAGGATAGCGAGGTCGATCGCGTTCGCGTCGATGTAGGCCGGAATCTCCTCGGACGGGACACCGTATTCGACCTGACCCACGACGGTATGGAGGGACGCCGCTTCTGCAGTCTCGGTGGCGTCCGTGACGATTTCGTTCGCTCGGACCGTCGATTCGTCCTCCTCCATGTCGGACCGGGCGTCGGGACCGAGCCGACCCGTCTCGACGACGTGAAGCAGGTGCAGCGTCGCACCGGTCGCTTTCGCAACCGCGATGCCCTCGGTCAACGCGAGTGCTGCGCCACGGCTGCCGTCCGTCGGAACGAGAAGGTTCCGGCACGGGTAGACGAGTGGGCGCTCCCTGTCGGGATTGACCACGACCACGGGCACTTCGGCCGAGTTGATGACGCGTTCTGTCACGCTTCCCAGGAGGAACCGCTCCAGCCCGTGCCGACCGTGGGTCGGCATCACGATCAGGTCGGCGCCGACCCGGTCGCTGTACTCGACGATGGACGTGTACGGGTCGCCCTGGACCACCTCCGGGACGACGGAGATGCCGCGCTCACTCACGCGCTCTGCTGCTTCGTCCACTATCTCGTTCCCTTCCTGCTCCAGGACGTCGACTACGTCCTCCCGGACTCGGGTGAGGCTGTCCTGGCTGGTGTCTACGACGTTGAGGACGTGGAGCGTGGCCCCGTGTTCGGACGCTATCTGGAGTGCGTAGTCGAGGACTGAATCTGCCGGTTCGCTCCCGTCCGTGGGGAAGAGGATTCGGTCGTACATGGTGACGGTGTCCAGGGACGGTGGGCCGGCCTCACGCTCCTCCGGTACTGACGTCCAGCGTTCCCTCGTCCGCCGTCCGGGCGTCGCGCCACCAGACGAACTCGAACTCGATGCTCTGTTTCGCCTCGGTGTCGCCCTCGGACCAGTCCGATTCGCCCTCCAGTTTGACCGTCACCGGGTCCGTCGGATTCCCTCGGACCTGCTGGCCGCCGAGTTCGAGCGTCACGTCACCGCCGCCGTCGAACTGGTCGGCGAACTCGCGGAGGTACGACGCGATTTCTGCCCGTGTCATCTCGGCCTCGGTTTCGAGTTCTCCCATACTGCGTGCTACGGTAGACTCCCCGATAAACGAAGGGGAGAGCTCGTGGAACCGTCTCCGACCCGAAACGCTACGGACGACGTCTTCTCGTCGTTCTAGAAACGTGTTTGATACGTATAACGATGTGCGCCCGGAACACTAACGACCGGTCTCATCCCGTGGCGGCGTGCCGAGTCGACCGGGAAACCCTCGTGCCGGGCGGGCGACGCTGCCAGTGCCGCCGGGTTCCGAATCGACGGCAGCCGATTCGGCGGGCCGCTCGCGCGACCAGCAGTGCAGTGTCGCGTGCCTGGGTTCTCCGCCGTATCATCGCTCCCGAAGTGGGTCTGCTCGGGCGGGGACTGATGGCACGCGTCCGACCGTAGTCGGCCGACGAGGTAAGGTCTTGCGGGTCTGGAGGCGGGTCGGCGAGGGCCAGGCTCACCGTTCGTACGACGACCGCCAGAAACCGCCGGGGACCGGCGCTCAGACGCGGTACTCGTCCTCGCTGATCTGGACGTACCCGCCCCGGAGGAGGCGACGCTTGTGCAGTTTGTACCTCGTGACGAGTTTGAGGCCGCTGAAGCCGCCGGAGAGCCGGGTCCTGAACAGGTCGGTCGCAGACGAATCTATCAGCTTGTTCGCCGTCCGGAAGGTGCGGTCCCAGTCGTCGGGGCCGTAGTCGGCGACGAGGTCCGCGAACGTGATGTTTCGCACGAGTTCCTCGCCGATGGCGTCCTTCCAGACGTCGTTGTACCGGTCGAGCGAGTCGACGGCGGCGAGACGGCCGGCTATCTTCCCGGTCCGGGAGGCAACGTGGTAGCCCCCCTCGTGGAACGCCGAGGTGGTGCCCATCGCACCGCCAGCGACGGCGATGCCCGCCCCGACGGGCGAGTCGATGGGGCGCGTCGAGGAGATGGGGTACGTCTCGGTGCCGCCGGACTTGCCGCGGTCCTCGACCAGCGGGAAGTCCTCCTCGACGTCGTACTCGTCTCCGTAGAGTGTCTCGAGGAGGCGGCGGACGTACTCCCCTGCACGGGGCAGACTTTCGTCGTCGGGTTCGAGCAGTCGGTAGCCCTCCGGGTTCTCGACGTCTTCCATGCGCATCCCGATGGGCATCGTCAGGCCGACGCGCGCGACGTTGCCGTCGTTGGGGAAGACCCAGGGATAGGCCGTCTCGCCCGGCATCCAGCCCCACCAGAACTTCAGCTTGTTCTCCTCGAAGACCTCCTCGGGGAACTCGCGGTGTTCCTGGTAGGCGATGTGGTTCGCCTTCGTCGAGGCCATCTGGTCGGCGACGCTCCGACCCTCGGGCATGAACTGGTCGAGGGTCGGAATCGTCACGGTTCGCTGGGGGCCGTCCGCGAGGACGAGGTTCCGTGCCGCGACGTTCTCGCCGTCGGCCAGCGTGACGGTGTGGCGGTACTCCTCGTCGAGGTCGGAGTCGACCGACTTCACCGAGACGCCGACGCGGTACTCCGCGCCCTCGGCCTCGGCCCGGTCGCGCAACCAGTCGTCCATCCGGGCACGCTGGAACGTGAACCCGAACCGGTCGTACGAGGAGTCGATGCCCGTCTGCTCCATCGTCGTCGTCGTCGCCGGGCCGACGAAGTCGACGCTGTCGAGTTCCTGCAGGACGACGCCCTCGGGCAGTTCATCGACGTCGAGCTCCATGATGTCTATCCAGTAGTCGAGCATCCCGGCGGCGTCGGTCGAATCCGGGCCGAGCCCGTCCCGGTCTGCCCTGGGGACGCCTTTCTCCAGCACCACGGCGTCCGCACCGTGGGAGGCCGCCTCTATGGCGGCGTTGGTCCCGGCTGGCCCACCACCGACGATGGCCACGTCCACGTGCTCCATACTCCGACTGGTTACAGGGTGACCTATTAAACCCCCTGAACCGCCTCGGCGGATTTTTCACGACGCCACGCCCACACACTGACATGACCGAGTACGACCACGTAGTCGTGGACCGGAGCGATGGCGTCGGCCGTGTCACCCTCGACCGGGGCGAATCGTACAACTCCCTCGACGCGGCGACGGCGCGGGACCTCCGCGCCGCCGTGACCGGCCTCGCCGAGGACGACGACGTCCGGTGCATCCAGCTCGCGGCGAACGGGCCGGCGTTCTGCACCGGGGCCGACCTCTCGACGTACGAGGGCGACGAGACGGACGCGAAGCGCCTCGACGCCGTGGCGACGCCGCTCCACAGGGCGGTCGAGACGCTCGCCTCGGCACCCAAACCGACCGTCGCAGCCGTCGACGGCGTGGCGGCCGGTGGCGGCCTCGGCCTCGCCCTCGCGTCGGACGTCGTCGTCGCCCACGAGGACGCCCGGTTCGAGTTCACCTACCCCCGAATCGGCCTCTCCGGCGACGGCGGGTCGACGTGGTTCCTGCCGCGACTCCTCGGCTACAGGCGCGCCCGGGAACTGGCGCTCCTCGACGAGCCGATTCCCGCCGACGAGGCGGACGAGATCGGCCTCGTGACCGAGACGGTCGGGGCCGACGACTTCGACGAGCGCGTCGAGGAGGTCACCGACGACCTCGCACACGGCCCGACGAAGGCCTATTCGAACATCAAGCGGTTGCTGGCGCGCTCGCACGAGCGCTCGCTCTCTGCACAGCTCTCGGCCGAGAAGGACACCATCGCGCGACTCGCCGGAACCGACGACTACGAGGCCGGCTACGCCGCGTTCTTCGGGGACGAGGACCCCGAGTTCGTCGGTCGGTAACCCGGCGGGTCCTACTCCCGGAGGGCGACCGAGACGGCCTCGGTTGGGTCGCAGTCACGGCGGACGTACCGGGTTCCCCGGTCGCCGTCGGTCGCTGCTCGCTCCACGCGGAAGTGGTCGAACCGGAGGACGAGACGCTCGTCGGCCACCGTCGCCCGGCAGACCGGGCCGGTGCTGGTGACGGTCACGTACGGCGGTGCAGCGACGGGCGACGCACGCAGGTCGTAGCCGGCCGCGTCGACGGCCCCCGCGAGGACGTCGGGGAGGCGCTCCAGCAGTCCGGCGTCCGCGAGGACGGCCGAGAACGGTTCCACGACGCCGGCACGCTCGGTCGGCGGGCCCTCCCACGCGGCGGCGACGCGGTCCGCGCACTCTGCGACGCCGTCGACGAGGGCCCCGTGCTCGTCGAGGACGTACCGTCGGGCGGCGAGAGCGGGGTCGGGTTGCACGCGGGTCGGTTCGGCAGCGCTGGGGAAAAGTGGTCCGCCACGCCCCCCGACGTCGACACCCCCAAGTGGCGCGGGACCGACGCCCGAACCGATGGAACTCGTCGACTACGAACTGTACCCGGTCCCGCCGCGGTGGCTCTTCCTGCGTCTGGAGACGGCCGACGGCACCGTCGGGTGGGGCGAACCCGTCGTCGAGGGACGGGCACACACGGTCCGGGCGGCGGTGGAGGAACTCGTCGAAGACTACCTGCTCGGGGAGGACCCCCTCCCCGTCGCGGACCACTGGGAACGGCTGTATCGCGGCGGCTTCTACCGCGGTGGCCCGGTCCTCTCCTCGGCGCTGGCCGGCATCGACCAGGCGCTGTGGGACATCCGCGGCAAGCACTTCGGCGCGCCGGTCCACGTCCTGCTCGGCGGCCCGGTCCGGGACCGCGTCCGGGTGTACCAGTGGGTCGGCGGAGACCGGCCGGCAGACGTCGCCGACGCCGCCCGTGAGCAGGTCGACGAGGGGTTCACCGCCCTGAAGATGAACGCGACGGCCGACCTCCGCCGACTCGACACGTCGGCGGCGGTCGACGCCGCCGCCGACAGACTCCGGACCGTCAGGGAGGCGGTCGGTCCCGAGGTGGACGTCGGCGTCGACTTCCACGGGCGCGCCTCGAAGACGATGGCGAAGCGACTCGTCGCGGCGCTCGAACCGTACGACCCGTTCTTCGTGGAGGAACCGGTCCTGCCGGAGTACGACGACGCGTTCCCGGCCATCGCCGAGCACACGACGGTACCCATCGCGACGGGCGAGCGCTGCTACCACCGGAGCGACTTCAAACCGCTGCTCGAATCGGGGGCGGTCGACGTGGTCCAGCCGGACCTCTCCCACGCCGGGGGCATCACGGAGTGTAAACGAATCGCCGACCTGGCGGATGCCTACGACGTGTCGCTCGCACCGCACTGCCCCCTCGGTCCCGTCGCGCTGGCCTCGTGCCTGCAGGTCGACGCCGTCGCCCCGAACGCGCTCATCCAGGAGCAGAGCCTGGACATCCACTACAACGAGTCGGCCGACGTGCTGGACTACGTGGCCGACCCGTCGGTGTTCGACTACGAGGACGGGTTCGTCTCGGTGCCCGACGGGCCTGGACTCGGCGTCGAGGTCGACGAGTCGGCGCTGGCGGATGCGACGCGGGACCCGGAGTGGCACAACCCGGTCTGGCGGCGCGACGACGGGAGCGTGGCGGAGTGGTGACGCCCCGGGAATCGCACCGAGCCGGAGCTATTTTTCCCCGGTCGATACGTCTCTAGAAACACAATTCCTTTGTACGACCAGTCTGTAAACCGACACATGAGCGGGCCCTCCAGACGACGCTTCGTGACGAGCCTCGGAACCACCGCGGCAGCGCTGTCCGTCGCCGGTTGCGTCGACGACACCGGCGTCGGCGCCGGACCGGACGACACCGAACGGGAGTCGACCACCGGGACCGACCTCCGGACCAGCGACCTGCGCCTCTGGGTGCCGACGGCAGACGCGTTCGAGACGGCCGACGAGACGACGCTGTTCCACCTCGACCTCGACTCGATACGGTCGTTCCGGGACGTGCTCCCCACCGGTTCGTACGACGCCCTCACGAACCACCTCCTCCGTCGCGACCTGAGCGGCATCGTCGCCGAGGAGGAGACGGTCGAGGTTCTCCGTATGAACTCGGCACCGGTCACCCTGACCCGGACGACCCTCGACGACGCCACGCTCGTCGACGCGGTGGTCGACGCGGGACTCGAAAGCGCCGGACAGTACGGTTCCACGACCCTCTACGAGGGCGACCTCGACGGAGTTCGGTCGGCCGTCGCGGTCGTGGACGGCACGGTCGTCCACGCCATCGCCGCCGACTACACGACCGCCGCCGAAGAGACCGCCACGGCAACCGTCGAAGCCGGGTCACCGACTGCCGTCGAGGAGACCGCCACAGCTACTGTCGAAGCCGAGTCCCCGACTGCCGTCGAGGAGACCGAGACCGCCACAGTCTCCGCCGAAGAGACCGACACGACCGCCGTCGAAGCCGTCCTCGCAGCGCGGGCGGGTGACGAATCCCGGGCGTTCGAGAGCGACGAGGACCTGCCCACCCTGTACGACGGTGTCGGCGACGCACACCTTCGGCTCGCAAGTACGGACCCGCGCCGGGCGACGAGCAGATGGGGCCCCCTCGAGGGGTCGACGGGCATCTCCTACGGGTGGCGATTCGGCCGGGAGCAGACGACGTTCACCGCGGCGGCAACGTATCCCGAGGGTGAGGTCGCCGACCCCGCGGCGTTCACGGACCACTTCGCCACCCAGGTCGTCCCGTCCAACTACACCGGGTTCGAGGGGACCGTCGAGGGCCGCGTCGTGGCGACGACCGGGACGGTCGCCACGGACGAGTTCGACCTCTACGGCGGCGGCCAGTCGGGGTCCGGTGAGGGGACGTCGGTGTCGGAGACCGAAGGTCAGACCAGGGTACCGCGAATCTCCTTCGCGTTCGAGTACGGCCCCGACGCAGAGGCGGTCACCGTCGTCCACCAGGGCGGCGACAGCGCCGACGCGAACCGGCTCACCGTCACGGTCGCCGGGACCGCCACCGGAACCCAGTTCGCGGACGAGTACGACGAGGTCACTGCCGGGGACAGCGTGACCGTGGACGTGGGTGGCGCCGAGAGCGGTGCCGACGTGCGGGTCGTCTGGACCAGTTCCGACGAGTCGGCGTCGGCGGTGCTGGCGGCGTTCCAGCTCCCCTGAGACGCTGGTGCTCGGAGCGTCGCGATACGGTAGAAAGGAGGCCGAATCGACAGCGGGGACGGACGTCCTGTCTCAGAGGACGATGCTCTTCTGGCGCAGGAACGCGTGGATGGACGCGTCGATGCCCTCGCGGCCGATGCCGGAGTCCCGGTTGCCGCCGAAGGGGATGTCGCCGAGGCCGTGACTCGGCGCACCGTTGATGCGGACCGCCCCGGCGTCGACGACGTCGGCGAGGCGCATCGCGCGCTCGTAGTCCGCCGTGAAGACGCAGGCGTCGAGTGCGAGGTCGCCGCCGTTCGCGATTGACACGGCCTCGTCCTCGTCCGCGAAGGTCGTGACGGGACAGACAGGGCCGAACTGCTCCTCGTGGACGATGCGTGCGTCGTGGGGCACGTCCGCGAGCAGCGTCGGTTCGAACACGACGCCGTCGCGGTCGCCGCCGCGGACGAGGGTCGCACCCCTGTCGAGTGCGTCCTGGACGAGTTCCTCGACCCACTCGGCCTGGTCCTCGGAGATGAGGGGACCGAGGTCGGTGTCCTCGTCGAACAGGTCGCCCTGCACCCAGTCGTCCATCTTCTCGTCGATGCGTTCGACGAGGTTGTCGTGGACGTCCTCGTGTGCGAGGACGCGGGAGACGGCCGAACAGCGCTGGCCGGCGTACTTCAGCGACCCCTTCGCTGCGGCGGCGGCGGCCTCGTCGAGGTCGGCGTCGGGGAAGACGACCTCCGGGGCGTTGCCGCCGAGTTCCATGTGCAGGTTGACCATGCCGGACTCCTTCGCGACGTGCTTGCCTGCGCCGGAGGACCCGGTCATCGCGATGGCGTTGACCCGGTCGTCGCCGGAGAGGACGTCACCGATCTCGGAGCCGTGCCCGGCGACGAAGTTGAACCCGCCCTTCGGGACGACGTCCTTCACGACGTCGGCGAGGATGGCGCCGCTGATGGGCGTCTTGCTCGCCGGTTTGAGGACGATGCTGTTCCCGGCCGCGAGCGCCGGGGCGACCTGCAAGGCCGTCGTCGCCAGCGGGTAGTTGTACGGCGTGATGCAGAGCACGGTTCCGATGGGTTCGTGCTTCACGATGGCCTCCCAGCCCTCGTGGCCCGCGGTCGTGCCCTCGCGGAACTGGCCCTTGATGTGGCGGATCTCCTCGGCCGCGCGCCGGAACCGCTCGGCGGCGCTCCCGACCTCGCCGCGTGCACTGGAGATTGGTTTGCCCGCCTCGCGGACGATGACCTCCGCGAGTTCCTCCGTGCGTGCTTCGAGGCGGTCCGCGATCTCTTCACACCACTCGGCGCGCTCGACGACGGTCGTCTCGCGCATCGTGGCCTCCGCACGCTCGGCCGCAGCCAGCGCCGCGTCCGCCTGCTCGGGGGTCGCCGCGACGACCTCTGCGAAGTGGCCGCCGTCGGCGAGGTCCGTCACTGCGAGGGTCTCGGTGCCACCCACCCACTCGCCGTCGACGAGGACTCGTTCCTTCCGTTGTGCTGTCCTGGTAGCCATACGAGACACTACGGAGGCCCTGCACAAAAATTTACTCATGGGTGAATAAAGGGTTTCAAAAATTCTCACGGTGGCGGCTATCCACGGCAGTGCGACCGTGGAAACAGGTCACGGGCGACGGCCCTACGTCGGAAGAACGCACTGGAGATGCGTAAGCGTGGGGCCTGGTACGAGGGTCTGGACCCGGGCGGAGTGGCCGCGTCTGGCCGACGCACCTGACCCCCACGTTGAGGTGTGAAGACGACGAACAGACCTACATGGACTTCACGGTGATACGGGGGGACATCGCGGCACAGTCCGCAGACGCGCTCGTCAACGCGGCCGGGACGAGTCTCGAGATGGGGTCCGGCGTCGCAGGCGCGCTCCGTCGCGCCGCGGGAGGAGACATCGACGAGGAGGCGACGTCGAAGGGGCCCGTCGACCTCGGTGAGGTCGCGGTCACCGACGCTTACGACCTTGACGCCGAGTACGTCATCCACGCCGCGGCGATGCCACACTACGGCGACGGACGGGCGACCGCCGAGAGCATCCGCGATGCGACGCGGAACGCGCTGGAGGCGGCCGAGGAACTCGGCTGTGAGTCGCTCGTGATTCCGGCGCTCGGGTGTGGCGTCGCCGGGTTCGACCTGGCGGACGGCGCCCGCATCATCTGCGAAGAACTGGACGCGTTCGAGCCGTCGACCCTGTCGGACGTCCGGTTCGTCGCCTACGACGAGGGCGAGTACGAGACGATTCGAACCGTCGCGGCGTCGGTCACGGGTCGGTGACGAAGGACCCGGGAACCGACCGACTGCTCACTCGTGGCCCGAGACGGGGACGGGTTCGTACGGTTCCTCGAGCCACTCGACGTCGGACGTGGCGAGGTCGATGTCGAGGGCCTCGACGGCCTCCTCGAGGTGCTCGACGCTCGTCGTGCCGACGATGGGAGCGTCGACCCAGTCCTTGGTGAACAGCCACGCGAGTCCGATCTGTGCCATCGTCGCGTCGTACTCGGCGGCGAGTTCCTGGACGCGCTCGTTTATCTCCCGACCGCCGGCCTGGAGGTACGGATGGTTGCGTGCGTGTTCGTCGGTCTGGCCGCGGACGGTCGCCTCTATCTCCTCGTGCGGTCGGGCGAGGTAGCCCCTGGCCAGCGGCGACCACGGCATGACGCCGACGTCCTCCTTCGCACAGAGGGGCAGCATCTCCCGTTCCTCCTCGCGGTAGAGCAGGTTGTAGTGGTTCTGCATCGTGACGAAGCGCTCGGTGCCGAGTCGGTCAGCCGTGTACAGCGACTCGGCGAACTGGTGGGCCCACATCGACGACCCGCCGACGTACCGCACCTGCCCGCGCCGGACGGCGTCGTCGAGCGCCCGGAGCGTCACGTCGATGGGCGTGTCGTAGTCCCAGCGGTGAATCTGGTAGAGGTCGACGGTGTCCATGCCGAGACGGTCGAGGCTGTTCTGGAGTTCCTGCTCGATGGCCTTGCGCGAGAGGCCACCGGAGTTCGGGTCGTCGTCGTCCATCTGGAAGTAGCCCTTCGTGGCGACGACGGCCTCGTCCCGTCGCCCCTCAAGCGCCTCGCCGAGGACGCGTTCCGACTCGCCTCGCGAGTACATGTTCGCGGTGTCGAAGAAGTTGATGCCGAGTTCGAGCGCCCGGTCGACCAGTTCGTGCCCGGCTTCCTCGTCGAGGACCCAGTCGCGCCAGTCCGAACTGCCGAAGCTCATGCAGCCGAGACAGATGCGACTGACCTGCATTCCCGTATCGCCGAGGGTCGTGTACTCCATGCCCGTGTCCACGGCCGGGTGGGTCAAAAACGTGAGCGCACCGGCCACCCGTGAGCGCAAGGTCTAACTGTCAGTGCCGTAGAACGTAGCCCGTGCGCTCCTCCACCCGCTTCGTCGTCACCGTCGCCATCGTCGCCGTTCTCTGGGCCGCCACGCCGGCGCTGGCCGGCGACGCAGGTGAGACGCAGGCCGGTCCGAACGTCACCATCGACGGACCCCACACCGCCGTCTACAACGCCACGTCGACGTTCGAGGCCGTCGTCACGGACGCGGAGGGCGACGTCTCCGTCACGTGGGAGTTCCCCGACGGATCCACGGCGACGGGCGAGACGGCGACGTACCGTTTCGTCGCGGAGGGCAACCGGACCGTCACCGTCACCGTCACCGACGCGACGGGGACGACGACCGAGTCCCTGACCTACGACGTGTACCGGTACCAGCGCGGGGCGGGCGGCCCGAACTTCGGTGCCGGACTCGCCGTCGTCGGGGGGTTCGTCGGCGTCGGCCTGCTCGCCGTCGTCTGTTACGTCTTCGTCCTTCCGATCGTGATGCGGAACCTCTGAGCACCCCGCCGCTGGTCGCAGGGACGTCGACGGACCCACCGACGGTACGCTTATCGGCACCGGGACCCCAGGTTCTGACGTGTCCGAGCACCCACAGGTCCGGTTGGCGCGGACGCCCGACGGCCGCCGCATCGAGGTGGCCCGCGAGATACCAGTCTCGCGGATGCTCGCGTGGGAACTGTTGACCGACACGTGGCGCTGGTCCGACTGGGGGCCGACGATAACGGAGGTCGACGCCCCGACGCGGTTCATCGCCGACGGCCTGCACGGCCGAGTCAACGTCCTCGGGGCGGTGTGGGTCCCCTACGAGATAACGAGTTGCGACGGGGAACGCTGGACGTGGGACGTGGCTCGACTCCCCGCGACGGGGCACCGCGTCGAGGAACTGACCGAGGAGCGCTGTCGCGTGGTCTTCGAACTGCCTCTGGTGGCCGCGCCGTACGTCCCGGTCTGCAAGCGCGCCCTCGACCGCATCGAAGCCATCCTGCTCGGCGACGCCCACGGGCGCTGAACCCCGTCGATGGGTGACGCCAACCCTGCGACGACCGTTCGAGCGAGGAGCGCTCGCCTGTCCTCTGGACGTGGTTCGACCCTTCGACCGTCGGCGTGCCCCCGGAGGGGACCCACCACGCAGTAGCTAGTTACGTTTCGACACCTGATTCGTTTCCGAACCTCTTTGTATCCGAGGTGCCAAGGACGAGACCAGAGACCACCGATGTCGTCCGAATCCATCGAGCAGACCGAGAAGAACGCCGGGGCGTGTCCCGTCGTCGAATCGCTGGAACAGATCGGGTCGCAGTGGCGACTCGTCGTCCTCCACGACCTGCGCGAGGGCGAGAAGCGGTTCAACGAACTCAAGCGCTCGACCGGCGCGAGTTCGCGCACGCTCTCCCGGGTCCTCGACGACCTCGGCGAACTCGGGTTCGTCGAGCGCCGCGTCGAGGCAGACGCACCCATCGCCTCGTACTACAGTCTGACCGAGAAGGGCGACTCGCTCTGTCCCGTCTTCGACGAGATAGAGGGCTGGGCGACCGAGTGGCTGTGAGCCCGCGTCCCCGTCGCAGTGGTCGGGTCGTCCCTGGACCCCATCTCTTCCCCTGACCTCGAACCGGACCAGGCCCGTTCACCCACACACGTGCCACGAGCACCGGAGCTCGAAGATAGCAACCCTGAAAACGACGCGCCGAGTCGAACAGACAGAGATGGCACATCCGATTCGCAGGGGCGACGCGGCGGACGCAGGGCAGGTGTTCCTCATCGGGCTCTTCGTCACGGCACTGGCGACGGCCCAGGTGACGGCGAGCAAGTTACTGGCGTTCTCGATTCCCATCTCGCTCCCGCACGCGGGCGAGGCACTCATCCTGCCGGGGGCGGCACTGGCGTACGCGATGACGTTCTTCGCGAGCGACTGTTACTCGGAACTGTACGGCCGGCGGGCGGCGACGGTGATGGTGAACGTCGGCTTCGCGATGAACTTCGTCGTGCTCGTCCTGGTCTGGAGCACCATCGCCTCGCCGGTGGCCGCTGCGTCACCGGTCGGCGCGGACACCTTCGCGACGGTGCTGGGCGCGAGCACGAACATCGTCGTCGGGTCGTTACTGGCGTACGTCGTCAGCCAGAACTGGGACGTGTTCGCCTTCCACTGGCTCCGCGAGGCGACCGACGGCGAGGCGCTGTGGCTCAGGAACGTCGTGTCCACCGCGACCAGTCAGGCCATCGACACGGTCATCTTCATCTCGGTGGCGTTCCTCGTCGCGCCGATGGTCCTCGGAACCGGGGGCGATCTCGAGCCCCCCATCATCTTCGCGCTCATCGTCGGGCAGTACGCGTTCAAACTGCTCGTCGCCATAGCGGACACGCCGTTCGTCTACGCCGTGGTCGCCGCGGTGGAGTCCTACGAGACCGGCAGGGAGGCGGCCGTCGAATCCTGAATCGTTAAGAGGGTGTCCCGTTCACCTACGGGCATGGACATCGAAGCCTTCTTCGAGGAGATGCCCTTCGCCGACCTGCTCGGCGTCGAGGTCACCGAAGCCGAGGACGGCCACGCCGAGGGACGACTGGAGATGCGGGAGGAACTGTCGTGGAACGCCGACCAGTTGATGGCCCACGGCGGCGTCACGTTCACGCTCGCGGACACCGTCGGCGGCGCGGCCCTGGTCTCGCTCGTCGACCAGCCCGTGCCGACCATCGACATGCGCATCGACTACCTCGACGCGGGGACGGGCGACCTCTACGCCGAGGCGGACGTGGTCCGGTGTGGCACCGTCGGCACCGTCGACGTCGACGTGTACGCAGCCGAGGACGACACGCTCATCGCCGACGCTCGGGGCGTCTACAAGACGTCGTAAGGCCCCCTGTTCGGCACCTGGTTCTACGGACGTTACTCGAACAACTGTGCGAACAGCGCCGCCTGGCCCCGGCGCAATCGCTCGAGGAAGGCGGACTTGCCGATGCCCAGTTCGGCCGCGACGTCGCCCGCGTCGGCCTCGCGGGGGACCTCGAAGTAGCCCATCTCGTTGGCGACCCGGAGCGCCTCCTCCTGTGCGGGGGTGAAGCCCCAGCGCCGGGCGACCACCTCGTCGTCCTCGCCCCCGAGGGGGTAGATTCGTTCGAGGGTGACGCCGACCGTCTCGCCCGCCGCCTCCAGTACTCCCTCCAGAACGTCGTAGCCCACGACGGCACCGGTGTAGGACTCGACGCCGTCGTCGTAGCGGAGCGACTCGGCCATGAACCCGGCGTCCGTGAGGCGGTGGACGGCACACGGGTGTTTCGACAGGCACCGGTAGTTGGTCCGGTCGCCGGTCTGGGAGGCGTGCAGGTAGCGAATCCGGTCGTCGTCGTCCAGCACCTCCGCGAACTCCCGGTTCTCGCCGACGGTGAAGCTCAAGAGCGCGTTGTCGTCGGACCTGAGTTGCGGTGGACTGGCGTCGACGGTCGCCCCGGTCTCGGCCGTCGCGTCAGCGAGCGGACAGCCGTCTCCCGTGACGCGGAATTCGACCACGAGGCACTCGTCAATCATCGTCCGTTCGTCGGTGCCGGTCGTACTTAAACCCCGCGTATGGGCGGGTTAATCTGTTAGTTGCTCGGTTCCGAAGTTCTGTACGAACGACCATGGACATCGAGGAGGTCAAACGACGGGCAGGACCGCGGGAGTTCAGTCCGAAAGACGACATGCCGGAGGAGTACCGCAAGGCAGCCACGCGGATGATCCAGTTCCACGCGAACTCCGAGATCATGGGCGCCTACCTGGAGAAGCCCTTCATCCGCGAGGCGCCGAGCCTCGACCGCAAGCTCGCGTTCAGCGCGAAGGTCCAGGACGAGATCGGACACGGCCAGCTCCTGTACCGCGCCGCCGAGAGTCTGGGCATCAAGACCCGCGACGAGATGCTCGACGAACTCGCCACCGGGGAGGGGAAGTTCCTCAACTGCTTCCACTACCCCCTCGAGTCGTGGGTCGAGACGCCGATGATCGCGTTCTTCGTCGACGGGGCGGCGATGCGCCGGCAGGCCACGCTGAAGTCCACCTCGTGGGAACCCTACGCCCACGCGATGGACAAGGTCTGCTTCGAGGAGGGCTTCCACGTCAAGCACGGCGAGGCCATCCTCTACGAGCTGATGACGGGCTCGAAGAAGGAACAGGAGCTGACCCAGGAGGCCTTCGAGCGCTGGTGGCCCCGTATCATCCAGTTCTTCGGCCCCACCAACGAGAAGTCGACCCACCACGGCTTCGCCAGCGAGGTCGGCCTCAAGCAGATGAGCAACGACGACCTCCGGAACGCGTTCCTCAACGCCTACATCCCCAAGGCCGAGAAGTACGGCCTTGAGATTCCGGAGGAGCCGCGCATCTCGAAGAACGACGACGGCACCTACGAGGTCGTCGAGGAGGACCTCGACTGGGACGAGTTCTTCACCATCGCGAAGAACGAGTACGAACCCGGTCTGGGCCAGATAGACGGGCGGAAGGCCGCACAGGAGGCGGTCCAGTGGGTCCGCGAATCGCTCGACGAACACGAACGCCGTGCCTACGGCTCCAGCCAGCCGCAGGCTGCAGACTAAGACCATGATCTGGGAAGTATTCCGACAGGAGAAGTCCGGCGACTACCACACGCACTGTGGGAACGTCCACGCGCCCGACCGGGACATGGCGCTCATGTTCGCGGAGATACAGCACGGGCGACGAAAGCCGACGAACAGCCTGTGGGTCGCCCCGCAGAAGGAGATCGGCGAGGTCGACACCGAGGACGCCGCGTTCGGCGGGACGACCGACAAGTCCTACCGCTGGGCGATGACGTACAACTTCGAGGCCGCCGCCTCGGAGGTCGAGGAGTCCGAGAGCGAACAGGCCACCGCCGAGCGCGAACGCAAGGCACAGCTAGAGAAGGCGGGTGGTAACTGATGGCGGCCGTCGAGGAACTCCCCGAACCCGAGTCGCTCACGCCCGACGAACGCGAGGCCGTCGAACACCTGCTGTACCGCCTGGCCGACGACGAGTTCGTCATCGCCGAGCGCTACACCGAGTGGCAGGTCCGCGCGCCGACGCTCGAATCCGACCTCGCGCTCTCGAACATCGCACAGGACGAGTACGGCCACGCACGCCTCTGGTACGACCTGCTCCAGGACTGGGGCGAGGAGGAGGCCGAACTCATCTGGGAGCGCGACCCGGACCAGTGGCGGCACTCGACCCTCGTCGAACTCCCGTTCGAGGACGGCGACTGGGCCGACCCCATCCTCCGGTCGTACCTCTACGACGTCGCCGAGGACATCCAGCTTCGGGCGCTCGAAGACTCGTCGTACCCCCGCATCCGCGACCGGGTCGGCAAGATACTCGGCGAGGAGGACTACCACCGCGAGCACGCCCAGAACTGGCTCGAACGACTGTGTGAGAACGAGGAGAGCCGCGAGCGCGTCCAGGCTGCACTCGACCGCCTGTTCCCGTACGCGCTGACGCTGTTCGCGCCGACGGACGAGGCCGTCGAGGACCGCATCGACGAACTCGGCATCCGGACCGAACCGCTCGTGACGATGCGCGAGGAGTGGCTCGACGAGGTCGTGCCGTACCTCGAATCGCTCGGCCTCAACGTCGAGGACGCCGAACTGCCGGAGCAGTACGACGTCCACCACAGCCAGTTCGACCTCCCCGACCACGTCGGCCGCGACCAGACGCACACCGACGACTGGTACGACCTCTACGACGAGTTCACGCACACCTACAGGGAACTGGGACGGACGACTGCCAGCCGCATCATGAAGGACCCGGACGATGAGTGACGTGTACGACCCCGGTGAGGTGCCGGACAGCGTCGAACCGGTCGACGGCGACTGCGTCGAACCGACGGCGTGTGCCTACACCGAGTACGTCGAGGGCGAGGCCTACGAGGAGGTGCCCGCGACCGGCGAGGGTGCCGAGGGCCTCGAACGCGACGTCTGGGACGTACTCTACGGTATCGAGGACCCCGAGATGCCCATCTCCATCGTCGACCTCGGACTCGTGTACGGGGTCGGCGTCGACGAGTCCGACGAGGGAACGACCGTCACCGTCGACATGACGCTGACGTACTCCGGGTGTCCGGCCCGGACGATGCTCATGGACCAGATGCGCGAGGAGGTCGGCGAGGTCTCCGGCGTCGACGACGTGGACCTGCGTCTGGTCTGGTCGCCGGAGTGGAACATCGAACTCGTGACCGAACAGGGCAGAGAAGACCTCCGCGAATTCGGCCTGAGCATATGAGACGACCAGACCCCTCGGTGACGACCAGCGGCGACATGGAGGGCGCAGAGTGCCCCTACTGCGGGTCCGAGGACACCGTCCGCGAGCACCCGAAGGGACCGTCGCTCTGCCGGTCGATGCACTACTGCAACGAGTGCCAGCAACCCTTCGAGAAGTTCGAGTGACGACCGCGCCGGTCGAGTGAAGAATCCGCGGACGTTTTGTTCGTCGAGTGAGAGTCCCACGCATGGACGAGGGGCTACTGGCAGAACTGACGGCGCCGTACGACCTGTTCGACCGGATGCTATCGGTCGCCGGCCTCCACCCGGCGGGCGTCGAGGAACCCTACTACGACGAGATGCTGCTCCGCATCGACGAGGACCGCCTGGAGACGCCGGCGGGGAGCACGACGTCGTCGCTGGCGACGTACTGTTCGGCGTCGGCGTCGATGCTCGACGGGTTCGCCCTCCACCGCGACGAACCCGTGACGGCCCTCTTCGACATCGGAGAGGTGCAGGACTGGCTTGCCTGGGTCGACGACGGCGGACCGGTGACGGTCCGCGTCTTCGGCGACCCGGAGACGGGCAACGCCGGCGAACTCGCGCTGTCGGCGGGCGGACTGGAGGCACACGTCGACTGCTACCGCGACCCGGAGATGCTCGCGGAGGTGACGCTCGAACTTCCGAACCGGTTCACCGACGAGGAGCGGTTCATCCTCGAAGACGGGGAACTCGCGCCGACCGTCGTCGAGACGAGGGCGGAGGAACTCGCCCGCATCGCCGACGGTGTCGAACTCGACCGGGCGACGACGACGTACCCGTTCGTCGTCCGCGACAGTGCACTCAGGGTCGAACTCGGCGACACGCGTTACACGCGGGCGACGGGTACCCTCGACGGTGCCGTGACCGGGCCCGACGTGCGAAACGAGTACGACCGCGGCTTCTCGCTCGTGTTCGACACGGTCAGGGGACCGGTGACCGTCCAGACGGGACCGGACGAACCGCTGGTCGTGGTCTCCGATCGCGAGGCGTTCACGCTCCGGTACGTGCTGTTGCCGATAGTGTGGTGAGAAGACGCCTCTCGCCCGTCAGTTCGGTTGCTCTAGCTCCAGTGCGCGGTCCGAGCGAATCCACGCGTCGTCGTTCTCCTCGTCGTAGATCTCTACGGTCTCATCGTCGACTTCGCGTGCTCTGAATCTGGTCGCGATTTCCGGCGGGTCGTCCTTTGACGTGTCGTTCGCGCGGTTCATGGTGTGCCAGTACGGGTGTGACCCCGCACCGTGGTACCTGCATGACACGGGTGTATCGACATAAGCTTTCCGCCGACCCGTCCCCGGGACGGGAGCGTCAGGCCGTCGAGTCGCCGACGAAGACCGCCTCGAAGAACCGCTGGTGCGCCTTCCGGAGGTGCTGGTGGAACGTCGGCGACGTGATGCCCAGCGAGTCGGCCACCTCCTCGCCGGAGCGTCGCCGGGGCCACTCGAAGTAGCCCGAGAAGAACGCCGTCTCCAGCGCGAGTCGCTGTCGGTCCGTGAGTTCTTCGGAGAGAGCCTGCGTCAGCCGTTCCAGCGAGTGGGTCTCGTTCGATATCTGTCGTCGCGAGAGCAACTGCGCGGCGGGGTACGCCTGCTGGACCCGTTCGATGACGGTCCGCGCGCTCGCACTCGGCGGCAGGTGGATGGTCATGTAGTAGTCGTCGTCCCTGACGATGGCCTCCTCGACGTGGCCGCCGTGGGCGGTAACGGCCGAGAGCACGGGTGGGTCGTCGAACTTGACCTCGAAGCGGATGCCACGCGCGGACTCGCCGACGAGCGTCAGGTCGTACCAGTGGGGGAGTGCTTCGGTGATGCCCTCGAGCGCGTCGACCATGTCCTCCGAGACGGTCCCGTAGACGACGTAGGACTCGTCGTCGACCGGGACCGTTCTGTCGATGCGTATCTCGCCGTCACCGCCCGATTCGACGCCCAGTTCCTCGAAGACGCCCAGCATCTGGAACTCGAGTTCGACCACCTCGTCGCTCATCAAGGCGCGTTTGCGCTCCACGGCGGCGATGGCGTGCCCGACGACCTCGCCGAGGTACCCGAGCATCTCGCCCTCGTCTCCGACGAAGGCGTCCACGCGGTCGGCGTAGACGTTCAGGACGCCGTAGAGCGACTCCTCGTGCAGTATCGGAATCGCGGCCGACGCGCGGTAGTCGTAGGTCAGCGTCTGCTCGTGCCACGCCTCGTACGACGCGTCCGTCCGGGCGTCCTGCGTGACCTGCATCTCGTGGTCGAGGACGGCCCGGCCCGTCGGCCCGACGCTGTGTTCGTCCTCCGGGTCGACCGAGATGGTGACGCCGCCGAGGTAGTTCTCGACCCCTGCTTCGGCTTTCAGCCGGAGTTCCTGTGAGTGGCTGTCGACGTCACCGATCCACGCGAACCGGTACGAGTCGGTCTCTGCGAGGCCATCACAGACCGACTGCTCTATCTCCTCCCTGGTCGACTGCTCGATGACGTCCTCAGTGATGCCCCGGACGACGGCGTTCAGGTCGTTGAGTGCGGCGAGTCGTTCGCGCTGGCGTTCGAGTTCGCCCTCTCTCCGCGTGCGTTCTGTGACGTCGCGGACGACGCCGACCGTACCCCGGACGTCGACCTCGACACCATCGAGGGCGGTGAGTTTGCTCTCGGTGGGCACCTCCCCGCCGTCGGCCCGGCACAGTCCTGACTCGACGAGCGCGTGTTCGTCGTCGCCGTCGAGGAGCGACCCGGACAGCGCCTCGACGGTTCGGGCGATGTCTTCGTCGTGGACGAGCGAGCAGTGGGCACCGAGCAGTTCCTCGCGCCCGAAGCCGGTCAACTCGACGTAGGCGTCGTTGACGAGGGCGAACCGGTCCTCCTCGTCGAGGACGTAGACGCCGTCGTCGACCGTCTCGAGTATCGTCTCGTACCGTTCGAGTTCCCGTTCGCGTTCGACCCGGTCGGTGACGTCGCGGACGACGCCGACTCGCTTGCCGTCCTCGTCCCCGGGCAGGAGCGCGAACGTCGCCTCCGCGTAGAGCGGGTCGCCGTCGTCACCCCTCAGATTCGCCTCGACGGTGACGGTCGCGTCGTCTCCCGCCTGCAACGCCCGCTGTGCGTTCGACCCCGTCTCGACGACGTCCTCGTCGACGACCGCCGAGACGTGCTGCCCGACCAGGGCGTCGCGCGAACGGGACATCATCTCGGCGTACGCCTCGTTGGCGAACGTGAACGTCCCCTCGCTGTCGACGACGTAGACGCCGTCGCCGACCGTCTCGATGATGCGCTCGTACTCCTCGAGTTCCTGCTCGCGGCGCTTGCGCTCGGTGACGTCGCTGAAGTACACCGAGAGGCCCCCCTCGGACGGGTAGATGCGGAACTGGAGCCACCGGTCGAGCGAGGGGACGTACTCTTCGTGCGTCCACCGTTCCTGCGTCTCCATGGCGCGCTCGTGCCGGTCGTACACCTCGACGTCGCGTCCCGACCCGGGGAACAGTTCCCGCACGTGCGACCCGAGGAGGTCGCTACTGGTACGCTCGAACAGTTCCGCCGCGCGTTCGTTGACGTAGGTGAACCGGCGGTCGTCGTCGAGCGCGTAGAACGCGTCGTCGACCCGGGCGAAGACGTCCGCCAGTTCCGCCTCGAGTTCGGACTGGCGGCGCAGCAACTCTCGGGCCTGCCGTTCCAGTTGCGTGACGTCCGTCAGCGTGACGACGACCCACGACTCGCCGTCGACCAGCAGCGGTTCGGTGTCGATGGAGACCCACCGCGTCCCGTCGGTCTCGGTGTCTATCGTGAAGCGCTGGTCGTTCGTCCCCTCGCCAGTCGCGAGGGTGCGCTGTGCCGGGCGTTCGTCGTACGGGACCGGGTCGCCGTTCTCGTCCCGGATGGTCTGGTCGCCGAGTTCGTAGCCGTCGCCGTCGCCGTCGCCGTCGTCGAGTCCAACCAGTTCGGCGAAGCGCTGGTTGAACCGGTCGGCGGTGCCCGACGGGTCGAAGACGGCGATGCCACTGGGACTGTTCTCGAGGACGCGGTCGAAGTAGTCCCGCTCCCGCTGTACCCGGCGCTCGCGGTCGCGTCGGTCGGTCATGTCCCGCGTGACCTTGGCGTACCCGACGAGCGTCCCATCGTCGTCCTCGACGGCCGAGATGGTGACGTTCGCCCAGAACCGGGTGCCGTCCTGCCTGACGCGCCAGCCCTCGTCCTCGATGGACCCGTGGCGCGCCGCGGCGGCGAGGTTCTGTCCCGGGACGTCGTCCGCCCTGTCCCCCTCGGTGTAGAACGTCTCGAAGTGCTCGCCGACGACGTCCTCGGCCTCGTACCCCTTTATCGACCGTGCACCCGCGTTCCACGTCTGGACCCGCCCGTCGACGTCGAGCATGAAGATGGCGTATTCGTCGACTGAGTCGACGAGGGACCGGAACATGCGCTCGCTCTCTCGCAGGGCGGTCTCGGTCCGTCGCTGCTCGGTTATCTCGGTCACGACCCCCTCGACGAGTCCGGTGTCGTCGACGCCGTGACCGTGTTCCCACACCCAGCGCGTCTCCCCGTCCGGGTCGCGGACCCGGTACCGGACGGTGAAGTCCCCGGTCTCGTCGAGGCCTGCCGCGACGTCGCTCCGGACCTGTTCGACGTCGTCCGGGTGGACGACCGTCTCGCGCCAGTCGTCGGGACCCTGCCGGAGCGCCGTCTCGTCGTATCCGAGCACGTCGGTACAGGCGTCGCTGACGTACTCCAGCGACCCGTCGGGCTCGTCCCAGTACTGGTAGACCATCCCTGGAACCTCCCCGATGAGGTCCACGTAGTTGACCTGGGGACCCGCCGTCTCGTTCGCTCCCGGGCCCAGCGTCTGCCACCAGACCCGACCGCGTGCCCCGACCTGCTTCGTCTCGACTCGGCCGGCCTCTGCGAGGCGTTCGAGACGGTCGTAGGTGCTCCGCCGCCCGACGTCGAGTTCCCCGGCCACTTCTCCCGTCGTCAGGGGTGTGCCGCGGTCTGCGGTCTCGAAGACGGCGAGCGTCTCTTCGAGGGCCGGCGTCAGGCTTCGTGTAGTCATGTGCTCCCTTCACGTCGGCACACCGTATCAAGCCTCCGTTGAGGGAACCGTTTCGGTCTCGGAACGTCGTCGACGTCTGGTCGCCAGGTGGTACTCCTCCCGAACGGATCCGGTCGGCATCCGTCCGTTCCTTTCGGTCGACGGACCGAGGTAGGGACCTAATATCTATTGACCAGTCCTTATCGGGTGCGCGCTCGTCGGACTTGATAGCTCCCGGCTACCCGGGGAGAGACGACATCCAACCATGAACCACAGACCGAATTCGGGACCGGACGCGGAGCGAGAGATCGCCCACGTCGCGACCGACGACCGGCACAGGGTACTGGCGAACGAACGACGACGCGTCGTGCTCGAGGTGCTCGTCGACTGGCGGACACCCATGAAACTCGAAGACCTCGCCACCGAAGTCGCGAGCAGGGAGCGCCAGTCGGGGACCGTCGACGACGTCAAGATTTCGCTGCACCACGCGCACCTCCCGCTGCTCGACGACGTGGGGGCCGTCGAGTACGACCGGGACCGCAACCGCGTCACGTCGTCGCGACCGACGCTCGAGGAACTCACAGCGTAGCCCGGCCTTTTCGTCACCGCATGACACCGTACGTGGGCACCCCAGGGAGGAACGCGCGCGAACGACCGCATCGCGGAGCCGGGCACGTGGGGCACGTCGATGGGGGATGACGACGTCCCGCAGAACCGGTTCGAGTACGACGCCGTCCGGGAGACGTTCCACGCCGAGTACGCGGACGCCGAACCGACTTCGCTCTGCAACCAGCTCGTCTCCACGATAGCGGCCGTCTCGGACCGCGAACCGGACGACGTCCAGTCGCTCTACGACTCCGTCGACCCGCAGGCGCTGGAGACCCTCGTCAGGGGCGAGAGCCACCTGCAGTTCGTCTCGTTCCACCTGTGTGGGTACCCGGTGTCCGTCTACGGCGACGGCGAGATCGTGGTCGACGTGTCGGACGCGCCCGACGAATCCTGACCGCCCGCCGTTCGAGAACGCATATACAGGCCCGGATTCTACAGCACACGCATGAACGACAGAGCCCCCGCGAACGCGGGGTGGTTCGACGGACTCGAACCGGGTGACGTCGCGGCGGCCAGCAGGGCCGTCACCGAGGGGTCGGCCGACGAACCGGCCGACTGGCCAGCGCTCGCCGTCGACGCCGGGTTCGCGCCGGACGAGGACGCCTACTACGAGGCGCTCCACGACGCCTGCATCGAGGCGACGCGGACGGCGGCGTCCGAGGCCGAGCGCGCCGGCGACCAGCAACTCGTCCACGCCATCAGGGCGATGGACGACTGCACGCGGACGGCGAACGAACTGGCCGAACGACTGAGCGAGTGGGCCGGTGCGCTGTACGACGAGGACGCGAGTGGCGTCGCGTACGCCCGCGAACTCGTCGACCGCGACCCGACGACGCCCGACGAGGAGCGCGTCGTCTCGCTGGCCCGGCGCGTCGTCGACCTGACGGAGGAGGCGAACGACCTCGAGGCCTACGTCGAGTCGCGCGCGCCGACGGTCGCGCCGAACCTCTCCGCGATGGCCGGCCCGGTGCTCGCGGCCCGACTCGTCGCGCTGGCGGGCGGACTGGAGGCGCTCGCGAAGAAGCCAAGCGGGACGGTGCAGGTCCTCGGGGCCGAGGACGCGCTGTTCGCGCACCTAAGGGGCCACGCCACGTCGCCGAAACACGGCGTCATCTACACGCACGAGTACGTCCACGGCACGCGGCCGGAGGACCGCGGGTCGGCCGCCCGGGCGCTCGCCGGCAAACTCGCCATCGCGGCGCGGGTCGACCACTACTCCGGCGACCGACGCCCCGAACTCGACGCGGAACTCGACGAGCGCATGGCGACCATCCGGGCGCGGGCGGAGGACGACGGATGACCGACCGCAGTCGACCCGACGGCGGCCGCGACGACCACCTTCCCGAAGGCGTCGTCCCGCGGACCATCGACGGCGACCAGCGTCTCACCACCCGCGGCGCGCCGGTGTACGGCGAACCGACCGCCGGCGAGTGGCGGGCGTGGGACCCCGGCCGGTCGAAACTCGGCGCGTTGCTCGGTCGCGGCGTCGAGACCGGCTTCGAGGGCGGCGACACCGTGCTGTACCTCGGGGCTGCGAGCGGGACGACGGTCAGCCACGTCGCGGACTTCTCCGGGCCGACCTACGCCGTCGAGTTCGCACCCCGTCCGGCGCGCGACCTCGTGCGGGTGGCCGAGGAGCGCCCGAACCTGTTCCCCCTGCTCAAGGACGCCCGGAGACCGGAGACGTACGCCCACGTCGTCGAGTCGGACGTCGACGTGCTGTTCCAGGACGTGGCGACGCGAGGACAGGGCGACGTGGCCTGTCGGAACCGGCGGTTCCTCGCCGACGACGGCTGGCTCGTCGCCACCGTCAAGGCCCGGAGCGAGGACGTCACCGGTCCGCCCGAGGTCACCTACGAGCACGTCGTCGAGACCATCGAGGAGGAGTACGAGGTGGTCACGACCGAGCGTATGGACCCGCTGCACGAGGACCACCTGGCGGTCGTCGCGCGTCCGCGGTAGCAACGCCCGACTCCGCACGGCTTTTCACTGCGCCATGCGAAGTGGGGCGCGATGGAGCGAGGGTCGCCGGAGTCGTTCGCCGATCAGGGAACGCTCGGTATCGAGGAAGAGTTCTTCGTCGTCGACAGCCGTGGCCGTCCGGTCTCTGGCAGTGACGAACTCGTCTACGAGGGCGACCCGCCAGGGATACTCGACGGCAGACTCGACCACGAACTGTTCAAGACTGTCATCGAGACGCAGACGCCGAAGTCGGCCGACCTCGACGAGGCCAGGGAGAACGTCCTCGCCGTCAGGGAGGCGCTCGTCGACTACGCGGCCGAGTACGACTTCGGCATCGCCGCCGCCGGGTTGCACCCGACGGCCCGCTGGCGGGAACTCGAACACGCCCAGAAGGACCGGTACCGGGCACAGTTAGACCGCATCCAGTACCCCCAGCACCGGAACACGACCGCCGGCATGCACGTCCACGTCGGCGTCGACGACCCCGACAAGGCCGTCTGGGTCGCGAACCAACTGCGATGGTACGTACCGGTGATGCTCGCACTGTCGGCGAACTCGCCGTACTGGAACGGGTACGACACGGGCCTCGAATCCGCCCGGGCGAAGGTGTTCGAGGCACTGCCGAACACCGGCATGCCGACCGCCTTCGACGACTACGACGCCTTCCAGCGGTTCGAGGACCGCATGGTCTCCTCGGGGTCCATCAACGACCGTGGGGAACTCTGGTACGACGTCCGGCCGCACTCGGGCCACGGGACCGTCGAGGTGCGCGCGCCCGACGCCCAGGCGGACCCGTCGGTCGTCCTCGCGTTCGTCGAGTACACGGAGGCGCTGGTCACCGACCTCTCCGAACGCTACGAGGACGGTGCCGACCCCGGCCAGCCCCTGCGTCGCGAACTCCTCGACGAGAACAAGTGGCGCGCGCTCAGGTACGGTCACGGCGCCGACTTCCTCGCCCGTTCCGGCGATGATGACACGGTCGACTTCGGCACCGTCGTCGACCGGGAGTGCGACCGCCTCGGAATCTCCGGCATCCGGGACGTGTACGACGGCGAGAGCGGTGCGACGAGGCAGCGTCGCATCCACGCCGACGAGGGCGTCGACGCTCTGTGTCGCGACCTCGTCCTGTGAACAATGGGTTTTTACTACCTGACGGCTTGTGTCCTCGTGAAGAGGACATGTCTTCTGACGACGCCACAGACCCTGACGCCGACGCGAACGCCGACGAGGAACCCGACCAGCAGCGGTCGACGCGGGACAGGGCCGTCGAGGGCTTCGACCAGGGTCTCGTCGACCTCCTCTCGTGGGTTCTGGACACGGAGACGCGCGCGAAGATATACGTCTACCTCCAGAAACGACCCGGGAGCACGAGCGAGGAGATCGCACAGGGCACCGGACTCTACCCGTCGACGGTACGGGAGGCACTCGCCGAACTCCACGACGAGGAGAAGGTCCACCGCGACAAGCGCGAGAGCAAGGGCGCGGGGAACAACCCGTACGAGTACACCGCCATCCCCCCGAGCGAACTCGTCAGTGGCGTCGTCGGACAGGTACAGGCCGAACTGAACACGGTGTTCAACCTCGACAAACTGCTCGACCGCGAGGACGACGACGAGTTCGACGAACCGGCACCGAGCGAACCCGTCACCATCACCGTCGAGGACCTCCCGACTAGCGACGACGAGGACGTCGTCGACCCCGACGAATCGGCAGGCGGCGACGGCGACTCGACGGCGAGCGAGTGAACCGCTGGATTCGACTCTTTTATTGCACGGGCAGGTCTTTCACCGGGCATGAAGGTGGCGCTGGGCGGGACGTTCGACCCGGTGCACGACGGGCACCGTGCATTGTTCGACCGGGCGTTCGAACTCGGCGACGTGACCGTCGGGTTGACCAGCGACGAACTCGCCCCAAAGACGCGCAACGTGGAACGATACGTCCGACCGTACGACGAGCGAAAGCGTGCCCTCGAGGCCGAACTCGCGGCGTTCGGGGAGCGATACGACCGCACGTTCGAGGTCCGAACGCTGACCGAACCGACCGGCATCGCGACCGAACCGCAGTTCGACTACCTCGTCGTCTCGCCGGAGACCGTCGACGGTGCCGAACGCATCAACGAGATACGCACCGAACGGGGGTACGACCCGCTCTCGATAGAGGTCGTCGACCACGTCCTCGCCGACGACGGCGAGATAATCTCGAGTACGCGCATCGTCGCCGGCGAGATAGACGAACACGGGGCCGTCACGCCCGACCGGGAAGGTCGCGGCGCGTCCAGGTAGCGACGAGACGCCGGTCACCACGACGGCGGTTCCATTCCGGCGGCCTCCAGCACGTCCTTCCAGCGCTGTTGGATCGACAGCCGAGAGACGTCCGCCGCGTCTGCGACCTCGGTCTGGCTCCTGCCGTCACCCGCCACGAGCGTACCGGCGTAGATACTCGCCGCCATCGCCGGTCGCTTCGACCGGTCCGACTCCGGAACCGAGGAGAGGAACATGTCGACCGCGTACGAGCGCGCGTCGCTACCGAGGTCGAGGCGGTCCGCCGCCGCCTCCAGTTCGGCGAGCCACTCCTCGTTCTCGACCTGGTCTCGTGCGCTGTACATACCCCGTCGTACCGCGTTCTCGTATTTAAACGAACTGCCACCCGAACCCGACAGGTTCTTACCGCCCTCACATAAAAGACGAGGCGAGCGCGGGTAGCCAAGCCAGGAAACGGCGCAGCGCTTAGGACGCTGTCCCGAAGGGGTCCGCCGGTTCAAATCCGGTCCCGCGCATACCGTCTCGAACGTCAGTGAGAGACGTGTCTGCGATACGAACGGATTCGAGGCAGGGAGCGAACAGAGGTGAGCGACCGTGGTTCAAATCCGGTCCAGCGCATCGATCGAACGGCGTGAGCGAGAGAGCAGGACCGTTTTGAACCCTGCGAGTCGCAGCGCGAACGAAGTGAGCGACCGTCTCGCTCCGGTTCAAATCCGGTCCCGCGCATACCGTCTCGAACGTCAGTTCGAGTGAGGGGTATTCGAACAGAAACCGTTTTGCTATTCGGCTGATACGAACGGATACGATGACCTACGATAGGCACGTCCTGAAGGTAGTGGTCGGGTCAGCTAGCGCCCTGCTACTCTACAATCTCTGGCCAGCCAGCTTGGTGACGGTAGTGTACGTCGGAGCACTCTTCCTGTTGAGTCTGTTCCTCGCAATCGACGGCCTTTTCACCGGAATCGAGGCCGCTGTCGCCGCCGGAACGGACCGACCAGTCGAAAGCGACCCGACAGAATAGCTTCCTCGACACCGACTCCCCCCAGATTTCGACGGGAGATGTGACTCACAGCGAGACGGCACGGCGTCGCAGAAGGTCGGTTATTGGTCAAGGAGTTCGAGACTCGACCGGCGCACCTCGACGCGCCGGGAGTCCGTGTCGTAGTCGACGACGCCGAGGTCGTCCATCATGGGCAGGTGCCGGTGATGGAGACTGATAGCCAACTCGTCGACGGTCGCCGCGTCGTCCTCGTCGTGCGTGGCGAGGTCCTCGGCCAGCGTCGTGAGGTCGACCGGAAGCGTCGAGTCGCCCAGCACGTCGAGCAGGGTCCGGCGTCGTTCGTCCGCCAGGAGTCTGTGACAGTCTGTCGTCGATAGTTCGGTTCGGTCGCGCTCTCCGCCCCCGTGTACGTTCGATTTCATTGACATCGGTTGGGTACCTCCAGGGTCTCCGTGCGTCTCACAGCGCGCACCTCCCAGAAAGGTACGGTCGTGCATAAGGGGTGCCTCCAACTGATGAGGTACGTCCCCCCGGTCTCGGGCGTGGTGGCGACAGTCTGGTGACCAGTTGGTCACGACAGTCGACGGGATGAGTGACCGGTACTGTCGGTCTGGTGGGTCCGTTGACGGAGGGTTGAAAAGCACGGACGCCCTGTACGTTTCGTAGTGACCGATTCAGAACTGACCGCAAGTCTCCGCGAGACACTCGCCGTGTTCGACGGCGAAGCGTCGGGAACGCCGCTCACGACGACGGAGGTGGCCGACCGACTCGACCTCGGACGACGGAGCACCTACGAACGTCTCGAACGGCTCGTCGATCAGGAGCGTCTCCAGACGAAGAAGGTCGGTGCACGCGGGCGCGTCTGGTGGCGTGCCACCGTCCCGCCGGGGGACCGACGACCGTCTGCGCCGCCGCCCGACGCATCCGGGTCGCTCGTCGACGTCCTGGACAGCGCCGACGTCGGCGTCTTCGTCCTCGACGAGGACTTCGACGTGGCCTGGGTCAACGACGCGACGGGCCGGTACTTCGGGGTCGACCGGTCGGACCTGGTCGGTCGGGACAAACGTGCCCTGGTCGAGGACCGCATCGCCCCGACCGTCGAGGAGTCTGCCGGGTTCGCGGAGACGGTCCTGGCGACGTACCGCGACAACACCTACCCGGAACGGTTCGAGTGCCACGTGACCGCCGGCGAGGGTCGGACGGAACGCTGGCTGGAACACAGGAGTCGACCGATCGAAACAGGCCGGTACGCCGGCGGGCGCGTCGAACTCTACTACGACGTCACGGACCAGAAGCGCTCGGAGCGAGTCCTGGCGGAGACCGAACGACGGTTCCAGTCGCTGGTCCAGGCCGTCGAGGAGTACGCCATCTTCCTCCTCGATGCGGACGGCCGGGTCCGCACCTGGAACGAGGGCGCGGCTCGAATCACGGGCTACGAACGCGACCGAATCGTCGGCGAACACGTCTCGACCTTCTACACCGAGGGGGACAGGGCGGACGACGTCCCGGGACAGAACCTCGCCGCCGCGGCGCGCCACGGGTCCATCAAGGACGAGGGCTGGCGCGTTCGCGCCGACGGCACCGACCTCTGGGCGCACGTCTCCATCTCGGCCATCTACGGCGACGACGGCAGCGTCGAGGGGTACGCCAAGGTCACGCGGGACATGACCGACCGTCGCGAGCGCGAGCAGGACATCCGCCGGGAGCGCGACCTGCTCGCCGGCGTCCTCGAGGGGAGTCCGACCGGCGTCGGCATCTTCGACGGAGACGGCGAGGCACTCCGCGTGAACCAGCGCTTCGTCGACCTGCTCGGACTGGACCTGACGGACCCCGAGGAGTACGTGCTGGGAGACCACCCCTTGCACGACGAGGACGGTGACGAGATTCCGTACGAGGACCGACCGGCGGCGCGTGCGCTCTCTGCGGGCGAGCACGTGACCAACCAGTGGGTCCGGGTCGACGGCCACGACGACCGGACGCGATGGCTGTCGGTGAACGCCGAACCGCTGACGGGCGATACGGACGGCGTCGTCGTCACCGTCGGCGACGTAACGCAGCTCAAGGAGCAGGCCCGCCGACTCGAACGGCAGCGCGACGACCTCAGGGGCGAACTGGAGGAGGTGTTCGAGCGCATCGACGACGGCTTCTTCGCCCTCGACCCGAACCTCAGGTTCACGGCCCTGAACGAACGTGCGGCAGACCTGCTCGACCGGTCCCCAGGCGAACTCGTCGGCGAGTACGTGGGGGACGCGTTCGACCTGGGGGCCACGGCCAGCGGGGCACTCGAGGACGCACTGGAGACCCAGGAGTCGACGTCGTTCGAGGAGTACTTCGAACCGCTCGGGACGTGGTTCGAGGCCAACGTCTATCCCTCGGAGACGGGTGTGTCGGTCTACCTCCGCGACGTCACCCGACGCAAGGAACGGGAACGCCAGTTGCAAGAGTACAAGCACATCGTCGAGACGGTGGAGGACGGCATCTACGTGCTCGACGAGGACCTCCGGATACAGTTGGTGAACGAGGCAGCCACGTCGATGACGGGATACTCGCGCGAGGACCTGGTCGGGTCGCACGTCTCGAGTGTCGTCGAGGAGGACGCCGTCGACGCCAGCCGCGTGAATCGCGAGCAACTCCTAGAGAGCGACGAGCGGGCCGAGACGACCGAGGTAACGTTGCAGACCGCCGACGGCGAGACGCGGACGGTCGAGGCCCGGTACACCCTGCTCTCCGATGCGCCGGACGAGTTCCGTGGAACGGTCGGCGTCGTCCGCGACGTCACCGAGCGCAAGGAATACGAGAAGGAACTCGAACGGTACGCGACCATCGTCGAGACCATCTGGGACGGCGTCTACGCACTGGACCCCGACGAACGGTTCGTCATGGCCAACGAGACGTTCCTCGAGATGACCGGCTACGACCGCGACGAACTCCTCGGGCGACCGGGGTCGCTCGTGCACGACGAGATGGTCAACGAACGCGCGAGCGAACTCAGCGAGTCGGTCGTCGACGGCGAGCGCGAGGGTGCCGTCCTCGAGTTCGACCTCGAGACGGCCGACGGGGAGACGCTGCCGGTCGAGAGTCGGTTCGGCCCCTACCGGTTCGACGAGGACCAGCACGCCCGGACCGGCGTCGTCAGGGACGTGACGGACCGCAAGGCGCGCGAGCGTGCGCTGGAGGTGTCCGAGCGTCGGTACCGTGCGCTCGCGGAGAACTTCCCGAACGGCGTCGTCGCGCTCTTCGACGAGAACCTGGAGTACACCCTGATGGACGGGAAGTTCTTCGAGACGGTCGATGTCGAACCGGAGGACTTCGTCGGCCGGCAGGTGGCCGAGGAGTTCGTCCCGTCGGACGTCCGCGACGCGTTCCGGACGAACTGCAGGGCCGCACTGACGGGCGAGTCGGCCGAGTTCGAGGTCGAGTACGACGAGTACGTGTTCGACGTCTGGGTCGCGCCGGTGACCGACGAGAACGGGCACATCTTCGGCGGGATGCTGATGGCACAGGACGTCACCGACCGGGTGGCGTACGAACGACTGCTGGAACGCCAGCGCGAGCGCCTCACGGCCCTCGACGACCTGAACGGCGTCTTCCGCGACGTCACGGACGCGGTCGTCGAACAATCGACCCGCGAGCAGATCGAAGCAATCGTCTGTGAACGCCTCGCCGAGTCCGACTCCTACACGTTCGCGTGGGTCGGCGACGTGGACGTCCAGACGCAGACGGTGAACTGCCGGACCGGCGCGGGCACCGGGGACTACCCCGACGGGCCGATACCCGTCGACCTGGACGGCGGGTCCAGCGACGGTCCCACTGGACGTGCCATAGTCGAACGCGAGGTCCAGACCACACGGGACGAACCCCAGGCTGAGTCCGACCGCGGGGGCGAGGCAACCTCGTCGGCCGTGGTTCCCATCGTCCACGGTGACACGTTCTACGGCGTGTTGACGCTCCACGCCGACCGACCGGACGCCTTCACCGACGACGAGCGAGCGGTCGTCGGCCAACTCGGGGAGGTCGTCGGGCACGCCATCGCCGCCGTGGAGCGCAAACGCGCGCTGATAAGCGAGGAGGTCGTCGAACTCGAGTTCCAGATACAGAACGTCTTCGACGTCCTCGGCGGCGACGCCGAGACCGACGACCCGATCGAGTTCGAACGGACGGTCCCGGTCGGCGAGGATTCGTACCTCGTGTACGGGACGGCCGGGGGAGACGCGATAGACGCGATGCGGGCCGCCGTCGAGTCCGAGGCGTACGAGCACTGGGAGGGGCTGAACGTCCTCGACGAAGGGGACGAGGGGGCCACCTTCGAACTCAGGCTGACCGAGCCACTGTTCTCGGCGCTCGCGGCACACGGCGGCTACATGCAGGAGGCGCGCATCGTGGACGGCAACTACTACATGCGGGTCCACCTCGCACCGCGGGTGAACGTCCGGGAGATCGTCGACACGATCACGGACGTCTACCCGACCATCGAACTGGTCACCCAGCGCCAGGTGACGCGGTCGGAACCGTCGAGTGGGAACCTGCAGGAGGCCATCTTCGGAGCGCTCACTGACCGCCAGCAGAGCGCGATTCGGGCGGCCTACCAGCGAGGCTACTTCGCGTGGCCCAGAGAGAGCACTGGCGAGGAGATAGCCGGGTCGCTCGACGTCACCGCGCCGACGTTCCACCAGCACCTGCGCAAGGCCGAGAACAAGCTGTTCACGGCCCTGTTCGACGGCGGCGTGACGGCGGAGTAGCATCGCGTCGTCCGGTCGGTCGACCCGAAACGGCGTCGTCCGGGAGGACGACGACCCGACCTCCAGGTGGGCCGGTGACGACGCGATAGCCCGTCCGACCCCGCAAACCTTTTTCATACCCGGTCTGTTGTATCGGCCAATGTCGAACATGGGCGAGCTGTTCGGGGAGATTCTCGCGGACGTGGACGCAATCGTGCTGTTCTCACCGAGCGGTTCGTACTTCGAGCGGTTCAACGACCTCGAAGACCCCGACGTCATCGTCGTCGGGACGGAGAACACCGTCGATGCCGAGTCCTTCGTCGAACTCCCACTCGAGTTCGAGGAGGTCGCCCAGCGCGTCCAGTTCGGACTCGAGGGCGCACTCGAGGCGGGCCTCGTCGACGACGGCGACGTCCTGCTCTGTGCGACGAGCGTCTTCGACGGCAGCATCGATACCGTCTCCCGGGTCCGGGCCGACGCGTCGAACCAGTCCGGGGTCTACGACCTGTTCTCGAGTTCGCGTGCCGAACCGGGCGTCATCAAGGACGTCCTCGAACTGGCGGTCGAACTCGGGAAGAAGGGACAGAAGGGCGAACCCGTCGGTGCGCTGTTCGTCGTCGGCGACGCCGGCAAGGTGATGAACAAGTCCCGCCCGCTGTCGTACAACCCGTTCGAGAAGTCCCACGTCCACGTGGGCGACCCCATCGTGAACGTGATGCTCAAGGAGTTCTCCCGCCTCGACGGCGCGTTCGTCATCTCCGACTCGGGGAAGATCGTCTCGGCCTATCGCTACCTCGAACCGTCGGCCGAGGGGGTCGACATCCCGAAGGGCCTGGGCGCGCGCCACATGGCGGCCGGTGCCATCACCCGTGACACGAACGCCACAGCCATCGTCCTCTCCGAGAGCGACGGCCTGGTACGGGCGTTCAAGAACGGCGAGTTACTGCTCGAGATAGATCCGGAGGACTACTGAGGATGACGTCGCTCGACGGGACGCCGGCGGCACTGCTAGCGCTGTATCAGGAGACGTCGGTCCCGGCGCAGGCACAGGAGGTTCCGACGTGGGAGATGCTCATCAACGAACCGCTGGTCCGCGCCACCATCGTGCTGTTGCTCGGCATCGCCCTCGGCGTCGTCGTCGGAAAGTTGAACAAGCGACTGCTCACCGCGGCGGGGGTCCCCGAGATGGTCGAGGGCACCCCCTTCGAGAGCAGCGCGCGCAGTCTCGGCAGTTCGACCGTGGACATCGTCGCGCGGATGAGTTCGTGGTTCACCTACGGCATCGCCGCGCTGGCGGCGGTCCACGTCGCGAACCTCGTTCGAACCGACCAGTTCTGGCTCGGCGTGGTGCGGTTCGTCCCCGACGTGTTCGTCGGGGCGCTGGTCCTCATCGTCGGGTTCGTCGTGGCGGACAAGGCCGAGTTGCTCACGAGCGAGCGCCTTCGAGGCATCAAACTGCCCGAGGTGAACGTCCTTCCGAAGATAGTCAAGTACAGCGTCATCTACGTGACGTTCCTCATCGCGTTCGGCCAGATCGGGGTGAACATGTTCGCCCTGCTGATACTGCTCGCGGGCTACGTGTTCGCGCTCATCTTCCTCGGCGGCCTGGCGTTCCGCGACATGCTCAGGGCGAGCGCCGCCGGCGTCTACCTGCTTTTGAACCAGCCGTACAGCATCGGCGACGAGGTCGAGATAAACGACCACGAGGGCGTCGTCCAGGAGGTTGACCTGTTCGTGACCCAGATAGAGACCGACGGCCGCGAGTACATCGTTCCGAACCACCGCGTGTTCAGGGACGGACTCGTCAAGGTCCGGGAGTGACGGCGTCCGGGCGGCCCGTCAATCGTCGGCCAGGCCACCGCTCGACATCCGCCTCGCGGGGACGCCAGCGACCGTCTCCCCGGCGGGCACGTCCTCGGTGACGAGCGAGTTCGCGGCGACCTGTGCGCCCTCGCCGATCTCGACGCCGGGGAGGACGATGGCGCCCGCGCCGATCATCGCCCGGTCGCCGACGACGACGTCGCCGACGCGGTACTCGTCCTGGAGGAACTCGTGACAGAGGAGGGTCGCGTCGTAGCCGACGATGACGTGGTCGCCCAGCGTGATGTGCGCCGGCCAGAACACGTCCGGCGTCGCCTCGAGGCCCCAGGAGACGCCCTCGCCGACGGTGACGCCGATGCGCCGGAGGAGCCAGTTCTTGAGACGGAGGCTCGGGGAGATTCGGACGAGCCAGACGACGACGTAGTTGAACGCCACGTGGAGCGGGTGGACCGCGTCTGGCCAGTACTGGAGTGAGTTGCGTGGGCCGGGGGTGGGGTGGTGTGTCACCCTGTCGTGCCGAGAGCCGGGGTCGTCGGCTGGTTCGTCGCTCACTGACGGGTGTAGTCAGCCGAGGGTATTGAAACCGGCCGGTTCCGGCTACCCGCCCGTTCGCCGCGTCACTCGCCCCGGAGTTCGCTCACGTGGTCGATGCGGCTCTGGACCAGCGCCTCGGTGCCGATGTCGTGACGGACGTGGAAGCCCTCGCCCGCGACGGCCAGGGCGTCCTCGGCGATGGCCTCGGCCTCCGCGATGGTGTCTGCGACGCCGACGACGGCGAACGAGCGCGAGGTGGTCGTGTAGAGGCCGTCGTCGCGCTCGTCGACGGAGGCGTAGAACAGGAGCGCCTCGCCGTCCCGGTCGCCCGCTGCGGCTGCCGCGCTCTCCTCGTCGACCTCGATGCGGGTGCCGGACTTCGGGTCCGTCGGGTAGCCCTCGGGGACGGCGTACTTGCAGACGGTCGCGCGGTCGGCGAAGTCGAGGGCGGGGAGTCGGTCGCCGTCGCGGGCCGCCGCGACGACGTCGTAGAAGTCCGTGTCGAGGACGGGGAGGACGTTCATCGCCTCGGGGTCCCCGAAGCGGGCGTTGAACTCGACGACCCTGATGCCGTCGGCGGTGAGCATGAACTGCCCGTAGAGGACGCCCCGGAAGTCGTCCAGGGCCGCGACGGTCTCTTTCAGTATCTCGAGCGCCTCGAACGAGTCCAGTTCGGTCATGAACGGGAGCTGGAACGAGGCGTCGGTGTAGCTCCCCATGCCGCCCGTGTTCGGCCCCTCGTCGCCCTCGTAGGCGCGCTTGTGGTCCTGGACGGCGGGCGTGATGAGCACGTCGTCCCCGGCGACGAGCGCCTGCACGGTGAACTCCTCGCCGACGAGGCGCTCCTCGAGGACGACCTTCTCGTAGTCGGACTCGCGGAGGTACTCCTTGGCCTCGGCCTTGGTTATCTGGTCGCCGGTCACGCGGACGCCCTTGCCGCCGGTCAGACCGGCGGGCTTGACCGCGAGGTCGCCGTCGTACTCGTCGATGTACTCACAGGCCGCCTCCATCTCCTCGAAGACGGCGTAGTCGGGACAGCCGGGGATGTCGTGCTCGGCCATGAACTCCCGCTGGAACGACTTGTCCGTCTCGATTCGGGCGTCGGCCTGGCGCGGGCCAAAGGCGTAGACGCCGGCGTCCTCCAGCGCGTCGACGACGCCCGCGGCGAGGGGTGCCTCGGGGCCGACGACGGCGAGCGTCGCGTCGATGGACTCGGCGTAGTCGACGACGGCGTCGACGTCTGTCTCGTCGAGCGTCTCGAAGCCGTCGGTCAGCGCGGCGATGCCGGGGTTCCGGTTGCCGGCGCAGGCGTAGAACTCGAACGTCTCGCGCTCTGTCGACTCGGCGAGCGCCCGGGCGATGGCGTGTTCGCGGCCGCCACCACCGATGAGCAGTACGGTGTCGGACATAGGAGACATCGGTGCGCAAGTGAGTGTAACGGTTTCGGTTCGTTCGGGTGCAACTATACACGGGGCTGTATATGTCGCGGGCTGTCGAGAGGAGAGACGGCACGTCGGTGACCCACCCGCCGGTCCGACGCTCGCCATCGCGGGAGACGGACCTTTACCCACTACCGGGCCCAAGGTCACCCATGAGCGACCCCACCGCCCGCAACCGACTCGACGAGGAGGCGTCGCCGTACCTCCGACAGCACGCGGACAACCCCGTCAACTGGCAGCCCTGGGACGAGGCCGCACTCGACGCCGCGAAAGAGCGCGACGTGCCCATCTTCCTCTCCATCGGCTACTCGGCGTGTCACTGGTGTCACGTCATGGAGGAGGAGAGTTTCGAGGACGATGCCGTCGCCGAGGTGCTGAACGAGGAGTTCGTCCCCGTCAAGGTCGACCGCGAGGAGCGCCCGGACCTCGACGCCATCTACCAGACCGTCTCGCAACTGGTGGCAGGTGGCGGCGGGTGGCCGCTGTCGGTCTGGCTCACGCCCGACGGCAAGCCGTTCTACCTCGGGACGTACTTCCCGCGGGAGCCACGACGGAACATGCCGGGCTTTCTCGACCTGCTGAACAACGTCGCCAGGTCCTGGGCCGACCCCGACGACAGGGCGGAGATGGAGAACCGCGCCGACCAGTGGACCCGCGCCGCGAAGGACCAGCTGGAGGACGTTCCCTCGGCCGGGTCGGACGCACCGGGGGACGGCCTGCTCGAAACCGCCGCCGACGCGGTCCTCAGGAGCGCGGACCGGGAGCACGGTGGCTTCGGCTCCGGCGGGCCGAAGTTCCCCCAGGAGGCCCGCGTGCACCTGCTCCTCCGGGCCTACCACCGGACCGGTCGGGACACCTACCGCGACGTGGCGGTCGAGACGCTCGACGCGATGGCGAACGGCGGCCTGTACGACCACGTCGGCGGCGGCTTCCACCGGTACTGCACCGACGCCGACTGGACGGTCCCGCACTTCGAGAAGATGCTGTACGACAACGGGGAACTCCCTCGTGTCTTCCTCGCGGGCTACCAGGTGACCGGCGACGAGCGCTACCGGACGGTGGTCGAGGAGACGCTCGGATTCATCCGGCGCGAACTCACCCACCCCGACGGCGGCCTCTACTCGACGCTCGACGCACGGTCGCCCGACGAGTCCGGCGAGGACGTCGAGGGCGCGTTCTACGTCTGGACGCCGGAGGGAGTCCGCGACGTGCTGGACGGGACGGACGCCGACCTGTTCTGTGACCGCTACGGCGTCACCGACGCGGGCAACTTCGAGCACGGCCAGACCGTCCTCACCGTCTCGGCCTCCGTCGTCGACCTCGCCGAGACGTACGACCTCGACCCCGCGACGGTCCAGTCCCGACTGGCGACTGCCCGCGAGGCCGTCTTCGAGGCCCGGGAGGGACGTCCACGGCCGCGCCGCGACGAGAAGGTGCTCGCGGGCTGGAACGGCCTCGGCATCTCGGCGTTCGCAGAGGCCGCGCTGGTGCTCGACCCGGACTACGCCCGGCCGGCCGAGGAGGCACTGGCGTTCGTCCGCGAGCACCTCTGGGACGACCGGGCCGGCGAGCTGACTCGTCGGTTCAAAGACGGGGACGTGAAGGGCGAGGCGTTCCTCGAGGACTACGCGTTCCTCGCCCGTGGCGCGTTCGACACGTACCAGGCAACGGGCGACCCGGACCACCTCGGCTTCGCCGTCGACCTCGCCCGGACCGTCGTCCGCGACTTCTGGGACGCCGAGGCGGAGACGGTGTTCTTCACGCCCCGCGACGGCGAGGAACTCGTCGCTCGCCCGCAGGAACTCCGCGACCAGTCCACCCCGTCGAGCCTCGGCGTGGCCCTCGACGTGTTGCTCTCGCTCTCGCACTTCGTCCCGGACGACGAGTTCGAGACGGTCGTCGAGGGCGTGCTGTCGACCCACGGTACCCGCCTGGAGACGAGTCCGACGGAGTACGCCTCGCTCGCGCTGGCGGCGGACCGCTGGACGGCGGGCGACGCGGAACTCACCGTCGCCGCCGACGGACTCCCGGAGTCGTGGCGCGAGACGCTCGCGTCGACGTACCTGCCCCGTCGGGTGCTGTCGGTACGCCCACCGACGGCGGAGGGACTCGACGCCTGGCTCGCCGACCTCGACCTCGACGAGGCGCCCCCCATCTGGGCGGGCCGGGACGCCACCGACGACGAACCGACCGTCTACGCCTGCCGCGACTTCTCGTGCTCGCCACCGACGCACGACGTCGAGGAGGCGCTCGCCTGGCTCACGGATTCGGACTCGGCGTAACCGGGTTCGAGAACGGCAGGAGGCGGGGGACGGCTCAGAGACGACTCTCCGGGGGTGCTCGACTCGTCGCGTTCTCAGGCGTGTCGCTCCAGTTCGTCGGCCAGCCACACCGCGATGGGTCGGCGCTCCTCCTCGACGAACCGCGCCAGTTCGGTGCCGGTGTCGCGGTCCTCGACGACGACCGTCGGGATGTACTCGATGCCGTACTCCTCGACGTTCGGGCCGACCTTCGACCCGTCGTCGTCCGTCTCGACGGGGTAGTGTTCGACGCGTTCGACCCCGGCGGCGGCGAGCGCAGCGGCGAAGTCCGGGAGTTGCCGCCGGCAGTCCTTGCACCAGTCGCCACCCCACACCTTGACCACGACGTCGTCGGCGAGTGCCGACCACACGTCGACCGCGTCCTCGTAGGACGCCGCGTCCCACGCGGGGTTCGGGCGCATCGTCTCCAGTTCCATACGCCCCGGTTCGAGTGTGCCGGGTTTAAGCCCGACGCTACCGGTACGGACGCCGCGTAGTCGTCGACTCCACCCGGTCGTCGGCGTGTCGGACGCGGTCGAAGACGACCACGACGGTCCCCCGGCGCGGCCCGCCGACAGCGTCCAGTCGGGCACGTAGAGGCCGGGAACGCTTGCCGGTGACCGGGGTTGGTTTATCCGTGGGCGAGTAGGAGTCCGTATGAAACGGAGCGTGCTCGACACCATCGGGTCGCCGCTGGTCCAGGTGTCGTCGCCGCCGGGTGCGACCGTCGCCGCGAAACTGGAGTCGTTCAACCCCGGCGGGTCGGCGAAGGACCGGCCGGCCCGCGAGATGGTGCTGGACGCCGAGCGCTCGGGGCGACTGTCGCCCGGCGACCGCATCGTCGAACCGACGAGCGGGAACACCGGCATCGGACTGGCGATGGTCGGTGCGGCGCGGGGCTACGACGTCACCATCGTCATGTCGTCGGCGATGTCCGAGGAGCGCCGGGCCATCCTCCACGCCTACGGCGCCGACATCGAACTCGTCGACGGCGACATGGTTGCCGCCCGGGAACGTGCCGACGAGATCGAGGCCGAGACCGGGGCGGTCCAGTTGCGACAGTTCGAGAACCCGGCGAACCCACGGTCGCACTACCGGACGACGGCGGAGGAGATACTCGAACAGGTCGAGGGCCGCGAGGTCGACGCGTTCGTCGCCGGCGTCGGCACCGGCGGTACCATCACGGGCAACGCCCGCCGGTTGCTCGAGGAGTTCCCCGACATGCGCGTCGTCGCGGTCGAACCCGAGTCGAACCCGGTCCTCTCGACCGGCGAATCCGGGTCCGACGACTTCCAGGGGATGGGACCGGGGTTCGTCAGCGACAACCTCGACCGGAGCCTCATCGACGAGGTCCGCACCGTCAGCCTGGAGGATGCCGAGGCGGAGTGCCGACGCCTCGCCCGCGAGGAGGGCATCCTCGTCGGCCAGTCCTCCGGTGCCTCGTCGCTCCGGGCGCGGGAGGTGGCGGGCGAGATAGCCGACCCGGCCGCGGACTGCCCGCCTGCCCCGGGCGACGCGCGGACTGCCGAGAGTGCCGAGACCGACGGCGGCGACTACGAGGACTGCCCGCTCGTCGTGACGGTGTTCTGGGACTCGGGCGAGCGCTACATGTCCGCCGGAACCTTCGACTGACGGACCGGGTCAGTCCGACGCCGATTCCGGGGGGACACGCGACCGCAAGAACGAGTCGAGCGTCGAATCGAACTTCTCGGGGAACTCGCGCGTCGGCCAGTGGCCACACTCCTCGAACACGTCGAGTTCGGCGTCCGGAATCCGGTCCGCGGCGCGACGCGCCCACCGGACCGGGAAGAGGGGGTCGGCCTCGCCGTGGACGAGCAGGGTCGGCATCGAGAGGTCGTCGAGACTGTCCGCGTAGTTCGTCGCCACCTGCCCGCTGGGGCCGATCTCGTTCCGCTGGAACGCGGTGAACGCCCGCCCGGCGTCGGTCTCGTTGGCGCGTTCGTGGACGGCGTCGACGAACCCCTCGTCGAGCGTCGAGGAGTCGTAGACGACGTTCCCCAGGCCCATCGCCGCCGCCAGTCGGGAACTGCCGACCATCGACCACCCGGTCGCGTTCATCCCGGGGATGTTGGCGAGCGCGTACAGCATCGACCCGCCGGGGACGCTCCCGCCCAGACCGTAGCTGTCGACCAGTCCGAGCGCGTCGACCCTGCCGGGGTCGTCGAGTGCGAAGTCGATGGCGACGGCACCGCCCATGGAGATGCCGACGAGCGCGAAACTGTTCAGTCCCACCTCGTCGACGAAGTCGTCGAGGACGCGACGGTACGTCCCGATGGACGGTTCCGCGACGGGGTCGCTCTCGCCGTACCCCGGCCAGTCCGGCGCGTACACCTGGTACTCCTCGGCCAGCGTCTCGATGGTGTGGAGCCACGAGAGGTCGGCGTCGTCGACGCCCCCGCCGTGGAGCAACACGACCGGCGGGCCCTCGGTCCCGGCGCGCCGGTAGTGGACCCGGAGTCCGTCGACCCGGGCGACGCCGTGTCCGGCGCTCATCCGGCGAACTCCCCCTCGGTGACGCGGACGACGACCGTCTCCTCGACGTCTGGCCGGAGGTCGTACGGCGGGAGGCCGTCGTCGGTCCGCTGGACGAACAGCGGTTCGACCAGTTCGGGCGGGCCGTCCTCGTGGTCGACGAGGCCGTAGACCTTGCAGAACTGGTCCGTCTCGGCCGGGGCGACCGCGTCGCTGCGGACCTCGTTCGCCAGCCCTCGCGAGAGCCACTCCTCGTCGGTTATCGACGGTTCCCTGACCAGTACCTCGTCGACGAACCGGACGATGTACCAGTCGAGGTCGTTCGCCAGGGAGACGGCGGCCCCGATGCTCACCGTCCGGAGCGCGATGGCGTTGTCGTACGGTTGCCAGAGGTCGTAGGTAGACAGCGCGTCGCGTGCGGTCTCCCGGGAGAGGAGTTCGTACCGGAGGACCACGTCGGACGAGCCGATGAGACAGACGTCGGTCACTGGAGCGGTATTGGGAGGCGGGGGGTATGTGGATTTCGCCTGCGGGACCGACCGTCTCAGGGCTCGAAGACGTCGGCTCGCTCGACGACCGCCCGTGCCCGTTCGCGCAGGTCGTCGGGTTCGGCCGACCGGATGGCGTCGACGGACCCCCTGGTCTCTGGGTGCTTCGGGACGACCCGGTTACAGCCGGCGGGCACCGTCGAGTCGTCGAAGGTGTCGATGTCCCGGGCGCGCTGGACGATGTCCTGTTTGTCCCAGGCGAACAGCGGCCGGTGGACCGGCAGGTCGGTTACCGCGGCGGTGACCGCGAGGTTCCGGGCCGTCTGGCTGGACTTCTGGCCCATCGCCTCGCCGGTGACGATGCCGTCCGCGCCCGTCCGGTCGGCGACGGCCTCGGCGACGAGGAAGAGGAAGCGCCGGAGGGCGAGCATCCGACCGGTGCCCATCGACGCGACGAGGTCCGCGACCACGTCGCCGCCGGGGACGCGCCACATCGAGAGGTCGTCCTGCGGGACGTGCTCGCCGAGTTTCCGGACCGTCTCGACTGCCCGTGCCTCGTGGTCAGCGCCGCCGTAGTCCCCGAGGTCGAGGTAGACGGGGACGAGGGGACTCCCGCGACGCATCGCCTCGTAGGCCGCCACTGGCGAGTCGATGCCGCCGCTGACCAGCGCCACGAGCGGTTCCTGGGTGTCGTAGGGCAGGCCACCCGGTCCGTCGTAGGAGTCGCAGTAGACGAACGTCTCGCCCTCGCGTATCTCGACGCCGAAGGTGACGTCCGGGTCGTCGAGGTCGACCGCCGGTTCGAAGTCCGTCCCGGACTCGATGGCGCGCTGCTCGACGGCGTCCCAGACGGCCTGCCCGCCGAAGCGCTGGGCGTCCTCGCTGTCGAACGGGAGCGACTTGTCCGCCCGACGGGCGTCGACGGCGAACGTCCCGCGGTCGTAGACGGCCCGACCGGCCGTCGCCAGCGCGTCCTCGATGGCCTCGCGCTCCGACGGGACCGACAGCGCCGGACTGGCCGAGACCACGCCGAAGGCCCTGGCGGCGGCCCTGGCGGCGGCCTCGACGTCGGACTCGGTGGTCCGGACGATGGGCCGGGACCACGCGAGGTCGACCTCGCCGTCGACGTCCGCGGCGTCGAGCAACGCCTCGACGTGGTCGCCGAGTCGTCGCTCCATGCGTCGCTTGACGCCGGTGCTCTTGACGTTCAGGTCGCCGTGACGGACGAGGACCGCGTCAGAGCCCGGTGGGTGCATGGCCGTCGGTAGCGGGTCGACGTTTAAACCGCCGTCGGACCGCCGGGCGGACGCGACGGCGACGACCCCGCGACCGTCGAGCCGGTAGCGGCGTTGCTGTGGGCCTGTGAGAGACGGTCCGGGTGGTCCTGGACCTCAGAACGTCGTCAGTTCGCCCTCGATGACCTGACGGGTGACGTCGGTCACGTCTGCGAGTTCCCGGTCGATGATGGCCGTCACGTCGTCCTCGATGTCGGCGATCTGGACGCCGTCGTCGGTGACGACGTGTGCGTCGGCGACGTGTGGCTGGTCGATGGGGCGTCCGATCTGGCTCAGGAGACGGATGCGCAGGTCGCGGATGCCGTCGACCTCCTCGACGACGGCCTCCGCGATGCGCGTCGAGAGCAGGTTGTATATCTTCCCGATGTGGTTGACCGGGTTCTTGCCGGACGTCGCCTCCATCGACATGGAGCGGTTCGGCGTGATGAGCCCGTTCGCACGGTTCCCGCGACCGACCGACCCGTCGTCGCCCTGCTCGGCGGAGGTGCCCGTCGTCGTCAGGTAGATGGCGCCCTCGTCGTAGTTGTCGGCGGTGTTGACGTGGACCTCGACGGAGCGGTCGGTGAACTCGCCGGCGACCTCGGAGACGTAGTCACGGACGCCCTCGACCTCGGCGACGTAGTCGTCCATGCTGTCGACGTAGCGGTCTATCATCGCGGCGGCGACGGTGATGTCGATGTCGTCGCCCTCGCGCTTGCCCATTATCTTCACGTCCTGTCCGATGGCCGGATTGTCGGCGGCGTAGCTCCCGTTGAGTCGGCGCTCGGCCTCGAGGACGATGCGCTCCGTCTCGGTCAGGGGAGCGTGGCCGACGCCGAAGGAGGTGTCGTTCGCCATCGGGACGGTCGCGCCGTCCTCGGAGAAGACCTCCTGCAGGTCGCCCGACCCCTCACCGAGTTTCACGTCGACGATTATGTCCGTCCCGAACTCCAGTTCGGGGAAGTTCTCACCGAGGTAGTCGCGGGCCGCCTTCAGGGCGACCGTCTCGGTCGGGATGTGGTACTCGGTCCCGTCCTCGTCGACGTAGTGTTTGGTCGCGCGACCGACGATGAGGAGATAGATGGGTTCGATGACCTCGCCTCCGCCGAAGGCCGGGGCGGCCGACCCGGCGACGAGCTGGGTCTCGTCGGTGTTGTAGTGGAGGACGCGACCGACGCGGTCGAGGTAGGTGCGGGCGAGCGCCTGCGAGACGCTTTCGGCGATACCGTCACAGATAGAGTCGGGGTGTCCGAGCCCCTTTCGTTCGACGATCTCGACCTCCTGGTCCTCCACCGCCAGGCGGTCGATGGGTTCGACGCGAATATTGCGCTCTGTCATTACACCGAGTTGAACAGGGCAGTTTCTATAACTTGCGAATCCACATCTGGCGCTCGGAATGCGTGTGAGTAATCTCCGGTCGCCTGCGCAACCCGGCGAAACGGCGTCGACAGACGGTTCGCCCACCGTCCAGCACCGGCCCGGTCAGGCCAGCGCCGGCCCGGTCACTCACCCTGCTCGGCCAGCAACAGTCCGAGGTACGACGTGCGAATCTGGTCGTCGGGGTCGAGTCCGAGAGATTCGAGGACGGCGAACGCGCCGTCGCGCGCCTCGTCGACGCCGTCGGCGTCCGACTCGACCTCGCACTCGACGAACTCGCCGAGGCCGTCGACCCGGTCGAGGGTGACGGTGTAGCCGGCGAGGGCGAACCGGGCGCGGTGCTTGCGGACCGTCGCCGCCGGGTCGAAGCCGAGGTGCCCGAGGATGGCGTCCATCGCGTCGCCGTCGTCGACGCCCGTCTCGACCTCCTCGCGGGTCTTGGAGTCGGCGTCGACCAGCGGTCCCTTGTACGTGACCCGGACCGACGCCTCCCGTCCCTCCGCGACCGCCTCGACGACCGTGGCCGAAACCTCGGTCGGGTCGACGCCGACGTCGACCTCCCTGCGCACCCGGAGCGCTTCGTCCGTCTCCGCGAAGTCCCGGTGGGGCGCGTCGTAGTACACGTCGGTCTGGACGACCGCGTCGACCTGCGCCGCCCCCTGCTCGTCGAGTCGTCGCCGGACCGACTCGAGGTCGGCGCGCACCTTCACTTCCACCTCGTACATGCCTCGACACTCGCCTACGCTGGACAAAAGGCTGGCCGTCTCGGACGGGTCCAAAACGTGGTACTTAAATGCCGCGTAGGAGACGTTCAAGGTATGACCGATGACCAAGAGGCCGAGACGGCCGACAACGAGGACGAAGCGACAGCGGAAGAAGTGACAGAAGAGGAAGAAACGGCGGCGGAGGCTGCCGAAGAGACGGAAGCCGCCGAGGAAGCGGAAGCGGAAGCCACCGAGGAGGAGTCCGAAGCGGAGCAGACCGGACTCCAGGACGGTGACTTCGTCAGGCTCGCCTACACCGCCCGGACCGTCGAGAGCGACCGACTCGTCGACACGACCGACCCCGAGGTCGCCGAGGAGGAGGGCATCGAGGAGGAGGGTCGCGAGTTCGAGCCCCGCGTCATCGTACTCGGCGAGGGTCACATGTTCGACGCCGTCGAGGAGGAACTCCGGGGCAAGGACGTCGGCGTCTCCGGTACCGTCACCATCCCGGCCGTAGAGGCCTTCGGCGAGTACGACGACGAGAAGGTCCGCACCGTCAGCGTCGAGAAGCTCCCCGAGGACTCCCGGCGCCCCGGCGCACAGGTGCAGGTCGACGGCGAACAGGGCTACGTCAACGCCGTCATCGGCGGCCGTGCCCGCGTCGACTTCAACCACCCGCTCGCCGGCGAGGACATCGAGTACGAGTACGAGGTCGTCGACGTCGTCGAGGACAACGTCGAGAAGGCGCAGGGCCTGATGCAGATGTTCTTCGACGTCGACCTCGACATGTGGTTCGAGACGGACGAGGTCGAGGAGGAGGTCCGCGTCGAGTCCGACGAGGAGGACGAGGACGCCGAACCCGAGTTCGAGACCCAGACCGTCGAGAAGGAGACGCTGTACATCGAATCCGACCCGCAGTTGCAGATGAACCAGCAGTGGATGTTCGGCAAGCAGCAGGTCGCACAGCAGCTCATGCAGCACCTCGACATCGACCGCGTCATCGTCCAGGAGACCATCTCCGGCGGCATGGGCGGCATGATGGGTGGCATGGGCGGCATGATGGGCGGCGCAGGCGGTGCGGGCGGTGCCGAGGCGGCCGACATCGAGGAGGCCCTCGCCGAGGCCGACATCGACGCCGAGGACATCGAGTCCGACCTCGAAGAGTAAGCGCTCGCGTCAGACACCGGATCGACTTTCTCGCGGCCGACCTTTTCGCGGCGACATGGACGAACAGCGACGCGTCGCGCGATTCGTCGCGGAACACGACCTGGAGACCCATCCCACGTACCGGCTCCTCGACCTCACGAGCGAACTCGGCGAACTGGCGAAAGCGGCCTGCGAGTCGACTGCCTACGGCGGGCGACCGGACGACGTCCAGGTGTCGGACGACGAACTCGGCGACGCCCTGTTCTCGCTGCCGGCGCTGGCGGAGTGGGCCGACGTCGACGCCGACAGGGCGCTGGAGACGTCGCTGGAGAAGTACGAACGGCGTATCGAACTCACGGGGGACGCCAGCTCGGGCGAGTAAGACAGCGTCGAGTCAGTTCCCGACCCAGCCGCGCAGGGTGTTCGCGACCAGCGAGACGTCGCCGGGGCTCAGCAGTGCGAGCATGGCGCGCTTGTTCCCCTGGTTCGCCTGCTCCAGGGTGTCCTCGTCCGTCGCGTTCAGGTCCTCCATCAGGTTGTCGTAGCGCTCGTTGGACGCGCGGTACAGGAGTTCGGTCATGAACAGGCGCGTCTTCGCCTTGGGCGCGACCCGCGTGTGCCAGAGGTGGTCGTAGATGGCGAGTTCCTCCGCCGAGGTGTCCCGGTCGCTGTGGATGAGCACGCGGTCTGCCACGGTGGCGGCGGCCCGACCCGAGCGCATGCACTTGTCGATGCCCTCGCCCCAGAGCGGGTCGACCGTCGGGACGGTGTCACCGATAGCCATGAAGTTGTCCGTACTCATGCCACTCGGCAGCTGGATGTGTGCCGACCCGCGGTGTTGCTTGCCCTCGAGACGCGTCGCGTCTGCGAACCGGGGGTCGGTGTCCAGCCAGTACTGGAGGTAGTCGTCGATGCTGTAGCCCGACTTCGCGTTCTCCCGGTGGCTCTTGTTCTGGATGTAACAGACGCCGACCTTGGCCGTGTCCGCGCCGGTGTGGAATATCCAGGAGTAGCCACCGGGGGCGATGTCGTGGTCGAGGCGGAGCATCATCGCGTCGGTCAGGTCGGCGTAGCCGTCGCAGTCGACGTCGATGCCCTCCAGTTCGAACTCGATACCGATGGCCTGCTTCTCGCGCTTGAGGTCGACCACGTCCAGCGCCTTCGCCAGGGGTGCGCCCGGCCCCGTGGCGTCGATGACGATGTCGCCGTAGACCTCCTCGGAACCGTTGTACGTGACGCCGACTATCTCGTCACCGTCCATCACCGGCTTCGAGACCCGGGCGTCGAAGCGGTACTCCGCACCGTCGGCCTCGGCCTCGTCGACCAGCCAGTTCTTGAAGTCGGCGAACTCGAGGACCGCCCCGGGTTGGTGGCGAGTGTAGTGGCGATTCGGCGATTCGAGAACCACGTCGTCCGTGAAGTTCATCACCACGTCGTCGGGGATGGCGAAGTCCGTCATCGTCGACGGGAACGTCCCCGCGGTCGACTTGTTACTCCTGCTCGGGAACTCGTCCTCGCTCTCGGTCTCGAGGACGACCACGTCGTATCCTCGGGCAGCGAGGTCCCGCGCCGCTTGCCCCCCCGCAGGCCCCGCACCGGCGATGACCACGTCGTATTTCTCAGTCATGGTAGCATAGGTAGCGTCTCTGCGTTTCAGTGAGCGCCGTTGTCAGTACTTTCTAATCCCGAATGTAATTCCTTCTGATTTGGGATTGCGACGAAAGGAGTCGGAGAACCGGCGGTGCAGGCCGTCATCACCCGGTTTAGACCTCACGCGATGTCGCGGCTGGTGTCGATGGCGACCTCGTCCGCGAGTTCGAGCTTTACGGTCTCGACCAGTGCGGTGCCACCCCGGAACTTCGGGACCGACAGCCGGTTCTCCAGTTCCGCACCGCGGACGCGCGTCTCGAGGGCGAACACGACGTCGGACATGTGCTTGGTCGTGTCACGGTTCGTCGGGATGTGATGCCCGTCGAGACAGTGCAGGAACGCGATAGAACCGGTGTTGACCATGTGCGTCTGGAGTTCGGTCATGAAGCTCCGGTAGCGGTTCCGGTCGCCACGTTCGAGCACGTCGGCGGTGTCGATGATGAGGTTCGCCCCCTCCGGGAGCGCCCGGATGAGTCGGTTCGCCTGGTCGAGCGGTTCCGACCCCGAGATGTCCCGGACGGTCGGCGACCCGACCGGCGCGTTCGTGTTCTCGATGGCGTCACGGACCGCCTGGTCGGACCGTTCCGTCGTGAGGTACAGCGTCCCACGGGCGGCGGTCAGTTCGTACAGCAGTAGTTCGGACTGGCTCGCAGGGTCCGCGGTGAACGCGACGATCGAACCCGGTGGGAGCCCACCGTTCAGTTTCCTGTCGAGGACGTCGATTCCCGTGTCTAACCGCCCGGCCATGTTCGTTCCACCGTTAGCCACCCCTGCCTAAATAACTGTTTGCCTGCGCAACAAACGGCCGACCTTATCGTACGCTGACCAGACGGCCGGGTCGGACAGCGGTTCCGCCGCCTCCGGGACGGTTCCGACGACCGGCGCGTCGAGCAGGTCGGCGACGCCGGACGGCGGGTCCGTCGTTCGGACGAGTAGACACCCGACGACGGTCGCCCCCAGTTCGCGGGCGATGGCACCGGTCTTGGTCGCGTCCCTGAGTGCCTGTGGAGTGTCGTCGGCGACCAGCAGGACGTCGTCGACCGCACGCAGCGGGGAGACTGCGTCCGGACCGGCACCCGCCGGCGTGTCGACGAGCGTCCGCCGGTCGCGGAGGTGCGAGAGCGCGTCGGCGACGGACGACCCGTTCTCGGGTCGCGGTGCGGCCACGACGCGAACCCCGGGGAGCGACGAGACGGCCTGCTCGGGCGGTGGCGACCCGTCGAGGACAGCCGAGAGCGACGGGTCGCGGTCGCAGTCCGCCAGCGTGTGCAGGTCCGGCATCTCGCAGTCGGCGTCGACCGCCCGAACCGGCCTGCCGGGCCGGGCCAGCGCGGCCGCCAGTGCGAGCGTCGACGTCGTCTTCCCGACACCACCCTTCCCTCCGGCGACGGCGAGCATGCCACCTCTGGTCCCGTCCTGGTACTTGAACCCCCGTGCGCCGTCGCGGACCGAAACCAGTTTCCCACCCCTGGCCGTCCTCTCGTCCGTGTACGTGCACGTCAACGCGGCGATGAGCGCCGACGGGAAACTCGCCTCCCGCGAGCGCACCCAGTTGCGCATCAGCGGGCCGGCGGACTTCGACAGGGTCGACGCCCTCCGGGCCGAGAGCGACGCCGTCGCCGTGGGCGTCGGCACGGTCCTCGCGGACGACCCGTCGTTGACGGTCGACGACTCGGACCGAATCGCCGCGCGTGAACGCGATGAACGGTCGGCCCAGCCGGCACGCGTCGTCGTCGATTCGCGGGCGCGGACGTCGACGGACGCCCGGGTCGTGGACGACGCGGCGACCACGTACCTGCTCGTCTCTTCGGAAGCCCCTGCAGACCGCGTCTCGGCGCTCTCGGACGCTGGCGCGGTCGTCCTGACCGCCGGAGCGGACCGGGTCGACCTGGAGGCGGGACTGGACGCGCTGGCCGACGAGGGCGTCGACCGCCTGATGGTCGAAGGCGGCGGCGAGCTCATCTTCTCGCTGTTCGAGGCGGCCCTCGTCGACGCCCTCTCCGTCTACGTCGGGTCGATGGTCGTCGGCGGCCGTGACGCACCGACGCTCGCCGACGGCGACGGCTTCGTCGACGACTTCCCGGAACTGTCGCTGACGAGCGTCGACCGGATGGACGACGGCGTCCTGCTCCAGTGGACGGTCCCGGACGACGGGAACTGACGGGCAGTCGACTCCCGGGCGACGGGTGGACGATACAGTTACGTGCTTCCTGTGCATAGGTAACGATTGTCATGGGAGACACCAAGCGTGGCCGTGAGCGAAAGCACCTCAACAAGGAGTCCCAGGTTCTCGAACGGGACATCGAGTACGCAAAGCGCGTCGCACGAGGTGAAGTTAGCGAGGAACCGCCGCGCGTGGAGGAGGACGACATCGAACTCGACCTCGACGTGGCAGACGAGGCCCGCGCCGCCGACGACGACTGACGGGCGAGACCGCTATCTCGCGACCGGAGACGACCCGTTCTCGAACGCCGCTTCGACGAACTCGTTGACGCGGTCCGTGTCGATTCCCCGGACAGCGTGCGCTTCGGGCGAGACGTCCGACGGGAGCGCGAGTTCTTCACCGGAGAACGTCGACCCGACGACGGCGTCGCCCTCGCCGGCGCGCTTGCGCCTGACCAGCGTTCGCACCCTGTCGAGTACCGATGGGTCGACCCGCCCGGCCGCCTCGCACTCGTCGAGGAACGTCGGGAACGAGAGCGTCGGGAACGAGTGCGTGTCGCGGACGTACCGCGCGTACAGGACCGCCCGGACGACGTACAGCGTTCGCCTGACGGTCCGGTCGCACCTGCCGAGTTCGTACCGGTCGTCGTCCTTCGAGATAGTTCGCAGCTCTGCCCCTGCTAGCTGCCGTCCCAGCCCCGTCCCGCCGTCGGACGGGACGCAGACCCAGTGGTCCGCCGTCTCGTCGACGACGACGAACGCCGGTTCGCCCGCCGCCAGCAGCCGGCGTTCGAGGTACTTGCGGTACTGGCGCTCCGCGAGCGACCGGTAGTGGTGGTAGAGCCTGATCGGTTCGAACTGTCCGCCGACGTCGGCTTCGAGCGCCGCCAGTGGGTCGAACGCCCTGTAGCGACGTGGCGAGTGGAGGAACTCCAGCGTCGTGGGATTCGAGTCGGCCAGCAACTCGGCGAACCGGCGAACGTTCCACCCGGTCAGTTCGACGTCGTCGAGTTCCGTCTCGACGGTCGGAACGTACTCCCCGAGCGTCGCGTACCGGAGCAGCGGTTGCCGGAAGAGGACCGCGACGTCGTAGTCGCTCCCGGCGTCGTCGAGGTCCCACGCGCGGCTTCCGACGTCCCTCGCGGCCAGCACCGTACAGTCGTACTCGGCTTCGACCGCGTCGACGGCGTCGGCGAGTGCCGGTGGCTCTGCGGCGACCCCACCGTCGGGAGCGTCGTCGGTCATGACTCCACGTGTGCGGGCCGCGGGGAAAAACGTGTGCAGGTCGTGCGAACGGTTCTCAGTGCTGGTGACCGGTCGCCTCGCCGAAGGTGACGCCGAATCGCTCCTCGAAGAAGTCCATCGTGGCGGCCTCAATCTCGTCTATCTGCGGGTCGCTCTCCTCGCCGTGGTGGGCGATGTGGTGGGCGCGGGACGCGAACGAGAGCATGGCGATGTCCGCGACGACCTCTGTCGGCGACTGGCCCTGCTCGGCGAGCACATCGACGAGTCCGGCCGGGAGCGTGACCTCGTCCGAGTCTCCGTCGGAGGATTCGATGGTGAACGTGAGCGTCTCGATGTCTTCGGACATAGTTCGTGGTTCGCTCGTGGACGTAAACCTCTATGGGTTCGGTGTGTCCCACGCGCCCGGTCGTCCTGCTCTCGTCCAGTGGTCGTGAGCGCGGGACGGACCGGCCGACCGATACCACCACTACCGGGGCGAGACCGACGGAACGCTCCTCGGTCTCCGAACCTCGCTCGAAAAAGGGGGGATGCGTCCAACGACGGCCTACGACGAACGGCCCCTGGCGGCGACAAAATCCGTTCCACCACAGCTACAGGCCTTCCGGCCGACCGGTCGTAGCCCGCCATTCCGGTGCTTTCGTCCTATCTGGACGTTGCCGCACCGTTTGCAGCTTATCTGCAGTAGTCCCAATCGTGGTACCATCTTGTCGCTGATATACCGCTGGCGGCAGTCGGCCGAACGGACGTCGGTCAGTTCGACCCGCCGTCGATTACTTCCGACCGACCAGTCGCTTGAGTCGGTCGACCAGTCCGTCGTTCGATTCCTCGGGTTCCTGTGTCTCGTTCTCTGTGTCTGAATCGGACATCATCGGCAATTTTCACCACTAATATTTAAATGTATCTGACCGTTATGAACCCTCTAACCGGGTGGCCCGCCCCGGCCCGACGACCGGTCGAGCGGTCGTTCTCGACCCTGACGACCCGGTTGAACGGTGATGAACTGTCACCGCCCGTGTTACCCTGCCGCACGGGGCTGCGGAGCGAGTCCCTCTCTGAGGGCGATTCACACGGGGGATACGAAAGTGTACCGCCAGTTCGAGAGTCGGTCCGGCGAAACCGGCTTCAGTCGTCCGCTTCGGCGGGCGTCGTGGCCGCCGCGCCGGCCTGCGTCGCGTGGTCTTCGAGGTACTCGTCGGCGTCGATGGCAGCCTTGCAGCCCATCCCGGCCGCCGTGACCGCCTGCTGGTAGTGGTAGTCGACGACGTCGCCGGCACCGAAGATGCCCGCGACGTCCGTCTCCGTCTGGCCGCCGCCGAAGCCGCCCTGCGTCTTGAGGTAGCCCTCCTCGTCCATCTCGACGTCTGTGCCGTCGAGGTAGCCGGTGTTCGGCGTGTGGCCGATGGCGTAGAAGACAGCGCCGACGTCCAGTTCGTACTCCGTGGTCTCGGGGTCGTCCAGTCTGTCCGTCGGGTGTCCCTCGGGGTTCTCGACGAGCGTGACGTGGTCGACGCCGTCCGCCTGGCTCCCGTGGATCTCGGTCAGTTCCGTGTTCCAGAGGATCTCGATGTCGCCCTCCTCGACCTTCTTCGTGACGCGGTCTATCCAGACGTCCTCGGCCCGGAACTCGTCGCGCCGGTGGGCGATGTACACCTTGTCGGCGAACTTCGTCAGGAAACTCGCCTCCTCCATGGCCGCGTCGCCGCCGCCGACGACGAGCATGTCCTCATCGCGGAAGAACGCCCCGTCGCAGGTCGCACACGTCGACAGCCCGTAGCCCATCAGTTCGTCCTCGCCGGGGACGCCAAGCGTCCGGGCCGACGCGCCGGACGCCGCGATGACCGCGTCGGCCGTGTAGACGTCCCCGTTCGTGAGTTCGACGCGGAAGGGGCGCGAGGACGCGTCGACGGACTCGATGATGCCGTTTCTCGTGTCGGCACCGAACTTCTTGGCCTGTTCTTTCATGTTGTTGATGAGGTCCGGGCCGGAGATGCCCTCGGGGAACCCGGGGTAGTTCTCGACGTCGGTCGTCAGGGTCAGTTGCCCGCCGGGTTCGTCGCCCTCGACGACGAGCGGGTAGTTGTTCGACCGCGCCGCGTAGATGGCCGCCGTCAGGCCCGCGATGCCCGTCCCGGCGATGAGCAGGCGCCGGTGTTCGAGCACGTCGTCCCGAGCGTCTGGGGCGTCCTGTTCCTCGCCGCCGTCGGCCAGCATCAGCCAGTCGTCGAGTTTCCCGGCCTTCGCCAGCGCCGACGTGTCGTCCCACCCGCCGACGAGTTCGTCGTCGATGAACACTTCGGGAGCCGTCTGCCGACCGTCGGCGCGTTCGACCATCTCCTCGAACAGGTCGGCGTCGCCGGTGACGTTGTACTCTACGTAGTCCACACCCTTCGCCTCGAACAGGTCCTTCGCCATGACGCAGTACGGGCAGTTCTCCTTGGTGTAGATCTCAACGTGCGGTGCGTCTGTCATGGGAGGTAGTTCCCGGTGTAGGCGTTTCATAGTTGCGTTGTTCGACGCACTTGCCGCACTCTCGGTGCCGTCTCGGGTCGCCTACGCGCCCGGCGGTGGTTCGTAGCCCGTCACCTGAACGGCGGCGGTCGGAGCGACCTGCGTCCTGGCGGCCCCCGGACCGGCACGTCGGTACCGGGCCAGAGTCGACACGTTCAGGCACGCTCACGCACGAGTGGCAACCGGACGAATGCCAGCAGACCTCGAAGAGAAGACCGACCGCTACCACGACCTGCTCGAGGACGCCATCGCCGAGGTCGAGGTCGCGCCGCCCGAGGACACGCCGATGGGCGAGGCGGCGCTCGACTGCCTCGAGATGGCGACCTCGTACCTCGACGACGGCGAGCACTTCCGGGCGGACGGCGACCTCGTGAACGCCCTGGCGGCGTTCTCCTACGGCCACGCGTGGCTGGACGCGGGGGCGCGCATCGGCCTGTTCGACGTGCCCCGCGAGGGCCACCTCTTCACCGTGTAGCACCGGTCGCGCCGGCCGGTGCTGCCCGACCCACGCCCGTTGTCGATGGAATTACATGGCGCGCACGAGTCGGAGACACGTGATGGAGGCCGTTCTCTGGTACGTGTTGACAGGGACGCGCGGTGGTGAGAACCGCGTCCGCATCCTGCGTGCCGTCGACGAACGGCCACGGAACGCGAACAGACTCGCCGAGGACCTCGACCTCGACTACAAGACGGTCAGGCACCACCTCGACGTGTTGATGGACAACGACATCGTCCAGAACAGCGGTGACGACTACGGCGCGGTGTACCTGCCGACGGAACGGGTGCGCGAGTACTGGGACACCGTCGAACGGGTATTCGAACAGGTGGAGTGACCCACTATGGCCGAAATTGGGAAAGAGTATTTCCGCGGATGGCTGATACGGAGGTATAGATGAGCATCTGGGTGGACCTGGCGAAGGTCTCGACCGTCGTCAACGTGTGCTTGCTCGTCGCACTCGGGTACGTCTGGAGTCGGAACTACCTGCGGTTCCGGTCCAAGCACACGCTCGGTCTGCTCGTCTTCTCGGCGTTCCTGCTGGCGGAGAACGCGCTCGTGCTGTACTACTACATGCTCGACCCGATGCTGTCGGAGTGGTGGCACACCGAGAGCATGGTTCCCATCGTCGTCTGGCAGACCCAGATGCTGTTGCACGTCCTGGAGACGTTCGGCCTCGCGTTCCTCGTCTGGGTCACCTGGGACTGACCCGGGGCGGCCGCCAGGCCCCGTGAGCCACCGGTCGCCTGCTGGTTCGACCGACCGCTTCGAGTGAGCCGACCCGCAACACGATAATATATGAAGGTTTTGCTCGTTCGCCGGTGTACATATTACGTTTCCGGCGCATAGTTTATAAAGTAGGGCAAACATTTAAGTACTTGTCGTCCTAACTAATAGTGAAGACGAGTCCGGGGCGAGAGTGCTTTCTTTCTGCTCTCGGCGAGACCGCTTCAGGAGACCATCATGAGTGAGATTACAACGCGGTACACTGGCGAGACAGAGTCCACCGAGGAGACCAGTGAGACCGAACGAACGTGCCCGGAGTGCGGTGGAGAACTACACTTCGACGCAGAGCACGGCGAGACCGTCTGTTCCCAGTGCGGCCTCGTCGTCGACGACCAGAACATCGACCGCGGGCCGGAGTGGCGCGCGTTCGACTCCGCCGAGCGAGACGAGAAGTCCCGGGTCGGCGCGCCGACGACGAAGATGATGCACGACCAGGGGCTGTCGACGAACATCGGCTGGCAGGACAAGGACGCCTACGGGCGGTCGCTCTCCAGCCGACAGCGCAAGAAGATGCAGCGGTTGCGCACCTGGAACGAGCGCTTCCGCACCCGCGACAGCAAGGAGCGCAACCTCAAGCAGGCCCTCGGCGAGATCGACCGCATGGCCAGCGCCCTCGGCCTCCCCAAGAACGTCCGCGAGACCGCCTCCGTCATCTACCGCCGGGCGCTCAACGAGGACCTGCTCCCGGGACGCTCCATCGAGGGCGTCGCCACGGCGGCGCTGTACGCCGCCGCACGACAGGCCGGCACGCCCCGGAGCCTCGACGAGATGGCGATGGTGAGCCGGGTCGACAAGATGGAGCTGACCCGGACGTACCGCTACATCATCCGCGAACTGAAACTCGAGATCAAGCCCGCCGACCCCGAGAAGTTCGTGCCGCGCTTCGCCAGCGAACTGGGGCTGAGCGACGAGGCCGAACGCCGCGCCCGCCAGCTCCTCGAGAACGCACGCGAGACCGGTATCCACTCCGGCAAGTCGCCCGTCGGCCTCGCCGCCGCGGCCATCTACGCGGCCGCACTGCTGACCAACGAGAAGGTGACCCAGAACGAGGTCAGCGAGGTGGCGAACATCTCCGAGGTCACCATCCGGAACCGCTACAAGGAACTGCTCGACGCCGACACCACCGACGCGCGAGCGCTGTAACGCGGTCTCCCTCTGGCGGTCCTCGACCGACGATTCTCGACGTATCGTCCCCGACGAACGGCGTAGTGACACCCTTAGCGACAACCTTTTTGATAGCGCGACGTGTTACTGAGTTGCATGGTGGAAACCTACGTCCGCCTTCTCTGTCCGGAGTGCAAGAAAGACTGGGAGTCGTCTCCCTCGAGTCTACCGACGCCGAAGCAGAACTACAGTTGTCCGAGCTGTCACGCGACGCGTCGACTCGCGGAGTTCATGCGGACGGAACACGACCTCGATACCCTGAAACAGCTGCAGTGACTACAGATCCGGGGTCGGCGACAGCGCCCCGCAGGCGTCGCACTTCAGTACGGTCGCTCCTTGCTCGGTGACGAGTCGAGTATCGGGCGACGAACACTCGTTGCACCGTACGAAGGAGTCGACGTACCCGTCGAGCGCTTCCGCGATGCGGTCGGCCCTGAACTCGCCCTTCAACCGTGCGCGGCCGCGCTCGTCGATGTGACCGCTGGTCCCCAGTTCGTCCTGGAAGAACTTCATGACGTGTTCTGGCCTGCGGTTGAGCACGTCGGTCGTCTCCCTGAAGTTCTCGAAGACGGTCATCTTCCCCTCCTGTCGGACCTCGACGTCGGGGACGGTGAACCGCTCACCGACGGACTCGGAGTCGGGCGTCGCCTCGATCGCGCGTTCGAGCTGGTCCTCGTAGTCCATAGGAGAACGAAGGTCGAGCGAAAGTAAATAAGTTCATACTCGGTCGATAGTCGGTTCCCGACGGCTAAGACCGGGTTCAGGCCGTCGATCGGGGAAGTAATCCTCGACAGACGACGGGGAAATGTCCAATTTCGGCAAAGTGTGTTAACGAGACTCAGGATAATAATATAACCCTTGAGCCGGTAGGAGATTTTGGTTATGAAGAAGCAGGAGCTCATTCACCTTCACGGCCTGCTCGCAGAGGTATCCAGCCACTACGAGATAACAGCCGACGGTGATCTAGACCTGGACGAATACGAATCGCTTGGAATCCGACCAACGTCGATCCACAAATCGAAAACCGACCACAAGGCCGCTGTTTTTGCACTGGCGAACGGGATTACGTCCGACATGCACTCCGAGGAATCGGAGGAAACGGTTCCCGTTTCCGCCGACTAAACGGATGCTCTCGTCCTAGCTACGACCACACCAGATAGCGACCGCTCCAGTTCGCGCGGGTCGTACTCTTCTGTTCCGGCGCGCTCTCGTTTCGACTCGATTGCGACCGGGCTCTCGCAACAAGCGTTCGTCGTCTCGAACTGCAGTCGGCCGTCGATCGGCTCCGGAACCGGCTCACTCGATGAGGTCCTCGAACTCGGGGAGGACTTCGTCGTCGTCACCGTCGTCGGTCGGCGACTCCGCCGTCGACGCCTGCTCCACCTCGTCCTCTTCCTCCTCTTCCTCGACGACCTCGACCTCCAGCACCTCCAGCGGGATGGTCTCGAGCCGCATCCCGATCTCCTTGCGGGCGATCCTGGAGGCGTGTTCCTCGCGTTCGACGTTGAACACCGTCATCTCGAGTTCGAGTGCGACGAGCGCTTCGTCGGCCGCGATGAACGCCGGCGGAAGTTCCTCGCCGGAGGGCGACGTCCGGGACCCCATGTTTATCTCGACGTAGTTGAGGTCGGGGTTCAACATCTCGCCGGTCTTCGAGATGGCGATTCGCACCGCCTCGTCCGGTGTCTCTACGTCGTAGACCGGCACTGCAGCTTCGACGACAACTCTGCAGTTCATTGTACCCTGTAGTTGCCTGCCAAGCGGTATCAAGTTTGGCGTTCGTTCACCTCCGGGGGCGATGCGGACCCCGGCGAGCGACTTCGAAACCCCCAAACGCGGTCGGGCCGTCCCTCGATTCGATGGAGACCGGGTCGATACCGCTGTCGTCGCTTTCGGGGGGATTCGACGCACACGCCACCCTGGAGAGCGGGCAGTCGTACCTCTGGCGACGCGAGGACGGACGGATGTACGAGGGCGACGACGACGGGACGCCCTGGTACTACACGGTGCTGGACCTGGACGAACGCGACGCGTCGCGGGTCCCGCTGCCGGGCGACGGCCCGCACGTCGTCTGCGTCCGTACGACCGACGAAGCCGTCGAGTGGGAGGCGACGTGTGACGCACACGACGCCGTCGTCCACCTCCTGCGCCTCGACGACGACCTCGACGCCATCGTCGCCGACGCACCGGACGAGACGCTCGTCGCCGAGGCGTACGACGCCTACCGTGGCCTCCGACTGGTCGACGACCCGCCGTTCGGCTGTACGATATCGTTCATCTGCTCGGCCCAGATGCGCGTCGAACGCATCCACGAGATGGTGTCGACGCTCGCACGCACGTACGGTGACGAGGTCAGCTTCGACGGCGACACGTACCACGCCTTCCCCCGCCCGGAACAGCTCGCGGCGACGACCGAGGCGGACCTGCGCGACCTCGGCCTCGGGTACCGTGCGCCGTACGTCCAGCGCACGGCAGAGATGGTCGCCGCCGGGGAGGCCCACCCGGCGGACGCCGCCGGTCGGGAGTACGAGGCTGCCCGCGAGTACCTCACCCGGTTCGTGGGGGTCGGCGACAAGGTGGCCGACTGCATCCTGCTGTTCTCGCTCGGCTACGACGAGGCCATCCCCCTCGACACGTGGATGCGGACAGTCGTCTCGGACTACTATCCGGACTGTGACCGGGGGAACTACGTCGAGACGTCCCGTGCCCTCCGGGAGCGGTTCGGCGGCCGGTACGCCGGATACGTCCAGACCTACGTGTTCCATCTCCTTCGAACCGGTGGAGGAGAGCCGTAAGAGCCCGCGTACGCCACGTGCGGCGCTAGCCAGCGACCCAGTGACGTGTCCCGCGTGAGCGCCGGCGCCACGCTCCTCAACGAGCGAGATGCGCTCCCTGCGGGTGTTCCAGCTCGGGAGGGCTGGAGTCTGGACGACACGCCAGGCGGTGTGTGCCTGCAACTGGGGAGTCGGGACGACACCGAGGAGACGGTCCACACCCTCCGGTCGACTGTGGGTGCGCTCACCCAGCACTCGGAACTCGGATTACGTGATTTCGGGTGCGGTTCACGAGTAGTATGGGGTGGTTATCAGAGTCGTTCGAGGCCGTTACCTGTTGCCAATAGGTATTTATCGTGCCCTTTTCTATTCCGAGTCAGAATGTCGGACAGGAGTACAGAGCAGGTGGATGATAGTTCTGCTGCCGACGAAGTAATCATCGACCCGGAGAGCGAGCGAGCGCTCGACACATGCCGGGACGCGTGCCTCGAAGCACGAGAAACGTTGAATCATCAGATCGAGAAGATTCACAGCGAGGACCAGAAGGCAGTGGCGATCTTCAGAGCGAACCTCCTCGTGCTCGGTGTCTTGACGAGCGGACTTTCGCTCTCGGTTCGAACCGACTCGGTCGTGACCTCGGATTTCCTGAACGCACATACTGCTCTCGGAACGGCACTCCTCATATTGTCGTGTCTCGTTTCAGCGATGACGTACACGTCGTCGAGCTTCCAGATGGGAGTCAAACCCGGTCCCGTGAATCGTGTGATCAATGGGGAGATTTCCCGTCGCGAGTTCAACGAGACCCTGGGCAAGAGCTATGCTGAATGGATCGGTGAGAATCAGCGCGTACACGATTTCAACGCGACCGCGATTTCGTGGGCGATCAGTTTCGCCATCGCCGGTCTCTTCCTGTACATGGGTGGCGCGCTCGTCGGAATCCTCGAGATCAAGGGAGACCCGGTCTCGTACCTGCTTCTGATCGGTGAACTCTTCGCCGGTATGGCGGTCGGCGCGTGCGTGCATTATTCGGATGAATTATTCGAGCTGATAATGTCAGTAGATGAGTGACATCCCACGAGTGAACGTATCAAAATGACCAAACTATTAATAGTAAGACCGTATAAGGCCTAGATATTCCATGGCTCCGAGTAGACAGTATAATGAGGAGTCGCATAGGGAGACCGACTGGGGTATGGAAATGTCGAACTCACCCCGGCACGGCCCGTTCAAATCGGTCCGGACCGCAGTCCGACGAATCTTCACGAAGGATTGACCGTACTCCGGGCTCTGACTACTTCTCACGGCGTGAGTGTCACTCCAGTAGCACCCGCTCTGCCTCCCGGACGGTCCGTCCCCGAACTCCCCCGGGCAGCGTCCTGAAGAACGTTGATTTCGAAATTCGATGGTCCCAGCCAGTCCCCTCCGGCACGGGCTGATGCCCATTCGACCGCAAGATGGTACAATCCAGTGCACTAAACCGTTTGAACGTTGGCAGTAGCTTTTACCCGCGTCGGTATTCTGCACAGATTGGTGGCATAATGGGCATACTCAACCAGATGCTGCAGCGGAATCCACAACGACAGCCGTCGGTAGAACTCTCTACGCAGGTCGTCGAGGAAGTCGCCCGGGCGAAAGACGTCGACCCGCTCTCTCTCGACCCGATCATCGAGTCGGTCGACCCGGACGCGCTCGACCGCCTCTTCGACAGCCGGAACCGGGGGTTGCAACTCACGTTCGAATACGAAGGGTACACGGTGACCGTCGACGGCGACCGACAGATAGACCTCGCCGAATAGACACCCGGTCTGGCACGGCTGAAACCAGCCCTCGAATCTGGGAGCAGTTCTGTGCTACATCCGGCGGCCATCTTCTTTGCGTAATCGAACACCTGGTCTACGACTGGTTTCCCACCCGATAGCCCTGGGTTCGCCGTCGATGAATATCTGGCAGGCGAAACGTTCACGTAATCTACGATGATACTGGCTGTAGAGTGATGGAACACAGCTGTGCCCCGGACGGTAGACGGGAATTTCTCTCCCTGGTCGCGGGGGCCGGAACCGCTGCGCTCGCGGGGTGTACGACCGCGCTGTCGATTACCGGTCGGTCGGACGTACGCACGGCCACCGCGTCCACGACGGTCGGTCCCGACACCGGCGGGCTGACCGGCGCCGAACGCGAGCAGTACGTCGACCGGATGGCAGAGCGCTACGGGTCGTGGGCGGCCGACGATATCGTCCCCGATGCTACCTCCCTGGACCAGAGCCTGCAACCGGGAATTGCGTCCGGAGACGTCATCTGGGACGGCGAACAGACGCTCGCAGTGACCGACTCGTCGGGCACGACACTTGCCGAGTCGGACAACTACGCAGCGATCTACGAGAGCGAACAGTCCACCTCCCTGGACGAGGACGTCTACGTCTACTGGCTCTGGTCCTGTACCCGCCTGCGGGAGGCGGACGAACTCCGCGGACTCTGGTCGCACGTCGACGTCTCCGGTGGCGGCGACGTACTGGTCTACGACCCGGGTGGAGACGTGACGGACAACGGCACGATTCGCCCGCACCCGGAGAAGACGGGGCAGGACACCGACGAGTTCGCCGTCCAGTGGCAGGGCGAACACGACGGTACGCAGGTCGTGACCGGGAGCCTCTCCGAGCGCCGGGGCGACGGCGATGCCCGCGGCTTCGAGTGGACCGTCCATCTCGCCTGTGACGGGCGCTGACCATCGCTCAGCCCTCCCGTCGAACGCGGGGCGACCGGGTCGGTCAAGCCAGAGGTACGCGAATCGGGTTTCGATGACAGTTCCGAGTCACCCGTCGGGGGGTCGAAAATGCAGGGTGGGTTTATATATTATTGATACGTCGAATCGAGAGCATGATAACCGACTCGGTGGTGTTCGACGAACACTACATCCCGCGCGAACTCGCCCACCGCGAGGAGGAAGTCGGCACGCTCGTCCGGGCCTGGAATCCGCTCACGGTCGACGACCCCGTCGCCGACGTCCTCCTCGCCGGCCCCAGCGGGGTCGGCAAAACCGTCCTCACGACGTTCGCCCTTCGCAACCTCACCCGAGAGAACCACGTCCCATACGCCCACGTCGGGGCGATGGGCCAGACCACCGGCGACGTGCTCCGTGACCTCCTCGGGCAGATCGGTGGCCACCCACTCGGGGACGAGACCGTCACCGACCTCACGTGGACGGTGCGCAACCACCTCGACGACCCCGGTATCTGCGTGCTGGACGAGGCCGACGACCTTCCCGACTCCGACACGCTCGACACCCTGACCAGCATCGACGGCCTCTCACTGGTCGTCATCACACACGACCGCCAGCGCTGGCTGGGCCGGGTCGACCCCGACCTCCAGCACCGGTTCTCCGTCGACGGGCACGAACTCAGCCTCGACCGGTATGGTGTCGACGAACTCGCCGACGTCCTCGAGGCACGGGCGACCGCAGGGCTCCGGTCGGGCGTCGTTCGCCGCGACCAGCTCGAACGCATCGCCGACGACGTCGCCGGGGTCGCCCGCGTCGGCATCCAGTCCCTGCACGCGGCAGCCGAACTCGCGACGTCGCGTGGCCACGAACGCATCGAACCCGGAGACGTCGATGACTCCTACGACCGTGCTCGCCACCGCATCCGCCAGGAGAACCTGTCGTCGCTCACGTTCCACCACCAGGTGCTGTACGAGTTGATTCGCGATGCGGACGAGCTCACGGGCATCGACCTCCACCGCCGGTACGACATGATATCCAAACAGGCGTACCGGGGGCGACGGGGGACGCCGATATCAGAGCGGGCCCGCCGAAACAAGCTCTCGAAGCTCGCAGACCACGATTTGATAGAAGTGATCGATGGCCGGGCGACCCGGCGGTATCGCGTCGTCGACGACCGCGTCGAGTCTCCCCGGGACGTACCCCTTCAACCCGACGCGTGACCACCCGCGCTGGATTATGGGGAAGGTCTCGGAAGTGTCGGGATGTTTCACCGAGTGCGACTACTACCCTGCCACGGGTGGGCTTGAACACGTCCTGGAGTGGGGACCTTGTTGAAACCCTTGCTCTGTGATCGGTTTCAGTGCTCGTGCTGAATACAGGCCGCAAATCGGCCATGAGAAATCTCCGCGGCTTCGATCATCCGAGTTGGTAGATACAGCGCATCAACGTGACAGTGATAACTCGCGTGTGTTGGTCGGATCATCCGACAAACGTTGCAAGAACAGCGACGAGTACGGCGACGAAAGTCCCGACGAAGAGGCCGACGGCCGCACCCGCAATCACCGACAAGTATAGTGAGGAGGCCGTGACTGCCCCAACGCCAGCGATAACCACCGGAAGTTGCAGCACGGATCGGGAGACGAATCCGGACACCAACTCGGATTGAAACGTCATGAGTAGAGGATTTTATTTCTGTGTAAAAAATCCTTTGTGTCGGGAGATTTGCATTCCAGGTCTGTCAGCGCATTCAGCGATTCGAAGCTGGAACAACCGAGCTTCCATTGCTGACTGCATCCTCTGGGCCTTGTTTAGACGCGTGATTTCATCGGTTTGAACCCTCTAAGGCGCGTTCGATGTTTCGGACCGCCGATTTCATGACAAGTTCACGGAACTGACCGAACCACGTTCTCGCCCAGAGCGTATCTCCGTATCTGCGCCGGAGACCGAAAAACACTGATTCAGCGTTCGAGCGTTGATGATACGCCCGATCATGAATGAGCAAGTTTCTCGCCCATCCCAGCATCCCGGGATCTCGTTTCGGAATCAGTGGTGTGACACGTTCCGCACGTAACCGTGTGCGAAGTTCCTCCCAATCGTAGCCCCTATCCGCCGCGACAGTGCTTAAGACGTCGAGATTCCGCACCAGCACTTGCCAGCCGATCTGGGTATCGTGCGGTTGTTTCATCGAACAGTGTATATCTAGAATCGCACTAGTTCCACAATCGATGAGTAGCGTGGTCTTCACCGCCTCGAACGTGTAGTCCGTCCGTTTCGCGTAGTGCTGGCTCGCCTGGACCCGATCCACGCCGGTTGCGTCGATTGCCTGAACATCGCCGAGTTCGTACAGTTCGACCGATGCGTCGAGGATCGCTCGCCACCGCGTCATCGGAATCGCTTGCTTCCGCGCACACACGGTCGAGAAGTGCGGCAGCGTCTCGACCGTCAAATCGAGTGAGTTCGCGACGCGCGGCATTTCTCGCAGCACGTCCATCAGCTTCCGGTAATCGTGGCCGAGATACTCTTTGAACCCCTGAATCGCCAGAATCACCCAATCGGCATACCCCTCTTGACCGGGGCGGTATGCCGGAGCGGGCTCGCCAGCGACGGCTTTTTGGGCGAACGTTACGACTGTCTTCGCGAAGCGGGCGGTCTTGGTTTGCACACCGAACCCGTCCCGCTTCACTTCCTAGTAGATTCGACAAGTAGCGAGTATTGCTAGGACACTAGAAGTTACTAGTGACGATTGCTCCCGGTTGGTCAGGAGCGTCTAAACAGGGCCCATCCTCTGTATCTCGCACGCTGGTTCTATCAGTCGTTGAGGGTGTCAACAGAGCCGTCCTGGGATGAGGTGCCGGAAATGTACCCCCTCCTTTTTATACGGGGTCGACCGTCGCTCGCTCAATTAGAGTCCGAGCGCGTACGCCCAGGGTTCACTGCTCAGGGCGAGGAAGATCAGCGCCGCGGCGAGGAGTTCGACGTTCTTGATGAAGTTCGTCATCTCGGCCTGCTGCTGGTCTTCGGACACGGCCCAGAAGTCGTGCATCATCGGGGTCGTAACGAGGAGGAAGACCGCGATCGCCCCGGCTGCGATGGCAGGGAACGCTCCGAGTACGATGCCGAGTCCGCCGAAGACGAGCAGGCCGCCGGAGAGCAGGACGCTTGCCCGGGCCGCGGGGACGCCCTTCGACTGGGCGTACCCGCTCATCGCGTCGGCGTTCTGGAAGTGGTTGAGTCCCTGGAACGCGAGCAGGCCGCCGAAGAGTACCCGTGCGACGAGGAACACGACCCCGCCGAGGCCGGCATCGACCGCCACTATCGGCTCGCCTCCTCTGTCTGGGACTGGTCGGTGTGCAGTGCAAGCAGTTGTAGTATCGCATCTGGTATCACGACGTCAGTTAGTTCGCACTACAACATACTTATATCTAATCTGACATCAATGATATCAGGTAGGGCCGATGTCGGTCGGTGACGGCAGTGTTACTTCGGGATAATTCCCAGCGACCGAATGTGGAGGGTCCCGGAAGTATCGCCCCATTCTTTTTATATAGGGGCCGTCGTCGTGGTACGGCCACGTCAACACGACAGTCGAGGTGGACGGCGGTCGCGAAGTCGAAGTCCGACGCGTCTGGCGCCGCAGCAATACCGCCCGACTCGACATCCGCTATGGAGCTCGCTGGGTCGTCGACGTCAGCCGGTTCGCCAGCAGCGCAGACGACGTGTACCTCGTTCCTGTCTCGGTCGTTCTCCAGCGCGACGTTCGCAGCGATGTTTCGAACGTCGCGGCGTCGACCGGGGATCACGAGATCGGTCTCGGTGAGTTTCACGTGTCGACATCGCTCGCCAGGCTGGTGAGCGGGAGAACACAAAGAGTGCGGTCACCACGAGGTCGCAACTAGGTGCCATGGTTGCGACTGAAGTGGTGGTGGGCAGTGCAGGCGTCACCGATTCTGCAAGTGAACGTCACACACTCGAGACCCACAAGCCTTCGGGCTTACATGACAGGTCCGGTCGCGACCCGGTCGCCGTGCTCTAGAGTTTGACCTCCTCCCGCGCCTGAAGACGCGGGAATCCCACCACGGGAGTTCAGGCCGAGCGTTCGCTCGACCCTGTGGTTTCAAGACGCATACGTTCCAGGCGTCTCCTGCTGGGTAGCATCGGCCTGGCTGTCTTGTGGCGCGGTCAACCGCGCCCCATCCGCAGCCGAGTCATCGTCGTTCTCGTGTTCTCTGGAACGACTCTCTCCGCTGCGGTAGCGGTCTGCGATGTTCACCGCGCCGTTCACGTCCGCCTGGTACTCGCCCACCCAGCAGGCGTCGTTCGTACACTTGAACGTCGCCTGCTTCGGACGATACCCCACCTCACCGCACGTATGGCACTCCTTCGAGGTGTTGCGCGGATTCACCGTCTCGACGGGGATACCTTTCTCGACGGCCTTGTAGCGTATCTGCGCGTGGAGTTTGGCGAACCCCCAGCCGTGGAGACGCCGATTCATGAAGTCGCCGTAGTCCATCGACTCCCGGATGTACGTCAGGTCTTCCAGCATGAGAACGGGGTTCTCGACGGACGCAGCGTACGCCACGACTTCTCGGGTGACACGGTGGAACACGTCGTCGATCTGTCTCCACACATCGTCCCCGAAGGACTCCGCGAGACGTTCGCTTCTGCGCGTCTGGAGTCGCCGTGTGGCGGTGAAGTAGGTTTTGCGGAGGCGACGAACGGTCTTGCCTTCGTCGGCCCACAGTTCGGGAGCGGTCGGAGAACCGTGGTCGTCGCGGTGACACACCGTGACGAGCGACGCTTCCCCGATATCGACACCGATGGGTGTCCGTTCTTCTGCGGACACCTCGGAACCGTCCTCCACGTCGCGGGTGGCGGTAACGTGGAGGAACCACGTTCCGTCCCGCTCGAACAGCCGACTCTCGCCCATCGTGGCGTCACCAGCGTACAACGCTTCCAGCCAGTCCCGTTGTTCGGGGTTCGGCTGTGCTGGCGTCCAGAGGTGGTAGTCCTCGTGGTGCGGAACCTTGACGTACCACTCGATAGCGTTCTCGGGCGTGTGGTCGAGCTGGAGCCCTTCGTTGGTGAACCGAACGGGGTGGTCGTCGTGCAGTTCGGTCGCGCCGTAGGTCGTCGTGAGTTGCGGGACGTACTTTTTGAGCGCGTTTTTCGCGTATCCGCTCAGGTCGTAGACGACCACCACGTCGTTCGTTTCGGTCTGCGTGGTACAGTTCTGGTCGAAGGCATCCTGGAGGGCCTGCTGGTACGCCTCCCGCGTCTCACGGAATTTCCGCCGCTTGTGCGCGTTCGGCTCTACCAGTTTCAGTTCCAGCGTCTTCGTGAGCTCGGTCACGAATCGCCCTCCTTGTGCTGTTGGATGTAGTTCGTGACCGTCTCGCTGGAGACGTGTCCTGCTGTGCCTGCGTAGTAGCCTCTCGCCCATCCGATCTTTTCGCCGTCGTGGTCGGCATAGCGGTGGTTGTACTTGCGCGAACTGATGCCTTTGAACCAGTTGGCGAGAAGGGACGGTGCGTGCTTCGGTGGGCTACTGACGAACAGGTGGACGTGGTCGGGCTGAACGGTGAGGTCGAGTATGTCGAGGCCCTTGTCGTCGGCGATTTCGTGGAGGATGGTTCGTACACGGTCTGCGACCTCACCCGTGAGTACCGAGGTACGGTACTGAGCGGAGCCCTGCTCCGCGATGTCCGCAGAACCATCGGTTCTGCGAGACTTCGGCAACCACACTATGTGGTAGTTGAGGTTGTAGGTCGCGTGCCGTGTGGCCTTCATCCGTGTTGCACACTATGTGGATACGGGTGTTAATACTAACGGTGGGCGATGGGAAATCAAGCCGTGGCGTCGTAGGTGGAGGCGTACGCTATCGTCCGCTTGACCCCCGCCTGAAGACGGGGGTATGCGCTCGTGGCTCTATCACGCGTCCCAGGGCCTGTAGACGCGCGACTCGCGACGCGACCCAGGTCGGGGGCACCGTTTTCATCGTGGCGACCGCACACTGCGCCATGAGCGAGACGCGAACCCGCGCACACGTCTTCGTCTCCGGCCGCGTACAGGGCGTCTACTACCGGGCGAACACCGAGGAGGCTGCCGGCGAGTTCGGCGTCGACGGCTGGGTCCGCAACCTGGACGACGGCCGGGTGGAGGCCGTGTTCGAGGGGCCAGAGGACGCCGTCGAGGCGATGGTCGAATGGTGCAACGAGGGGTCGCCGAGGGCCGCGGTCGAGGACGTTTCGGTCGAGTACGGCGACCCCGAGGGCGAAGACGGGTTCCGTATCCGGTACTGAGTCGCCAGCGACCCGGTCACCGGTGCGGCCGCCTGCGCGCCGGTGACGGACGCCCGACGCGAACCAGTCGACTACTCGGGGAACAGCTCCAGGTCGCGGTCGAGCGCGTCGATCCTCGCGACCGCCTCGTCCGAGAGTTCGAGGTCGGCGGCGGCGAGATTCGACGACTGGTGCGCCGTGCTCCCGGCCTTCGGTATCGTCGCGACGCCGTCCGTCCGGATGAGCCACGCGAGTGCGACCTGGGCTGGACTGGCGTCGTGGGTCTCGGCGATGTCCGCCAGCACCGGGTCCTCGAACACTCGGCCCCCGGCCAGCGGCGAGTACGCGACGACCTGCTCGTCGTGGGCGCGATTGTCCGCGAGCAGGTCCGGCGTCCGGAAGTACGGGTGGTACTCGACCTGGTGGGCGAAGATGGGCGCGTCGAGGTGGTCACGCGCCGTCGCCAGTTCGTCCCGGGTGAAGTTCGAGACGCCGACGTGGTCGGTCAGACCGCGGTCGACGAGTTCGTCGAACGCCGGTAGCGTCGTCGCCGGGTCGTACGCCTCGATGGGGCGGTGGACGTACAGCAGGTCGACCGAGTCGACGCCCAGGCGGTCGAGGCTGACCTGCGTCGTCGCCAGCACGTCCTCCGGCGCGAGGTTGCTCGCCCACACCTTCGTCGCCAGGAACACGTCCTCGCGGTCGACGCTGCTCCGGTCGATGCCGGTGCCGACGACCGCCTCGTTCTCGTATATCTGTGCGGTGTCGAGGTGCCGATACCCGGCGTCCAGCGCGCTCGCGATGGCGTCCGGGTCGTCGATGCCCATCGTTCCCAGGCCGACCGGTGGCAGGTCCATGGTCCATCGTGCGCCCCCGGCACCGAAGGCCTTGCGAAGGGCGCGGATTTACCACACCGCCGCCCGAACACCCCGTCATGATTACGAGCGACCGGATGGCCCAGGTCGACGTGAACGCCGAGGCGCTCGGCGTGCCGCGAAAGCAGTTGATGGAGTCGAGCGGACACGCCGTCGCCCGGACCGTGCGGGAGGTAGCAGAGTCCGGCGACAGCGTGGCCGTCGTCGGGGGACGTGGGAACAACGGGGGCGACGGCTTCGTCGCCGCCCGGTTCCTGGACGAGTTCGAGGTGACGACGCTCCTGCTCGGGCGCGCCGAGACCATCACGACGGACATCGCCCGCGAGAACTGGGAGGCGCTCCGGCGGGCCGACTACGAGACGTACGAGGTCCGCGACTCGGCCGACGTCGACCTCCCGGCCGCCGACGTGGTCGTCGACGCGATGCTCGGGACTGGCGTGACGGGGGCGCTCCGGGAACCCGAAGCGACGGCCGCGTCGGCCATCAACGACGCCCGGGCGACCGTCGTCGCCGTCGACGTACCGTCGGGCGTCGACGCCGACACCGGCGAGACCGATGGCGTGGCCGTCGACGCCGACCACGTCGTCACCTTCCACGACCAGAAACCGGGGCTCGAGTCGGTCGACGCGTCCGTCACCGTCGCCGACATCGGCATCCCGGACGCGGCGGAACTGTTCGTCGAGCGCGGCGACCTGCTCGCGCTCTCGCGGGACCCCCACGCACACAAGGGCGACTTCGGGGAGGTTCTCGTCGTCGGGGGCGGACCGTACACCGGTGCACCGGCGCTCTCGGCGCAGGCCGCCATGCGCGCCGGGGCCGACCTGGTGCGGGTCGCCTGTCCGACGAACGTCGCCGACACCGTCCAGGGGTACGAGGAGGGCCTCATCGTCCGGGGGTTCACGGGCGACCTGCTCCGACCGACGCACGTCGACGAACTGCTCGACGCGGCCGTCGACGCCGACTGCGTCCTCCTCGGACCGGGACTCGGCAGGGCGTCGGGGACGATGGGTGCCGTCCGGGACTTCCTGTCCGAGTACGACGGCCGGGCGGTCGTCGACGCCGACGCGCTCCGGGCGGTCCCCGAGGTCGACACGGACGCCGACCTGCTCTGTACGCCACACCAGGGCGAACTGCTGGCGATGGGCGGTGAGACCGCCAGCGACTGGGAGGAGCGCGCAGACCTCGTGGCCGAGTTCGCGGCCGACCTCGGCCAGACCCTCCTCGTCAAGGGTGCCTACGACGTCGTGACCGACGGCGAGACGACCCGTGTCGGTCGCACCGGGAACCCCGGCATGACCGTCGGCGGCACCGGCGACGTGCTCGCCGGCATCTGCGCCGCCCTGGCGAGCACGCACGACCCCCTCACCGCCGGCGCCATCGCTGCCTACGTCAACGGCACCGCCGGGGACGCCGTCGTCGACGAGCAGGGCTACGGGCTGTTCGCGAGCGACCTGCTGGACGAGATACCCCGTGCCATGTGGAGGAGACGATGACCGAGGACGAGTCGCGGGACCTCACGCACGTCGACGAGTCCGGCGACGCACAGATGGTCGACGTGGGTTCGAAACCGGACACCCGTCGACGGGCGGTCGCCGAGGGGACCATCCACCTCACGGCGTCGACGGTCGAGGCCATCCGGGCGGACGAGGTCGAGAAGGGCGACGTGCTGGCGACGGCCCGCATCGGCGCGATACAGGCCGTCAAGCACACCTGGGAGACCATCCCGATGTGTCACCAGATTCCGGTGACGAACGTCGACACCGAGTTCGAGGTGGCCGAGGACGCCGTCACGCTGACCGTGGCCGTGGAGACGACGGGCAAGACCGGGTGCGAGATGGAGGCGCTGGAGGGCGTCACGACCGGCCTGAACGTCGTCTGGGACATGGTCAAGGCGGCCGAGAAGGACGAAGACGGACAGTACCCCGAGACGCAAATCGAGGGGGTCCGGGTCGTCTCGAAGGAGAAACGCGAGGCGTGACGAGCAGGTTCGACACCGCCCTGACCGCTCTGCTCGGCGTCGACCACCCCGTCGTGCAGACACTCACCGGGAGCGGGACCTGCCCGGAACCGGCGGCCGCGGTCGCCGACGCTGGCCGTCGTCGGAAGGACTGAACGGCGGACGTCGCCGAGAAACGAGTTCGAAGGGGCGAACGCAGGGACCGGATTACTGCACCGGCGTCGACAGTTCGCCCGCCCGCGACCGGGCCTGTTCGACCACAGCGGGTCGGGCCTCGAAGTCGACCAGCACGTCCTCGTCGCCGTAGGACACGTCCTCAACGTTCGCGTTGTCGTGTATCCACGAGACGAGGCTCATCGTCTCGTCGGTCATCGGGAGGACGAGTCGTTCGCGCTCCCAGTCGGGGAGTTCGCCGACGATGCGGTCGCGCAACTCGTCGATGCCGATTCCCTCGCGGCCGGAGACCGCGACGGGATTCGGCGCGAGCGCCGAGAGCGCAGCACGCTTCTCCTCGAGTTCTGCCTCGTCCACCTTGTCGACCTTGTTCAGCACGGTGACGATGGGTGCCTCGTTGCGCTCGTACAGCGTGTCGTGGCTCGTGACGAGTTTCTCGCGTATCTCGTCGACCGGTTCGGACACGTCGACGACCAGCAGCACGAGGTCTGCACGGTACACCGAGTCGAGCGTGGACTTGAACGACTCCACGAGCCAGTGTGGCAGGTCGGAGATGAACCCGACGGTGTCGGTCACCAGCACGTCGCGGTCGTCGATGGCCGCACGTCGGGTGGTCGTCCCGAGCGTCGTGAACAGGCGGTCCTCGGACTCCGCGGTGGCGTCGAGGTCCGGGTGCAGGTCCTCGTTCTCGCCCACGTCCAGGTCCGCCGCGAGCCGGCGCAACAGCGTCGACTTGCCGGCGTTGGTGTAGCCGGCGAGCGCGACGAGGTCGAAGCCGGCCTCGTGGCGTCGCTCGCGCCGGTCGGCCTCCGTCTGCTCGATGCGGGAGAGTTCGTCCCGGATGCGCGATATCTGGTCCTTGATGTCGCGCTCGCGGCTCTCGTCGTACTCGCCGAGTCCCATGAACCCGGGGTGCTCGTCGCGCTTCGCGAGGCTCGCTTTGGCCTCGGCGCGCGGGAGTTCGTACCTGAGTTCCGCGAGTTCGACCTGGAGCTGTGCCTTGCGCGTCTGTGCGCGCTGGCCGAATATCTCGAGGATGAGCGTGAACCGGTCCATCACCTCGGTGCCGTCGGGGAGTTTCTGGCCGAGGTTGTACGTCTGGTACGGACCGAGACGGTTGTCGAAGATGACGGTGTCCGCGCCGCGTCGGGCCGCCAGCGCCGCGAGTTCGTCGGCCTTCCCCTCGCCCAGCTGGAGCGCCGGGTCGGCGGTGCGGGTCTGGGTAAGTTCACCGACGACGTCGTAGCCGGCCGCGTGTGCGAGTTCGCGTATCTCCGTCGTGTCTGGCGTGCCGGAGTCGACGCGCTTGACGGCGATGGCCTTCACGACGCGGTCACCCCGACGTCGCCACTGGTTCGTCGGCGGGCGGATGTCGCTCCTCGCGGGGCGCGCCCCGCGAGGCAGGGGACGCTAACCTCGCCGGTTCTCCACCACACGTCCATGTCTGCGATTCATACCAGTACGTAACAACTCCCGCCTCTTGAATCTCTTGCTGGGGCGGGTGACGTGACTGGACACTGATGGCACCGGCATCGTGGCTACTTCTTTCCATCTGCCCGAAAGACTTATTCAGATGTCGTGCACGTGTCGGTATATGCTACCACTCGAACTGAACCCGCAACAACTCGGTCTCGAATTCGGTACAGGGGCCGTCATCGGTGGGTTGATCGGGTTCGCGGCCAAGAAGATCGCGAAGATCATCGCGACGATCGTCGGTCTCGAACTGGCGCTGTTCAAGTTCCTCGAATCGAAGGGGTACCTCACCGTCAAGTGGGACGAACTCAGCGGCGGCATCCTCAGCGTCGCCGAGGACACCCAGAATATAAACACGGGCTGGATCGAGCCCATCGTCTCGACGCTGTCGGTCGGTGTGGGCTTCACCGGCGGCTTCATGCTCGGCTTCCGGAAAGGATAGTTCCCGGTAGCACTGACCGCTTTCTCCGCCCTTCAATCGACGACGGTCCGAACGACGAGTGTGACGAGTGACCGCAACGTTCGTCGGTATCGACCCGACGATGCGGCCCGGGTTCGGACCCTTCACGTAGAGGCCCTGCGCGACGTCGGTGCGTTCTTCGCCGACGCCGAGTTCGACGCCGAACTCGACGACGACCTCACCGACGTGGCGGCGTCGTATCTCGACGCTGACGGCGAGTTCCTCGTCGGGACGGTGGACGGACGGGTCGTCGCCATGGGCGCGTTCCGCCCGCCCGGCGACCGCGTCAGGGCCGTGTTCGACGGCCTGCCGGACGGAACGGCCGAACTGAAACGGATGCGCGTCGACCCGGCCCACCAGCGCCGTGGACACGGCCAGGCGGTCCTCGATGAACTCGAACGGCGGGCCGCCGACCGCGGCTACGAGACGCTGGTGCTCGACGTAACGGAGCGCCAGGACGCGGCGAGACGGTTCTACGAGACGAACGGGTTCGTCGAACGGGAACGGGTCGAGGTGACGGCGTTCGAGGAACCGTTCGTCCAGTGCTTCTACGAGAAATCGCTCGAGTGAGTCCGCCCGGACGGCCGGGTCAGCGCATGCTGATGTCGTCTTCGTCCTTGATGATGCGCGTCTCCGCCGTGCCGCTCGTCCGGTCGTTGACCATGTCGTAGAAGTCGTTCTGCATCCCCGCGGGGAAGGTGACGACGCCGATCCACGAGCCGTCGTTCTGCCACTCCTCGCGCTCGAGTTCGCCGTAGTTCCGCACCTCGGCCTGCGTGCTCCCCGCGTAGTCCGCCGGGACGTGGACCGCGACGGTCACCTCGTCGAACCGGATGGGGATGATGGGCCGGAGCATGTCCAGCGCGTCGTCGACCTGGCTCTCGACGGGTTGCATCGGGTCTATCTTGAACCCCGCCTCCTCCAGCGCGGACTCGATGCGCTCTGGTGGGTGCGGTGCGTCGTCCATCTGCGGGTTGACCGCGTTCCGGGTGATCTTGTTCACCAGTTGCTTGCGCTTCTGTTCCTGCATCTCGCGGCGCTGTTCGGCGGTTATCTGTATCTCGCCCCGCTCGATGACCTCGGGGATTATCTCGAGGGGGTCCGTCGTGCCGAACACCTCCTCGAGGTCGGCCTCGGCCGGTCGGTCCCCGCGCGAGGCGTCCTCGAACACGTCCTCGGCCGCGATGACGTCCTCGAGGTCGCCCTCGAACTCCCCGCGTTTGATGGCCAGCGCCGCGTCGGGGTCGACGAGTACCTCGAACCGCGCGCCGTGGCTCTCCAGTCGCGCGGTCACCGCTTCGTCAAGCGAAATCATACCCGAACGTTACGCGGGGCGGTTAAAAAGGTGTTTCCCGGACGAGGACCGGCCGACCCGCGGGGCGGTGCCCTGCCGCGGTCACTCCTCGGACTCGTCGTCGGCCTCCGCCTCGTCGTCGCCGGATTCCTCCCCGGACGGGAGCAGGTCGAACGCCTCGAGGTACTCGCCGATCTCCTCGTCGGTGAGTTCGACGAAGGTCTCGGACTGGGCGTCGATGGTCGCCATGCCGACGCTCTCGGGTTCGAGTTCGTCGTCGTTCGAGGTGCCGAGGGCGCGCAGGGCGAGTTCGATGCCGCCGTCGAGGTCCGCATCGTCGTCGTAGTTGTCCTCGAGGTACTGCTGGGTCTGGTTCCGGTCGGCACCGACTGCGAGCGCCTTCCACTCGTAGGGGGTCCCGGAGGGGTCGGTCTCGAAGAGGCGGGGTTCGCCGTCGTCGATGCCGCCGACGATGAGGGCGACGCCGAACGGGCGCGCACCGCCGACCTGCGTGTACTGCTGGATGTGGTCGGTGACGTGCTTCGTCAGCGTCTCGACGCCGATGGGTTCGCCGTACCGGAGCTGGTTCACCTGGGCGTCGCGCCGTGCGAAGTCGATGAGCTGTCGCGCGTCGGCGACGTGGCCGGCGCTGGCGATGCCGACGTGCCGGTCGGCCTTGTGTATCTTCTCGACGCTGGTCCGCTCCATCAGGGGCGAACGGATGCGCTTGTCCACCGCCAGCACGACCCCCTCGTCAGTTCGAACGCCGATACTCGCCGTCCCGCGCTTGACCGCCTCGCGGGCGTACTCGACCTGGTAGAGACGTCCGTCCGGGGAGAAGATGGTGATCCCCCGGTCGTACGCCTGCTGTGAGGCTTGTCCTTGCATTGTAGATCACTCGAAATCGAGGTGCGTCGCGCCGACGAACCGTCCGTCGACCCGCACGTCGAGGACGTCGTCGTGCACGAACGCTGGCCGGTCTTCGTCCTCGAAGGCGACCGTTCTCTGGGTCGGGGCTTCACTCGGCCGTCCTAAATACTTTTCTTCACACGCCCGTATCGTCCCCGAGATTCCACGGACGTGGAGGCCGACGTCGTGACCGTCGACGCTCGCCAGGCAGGCGAGCGCGGCACGCGCCTGCGTCGTGTGACCGTGTCGGGCGCGGACGACGGCCTCGCCCGTCCCGCCGTCGAAGTCGAACCGGACGACGGTGCAGTCGGCGTCGGCGCTCCCGGCGTCGCCGAGCAGGTTCTGCGCCGCGTACCACAGGTCGCGCTGGAAGGTGCTACGCGACAGCTGGGCGTCCGGCGTCGACTCCAGGCCGACCGCGAGGTAGCGCCACCGCGGTCGGATGTGCTTCGGGAGGTGTTTCACGGTCCTGTTCGACCTTCGACGCGTACCGCATTGAAATGCTCGAAGTTCGCGTCCGTCCGTCCCCGGGTCAGACCCCGGCGACCGTGGTATCCGGTGGCGAGACGACGACCAGCGCCTCCAGCGGCGTCTCGACGTCGACGAACCGGTGGTCGTCGCCGCGTTCGACGTGGAGTACGTCGCCGGCCTCGACCTGGTGCGTCTCGTCCCCGCGCCGGAAGCGGGCCTGCCCCGAGACGACGGAGTACACGCCGTCCCCGCCGATCGGTCGGTGCGGACCCTCCGTCCCGTCGGTCACCCTGTAGAACCGCATGCTGAACGTCTCTTCCCGGCGGAGTTCGACGAACCGGTCGTCGGTCTCGGTCACTCGCTCCCTGAGTTCGTCGAGCGCGTCGTCCCCAAGGTCCCCCTGCGTGAAGCGGTGCATGCCCTCTGCAACGGCAGGAGGTATAAGTATCTCTTGGACCGTCGCCACCAGCGGACCGGACTAGGACCCGTCGTCCTGGACGCGCTCGGCGACGAGGACGCCAACCTGGTCGTGGACCGGGTCGACCGCCGTCAGCGCGAACCCGGCGTCGGTGAACGCGTCGGCGAGGTGGCCGACCGTCGAGGGGTCGTCGACCTCCGGCGAGTAGAACGGGTCCTCGGGGTCCGGTTCACCGAAGAACATCACGTCGCCGAGGACGATGCGGTCCGGGCCGAGGGCCGCGAGCACCTGGATGGCCTGGCGCTTCTCCTCGTCGGAGAGGTGGTGCATGGCGAAGTTCGAGACGACCACCTGGACCGGCCCGTCGTAGTTCGGGTCACGGAAGCGACCCTCGCCGAACTCGACGTTCTCCAGGCCGGCCGCCTCGGCCTTGCCACGTGCCTCGTCGAGCATCCCCTCGCTGATGTCCCGGAAGACGACGCGGCCGGCGTCGTCGGCCAGCGACAGGCCGATGGCGCCGGTACCACAGCCCACGTCGAGGACCGTCTCGGTGCCCGTCAGCGCGTCGCGGGCGTGTTCGAGGACCAGCGAGACGCAGGCGCGGTACTCCTCGGTCTGGTTGTGCTCGTCGTCGTACTCGGCGGCGACGTCGTCGAAGCGGGCGGCGTGCTCACGTATCGTCTTCTTCATACCGTCCGCTACGCACGCCTGGCTCAATGAAGGAATCGGACTGGCGCTCGCGGTTGCGCTCGGCGAGGTGGCCCCACTCGGCCAGCCCCTCGCGTATCGCGTCGGCCGTGAAGCCGACGACCTCGCCGACGGCCGCGAGTTCGCGGGGTGCGCGCAGGTGGAGGTGCGACGTGGGGTCGACGCTGACGACGTAGGGGACGTCGTACTGTTCCACCAGTTCGCGGAGCTTCCGGAGGTCCTGGAACGCCTGCACCCGGCCGCCGCCGGTGAGCCGGCACACCCGGCCCAGGTCGAACTCGAGGCGGACGCCGTTGGTCGCGGCGGCCTTCGCCAGCACGTGGTTCACGTCGCCGTCGCCGGCCATCGGATGCGCGAGCACGTCGATGCGCTCTTGCTCGACGGCGAACCGGTTCAGGGCCTTCGTGCCGCCGTCGACGAGCAACACGGTGTACTGCCGCCGGTAGTTCCCGACGTAGCCGCTGGCCTGCGAGGGGCCGTCCGCACGAATCTCGAGGCCGCGGACCACGTCGACGCCCGTCGCCTCGGCGACGGCGTCTGCGTCGAAGTCGGCGCGGGCGTCGCCGTGGTTCCGGACGACGACCCCGTCGTAGCCGTAACTGGCGGCGGTGTGGGCGTACCGAGAGACGGTCGCGTCCCCGTCTGGGTGCGCGTGGACGGCCTCGTACATCGACTGGTCGTTCAGCCAGGAGTGACCTTACGCTTCTGGTCCGCGCCGGTCAGTCGTCAGCGTCGGCGCCGGCGTCGGCGTCGGCTTCCGCCAGCAGCGATTCGAGCGTCTCGCGGGCGTTGACGACCGCCTTCTCCCGTTTGGCGGGGTACGCCTCTACCTTCGCACGGAAGGTGATGCCCTCGCCGAGTTCCGTCTCGCCGGCGAAGGCGGCCTGCTTGTCGAGTCGCACGAACAGTTCGCAGTTGTCGGTGACCCGGTCGTCCAGTTCGTCGAGCAGTCGCTCGATGTCGTCGAGTTCCGCGACGCGGGCGAGGACGTGCCGGACGTCGTCCGCGTTCTCGACCCGCGCCGAGAAGACGACGATGCGGTCGCCGTGGTGGCCCTTGCTCTCCTGCCGGTCGACCTCGAACTCCTCGGGCAGGAAGTGACGGAGGGCGTCCTCGACGCGTTTCTCGTCCTCCGTCGCGTAACAGAACGCCCGGAGGTCGACGTAGTGGAACGGTACGGACGACATTGGGAGAGAGACCGGTGTCGGGGCGTTACTCCTCGTCCTCGTCGACGAGTTCGAGCTGGTCCTCGGGGATGCCCTGCTCCTGCCCGTCCTCGAAGCTGACGGTGTAGGTGGCGTCGCCGAACATGGTGTCCATGACCTGTGTGATCGTGCCCGTCTCGCCGTCGAACTCGCTGTGCTTGTCGTGCAGGACGACGACGTCGTCTTCCTCGAAGCTCATGTTCCGTGGTACCCGGGGCTGCGATAAAAAGGGACTGATTCTGGACGATACGTCGGCCGGAACGAGCGCGGACGAGGGGACGGTTCGTGCCCGTTCAGGCCGTCGTCTCGACGCCGAGTTCGGACAGCAACGTCTCGGCTGCTGCGGTCGACGACCCCGGCCCGCGGCCGGTGACGAGGTCGCCGTCGACCTTCACCGAGGTGTCCTGGTCGAGTTCCGCGTCCCACTCTCCGCCGGCGGCGACGACCTCGTCCTGGACCCAGTACGGGAGCTTTCGACCGTCCGGCAGGACGTCGTTCTCGTCCACGATGCCCTCCTCCCACTCGTTGGGGAAGCCGGTGACGTTGCGGCCGGAGACGACGTACCGGCCGTCCTCGTCGTGGGCGAACCCGAGGAGGCCGACGGCGTGACAGACGACGAGTGCGACGCCGTCGTCGCCGGCCACCGTCTCGCTCAGCAGCGTCCGGGCGTGACGGTCCTGGTTGATGTCCCAGACGGTCCCGTGACCGCCGGGGAACACGACGGCGTCGTAGTCGGCGGCGGCGACCGTCGCAAGCGGTTCGGGGTCGTTGAGTCGGTCGTCGTTCTCGATGACGTCACGCGCGTGTTCGGCGAACTCCTCGCCGACCCTCTCCGGGTCGAGCGAGCGCTCGTCGACCACCGGTGGGTCGCCGTTCGGCGTCGCCACTTCGACGTCGACGCCCGCCTCGGTGAGGGTCGCCAACGGTTCGATACACTCCTCGGCCCAGTAGCCCTCCTGACTGACGACGAACAGTGCTGATACCATAGAACGACCCTACGGTAGCCAGACCTTTCATAATCGAGGAACCGGCGCGGACTGCCGACATCGTCCACGTATACCTTTTTGTGGCCCGTCGACGAGGTCACCCCAACGATGTACGTCTCCCTCCATCCACCCCGTCGCGTCGCGGTCGACCGCCCGCCGTCACCCTGTCGGACCCGATGACCGTCGACGACCTCTGGTACCGCGCCCGCCGTGCCAGCCAGGCGGGCCAGCAGGCGTACCACCGACTCCGAGAACGGCACCCCGACGCGGTCGTGACCGAACGCATCGAACGCGTCGGCCGCCACCGGTTCCGTCGCCTCGTCGGCCGCATCGACCGGTCGGGAGCGCCCTTCGGTTCCCACACCATCGTCTACCGGCCGAGTGCCGACATACTGCTCGTCCGCCACGAGGGCGTCGACCTCTGGGTCGTCCCCGGCGGTGGCGTCCACGAGGACGAGACGTTCCGGGAGGCCGCCGAGCGCGAACTCGCCGAAGAGGCCGGCGTCGAGGCCACCTACGACGGGCTGGCGATACTCACCCGCGTCGAGGTCGTCCACGGCGACAGGTCCGTCGAGGGCGTCCTCCCGGTGTACGCCGCCCGGGCGGAGACCGACGACCCGCACGTCGCCGACCCCGACGACGAGATATCGGCCGCGCGCTGGTTCGAGACGCTCCCCGATGACACCCGCGACCGCGACTCACTGGTGGACTGGCGGGACCGGACGCTCCCGGTCTGACCGTCACCGTCGTCGTCCCCCACGAGACGCCGTCGCACACGGCCGAAACGCTGTTGTGGGTTCGCCGACCACGTCGAACCGTGACCCTCTTCTGACGCCCCGGACGGGCACCGCGCCGGACCGTTCGTAGTATCCCCGTCTCGACGACGCACCGCCTGCAACCGACCAGCGACAGCGATACGCTAGCCATGAACGTACGACGACCGCGACCCGACGAACACGACCGAATCGCCGACGAACTGCTCTGGCCGTCCTACGAGGGGGCGGGCGACGACGACGAGTACAACGAACTCGCCGACGACGCGTACGAGGCGGCCGCAGACCCGACGCTGTGGACCGACGAGGAGGGCAGCGTCATCTTCGTCGCCGTCCGCGACGGGACGCTCCTCGGGCACGTGACCGGCTTTCGCTCGGAGTCGGGACCGCTCTACGCCCGCGGCCCGACCGCCTACTGCGACGGCCTCTACGTCCGCGAATCCGCCCGCCGCGACGGCGTCGCCACGGCCCTCTTCGACCGGTTCGAGGAGTGGGGCCGGGAGAACGACTGCGACCACCTCGGTGTCTCCGTCCACGTCGAGAACGAGGGAGCGCGACGCTTCTACGACTCGCTCGGCTTCGAACCGACGTTCGTGAGTCCGCGAAAACCGCTCTGACGGACGGCAGCAGGCGCCCCTACCGTCAGACGTCGCCGAAGGTCTTGCCGTCCTGCGCGTCGGCGTTCATCCGTCGGATGGTCGCCCGCGCCTGACTGGCGTCGTAGCCGAAGTAGACGTCCTCGGCGTACTCGTCGGCCACCTCGGCCGCGTGGCCGAGCGCGTCGACGTCCACGTCGACGGCGTACAACTCGACGGAGAACGGCTTCGAGAGCGCGTCGCGGAACCCGCTGGCGATGACCTCCAGCCAGTAGGTCGTCGAGTACGCCATGTCGTACAGCGGGACGACGAACTCGTCGACGTACTCGGCGAGGGCGTCGAGGTCGAGACCGGCACGGCGGTAGAGGTGGCCCGGGTACGGGTCGGGGTAGAGCGTGAGGTAGACGTCACCCGGGATGCGGTCGGCGGCGTCGGCCACGAACCCGGTGATAACGCTCGCCCGCCACTCGAACCGGTCCTCGTCGCTCGCCTCGCGCAGGTCGTAGTCGGCCGGGTCGCCGCCCTCGCGGTCGGCCAGCCACTCGGCGAACCCCTCCTCGCAGTGGTCGCAGTAACAGTACTCCTCGCGGGGGAAGCCGACGTCGTCGAGGCGGACGTCCCCGTTCGCGGCGACGCAGTCCGAGATGGTCTCCAGCAGGCCGGCCCTGTACCGGTCCCGACTCGGGCAGATGTAGCCCCAGTCGAAGTAGGGCCGGTCTCGCGTCGCCGGTTCACCTTCGTCGCTGACGGGGACGAGGTCGGGTTTCGCCTCGCCGGCGGCAGTGTCGCCGAAGCACGAGACCATGTTCACCGCCGACGGGACCGGTTCGACCGCCCGACCGGTCACGTCCTTGACCTCGTAGAACGACCGGTCGAACTCGGGCCAGTCGAGTTCCTCCTCGTTGCGCGTGACGACGCCGTACATACCCCAGGCTACGGGGCGTCGGACGCGTAAATGGTTCGGAACGATGCGTTCAGGCTTCCGCGACGTCGTAGTCGACCTCGATGGTGGATTCACCGCCGCGGCTGACCATCCTGTAGACGACCACCGCTACGACCAGGGCTAGCAGGAGTTTGACCTTTCCGGACATACGAGCAGATTCGGTCGCTGATTATTTAATCCTGCTGGCGTGGTCCGTCCCGACGGACGGAACGGGCCCTACTCGCCGGCGATGTGGTCGGCGATGTCCTCGCGGAGGATGGTCTCGCAGTAGACGCACCGCGCGCCGTCGCGCAGGACCTCGAAGCGCGTCTCGACCGGTTCGTCGGCGTTCGTGATGCAGTCGTGGTTCGGACACGAGAGCACGCCGCTGACGCTCTCGGGTCGTTCGACGCGGTGCTTCTCGACCACCTCGTAGTCGCGGACGATGTTGATGGTCGCGTCGGGCGCGATGAGCGAGAGCACGTCCACCTCGTCCTGGCTCAGTTCGCGGCCCTCGACCTTCACGATGTCCTTCGTCGCGAGTTCGTCCGATGGGACGTTCATCCCGACGGACACCTGCTCGCCGCCGGTACCGTCGATGCCGAGGATGGCGAGGACGTTGAGCGCCTGTCCGCCGCGGACGTGGTCGATGACGGTTCCGTTCTGTATCTTCGAGACGCGGAGTTGTTTCTCGGTATCGGTCATGCGTCACCCTCCAGGAGCAGGTCGAGCAGCGCCATCCGCACCGGGACGCCGTTGTGGGCCTGTTCGAAGTACTTCGCGTGGTCGGTCTCGTCCACCTCGGGTGCGATCTCGTCGACCCGGGGGAGCGGGTGCAGGACGGTCAGGTCGTCGCGGGCCGCGGCGAGCGTCGCCTCGTCTATCTGGTACTCGCCGGCGACGCGCTGGTACTCGTTCTCGTCGGGGAAGCGCTCGCGCTGGATGCGCGTGACGTAGAGCACGTCCAGTTCCGGCAACACGTCGTCCAGTTCGGTGTGCTCCCGGACCGTCGCGCCCGCCTCGTGCAGGTCGTACCGGACCGACCGGGGGAGCTTCAGCGACTCCGGCGAGACGAAGTGCTGGCGCACGTCGAAGTTCGTCAGCGCGTTCGCCAGCGAGTGGACCGTCCGGCCGTACTTCAGGTCGCCCATGATGCCGATGGTCAGGTCGTCCAGTCCGGCGTTCTCGCGGATGGTGTAGAGGTCGAGCAACGTCTGGGTCGGGTGGTGGCCCGCCCCGTCGCCCGCGTTCACCAGCGGAACGTCGACGAACTCGCTGGCCATCTTCGCCGCGCCCATCAGCGGGTGCCGCAGGACGAGCGCGTCGGCGTAGCCCGAGACGACGCGGATGGTGTCTGCGAGCGACTCACCCTTCTTGACCGACGACGACTCGACGGACCCCATGTCGACCACGTCGCCCCCCAGTCGTTTCATCGAGGCCTCGAAGCTCATCTTCGTCCGCGTGCTCGGCTCGTAGAAGCAGAGGCCGAGGAGACGCCCCGCGTGTCGCTCGCCGAACGACGCCGGGTTCGCGTCCACCTCGGCAGCGCGGTCCAACACCGTCTCGATGTCCTCGCGCGAGAGTTGTTTCGCCGTCAGCAGGTGGTCGTGACGCATCGGTTCCATAGGGTCGCCGTGTAGCCTTCAATCCAACCATCTCGGACCGACCCCCGCGTTCCGGGGCGCGCGGTGCTCACGGGCCCACGAATCCTTTTATACGGTCGTGCCGAACGCGCCCACATGAGTCTCGACGACCGCGCCGAGGAGCTCGCCTCCGACCTCGGCGTCGACAAACAGGAGGTCAAATCCGACCTCGAGAACCTGGTGTCGTACAGCGTTCCGATGGACGAGGCCGTCCAGAGCCTACGCCGGAAGTACGGCGATGGCGACGGCGGCGGCGGTGGGGGGTCCGCCCCCTCGAAGCGCGACATCGCCGACGTGGCGACCGACGACAGCAGCGTCGCCATCACCGCCCGCGTCCTCACCGTGGGCAAGCGCTCCATCCAGACGCAGGGCGAACAGCGGACCATCTTCGAGGGCGAACTCGCCGACACGACGGGGACGATATCCTACACCGCCTGGACCGACTTCGGCCTCTCGCCCGGCGACACGGTCCAGATCGGAAACGCGAACGTCCGCGAGTGGGACGGACACCCCGAACTCAACCTCGGCGAGAGCACGTCGCTCTCGTTCCTCGAGGAGGACCTGGACGTCCCCTACGAGGTCGGCGGCGAGGCGACCCTGCGCGAACTCACCTCCGGCGACCGCGGCGTGGCCGTCGAGGTGGCGGTCGACGAGGTCGAACGACGGACCATCGACGGCCGCGACGGCGAGACGGACATCCTGAGCGGCGTGTTCGGCGACGAGTCCGGCCGACTGCCGTTCACCGCGTGGGTCCCCCACGAGGCCATCGAGGACGGCGACTCCGTCCGCATCGAGAACGCCTACGTCCGCGAGTACCGCGGCGTCCCCGAGGTGAACGTCTCGGAGTTCTCGACCGTCGAACGCCTCGACCGCGAGGTGGAGGTCGGGTCCGCGGCCGACGAGGTGAGCGTCGCCGAGGCCATCGCCTCCGGCGGCATCTACGACGTCGAACTCGTCGGGAGCGTCCTCGCGGTCCGCGACGGCTCCGGCCTCATCGAGCGCTGTCCGGAGTGCAACCGCATCGTCCAGAACGGCCAGTGTCGCTCACACGGCGACGTCGACGGCGTCGACGACCTGCGCGTGAAGGCTATCCTCGACGACGGCACCGCCACGGTGACCGTCGTCCTCGACCGCGAGTTGACCGAGCAGGTGTACGACGGGACGCTGGATGACGCGAAGGAACAGGCCCGCGACGCCATGGACAAGGAGGTCGTCGCCGACACGATACGCGACCGCATCGTCGGCTTCGAGTACCGCGTCCGCGGGCACTTCTCGGTCGACGACTACGGGGCGAACTGCGACGCCACCAGCTTCGAGCGCACAGACGACGACCCGACCGACCGTGCCGTTGCGTTCCTCTCGGAGGTGGACGCATGAGCCAGCGTCGCGTGCGAATGCGTGGACGGCGGACCGCCGGTCCGGAGGTGGACGCATGAGCGACGTCCAGCGACGCGAGGTCGCCTACCGGTTGTTCGCCACCGAGTTCGACGACGCGACGCTCTCCCACCAGGAGGCAGACGAGGAGCGAGCCCCGAACTACGTGATTACGCCGACGGGCGCACGCGTGAACCGACTGTTCGTCGTCGGCGTCCTCACCGAGGTGGAGCAGGTCAACGACGACGTGCTCCGGGCACGTGTCGTCGACCCGACCGGCGGGTTCGTCGTCTACGCCGGGCAGTACCAGCCCGACGAACTGGCGGCGCTCGAACGGCTGGACCCGCCGACGTTCGTCGCGGTGACCGGGAAGGCCCGGACGTTCACGCCGGACGACTCCGACCGCGTCTACACCTCGGTCCGCCCCGAGAGCATCAGCGAGGTGGACGCCGACACCCGCGACCGCTGGGTGGTCGACGCCGCCGAGCAGACGCTCGAACGGGTCGCGACCTACGCCGTCGCCGCCGGCCTGGACGAACGGGGCGACGACCTCAGGGTCGCGCTCGAATCGAAGGGCGTCGCCCCGGGACTCGCCGACGGCGTCCCCCGGGCGATGGACCACTACGCCACGACGCCCGGCTACCTCTCGGCGCTCCGCGAGACCGCCCTCGATGCGGTCCGCGTGGTCGCGGGCGACCGCGACGAGGTCCCGGCGCTCTCGGTCGGCCCGGCCGACGAGGGCGACGGCAGCGCGACGTGGGCCGACCTCGCCGACCGGGAGCGCGCCGCGTTCGGCGCCTCGGCGGTCCCCGGCGGGGAGACGGCAGGTTCCGGACCCGAGGAAGCGGCCGAGGCCGAGGCCGGCGTCGAAGCAGAAACCGGTGCCGGGGCCGAGGAACCGGCCGCCCCAGAGGCGGACGCGACGACAGACGAGGCAGCGGCGTCGTCGGACGACGAAACTGCCGAGTCGGAAACTGCCGGCGACGAGGACGAGACGGGCAGCGAGACCGTCGGCGTCGGCGACTTCGAACCCGGCGACCTCGGCGGCGAGGCGTCCGAGACCGAGACGTCCGAGACCAAGACGGCCGAAACCGAGGCGGCCGAAACCGAGACGGCCGAAACCGAGACGGCCGAAACCGAGGCGGCCGATGCAGAGGCAACGCCCAAGGAGGTCGGCGGCGGGATGTACGAGATGGACGACGAGGAGCGGGAGGAACTGGAGGCGGAGTTCGGCGCCGAGTTCACCAGCGGGACCGAGGTCGACGACCCGGGCGAGGCCGACATCGAGTCGCCGGAACCCGAATCCGACGAGGCAACAGCAGACGAACCCGAACCCGAATCCGACGAAGCAACAGCAGACGAACCCGAAACCGAAACCGAAGAGGCAGCAGCGGCCGAGGCGGCCGAGGAGGCAGCAGCCGACGCGGCCGTCGACCTCGACGAGCACCTCCTGACCGTGATGGCGGAACTGGACGGCGGCGACGGCGCGGACCGCGACGAACTGGTCGACCGAGTGGCCGACGAGACCGGCGCGTCCGAGGCCGACGTCGAGGACGCCATCCAGGACGCGCTCATCGGCGGGCAGTGCTACGAGCCCGACGACGGCAAACTGAAGGCAATCTGAGTCGATGGTCGGCGTCGAACCGGTGCCAGACCGGCCGGCCGCCGTCGTCGACACCGGCGAGGAACGCGCGCTGGTCGTCGCCGACGTCCACGCCGGCATCGAGGACGCGTTCCGGTACGAACGCGGCGTCCACGTCGAGAGCCGTGCCACGGAGCGTCGCGAGCGCGTCGTCGACCTCGTCGAGGCGACCGACCCCGACCGGTTCGTCGTCCTCGGCGACTTCATGCACTCCATCGGTGGCCCAGGCGGGGCCGAACGCGGCGAGATAGAGGTCCTGCTTGAGGCGGTCGACCGACCGACGACCGTGGTCAAGGGGAACCACGACGGCGACATCGAATCGTGGGTCGACGCGACGGTGACGCCGGGCGACGGCGTCCGCCTCGGCGAGGTCGGGTTCGTTCACGGTCACACGTGGCCCGGACGCTCGGTGCTGGAGGCGAGCGTCGTCTGTGTCGGCCACGAACACCCGTGCGTCAGACTCGTCGACGAGGTGGGTGGGAGCCGGGTCGAGCGCGTCTGGTTGCGGGGACCCCTCGAACGGGGACCGTTCGCGGAACGGACGCCGGACCTCGACTGGCGAGCACCCGAACTGGTCGTGTTCCCGGCGTTCAACGAACTCTGCGGTGGGACCTGGGTCAACACCGACCAGAACTTCCTCGCGCCCTTTCTACCGGCCGCGTTGCCGACGGCGCAGGCGTACCTGCTGGACGGGACGCGACTCGGCGAGTACACCGAGGTGTGACCGCGTCGGGGTCGAGGCGGAGTCTCAGGTCTCGTCAGACGCCTCGGCGTCGGCGGTTCCCTTGCCTCCCGACGCCGCGCCCGGGGCCACGACGTCTGCCGCGTCGGTGGCCTCGTCGAAGGCGTTGTCGGACGGACCCTCGAGCATCGCGAGTTCGGCCTCCAGTTCGACGATGTGGTCGGCGAGTCGGCCGATCTCGTCCTGGAGCGTGCGGAGTTCGTCGTCGTCCGCGTTCTCGGCTATCTCGGCCACGTCCATGTCGTCGTCGACGAGTTCCGCGATGGTGACGTCGTCGCCGTCCGGGCCGGGGAAGTCGGTCTCCTCCAGTTCCGCCTCCAGTTCGTCGGCGTCGACGGGGTCGAACTCGGCGGCGAGTTCCTCGAACGTGGCGACCACCTCGTCCTGGGAGTCCGGTTCGGCGGGTTCCGCGGTGAGTGGGGAGACGAACACGTCGACGACCTGTCGCCGGTCGGTCAGCGCCAGCACGACGCGTTCGGGTGGGTGGTCCGTCACGACGACGGCCTCGACGAGTTCGGAGTCGCCGGTGTCCGTGACCCGTCGGCCGCCGAGGTCGAAGGCGTTGGCGAGTTCCTGTGCGACGACGACCGCGCCGCCGCCCCTGTACGCATCCCGCGTCTCGACGCGGACGAGGTAGGAACCGGGGGCGGTCGGTCCGTCGACCAGTTCCTCCAGCACCGCGTCGTCTGGCGGGCCGAGTTCACAGGCCCCGCCCCGGACGACCGGGTGGGACCAGTCCTCGACTGCTGTCGTCGTCGTCACCGTGGCGTCTCCGGTCCGGGACCCTGCCGTGGTCGCGTCGTCACCGGGCGGCGCGGCACCCTGCCCCGGCGCGTCGGGTCCGGTCGCGTCTCCGGCCGTCGCTCTCGGGTCCGCTGGCGTCGACAGCGACCGCTCGACCGCGGCGCGAATCCGGGCGAAGGACTCGTCGGAACTGAACCGGCCGTCGACGGAGCGGACGTCCGTCTCGACGCCGACGGGCCGGAGCGATGGTGCGTTCGGGTTCGAGGTGACCCGCAGGTGGGGACGCCCGAAGAATCGATAGACGTGGTCGGGTTCCTCCAGCCATATCATGAACAGCGTCACCACTGTCTCGCCGGGCGGGACGGAACCGGTGTAGACGAGGCGACCGTCGGTGAACGCGGTCCAGTGCTGCCCGCCGTGGTCGGCGTGGACGGCGACGTGGTCGAGTCGCACGGGGTCGGGGAGTCGTTCGGTCAGCCGGACGCCGACCGGCGCGTCGCGGGTCGACTCGATGGCGAACTTGACCGCAGGTAACGGGAGCGTCTCCAGGTCGAGCCCCTTCCTGACGACGACACCGTCCAGCTCGGCGTCGAGGGTGTACCCCCCGTACCACCCGCCGGGTACACGCATTCGACTCTACCACCACGGCACGGGGAGATAGTCGCTTTTATCAATATTACAACATCATGCGTTGAAACGAAGTCCCGAGCGACTTATTCTGCTCGCGCCGTTACTCCGGTCGATGACAGAGGGAGCGGCCGCCTTCACCGTCCTCGGCGACGAGGTCCGGGCGGCGCTGTCGGACCGGGGGTTCCAGACGCCGACGCGGACACAGGGACGAGCCGTGCCGCCGATCGCGGCCGGCCAGCACACGCTCGTCGTCGCCCCGACTGGAACGGGGAAGACGGAGACGGCGATGCTCCCGGTGTTCGACGCGCTCGTCGAGAACCGCGAGGAGCGGTTCGGCTTCGGCGCGCTCTACGTCACCCCGTTGCGGGCGCTGAACCGGGACATGCGCGAGCGACTGGAGTGGTGGGGCGAGGAACTCGACCTCTCGGTCGACGTCCGCCACGGCGACACGACCGACTACCAGCGCTCGAAGCAGGCCAACGACCCGCCCGACGTGCTGGTGACGACGCCCGAGACGCTCCAGGCGATGCTCACCGGGTCGAAACTCCGGACGGGCCTGGAGGATGTCGAGCACGTCGTCGTCGACGAGGTCCACGAACTCGCCGCCTCGAAGCGGGGCGCGCAGTTGACCGTCGCGATGGAGCGCCTGCGTGAACTCGCCGGGCCGTTCCAGCGCGTCGGCCTCTCGGCGACCGTCGGCGACCCGGAGGAGGTCGGCGCGTTCCTCACCGGTGGTCGCGGGTGTGCGATTCGACAGGTCGACGTTGGGAGCGACCTCGACGTCTCGGTCGTCGAACCCGAGGTCCGCGACGACGACGAACGCCTGGCGAGCGAACTCGTGACCGACGCGACGGTCGCCAGTCACGTCCGGGCCATCCGCGACATCGTCGACGAGCACGAGTCGACGCTCGTCTTCGTCAACACGCGCCAGACGGCCGAGGCGCTCGGGTCGCGGTTCAAGGAACTCGGCGACGACATCGGCGTCCACCACGGGTCGCTCTCGAAGGCGGCCCGAATCGAGGTCGAGGACCAGTTCAAGGCCGGCGACCTCGACGCCCTGCTGTGTACCTCGTCGATGGAACTCGGCATCGACGTGGGGCGCATCGACCACGTCGTCCAGTACCAGAGTCCCCGGGAGGTCGCCCGACTGCTCCAGCGCGTCGGGCGGGCGGGGCACCGCCGCGACGAGGTGTCCTCGGGCACCATCGTCACCACCCGGGCCGACGACACCTTCGAGGCCATGGCCATCGCGCGTCGTGCCAGGGAAGGGGCGGTCGAACCGACGGCCATCCACGAGGGGAGCCTCGACGTGGTCGCCAACCAGTTGCCGGGCATCGCGATGGACGCCGACTCCATCTCGGTCGCCGCCGTCCACGACCTGCTGACCCGGGCGTACCCGTTCCGCGACCTCACCGAGGCACAACTCCGGTCGGTTGTCGACGAACTCCGGGGGAACCGCGTCCTCTGGTACGACGATGACGCAGACGCCATCGAGACGACCGGCGGCACCTGGCAGTACGTCTACGCGAACCTCTCGATGATACCGGACGAGGAGACGTACGAGGTCGCGGACATGGCCAGCGGCCAGCAGGTCGGCACGCTGGACGAGCGCTTCGTCGTCAACTTCGCCCAGCCGGGCGAGGTGTTCGTCCAGCGCGGCGAGATGTGGCGCATCGTCGACGTGGACGACGAGGACTCGACCGTGAAGGTCTCGCCGGTCTCGGACCCGGCCGGCGAGGTACCCTCGTGGGTCGGCCAGGAGATTCCGGTCCCGGAGGCGGTCGCCCGCGAGGTGGGCGACCTGCGCGGCGTCGCCGAACCGCAGTTCGAGCGCGGTGCGCCCCGGACCGCCGTCGCCCGCGAGTTCGCCACGCGCTACCCGGCCGACGAGGACACCGTCGTCTCGGCGCTCTCGCAGTTCGAGGACCAGGTCGACGCGGGCGCACCGATGCCGACCGGGGACCGCATCGTCGTCGAGGGGCGAGGGACCACGTTCGTCGTCAACGCACCCTACGGCCACACGGTGAACGCGACGCTCGGTCGACTGCTCTCCTCGCTCCTCGGCCAGCGCGCCGGGTCGACCGTCGGCCTGGACACGGACCCGTACCGGATCGAACTCGAGGTCCCCTCCGGCGTCTCGCTCGGGGAGGTCCGCGAGGTGCTGCGGACGACCGACCCCGACCACGTCGAGGCCATCATCGAACTCTCGCTGAAGAACTCCGACGCGCTGAAGTTCCGCCTCACCCAGGTCGCCGCGAAGTTCGGCGCGCTCAAGCGCTGGGAGGGCGGCGGCATCTCCGGCGACAGGTTGCTCGCCGCGTTGCGTGACACGCCCATCTACGAGGAGGCGGTCCGCGAGGTGTTCCACGAGGACCTGGCCGTCGACGCCGCCGCGGCCGTCCTCGAGGCCATCCAGTCGGGCGACTGCGAGGTGGTCGTCCACGGCGACCGGACGCCCATCGGACTCGACGGTCGCTCGGCCGGAAAGGAACTGCTCTCGCCCGAGAACGCCGACGCGAGCGTCATCGAGACGGTGAAAGAGCGCATCCGGAACGACCGGGTCATCCAGTTCTGCGTCCACTGCACCGACTGGAAGCAGAAGACGAAGGTCAGGCGGGTGCGCGACCAGCCAGAGTGTCCGAAGTGCGGGTCGACGCGGATCGCGGCGCTGAACCCCTGGGACGAGGAGACCGTCGCGGCGGTCCGGGCGACCGAGAAGGACGAGGAACAGGACCGACGGACCCGTCGGGCACACCAGGCCGCCGGACTCGTCCAGAGCCACGGCAAGCAGGCGGTCGTCGCGCTTGCGGCCCGGGGCGTCGGCCCGACGAACGCCGCCCGCGTCATCAACAAACTCAGGGAGGACGAGGCGGCCTTCTACCGCGACCTGCTCGCACAGGAACGCGAGTACGCCCGGACCCAGAGCTTCTGGTGACGCCGGCGCCGCCACCGATAGCGGTAAGGGCCCACCCGGTCCATCTCGTCGCATGAGCAGCGAACTGGACCGCGTGCTCGACGCCCTCCACGAGCGAGGATTCGACTCCATCACCCGCGACGACGGCTTCGACAGCGCAAGCGGGTCGGTCGCCGTCCCCGAGGAGTACCGCCGCGAGCCACGGGTCGGGTGGCGAAAACTGCTCCCACGGACCTACGACGGCGGCGACCTGAACCTCGTCCCCGACGAGGTCAGGACGGTCGTCGAGGAGCAGGGTTGGACGGTCCAGCCGATGGGCCGGGACGACGAGACGGTCACCGTCGTCGTCTCGAAACACGGCGTCTGACCACTCGACCGCACGACCGGCCGATCGCCCGACGGTGACGGCGATGACTGCGACCCGCTCCCGAAACGCACAAATCCCCTCGCCGCGCCGTGTCGTACGATGCGATTCGTCTCCGACGGTCTTCGCTACGCAGGAGTCGCGCTCGCGGCGAGTCCGGTCGCCGCCGTGGTGGGAACGCCGCTCGCCGGACTGGCCTTCGTCGTCCTCGCCGCCGGCATCCTTCACTTCTTCCGCGACCCGCCACGGTCGCCACCCGCCTCGGGCGTCGTCTCGCCCGCCGACGGGCGCGTCTCGGTCGTCCGCGAGGAGGGCGACCGACTCCGCGTCGGCGTGTTCATGAACGTCACCGACGTCCACGTCAACCGCGCACCGGTCGACGGGACCGTCCGCGAGGTGGAGCACACGCCCGGCGCGCACAGGCCGGCGTTCACGAAGGACTCCGACCGGAACGAGCGCGTCCACGTCAGACTCGACGCGGCCGACGGCGAGACGGAGGTGACGCTCATCGCCGGCGCGTTCGCACGGCGCATCCACCCGTGGGTCGAGGCCGGCGACGAACTCGCCCGGGGGGAGCGACTCGGGCACATCGCGTTCGGGAGTCGGGCCGACGTGCTGTTCCCGCCCGGCGTCGAGATGGACGACCTGCTCGTCTCGAAGGGCGACACCGTCAGAGCCGGCGAGAGCGTGCTGGTCGACCAGTCGTAAACTACCCCACCCTACTCCCTCGGCGCTACGCGCCTCGGTCCTCGAGGGTGGGGCTTTGATGTGGACTCCCGGCGATCAGTCTCCGGCAATCGGCCGGTGACTCTCACCGTTCACCGTCCCACCAGTTATACGCAGGTCTACTTCTGCGTCTCCGCTCCCCGACGTGGGCGAGGACCGGAGTCTGTGTGTTCGCTTCCGGGCGTACCGGAGCCCGATGTTCTTCGCGCCGTTGTAATCCGCGTTCACCTCGTACCCGCACTTCTGGCACTCGAAGTGTTCCCCGTGACGGTTGTCCTCGTGCGTGAACCCACAGTCCGTCCGAGAACAGCGCTGGGACGTGTGGTTCGGCTCGACCTGCTCCACGGAGACGCCCTGCTCGGGCGCTTTGTACTCGACGTACTCGATGAGGCGTCGGAACGCCCAGACGTGGTGCCACGTTGCGTGTGGAAGCCGCTCGCGGATGTCGGTCAAGTCCTCGAACGCAATCACGTCACAATCGTGCTCGACGGCTTCCGCGACGAGTTCGTTCGCAATCGTGTGGATGTACTGTTTGCGCCACGCGTCTTCGCGTTTGCCGAGGCGAAGCAGGGCGTTGTGGGCGGCCTGGGTGCCGCGCTGTTGCATCTCACTACGTCGCTTTTCGAACTCGCGGCACCAGTGGTCGTAGTCGTCTCCCTGCCAGAAGCGCCCTGTTGAGGCGACGGCGAGACTGGTGACGCCGAGGTCGATACCGAGGACCGTTTGGTCGGGGTGCCCGGTATCTACCGAAACCTCGGGGTCGTCGCCGTCAACCCGCCGAGTCGAGATGTGGAGGTAGAACTCGTCGGTTACCGCGTCGTACCGAAGCGTACTCTCACGGAACTCGTAATCTTCGGAGAGTACGTACCGCTCGTAGGGTGTCGGGCTGTCTGCCGGGAGAACGAACGACGGTTCGACCCGGCCCTCGACAGTTGCCAGCGACACCTCGTTGCGGTAGAAGGTCGCGCTCCGCGTGTCGTAGTCCATCGTCTCGGCGGTGAACGTCGGGCAAGAGACGCGCCGTCCCTTCTTCCATCGTTCGACAACGCCTTTGACGGCTTCGACAGCTCGCCGGATGGCGGCTTGGACGAGTTGTGCCTGGAGGTCTGTCTCCTCTCGAAGTTCGGCGTAGAGTGCGTCACGAACCTGCCGCTTGTTGGTCTTGCACTCGGTGTAGGAGGTGTCGGACCAACAGTAGTCAGCGGTGCGGTTCGCGCAGTACAGGTATTGCTCGGCGGTTCGGCGGAGTGCGTCGCGTTGCTCGTCGGAAACGGCGAGTTTCACGACGGCGGTTCGACTCACGCCCATACTTCAGAGGAATCCCAACGGTACTTATTTATTCGGGAGTCGACCGGTCGTAGTATGCCGGTTGTGTCGCACCGTGTCGGTTTCCTCTCCGGCCTACTCGCGCCCTTCGCTACGCTTCGGTCGCTCCTTGAGGCCGGAGGCTCCACCTTGAATTACGCTGAAGCCGGGGTCACCGGAAGAGCCCTTCGAGCCGGGCGTAGGCCGCCGACGCGACGTACAGCCAGCAGAGCATCGCGGCGACCGCGACGAGGGCGCCGAGCAGGCCGCTCCCGAGGACCAGGGGGAACGACGGCTCGTCGACGGTGGCGACGCTCCGGACTGCGACCGCCGGCAGGCCGAGGAGGACGTTCGTGAAACTCGCGTAGCCGATGGCGACGGCGACCGCGAACGAGACGAGCAACGCCGCCAGTCCGACGACCTCGAGGACGACCGATTTCGGTTCGGTATCCGACACGGCCCCAACTGCAGGGACCAAGGGGAAAGCGTTGACGCCGACCGAACCGCCGGGGCGTGACGCAACTTTTAGGCCCCGAGGTCGCGTGCGTTCGCCCGTGAACTGGAAGGACGTGGGAGACGGCGTCGACCTGCCCGACGCCGGCGAGGCGATAACCCGCCGGCGAGCGCTCGGTGCCATCGGCGGACTCGGGGGCATCGGCGCGGCGAAGGCCGTCGACAACGTCCTGCTCGGCTACGGCATCGTCGAGGGGACGAACCTCGTCGACATGGACCTCGCACCGGTCGTCGGCGAGCGCCTGCGACCCCGACCGACCGGCACCAGCGTCGGCGAGTACGACCTCCGGATCGAGAGCGGCGTCGCCCACCTGACGGGCGACGGCGTCGACGAACGGGTGGTCCTCCCCGGGACGACGCGGGCCGACGCCGCAGCCATCGACGACCGACTCGGCGTCGACCTGTTCGAACCCCTCGTCGTCGACGACGAAGCCCTCGCACCGATGGTCACGGCCAACGCCGCCGACGTCGAGGGCGTCCGGTTCGAGTTCTCGACGTACGAACCGTTCTTCGAGCGCGTGCGGTCGGGGAACGCCCGCCCGTCGGCGGTCGCCCGCCTGCGGGAGAACCACTACGACCGGATCGAACCGGTCACGGTCCAGCGGTTCTCGACGGCCGACCCCACCGACCCGGAGGCCGTCGTCGACGGCCTCGTCGGTGCCTTCCGGGACTACTCCAACTACGACATCCCCCGGTACGCGGCCGGGTCGGTCGAGGACAACGTGTTGCTCGGCAGCGTGGACCTGCGCCAGTACTTCGAGTCGCCCACCTCCTTCGAGGCGCTGGAGGCCGGCGAGAACAGCGGCCTGTTCTGCTACGAGTTCGTCTACCGGTCCATCGAGGCGTTGCACGCTGCACCCGCGTTCGCCCAGACGACGCCGGTGTTCGCCGGGTACGTCCACGACCGCCGGCACAAGCACGCCTACACCGCCATCGGGAGCGTCCTCCGCGAGGACGGCGACCTCGTCGTCCCGATGACGTTCGTCGACTACACCCACTCGACGCTGTACGACGACCTGCGACTCCGGGGCGTCATGGGTCGCGGACTGGAGGCGTACAACGACCGGCACTACGCGACCGACGTGTACTGGTGAGTACGGTCCCTCGACGCGTGGTAGCAAGTACATAACAAGGGCTCCGGGACGGGGAGCACCGCCATGGTGTCTGTTACCGAGCTACAGGAAATGTTCGCGGACATGGTAACCGCCAGATACTACGAGGAGCGACTGCAGGAGGAGTATCTGGAGGGGAAACAGCCGGCGTTCGACATCTCGGCCGGGCCGATACCGGGCGAGTTGCACCTCGCCGCCGGGCACGAGGCGGCCGCCGCCGGGGTCTGTCAGCACCTCCGGGACGACGACGCGGTGACGGCGACGCACCGACCGCACCACGTCGCCATCGCCAAGGGGGTCGACCTGAAGCGGATGACGGCGGAGATCTTCGGGCGCGAGACCGGCCTCGGGAAGGGGAAGGGCGGCCACATGCACCTGTTCGACCCGGACGTGAACTTCGCCTGCAGCGGCATCATCGCCGAGGGCTGCCCGCCGGCGGTCGGGGCCGCACTCGCGGCGAAGAAGCGGAACTCGGACAGCGTCGCCGTCTCGTACCTCGGCGAGGGTGCCATCGAACAGGGGGCGTTCCTCGAATCGCTCAACTTCGCCAGCGTCCACGACCTGCCGGTCGTGTTCGTGGTCGAGGACAACGACTGGGCCATCAGCATGCCCAAGGAGCGCGTGACCGACGTGGAGGACGGCTCCCAGCGCGCCGACGGGTTCGACATGCCGGGTGTCAGGGTGGACACCGACGACGCCGTGGCGGTGTACGACGCCGCGAAGGAGGCCATCGGCCGTGCCCGCGACCAGAACGGCCCGACGCTCCTCGAGGTGCAGGTCCACCGGCGGATGGGTCACTTCATGGGCGACCCACAGAGCTATCGGCCGGAGGCCGACCAGGAGGCGGCGACCGAGCGCGATTCAATCGAGCGACTCGCAGCGGACCTGCACGCCCACGGCGTCGAGGACGGCGACCTGGACGACGTGCGCGAGGACGCCCGGGACCGCGTCGAAGACGCCATCGAGTGGGCGAAGGAGCAACCGGAACCGGACCCGGCCGCCGCACAGGAGGACGTGTTCGTGAACCCGCCGTCCGGCGTTACCGACGCCGAGGCCGCAGGAGGTGACGACTGATGGCCGCCGAAGGCGAACAGGTCGAGCGCGACCTGACGATGAGCAGGGCCATGGTCGAGGCCATCGCCCACGAGATGCGCGAGGACGACGAGGTGTTCTACATGGGCGAGGACGTCGCCGACTACGGCGGCATCTTCGACAGCACGACGGGCCTGCGCGAGGAGTTCGGCTACGACCGCATCATGGACGTGCCCATCAGCGAGACGGCGTACCTCGGTGCCGCCGTCGGCGCGGCCCAGCAGGGGATGCGGCCCATCGCCGAACTGATGTTCGTCGACTTCTTCGGCGTCGCGATGGACCAGATCTACAACCAGATGGCGAAGAACACGTACATGAGCGGCGGGAACGTCTCGGTCCCGATGGTGCTGACCACCGCCGTCGGCGGCACCTACAACGACGCCGCCCAGCACTCACAGACCCTGTACGGTACCTTCGCACACGTACCCGGGATGAAGGTGGTCGTCCCGTCGACGGCATACGACGCGAAGGGGCTGATGCACAACGCCATCCGCGACGACGACCCGGTGGTCTACATGTTCCACAAGCGCCTGATGGGCATCGGCTGGATGCCCGCGCCCGACGGGCCGAAGACGCCGGTCCCGGAGGAGGACTACACCATCCCGTTCGGGAGCGCCGACGTGAAACGGGAGGGCTCGGACGTGACCGTCGTCACGCTCGGACTCCACGTCCACCGTGCGCTGGAGGCCGCCGAGTCGCTGGCCGACGACGGAATCGACGCCGAGGTCGTGGACCTGCGGACGCTCGTCCCCCTCGACACCGAGACCATCGTGGAGTCGGTGGGGAAGACGGGGCGCCTCGTCGTCGTCGACGAGGACTACCGCTCGTTCGGCGTCACGGGTGAGGTGGTCGCCAGGGTCGCCGACGAGGCGCTGGCCGACCTCGAGGCCGTCGAGCGCGTCGCGGTCCCGGACGTGCCGATTCCGTACTCGCGGCCCCTCGAACGGGCGGTCATCCCCGGGACGGACGACGTCGAAGCGGCGGTTCGACGCACCCTCGAACGATGAGTGGGGCGAACGGCCGCGTGGCGGTGACGCCCGAGGCGACCTGGCCGGACGACGCCGAGGCGGACGCCGAGGGCGTGGTGGTCAACTGGTTCGCCCGGGTCGGCAAGCGGGTCGAGGCGGGCGAGAGCCTCTGCGAGTGCCAGATAGAGAAGGTGAGCTTCGACGTCGACGCGCCGGCGTCGGGCGAACTCGTCGAGATCGTCGCGCAGGAGGACGACGAGATACACCGCGAGGACACGCTGGCGTGGATCCAGCCGTCCTAGGCGCGGGCCTCACTCCCGTTCGAGTCGGTCCAGCGCCGCCTCGAAGTGCTCCTTCCGGATGACGAGGTCGGCGGTGCGTTCGTTGGCCTCCTCCGGTGGGATACCTTCGGCGAGTTCGCGGATGGCCCGCATCGAGGCGTCGCGGACGAGGGCGTCGATGTCCGCCCCGGTCAGTCCCTCCGTCGCGGCCGCGAGTTCGTCGAGGTCGACGCCGTCGCCCAGCGGTTTGCCGTCGACCTTCACCTCGAGTATCTTGCGACGTCCGGCCTCGTCCGGTTCGGGCACGAGGATGTGCGTGTCGAGTCGCCCCGGTCGCAAGAGCGCGTCGTCGACGTAGTTCCGGCGGTTGGTCGCCGCGAGGACGACGAGGTTGGGGTTCTCCGCGAGACTGTCGAGTTCGGTGAGCAACTGCGAGACGACGCGCTCGGTCACCTCGTGGGTGTCGGTCCCGCGCTGGCCGGCGACGGCGTCGACCTCGTCGAGGAAGAGGATGGAGGGTGCCGACTGTCTCGCACGCTCGAACACCTTCCGGACCGCCTTCTCGGACTCGCCGACGTACCGGTCGAGCAACTCGGGGCCGTCGACGCGGATGAAGTTCACGCCCGACTCGCCGGCCAGCGCACGCGCCAGCAACGTCTTCCCGGTCCCGGGCGGGCCGTGGAGCAACACGCCGGAGGGCGGCGTGGTCCTGGCCGCCTCGAACAGCGGTCCGTACGCCAGCGGCCACTCGATTGCCTCGCGGAGCGTCTGTTTCGCCTCCTCCAGGCCGCCCACGTCCGAGAAGTCGACGTTGGGTTTCTCGGCGACGTACTCGCGCATCGCCGACGGTTCGACCGACGCGAGCGCCCCCTCGAAGTCCGACCGGGAGACGACCGGGTTCCGGTTCCACTCGGCACGGTCGGTCTCTTCGGTCGGGCGGTTCCGGATGGCAATCATGGCCGCCTCGCTGACGACGCTGTCGAGGTCGGCGCCGACGAATCCGTGGGTCCGACGGGCGATGAGGTCCAGGTCCACGTCGTCGGCCAGTGGCATCCCCCTGGTGTGGACGTCGAGTATCTCGCGTCGGCCGGCCTCGCCGGGGACGCCGATCTCGATCTCGCGGTCGAAGCGCCCGCCGCGGCGCAGGGCCGGGTCGATGGCGTCGACCCGGTTGGTCGCCCCGATGACGACCACGTCGCCGCGGGATTCGAGGCCATCCATCAGCGAGAGCAACTGGGCGACGACGCGGTTCTCGACGTCGGCGTCCTCGTCGCGCTTGCCGGCGATGGAGTCTATCTCGTCGAAGAAGACGATGGAGGGCGCCTCGTCGCGGGCCGCCTGGAAGGTCTCGCGTATCTTCTCCTCGGACTCGCCCTTGTACTTCGACATTATCTCCGGCCCGGAGACGTGGTGGAACGAGGCGTCGACCTCGTTGGCGACGGCCTTGGCGATGAGCGTCTTCCCCGTCCCTGGCGGGCCGTACAGCAGGACGCCACGGGGCGGGTCGATGTTGAGTTTCCGGAACAGGTCAGGTTCGGACAGCGGGAGTTCGACCATCTCCCGGACCAGTTCCAGTTCGTCGTCCAGGCCGCCGATGTCCTCGTAGGTGACGCCGCCGGGTTCGCCCGACGCCTCACCCGACGCCGCACCGGTGTCGGTCCCGGATGGCCGCGGCGTCGGGCCGCGGGCCCGCCCGCTGTCGACCGATATCTCGGTGCTGGAGGTGATGCGAACCGGCGAGTCGGGCGTCGTCTCGACGATTCGGAACGGTTCGCCGGAGATGCGTTCGAGTCGGATGCGCTCGCCCACGCTGACGGGGTGGCCCTCCAGGTCGCGGGTGATGGCGCGCTGTATGATGCCGGCGGGGACGCTCTCGAGCGAACTCGGCGGCTGGAGCCGGATCGTGGCCGCGTCCTCGACGTCCTCCGCGTAGACCCTGACCGTGTCGCCGACGCTGGTGCCAGCGTTGGCCCGCGCGTCGGCGTCGATCTGGATGACGCCGTCGGGGACGTCGCCGTCGGCGGGCCAGACCTTCACGACGGTCCGCCCCGACCCCTCGACGAAGACGGTGTCGCCGCTCAACACCCCGAGCGCCTTGCGGGCGGATTCGGGGACCCGGGCGACGCCGCGGCCGGCGTCGCGCTTCTCGGCGGCGCGCACCGTCAACAGCAACTCGTTCCGTCCCTCGGAACTCATGGTCGCTAGTTTTCATCGGACGCTCTTGAGAATTGTCCTCCGGGACCGTGACAACGCGCCGTCATCCCGGGAAAACGCAATGGTGCTCGCCGACGTTGTGTGTGGTATGGTAGCAACGACAGAACGCGACGACGCCACGTGGTACCAGTGCGAGGCGTGCGGGCTGTTGTTCGACGACCGGACCGACGCCCGGATGCACGAATCGGACTGCGACGGCGAAGAGCCGTCGTACATCCAGTAGCGGGACCTAGAGTCGGCCGCGGTGCTCCTCGGCGAGTTCGGCGGCCTGCTCGCGGGTCTGTACGGTCGTCCAGCGGACCTTGCTGGCGTCGCGGTACGAGAGGGCGGACTTCAGCTCGTCGCGGAGGACGCCGTGGCCCACCTCGACGACGGTTCCGTCCTCGTCGCCGAGTTCGTACACGCCGAGGCGGTCCGGCACCTCGCCGAGCGTCGCGCGTTCGAACGGCTTCCACCGCGTTCGCAGGGGCACTCTCAGACGACCTCGTAGGAGTGCTCGCTCATCTCGTCCTCGGCGAAGACGAACACGCGACCCCGGGCGGTCTCGGGGTCCGCCTCGACGACGACCGAGTGGCCCTCGGCGCGTGCCGTCACGCCCGGGAACAGCTCCTCCGACTGGCCGGGGTCGAGGAAGACCCGACCGACGCCCGTCGATTCGAGGATGTCGTCGTGCGTGTTGCGGTCGTTGACGTACATCATCACGCCCTCCGTCTCCGTCGGGTCCGTGACCAGCACCTGTGCGTGCTTGCCCGGTGGACACCGCACGGTCCCGTCTCGCTTCTCGGGCACGCCGTTGTAGAACACCTCCCGGCCGTCGACGTACTCGACGACCACACCGCCCTCCTGCAACTCGACGCCCAGCGTACTCGGGGCGACGTCGCTCCGGTGGCTCATGCGTGGCGGTTGGTCGCCGGCGTGGAAAAGCGACGCGATACCCGGTCGTCACACGAGTCGGAACTGACGGCAGGTACTGAACGCACCACAACCCCCAAGTCTCCGTCCGACCTCCGGGCGAGCATGGACGGTCACGGTCGCGCGGTCGCACCCGCCGCCGGAACGGTGCTGAACGCGCTCGCAACCGGTCGCGGCGCCGCCTTCGCCATCGACCTGGAGACGACGGCCACGGTCGACCTCGACGGGAGCGGCGAGTACCGTGGCGAAGTCGCCGACGCACCGGACGCTGACACCGCCCTCGTCGAGCGCTGTGCCGAACTCGCGGTCGTCGAGTGGGGCGACGGCGAGGGTGCGACGGTCCGCACCGAGAGCGAGGTGCCGATGGCGGCCGGCCTCAAGAGTTCGAGCGCGGCGGCCAACGCGACGGTGCTCGCGACGGCGGACGCCCTGGGCGTCGACCCCGACCCGCTCTCGGCCTGCCGTATCGGCGTGAAGGCGGCCCGCGACGCCGGCGTCACCGTGACCGGCGCGTTCGACGACGCGAGTGCGAGCATGCTCGGCGGCGTCACCGTGACGGACAACGACCGGGACGAGTTGCTCGCTCACGAACCGGTCGACTGGAACGTGCTGGTCTGGTGGCCCGACGCACGGTCGTTCAGCGCAGACGCCGACGTCGAGCGCTGTCGACGGGTCGCCCCACTCGCGGACCTCGTCACCGACCTCGCGCTCGACGGGCGCTACGGCGAGGCGATGACGGTCAACGGCTTCGCGTTCTGTAGCGCACTCGGCTACCCGACCGACCCGTTGCTGGAGGGGATGCCCGACGTCGACGGTATCTCGCTCTCGGGGACCGGCCCGAGTTACGTGGCCGTCGGGACGACGGACGCACTGGAATCGCTCGCCGAACACTGGAACGACCGAGACGGAACCACATGGCACACGACGACACGAACGGACGGGACCCGGACGACATGACCCTCGCGGAACTCCGCGACGAGATAGCCGACATCGACCGCGAGATGGTCGAACTCATCGCGCGACGGACGTACGTCGCCGACACCATCGCGCAGGTGAAGGCCGAACAGGACCTGCCGACGGTCGACGAGGGACAGGAACGGGCGGTCATGGACCGTGCAGGCGAGAATGCCGAACGCTTCGACGTGGACTCGAACCTCGTGAAGGCCATCTTCCGGTTGCTCATCGAGTTGAACAAAGTTGAGCAGCGAGAGTCCCGCTGAGGTAATCTGATTTCACGGGTTCGACGTCCTCCAGAAGCATCCCAGGAACGATACACGAAACGGGTTCACCGAAAGACACAGTATTCTGTGTACACAAAGTTCCCTGTATGCCCACGATCACGGTCAACGTCGACGACGACCTCAAAGAGCGAATGGAGGAGCACCCAGAGATTAACTGGAGCGAGGTCACCCGCCAGGCTATCCAAGAGAAGATCGAGACGCTCGACGTGATGAACGAGCTGACGTCCAAGAGCGACCTCACCGAGAGCGACGTTGCGGAGATCGCTGACAAAATCAACGAGAGCGCACGCCAACGCGTCGAAGAAGACTCGGAGTAATCTCGACGGATGAAGCTGGTTGTCGATGCCAACGTCGTCATCTCCGCACTCGTCGCTGACTCAAAAACACGCGAACTCATCGTTACACTCGAGCCCGATCTCTTTACACCCGAGTTCGTCCACGACGAAATCGGGAACTACGAGGAGCTGATCGTCGAGAAGTCAGGGATGACTCCAGATCGAGTCGCACAGTTTATCGACCTCCTCTTCCAGTATATCGAAGTCGTTCCCGCCAGCGAGTTCTATCTGTATATCGAGGAGGCCGACGCGGCAATCGGCGACACCGATCCGGATGACGTATTGTACGTCGCGTGTGCTCTCGCCAGCGACGCCGATATTTGGAGCGATGACTCCGATTTCGAGGAACAGGATGTCGTTGAGGCCTACACGACGAGCGACGTGATCAACTCGTTCGACACGCTCTAGCCGATCCAAACAGTGGCCTGTAGAATGCGGGAGTACTTTCTTTTATATACGGCAGCAATAGGAAGTCTGTTACGCCCGTATTCGCTGTTCTGGGAGTGAATCAAGAGCCAATTTCCACGAGATTCCATCATGGATTTCAGCTACCTGAACAAAGTCGAGCAGCGAGAGTCCAGCTGAAAAGGGTATTTTACCGTTTTAGGGCACAAGCCGGGCGTCTCCCGATTTTTGTTCGGTCGCGTGCGTGAAGTCGAATGAGTGCCCTCTAGTGAGAGTGACCCTCTCAAGATCGACATTCGTCCCGGAAATCGGTGTCTCAGTCCAGTTCGAGACTCAGTTTCAATGCTTCGTCCACCTCGGCCATGGTCGACTCGCTCAGACTCCCGACAACCGAGTGAATCCGCTTTTCGATAGAGACGACGCTAATCTGGTCGAGGCGAACTGAGGAGTCCTTCTCGAACGGTGACCCATCCTCTTCGACCAGCACCTCGAACGGATAGCCTCGATGCGTACCTGTCGCCGGAGCAACGATTGTCGTACTGGAGTTGCGATTTCCAATATCGTTCTGCACGATCACCGCAGGTCGAGTCTTTGTCATCTCGTGACCTTCGGCAGGGTCGAGACGAACGACTACGACATCGCCACGCCGAACCTCGGTATCGTCGCTCATTCATCGAGTCCGTTCCACGCCTCGTCAGATGTTCCCTCCCACTCCTCGGCAAGATTGTCGGTACTCTCGGAAGCCTCGCGGTACGCGGCGGCTAGTTCGTCCTCGTCGGGTCGGTCAGATTCAACTTCGACGACGGCGACAGTCACGCGTTTGTTCGCGTACTCCGTCCCGAGGTAGATTCGACCTCGGTCGTCGGTCTCGTTGGTTCGCAGGTCGTGAGCATCCACTTTCGTCATGTTACCCGCTACGACTCACTTCTGGATAAGCCTTACCCACTATTACCCACAGAGATTGTTTCTCCGTGAACGCACCATGGATTTTAGATATCTGAACGAAGTGGCGCAATGAGAGAGTCAGAGACCGGCATCCCGTTGCGCTTCAATTGACATCTTCCCCGGCCTGAAGGGCGAGGATTCCCGACCGCGGTTGGGATACTGTGGATTTCACCTCGTGTTAAGCAGATGGGGCCAGTACGTGGAGACATGGGAGAGACCTCACGTTCAACGCTCGGGGATACGTCTATCTCGACCGGAAATCCCTGGGTGTTCTTTGGCGTGACATACGCCATCACCTGGGGGTTCTGGCTGGCGGCAATCGCTCTTGGGCTGCGTTTCGATAGTGCCGCAGGACTCGCGTTGCTACTGCTGGGGCTTACTGGCCCAGGGGTTGCCGGTATCGGCTTCGTATACCTCGTCTACGATGAGCGAGGAAGGGCTGATTTCTGGAATCGGCTCACGCAGGTTCGCCGAATCGGCGTCAAGTGGTTCCTCGTCATACTCTCGGTTCCAGTGGCCGTGACCCTCGTCGCTGCGGTAGCAGATACGCTACTGGGTGGTCCGGGCGCCGTGTTGGGTGAAGGAGTGCAGGAGTTCGGCGTCAATCCACTGGCGATCCTGCCAGCGCTGTTCTTCGCGACGCTCCCACCCATCCTCGAAGAACTGGGATGGCGAGGCTACGCACTAGACCGGCTACAACTGGACTGGTCAGCGTTGAGTGCCAGCTTGATTTTGGGCGTTGTCTGGGCTGTCTGGCACCTCCCCCTGTTCTTCATCGGCGGGTCGTTTCAGGCCGAGAGTGTCGGGTTCGGGACGATAGGGTTCTGGTTGTTCATGATCGGGATTGTAGCACTCTCGGTGACGTTCACGTGGGTCTACAACAATACCTCTCGCAGCATCCTCGCTATCATCCTGTTCCACGGATGGGTGAACTTCGTCTCCGAATCCATCGAGGTCGGGGACTTCTTCTACTACTCTCACTGGGTACTGCTCGCAGTGTTACTTACAGCCATCTGGGGGCCGAAAACGCTGACAAACGCCGGAGAAGTGCCACGACCGCCACCGCAATGTGATTCGTGACACTCGTGTGTGAACCGTCTCCGACGTCACGGGAGTCGAACGAGTCGCTGAGTCGCCCGAGTAGGCGAGGGCGGCGGGTCCGACGGAGGACGCGCATCGTTTCGCGTACCTGTGTCAAGACAGTGGTAGTAGTGTCCGAAGTTATCACCCGGTGCCAGCTCGTAGTAGTTGATAGCGAGGTCGGTCGTCCCGAGCGCTGCCGATAGCGGACGGAACACGGCACCGGAGCTCGTGTGCGAATCCACGTTCGAAATTTCGACTTTCTTCATCGGTTGCGGTCGTCCGGGTGACGGGATACCCGTTCCGAACGGACGTCTCTCGTCACGACGGTCCGATACGATTCACCCGACCAATGTCACCCCGATGAGCGTGCCGACGCCGTACGTGAGCACCGCAGCGGCGAGCCCGATACCGACCTGTCTGAACCCCGAGTAGAGGATGCTCCGCCCAGTCAGTAGCGTGATGCCGGCACCGATCGCGAAGAGCGCGAGCGCACTCAGTACCAAGCTCGATCCGATCGCCGTGAGGCCGGTGAGGAGGAAGAACGGGAGAACCGGGACGATCGCACCCAGGGCGAAGAGAACGAACGAGGCGGCCGCGGCTTCCCACGCCGAGCCGCCGAGTTCCTCGGGGTCGATGCCGAGTTCCTCTCGGGCGAGTGTGTCGAGGGCCGCCTCCTCGTCACGGACGAGCCGTGCAGCGAGCGATTCCGCCTGCCCCTTCGGGAGGCCCTTCGCCTCGTAGATGAGCGCCAGTTCCCGCTCCTCCTCTTCGGGTATCTCGCCCAGCTCTTCCGCCTCGATGTCGATCTGGCGCTGGTAGAGCTCTCGAGAACTCTGGACCGAGAGCCACTCGCCCATCGCCATGGACCCCGCGCCCGCGACGAGTCCAGCGAGACCCGTGACCAGTATCGTTCCGGATTCGAGAGCCGCCCCCGCGACACCCATCACGAGACTGAGGTTCGAGACGAGGCCGTCGTTCGCACCGAGCACCGCCGCACGGAGGGCGTTCCCGCTCGTGGCGCGATGGCGTCCCTCTAACCGGGCCAGCACGCCGCCTTCGGCCCCTCGTCCCGGCACCCCCTCGATGGTCGCCAACAGTCTGTCGTGCGAGCGCTCGTCCGCTGGCAATCCGGTCCCGTCCGTTTCTGGTTGCATCGCGTACCCCCGGCCGCCCGCGACCTCACCCGTTCGCATCGTCGAGAGGACGACGCCGGGACCGAAACGTCTTGCCAGCCACGCAAGTGCCCTCGCTCGAACGGTCGGTCCGGGGTTCGGTTCGTTCACCCCGGCCTCGTCGAGTCTCTCGGCCCAGAATTCTGCGTGTCGGGCCTCCGTCTCGGCCAGTCGTCGGTACACCTCGGCGAGTTGCGGGTGCGACTCCGCCTCCGCCATCGCGCGGTAGACCGCCGCACTATCGATCTCGTCCTGCCGGTTTCGGCGGTACCGCGCGGTAGCGTCCTCGTTCGCCATCGTTGGTTCCTATTCGTCGGAGTGTTATATTGGTACTGAGAACTCGTCTCTCACGCAGAGCGAGTGACGGCCTGCTGGAGGCCGGTCATCCGTCGGACTCGGTCTCCTCGTCGTCTTCCGTCGTCGCCGTCGTTTCCGTCGTCTCGTCGTCGGAGTCGGTCTCCTGCCAGTCGTCGGTGGATTCGGTCTCGGACTCCGTCTCGGTCGTCGTCTCCCGTTCGTCGTCCTCCTCATCGTCGGTCTCTTCCACCTCGGCTTTGTCGCCGTCGCCCTCGTGAGCTTCCTCGGTCAGGACGAGTTTACCGTCCTGGATGGCGTACGTCAGTTCGATCTCGAACGCTCCCTTGACGACGTCGAGTTCCAGTCGCTCGGTCGCGGTCGTGTCGACGGTGAACGCCACGGTCCCGTCCGAATCCGTGGTTCCGACGGCCCGGTCGTTCACGTAGACGGACGCGTTCTCGACGCTGTCGCCGTCGTAGTCGACGGTCGCGGTCACGGCGTCGCCGTCGAGGGTCGCGTCCACGTCCAACATCCGGAAGACATCGTCGCCGTCGTCCGCTCCGAACTCGAACTCGAGCCCACCATCGGAGTCGGCGGTCCGGGCAGTGAGGTCTGCCTCGCCGGACGCAGGTAGCGCCACCTCGACCGTTCCGTCGGCGTCGGTCGTCCCAACGGCCCGGTCGTTCAGGGAGACGGTGACGTCATCGGCAGGGTCGCCGTCGGCGAGAACCTGCACGCGAATCGTCTCGTTCGGTGCGGGCGTTCCCTCGACGACGACCATCACGAGTTCGCCGTCCCCGTCGACCTCGTGGTCTTCGTCGTCTTCGGCATCGTCCTCGTCGCCGCGAGCATCGATCTCCTCGTCGAGGGCGAAGACGGTACCAGAGGAGCCATCGACGGCCACCTGGGCCTCGCCCGTCAGTTCGGACGCGTTCCGGAGCGAGAACGCGAACTCGAAGGCACCGTCGTCCTGCTTCACCGTCGACCCGGTGAGGGTCCAGGTCCCCGTCTCGAGGTCGGAGAGCGCCGCCCGTGCGGTCTCGAGGGCGTCGGACTGGCTCACGGTGAGGTCGTCGTCGGTGTCGCGCGGGCGTTCGAACTCGCGGGACCGTTCGCCGTCTTCGCTCTCGACCTCGATGGAGAGGCCGTTCTCGGTCTCGAGTCGAATCTCGCCCTCGGACTCGCCGGTGAACTGTTCGAGCAGCGCGTGCGTCCCGGTCCCGCTGACGCTGCGCAGGTTCTCGACGGCTGCGTCGATTGCGGACTGGTCGACGCCGGCAGCCCTGAGTTCGAGTGCCGAGCGGTTCGCCGCCCGCCGCTGTAGCTGTTCGTAGCTGTCGAGCAGGTTGGACGCGCGGGCGTTCAGGGCGGCGAGTCGCTGTGCGTACTCGGACCCGGATAGCTCCCCGTCCCGGTAGGCCTCCGTCGCCGCCTGGTACTCCCGGCTGATGGCTTCGTCGCGGTCACGAAGTTCGTCCGCCCGCTCCGCGATGGCTTCGGTCTGTTCGTTCCCACTCGCCCGCTCGAGGGAGATATCGAAGGCGGTGTTCTCGAAGTCGGTCTGCACCTCGTCGCTCGATACGCCGATGACCGTCGAGAGTTGCTGGCCGACCGTGACGTTCACGCTCGACTGTGCGTCCTGTACTGCCATCGCGGCTGGCGTGCCCTGGCCGTCGCTCGCCGAGGCCTGGGTGGAACTCGTCGAGAGCGCCATCGTCGGGACGGCGGTCCCGACCACGACGAGCACCGCGAGCAGTACGGAGCCGAATGCCGTTCGGTTCATCGTTGGAGGGAGCCACGTCCCAGCAGGTCATAAACCGTCGAGATAGTGAGTGTGGATTGCGGACGTTTGCACCCACTTGCACGCGTAGAGCGTGGGATGGAGCCGGGAGACGGCACGTTCGAGACGGTGGGTGGGAGGGAGTTCCGACGCCAGGGACGCGGTGCGAGTCACGACCGGGCCTACCGGGTTCGGTGGCTTCGGTCCTCTCGACGTGGGGTGTCCCGCTTGCAGCCCTCGTCGCTCCTGGGGCTGGTTCGGGGGACTCGCCGTGGCTTCCGGGCGGTCCGTCGGAACGTCTCCGTCCACGATTCGACCGACGTTCGGACCGATTTGCAGCCACTTGCAGTCGTTTCGCATGGCTTCCGTCGAGTTGTAGACGAAATTCGGTGGGAGTATCGTTTCCGTTTATTGTCATACCGATTCGAGCTGTGAGTGCAATGGATTTCACAAAGATCCTCACTGCCGGCCTGGTGCTGCTGATGGCCGCCGGCGGTGTCGCCGCGACCGGCGCAGGTGTTGGCAACCCAGTCGCGTTCGACGACGCGACGGAGACGACGAACGTCGACGCACACGCGACGTACGACGACGGGCTGATCATCGTCACCGTGACCGACGCTGGTGACCCCATCCAGGACGTAAGCGTCTACGCCGACGGCGAGACGGTCGGCACGACCGACGAGGACGGGACTGTCACGTTCGAGGCCAGCTCGAACGACGACGTCGAGATCGAACTCGTCGGGGACGGCTTCGAGGGCGAACTCGTCTACACCATCCAGGACGGGGAGCTGACCCTCGAGGACGAGGACTACGAGTACGAACGCGAGGACGAGTCCGACGACGACGACTCCGACGCTGAAGAAGACTCTGAGGATGCAGACGACGACTCCGACGACGACGACTCCGACGCTGACGACGACTCCGACGACGACGACTCCGACGCTGACGACGACTCCGACGCTGACGACGAATCCGACGCTGACGACGAATCTGACGCCGACGACGAATCCGACGCTGACGACGAGTCCGACGATGCGTCCGACGACGACACTATCACCGACGAGGTCGACGACGACGCTTCCGACGATAGTGCTGACTCCGAGGACATCGACGGCTCTTCTGACGACGACGAAGACGACTCCGACGACAGCACCGACGCCGAAGAAGACGCTGACGAGGACTCGTCCTCGTCGTTCTGAAGCGCCCCAGGTGCGATTTTTTACGACCACCCGGTGCAGTAGGCCGACGTCACTGCTAGCTACGGCCGGCGGACTCTCTGGATGCAAAACCGTGAACGAGAAAGCCAAACGACTTATGCGAGCTCTGTCGAAACGAATCGCTATCTGGATGGCTGTGTCGAAGGGCCCCGGTTCGACGACGGTCGTGTCGATCGCCGTCGTCGGACTCCTGCTGGGCGGGATGGTCGCTCCCGTAGCGACCGCCGACGTTGCCCAGCAGACCCAGCCCGAGACCGACAACACCGTGACGCGGATCGAGATAGACGAGAACGGGTCGGCCCGCTGGACGATTCAGATACGGACTCGACTCGACACCGACCAGCGCGTCGACGAGTACGCCGCCTTCCAGGCCCGGTTCAGGAACGACACGTCGCAGTATCTCGGTCCGTTTCGAGACCGGATGCAGGGGGTGGTCGCAAACGCGGCGAACGTGACCGGGCGCGAGATGCGAGCGACCGACTTCACCGCGTCCACCAGCATCCAGGAGGTCCCGCGACGGTGGGGGAGCGTCACCTACGAATTCACCTGGACGAACCTCGCAGCCCAGCAGAACGGACGACTCGTGGTGGGCGACGTTTTCCAGGGCGGGTTCTTCATCGCGGCGAACGACACGCTTCAGCTAGTCGCCCCCACAGAGTACGAGATCGGCGACACCGAACCGGAACCGGACAGTCTGGAGGGGGACGTGGTGACGTGGAACGGCAGGGAAGATTTCTCCGACGCACATCCACGCGTCGTGTTCGCCCCGGCCTCGGGCCAGCATGGCCCGTCTGACGAGACGGACGACGACGTGGGCTCACCACTCGAGGACCTCGGCGGCCCGGTCGTGCTCGGCGTCGCTGTCGTCGGCCTGCTCGGACTCGTCGCAGTCGTCGTCTCCCGCCAACGGGACGGGACGACTGGCGGCACCCCCGGGGAACCGACGGTCGAATCGGGTGCGGCACCACCTCCGACCGATGAACGGGAGGGAGCCCCCGAAGAGACGGAATCGGCGGAAGCCGTCATGACTGACGAGGAGCGGGTCCTCGACCTGCTCGAAGCCAACGGGGGGCGAATGCGCCAGGCGGCCATCGCCGAGCGATTCGACTGGTCCGCCTCGAAGACGTCCCGCATCGTCGGGAAACTGGCGGACGGCGACGCGGTCGAAAAACTGCAACTGGGTCGTGAGAACCTGGTGGACCTCGTCGACGACGAGTGACAGCGACTGGTCGTTTCTACACCGCGTTCACGTGCCGAGTCCCGGTGACGTGCTTCTCGCCGCGAGCAACGGCGCGTCAAGCGGGTTGTGGCGTGCTGGCCCGGACAGCACCGCTGGCGAATCCACGATGGAGCTTCAGCTGTGGGGAGGTTCGATATGGGATGCGCCCGTAGCATCCGTATGGAGCAGATCCGTGGCCAGGAGGTCGCCGACGGTGTGTATCGATTCGGCACGCGGCGTATCAACTGGTACGTCGTCGAAGAGACCGGCGCGCTCACCGTCGTCGACGCGGGACTCCCCGGCCACTGGCGACTGCTGGTCGAGGGAGTCGACGCACTCGGGTACACGTTGTCCGATATCGAGGCCATCCTCCTCACGCACGGCGACCTCGACCACGTCGGCTTCGCCGAGTGGCTCCGACAGGCCGCCGACGCACCGGTGTGGATTCACCCGGCAGACGTCCAGCGTGCCAACTCCGTCTCCCGGTCGCTCCCGCCCGTCGAGTTCCTGAAGGTGCTCTGGCGGCCCGCGGTGTTCGCGTACTTCGTCGAGGTCCTTCGTTCGGGGGTCGGGTCGGTACCGAAACTCACGGCGTTCGAGACGTTCGAAGACGGCGACGAACTCGACGTACCGGGGCATCCGACGGTGATCCACGTCCCCGGCCACACTGCCGGTTCGGTCGCGTTCTACCTGCCGGACCGGGACGTCCTCTTCTGCGGCGACGCCCTGATGACGTACGACGTCCGAACCGGCCAGCCAACCGAACCAGCCGTGTCGCCGCCCGTCCACTACGATGCGCAGAAGGCCCGGTCGTCGCTTCGGAACCTCGAATCGTGTGGCGACGTGGTGTTGCTACCGGGCCACGGCGAGCCATGGAGCGGGAACGTCGCCGAACTCGCGTGACCCCGATACCCAGTCGCTATCTGCCCGCCGTCACGCGAGTCCCTTCAGGAGGGTCCCAACCGTGTAGGCGACGAGGGCGGCAGCCATCCCGACGACGAACATCTCGCCGCCGTTGACGTACCATCGCCGGGCGGTCACGAAACTCCGGCTGGCCCCGACGAGAAAGAACGTGAGCCCAGTGAACGCGACCGAGAGGGGGAAAGCGGGGGCGAGTTCGAGGATGTAGGGGATCAGCGGCGCCCACCCGGCGACGACGAACGCGAGGAACGTGACGAACGCCGTCCGTCCCGGCGACTTTCCATCCCGGAGCGAGTCCATCTCTTCGCTCTCCTGGCCGGTCTGGGAGCGCTGGTAATCCATCTCAGAGCGACGGCTGAGGTAGTTGCTCATCCCCATCGAGAACCCGTCGGCGAAGAGGTTCGCAGCACCGAGGATGAGAACGATCGACGGGTTGAGCGCGGCCCCGGCGACCCCGGACACGACCGCGAACGTGGTCACGATTCCGTCGTTCGCTCCGTAGATGACCTCGGCGAGGTAGCGTCCGGACGAGTCGACCTCGTCCCCGAGAAACCGTTCGAGCATAGTGGGTAAACGGCGACTGACCGCAAAGTATCGTCGGTCCGACGCGGGGGTTCCCCTGCGGGACCCGGCTATCGCCACCTGCAGAGCTATGCTAGTGAGGCACGTAGTTCGGGTACGATGCCAGTCGTCGCGTGCAACGGGGCAGACACCTACTACGAGGAGTACGGCGAGGGACGACCGATCGTCTTCCTCCACGGGGCGTGGGCGGGGCTCAGGTTCTTCCAGTCGCAGTTGCGGGGCCTCTCGGACGACTACCGCACGCTGGCGTTCGACTTCCGGGGTCACGGGCGGTCGGAGAAGACGGAGGCGGGACACACCCTCTCGCAGTACGCCCGCGACCTCCGGGCGTTCCTCGACAGCCTGGACGTCGACGATGCGGTCCTGGTCGGGTGGTCGCTGGGCGCGCTCGTGACCTGGGAGTACGTCGACCAGTACGGGACGGACGGGGTACGGGCGCTCGTCGACGTTGACATGGAGCCAGCGCCGGGGGACTGGAGCGACGACAGCGAGGGTCGATACGACGCAGAAGCCCTGCGGGACATCCACGTCGCCATCCAGGACGACCACTGGGGCGTCTCGGAGCGGAGCGTGGAGGCCCTGCTCAAGGAACCACCGTCCGACGAGGTCAGGACCATGATGTTCGACGAGACGACCCGGTGCCCGCCGTCGGTCATGAGTGCGATAATCCTCGACGCGACCACGTGCGACTACCGGGACGTCCTCACCCGGGTCGACGTCCCGACCCTGGTCTGTGCCGGTACGGACGAGAAGTGGCGAACCGTCGCCGCCGTCGAACCCGTCGCCGAACTCGTCGAGGACGCAAGGTTCGAACTGTTCGAGGAGAGCGGACACTGCCCGACCGTCGAGGAACCCGACCGGTTCGACGACGTCATGCGCGACTTCGTGAACTCGCTGTAGCGACGCCGTCCACGCCGGCCCTCGCGGACGGGGCGAGTCTCGGCGACGCCGTCACCCCTCGCCGTAGAACAGGATGCGTCGGCACTCGGGACAGACGTAGGGGATGGGCCTGAGCATCTCGTCGACCCGCGGAACGCCGAGGAGGCCGTCGGACGACTTGTCAGACACGACGTGGACGTCGTCGAAGGTGCCGCCTAGCTCCAGCTCCATCTCCGTCAGCGGTTCGTCGCAGTCGGGACAGGTCCTCTCGGAGGACATAGTGGCCATACGCTAGTCGGTCGGCAAAGGTCTGTTGCTACGCGTGGCCGGGTCGAACGGACCCGGTGGCGTCGCTCTCCGACCGGGCGACGACGCCCGTCCCGAGTTCGTACGGTGTCCGAAAAATTCCGGGTCGCGTCAGCTCGACTTCGAGCGAGCCTGTTCGGTCTCGGTCGTGCCCGCGCTCTCGCCCGAGGCCTTGAACGTGTCGAGTCCGATGACCGAGTTGAGGGGGCACTTCTGTGTGACGGCGGTCGCGGTGAGTACGACGCCCACGAGGAGCGCGACCACCGCGACGACCACCCCGACTGTGCCCGCCGCGATTGTCAGTACGTCGCCGAGCGCCGCGAGCCCGACGAGGATCAGTACCGGTCCGAGCACGAATCGTGCGAGACGGTCGTAGCCGCCAACGTTCTTCTCCATGTGGAATACACCAAGCTAGAGATACGACGGCTGTGATATTAAGCTAGGCCCCGCGGAAGGCTCGGTCGTTCCGAAGGGCGTCAGTACTCCCAGAGACGTTCGACGCGCGAGTCGACCTCGGGATGTGCCTCTCGGAGCGTCTCGACGTCGGTCTCTCCGTCGACGTTGACGACGTGGACCTCCCCTCGGCGCCCCGAGTAGACGTCCTGGAAGTCGTAGACGACGCCGACGACGTCCACGTCCGGGGGGACGTCGTCGCTCGCCAGGAGGAACTCGACCTGTCTGTCGACGTTGTACTCGACGAGCCGATTTATCGCCGCCTCCCGGTCCAGGTCGTCGGGGAGTGCCTCGACGCCGGCTTCGAGTCGCGGCTTCAGCAGGTCGAGACAGTGAGCGATGCCGGGGGGCTGGGGCTCGTCGTCGCCGTCGGTGGTCAGCGCGTCGTACGTCGCCGTCACGGCCCCACAGCCGGTGTGGCCGACGACGACGACGGTCTCCGTCCCGGTGTGGACGACCGGGTAGAGGACGTCCCCCGAGACGACGTCGCCGGCGTCGGTCCGCTGGACGACGCGGTTCCCGATGTTGGCGCAGGTGAAGATGCGCCCGGGTTCGTCGTTCCCCCACATGTGGTCCTGCAGGACCCTGGAGTCGGAACAGCAGACGGTGACGACGTCCGGGTGCTGGGAGTCCTGTACGTCGTCGAAACGAGACTGGGAGGCGCTCGCGTGGTCCGCGTTCCGGTGCAACAGTTCGACGAATGCCTCTCGCATGGTCGGCCAGACGGGTCCCCCCGTGATAGTCCTTCGACTTCTGCGAGCGCGACGACCGAACCGGTGACTCGCCGACCAGCCTTTTTCCGCCCGAGCGCCGTATCACCCGGTAGCGACGCATGCTCTCGACGCTCGTCATCTACGGAACCGGCGAAGGGCAGACCGCGAAGGTCGCCGACCGCATCGTCGACGTGTTCGAGGCACGCGGCCACGAGGCCACCGCCGTCGACGCCGCCGAGCGCCCGGCAGACCTCGACGTCGAGTCGTTCGATGCCGTCTGCGTCGGGGCGTCGGTCCACGTGGGCAGACACCAGCGGGCGGTTCGCGACTTCGTGACCGCACACCGGGAGGCCCTCGCCCAGCGCCCGACGGCGTTCTTCCAGTTGTCCCTGTCCTCCGCCGTGACCGACGAGGACCGACGGGCCGAGGCGGCGACGTACGTCGACGGGTTCCTCGAGTCGACCGGCTGGCACCCCGACCGGATCGGACTGTTCGGCGGCGCGCTCCGGTACTCGAAGTACGGCTTCGTCGAGCGCCTGGTGATGAAACAGATCGCGAAGGGTGCCACCGGCGACACGGACACGTCGCACGACTACGAGTACACCGACTGGCACGAGGTCGACGCCTTCGCCGCCGACTTCGCCGCGTTCGTGGAGGCGCGACTCGGCGTGACGCCACCCGGCGACGGAAGCGCCGACGCGCCCAACACGAACGCACCCGACTGACGGCGTCGCGGCCCCGCCGGTCGCGGCACGGCTCAGAGCCGGTAGAGGACGGCCTCGTACGGGCGGAACTCGCGCCCTGCCGGGGGCGTGGATGCGTCGTCGTAGTTGGCGACCACCACGTCGGCGTCGGCCGCGTCGACGGCCGCCCCCTCGAACGTCGCGGGGTCCCCGGACCAGTTGAGCACGACCAGCAGTCGGTCGTCGCCGAGCGTCCGGGTGTAGGCGTAGAACTGCTCGTGGTCGGGGAGCAGGAGGTCGTAGTCGCCGTAGACGAGCACGTCCTCGTCGTGCCTGAGGTCGACGAGCCGACGGTAGAAGTGCCAGACCGAGTCCTCGTTGGCCATCGCCGCCTCGCAGTTCACCTCGGCGTAGTTCGCGTTGACCTTCAGCCAGGGGTCGCCGTCGGTGAAACCGGCGTTCGAGTCGTCGGACCACTGCATGGGGGTCCGCGAGTGGTCGCGCGTCCGGTAGTTCACGAGGTCGTGAATCTCCGCGTAGGAGTCGATGGCACCGGACGCGAGCAGTCGTTCGACCATGCCGACGGTCCAGGTGTCGTCGACCTCGTCGAGGCTCCGGAAGTCCGCGTTCGTCATCCCGAGTTCGTCGCCCTGGTAGACGAACGGCGTCCCCCGCATCGTCAGGAGGAACGTCGCGATGAGTTTCGCCGACCGCTCGCGGTACGCACCGTCGTCGCCGAAGCGCGAGACGATGCGTGGCTGGTCGTGGTTCCCCAGGTACAGGGAGTTCCAGCCCTCGTCCCGGAGTCCGTCCTGCCAGCGCGTCACGACCGCCTTGAACTCACGGAGGTCCCAGTCGCCCCACTCCTCGACGTCCCAGCGGCCCCGTGGACCCTCGTCGAGGCTCATGTGCTCGAAGTGGAATATCATGCTCAGGCCGTCGCCGTCCTCCCCGAGGTACTCGCCGGCCTCCTCGACGGGCGTCCGAGGCATCTCCCCGACGGTCACGATGTCGTAGTTCGAGAACGTGGTGTCGTACAGTTCCCGGAGGTACTCGTGGACGCGCGGGCCGTCGACGTAGTGCTCCGCGCCGACCGGCGAGTTGTCCGGGTCGCCGTCCGGGAGGCCGTCGGCCTTCGAGATGAAGTTGATGACGTCCATCCGGAAGCCGTCGATGCCCTTCTCCAGCCACCACGTGACCATCTCCCTGACGTCCTCGCGCACGTCGGGGTTCCGCCAGTTCAGGTCCGGTTGCTTCGCGTCGAACAGGTGGAGGTACCACTGTTCGCGCACCTCGTCGTAGGTCCACGCCGGGCCGCCGAAGTTGGACTCCCAGTTGTTCGGTGGCTGGTCCGGTGGCCCGTCGCGCCAGTGGTAGTAGTCCTCGTACCCGGGGTCGCGCCGGCGAGACCGCTGGAACCACTCGTGTTCGTCCGACGTGTGGTTGACGACGAGGTCCATGATGAGTCGGATGTCCCGCTCGTGGAGCGCGGAGCACAGCGTCTCCCAGTCGGTCATGTCACCGAACGCGGCCAGGATGGACCGGTAGTCGCGGATGTCGTAGCCGTTGTCGACGTTGGGCGAGTCGTACACCGGACAGAGCCAGACGACGTCGACCCCGAGCGAGTCGAGGTAGTCCACCTTCTCGACGATGCCCGGGATGTCACCGACGCCGTCCCCGTCGCTGTCCCTGAAGCTCCGCGGGTAGATCTGGTAGACGACGGCCTCCTTCCACCAGCGACGGTCGAGCGGTCGCTCGTCGGACGAGACGGACGTGCGCATACTGCTGTTGTCGGTACTGTCGGTGGTGTATCTTACTCTGGGCTCGCCAGGGTGCCCGTGCATACGCAGGGACCGCGACGGGCGGTGAACCACCTCGACGCGGCCGTGCCATCAGAAGTCCGCCCGGTGCAACCAGTCGACGCTGGCGAGGACGAACCACGCCATCCAGACGACGAACGAGGCCAGTCCCGCACCGTAGTACGCCATCGGTGACCGGACCGCGGCCGCGACGGCGACGAGGGCGACGACCAGTCCGAGCGCGACGAGGTTGCGTCGCCAGTCGGTCAGCGCGGCGACCAGCGCGTCCTGTGCGTCAGTCACGACACCGAGTTCGCCGACGGCGACCAAATAGCTGTGGTCGGGTCAGCGACCGCGCCGGCGACCGAGTGCGACGACGACGAGCGCCGCGACCAGTGCACCTGCCACGCCGAACCCGGGCACCGCCCCCGACGCGGACCCGCCGTCGGCCGTCGTCGCCGACGCGTTCGGCGTCCCCGTCGACGTGTCCGCCGGTTCGCTCGTCGGTTCGGGCGTGTTGATGAGTGGTTGCGTCGTCGCCTGCGCGTCGGCCACCTTCTCGACGGCGAACCGCGTGGCGACCGGGTCCCCGCCGACCGAGAGCGGGGCGTCGGACCGGGGACCGTCGGTCCCGTCGCGCTCGTAGATTGCGACATGTACCCGCGGCGTGTCGCCGACGGCGAGCGACTCGAAGTACGATGCGTCGAGTTCGACGGTCGGGCGCTCGTGGACGCCCGGGTCGAGGGCGCGGGTACCGACGACGTCGCCCGGCGTGCCGCCCTCGATGGGGCGGACGACGAGGGTGCCGGGGCGGTCGAGTTCGACGCGCGAGACGGTCAGCGACGGCGAGTCGATTCGCTGGCCGTCCACGTCGGCGGCGAGGACCCGGGCCGACCCGGCGTCGCTCTTGCGGACCGGGACGCGGGCACGGACCGGGCCGCCGTGGAACCCCTCGACGGGCCGGTCGACGCGCGGGTCGAACTCGCCGTCCCCGTCGGTGTCGCGGTGCAGGACGACCCAGTACGTCCGGTTCCCCTGGTGGTCCTGCCAGTGCTGGGCGTCTATCTGGACCGGGAAACCGGTGTGCAAGCCCTGGGGAAGGGTCACGTTGCCGACCGGGCGACCGGGCTGGCCGGCCTGGTCCTGGTGGACGACCAGGAAGCCACCGGAGAGGCTGTACAGGGACTCGACGACGACGGTGCCGTCGTCGCTGACCTGCGGGTCGACGCTGACGTGGTTGCCGTGGGCGGCGACCGGGGTCACGAACGCGCCGAGAGCGGCCGTCGAGGCCAGCACGAACGCGAGCAGGAGGGCGAGTGCTCGACGCATGTCTCGTCGTGCGGGACGGCCGGGCAAAGAAGTGTCGCTAGACCGTGAACGACGCGCCGTCCATCTGCAGGAAGGCGCGTTCGTACCCCTCGTGACGGCCGACCTGTGGCGGGGTGACGACGGTCAACGACACCTCGTCGCCGGCCCGGACGCCATCGACCGGGACGCCGTAGTGGTACTGCAGCGTCGGGTGGACGGCCCGGTTCAGCGCGCCCTCGTACACGGTCTCGCCGTCGCGGGTGACCGTCGCGTCGAGCGACATCATCGGTAACACGAGGTCGTTGTACCGGGTCCGGGCGGAGACGTAGAGGTACGACCCCGCGTCGCCGGCGAGTTCGCCCCCGGTGTAGCCGAGGACCAGTTCGGCGTCGTCGAGGCGCTCGCTCCCGACTGTGGTCCCGGGGAGGGACTCCGTCGTAGGTGCGACGCCCGTGGGCATCGCGTTCATCTCCATGGGTCGAATCGCGCCGGGGTTTCCGGCCGCGTCGAGTTCCGCGACGGTCAATTGGTCGCGGACGTCCTGGTCGAAGTCGAACTCGATCTCGGCGGTCGCGGCCTCGTCGAAGCGACCGGCGAACGAGCCGAGTCGCTCGATGGACAGCGGGCTGGTGGAGACCCGGGCGGTGAAGGTGCCGTCGCCACCGAGCGAGAAGTTCCCGCCGTAGTGAAAGCCCATGCGCTGGGAGAGCATCGGGTAGATGACCTCCTCGCTGACGAGGTCGCCGTCCCGGAGCACCTCGACGGTCACGCCCGTCTCGGGGAGGACGACGTTCGTCTCGCCGTCCCAGACCTGGGCCATCAGGTGGACGGAGTGGCGCGATTCCTTCCGGTTCACGGTTCGCTCGGTCCCCGTGACCGTCCAGAAGGTGTGCGGGACGGCGAGCAGCAGGCCGACCTCGTAGTCGCCCGCCGTCGCCGTCCCGGACGACACCATGCCCTCGCGGAAGGACTGGACGTAGACGCCACTCGGCCCGTCGGGGGCCGCGGTGCTGGTCGCGGTGTCCGTCAGCGTGTCGGTGGGCGCGGCCGTGTCGCCGTCTCCGATGCAACCGGCGAGGCCGGCGACGGCGACGCCAGGGAGGGTACGGAGGAGCTGGCGGCGTTGCATGCCGTCGTCTAACGAGAATCCGTTGTAATTCGTTCTGGTTCGCACGTCGAATTCACCCCCCGACCGGGCGCGAGAGGATCCAGAGCGAGAGGACCGTGTAGCCGACCATGAGTGCGACGAGGGGCGCGTGCCCCCGGAGCGTCGCGTCCGGGCCGAAGAGGTCGGTCGAGGCGAGGTGGGCCGCCACGACGGCGACGAGGTGGCCCAGGACGACCAGGCCGACGGCCGAGGCCCAGTACGCGCCGGCACCCGGCGTCGTCGACGGGAGCGACGGCCCCATGGTCCGGGCCAGCACGGTGGCGTTCTCCACGACGTACGGGTAGTTGTGCGCGACGTCGTAGGCGACGGCGATGGGGAGCAGCGTCGCGCCGAAGGACCGGGCGACCGCCCCGGCGTCGGCGTCGGCGTCGGCCTCCGCATCGCGCTGGCGGCCAGCCCAGGTCGCCACGGCCGCGACGACCCGGAACAGCGCGACGAACGCGACCAGGCCGGCGACGTACGTCGCCACGCCGGCGAAGGCTCCGAACCCGGCGTCGGCGAGGTCGAACAGCAACCGCTGGTACGCCGGCGTCTCGACCAGTCCGTCGAAGCTGACCGTGTAGACGGCCGCGACGGCGAGGACGACGCTCGCGGCGTCGGGCAACGGCTCTGCAGGGGCCCGCCAGACCGGTCGCCGGACGACGACGTACCGGTCGTCCCGACGACGGACCGCGAGGGGTGCCACGCGCCCGACGAGGTCGTAGAGCGCGCCGAGGGGGTCCGCCCGCCGGAACCACTCCCGGCCGAAGGCGACCGCCCCGAGCACCATCGCGAGTGCGTACCCGGCGACCAGCGCGGCCGTCAGGCTGGGGCGGGCGGGCACGACGGTCAGGTTCTCCACCAGTCCGACGAGGAAGAGGAAGCCGAGCGTCGCCGGCCAGCGCCCGAGTCGGTCGGGATAGGTCGCGAGTCCGGGGTCGTCCCCCTCCAGTCGCGCGAGCAGGTCGTAGGCGGTCACCCACGGGGCCACGGCGAACCAGGGGTTGCCGACGACGGCGGCGACGAGGAGCGCACCCTTGAACCACACCGGCCAGACCAGCATCGTGGTGACCGTCACCCGCGCCTGTGGCCCGGTGAGTCCCTCGACGACTGCTGCACCCACCGCGACGGCGACGACGGCGCGGAGGAGCCACCGGACGGCGTCGCCCGTCGTCGCCGAGACGCTCGTCAGGTCGGACGGGTCGCCCCCCGGCGAGACGTCGGTCCGGGCCAGCACGACCGCCGTCCCGCCGACCGCACCCGCCGCACCGGCCAGCAACAGCCACGTCGGAATCGGTGACGAGACTGTCCGGACGCCGTGTGCACTCGCCCTGCCGACGAACAGCGTGAGCGCGAGGGCCGCCGCCGCGGCGACCCGCCCGCGTCGGACCGACCGGGGCATCGCTATCGGTCTCCCGTCGCGGTCCCGAAGGCAAAGGGTCGTCGGTTCGACCGTCGAATCCGCCGGTCTCGCCGTGGTTCGCGCGTCGAAAGCCCACCACGGACAGCCAGCGTTTTGACCGGGCGTGGCGAACTCCGGGCGATGCGAACCCGGACCGCCGTCGCCGTGGTCGTCCTCGTCGCCGCCCTGGCCGGTGCCGTCTTCGTCGGCCTCTCCAGCGACGACGCGGGGACCCTCGCCGTCGCCTGGACCAGCCAGCCAGCGGCCGGGACCGCCGGCAACCACCACGAACCGGCCGTCGCCACGGTCGACGACCGACCGACGGTGTTCGCGCCGCTGAGTTCGCCCCGGACGGCCGACGCCTGCGCGCTGGTCGCGCTCGACGCCACCGACGGGAGCGAACGGTGGCGCTACGAGGTGCCGTCGCGCCACTGCACCATCCACTCCGTCGCCGACCCGACCGTCGCCGACGCCGACGCCGACGGCGACCTGGAGGTGCTGGCCGCGACGACCGAGGCCGAACTCCTCGCGCTCGACCCCGGCGACGGGACGGTGACGCGGCGCGCTCCCCTCACCGACTACGGCTACAACCGACCGACGGTCACCGACCTGGACGACGACGGTGCCGACGAGACCCTCGTGGTCGACGTCAGTGGGGCCGTCCGGGTCTTCGCCCCCGACGGGTCGCTGGAGTGGGGCGTCGACCACGACGCCTACGTCTGGGCGAACCCGGTCGTCGCGGACGTCGACGCCGACGGCGCGACGGAGGTCGTCGTCGCGGACCGCAGGGGCCGGGCCGTCACCTACGACGCGAACGGGTCCGTCCTGTGGAACCGCTCCGTCGGCGACGACCTGACCGTGACGTGGATGACCGCCGCCGACCTCGACGACGACCCGGCCGTCGAGTACGTCGTGGGGACGACCGCCGGTGCGGTCGTCGCGTCCGACGGCGCGACCGGCGACCGGGAGTGGCGATTCGACGCGACGGCGCTCTCGGCCGTGCACGCCGTCGTCGACGTCGATGGCCGCCCGACCGTCTTCGCCACGGCCGCCGACGGGTCCGTCGTCGCCATCGACGGCGCGACCGGCACCGTCACCTGGGAGTCGTCTGTGACGACGGAGGCAGTCAAGATGATGCCCCCACCCGTCGCGGGCGACGTGGACGGCGACGGCGCTGCCGAACTCGTCGTCGGGTCCAACGACGGGACCGTCGCGGTGTACGACCCCGCGACCGGCGACCTGCTCGCCAGTCGCAGTCGCGACGTCGACCTCCTCGCACACCCGGTGCTCGCCGACGTGGACGGCGACGGCCGGGCGGAACTGTACGTCGTCTACGCCGACGGCCGCGTCCAGCGGCTGACCTACGAGGGATAGGAGCGCGGCTCAGTCGTCGAGGTACGTGTCCCGCATCGTGTCCGCGAGGAGGCCGTCCCGCCGGAACGCGATGGCGACGGCGACGAACGGGTCGCCGACGGGGTCGAGCACGAAGACGGCCCGGTCGGCGTCGTCGTCCTCGCGGCCCCGGTTCACCCGGACGACCAGCGGTTCGACGGGGCGCGTCCCGCGCCGGAACTCGCCGAACAGGTCGCCGCCCCGGTCGCCGAAGACGTAGAGCACGCCCGTCTCCTCGCCGTCGGTGTTCCGCAGGACCGTCGAGTTCATTCCCGCACCGCCGGTCACCGCCTCGGCCCAGGCGTCGGTGGCCGCCTCGAACATGTTGGTCACGCCCGAGACGAAGTGGTAGCGACTCTCGCGTTCGACGGCCACGTCGGTCGCCGTCGGCGGCGACGCCTCCCAGTCGAGCGTCGCCGCGACGAGCGCACCGGGTTCGAGGCCGTCGAGCGAGTCGGTCGCGGCGACGTACGTCGGTTCGTACTCGTGGGCGTCGGGGTCCGCGTCCGGGTCCGGGAGCGAGACGAACAGCCACTCGTCCTCGGTCCGGGGACTCGCCAGCACGCGGAATCGCCCGCTCGTCGTTCGCATGGTCGGGCAGTCGGGACGACGGCAGTTAACGGGCGCGGAACGGAAATCCGCAGATTCATACCGCTTCCGACGCGTGGTAGCTACGATGAGCATCCCGACGTTCGTCATCGGCATCGCGGGGGGAACCGGGGCCGGGAAGACGACCGTCGCGCGCGAGGTGGCCGACACGGTCGGCGAGTCGGTGACGCGGATTCCACTCGACAACTACTACGAGGACCTCTCGCACATGGACTACGAGGAGCGCGAGGAGGTCAACTACGACCACCCGGACGCCTTCGAGTGGGAGTTGCTGGTCGGGCAACTCGACGCGCTCCTGACCGGGCAACCCATCGAGATGCCCCAGTACGACTTCGGAATCCACAACCGGACCGACGAGACGGTCACCGTCGAACCCACCGACGTCATCGTCGTCGAGGGCATCTTCGCGCTGTACGACGAGGCCGTCCTCGACATGTGCGACCTCTGCGTCTACGTCGAGACCGACGCCGACGTGCGCATCCTCCGGCGCATCCGGCGCGACGTCATCGACCGCGGGCGCGAACTCGCCGGCGTCATCGACCAGTACCTCTCGACGGTCAAGCCAATGCACGAGCAGTTCGTCGAACCGACGAAGAAGAACGCCGACGTCATCATCCCCGAGGGCGCGAACCAGACGGCCGTCGACCTCCTCACCGACAAGGTCGAGGCCGAGACGGCCGCGTACCCCGTCGACCGGGCCGGGCCCACGTGGGAACGCGTCGACGACGCCGACGACCGCGACCGCACGACCGTCGAACCCTCGGACTCGACGGCCGACCCGTCGACCGAGTAGTCGCGGAGAACAGGCAATTTTTATACGCATGCCCGCTCGAATGGTTGCCATATGAGCACTGAAGACGGCGCGGACGACCAGTTGCGCCAGGCCGGCCGAGTCGACCAGGGGTTCCTCACGCGAAACTCGTGGCTCAAGCCGTTCGCGCTCGTCGAGGGCGCCCTCCTGGCGATGCTCGTCCTGGTCGACCTCGCGAACGACATCTCGCCGACCCTCAACGGCCGGTTCAGTTCCGCCATCTTCGGCATGATACTGGCCGTCGCGATACTGGGCGCCATCACGGCCGCCGTCGTGCTGGCCGTGAACACGTTCCGGCACCTCGAGTAGTCCCGACGCGCCGACCCGGTTTCCCGGAGGACTCCGTAGCAGCTAGTCGGTGGCTCGTTCTCCCGACGTCAGCAGTCGGTCGCACGGCGTTCCCGTCGTTGCGATACGTCAGTGGTCTGTTCTGGACGCTCCCGATGGATGGCAGGGGCTACATCCCGTTCGTCGACGACCGACTGCGGGCCACGTACAGCCTGTAGAGCATTGCGACGACACCGATAGCACCGAAGAACGTGAATCCCAGGACTCCGATGGAGGAGAACCCGAGGGAGAGGAACACCGCACCAGCGAGTACCCAGAGCCCAGACGTCACCAGGATCGTCCAGTCAGACAGCTGGAACCCGTCTGCGGACTGGTCGCCCTCCACCCAGTACGCGAGTCTCGTTCCGAGATAGAGCGTCAGGAGCAACACTCCCAGCACGACGTCCACGATCCAGTCTTCGGTCGGAGCCCCCGCCAGGAATCGTCGTACGCCCGGGTACAGTATCACCCCTGCAGCCATCAGGACCAGAACTCCCCAGACTATCTTTGTTCTGTTCTCCAGCAGTGGTATTGAATTATGGTTTGGCACGGGGCGATATTACCGTTGTAACGAATGGTGGTCTACCAGTAAAAACCCTCTGTGGCATACGCACCCTCGCCATTCCCGGTCTGTGAGGCCGCCCCGAGGGCTGACCCTGTCGAAATAAGTGGAAGCGACCGGAGCGGGTTCGGGGAGGTCGCTATGCGGTCGTACCGTATCGGCTCGAAGGTTGACATCCTCCCCGCCCTGAAGGGCGAGGATTCCCACGGCACGGCACCGCTGAGTTGGGATGGTTACGGTTTGTAGCCGCCCCGAGGGCCGACTACTGGCTGTGCCAACCAGCCGTTACTCCTATCCCGACGTGGGATTCGGAGATACTTGCGTTCCGCACCCCGCGTTCCGGTACAGAAGGGGGTACCTTCTGCGTGGAATCGGGGACTCCCGATATTGTCCGATTAGTCGGGCGGTCAGGCCGCCTCGGATGCTTATTGATACGATGACGAACTACGTAAAACATCCGTTCAACACGTCGAACGTGGTTTGTGGAAGGCTTGTCGGATTCATCCCCGCCCTAAAGGGCGGGGCTTTCTCCTTAAATCAGGTAAATAGCGGAAGACGGTGGAGGGCTTTCAGCCGGTCCCGCAACTCGGTGTATCTTCTGCTCGGCACTCGCGCCCAACGCAGTCGTCGCGTCGAACACGCCCGGGTCATCGCTGGCATCCCGCTGGGGTGCTCCAATCTCGAAGTGTCGTCTCACCCGCGGTCGGCTCTCCGCCGAGGGCGATGGCGAACTCGCTGCTACCGCGGTCGATGGTGATGCTCTAGTGCTCACCGCTTCAGCCAGCTCGCGAAGGTGGTCGTCGAGTTGTTCCGCTGCCGTCTCCGTCGTAATCGTCAGTGCATCTGTCATGGTGGTCCTGTCGACGGTATCCCGGGCTGGTGAGTTTGGACGCGCTTCGATACGTATGGAGGGAAACACTTACCGCGAGGATGTACAAGTGGCACGTATGGAACAGGAACGACTGAAGACGCTCGTCGGGGTGGCGATGATCGGGTTGGGAGTCGTCCAGGCAGGGCTGTTCGCCCTCCAGAGCGACTGGATACCCGCAGGGCTGGGCCTTCTCTACTCGGGCATCGGAGTCGCGTACCTCTGGGCCGAAGTATACACCGTCAGTCAGTAAGCACAGGTAGCGAGCGTGTGTTTCGCGCAAGAACGAGGCCACATATCGGCCTGGACGGTCTGGTGTACAGATGGATATCCCGGTCACACTGGTCGTCTGTTCGGGCTGACTCGATTGCGGGTGTGGCGAGACGGTGAGAAGCGGAAGCGAACCCGTCGACCAGACATCGCTCGGAGACGTACTGGGTTTCGATTGCCGCCGCCAGTCCCATCGGTACACTTTCCTTCGAGGCCTGTCCACACCGGTCGTATGGCTGGTCCCCTCGATCGGCGTACCCTCCTCCAGCTCGGTGGCACAGCAGCCGTCTCGTCGCTAGCCGGCTGTGCGAGCGTCAGCGCGGAACTCGGATGGCGAACCCAGGAACTCGGACGGGTGGTCCTCGCGAATAGCATCGACGAGCCAGCCGAGGTCGACGTAGAGGTCGTTCGGAACGGGACGACAGTCCACGAGTCGTCCTATCGACTCGACCCTGGGTCACCCGAGGAGCGTCCCCAGATCACCCTCTACGAGTGGCAACAGAACCCGACCGCCAAGAAATGGGTTGTCAGGGCCAGAACAGCCACGGGTGAGTGGCAGGATGGCGAATTGTGGGCTTCGAGAGGTGGTCGCGACGACTGTCACAGCGTATTCGTCGTTGCGGGCGACTGGCCCGAGGCCGAAACGCTCGTCGTACCGGGGGGGTGCAAGACTCCATGAATACACCGGCACCGAACTGGTAGCGTCACCAGCATATCCTCCAGACTGTACTGGACGCCGTTGTCGGGGTAGCAGACGGTGAGTCGGTCTATCCGGGTGAAGGTGCTGGCGTAGCGTTCGAGGAGGCGGTCGGCGACCTCGAACAGGCGCTCCTCCGGACACTCCACCGAACATCCACAATCGGACGAGAGAAGTGGCGACGTTCGTGTTGCCCCGACGCAACAGGCGACGGGTAGAGAGGGGGCAGGTTCCTAGCTGGGGACGTCCCCGATCTTCTCAAGGAAGTGCAGGTCCGGTTCACCGACTACCCCTGCCTCTTCCATCACGTCGCGGAGGTCGTCGGAGGCGACGAACTCGTGGGCGTTCTCGAGTGAATCCCACTCGAACAATACGACGACCTCGTTGGGTTCACCCTCCTTGTGGAACACCTGGCCTCCCTCACTCCCGCTCTCCGCACGCGTGCTCGTGTGGTCGTCGAACAACGGTTTCCACTCCTCGTAATCCTCGACCGTATGGTCGATGAGCAGGTATGGCATTATTTATCACACCACTAGGATAGAGGTTTCGGAGTATGATAAATCACAAGGGGACCCCGAGCCAGATTTGCGAATTACAGCCTCTATTTGCATCACACGATTCCTACCAGGTTCTATGGGATTCAACAGGACCAGTCTTCTGTCAGTTCGTCGCTCGGCATTGGGAGCCATCGAGGTCACCCTCTACCTTCTAATGGGCGTACCCCTCGTCGATACGTGTGAGAAGCGTCTGTCAGGAGATGGACGCCCGCGCTTCAGCCGTGTTCACCGAGTACCAACTTCCTTCGCGACGAGTTCGAACGAGGGTGCGACCTCGAGGAAAATCGTCGCCCGGTACGCTTCGCCCACCAAATCCAGGGTACACTCGTCCGGTTCTTCATAGATGCTTTCGTCCGTTACAACGATTCAAGGCTGTTGGTCCCGCCGTGAAAACTCGATGTCCTGAATCCCCGAGTGGTTGCCACAACTCGACCAATCATCAGGCCCCTTCGACTACGGCCCTGTGATTATCGTAGTCTTGCTGTATCGTCGGTGGTGGCACCTCACGCGGCGCCGGACCCAGACGCGGACGCCGAGGTGTGCAGTAAACGGCGAACCTCGGTAGACTTTTCAAGAATTGTCTACTTATCCGTGTCGTGATAGGGTCGGCGATCGAACGACGAAGACGACGCAAGGGAAAGAGTGGCAAGTACCTCGTTACCGCGGGAATGAGCGTGCTCGTCGCCGGGATGTTCACAGAGACGCTCGATGTCAGGGTGGGGGGTGGATGGGTAAATCTCTCCGTCCTGGAGATCGGTTGTCTGGTCCTCGGTGCCGCACTGGGTCGGTTGCTCCTCACCGTCGTCGGTCGGAGGCTAAAGCGGACCGTGCTGAAGGGGGTCGGGATCGCAGGCCTGAGCGTGGCCCTGCCGGCGATACCGTTCGCGGCCCCGGTTGTCGCCGCCGTCGGCGGACTCCTGCCGTCGCTGGTCGCCGTTCCGATGGCGAGCAAGCTCACCACCCGACTCTCTGTCCGAGTTGCGAGCGTGCTCGGACTCGGTGCGACTCGCACGCAGCGCCTCAAGAGGGCACTCGGCGGCGTCAGGGGAGTCAGCGCGGGGAGCGTCGGTGTCGTACTCCTCGGCTACGGGGCCGAGATGGGCCAGTTGAACGAGATGTACACCGTGTTCGGCCAGCAGCTCTCGCTGCTTGCCGTGTTCTCGATCCTGTCCGTACCCGGTACGATAATCTATGCCGTCAGGAACTACTAAGTGACCGACCGACGAGCGGGTTGTCGTCGGGCACGGCGTACCTCTCACGGTGTTGCTCGGCGCGATCGTCCTGGTACTCGCCGTCGTCACGTCCTCACGTCTCGAACTTCTGCTAGGCGGCGGCTCGTCACACTCGTGTTGTCGATGCCCTAGACGTTGTCGCCGCCGTCCTGGCGGCCAGATCGAGCAAGCGGATGGTCGGGGTGCCACCGGGACGGACCCGGCAGTGTCACGGCGACTCGCTGGGCAAGGGACCGACGCCCGCCCCTCGCCCGCAATCGTCAGCGAGACTACCGTGTCAGTTGCGGGTCGGGGTCACCGGCGCCGGAGCCACGCAGCACCGGCGAGGCTGACGACGGCTGCGGGGATCCCGAATCCGGGCATGCTGGTACTCGTGCCCCCGTCGTCGGCGTTCGACCCGTCGTCTCCATTCGACCCGTCATCGCCGTCCGACTCGTCGTTTCCACTCGATCCATCGTCGCCCGACATGGTGATGGTCCGCTCCGAAAAGTGATTCACGCCGACGAGGACCCGCGCCTGCCCGCTGGCGCTCTGTCTGACCATGTACTTCGAGTTCGAACCGCCCTCCGTCGCTGCGACGAGTTCGCCGTAGGTCGATGCTTCCGCTGCGGCCTCCCCGTCCACGGCGACCTGCAGGTTCTCCGTGGAGCCGACGGCTGCCTCGCCGACCTGGGTCACGACGACCTTCCCCTCGCTGCTGGCGCGGTCGACGGTGATGGACACCTGGCTCTCGGCGGACTGTTGGGCAGTGATGGTCGAGTCGCTCGTGTAGTTCACGGTGTCAGAGACGACGGCCCCGCTCTCGCTCATCACGTAGACGGCGCCCGTGGCCGTGCCGTTGGCGATCATACGCTCGGTCGTCTGCGTGTCCTCGTCCCGTTCGCCCTCGCCGTAGGTGCGGAACACCAGGCGGCCGTCGCTCTCGACGTTCGCGACGACGTCGCCCTCGCCGTTGACGTCGACAGACCCCTCGCCGACGACCAGGAACGTCCCCGTGGTGCCGTCGGCGGCAGTGACGACGACGCGGGAGTCGCTCTCCGCCTCCGTAGACGCGCCGCTACCGACTTCGGCCTTCACGAGCTGGGCTTCCCCGCCCGACGCGACGACGAGGCTGCCGTGGCTGTTGTCGTGGGCCCTGAGCGTCGCACCGCTGTCGGCCTGCACGGTGGCGGTCGTCGACGTCGACGCCGACAGCGAGATGCTGGCGGCCTGGAAGTCCGTCACGGTCGAGAGGTCCAGGCCGAGACCGATCCCGGTCCGCTGCTCGTAGCTGGACTGCGATTCCGTCTCGATGCTCGCCAGGACCGTGGTCCCGTCGACGGCGTAGTCGGTCACCGCCGACCCGGACGCGTCGAACGACACGTGGGTCCCCGCGTACGACCTCGTGTCACCGTCGACTGCGGCCGCAGCGGGACCGACGGACACGGCGGCGACCAGCAGGACCGTCAGGGCCGCCGCCGTCGCGCTTCGTCCCAGCGTCATCGCGGGACCTCCGGTTGTCTGTCCGTGTCGCGGCCGGGGAGAACAGTGTGGGCGACTCGTTCCGTTCGCGCGTGGGTCGACGCGGAGACGACTCGGTGCTTCCGTGCGGGGATTCTCGTCGAAATTCCATTCATGGGTATAGGGTGATTCAACGGTCGTCACGCCGCTTGACGGGCGCCGATGGTTCAAGGGAGGGGTCCGGACGGAGTGTCGCTCGCCCTGCCCCCGGTTCGTCCGTCGTCGCCAAGCCCGACGTTTCAACCGTTGGGGGGTTTCACCCGTTCCGGTCCTAACTCCTGTTGCTAATCGTTTAGAACCGACGTCCTGAAATCGCCAGTAGGGTGAACAGCTGGACGGCAGTGTCCCCCCGTGTGGGGGTTCGAGATGGTCTTCACCCGTCCCGCTCACCGAGAATTCACTCGAACCGAGTCACTGTAGCCAGGCACGTTTCTCTGTCCCCAACGATTCCAACGGCGACGCTCTCGCGCTTATGCGTACGGGATACTCGCCCCGTCGTCTGCAGGGCCGAGACCATCAACCCGACAGCTGTCAGACGGAGCGTGCTGAATACAGGGCTGGGTTCAGCAGGGGTAGCTCGGCATCGAGCAGTCCTGAACGTGCCAGTTCCCCGGGGGAAGCCGTACTGGATGTAGATACGGTACTGGCCGTCCCAGAACCAGTCGTCGCGGACCCGTCGTTCTTGGACGAACCCCAGCGACTCTACTCGACGACGGTTCCGTTGACGGAGCAACTTATTACCCTGGAAGGTCACCGGGCGGACATGACCGACTCACTTTCGGGCCTGCTCGGGGAGACCCTCGCGGTGTTCGAGGACGCCCCGGACGGCGCGCCGCTGACCACGAGCGAGGTGACCGATCAACTCGACGTGGGGCGGCGCGGCACCTACGACCGACTCGAACGACTGGTAGACTGCGACCACCTCGAAACGAAGGAGGTCGGCGCCCGTGGCCGAGTGTGGTGGCAACCGCCCGGCGCGACGACCCCGGCCTCCAGAGACCGGACTCCGGACGACGTCTCCGACCGTCGCGAGCGTGCCCTCGCGCACTACGAGCGCATCGTCGAGACCGTTCAGGACGGTGTGTACGTCCTCGACGACGAGTTCCGGTTCGTCCTGGTGAACGACGCCTACGTCGAGATGACCGGGTACGACCGGGCGGAACTCCTGGGGTCGCCGGCGACCCTCGTCGTCGACGAGGACGTCTCCCGGGCGTCTCTCGAGCGCGTCGAGGAGATTGCTGCAGGCGAGGGGAGCAGTGCCACCATCGAGGCCGACATCCAGCGGGCGGACGGCAGCACCCTCCGCGCCGAGAGCAAGTTCACAGCCCTCCCCACGGAGGGGGACGAGCGACCGTGGAAGGTCGGCGTCGTCCGGGACGTCAGCGAGCGCAGGGAACGCGAGCGGGAACTCGAGCGCTACGAGACGCTTTTCGAGGAGTCGACGGACGTCAACGTCGTCGTCGACGAGGACGGTACCTACCAGTACGTCTCGCCGTCGGTGTCGAACGTGCTCGGGTACGACAAGACGGAACTGCTCGGCGAGAACGGCTTCGAGTACATTCACCCGGACGACCGCGAGGACGCGATGGACGAGTTCGTCGCGATGGTGGAGGACCCGACCTACGAGCCGAAGATCGAGTTCCGGTTCCGCCACAGCAACGGCTCGTGGGTCGTCCTCGAGGCGCTCGGCAGGAACCTCCTGGACGACCCCGACATCGGCGGCATCGTCGTCTATACCCGTGACGTCACCGAGCGCAAGCGCCGCGAAGAGGAACTCGCCGCGCGAGTCAGCCAGCAGGAGGTCGTCGCCGAACTCGGCCAGCAGGCGCTGGCAACCCCCGACCTCGACGACCTGATGAGCGAAGCCACCCACCTCGTCGCCGAGACCTTCGACGGCGCTCTGTGCAAGGTCCTGGAGCTCCGGCCCTACGCGGACGAACTGCTGCTCCGAGAGGGCGTCGGATTCGACGACGGCGTCGTCGGGACGGCGACGGTGACCGCCGCCGAGAACTCCCAGGCGGGGTACACGCTCCAGACCGAGTCGCCGGTCATCGTGGACGACCTCGCCACGGAAACGCGGTTCTCGGGGTCCCCGTTGCTGACCGACCACGGCGTCGAGAGCGGCGTCAGCGTCGTCATCGGCTCGCCCGACGACCCGTGGGGCATCCTGGGCGTCCACGACGACGCCGGCCGGCAGTTCACCCCGCAGGACGCCAGCTTCGTGCAGGCCGTCGCGAACGTTCTGGCGACCGCCATCGGCCGCCGCGAGCGCGAGCGCCGACTGCAGCGCCGCCGCCAAGAGCTGGAGGCGCTCGACGACCTGAACGGCGTCGTCAGGGGCATCACCGAGGCGGTGATCGAGCAGTCCACCCGCGAGGAGGTCGAGCGGCTGGTCTGCGAGCGGCTCGCCGAGGCGGCCTCCTACGAGTTCGCGTGGATCGGCGGTCTCGAGGCGGACGGCGAGTCGATCGAGGTCCGCGCAGAGGCCGCAACCGGCTCGTACCTCGACGACGTGACGATTACTACCTCGGCGGACGACACCCGTGGCCGGGGGCCGACCGGTCGGGCCGTCCGGACGGGGGAGATGCGGGTCAGCCGGGACGTCCGCGAGGACCCCGACTACGCGGAGTGGCGCGACCAGGCCCGCGAGCACGGGTTTCGGTCCTCGGCGGCGATCCCCATCGTCCACGAGGACACGACGTACGGGGTGCTGAACGTCTACGCGCCCCGATCGCACGCCTTCGCCGCCGAGGAGCAGGCGGTGATCGGCCAGCTCGGCGAGGTCGTCGGCCACGCCATCGCGAGCATCGAGCGCAAGCAGGCGCTGATGAGCGACGAGGTCGTCGAACTCCAGTTCCACGTGGCAGACCTCTTCGGGGCACTCGACGTCGACATCGACCCGTCGGGGACGATAACGTTGGGCCAGGTGGTACCGGTGAGCGACGGAACGTACCTCGTCTACGGGACGGTCACCGACGGCGGGTGGGACACGCTGACTAGCCTCGCGGAGGCATTGCCACACTGGAGGGAGCCGTCGATGCTCGACGACGGGAGCGGCAGATTCGAACTCCCGCTGTCGGAACCACCCGTGCTCTCGATACTCGCCGACAACGGGGGTGACGTGAAGCGGGCACGTGTGGAGGAGGGTGACTACGACATGACCGTCCACCTGCCGCCGACCGTGGATGCCCGGCGTGTCGTCGACGCGATACAGGAGGCGTACCCGGACGTCGACCTGGTTGCCCGGCGGCAGGAGACGCGGACGGAGCCCCCGCACAAACCCCTCGACCAGCTGCTGGATGAGGATCTGACCGACCGACAGCATACCGCGCTCGAGGCGGCGCTGTACGCCGGGTTCTTCGAGTGGCCGCGAGACACCACCGGCGAGGCCGTCGCCGAGTCGCTGGGCGTCTCGGCGCCGACCTTCCACCGGCACCTCCGGACCGCCCAGCGGTCGCTCCTGACGTCGGTGCTGGGTCGGCCGACGGACCCGTCTACGTAGTGAAACAGCCCGGCGTCGCGGGAGTGGTCGCCCGTTCGAGACCAACTGGCTTCCTGCTCGCTATCTAAACAGTTAGCGAGCAGATACAGGCTACTGATAGGTCAACGTAGCGATGCGGTTGGAGCGAGGCGGTCGGCAACCCGGACCGGCGCCCCGGGAAGCGATGGGAGGACGCTCGACAGGAGCGTCTGCACTGAAGCGTTACCGAAGCCCGCACGGTTCAACCGTCTGGCACCCAGGGGTGGGAGGAGCCAGGGGCAGGAGCCCTGCCCCCTTTCCATACGACTTCGGTCTCGGCCTCTACCTCCCCGGCCACCCGAACCGGGACCCGAACTGTCGCACTCACGTCCTCCACCGAGACACACAAACCATGCACGGAATCATACTCAAGGGACTGAAGGACTTCGTCGTCGACACCTACGACCAGCAGACGTGGAACCAGATCTGCGAGGCGGCCGACATCGAGCGGCGGTTGTACGTCCCGGTCACGGAGTACCCCGACGAACACGTCTTCGCGCTCGTCGAGGCTGCCGTCGATCTCTCCGGTGAGGAGCCCGCAGACCTCCTGCGAGCGTTCGGACGATTCGTCGTGCCCCAGCTCGTCCAGACCTACGGCGTCCACGTCGACGAGGACTGGACGGGGCTGGACCTCATCGAGAACGTCGAACGGTACATCCACCAGGCGTTGCGCTCGAAGAACATCTCCACGTTCGATCCGCCGGGCATCGACGCCCGCCGGATCGACGCTGGAACCGTCGTCGTCGACTACGATTCGGACCGTCAGCTGTGTGACGTTGCGATGGGGCTCGTCCAGGGCATCGGCGAGCACTACGACGAATCCCTCGACGTGGAGGAACGCCAGTGCATGCACGATGGAGCCCCATCATGTAAGTTTGTCGTCACTGGGGCGACCGAGGAGGTCGACGCCATCACCAGCCAGCGCGCCCGCGTCGACGGCGGGGATACACCCACCCATGAGCAGTGAGGACGTCCCCTCGACCGACGGGGAACTGGAAGATGCCCGGGACCGCGACCGGAGCGACCTGCCAGGCAGCGACGGCGAACACGAACTCCAGGAGCGTTTCGAGACGACCGCCCGCGCTGAGAACTTCTACGAGGAGGCGATGCAGGCAGCGCTCACCGACCGAATGACGGATTTCCTCACCGACCGGTGGATTGGGGTGGTCGGCTGGCTCGACGAGGACCAGCCGCGGGCCACACCTATCATCGACGCTCCAGGCATGGTACACGTGCTCGATTCCGAAACCGTCGCCTGGCCCGCAGACACGATTATCGGTTCGGGTCCGTCGTTCGACGGCCCGGAGGACCAGCGGTGGCTGTCGCTGGTGACCGTCGACTGGTGGGACTCGACGGTCGGTCTCCACGTCAACGGCGTTGCCGACCGTGTCGATTCCGTCGAAGACGGTGATGGCAATCAACTCCCGGGGGTCGATTGGATCGTCCTGTCGGTCGAGGAGGCGTACATTCACTGCGCGAAGCACATCCCGCGGCTCTCGGTGACGCAGCAGACGCCGGTCCGGGCGGTGAGGGACCCTGTCCAGGAACCGTACACCCTCTTACCGGAGGCCGCCCAACGGTTCGTCGGGTCGAGGCTCCAGGCGTTCATCACAACAGCTGAGGAAGCGTACGTTCACTGCGCGAAGCACGTCCCGCTGCTCTCGGTGACGCAGCAGACGCCGGCCCGGGGGGTGAGGGACCCTGTCCAGAAATCGTATACCCACTTTCCGGAGGCCGCCCAACGGTTCATCGGGTCGAGGCTGCAGGCGTTCCTCGCCACGGCCGACGACGCGGGCGAGACCGACCTTTCGCCCCGCATCGGCCCCGCCGGGTTCGTGCAGGTCCTCGACGAGACGACGCTGGCGTGGCCGGAGTACCGGGGTAACGGCGTCCACGCCTCGCTGGGGAACATGCTGGAGCGCCCACAGGCAACGCTCCTGTTCGTCGACTGGTGGTCGACGGAGGTGGTCCTGGAGGTCAGCGGGACCGTGTCGCTAATGGACGACGTCGACGGCGCTGAAGACCTGACGGACGTCGACCGGACGAAGACGTGGGTCGTCCTCGACGTCCTGTCGGTCGACCTCGTCGAGAACCCGCCGCTACCGGAACTCGTCGTCGAAGAGTTCGACCCACCGTGGGGGACCGACGACGTCGAGGCGAAGCGGAGCGGCTATTTCACCGACTGACGGCAGAAGGAGGGGAACCGGACCCATCCCTGGCTACCGTTGCCCTCGAAGAGAAGAATCAGCGACTCGAACGCCTCGCGAACGTCCTCTCACACGATCTCCGGAACCCACCCTGGACTCGGTAGCGCCGTCCACAGAACGGTCATTGACGGAATGCGCCGTGGTAGGTGGACGTCGGATTCCAGTCCCCGTCGACCGCCAAGTCATTGAGGAACGTGCTCGAAGAGCACCGACAACGAACGTTTATCGCTCGTCAAGGAGGGTTGCGTCGGCGGTCACGCCGGAACACTCCGCTGGCAGCCCACGGTGGTCGTAGAAGTGTCTATCGTGTCAATATGGTACATCTGCGAGCCGGCTCGCTGGGAGTGTGGGAGTCCCACGCCAGAACGGGCGTGGGATTGGAAGGGAATTGGTAAGAGCCGGTGGGGGGATTTGAACCCTCGGCCTATTCCTTACGAAGGAATCGCTCTAGCCAGTCTGAGCTACACCGGCGCTCTCGCGCATTCTCTCGTTGACGCATGAGTACAATAAGGGTTGCGAATCGGCCCGGTCGTCACCGTCTCGTCAGGCGAACGTCGAGGCAGACGTTGTACTCGTGCGGGGCGTACGAGCGGACGGTCCGGCGGGTCTCGACGGTCACCTCGTACTCGGGTTCGGCGGCGGCCCGGATGGCGCGCTCGCCGGGGCCGAAGCGGTCGTCCTCGTGCTGGATGTCGTAGTAGTGGAGAACGCAGTCGTCGCCGGCGATGGCGACGGCGGTGTCGAGGAACTCGTCGGCGCTGTGGGGGAGGTTCATCACGATGCGGTCCGCCCAGTCCCCGTAGTCGTGCCCGACGTCGCGGACGTCGCCCTGGATGGCGGTCACGCGGTCCTCGACGCCGTTGCGACGCGCGTTCTCGCGCAGGTACGCGACGGCGTCCTCGTTGAGGTCGACGGCGACGACGGTCGCACCGCGCTTCGCGGCGGGGATGGCGAACGGGCCGACGCCGGCGAACATGTCGAAGACGTGCTCGCCGGACTGGACCTGCTCGACGACGCGGTGGCGCTCGGTCGCCAGCCGTGGCGAGAAGTAGACCGTCGCGAGGTCGAGTGCGAACTCGGAGCCGTACTCGCGGTGGACGGTCTCGGTCTCCTCGCCGACGAGGACGTTCCAGTCGCGCACCCGGAGGTCGCCCCGGATCTTCGAGGCGCGGTCGACCACCGTCTCGACGGGCAGGTCGGAGGCGACGATGGCCTCGGCGATCTCCCGGGCGCGGTCGGGGTCCGCCTCGTCGAGGATGGCCACGTCGCCCAGTCGCTCGTAGCTCGGTTCGTAGCCGAGCAGGTCGGCAGGGGTGGTCGGGGTCCGCCGCGGTGGGGCGTCGTGGGTGACCACGTCGTACCCAGCGGGGACCGCGTCGGCGTCGGTGACGGGGAGGTAGAGCCAGCCGTCGTCGCCGGTGATGGCGTACTCGTCGTCGAGCAGGCCGGCCTCGGCGAGTTCCCGTCGCGTCGCCTCGCCCGCCGACTGGTCGACGCGCACGCAGGGGACGTCCATGCTACGTGCAAGCCACGCGGGCGTTCTAACCCTGACGTTTCTCCGCCGCCGGCACCGGCGACGGCGATGCACCGTTCCCGCCCGTGAACACGCCCTTCTTATCTCCGGGCACGTGAGTCAGGGTATGCTCACCTTCATCGGACTCGGCCTCTACGACGAGCGCTCGATAACCATCGAGGGGGCCGAGGCGCTCCAGGCGGCCGACGCCGCCTACGCGGAACTGTACACGAGCAGACTCGTCGGCGCGTCCATCGAGGACGTCGAGGCGTACCACGGCGTGGACATCGAGGTCCGCGACCGGGCGGGCGTCGAACAGCACCCGGACGACATCCTCGACGCCGCCGAGACCGACGACGTCGCCTTCCTCACCGCCGGCGACACGATGATCTCGACGACGCACGTCGACCTGCGCCTGCGGGCACACGACCGCGGCATCGAGACGCAGGTCGTCCACGGGACGACGGCACAGACCGCGACGAGTTCGCTGACCGGCCTGCAGAACTACCGCTTCGGCAAGGCGACGACCCTGCCGTTCGAGTACGCCCACGGCGGCGACGACGTCCCCGAGAGCGTCCGCGAGACCATCGACACGAACCGCGACCTGGGACTGCACACCGTCGTCTACCTCGACATCAAGGTCGGCCGTGGACCCGAGGGCGAGGACCCCGAGCACGAGGAGTACATGACCGCCGACTACGCGGCCGGCCTGCTCGCGGACTACTACCCCGACGCGCTGGGCGTCGTGGTCGCCCGCGCCGGCAGTCCGGACCCCCTCGTCGTTGCAGACCGGCTCGCCGCCCTCGCCGAGCAGGAGTTCGGCGACCCGCTCCACCTGCTCGTCGTCCCCGGCGACCTGCACGTCCTCGAGGCCGACGCGCTGCGCGACCTCGCCGGAGCACCGGCCGACGCGCTCGACGCGTAGTCCAGCATTCAGTTCTCCGTTCGGCGTCGCCCCACGGAGCTGTCGCTACGTGGTGTGGCGTCCGAAAGAAAGTGAAGTGCGGAAAGACCGAACCGAAGTTCGGTTAGTTAGCGTTCAGTTCTGACGGCGGACTGCGAGGAGCGCAGCGCCGAGGAGTGCGACGAGTGCGACACCGATGCCGAACCCGGGCTGACCCTCAGGCTCGTCCGTCGGCGTGTCCGTCGGCGCGTCCGTCGGTGCGTCCGTCGGTGCGTCCGTCGGTGCGTCCGTCGGAGCTTCCGTCGTCGTGCCCTCGCCTTCGACCGTCAGCTGAGCGGTCTCCTCGGAGTCGCCGACCGAGACACCGTGCGTGTAGGTGCCCGGAGCGACGTCAGCAGTGACGCTGAATTCGACGGTGGTGGACTCGCCGGGAGCGACCGTCACTTCCTGGGAGTCGACCTCGTCACCGTCGAAGGTGAACGTAGCGGTCGCGGTGCCCTCTGCACCGCCGTTGTTCGAGACCGTCGCGGTGACGGTCACGGACTCGCCCTGCGTGACGGTACCGGGTGCGTCGAGCTGCGAGACCTCGAGCAGGGCTGCGCCACCGACACTGCCCTCTGCAGTGTCGAACTGCTCGCCGCCAGTCTCACGCGCCGTGACGGTGAACGTGCTCTCCGTGGAGATGTCGCTGAAGTCGACCTCAGCGGCCCACGTGCCGTCTTCCTGAACCGTCGCGGTGGCGGGCTTGAGGAAGGCGACACCCTCGTCCTCGCCGTTGATGCGCAGGCTCACTTCCGTGCCAGCGGCCATCGTCGCGGTACCGCTGATGGTCTGGCCCTCTGCGGACGAGACCGAGATCGGGTCGATCGTACCGGTGCGGCCCTCAACGTTGAACGAAGCCGTGGTGCCCTCGTCGTCCGCGAGGCCGTCAGCAAGAACCGTGAAGTTGGCCTCGTATTCGTCGCCAGCTTCGACGTCAACGACGTCGCCCGGCGTGCCGTCGGGGGCGGTACGGGTGGCCTGCAGACCGGTCGTGTCGGTCACGAGGTAGTAGACGTCGTCACCGACGATGACGTCGGTGTTGGTACTGTCCAGGTTCACGACCTTCGGGTCGCGGTTCCGGGCGGGGTTCTGCTGCACGACCTGCAGCGAGATTGCAGGATCTTCGCCGCCAGCGAGCGCGAAGAAGTCGCTGGTTGCGAGTGCACCGGACAGACCGGATGCCTCGAGTTCGTGGATGAGGTAGTCACCGCTGGCGATGGAGTCGTCGTCCGTGATGACGCCATCCTCGACGGCGGTCGCGACGGTCGTCGCGTTCGCCTCCGAGAAGTCCGTACCGCTGGGCGCGGTCCAGACGTTCAGCGAGTCAGTGGATCGGGGACCGATGTCGAGCGTACCGACACCGGTGGGAGACGTACCGGCCGTGCTTCCGGGAGCGACTTCCATGTTGTAGCCACCGTCGTCGATGAGGCCCGAGAGGGAATCCTCGTCCACGATAGTGACTCCGTCATCGCTGCCTTCGACGGGTCCGTACGCGTTACCGCTGTCGTCACCCATCGCGAACGTGTTCACTGCGATGGTGACCTGGTCGTCGTCGTTGTTGTCCGTGACGGAGACGTTGGCCTCGTAGCCAGCATCGTCACTACCGAAGTGGACGACGGCGTTCTGGGCTCCACCCTGGAGGTTGACGGTGACGTACGCGATGTCGCCGATCTGCTCCTGGTAGAGGTTCTGACCGAAGTTAGCCGTCACGGAGCCGGAGTCCGACACGTTGACCGTCGCGGTCGTCGAGATACCCGTGTCGTTGGCCGTGAAGGTGATGTCGTAGGTGCCCTCGTCAATGTTGGCGAAGCTAGCGTCGAGAGCCGTGCTGGTGTCGAGTTCCTCGATGGTGTACGAGTCACTGTATTCGTTAGCGGTGAGGTCTCCCGCGTCGACGATGCCCGCGATTTCGCTCGGGGAGAGGTCGTCGCTGGAGATGTCGACGTCCCAGTCGGGACGGTTCGACTCGACAGCGAACGTCGTGTCGGACGAGACGTCCTCAGCGTTGCTGACGTTCGCCGGGTCGGCGGCCACGTTCACAGTCTGCGTACGCAGCGTGAAGTTGACCGTCGCACCATCGGTCTCCTCAGACCGAAGGCGGTAGTCACCAGTGGAGTAGTCGGACGTTTCAATGACGATGTCGCCATCGGCATCAACGTCGACGTACGTCTGGAACTCCCAGTTGCCGCCGTCGTTCATTTCGAGAACGACGTTGTCGTTCTCGTCGAATCTACTATCGTCTACATCAGCGAGGGTCTGGCCGGACCAGTATCCGGAACCCTCGGTAATCGTTGCATCGTAGTCCGCAGGGTCGGCCGCAGCAACACTTCCCGAGAACGCGACGACGCCGGCGAAGACCGACGTTACCATCAGCGCAGCCAGGAAGAGGCCACGAACTTTCGTTTTCGTATCTGTCATAGTTATTGTAGTTTCGGTTGGTTCAAGCACCTTTTCGAATCGTGCCTGTGGGAAGCATGCGACCCGTAATCAGTACTGTCACCATGGGTAGGGGTACACCTGCAACCGATGGACCATTGTTATAAATGCTTTGTGGTGAGGTGCGTTATTGTCACCGTTTACCACACAGTCTCTGACCGGATATCTACGGGTTTGCGACCAGTCGGTACCGCTGCAGATTCCTCCACAAAGCACTTAAAGGAACGGCTGTCAGAGACGGTCTCGTTTCGAGCGTTCCCGTCGAAATCGCGTGCAACGACGCAGTTCGACAGTAAAAACGTTGTCGGCCGTTCGTTCCGGTATCTGTCTCGAATCGAGGCCAGGAGACGAGAGTTTGTCGATCTTACTGACCAGTCACAGGTCCCGCAGTCCGACGAGCAGCGTCAGGGCCACAGCGAGGAGCGCGACTCCGGTCCCGAAGCCGGGGAGACCACCGTCGGGAGGCCCGGTGCTGGTGTCAGTCGGGGTCGCGGTCGTGTCGCGTCCAGTTCCTGGGACCTGTGTGGGCGTCGTGGTCGGGTCGGGGGCCGCGCCGGTCGTCCCAGTCGAGTCGGTTGCGTTCGAGGACCCGATTCGGAGCGTCGAAATAGACGTTGCTGGGTTGGTCGGGTCGCTACCACGCGAGACACGGAGTGTATAGTCACCCCTGATGGCCGAGAGGGAATCGGTCCCGTTCAGTGAATCCGTCCCGTTCTCCAGTATCTCGATGCTGTCCGCACCGGTCACCGTGAACGTCGGGTCGGCATCGGACGACTGGGTACCCTCGGTAGCGTTACCAGCCAGCGCACCCGTGTCGATCCGCAGTGTGGCCTCCCCGTCCTCGTCCTCGTCGACGACGACGACGGCTGCGATGTAGTCTTCGTCCCGAGGAGCGACGGTGACCACTGCCTCGCTGATCGCCACGAAGTCGAGCGTCACGTTCACGGTGTCGCCAGGGTCCGCGGTGTAGAGGGTTCGGTCGAAGTTGGCGTACCCTGGATCGATGTGATATACGCGTATCTCCTGGGTCGCGTCTGCAGTAGCGTCGGCGACGAGGAACGTGACGTTGTACGACCCAGGTTCGATGTCGAGCCGACCCGAGATGTTCCCGGTGATCGACGAGTTCGTTCCGAACGTCCGGCTCGTGATGACGAGTCCGTCCGCGGGTTCAGTCGCGTTCCCGTCGCCGTCGGCGTCGTAGGCGTCACCCTCGACACCGAATACGGACGCGGTCTGCGACGGCGTGGCCGCCTCCAGCACGACGACGAGGTCGTACTCGGCGCGGTTCGATTCGAGTCGGAACTGGACCTCCGGTTTGGTGTCGGGGTCGACGCTGACGTACGGTTCTTCCACGTCGAGGGACAACCGCTGCTCGCGCAACTCGAACTGCAATTCAGCACCGGACGCCGACCGGAGCCGGTACGTGCCGACGTTGAGGCCATCGGTGGGGAGGGCGAGGTCGCCGGAGTCCGCGACGGACTGGTTCGACACGAACGACCAGGCGTCCCCGTCGCGCGCCTCGAGGACGACCCGGTCGCCGGGGTCGAAGGCGTCCGTCCAGAGCGTCTGGCCGAGCCAGTACCCCGCTCCGGGCGTTATCTCGGCGTCGGCGTCCGGGGGTTCGAGGTCGAGAGACGATTCACCGTCGTCCGCCGAGAGCGTGGATTCGGGACCGGACGCGTTCGCACCGTCGGCGAACGCGCCCACACCGGCGAGGAGCGAGACGGTCAGGAGTAGCGGTACGAGCAGGTGGGCAGGGCGTGTCGTCGTCATGTATTTTCATCTAACGCGTGCGCTGGCCCGCGCTCGCACGCGGGGACCAGCCGGGCGGCACGTCGGGCACCCGTTTCTGGCCAGCTGATATGAGTGTTCGCCATCACTACCGAACGAGCGTCGTCGCTCACCACATCGAATCGTCGACGAGAAACGCGACGGTGACACCCCGTCACCGGGAACGGCGACGACCGGAGGACGTGCCGCCGACTCAGTCGGACGTGACCAGTTCGACCTGGTGGCCGTCGCAGGTCTTCGTGAACGCGTAGCGGTTGTCGCAGGACTCGGGGTCCCGGTAGTCCTCGGCGCCGCGTTCGAGGAGCGTCTCCCAGTCGCCCTGCAGGTCGTCGACCTCGACGGCCACGTGGCCCCAGGCGTCGCCGATCTCGTAGCTCCGGCCGTCGTAGTTGTAGGTGAGTTCGACGCTCATCGCCTCCTCGGCGGCGTCCTCGGGCTTGAGGAAGTAGAGCGCGAAGTCGTCGAACTCAGAACGCCGGAAGAGATCGTACTCCAGTTTCCGCGTCCACCAGCCGATGGCCTCGTCGGCGTCCTCGACGCGGAGCATCGTGTGGTCGATGCTGAACGGCGCGCCGTGGTCGCGTTCGACCAGTTCGATCTCGTGGCCGTCAGGGTCGCGGACGAACGCGTACGACCCGCCACAGGAGTCGGGGTCGCGGTAGTCCTCGACGCCCTCGTCCATCAGTTCCTCGTAGGCGTCGTAGACGTCCTCGACGCGCACGGCGATGTGGCCCCAGGCGTCGCCCATCGTGTAGCTCCGCCCGTCGTGGTTGTAGGTGAGTTCGAGCAGCGCGCCCTCGTCGTGGACATCCTCGGGACCGAGGAACACGTTGGTGAACGTGTCGGCCTCCCAGCGCCCCTTCTCCTCGTAGTCGAGGTGGCTGCCGTACCAGTCGAGGGCGGCGTCCAGGTCTTCGACGCGCATCATCGTGTGGTCGAGCGTCGCGTGCATGGACAGGAATACGAAGAGGGAACAGATACGAGTATTGGATTCGGTAGTTCGGACGCGTATCCACTCTCTGACCAAATCTGAAACCGCACCTGAAATCCAGTGAACGCAAAAAAGGCTAGCACAGAGAAGTTGTTGGGGTGGCCATCATCTTCTGATTTCGATCCGCCAGTCGTTGCTGTCGGTTTCGATGACCAGCAATCCGATTCCAGACTGAGTGACAACCGTTTCGCTCTCGTACGGTGCGATGTCGTTTGCGAGCAGGGCAACCTTTGAGCCTTGATGGTCCGTGAGCCAGACTGCGAGGTGGCCATCGCCTTCGACCTGGACGCTCACGACCTCTCCCCCTTCGAAAGACAGTGGACCGATCCAACCGTGTTGGCTCCCCTCCGCGGTGACACCGGTTGCAGGACGAACATCAGCATCAGTGAAGCGGGGCTGACGGACTGTAGCAGTCCAGTCACCGTCAGCCCTGATTTCGAGTTGATATTCACCACTTGGGGCGTAGATGGCGACCTCACCGTCGTACGCGCCGATAGCGTTGGTCAAGTATTCCACCTCAGTCCCACCTCGAATCAATCGGGCCTGGAAATTACTGTCACCGTCGTGGGTGAGTTCAACGACGACGAGACCACCTTCGATGGTGATCCCTGACTCGACACGCGAGCCGCTTCCCTCGAATGACTGCGGCTCGTACTCCTCGACCTGCGACGGTTCAGCCGTCGCTGTTTGGGTCGGGGACACCGTCGTCGGTGCTACGGTTTGTACCGGTGTGTTGGTGTTGGCAATCGTCTGGGAGACCCTCGCTGTCGCGCTGGCAGTTGGGTCTCCGCCGTTGTCCGTTGGGCCAGTATCGGTTTGACCAGCACTGGTCACGATCTCCGTCGATGTGTCTGCCACGTCATCGGTTTGGGCAGCGATTTCACCGTCGTCGACGGGTCCTTCAGCAGGACCGTTCACGTCTGCATCGGGTGCCCCTGTGGAATCGTCCCCAGGTAAGATTGCACCCAGTCCCGCGTACGCAATGAAGATAATTACAAATACGATGATACCTGCAGTCCATCCACCACTGCTGATACCGGGAACCACGCCGAGTGGCGAATCGGCCACCCGGTCGCCGAATCCCTTGTAATTGGTCCCGATCAGCGCCAACAAGGCAAACGGGAAAATCAATATCAGAATCGGTAACAAGATGAACGCAAGAACGACGTACAGAACTGCGACAATCGTATTCCGGCCGGTAGCGCCTGGCTTGAACAGTGGGAGAGTGCCCACTAATGACATGCGTTAACATCCCACTCGGTGTTTGAAATAGGCAGAGGAATCCACCGTGGAGTGGTACTAAAAAATCAGCTTCCAGTCTGCATCTACTCGAATCCGACCAGCGGCCAGTAGTACCACCACAGCACCACGACGGCGACGACGGCGGCGACCGGAACGGCTGTCTGGCCCGGCCGCGAGAGGATGCCCACGACCAGGCGGAGGCTGGACAGCGCGCTCAACAGGAGCAGTCCACCGGTCACGCGCACGTCCTCGACGCCCCACCGCGCGCCGACGGCAGCGCTGGCGAGCGCCCCGGCCAGTGCGAGGGTGGCCAGCGGCCACGCCTGCAGGAACGGCGGCAACCCGAAGAACCCCGCCGTGTACCGGAACAGGTAGTCGGTCAGCAACGTCGCCCCGGGCGGGTCGAAGTCGACCAGCGCCGCCGGGAACACGGCGGTCACGACCCCGTTCGACCGGACGAGCGCGAACGGACTCAGCGCGACGACGACCAGTGCCAGAAGTCTGCGGGTCGCGGTCGCGTCGGGGTTCCGCCGGTCGCCCATCACTTCCGGAGAATCAGCTTCAGCACGTCCTCGTCCTCGAGCACGTGGTCCTCGCCGACCTGCTGGCCGTCGTGTTTCGCGCTCGGGCCGCGGACCCGGGCGAACCGGAACCGCCGCTCGAAGTCGCCGCCGAGTTTCGACAGCGCGTCCTCGATGGTCGAGCCCTGCTCGACGACGAGCGGTTCCTCCCAGTCGACGCCCCGGTCGGGCTTGTCCATGTACACGCGGATGAGCCCGAGTTCGTCCCAGAGGCGCTCTTTCAGCGCGTCCAGTCCACGCTCCTTCTCGGCCGAGATGAACGTCGCCTCCTCGGGGTCGATGCCGCGCTCCCGGAGCTGTTCGTCGACCGTCTCCTTGTAGTCGGCCTCGATGAGGTCGGCCTTGTTGACCGCGACGATGGAGGGGATGTACTCGCGGTTGTCCATGATGCCGTCGATGAGACGGTCGATGTCCACCTTCTCGCCGAGGTTCAGGTCGGCGTTCACGTACCCGTGTTCGCGCAGGACGTCCGTGATGGTCGTCTCGTCGAGGTCCTGGTCGACCGTCGACGTGACCTTGATGCCGTCTTTGATCTTCTTCCGGATGGTCACCCGGGGCGGCGTCTCGTCGACGCGGATCTTGTTGTTGTACAGTTCCGTCGAGAGACGGTCGTACTGGTCGATCTCGAACACGGAGAGCAGGAAGACGAGCAGGTCGGCGCTCCGGATGACCGAGAGCACCTCCTTCCCGCCACCGCGACCGCCGGCCGCACCCTCGATGAGGCCGGGGACGTCGAGCAACTGGATGTTCGCGCCGTTGTACTTCAGCATCCCCGGGTTGACGTTCAGCGTCGTGAACTCGTAGGCGCCCGTCTCGCTCTCGGCGTTGGTCAGCGCGTTCAGGAGCGTCGACTTGCCGACGCTGGGGAACCCGACGAGTGCGACGGTCGCGTCGCCCGTCTTCTCGACGGCGTAGCCACCGCCGCCGCTCCCGCCGGACTGCTGGGCCTCGAGCTTCTCTTTCTTCTGGGCGAGTTTCGACTTCAGCCGGCCGATGTGGGCCTCAGTCGACTTGTTGTAGGGCGTGTCGGCTATCTCCTCCTCGATCGCCTCGATCTCCTCTTCCAGCCCCATCGTACTCACCTGAGCCGTCGGCACCGAAAAACCTGTCCACTCCCGCCGACGGCGGACCGGAACCGCCGCATGGGAGTCGCCAGCGCCGGTGTCGACCGTCGCTGCCGCGCGGGTCGATTCCACACTACACGGCGGCGGCTCGACCATCGTACAAGTAATTTTCGTATGAGTTTCGACACGTTCTTATCCACCCACAGGAATCGTGGAGACGACCGATGCCGGCCCCGTCCCAGCTCCGCGACAGCACGCAGATCGTCCTCCCCGAGGGGACGGCAGCGGAGTTGCGACAGCAGCTCGACGACGAGTTCACGCTCTCCATCCTCGACGAGGGCGAGACCTGCCGTCTCGTCGGGAGCCCCGTCGAGATAAAGCGCGTCAGTAACTACCTGGCCCGTCAGGGCGTCCCGATGCGCTGATGCGCTCCAGTGCCGCCAGCGTCCCGTCGGCGTGTTCGCCGTCGAGGACAACGTCCGCGGCCGCCCGCGCTCGCTCGTCGGCGTTGGCCGGCGCGTAACTCCGCCCGACGCGTTCGAACGTCGAGACGTCGTTCTCCGAGTCGCCGATGGCCACGAACGCCGCGGGGTCGTAGCCCAGGCGGTCGGCGACCCGTTCGAGCATCAGCCCCTTCGACATGTCCGGCTGTTTGAGGTGGAAGGCGTACCCGGTGTCGACGACCTCGAGGCCGTGTCTCCCGGCGACGTCCCTGAGCAACGCCTCGTCGGCGTCCAGTCTGACCGCCACCTCCGTCTCGCGCCAGCGGTTCACGAGGTCGACCTGCCCCCAGCCGAGGTCGCCACCGGCGTCGAGGAACTCCTCGACGGCGCTGGTCGTGAGTTCCCGGTCGCCGTGGACCAGCACCTCGTCGTCGACGTGTGCGATACCCCCGTTCTCTGCGATGACGCGCTCCTCGATGCCGATGAACGTACAGAGCGCGACCGGGTACGGGAACGCCTTGCCCGTCGCCAGGACCACGGGTTCGGGCCACGACCGGATGGGCTCGCACGCTCGCGGGTCGATACCTCCCTCCGGCCGGGTCAACGTCCCGTCGATGTCCAGCACCAGCGGGGGCACGTCGGTCATACCCTTCCTCGGGGCGACGGCTGTAAATCTGCTACGCTCTCGACTCCGGCCCAGGGGCTGGCCACACCCAGAGGAGACCCCAGAGGGTCGGGCGTCGCGCTCGCCGGGCCGGTGACCGGTCGGGTCCGATGCCAGGTGATGGCTGGAGATACGCGAGACCCGTCGACGTGGCTCTGTCGAAATCCTCAGCCAGTGAACTGGTTCTGGGCCTGTGCTGCATAGCGAGCGCGTGTGCGGCATGGGTCGTCGCACTCGGTGTCGGACTGTTCGTGGTGAATGGTTCCTATACACCGTTCGAGACGCCCGACTCGTCCGCTTCGTCATCCTGTGGCTGCCCATCGTAATTCCGAACCCGTACTCGAAGCTCCTCTCGTAGAATAATCACAGGGGTCTATCGAACGAGGGGGCCATCGTGGCGAGCATCGTCTGCCATTTTCGCCGTGGTCCAGCCGTCGAACCTATAGGCGATTAGTGATGCTCCGGGTGCGTCTGGGGCAAGCCACCGATTCCGATCGTACTCCTCAATCAAGGGGGCTCCAAAAACCGCTGTCAGGCCCCCACGGTGCTACTTACAGGATGTTAGAACTACCCGGGACATTGAGCTGGAGACTTACAGAACAATCTTCCCGATAACCACCGCTCAAATCCGTAGTGAACTGGGCGAAGCTATCGAGATTCAAGTCGATAGTATCGTAGGAGGCTGGCACTTTCACCGTGAACTGCGTGTAATATGACTGTGTGTGCCGCTCCCTCGGAGTGAGCATATCGAACACATCCTGGTTCGTCCAGGTCTCTTCGAGATCGTCTTTGGGCGTCGTCTGCTTGTATTCATCAACTAGCCAGTTCACAATCTCCTTGGAGGCTTCCTGAATGGCCTTCTTGGTAGCGAACTTCTTGACGCCTTGCACAGCCACCTTCCTTGCAACCATGCTCCCGACGCCACCGGTCGCGAGGGAGAGCGCAGCGTCTGCGAGAAGCTCGTTCGTGGTGTATGCTTCGTCTTTGGGAATTGCTGATGCAGACATCTGCTCCTCTTGCGATTCATCCTGAAAGACGGTCACCCCGTAGTTGGGCGAATTCACCGAGAATCCGATCTCCTCAACGATATCCATGGAGTAGGAGACCCAGTGGTCACCAGTGTCTTGGCGCTGGCGCTCTGCCCCCGTCCCGAACAGTTCAAAGATCAGGTGGGAGTAGTCAGGACTATTCTGGTAGCTGTCCAGGAAGTTTACCTGGAAGTCGTGGTGATACAGTAAGTCATTCGTGTCGATTCCTCCATTGTAGTACACTGACTCCGAGTAACGTTCCCAGCTGTCGCCTGGGGAGCCCGCTGCGGCGGCTGGGTCTGCAAGGGTGTGCAATCCAACCGTCGCTGCGCCGATTCCAGCGGAGGCCTTCTTCAGGAACGCACGTCGACCGTGAGGCATATCTCGATTCATTTCAGGATTGTTGTTTTTATCCGCGTAGGTAAATTAAGTAGTGGAGATATAAATCTAACGACTGTATTGTATGTCGTGTTTAGTTAAGGCTGAAGGATGAGGCGAGGTGAGTTTCAGCTGACATTTGGCGAAAATCGCCCGCCTCGGTGTTCGTAGCGGCTGGATCGGATTCGGACTTGTAGAATGAGAGCAGACACCGCATCAGTTGATCGTGTTCGGTATTCGACTACATCTTCCGGGGTAATCACTTTCGAACGCCATCTTGGAACTTGGAAAAGTTCGGTGTCAAACGGTCGCTGAAAGGGGCCCACAACTGGGTCCACGCCGGTTCTATCATTCGTCGCGTTTCAACAGAGCCGTCGACGTTCATAATCGGAACGGCCCGGTGAGACCGCACGAGACGGGCGCTCGACCCCGCACCACCTCTCGATCCGGGTTCATAATCGGCCGAATCGTCCGCAAGTAGCGTGCCATGGGCGTGGACTGACCCGATTATGAACGACGACCGTGGAGGGCCGGGAATCGTCGAAACGGGCCAGAACCGGGTCGAGTGGGCCCGTACACGCCGGACGGGAATATCGGATCGTCGCGACGACTGGGTCGAGAGCCCCCTCGTGAGTTTCATAATCGGTTCCCGTCTGTCGATTATCCACCGTCGTCGTGGAGCGTCCGACCCCCATCGGGTTCGGCCATCCGGCCGGTAGAGGCCTTCTGTGGCCCGTCTGGATTCTGGCCCGGGTGTGGCCCCACGGCGATGGTCGGTTACCGTTCCTAGTTGCGGCTGTCTCGGCCACGTCCCCGCCACCTTGCGGAGGTTTCGGCCGATTATGAACCGGTAACGAACGGCTGTGAGTAGACGAACGAGACGCAGACCTTATCTGACGGCGTTTCACCGATTATGAAAACAGCCCGGTCCCGAACGGGTGGCCGATGCGTCCTTGCAGTAAGGCTCCCTCGTCGAGTCCGGCCGCGGGTGTACGTCAGTCTGGATTACGCCCCTTCCAACGTCTGCCTCGTTGGAGTCAAACGGCTCTGTTGAAATCCTATTTGTTCGACACCTTTACGCTGAAACAGCCGTTAATTCGAACTGCGTAGTTATTGCTCGACCTGAATTACGCAGGGCAAGAACCTGTGTTGGGTCATGGGATGATAGTTGCGCTATCGCCAGAATGATACAGGAGCCGGACTTCGTCTCCCACCCTTACGCTGTTGAAATCGTGGCGACTAACCCGGGGAGTCGAACAGTCTGCATTGGGACAGGAGTGGCTCAGCGCGTACACGACTCGATCGAACTCTTGACGAAGCTCCTGCTGGGCGGAATGTGAAACTGTCAGGGGCGGTTCGTCAGGAAAATACTGGCGGTAATCAGGATTGAATCGACGATCTGGGGGGGACCCATCGGAGTTGAGCTGCTCCATTAAGAGTTGCTCGCTGCCAACGATTGTACTGCCCTCCAGGTCCTCACCGATGACGATACGGACATTGACGAACCCTTTTCGAGTAATCCGATGTGCACCGACGTACCCAACACCTGCAAGGCCAACCACTCCCCCGGTAACGGCAAGAATTTTCCGCCGAGAAATAATACGACCGTCTGACATTATCGTGAGATATGAGCTTAGTCTATAAATGAATTGGGTGAACGAAACCTGGGCCCCGTTTCGGTAACCTCTACTCTACATCTAACGTTCCGAGTGGCTTGTCGATGTTGTGAGTGAGACAGCCGACAACGAGTTCACGAAACTGCTTCCACCAGCGTCGTGAGCGGACGAATGCGCCATATTTCCGTTTAATGCGAGAGTTTACCGTCTCGTTCTGACTACGTTGCCCGTAGAGGTCGGCATCCAATCGGGAGTTCCACGCCCTGTGGAGCGACGAAAATTCTCGGTGCTCGATGAGGGGACGAACACCAGCGTCACGGGCTAACGCGCGAACCTTCTGGTGTTCACCCTTCGAAGAGCCGAGAACGCCGGCAGACCGGGACTGCAAGTCCAGCAGTTCACTCTCGGGGAGAGATTCTGTTACGGCCGTCGTTTCGCGATCAGTCCGGCAGCGGTTCCGACCAGTGCGGCACCGATGCCGAAGCCGGGAACCGGCGAACCGGGTGTCGTCTCCCCGTCTCCGGTCGTCCGTGACTCTACTGTCGTCCCCGTCGTCGTGGTTCGAGTAGTCGTCTGCGTCGGCGTTCGCGTGGGAGTGATCGGTCGCCGTTCAGTCCCGTCCGAGACGAGAAATCCCCAGCTGCTGAAGTCCCTTCGTTGCTGACCAACGGTGAGTATCTCACCGGGTGGACTTTCGACTGCGGCCATCGAGTCGATGATTATCCCACGGGTCCCGCCTTCAGGGACCTCGCTCGGGTCGAGGAGTTCCACGTCGTCGGTCGTCGCAGCGTACCGGTCGGACCACTCGAGTCGGCCGTCGGGGTCCGTCTTCGCGACCGTCACGTAGCGGTCCTCGTTGTCGGCCAGCAGTACGAACCCGCCGTCACTGGTTCGTGAAAGTGATACCGGATATCCACCGACGGACTGGTCGAGGGACCGACGCCACGTCACGCGGTGCTCCCGGTCGAGACGGACCAACTCACCTTCTCCGAATACGACGACTCCGTCGTCGTCGACGGCTGCTGGGGGAAATCCTGGTATCGCGTCTACCGTCGAGTTCCGTCGTTCCGTTCCATCCGGGCCGATGGTCACGAGCCCAAGTCCACCCGAACGAGTAAATCCGACGACGACACCGTCACCGTACTGCTCCAGGAAGCACAACCAGGCCGCCTCCATCCTGTCGTAGGTGTGCGTCCACTGGTGTTCGCCTGTCGAATCGAAGCCGAACACGAGCGTCCAGTAATTGTCCGGCCGATTCACGATCGTTGCAACAAAGAAGCCGTTCGCAGTCTCCACGACGCTGGTCGAGTTGTGCAGCGACCAGTCTGCGGCTGGGGCGGTCCCTTGGTGCGTCACGGTCAGGTCGCGGTCGAGGAGGGCCAGCCACGTCCCAGCAGCGATGGCGTAGCCGTTCTCCGTTCGTGTGGCGGCTGGCAGGGCAAGGTCCAACCGGTCGGCGGACCCGGAGACGTCTGGACGCACTTCCCGCGAGCGCCGGACGGATCCATCGGGGTCGATGACGGCGACCCGAACTGGTGGGTCCGGGTGTCCCGCGTTGTCCCTCGTGAGGCCGACGAGAAGGAATCCGCCTCCGTGGGCCCGAATCGCGTCCCTGACAGCCAGGGTCTCGAAGTCGCGTCGCCACGCGACTCCGGGGGGCGGAGAGCGCTGGTCGCTCCGTGCACCGACCGGTACCGAACTCGAACCGGCGATTCCGGCCACGAGACACGTCTTCTGGAGGAACGTTCGACGGTTCATTGGAGGCTGTAAAATACCCTCGTCGCTCGGTGACGGGTCACGGGTGACTCCGAAGCGCCGGTCTTCCCCTGTGGCGACGGAAATCTGGAGCTACAGGCAGTGGGGAGGTCGGTTACTACCAGACCGGGACGGTTTACATTCCGTCGTGGGAGAGGGACCATGTGTCGTGACTTTCTAACAACTATAAATGTTTTCCGTGAGGGACACCCGGTGATGTATTTACCATCGAACTGGACTAGCTGATAGTCCGAGTCTGTCGAACACACCTTTCCCCAGTTACCCGGAGGACAGTCCCCGATACGCTCCCTGCATCTTGCCGCCTCATCCGACTTCTGCAGAGGCTGGGAGAACTGCCATACGAGAGATAGAGGATGGGTTCAGCCGGTTCAGCGACGTCCGGCGTGGGACGTAATCGGAATCCCCTCCGCCGAGAGGCTAGTCGAGTCGGTCGCTCCCGTAACGGTCACGGTTCAAAACAATCCAGCCAATTTAAATAAATTGTATGAGAATTGTGACCAATGGCTGTCGACAGGCGTACGATGTTACGGCTGACAGGCGCGGGAATCGCCGGAACGGCCAGCCTCCCGCTCAGGGTGGCCGGAACGGAGCCTGCTGGCGGTGACGTACAGTGGCGGTTCGAAACCGATGGCGAAATCGGTCATTCGCCGACTGTGGCCGACGGAACCGTCTTCGTCGGGAGTGACGATGACAACCTGTACGCGGTGGACGCCGGGACGGGTGACCTGCAGTGGTACTACGAGACCGACCACGGTATCACGTCGTCGCCGATAGTGGCCGACGGCACCGTCTTCGTCGAGGGTGACGACGACAACCTGTACGCGGTGGATGTCGGGACGGGCGACCTGCAGTGGTACTACGAACCCGACCTCTTCGGACCGCCGTCCCCGACGGTGGCCGACGGCACCCTCTTCTTCGGAAGTTGGGACGACAACCTGTACGCAGTGGACGCCGAGACGGGCGAGGAACAGTGGCACTTCGAAACCGACGACATGATCAGGCACGTACCGACGGTGGCCGACGGTACCGTCTTCGTCGGGAGTAACGATCAGCACCTGTACGCAGTGGATGCCGACTCGGGCGAGGAGCAGTGGCGATTCGAAACCGACGACGGGATTTACCTGCCACCGACGGTGGCCGACGGCACCGTCTTCGTCAAGAGCACCAAAAACACCCCCTACGCAACTACCCTCTTCGCAGTGGACGCCGTGACGGGCGACGAACAGTGGCACTTCCAGCCCGATGGCGGCATCCCCGCGGTACCGACGGTGACCGACGGCACCGTCTTCCTCCACGTGGATTCGAGACTGTACGCACTGGACGCCGACACGGGCGACGAACAGTGGGAACTCATCACCGGCGATTATTCCAGTGCGTCGGCGACGGTGGTCGACGGCACCGTCTTCGTCGGGTGCGTGGACCAGAATCGGTTTTACGGTAACCTGTACGCGGTCGACGCCGGGACGGGTGACCTGCAGTGGCACTTCAAGGCCGGTGACGACATCGTCTCGTCGCCGACGGTGGCCGACGGCACTGTCTTCGTCGTGAGTTCTGACGAGAGCGACCTGTACGCAGTGGACGCCGGGACGGGCTACGAACAGTGGCGATACGAAACCGAAGACAGGGTTCACCTGTCGCCGACGGTGACCGACGGCACCGTCTTCGTCGGGAGTTCCGATGGCAACCTGTACGCGTTCGATGCAGGTGACGACGATTCTCCGGGCCCTGACGACCGTTCTCCGCGCTCTGGCGGCCGTCCTCCGCGCTCCGACGACGGTACCCCGAGTTCTGACGACGCGATACTGGGCTTCGGTATTCCTGACGTACTCGCCGGAGTCGGTGCAGCAGGATACCTCTCGATTACGGCAGGCTACCTCCTGAAACGTCGACGCTGAGCAGGAACACTCCGAGAGGGTCGAAACAGGGCTCCAGGCGGTCTTCACCGAGTCTTGTCGTTCCCGTCCGAGCGAGAAAGCGAGCCGTGCGAAACCTGGCGCCAGAACGGCCAGCTTCCCACTCACGGTGGGCGGAACCGAGCCAACAGGCGGTGACGAACTTTGGCGTTTGGAAACCGACGGTGAAATCGAGTCGTCGCCGGTGGTGACCGACTGGACCGTCTTCGTCGGGAGTACTGATGACAACCTGTACGCACTGGACGCCGAGTAGGAACACTCCGAGACTATAGAAACAGGGCTCCAGGTGGTCTCCACCGAGTGGCGTTCGACACACACTACCTACGAACGCCATACATTGCTCGTTTTGAATCGTCTATTGCGGGTCTGGCAGAACCTGCCTGCCGCATGCAGCGCACGGATTCAGCACGCGATCGCCCTCTGTTTCATAGCTGGGAATCTGGAAGGTCCAGGATGGGTGCCAGCTCGAGATCGGTGCAGCTCTGTGGTGAAGAATTATGCAGAAACAGTATGACATAGTTCATATATGCCCTCCAGCTCCCGCCGAGAACTCCTCGGCTTCGTCTCGGCAGGCGTCGGTATCACCGCCGCCGGCTGTCTCACGCTCGAACAGCCAACTGCCGATGGTTCCTGGCCCCGTCGCACCCTGACCAACGGCCACACCGGGTACGCGACCACCGACGGTCCGAAGACGGACCTCCACACCGTCTGGCACCGGAAACGCCCAGACAGTTTTGCGGCTATCCCCTCGCCGGTCCTCGACGACGGCACGCTCTATCTCGGCTATTCACAGGACTCGAGAGGCGACGAACGCGGTGGGGCGTGGGTCGAGTCGTTCGACGCGGCGACCGGCGATTCCCGGTGGACGACCGAACTCTTCCGGACCGACGAGTCCTACTACTTCTATCACTCGGACTCGATGGTCGTCCACGAGGACCGATTGTTCCTCCAGACCAGGCCCGGACTGACGATGCTCACCACCGAGGGGGACGTACAGTGGGCGTTCGACAACCTCTATGGCGACCAGCAAGCGCCCGACGTCGTCACACCCGTCGTGACCGACGACCTGGTCGTGACTGGAACGTACGACTCACAGGTCGAGGACGACCAGGACGAGGTCGTCTACGGTGTCGACGCTGTGACCGGTGAGGAACGCTGGGACGTGGCCGTCCCCGAGTGGCAGACAATGTGGCAACTGACTGGGGCCGACGACGTGGTCTACGTCCCGTTTCTCGGTGAGGGACTCGTCGCGCTCGATATGGCGACCGGCACAGAGCGCTGGCGCTGGGAGGCGCCGATCGACGGGACTCCGACCGTCGTCGACGACCTGCTACTCGTGCCGCTCGAGCACGGCAACCAGGAGAAGACGCTCGTCGCACTAGACCGCAGTGACCGCTCGCTCCGCTGGCAGGTGCCGATCGGTCACCGGTGGGCAGAGGCTGGACTGAGCGTAGCCCACGGGCGCGTCTATCTCGCGACGTACTTCGGCCTCGAAGCTCGCCGGCTCGAGACGGGTGAGCGCGTCTGGCGATTTGGGCTCGATATAGACGAGCAGTGGCAGAGCAAGCGCGGTGAACCGAGGTTCTTCCTCGACAACACGCCCGTCGTCTCTGGTGACGCCGTCTATACTCCGGGGGTTATCGAACGTGATCGGTCGTACGGCTACCTGTTCGTCGTCGACGCCGCCACCGGTGAGGAGCTGAGTCGAGTGGAGATGGGCCGCAACGAACACGCTCGAACCGCGACTCCAGCGGTCACCTCCGACCTCGTCTTCCTCGCGTCGAATCACGGAGACCTCTACGCGTTCGGTGAGTGCTCGGTCATGGTGGCCGGGCACTGTCTGTCTGGGTGATGGACACGGACGAGTAGCAATCGTGGCCTGTACTGGTGACACGATCCGGCACCATCCATGGACGATGAGACGCTTGCGCCGTGCTGTCACGCATCTGGTGGACGCAGTTCCGCGAACTCGTCACCAGGTGGGTTGTACATGGTTCAGGACGACCAGCGACGTCCAGCGCGAGCCGTGGTTCTCCCCGCCGAGGGGCCGGACGAGTCGGTCGCCCCCGTGACGGAATCGTCTTCGTCGGGACTGGGCTCACCCTGTTCGCAGTGGCCGCCGAGACGGGCGACGAACTGTGGCACTTCGAACTCGACAGTCCGGTTCACACATCACCGACGGTGGCCGACGGGACCGTCTACATCGGGGATTCGAGTGACAACCTGTACGCGATAGCTGCAGGCGACGGTCGTCCGCCACGCCCCGAGGACGGTACTCCGAGTTCTGTCATTGAAATACCGGGCTACGGTGTTCTGGGCGCACTTACCGGTCTCGGTGCAGCAGGCTACCTCCTGCATCGTCGCGACCGAATGAACGTCGAATAGGGACTCTCAGGCCCTGGGACGGCCGAAGCAGGGCTCTTGGTGGCGTTCACCGCCGATGTTCGACACATACTGGACACGCGACCTGTAGGCAACACGAGCACTCGGCACGAGGCACTGAACCCCACGCAGAATCTGTCAGACACAGCGCGGTGTGGTGACGTATGGGCGGACCGCGGCGAGATAAGTATATACTCTCATTCCAATTGTCGCGTCGGGAGCGAAACTGATACCTGAACCGTCGACGCCGAGCGAACGATGCCGGCGCCGATTACGGAGCATGGTGTGCTATATTTGCGCTCTCTATGCAGCACAGGCCCTGAAACAGTTCATGGGCTGAGGGTTCAGCAGAGCCATATTCGGCGAAATAGCCGGTCCGTAGGGTTGTGAATGTACCAGAGACGTTGTAGCAAACAGACTGGGTATCCTTCTGGCCGATGCTACGGCGTGTGCACCTGCTCAAACGGGATGTCTTCCAGTGGCGACCACGTGACTGACGTACACTTCCAACTCCACGTCCAGACCATCCCTTGCCGCCAGAACCTTGCCGCCAGAATAGCCGCCCGGGCCCGATGATTCCCGTCGAGGGTCACCGGTGGCCAGATCTTCTCGTATTGTCGAACGATGACCGCATCGATCCCATGATCGGGGAACTGTCGACGTAGCGTTGCGATCTTCTCGACAACGCCTGGGAACTCGTCGTCGAACTCTCCGGCCTGTAGTCTATCGACGGCACCAGCGAGCGTATCGCCACCAGTCAGCCAGTTGCAGCCGATGCTGGGATACGGGTCGAACTTCCCGAGTTCAGAACCGCTCACGACGAGTCTCGTCCACTCCGGCGCTCTGAATGTCGCATACTGGACTGGTTCATCGTACGCCGTTTCGAGTTCGGAGACGAGTCGCTCTCCTCTTCCCAGCCCACGCTCCGACAAGCCCCCTCTACGTATCAACCCATACAAAAATACGGTGGCTGTCGAGAATGTAGACACAGCCGCTCGCCGGGGCTCTGGGCCAGGCGCTCACGATTGCAGACGGCACATACAATTGTACATGTTCACACTCCGGGAGGTGGGTGGCTGACACACACTGGAGGTCGCTGTGCTCTGGTGCTCGATCGGGCCTCGAACAGCCCGCCATAACGTGTCGGCGAGGTAGGGGGTTCGTCCACAATCGGAATAGTGTCCTGAAACTCGCTGACAACACCCGATAGCCTCGCTCGTTCGGTCTGCGTCGTTCCACAATCGGCCTCAGCCCCCGCAAGAGGGACGCTATCGCTGTGATGGAGGTGATTGTGGAACGAGAGCGGAGCCAAACTGATGGCCTGGTCTGGAAACCTCGGTGTCGGTATAGGACCCCTGAGAAGCCCGGATTCGACCGAAACGCGAGCGCCACGATCTCGCAGGAAACCTGCAGTCCCGTTCGACGAATCCCCTCACAGACAAAACCGCACGACAGCGACCGATTGTGGAAAATCAGGTCTCCCAGAGAGACCACTCGACACCTCAGTTTGCGCACGTCGAACGACGCACGAACACCCCCATCGAGAGCCCAACCTCCTGATTTCGACGAAATTCGGCGCATCCTCACTCATCGACCCCGCGCTAGAAGCCCCGTCCACAATCAGTTCACAACAGGGAGTACAGCTCTACTTGCGGGGGTTCAGGCCGATTGTGGAACAACCAATAGTAGCGTAGCGAGTCTTTAGAGCACCCTGCGGAACGGAAACCGCTTCGAACCGATTGTGGAACTTGAATCAGAGAAGTCGTTGACATGCGTAGCGATATACCTGGATCAGCCACGATGGAAGAGATGGGTGCCATCGACGAGTACATCCACACCTACTACGAGGATGTCGAGCCAATCTACCGGGAGGGTATCTACGAGTTGACTCGGTGAGGAGCCAGAACGCGGGTTGGAACCCCACTGTCTCGGAGAGGATGCCGACGAGTGCGGGGGAACCTGCGCGGGCGACCATCAGGAGCGTACGGACCGCGCCGAGATTGCCACCGGTGACTGCTGTCGGGATGGTCGACACGAGGTACGCGCTGCGGACCGGGCGATAACCGTGGGAACCCAGACCGAGGCAGACGACGGCGGCACCGACGCCGATTCCGACGACGCCGGCGAGGAGAAAACCGTCGTACGCCAACTCGCTCCAACCACGCCTGGGCGGCCCATGAAGAGAACCACCGCGGCTGGGGCGGCGACGCCACCGAACGACCCAAAGGTGTCGAACACGCCCAGCGTGCGGTCGGTCTGTCGGGGGCGATCGCTCGTACGAGGGCGTCAACCAGGACTTCGAGATGTACCGACGCTTGGTTGGCGACGACGGAGTCGTCGTATTTCACGACATCAAACGGCACGCCACGGACCAACGAGAGAAGGCGACGCGATTCCGACGTGCCGAGGCCCTCCGAGAACGGCACGTCTCTGTCGGGCGACAATGGTGGAACGGAGTGAGTCGGTTCTGGAAAGAGATACGCGATGAGTACACCAAACGCGAATTTCTCTCGCACCCAGAACAGACGGGAGCAGGAACCGGCGTCGTCGAGCTGTAGAATCGATCCGTGACACCCCCCGCAGCTACAGCCGTGTAACGCGGGACGGCGTACGTGCACCTCCCCTGGACCCACGACGATACGCGCGTTCGATGCAGCACGGTCGCGTAGACCGGACCGTCGAAACTTCAGGGACGACGAAATTATCCCCAGGGAAGACCGACCCCTCGTCGATCGAGTACGTACTCGACGGTGGCGACGAACGCGTCCGAGACCACGATGCTGTTCACGCCGGATGACACGTCGCCGGTTCGGTCACACCGGCGTCACGCCGTCACTCGCGTTGGAGGTCGTACAGCCGGCGGAACACGATGGTCGGGAACCGCGGTTCGAGTCGGCTCGGGGGTCGACCCGCGCCGTCCGTCGGTCGCTGGCTCGCTACGCGGTCGGTGATGCCGACCTCGGCGAGTTCGTACAGGTACCGGGTGACGGTCGCGGCCGTGAGGTCGACCCGGGACGAGTCGGCGATGGCGTCGGCGGCGTCGCTGACCGACGTGGCCTCCGCCTCGGGCAGGTCGATGAGCGTCCGGAGGACGAGCTGCCGGTTCTCGGGCAGGGTCAGCACCCGACCGAGCGCGACCGACGGCCGGGGCACGGCGTTCATCCCAGCGTTCAGGTCGCGCTCGCGGATGCTGCCGTGGCCCGCCGTCGTCGCCACGTCGGCCGCACCGAACAGCGCGGCGAGTGCGTCGTGGGCGTCGCCCTCGGCCCAGTCGGCGATGCGACGGATCTGCTCGTGCTCGAACGACTGCCGGGCGAGGCCGTCCGAGGCGCGACTCGTCAGCAGGTCTACCAGCGCGTGCTGGCGGTACGAGGGCACCTCGATGCGCTCGGGCGGGAGCGCGTCGGCCGGGAACTCGGCCGGCGGCGTGCGACCGACGGCGACCCAGGTGAGCGTGTCGGTCATCGGCTCGAACGTCTCGCCCAGCGCCGAGAGCGAGACCGTGTCGGGTTCGCCGACGTGGTCGACGGCGACGACCGCCTGCTGGTCGGGTCCGGCGAGGCGGTCCTCCAGCCGCGACCGGAGCGTCTCCGTCCGCACGCCCTGCTTCGGCACCGACTCGTCGACGAGTTCGTCGAGGACGGCGTGATACAGCGTGAAGTCGCTACCCGCGAGTCGGGCGTCGACGTAGACGAACGACGGGGCCGGCCTCGGTCGCGCCCGCGTCGTCGTGTGGATGACCGACCCGGTCTGGGAGAGCAGCCTGTCGAGGTGGGCGAACAGCGCCGTGACGACCGCCGACTTCCCGGAGCCGGGCGGGCCCCAGACGTAGGCGTTCGGGGGGAGCCGACGGTCGAACACCGGGTCGAGGAAGTCGAGCAGTCGTTCCAGGACCGGCCCCCGGCCGGTCGGTTCCTCGACGTGGGCGACCGGGCTGACGGCGTCGTACTCGAGGACGACCGGCGAGTCGTCGCCGGTTCGCTGGCGGCGGCGTATCCGTGCTTTCAGATCCATCGTACGTGTCGAACTGGTAACTGCAGTGGCGTCGTAGCGCGGCTACGAGAGTCGGTGCAATAAATTGCCTGTTGACGCGGCGGTTTCACCGCCCCGTCACGGGATGGGGACGTATCCCGGGGCCGGGAAGATCCCTGCGAGGTACAGCAGTGCGATGAGCAGCGACCCGAACACGATCGCCGCTGCCGGCGGGTCCCAGTGCGTGTCGCCGTGGGCGTAGAACACGCGCTGGAACAGCTCGCCGAAGAGCGCGGCGATGATGCCGAACACCGCACCGACGACCAGCGCGATGGCCGGCAGGTCGGCGGGTGCCGCGTCGACGAAGAGCAACGCGCCCTCCTGCAGCGCCGGTTGTCCCTCGCCGCCGGCCCCGAAGCCGAGGATGGCCAGCGCCGCCGTCGAGGAGATGATGGTGATGTGGTGCGTGACCGGGATGTTCTCGACGCCGCAGTTCAGGAACACCAGGGTGGCCGCGCTGATGCCGAACGCGAGGAAGTAGCTCTCCGTGACGAGCGCGACGAACGCGCCGAAGATGCCCACGACGAACCCGAGCATGGCGACGTTGGCCCACTTGTACTGGTGGGGGAGCCACGGTTCGACGAGGAGGCGGTCCGACGTGGCGGTGCCACCGTCGGTGGCGGTGTCGCCGCCGCCGCCCGACGTCGCGGCGTCGCCCACGACGCGCATCTCCTCGCGCTCGAACGGGCTCATGTCGAGGATGTTCCCCCGAACCTCACCGATGATGGGGTACCCGAAGGCGATGCGGTGGATGAGCGCCGAGAGGACGACCCCCATCGCGATGGGGTCCCAGGGGGCGGCGAACGTGGCCGAGAGCTGGGTGAGGACGAGCCCGATGATACCGAAGACGCCGCCGACCGCGAGCACGTCCGGTTTCGTCCCGAGGGCGTACGCGATGTCCTTCGCGTTGTGGTAGTCGAAGCCGCTCTCCATGTAGCCCCTGTCGGCGGCGTAGGCGGCCGCCGCCGCACCGCCGGCGAAACTGATGGCCGGGGAGAACGGCGGGCCGAAGGCGATGAGTCCGGTGATGCCGACCGAACCGAGTTCGGCGGCGGGCCCTTCCATCGCGCCGCTGACGCTCCGCCCGAGGGTGTTCACCGCCTCACCAGCGACGACCATGAACCCGGTGAAGATGAACGCCGGGAGGGCACCCAGCGAGGCACCGAACGCGCCGCCGGCGAAGGCGGCGAGGCCGAAGACGACCCACTCCTGGGCAGTGTAGCCGAGCAACTGCAGCGGGATCGGGTCGAACATCGTCAGTCACCTCCCTCCTGTGCCCAGTTCAGACTGCGCTCGACGGCGTCGTCCCAGCGGGCGTAGTTGGCCTCGATCTGCTCGCGGTCGCCCTCGGGTTCGAACTCGCGGTCGACCTGCCAGTTCTTCCTGAGTTCGTCGACGGTCTCCCAGTAGCCGACGGCGAGGCCGGCGGCGTACGCCGACCCGAGGGCCGTCGTCTCGTCCACCTCGGGGCGGACGATGTCGGTCCCGAGGATGTCGGACTGCAACTGGCAGAGGAAGTTGTTCTTCACCGCGCCGCCGTCGACGCGCAGGCGGCCCATGTCGATGCCGGAGTCGGCCTCCATCGCCTCGGCGACGTCGCGCGTCTGGTAGGCGATGGATTCGAGCGTCGCCCGGACGAGGTGCTCGCGCCGGGTGCCACGGGTCATCCCGACGATGGTCCCGCGGGCGCGACCGTCCCAGTGGGGCGCGCCGAGTCCGGTGAACGCCGGGACGACGTAGACGCCGTCGGTGGAGTCGACGCTCCGGGCGAGTTCCGCCGTCTCGGCCGGGTCCTTGATGAGTTCGACGTCTTCCAGCCACTCGATGGCCGCGCCGGTGATGAAGATGGCTCCCTCCAGGGCGTACTGGACGGGTTCGCCCGACCGCTGGAAGCCGATGGTCGTGAGCAGGCCGTGGTCGCTCGCGACGGCCTCCTCGCCGGTGTTCATCAGGAAGAACGAGCCCGTGCCGTAGGTGTTCTTCGCGTCGCCCTCGTCGAAACAGGTCTGGCCGAACAGCGCCGCCTGCTGGTCGCCGAGCGCGCCGGCGACGGGAACCTCCGCACCGAGGAAGCCCTCGGGGTCGGTCGTCCCGTACGTCTCGTCGTCGCTCGACGGACGGACCTCGGGCAGGAGGCTCTCGGGCACGTCGAACTCGTCGAGGAGTTCGTCGTCCCAGTCCATGTCCCGGATGTTGTACAGCATCGTCCGGGACGCGTTCGTCACGTCGGTGATGTGGTTCCCGGTCAGCTTGTAGATGAGCCAGCTGTCGATGGTGCCCATCCGGAGTTCGCCGGCCTCGGCCCGGTCGCGGACGTCCTGGGGACGGGCGCGCTCCATCTTGATGGGGTCGGCGTTCTCGAGCAGCCACTCGGCCTTCGTCGCCGAGAAGTACGCGTCGGCCTCGAGGCCGGTCTTCTCGCGGATCCACTCGACCTTGTCCTCCGCCTCGAGTTCCTCGACGCGGTCGGTGGTCCGACGGTCCTGCCAGACCAGCGCGTTGTGGACGGGCTTGCCCGTCTCGGGGTCCCAGATGAGCGTCGTCTCGCGCTGGTTCGTGATGCCCATTGCCTCGAGTTGCGAGGGGTCGAGGTCGGCCTCGCCGAGCGCGGTCTGGACGACCGATTTGGTGTTCTCCCAGATCTCCATCGGGTCGTGCTCGACCCAGCCTGGTTCCGGGTATATCTGTTCGTGCTTCTCGTACGCGTTGGCGACGACCTGCCCGCCGTGGTCGAACACCATGAAGCGCGTCCCTGTCGTTCCCTGGTCGATCGCGCCGACGTATGTCGTACCTGCCATAGTTGTCTCCGTGCCGGTGGGCGAATATTTACTTCCAGCCCACCATTACCAGTAAACACCACGGTCCATCATGTTAAAACTTGTGTGGGTCGTTCACACTCTCCCGGTTCTCTCGGCCTGTTAGCCGCCTATTTCGGGTACTGCGGCGACGAATCGACTCGAACCGGACTCTGACAACGGGTCGTTACTGGCACCCCCCACCTGAGGATAAAAAATGAAGTGCTCGCGGCACGCAGTGTCTACAACCGGATGGCAACGACTACCGACGTTCTCGTGATCGGGGGCGGCTCCACCGGCACCGGCATCGCGCGCGACCTCGCGATGCGCGGCGTCGACGTGACCCTCGTGGAGCAAGGGAACCTGACACACGGGACGACCGGCCGCATGCACGGCCTCCTCCACAGCGGCGGTCGGTACGCCGTCGCGGACCAGGCCAGTGCCACGGAGTGTATCGAGGAGAACCGCGTCCTGCGCGACATCGCCGGTCACTGCGTCGAGATGACCGGCGGCCTGTTCGTCAAGCGCCCGGAGGACTCGGCTGAGTACTTCGAGGAGAAGCTACGGGGCTGTCGTGAGTGTGGCATCCCGGCCGAGGTGCTCTCGGGCCCGGAGGCACGCGAGGTCGAACCCTACCTCGCGAAGGACGTCGACAGGGCCATCCAGGTCCCCGACGGGGCCGTCGACCCGTTCCGACTGGTCGTGGCGAACGCCGTCTCGGCGGTCGACCACGGCGCACGTATCGAGAGCCACGCCGAGGTGGTCGGCCTGCTCACCGACGGCGACCGCGTCACGGGGGCGCGCGTGAAACACACCTCGGGGCCGGGCAAGCGGGAACACGGCGTGCCCGGGACGACCGAGGACATCGAGGCCGAGTACGTCGTCAACGCGACGGGCGCGTGGTCCGGGCAGGTCGGCGAGATGGCGGGCGTCGACGTGGAGGTCCGCCCGTCGAAGGGCGTCATGGTCGTCATGAACGTCCGGCAGGTCGACACCGTCGTCAACCGGTGCAAGCCGAAGGGCGACGCCGACATCGTCGTCCCCCACGAGACGACGGCCATCCTCGGGACGACCGACGAGGAGGTCTCCGACCCCGAGGACTACCCCGAGGAGCAGTGGGAGGTCGACCACATGATAGACGAGCTCTCGAAGCTCGTCCCCATCCTCGCCGACGCCCGGACCGTCCGGTCGTTCTGGGGGGTCAGGCCGCTGTACGAACCGCCCGAGACGGGGACGGCAGACCCCACCGACATCACCCGCGACTTCTTCCTCCTCGACCACGACGAACGCGACGGCATCGACGGCTTCGCCACCGTCGTCGGCGGGAAGTTCACCACCTACCGGATGATGGCCGAGGACGTGGCCGACCACGTCTGCGACGTCCTCGGCGTGCGCGCGTCGTGCGCGACCGCCGACGAACCCCTCCCGGGGAGCGAGAACCTCGACCGACTCGACGAGGCGATGGCCGACTTCGGTCTGCGCTCGCCCGTCGCCCGCCGGAGCAAGCAACGACTCGGCTCCCGGGCGCCGGACGTGCTCGACACCGACGACCCGAACCCCGTCCTGTGCGAGTGCGAGGCGGTCACCCGCGCCGAGGTGCGCGACGCCATCGACCAGGCCGGCACGGAACTCAACGGCGTCCGCATCCGGACGCGGGCGTCGATGGGCAACTGCCAGGGCGGGTTCTGCTGTCACCGACTGGCCAACGAACTCCACCCCGAGTACGACGCCGGCACGGTCGACCAGTCGCTGACCGAACTCTGGGACGAGCGCTGGAAGGGTCACCGTCACGCGCTGTGGGGCGAACAGCTCTCGCAGGCGATGCTGAACCAGCTGCTCCACGCGACGACGTGGAACCGCGACGGCGACGACGAAGACGTGGACTGGGACGCCTTCGCCCGCGGCCCGGCGGCGGAGGACGAGGCGAGAACCGACGGCGGACCCGGGGGCGACCGGACGTGATCCGAACCGACGTCCTCGTGGTCGGCGGCGGCCTCGCCGGGTCGGTGGCCGCGCTCTCGGCGGCCCGGACCGGCGCGTCGGTCACCCTCGTCTCGAAGGCGGAGAGCACCCTCCGGCAGGCGTCTGGTCTCGTCGACGTGCTCGGCCGGGTCGACGGCGACCTCGTCGCCGACCCGTTCGCCGCCCTCGCGGACCTCCCCGACTCGCACCCGTACCGGGTCGTCGGGACGGACGCGCTCCGGGCGGGCCTCGACCTGTTCGACGACGTGACCGGGGACGCGTACCGCGGTGGCGACCGGAACGCGCTGGTGCCGACCACCCACGGGACGGTCAAGCCGACGTACCGGTACCCGGCGAGCGTCGCACCCGGCGTCGCAGGCGACGGACGCGAGACGCTGCTCGTCGGGTTCGCCTCGGACGCCGACTTCGACGCGAGACTCGCGGCCGACCGACTGGCCGGGACCGTCCCGGGCGACGTGCGCGGCGTCACCGTCCGGTTCCCCCGGTTGCGGGACGACGCCAAGCGGACCCGGTACGCGAACCTGCTGGAATCGAACGCGGCCGTCCGCGAGCAACTCGCCGAGAAGATAGCGCCACAGGTCGCGGACGCAGAGCGCGTCGGCTTCCCCGCCGTGCTGGGCGAGGACCCCGACCGGGTCCGTGCCGACCTCGAGGCCGCGTTCGCCGACGCCGGGCACGACGTCGCCGTGTTCGAGGTGCCGACCGGCCCGCCGAGCATCGCGGGTGGCCGCCTCAGGAACCACCTTCGCAGCGCACTGGAGGCGGCGGGGGTCGAACTCGTCACCGGCGTCCCCGTCGTCGACTTCGAGGCCGACGACGGCCGCGTGGAGTCGGTCGTCGTCGACCGGAACGGCGCACGGGTGCCCTACGGGCCCGAGCAAGTCGTCCTCGCGACGGGCGGCCTCGTCGGCGAGGGCATCGACTCGGACCGCGAGGGCGTCTACGAACCCGTGTTCGACCTCCACGTCCCACAGCCCGGCGACCGGTACGACTGGTTCGAGGACGACCCGTTCGGCGACCACGCGTTCGCCCGCTTCGGCGTCCGCATCGGCGCCGACGCCCGACCGCTCGACGCCGACGGGGCGGTCGCCTACGAGAACCTCGGGGCGGCGGGTGCGGTCGTCGGCGGTGCGGACGTCGCCCTGCAGAAGGCCGCCAGCGGCGTCTCGCTGGCGACCGGGTGGCAGGCCGGAACGCGCGCCGGCACCGAGGCGACAGGTGGCACAGCGGACCCGACCGACGGAGCAGAGCCAGAAGCCAGAGAGGATTCATGAGTACAGACGACGACAGCGATTTCGAACCGATCCAGGTGTTCCCCGAGGGCGAGGCCGACCTGCGCCCCGGGGCGGACGACTGCTACAAGTGCTCGACGTGCGATACGTCGTGTCCGGTCGCCGAGGTGGACGACGAGTTCCCCGGCCCGAAGTTCCAGGGGCCCGAACAGTGGCGCCTCAAGCGCAAGGAGGACCACGACGTCGACGAGTCCATCATGAAGTGCTCGAACTGCATGCGCTGCGACGGCGCGTGCCCCTCGGACGTCCCCCTGAGCCAGATGCACAACACGGCCCGGGCGGCGTACGTCGAGGAGTCGATGAGCAAGCGCTCGGTCGAGTACTGGCGCAACCGCCTGCTCGCGAACTACGGCACCATGGCGAGACTCGGGTCGAAGGTCCCCCGCCTGACCAACGCCGTCATGGGCAACCGACTGGTCCAGGCGTTCAACGACCGGGTGCTCGGCATCACGTCCGAGCGCGAGTTCCCCGAGTTCGCGACCGAGACGTTCCGCGAGTGGTGGTCGGACCGCGACGGGCCACAGGTCCAGAGCGACGACAAGCGCGTCGCCTACTTCCACGGGGACTACGCCAACTACAACACCCCGGAGGTGGGCAAGGCCCTGGTCCGCGTGTTCGAACACTTCGGGTACGAGGTCCGCGTCCCGGACCAGCGCTGTTCGGGCACGCCGATGTTCGCGAACGGGATGCTCGACGACGCCCGTCGTGCCGCCCGGTTCAACGTTGAGACGTTCGCCGACCTCGTCGACGACGGGTTCGACGTGGTCTGTTCGTGTACCTCCTGCTCCATGGCGCTCCGCCAGGAGTACCCCGAACTGTTCGACTTCCCGGACACCGACCGCGTCGCCGCCCACACCTACGACGCCGTCGAGTACCTCCGCCTCCACGAGGACCTCCAGGCCGAACTCGCGGCGGCCGACGAGGTGGACGTCCCCGACCTCGCGTACCACGCGCCGTGTCACGCCCGCAACCAGGGCCTCGACGGGCAGACGGTGTCGGTCCTCGACCACGTTTCCGGCGTCGAGGCCCACGACGTCGGCGAGTCCTGTTCGGGCATCTCCGGGACCTACGGCTGGAAGTCCGAGAACTACGAGACGTCGATGGCCGTCGGCGAGGAGATGTTCGAACACATGGCTGACGCCGACGCCGAGACCGGCCTGACGGAGTGTCCGACGTGTGCGATGCAGATGGAACACGGGTCGGGCAACCCGGTCAGGCACACCCTCGAAGTCCTCGACTCGGCACTCGCCGGCGACTGACGCCGGTGGGTCAGTCCGCACTGTTCTTCGGTCTCAGGGACCCCTGTGTAATCCTCGGTATCAGCTGCGACGTCGAGCGAAAGAGCCGTCCCGAGTGGACGACCGATCGACCACGGAACTAGCCGCTGCCTGGTCGGTCGCTCGAGCTCTCTACTGCAGGTTCGACGGCCGTCGTTCACTGTACTCAACTGGTAACATTTCATCTGTGATACAACCACCAACCGGAAATTTAAGTATCCCGACCGGTATATAACGTCAAAGACAGTCACCAACCAGTCGTGCCCGGGCCGACCCATGGCAGTGCTACCCCCGGAGATTCCCCCCAGAATCCCACATTGACAGCTAGTTGGGGGTCCGTCTGCATGGAACGCGGTCGCCCGTCCACGTCGGCGACGATCACGCGTCACCCATCGAAGCCCGACCCCTCAGCCGGGACACCATGAAAGTCAGCTATACAGCAACGGACGATCCGTACGGCGTCGCCATCACGGACCAGATCAAGCAGCGACGGCTCCAGGTCGTCACCGACGACGCCGTCTCGCCGACGCCGACGGACCCCGAGGATTTCGAATTTCCGGTGGACGCTGCGTTCACGATAGAGACGGGACGTCTGTTCATCGACCGCGCCGAAGAGGTGTATCTCCGAAGTGCCTGTGGAACGTACGACAGGCCCGTCACACACCAGACCGAGCTCCGACTCGACACGAACGTGTACAGCCTCGACATCTCGGGACCGGTCAAGCTTTACTGGCGTTTCGAGGGGGAGCCGGTCGTCAGGAACGGGGCGGATTCGCTCCGCGTCGACTTCTCGGACCGGGCGACCGTCGAGTTCGGCGTCCGCACCTACCACAAGAATCCAGCAGGGACCATCACCACCTCGGCCGACCCGAACGACGTGATGACCGCGATTAGCGCGTTGTCGTCGGCGCTCAAAACGACATCCGTGGAGCGGTCGTATCCGACCCTCCGGGGCCATCCACCGCTCCTCGAACTCGGGGACGAACTCGACATCCCGGACGATTTCTCGCCTGCAGGGACAGGTGTCGAAATCGGCGTTCCCAGCGAGTTACAGTACGTCTACGCTGCTGCTCCCCTCGCGTTCTATCTCGGTGCGGACATCGTCCCCGCATCAGAGCCGAAGATACGGATGGGCCAATTCGAACACGGGCTCGCTGACGGGCGTCGCTTCGAGGATGACGTCGCCCAAATCCTGAAACAGACCCTCTTTCTGGACTGCGTGGTCAGAACCGAGGGGATTCACCAGGTAGAGCTCTACGAACGACAACTGGTCGAACCGAAGTTACCCTTCGACATTGCAGAAATGTACGGGCAACCGCTCCCGAACCAGTTGGAGGCGTATCTCTCGGTCCCGTTCGACGTCATCGAACCACACCTCCCACGCTGGTGTCTGACTGCACACGTCCCGGCAGATGCGAAGCACGTCGAAGCGGTGCCGCACATCGTCAACGACCTCGGAGTCATCAGGTCCCCTCACGGAACGACGCGAACCATCTCACGCACCGTCACGACGCAGACCGTCGATTCAGCGGTTCGTCGTTCTGGCGCTCGAAACTCGACGCAGGAAGAGGTCTCACTGTCCCTCGTCGAACCGGACTGTAACGACGAATCTATCGAACACGCGTGGTTCGGAGACCAACTTCCGATGGGTGCGTCGAAGGCGTCCGTCAAATCGTTCGAGCACCAGCTCAAACAGGGCCAGCGCAGCGAGTCGATTAACATCACCGTGGTGTGCAACGATCCCCGGATGCTCGACGAGCAGGTGACCCTGGACGACGTCTACGGGAAGCGGGAGGACCAACCGTACAACGTCGACTCTCACTTCGGAGTCCCGCAGGACGACCTCGCCGACCTCCTGACTGACGATGCCTGTGACTTCCTGCACTACATCGGACACGCGACGCCGACGGGTCTCAGATGTACCGACGGCGAACTCGACGTCCGGAACCTCGATTCGATCGGTGTCAACGTGTTCCTGTTGAACGCGTGCCGGTCGTTCGAACAGGCGGAGGCACTCGTCGACAAGGGGTCCTTCGGTGGTGTCGCGACCCTCAGTGACGTCGTCAACGAACACGCCGTCGAGATTGGCCACGCAGTGGCACACCTCCTCAACCTTGGCTTTCCACTGCGGGCGGCCGTCGAACTGGTCCACGAACATACGCGCATCGGGGAACAGTATCTGGTCGTCGGCGACGGGTCGGTCGACATCGTCCAGTCAGACGGCGGGCCGCCCCTCGTCTGTCACGTCGAGGAGAGAGAGGACGATACGTACGAACTGACGATACAGACGTACCCGACCAAGGAACTCCAACTCGGGTCGCGTGCGCTCCCCACCCTCGAAACGGTCAACGAGTATTATTTGCTTCCTGGACGGATGCGAACGTTCGAATTGGACCACAGAGAACTGATCGAGTATCTCACGTGGACCGTCTCACCGGTCGAGTTCGGTGACGAGCTCCACTGGAACAACGCTATCGGTACGGTGAACTTCGAGTAACGGACGGCGATTAAAACAGTTGTTTACGGGCCCGGGCTAGCGGATGCTCCACTCGCCATCACGGGGGATGCCTGCATCATCAGCATGAGAATCATGAACAGGACGCCAATCATTCGCGGGTGCTCCGATAGCCAGTTCTGCATCGTGCCTTTCTCGGACATTGTACTTGATTCGAGAATGGGAACACACATCAAATTATCTTAATATTACTTATAAAATTTCACGGTTTTTTACATAAGTAGCAAAGGGTTGTGAACTAATACCGTGTATAAGTGTACAAACGAGTATAGTACTTGGCCAAAAGTCTTAATACTGATTATTATTCTATTCAGGGATGAACACCTGGCCAATTTTGATAACCTTCAGCTATCACCGATAGCGGTAGCCACGGCTCGTGGTCACTCGTACGCGAGGTCGTCCGTCACGAAGTCGACGCCGAGGACGAGGGCACCACCGACGATGGCGAGTCCGAGGATGGGAAGGAGGTCGCCGGTCGAGGTCGGTTCCGTCTCGGCGATCGTCGTCAGCGGGAGGGCGAGCCCGCCCACCATCAGGCTGACGAGGAAGGTGAGCGTCGCCTCGCGGTAGTGTTCGAGGGCCCACTTCACCACGCGGGACATCGTGAGGAGGCCGAGCAGCGCGCCGAGACAGAACGTCGCGACGACGGTGAACGACTCGGTGAGCGCCGCCAGGTCACCGCCATCGGCGAGTGCGATGACGCCGTCGACGAACTCCTTCAGCATCCCGGTGACGTACTCGTACTGCTGGAACACGTAGAGGAAGAACGAGCCCGAGACGCCGGGGAGTATCATCGCACAGATGGCGATCATCCCCGTGACGAAGATGACGGGGAGCGAGTTCCCGACCTGGCTCTCGGGGATGGCGGTCACGGCGACCGCGAGGACGACGCCGGCGACGGCGACGGCGAGGCGCCGGGGCGTCCTGACGTCGACCTCGGAGTAGAGGACGACGGCGGACGCGGCGATGAGCCCGAAGAAGAACGCGGCCATCAGCGCCGGGTATTCCTGGACGGCGGTGTGGAGGAACCGCGAGAGGGTGACGACGGCCGACGCGATGCCGAACCCGAGCACGGCGAGGAAGAGCGCGTCGGCGCGGACGAACAGGGCTGCCAGGTCGGCACGTCCCTCCGCGGTGTGGAGCCGGCCCAGGACTTCCACGTCGCCAGGGTCGACGGACGTGATGGCGTCGATCAACCGCTCGTAGATGCCTGTTATCAACGCGATGGTGCCGCCGGAGACGCCCGGGACCGTATCAGCCGCCCCCATGAGGAACCCCTTCAGATAGACCGTCAGTAGCGAACGCATCGCTTCACGGTACCTGAGGCACGCGGAAAACGGTTCCCCTTCGAGGGCCGTGACGTCAGGCCGACCGGGCGAGCACCTGGGCGGGTTCGAGGGCGCCGGCGGTCCGGTCCTCGGTGGACTCGTCCCCGGTCGTGTCGTCGGTCTGTGCCGAGGCGTTCCCGTCGAACGTGACGGTGATGGGGTCGCCTCCCTCGGTCATCACGGCGCTCTCGGGCACCGACGCGGTACCCGTCTGGTTGCCCACCGTGACGACGTAGTCGCCGGTGGCCTCGACTGCCACGTCGGTGCTACCGTCCTCGACGCTCACCGAGTCGTCGGTGGCGTACGGGACGGTTATCTCGAAGTTCCCGTTCGCGTCCGTCTGGACGGTCTGGGTGTAGTTGAACGTCCGGTTGAGCGCGTCGGACCCGAGTTCGACCCGCGCCGTCACCTCGGTCGGTTCCGAGACGTCGGCCTGTCCGGTGAGCGTCGCACCGGGGACGCGCTCGAACGTCTTCACCGACGCCTCCTGGCGGGTGTCGTAGAGCTGGTACTGGGACCCGAACAGGACCTGACCCTGGACCCGGGGGCTCAGTCTCGACAGCGGCTGGTTGACGAAGCCGGTCGCCTGGAGCTGGCCGCTCTGGTTCTGGGCGATGGACGCGAACAGCTGTTGCGAGGACGACTCGTGGACGAGTCGGTAGTGCTCCATGCCCTCGGCATCGTCGAAGTACAGCCGGGACAGCATCGTGTTCTCGTACTGCTCGGAGGTCGCCGGCAGTGCCGTCTGGGTCCCACCGACGGTCACGTTCTCGCGCTGGTTGAAGTACGTGCTCGGTTCGGGGCCGGTCCACGTCGCGATGGCGCCGAACTTGCTCCCGGCCATCTGGTAGTCGATGACGACGTACCGGGTGTCCTCACCGGCCTGCTGGTCCGTCTGCTGGTCGACGAGCGTCCGGAGTTCCTCGTTGCTCATCTCGTAGATGGGCCGGTCGGCCTCGCTCTGTGACGGGAGCGCCTCGAGGAGGAGTTCGCCGCGCGTCTCGTTCTGGGCGAGCAGGTAGGCCGACGCCTCCCTGGCGTTGTGCTGGAACGGGTTCGCGACGGGCACCCGTTCGCCCTTCACGGTGATCCAGTGACCGTAGTCCCACCACGACATCACGCCGTAGGATCCCTCCGGATAGGCGAAGTCGTCCTGGTTCGGGTAGCGGTCGTAGTAGCCGAGGTCGCCGTCTGCACCGCCGTACTGCCCCTCCTGGGGCGTGTTCTGTTCCATCCACTGCAGGCTCTCGTTCCAAGTGAGGACCCCCCCGGGCGAGAGGCCTGCGGCCTGCTGGTCGACCGTCGTCCCGGTCATGTTCACCGGCGGGATGAGCGGGACGAACACGAGCATCAGGACGGAGACGACCGCGAGGACCTGGTACGGTTCGACGTCGTACGCCTTCTCGGCGAGGTTCGTCAGGCCGACGAACGAGGCGACCTGGCCGATGAACCAGCCGTTCAGCACGGCCACGGTGACGACGAGGTAGTAGTTGAACCGGACCTGCGTGAGCGCCATCAGGAACGCGAAGACGGTCCAGACGGTGACGAACAGGTACTCCGCACGATAGCTGTCGGTGGCGTAGAGGTAGCCGACGAGCCAGACGAGCGCGACGAGCGCCAGGATGTACGTCAGACCGTACTGTGCGCCGAAGAACTGGGTGGCGACCTGGAAGAACGGTTCGCCCGCCGGGACGACGGCCTGTGCCTCACCGATGGTCAGCGTGGTGTCGCTCTGGTTCAGCGCGATGGTCCGGTTGATGTTCCGGACGAACAGCCCGAACGTGTCCGGGATGACCAGGCGCATCGCGAGCAGCCCGGCGACCATCGTCGACGCGATCGCGACCGGGTAGTACGCCGCCCGTTCGTTCTCGGTCAGGTAGTACGAGCCGAGTGCGAACCCGGCGGCGAACACGAAGACGAACCCGAACGGCAGTCCGAGGAACGGGAAGCCCACGACGGGAGCCAGCAGGATGCCGAGGAACAGCAAGACCGCGGGGCCGAGGCTGGCGTTCCGGAGCGTCTCCACGTCGGTCCGGTCCCAGACCCGCGCGAGGTAGGCCAGGAACGCACTCCCGGCGGCCAGTCCGAACGCCATCCCGACCTGCAGGAACGACAGCGAGGTGACGTCGAAGCCGAACTTGTCGAGGTTGAGCAGGGTGACGACCGCGCTCACGACGCCGATCACGACGCCCGTGTACGCGATGTGATCCGGGGACCGGCCGGCCTGGTACTCGACGACGAGTGCGACGGTGAAGAAGACGCCGAGGATGCCGAGCATCACGACTGCCGGCGGCCAGACCCACATGTAGAGGCCGACCGCGACGCCGGAGAGCGCCGCCCACTTCGTCGGCGTGCGGAGGGCGTCCCAGTCGCGGTCGAGGACGAGTTCGAAGACGGGCTTCTCTCGCTCGGCCGAGCGGAGGGCGACCATGACGCCGAGGACGACGAGGGCCTGGAACAGCACCTCGGCAACGTGGTGGTCGGAGAACCCGACCGTACTCCGTCGGAGGAAGACGCCGGGGAGCAGGGCCAGGACGAGTGCGGCCGAGATGCCGCCGAGACGGCCGCCGAGTCGCTTCCCGATGAAGTACGTCGGGATGGCGACGAGCGTCCCGAAGACCGCCGGCGCGACGAGGAGGGACATCGCGACGGTGTGCTGGGACGGGTCGCCCAGTCCGACGACGAGCGCTCCCGTCGCGACCAGCTGGTCGAACAGGGTCCCGAACTGGTCGGCGCGGACGCCCGTCGGGAACTCGGAGTAGACGTCGTAAGGCATCGTCCACGGCCAGTTACGGACCGTCCACGACACCTGGCGGTAGTGATACCAGGCGTCGTTCCCCGCGAAGAACACCTCGCCGCCACGGACGAAGTTGTCGAGTGGTTTGAGGCGTATCCAGAACATGAAGAGCATGATCAGCCCCATGCCTGGCACGTGATACCATCTGTTGAAAACCTCGAGGACGGACGCGCCGGGGACCTCCTCCGACTCCGTCTCCTCGCCGGTCGACGTGCTCATTGTACGGGAAAAGTCTGATGCCACGAATAAGCCTTGTGTAATCCGTTCGAAGGCAGATACGTTCGGGAACGAGGGATTCAAAACCCTTATTCGCTCGTCGTGGGTTCAGTCGGGACGATGAACGTCTCCGTCGTCATCTGTACGTATCCGACGGACCGCTACGAGTACTTCTCGGAGTGCGTCGAAAGTGTTCTCGAACAGACATACGACGACATCGAGGTGGTCCTCGTGGTCGACGGGAACGAGGAGGTCCACGAGTGGACCGTCGACGACTTCGGCGACGTCGAGAACGTCCGCATCCACTGCAACGACGAGAACCGCGGCATCTCCTACAGTCGGACGAAGGGCGCCGAACTCGCCACTGGTGAGGTCGTCGCGATGATCGACGACGACGCCGTCGCGGAACCCGACTGGATCGAACGCCTCGTCGAGACGTACGAGGAGACGGACGCCATCGCGGTCGGCGGCCACGTCAAACCCGACTGGCAGGTCGAGAAGCCCGACTTCTTCCCCGACGAGTTCTACTGGCTCGTCGGCTGTGACGAGAAGGGCTTCGGCGAGCACATGGAGGAGATGCGCAACACCTACGGCTCGAACATCTCGTTCCGACGCGACGTGCTGTTGAACGTCGGCGGCTACGACGAGAACACGGGTCGGAAGGGTGACAAACACATCCAGGCCCACGAGTCGACGGTCGGCGCGCGCCTCCAGCGCGACTACGGGCGCGGCGTCATCTACAACAAGGAAGCCGTCGTGAACCACAAACTGTTCGAGTACCGCGGCGACTTCCGCTGGCTGGCGAGTCGGTCCTTCTGGCAAGGGTACTCGAAACGTATCATGGACCACCTCATCCCGGAGGCGTCCGCGGACAAGAACGAGTACCTGAAGGACCTGCTGACGAAGCACGTCCCGGAGCGGTTGGCCAGTCTCGTTCGCGACCCGGAACTGGCGAAGGTGAAGCAACTCGTCGCTATCTTCGTGTTCACTGCGATGGTAGGATTCGGGTACGTGTACGCGATACTGAAGCCAAATCTACTGAACGATTTCGACTGAGCGCTCGAGAAGGCGTTCAACGGGGGTCGCTAACGTACTCCCGGTACCAATCGGGAGTAACATCCGAGACACGTATCGCCTCCTCGGTTACGGCCCGGATTCCCTGATGGAAGGACTCGACTGAGAATCGGTCCGCGAACTCTGCTATTTCAGACCCTGTCCATTCGACACCCTCGGCTTCGAAGCGTTCGACGCTTTCGACGATGCTGCGACCAGCGCCATCGCGCGTATGATGATATCCGTTCTTCCCATCGAGTATCTGGAACTGGGTCATCCCCTCCTTGACTCCGAGCAGGGGAGTCCCCGCAGCCAACGCTTCGGCAGGTGAGATACCGAAGTCCTCGTCTCGCCCATTGAAGACGAACGCCTTTGCACCGGAGAGCAACTTGCGTTTTTCGTCCTCGTCAACGAACCCGGCGAATTCAACGTTCTCTCCGGCCAACTCTTCGAGATTCGACCGCTCTGGACCGTCTCCAGCGACGATCAATCGCTCGTCTAGTTCATTGAACGCCTTCACGATGCCATCGACGTCCTTGTGCCAGTCGAGTCGGGAAAGAGTAAGGTAATAGTCACCAGTTTCGGCATCGTTCGGAGAGTAATCGTGTGTCTCGACGGGCGGGTACACGACGCGGATTTTCTCTTCCGGAACGCCCCAGTATCGAACGACGCGCCGTTTCACTATCTCCGAATTCACGACGAAAATATCCGGCTTGTGTGTGTTGTGGTCGTATGCGACTCGGATTGCATAGTAGAGCAACAACGAGAACGGCTTCAGTCTCGAAGACTGAATCTCGGCGATCTGGTCGGATTGTCTCCGGTTCGTGTGGTGGATGTACGCTACCCAGATCTGGTCGTCGGGGACGACGTAGAACAACGGTTCGTTGCCACTGGATACGAGAACGTCGTACTCTCGGAGCTGCGGTGCGATTTGCCACCCGACGAGGTGAGCCAGTTGACGAAACAGACCGCCACGTTCGAGGGCGAAGTTCAGGACTCTCCCCTGGATAATCTGTTCGGAGTCTATGTCCGCAGGTTCGATCGACTTGTCGGCCCAGCCGGTGTAGAAAGACGACTGGTCGAACACCCTACCGAGTTCCCACGCAAGACGGTCCCCTCCACCGTTCGCATGTTCCCCCCAGTGCGCGACTGCGATACTCTGCTCCGAGAGGAGGTCCCCGGACTCGGATTCGGTCGTCATTATCAGCCAACTCAGGTCCCAACGTGATATCCTTCACGACTCAACTGGGAGCGAAGCAGGCGCAGCACCCGGACTCGACGGTACTGTCTCCTGGATGTGACTCACCCGTGGACGACGCGACGATAGGCGTCCATGAACCTCGGGACCACCGTATCGGGATGATACGCTCGCTGAACGTGGTCCCTGTTCTGGGCGCCAATCTCTGTACGGTCCTCGTAGGCACGTCGTATCGAGTCGCTCAGGCTGACCGGGTCCCCTGGTGAACAAAGTAGCTCTTGCTGAGGAACCGTCTCGGAAGGGCCGCCGATGTTCGTCGCAACCACGGGAAGACCTGCCTGCATCGCCTCCAGTATCGTCCGTCCGAACGGTTCGGGCCATACGCCCGGGTGTACGAACACGTCTGCCGTCGCATACGACCGTGTCACTTCCTCGTAGGGGACCCGTCCAGTAAACGTGATCTGGTCTGCTCGACCGCTGGCGGCTGCTCGCTGTTCCAATTCGTCACGCCTCGGACCGTCTCCGACTATCTTCAGTTCGAGGTCCGTCGGAAGATGGGCCATCGCATCGATCAGATGTCGGACTCCTTTCGAGTCGCGGAGGTAACCGACGTACAGCAGTGTTCCGCCGTCGGAGTCCTCGGACGAGAGTGACGGGACATCGAACGAGGGGTCTATCATATTGGGAACCACGGTGTAGTCGTGACCCTCGAATCCCTGATTCCGGTAAATTTCTTCGACGTCGTGGCTCAACGGGAGGAACAGGTCGATCGAATCCATCATCCGTTTCAGCCTGGGGCGTTCGAACCGGAGGAGGGTCTTCTCGTACACTCGACGCTTGAGAGACGGACGGACGTTAACGTCTTCCCAATCGAGCAGTGGGTAGGCGTTGAGCGTCGCGACCGAGGGGATGTCGAATCGAGCGGAGATACGACCGACTGCAGGATGCAGATGCATATTGTAGGCGTGAAGAACGTCGTACTCGAGGTCGAGTGACCGAAGTGCTCGATACGCAATCTCGTTCGGCAGGGTGTATGGATACTGTGGCACGTCGGTCAGCCGAGACACGCTGACTCCACCGACGGACTCTGCCGTCTCCCCGTCGAACGAGAGTACCTCGACAGTCTCGACGCTGTCACGTCTCTGTAGCTGCTCGGCCAGCAGTTGCACGCTAATCTCACCGCCGCCAGCATGCGTCGGCGGGTACCGTGGAGTCACGATGCCGATCCTCATCCTCTGCGAAGAAATAGCCAGGCAGGCCTTATGTACTGCGGGTTGCCCTGACGAAGTAGTTGCTCCGCCGTTCGCCCAGGTACTCGACCACGAAGCCCAGATTCCTCAGTAGAGACTCCACGGCTTCGGCTGACCCGCCGATGGTGTCGATCTTCTCCGGATGTACCTCGCAATAAATCACCCGACAGTCCGAACGAGCTAACGTCTCTTCGAGCCCTTCGATCACGAGATACTCAGCACCTTCGACGTCGATCTTGCAGACGTCTGGTGGGGCAAGTCCGTCAGAATCGACCAGGCTGTCGCCTCGTTTCGTCTCGATCTGGATGGTTCCATCGTCCTCCCCACTGGCGAGTTGGTGCCCGGTTTGCCCCCGGACGACCATCGTGGCTTCTCCGTCGCGATTCGACAGAGCAACGTTGTAGAGAGTGGCCGGAACGTCGTTTTTCTCGATATTCGACTCCAACACGTCGAATATTCCCGAATGAGGCTCGAACGAAACCACTTGCCCCGAGTCTAACGCTGTCCCCACTAGACACGAGTAGACACCGGCATTCGAACCGATATCGTAGAACACGTCGTCTGACTCGATGTCCGTCAGGATCCGTTCGATAATGTCGACCTCAGAGCGCATATCGTCCACGAAGTCATGCATCTCGAGCGACCGGAGAGACATATCGAACGTCGCACTGGACCCACCTGCAGTGTACGTCCCGTACTCCGGTTTTACCCGCTGATATACGGGGTCAAGCGGTTCGATAGACCGTCGAAATCCTCGCCTGAGAAGTTCGACTCCTCCATCGGTCTGGAGAATCCGAAACGCGTTCCGGGTGATGCCCATCGACGACGAGTCTACGCGGTGAGGGTATTATGTTAGTAAGGAGGTACCACGTCGTGCCGGCCAAGATTTTTAGTACAATGCTCCGGTGACGGCCTCGAATGCAGCCATCCTTCCCGTGGCGACAGTGATAGCTATTAGACGGACTCAAAGAACTAGTTACGAGGGAAACCGAATGACGTACGGGAGGCGTTACTTGTACCCGAGAGCACGAAGCCGCTCATCTATCTCCTCGTCAGAGCCTCGCTGGAACTGTATCGGTTCGTCTTCGGTGATGGCACGTCTCTCGTCCGATTCGATCTCGAGCCAGGGAACTTCGTACAGGATCTCGTTTTTCAGATACTCGAACGAGTGTCCGTGTTTCGGCTTCGTGAGGGGCGTCAGCCGTTCGCCGAGCATCTCGCCGTGGTCGGCGCTGATGGTGGTCTTCCCATCGATAGAATCCACCAGTTCCTCTACGTGCGAAAGCAGTATGTCTAACGTTTCCCGGTATGCTTTCCGGGTCTCGGGTACGGGAATCGTCCCACTCTCGACCATCTTGGAGAACGACCGATGATCGCTCGGCCGTTCTTTCTCGGCCACGTATCGATTGAATCCTCGTACGTCGTACTCCTCCTGAAGTTTCTCTCCAGTCGGTCCGAGATACGGACGATGGGGTTGCATAAAGTGCACGACGAGCCGTTTGTCGGGATACTCGGTACGGGCTTCGAGCGTCGCGTCCACGACGTCGCCCGGAAGTACCGTCTCGTGTTCGTCGTCCCACCGTTCGAGATACAGCGGTTCTACAGCGTGAAAGACGTCGTCGGCCAATTTGCCCGTATGTGGGTTAGCGGTGACGTACACTGTATCGTGAAACGTCTTTCCGACGAAATTCCCCTGCATGAACTCCCAGCTCCGCCTTCCCCTGGAGATGACCGGCCGCAACGTTCCGTCTATCTGATTCTGATCCTTAAAGTAGTCGTACCGGCAGGCGTCTAACAACAGTAGATTATCCCAGTCCTCCGCCATCACGTCGATCCCGTCGTCGTGACGAAGGTCGAAGAGCGACCGCTGGATGTCCCAGAGAACGTACTCCGGTTCCCTGATCACCTTCTTTAGATTCGTAAGATTATACCGCCCTACCATGGTTTCTCACTCAGGACCGGTAGGTTTGACTCTTACGGTAAGGTGGTGTCGTGTGTCGAACCGTTCGCCACGAGGCGCTATCACAACGACTGACGCCCACCACAACCCTGGTTTCGGGTCGCCTTCGACGTCCTCGTGAACCTCGCGTCCGGAAGTATATCGAACGACAGCGTTATTGTTCGACCGAGATTGTCCAACCATATGCGGCACCACCTCAGGAAGGGAGCTGATTTATATAAAGAGAAAGGGGCCACAGAAGTCGTCAAGAGCGGTATCAGGTACATTCCGGTCGAGCTGAACAACTTCGTCTTCAAGATGAAACACGGGTCCGGAAAGCCGGTGACAGACGAAGATTGGGACAACCTCGTGATCCTCGACGCCTGTCGCTTCGACATGTTTGCGGACCGTATACAACTCGATGGAACACTCGAGTCGCGGATCTCCCTCGGGTCCAGCAGCGAGGAGTTTCTGGAACGGAACTTCCTCGGGTCTGAGTTTCACGACATCGTCTACGTAAATTCGAACCCGTACGTACCGCATCTGGACTTGGACGATGGAACGTTCCACGCCGTCATCGACCTGCTCGAGGAGTGGGACTCCGACCTGCAGACGGTGCATCCCCAGGCTGTCGTCGACGCGTCCATCGACGCACACTCCAGGTTCCCGAACAAGAAGCTGATAATCCACTTCATGCAACCGCACGCTCCTTTCATCGGGGATACCGGACGAGAACTCGTGGGAGAGGGGTGGACGATGGGGACGACCGACGAAGAGACGGCAGGGGTCTGGGAACACCTGAGAAACGGCTCCGACGAACTCGACATGGAGACGTTCTGGCGGGCATACAACGAGAACCTGGACCTGGCGCTCTCTCACGTCGAGACGCTCCTGAACGAGATTTCTGGCAAGACCGTGATCACCGCGGACCACGGCAACCTCGTCGGTGAGCGCCTGTGGCCGATTCCGACCCGTCGGAAGTACAGCCATCCGTACGGAGTACACACGGAAGAGCTGGTCAAAGTGCCGTGGTTCGTGATCGAGTCCGACGAGCGTCGAGAGGTCTCCTCGGACCCACCAGTCCAGACCGGGAACATCTCCGATACCTCCGTCGAAGACAGGCTCAGGGCCCTCGGATACAAATGAGTTCGAACTACGAAGTCGAAGTCCTCGTCGTTTCGTCGTGCCCGTAGATTCCTCGGGCCGGCCTGAGTCCGGTTCGACCGCCCCTATCGACTGCCACGAGGTGAGACGACGATGCTCTGTCTTTTAAAAATCTGGCGCATGTGACGCACTCGTAGGCACCTAGTTACGACGCTGCTGGTAGCCGTTCGAACGACAGGTCACGCGCAGTACGAACATCGATGTAGTGGTGGAATCAGAAGGACTATCCCGGTGTCTCCCCCAGACATCGTTGCCTCGAAGAACCCAGGGACTATGAAGATAGGTCAGACTTCGATCGTGTACTTTGTCTCGAAACTCTTAGCGACCGCGTTCGGGTTTCTGGCAACACTCTATATCGCCCGGTTGCTGGGTCCCGAAGTACTCGGCTCCTACTACCTGGCGATCGGCCTCGTCGCCTGGCTCTCCATAGTCGGACGTATCGGTGTTACAGATGCGATCATCAAACGAGTGAGTGAAGGCGAAGAGCAGGGGAGCCACGTGACGGCAGGTTCCACTATCATCGCCGTACTGTTCATCGTCACCGCCGCAGCGCTCTTCGTGGCAAAGCCCTACGTCGACCAGTACATCGGCTTTTCAGCCACACTATTCGTTATTCTGATACTCTTCGTGACCCTCGTGCATTCTGCTGTGTCTTCGGTGTTAACTGGGTTGCGGCTCGTTCACGTTAACGGGGTCCTCACGACCGTGAAGATAGGCTCGAGGAGTGTCTTCCAGATACTGGCGGTTATCGCTGGTCTAGAAATCGTCGGCCTGTTCTTCGGCTACATTGCGGGTTTCGTCGTGGTGATCGCATTAGGGGGGGTCGTAATCGGCCGGAATCTGAAAGAGGTATCTCTTCCACAGAAGCGACATTTTCGAAGCCTGGCCGACTTCGCCAAGTTCTCCTGGCTTGGCAGTCTGCAATCCAAGATGTTCAGCTATACGGATATACTTGTACTCGGTCTCTTTACCCCATCCGCGTTGATTGGCGTGTATTCGATCGCCTGGAACATATCAGAGTTCCTTATAATATTCGCGACCGCAATCAGTACGACACTGTTCCCCGAGATCAGTCAACTGTCCACTGACTCGGATAACGACTCTCGAGCGATCAGAAACCTTGTCGAGAACGCACTTGCATACGCTGGCCTGTTCCTCGTCCCCGGTTTGATCGGCGGCGCCGTGATCGGTGAACGTCTCCTTCGAATCTACGGGAAAGAGTTCACTCAAGGAGCGACGATTCTCGTCATACTCATCGTCGCCAACCTGGTGATGAGCTATCAGAATCAGATTCTCAATACCCTCAACGCTATCAACCGGCCCGAATTAGCGTTCCGCGTGAATGGTCTCTTCGTCGTGGCGAACGTGAGTTTGAACGTACTGCTGATATACCGCTATGGATGGATCGGTGCCGCTGTAGCCACCAGTCTCTCGGTGACGATCAGCCTGCTCCTCGGTTACTACTACCTTCGCTCACTGATAGCGTTCGAGGTTCCGTACCGGGAGATTGCACGACAGTGGGTAGCCGCGACCATCATGGGTGGAGTGGTCTTTGGGGGCCTTCGAATAGAGGAGGGATACGACCTGCTGTCGAACAACGTCGCCACCGTCCTCGTTCTGGTGGGGGCAGGCGCTATCGTGTACTTTGGAGTGTATTTTTATATCTCTCGTAGATTCAGGGACACAGTCGCTAACAATCTGCCGTTCGACGTTCGAATCACACAACAACTGTAGACGGCTGGTTGCAGATTCACCGGTCCCGCATCACCGCCTCACCGGGCTTCGACGTCGCTCCCGACTCCAGCTTCACGCCGGCGTTCAGACTGGAGTTGATGCCGGTCTTCGCGCCGTCGCCACAGACCACGCCCAGCTTCCGGCGACCGGTGTCCACGCGCTCGTCCTTGACGGTCATCCGGACGGTCGCGTCGTCGTGCCTGAGGTTGGCGACCTTCGTCCCGGCGCCGAAGTTGACGTTCCGGCCGAGCACCGAGTCGCCGACGTAGGAGTGGTGCGCCACCGCAGCGCCGTCCATGAGGATAGAGTTCTTCACCTCGACGGCGTTGCCGACGCGGACGTCGGGACCGACGACAGTCGCGCCGCGGACGAAGCAGTTCGGGCCGACGTCCGCGCCGGACTGGACGACGACGGGGCCCTCCAGATACGCGCCGTCGCGCACACGAGCGCCCTCCTCGACGACGACGGGGCCGTGGAGCGTCGCGCCGTCCTCGACCGTGCCGTCGAGGCGGCCATCGAGGTCCGAGAGGAGCGTCTCCGTGGCGCCCAGGAGTTCCCACGGGCGGCCGACGTCGAGCCACGGCCCGTCGTACTCGACGACGGAGACGTGCTCGCCATCGTCGAGCATGCGGCCGATGGAGTCGGTGATCTCGTACTCGCCGCGTTCGCTCAGGTCGGTCCGGTCGATGGCGTCGAACACGCAGGGTTCGAAGGCGTACAGGCCCAGGTTCGCGAGGTTCGACGGCGGGTTCGCGGGCTTCTCGACCAGGTCGGTCAGCCGGCCGTCCTCGTGGCTCACCACGCCGTAGGACTGCGGGTCGTCGACGGGCATCGTGGCGACGGCCGTCCCGTCGGCTTCGACGAGGCTGGCGACGAGGTCCTCGGTCACGACGACGTCCCCGTTGAGGACGAGGAAGCGCTCGTCGACGACGGATTCGGCGCGGCCGATGGCGTGGGCCGTGCCGAGCTGGTCCCGCTGTTCGACGTAGGTTATCGGGTGTCCCCGGTAGGTCTCGCCGAGGTAGTCGACGATGGCGTCCGACCGGTAGCCGACCACGAGGACGTAGCCGTCGACGTACGGCTCGGCGGCCTCGAGCACGCGCTCGACCATGGGCGTCCCGGCCACCGGGAGCATCGGCTTGGGGCGGTCGGCGGTGAGTGGTCGCATACGGGTCCCTTCGCCGGCGGCGACGACGACCGCATGCATCGTCACTCGGACCCGCTCTCTGCCGTTGCCTCGGTCGCAGAATCCTCGACGTCCTCCGTCTCGACCTCGGCGTCGGCCTCGGTCTCGGCCTGGAGGCGACGCTCGGTCTCGTCCCGGTCTTCGGGGTAGCCGATGTCGGCGCGCCAGCCGTCGAGTCTGAGTGCGTCGATGGTGCGCCCGCTCTCGATGAGCAGGGAGACGGCGTCGGAGATCTCGTACTCGCCCCTGTCAGACGGCTGGACGAGGTGGCAGGCGTGGAAGATGGCGGGCGTGAAGGTGTAGAAGCCGGTCATGACGAGGTTCGACGGCGGGTCGTCGGGTTTCTCGACCACGTCGACGATCTCGCCGTACTGGTTGGTGTCACAGACGCCGTAGCGACTCGCCTCCTCCCACGGTACCTCCTCGACGAGGAAGGCGGCGTCGGCGCGGTCCTCGCGCTGGCGGCGGACGACGTCCTGGAGGTTCGCCCGGAAGATGTTGTCGCCGAGGATGAGCATGAAGTCGTCGTCGATGTGTTCCTCGACGCACAGGAGGGCGTGGGCGAGTCCCTTCTGTTCGCGCTGGTGCGCGTAGGTGATGGGGATGTCCTCGAACTCGTCGCCGTAGTGGCTGATGATCTTCTCCTTGAGGTACCCCACGACGACGACGAACTCGTCGGCCCCGAGGTCACGGAGCTGTTCGAGACAGTGGGTGATGATGGGCTTGCCGGCGACCTCGACCATCCCCTTGGGTTTGTCGTCGGTCAGCGGCCGGAGGCGGGTACCTTTTCCTGCGGCGAGGACGACTGCCTTCATACAACTACATCCGCTATCCTGACTGTTAATACTTTAGTCTCACATGGTGTCTGACGGTACCACTGGGCACGGTCGTTCCGGGTATCGGTCGACAGCAACTCTTTTGCCTCGCCCCACTCGAATTCCGGCCGATGGCCGACAGTGACGACGTCTGCGTGCTGGTCCCAACCTACAACGAAGCCGCGACCATCGGCGACGTCGTCGACGGACTGCGGGCAGAGGGGTTCGAGAACGTCCTCGTGGTCGACGGCCATTCGACCGACGGCACGGCCGAGATTGCCGAGGAACGCGGCGCTCGTGTCGTCCTCCAGTCGGGGAACGGCCGCGGCGAGGGCAAGGGGGAGGCGGTCCGGGAGGGCGTCGCCCTCGCCGACGCCGAGTACGTCCTGATGCTCGACGGCGACGGGACGTACCGCCCGGCGGACGCACACGCGATGCTCGAACCGCTCCTGTCCGGTCGCGCCGAACACGTCATCGGCGACCGGTTCGCCGACATGGAGCAGGGCGCGATGACGCCGCTCAACCGACTGGGCAACGGCATCATCAACGCCGGCTTCAGGCTGGTCCACGGCAAGGACTTCGGCGACATCCTCAGCGGCTACCGCGCGTTCACCCGGGAGTCGTTCGAACTGATGACGTTGCGCGCCGAGGGCTTCGGCATCGAGACGGAACTCGCCGTCGAGTGTGCACGCCACGACGTCCCGACCGAGGTGGTCGACGTCACGTACCTGGCCCGGCCCGACGGCTCGGAGACGAACCTCAGACCGTTCCGCGACGGTGGCGGCATCCTCCTCACGCTGTACCTGCGTGCGAAGACACACAACCCGCTGTTCTACTTCGGGACGGTCGGGGGCATCCTCGGACTGACCGGCGTCTTCGTCGCCGGCTTCGTCGCATACGAGTGGTTCGCGAAGGGCGTGCCACACGACGTGCTCGCGATGCTCGCGGGCGTGCTGTTGCTCGTCGGCGTGCAACTGGCGATGTTCGGCGTGCTCGCGGACACGATGGTCTCGTTGCACCGCGAACAGCGCAACCGGATCGACCAGTTGGTCGACGAACTGGACGAGCGAGAGGAGGAACCCGAGCCGAAAGAGCAGTCGGCCCGCTAGAAGGGGAGCAGCGTCCTGAGTCGGCTGACGAGTCCGGCACGCGTCCCCGTCCGCTTGCGCTCGAACACGGGGTGGAGCGCGTTCAACAGTGCCTGTTCGTCCTCGAACTCGTCCGGCTCGGCTTCCGACAGCGCGTCTCGGAGCGAGAGCGTGTTGCCGTTCATGTCGAACGGGACGTCGATGTGGCCGAGGCGACGCTGCAGGTCCGTCGTCGTCGCGGGGTACTCGACGTCGTACTCGTCGAGGTGGGCGTCTACCGCCGCGATGCCGAACTCGAGAGACGACGGCTCGTTCGTGTCGTTCGACGGCGGTCTCACTCCCATGGTGCCGGAGAGTTACCGCTCCCCCATCAAAATGCTTCGGTCCGACGCCCGCTGCCTCGACGGCGCGACGTGCCCGTCCGCAAGTGCCCGTCCGCAACGTACATTACCGCACACACGGACCGAACGGACGTGACCGAGTACACCACCGTCTCCATCCCGAAAGACCTCGCCGACCGCGTCGAAGAGACAATCGAAGGGACGAGTTTCTCGTCGACCTCGGACCTCGTCCGGTTCCTGCTGCGGAGCATCGTCATCCAGCACCAGAAGCAGGGGAAACTGACCGAGGCCGAGTTCGAGGAGATAACCGAGCAACTGCGCGACCTCGGCTACCTGGAGTGACCGGGAGCGACGGGACCGCCGTCGCGGGCGGACTACCCAAGCAGGCGGATTACCCGAGGTACTGGTCCGGCGGGACGGCGTCGACGACCTCGAGTTCCTGCCGGCGTCCGGCCCGGTCGAACGCGGCCACGTTGTCCGCGCCCCAGGGCGGTGCGGCGACGATGACGACCGCGTGGAGGTCGTCCTCCCGCGACACGGCGAGTTCGCCCGTGGCGTGCGAGACGAACCGACCGTGGGTCTGCCCCGGGGGCGTGCCGAGGTCGACGCCGAAGACCGCAGAGACCGACCCGCCGGCGTCGGGCATGTAGAAGTCGGTGAACACCGGCGTCTCGGGCGGGACGTCGAGTTGCCCGTCGAGGTCGCCGGCCGCTGTGGCCGCGAGGGAGAGCGTCACGTCCTCGGGGTCCGCCTCGCGGGCGAAGTCCAGCAGCGTCTCCAGCAGGCCACGCGTTAGATAAATCACGCGTACCCATAGGACGGGAACGGTCTAAAGCAGTTGGGTCGAGCGGTGCCGGGTCGAGTCGTCGCGCGACCACCACCATCATTACTCGCGGCGTCGTAGCGAACGGCGATGGACGTAAGCATCATCGGGAGCGGGTACGTCGGGACGACCGTCGCCGCCTGTCTCGCCGACGACGGCCACGACGTCGTCAACGTCGACATCGACGAGGACATCGTCGCGGCCATCAACGCCGGCGAGTCGCCGGTGCACGAACCGGGTCTCGACGAGTTGCTCGCCGAACACGCCGGTTCCAGGCTCCGGGCGACGACGTCGTACGACGCCGTCAGCGAGACCGACGTGACGTTCCTCGCGGTCGGGACGCCCTCACGCGAGGACGGCAGCATCGACACGTCCGTCGTCGAGGCGGCCACGCGGTCGCTCGGCGAGACGCTCGCGGAGAAGGACGGCGACCACCTCGTCGTCGTCAAGAGCACGGTCGTCCCCGGCACGACCGACGGCCTCGTCGTACCGACGCTCGAGGAGGAACTCGGCGAACCCGTCGGCGAGTCGGTCCACGTCGCGGTCAACCCCGAGTTCCTCCAGATGGGGTCGGCCGTCGAGAACTTCCGGACGCCCCAGAAGATCGTCTTCGGCACCGCGGCCGACGAGTGGGCGCTCGACGTCCTCCACGAACTCTTCGCGCCCGTCGTCGAGTCCGCCGACCCCGCCGTCGTCGAGACGGGCCTGCGGGAGGGCGAGATGATAAAGTACGCCAACAACGCCTTCCTCGCCAGCAAGGTCAGCCTCATCAACGACATCGGTAACGTCTGCAAGGAGTTCGGCGTCGACGCCTACGAGGTCGCCGACGCCATCGGCCTCGACGACCGCATCGGCGAGCGCTTCCTGCGCTCCGGGCTCGGCTGGGGCGGGTCGTGCTTCCCGAAGGACGTCGCCGCCATCGTCGCCGCCGCCGAGGACGCCGGCTACGAACCCCCGATGCTGAACGCCGCCGTCGAGGTGAACGACCTCCAGCCCCGACGCCTGCTCGACCTGCTCGCCGACCACGTCGACCTCGACGGCGCACGCGTCGCCGTCCTCGGCCTCTCGTTCAAACCCGGCACCGACGACGTCCGCGGGAGTCGCGCGACGCCCGTCGTGCAGGGCCTGCGCGAACGCGGGGCCGAGGTCGTCGCCTACGACCCCGTCGCGACCGAGAAGTTCCGCGAGAAGTACCCGGACCTCGACGTGACGTACGTCGATTCCGCGGCCGAGGCGCTCTCGGACGCCGACGCCTGTGCCGTCGTCACCGACTGGGACGAGTTCGCCGCCCTCGACGCCGAGTTCGACTCGATGGCCTCCCCGGTCGTCGTCGACGGGCGCCACGTCGTCGAGCGCCGCGAGGGCATCACGTACGAGGGCCTGACCTGGTGACCCGCCTCGGGGTCGAGCCCCGAGACTCTCTCTGTAGAAACGACGACCGACCGGCTCAGAACGAGAGGAACGACCGGGCGTTCTTCACATAGAGGTTGAACAGCTTCGACCGGGAGGTCGACAGCGCGTCACGGAGTACCTGCGCCGCCCCCTGGTCGATGCCCGGCCCGTGGCCCACGGCGAGCACCTCCGGTTCCAGTCCGCCGAGGGCGCGGCGCGGCGGGAGGGCCCGGAGCATCGGGTGGACGCCGAGCGTCTCGCCCGACGCGAGGAAGTACTCCGCCGTCCCGACCGACTCCGGCACCCACAGGACGCCGGTCTCGGAGTTCCAGAGGGCGACCTCCTGCCAGAACCGGTTGTCGTGGAGGCGGATGGCCCGGTACCCGGTGTCGTCGAGTTCGGCCCCGAATCGTTCGACCGGCGCGTCTATCTTCTTCGTGACCCCGTCCATCCAGTTCGGCAGGAAGACCGGGACCTCGTGGCGGGTGGCCACCTCGGCGGCGTCCCTGCTGTGGCGGTCGAGCGTGACGACCACGCCGGCGACGTCGCCGTACTCCGCGAGTCTCTCGTCCAGGCCGGGGACGTCCACCGGGTCGAGGACCCAGACCTCGCCGTCGACGACGAGGGCGTGGCTCGCCCGCTGCATCGTCTCGTCCGGGTAGGCGATCCAGCCGAAGCCGTCGTCGTGCTCGGTGACGACGCGGTACTCCTCGGCAGTGCCGGAGCCTTTCATTGCCATGTCTCTCCCTTCGGACGCACGACCGTTAAAAGAACCCCCAACGGCGGTTCGGTTTACCGTCGCTGGCGGCCGACCCGGTGTGACAGACGCACCCGCACCACCGACAGCATTGAAGCGCCGACGCGCGAACGGGTGCAGTACAGGACATGCGTGACGCGACCGATACGGACCCCGAATCGTTCTACGACGGGTACGGGGAACGCGAGTGGAACCGCCTCGACCGCGACTTCTTTCACCGACTGGAGTGGGAGGGGACGGTCGAGTACCTCGACCGGTACCTCCCCGGGGACGGGCACGTCCTCGACGCCGGCGGGGCCGCCGGCCGGTACACGGTGTGGCTGGCCGAGCAGGGCTACGACGTGACCCTCGTCGACCTGAGCGAGACGCAACTCGACATCGCCCGGGAGCAAATCGCCGACCGTGGCCTCGGCGACCGGGTGACCGTCGACCGGGGCGACGTCCGGGACCTCGACGTCGGCGACGACGCCGTCGACGCGACGCTCTGTCTCGGCGGCCCCATCTCCCACGTCGTCGACGCCGACGAGCGCGCGACCGCAGTCGGCGAATTACGTCGCGTGACCCGGCCCGGCGGGCACGTCTTCGTCTCCGTGATGGGCCTGCTCGCCGCGGTGCTCAACACCGTCAGGGCGACCGGACGCGTCGACGGGGCCGTCGACGACGTCGCCATCCTCCCCGAACTCGTCGCCGAGCAGGACTACACCGGCGACCTCTGTGCGCGACACGGCGTCGAACCCCTGATGGCCGACTGCCACTTCTTCCGCGCCGCCGAACTCGAATCGCTCCTCCGCGACAGCGGACTCACGGTCGAGGCGCTGGCCGCGCTGGAGGGCGTCGGGTCCATCCGGCGAGACGGGTTCGACAGCCTGGACGACGACCGGCGGGACGTGGTCCGCGAGGTGAACGACCACCTGCGCGAGGACCGGTCGGTCGTCGACGTGTCGAGCCACATGCTCGCCGTCGGTCGGGTCGAGTGACCCAGGCCCGCGGTCTACGTTTATACAGTCAGGCACCCAACCGGGCGGTATGCTCTCTACGCTGGACTGGCTCGCACTCGAGGTCAAGTACCTCGACCCGGCGGCCGCGTTCTACGGGGAGACGCTCGACATGACCGAACGGGGCCGGGACGAGGACGCGGTCAGGTTCGCCGCCGGCGAGACGGACCTCGTCCTGCGCCGCCCCTCGTCGGTCCCCCGCGGCGGCGTCCACACCCACTTCGCGTTCTCCGTCCCGGCCGCCGAGTACGACGACTGGTGGGACCGACTCGACGGCGAGTTCGACCTCGACGAGCACGTCTTCGGCGACGCCCGGTCGCTGTACTGCTACGACCCGGACGGGAACTGCGTCGAACTCGGGCAGACGAACGTCCCCGGGCCGGGCATCGACGGCGTCTTCGAGGTGGTCCTCGAAGTCGAGGACCTCGAACGTGCGGAGGCGTTCTACACCGCCCTCGGGTTCGACCCCGTCGACCGCGGCGAGGCACGCACCCGGACGCGGTTACAGGGGCCGATGGCGCTCGAACTCTGGGAACCGCACCTCGGCCTGGCCGACGCCCGTGGCGGCGTCCACGTCGACCTCGGGTTCGTCGGCGACCCCGACGCCGCCCGTGACGCCGTCGGTACCGACGCCTGTACGGTCGAGTCGCTAGACGACGGCGTCAGGATACGCGACCCCGACGGGCACTACCTGACCGTCGGCGCGGAGTGACGGGGCGGGACCGGACGCAGTCGGCCGTCGACCAGTTCAGAGGCGGTCGGTGTCTATCTCGACGTCGGGCGGGGAGACGATGAGGAACCCCCGGAAGTGAACGAGCCCTCCACCCTCGCGCTTGATGTCGCGGGCGAACCCCGAGGCGAGTTCGTTCACGTCGCCCTCGATGTCCAGTACGAGGATGCGCCCGCCCAGCACGACGTCGATCCACTCCTCCGGTGGCGTCGTCCCGTCGAGGACGCCGAGTTCCACCGTCCCCTCGATGGCCCCCGGTTCGTCGTCTTCGAGGTGGTCCTCGACCGCGTTCAGGTCAAGGTCGAATTTTCCCATGGCAACCATCTCGAATCGTGCCGAGAAAAATCCTCGCCTCCCGCCCGCGGCCAAGTGACTTTCGCCGGTTACCGCGACCGGAGAACGCCAGACATTGCTAAAGTTCTGGAGGGCCAATATCACGTGAGCAGCCGACGCTCGAGTGTCCCCACATGTGCAACCACTGCGTTCCAGACGACGAGCAGCGTGTAGAGAGCGACCGCGGCCTCTCGCGGCGTGCCGTCCTCGGGGCGGGTGCGGCGATGACGGCGACGGCGCTGGCGGGGTGTCTCGGCGGCGAGGGCGACGGCGAGGCACCGGCGGCCGTCGCCATCGGCGAGCAGGACGCCTGTGACGTCTGCGGGATGGTCATCTCGAAGCACCCCGGGCCGAACGGACAGGTGTACTGGCGCGACAACGAACCGGAGGAACACGACCCGCCGTTCCGGTTCGACTCCCTGAAGCAGTGCCTGTTCCCGCACGTCTTCGAGATGCGCGACCAGGGCTGGACCGCCGAGGCCATCTACGTCACGGACTACTCGTCGGTCGAGTACGACGTCTCGACGTCGGACGGGACGCCACGCATCAGTTCCCACACCGAGGCGTCGTCGTTCGGCCCCGCACGGGACCTGTACTACGTCGTCGAGAGCGACGTCCAGGGGGCGATGGGTCCGGACTTCGTCCCGTTCTCGAACCGCGACGACGCGGACTCGTTCGCCGCCGAGTACGGCGGGTCGGTCGTCGAGTTCGGCGACGTCACCCCGGCGCTGGTCGGGCGGTGAACCGTGCTCTCGCGATACGTCCTCACCGCACTGTTCGGCGTCCTGCTGGTGAGCAGTAGCGTGTTCGCGGTCGACGTGTCGCCCGACGAGGAGCAGTCCGTCGTCGACTTCGACGACACCATCACGATGACGGACATGACCCAGTCGGAACTCAGGACGGCGAGGGAACGCGACCTCGCCGTCCCACAGGCCGAGGTGTTCTACTCCCGGTACCGGTACGTAGTCGGCCACGAGGGCCTCACGTCGCTCGTGACGGAACTCGACCGCGACGGCCACGAGCGCCAGTTCGGCATCCCGCTGTCCATCTACGTCACCGACTACTCCCCGGCCGAACTCGGCGTCGGCGACGACGGCTACCTCCGGGTCACCGACGGCGTCACCCGGTGGGTCGCCGTCGAGGACGCCCACTTCGTCGTCGACTCGCGGGCCCAGCGCCCCGGTGGGCAGGTCGTCGTCCCCTTCTCTGACCGGGGCGACGCCGAGGCGTTCGCCGAGGCGTACGACGGCACCGTCGTCGACTGGCAGACCCTCCAGGACCGCCCGTTCGACGACGCAGAACTCTCGATGGACGCCGCCGAGCGCCGCATCGCGGAGCGCAACGCCTGGGCTGACGCCGCCGCCGAGGACGCCCGCACCCTGACCGAACGGCCCGTCTCGGTCGTCGTCGGCCGGGACGCACCGACCATCGCGGCCGCCGTCGAGGCGGCCCCGCCCGAGACGACGGTCCTCGTCCCGGCGGGCGAGTACACCGACCTGAATCTCACCGTTCGCAAACCCGTCACCGTCCGTGGGGCGGGCGTGAACGAGACGTGGCTGGTCGGCACCGGCAACGGGAGCGTCGTCGTGGCGTCCGACGCACGCGTCGCCGTCACGAACCTGTCCATCCGGGGCATCGGCGAGGCGCAGTCTCGCCCGAACGTCACCGTCGACACCGACGCGTGGGACGCACAGGTGCTCAGGGCCTACGGCTACGCCGCCTCCGGCGTCGAGTTCGACCACGCCGACGGCTCCTACGTCGGCGACGTGTACGTCGACACGCCCACCAACGGCGTGACGGTCAGGTACAGCGACGGCACCGTCGTCGAGGACGTCCACGTCGACGGCGAGAGCCCGTGGCGCGAGGGGTTCATGAGCACCATCACCATCCACTCGCGCATGGTGGTCCAGGACTCGTCGTTCGACGGCGGCCGCGACGGGGTCTACATGCACCTCGGCGACGGCACCGTCGTCCGACGGAACCAGTTCGAGGACCTCCGGTTCGGCGTCCACGAGATGTACACGTCCGAGACGCTCGTGGCGAACAACACCGCCTCGAACACCCGGACCGGGGTCGTCGTGATGACCGGTCCCGAGGACAACGTCGTCGCCGACAACCGCGTCACGGACAGCGACGTCGGCATCGACGTTGCGGGTGGGTCCTCCTACGTCGTCGGCAACGTCGTCGTCGGGAACGAACGCGGACTCGACGTCGGGTCCTACCGGTCGTACTACGCCCGGAACGTCGTCGTCGCCAACGAGGTCGGCATCACCGCGTCGACGCTCATCCCGACGAACACGGTCACCGCGAACGACGTGGTCGGGAACGACCAGTACGTCCGCACGTCGCTCGGCCCGGTCCGCATCTGGACCGACGACGGGGCCGGCAACTACTGGGAGGGCGCACCCGGGGTCGACCGCGACGAAGACGGCTTCGTCGACCGCGCGTTCCACCCGACCGGGCCGGTCGACCGGCACGCCGCCGACTCCCCCGACGTGCACGTCGTCGCGCGCTCGCCCGCCGTCGAACTCCTCCGCTCCCAGGAGGGGTCCGTTCCGGGCCTCCGCGCGATGGGCGTCGTCGACGAGGCACCCCGCGCCGGTCCGGTCAGACCCGGTGCCGTCGCCGACGCGCTGACGAACGCGACGGACGGGTCGGAGGTGCGCGTATGAGCGCCGGCGAACGGGTCGCCGAGGTCTCAGACGTCGGCGTCTCCTTCGGCGACGTGACCGTCTTCGACGACATCGACCTCTCCCTGTACGCGGGCGACCTGACCGCCATCGTCGGCCCGAACGGGTCGGGCAAGTCGACGCTACTGCACGTCGTCGCCGGCCTCCTGCCGGCCAGTTCAGGGTCGGTCAGGGTCGCCGCCGACGGTGCCCGACCGGTCGGCTTCTGTCCGCAGGAACCGGCCTTCCGTGCCGGGTTCACCGTCGAGGAGACGCTGTCGTTCTACGCCGACCTGCTCGACGCCGACGTCTCCGTTTCGGAGACGCTCGAACTCGTCGGCCTGGACGGCGTGGCCGACCGGCGGGTCGGCGCGCTCTCCGGCGGGATGAAGCGCCTGCTCGGCCTCGGACAGGCCGTCCTCGGCGACCCGCCCCTGCTCGTGCTGGACGAACCGGCGAGCGGCCTCGACCCGTCGATGCGCACCCACATCTTCGAGACCGCCGAGGCGCTCGCCGACCGGGGTCTCGCCGTCTTCCTCGCCACCCACCACCTCGTCGGGGCCGAGCGCGCCGACCGACTGCTCGTCCTCGACCGGGGCGACATCGTCGCGTCCGGTCCCCCCAGGTCCATCGTGGACGACACCGGGGCGGCGTCGCTGGAGGACGCCTTCCGCGAACTGGTCGGCGACGAACTGACCGTCCGGTCGGGGATGGAGGGGTCCGAATGACGACCACCCGCGACCGCCTGTTCGCCGTCGTCGACCGCGAACTCACCACCGTCGTCCGCACGCCGGTGTACGTCGGGACGGCGCTGGGGTTCGTCGCCCTCGTCCTCGGCCTGACGGCGACCAGCGGCGTCACCGGGTACGTACCCCTGACGGTCGACCTGCTCACGCCGGTCGAGTTCCTCGTCCCCCTGCTCGCCGTCGCCTTCGGCTACCGCGCCATCCAGTCCGACGCGGCGGGGAAGGAACTCCACGTGCTCCGGACCTACCCGATTCCGGGGTGGACGTACGTCCTCGGGGTGTACCTCGGGCGCGCGGCCGTGGTCCTCTCGCTCGTCTTCGCGACGCTCGTCCTCGCCGGGGTGCTGGTCCCCCTGCTGGGGCCGCCCGCGAACCCGGTCATCGCGAGCCACGGGGGCGACGGGTCGTTCGCGGCCTACCTCAGGTTCGTCCTGCTGTCGACGGGCTACGCCGCCGTCGTGCTGGCGGCGGTCGTCGCCGTCTCCACGGTGGCCGCGACCGGCCGCACCGCCATCGCGGCGGCCGTCGGCCTGTTCGTCCTCCTGACCGTCGGCCTCGACCTCGGACTCGTCGGCGCGCTGTCGGCCGGACTCGTCGGTCCGGACGGACTCCGGTACCTGCTCGCGCTGAGTCCGAACAGCGCGTTCCGGGGGCTGGTCTTCGCGCTCGCGGTGCAGTCCGTCGAGGCGGCGACGCTCCCCGCCTCGGCGGTCGTCGCGAACGTCGTCGGCCTGACGCTCTGGCTGGTCGGGTCGTTCGTCGTCGCGACGAAGACGGTCTGGCAGAACCCGACGGCCGACCGGTGGGCGACCGTCGCGACGCTCGACGGCGCTGGCGACGACACGAGTGAAGCAGTCGGGGACGACGGCGTCGAACGGGAGTCGGCCGGTCCGGGGCAGGTCGACGAGCACTCTGCCGGTCCGGGGACCCACGGCGAGTCGTCCGAGGACTAGTCGTTCCGGTACTCCTTGCGGAAGCCCCGGAACTCGGTCCGGTGGGCCTCCTCGTCGGAGAGGATGGTCACGGCCAGGTCCTCCGTGACCGGGTCGTCGTTCTCTCTGGCCGCGTCGATGAGACTCCGATACGTCTCGATGGCGTCCTCTTCGGCCTCGAGGACGCCCTCGATGACGTGGATGACGTTCGTCGTGTCCTCGGGCGGCTGGAGGCTCTCCTGTCTGGCCTCGAACGCCATCGACCCCGGCGGGGCCTCGTCGAGTTGCTTCAGGCGCTCGCCGAGCTGGCGCGCGTGTGTCAGTTCCTCCTGGATGTCCTGGTCGAGGCTCTGCTTGATCTCCTCGGCCCGCACGCCGTCGAGGACGATGGAGTTCGACATGTAGTTCATCACCGTCTCGATCTCGTCGCCGTACGCCTTCTTAAGGAGGCGAGTCACTTCGTTCGCCATGGTACGTACTACGTCGACCTAACAGATAACGATAGGGTAGCCAGCACTCGACCGCACCGTCGGCTCGCCACCACCAGTCCCGTCGAGCGTCGCGACGGCAGGGCTGGCGTGGAGCGTCCCGTTCGTGGCCGACGTCGTCGTCGTGGAGGACCACGACGCCGACCCGGTGTCTTGCTGGTGGGCCCTCGCGACGCCCGATACCAACAATATTAGGAATCTATATCCGACAGTAGCCGACGCCCGGTTGCGATTCCCGGGAGTGTCGTGGTCGATAACGAGAGATTTCCCGGGCGCGGAGTCTGTCACAGCACCAGGCTTAAATAGGAGATGGCACCTCCCACGAGTTACGATGTCTCACAACGACACTCGCTCTGACACCAGTCAGGGCGGTCGAGTTCTTCCAGGGAACGCTCAACGCAACTGACGAATTCGACACTGCACGGGTCTTCGATACGACGCTGCGGGACGGCGAACAGTCCCCGAGGACGTCATTCTCGTACGACGACAAACGGGAGATAGCCGCGGCGCTGGACGAGATGGGCACCCACGTCATCGAGGCCGGGTTCCCCGTCAACTCCGACGCCGAGTTCGAGGCCGTCTCCGACGTCGCCAGACACACGGACGCGACGACGTGTGGGCTGGCTCGCGTCGTCGAGAAGGACGTAGAGGCCGCCATCGACTCCGGCGTCGAGATGGTCCACGTCTTCGTGAGCACCTCGGACGTCCAGATCGAGGACTCCATGCACGCGACCCGAGAACAGGTCAAAGAACGCGCGATAGAGTCGGTCCGTCGCGTCACGGAGTCCGGCGTCGAGTGCATGTTCTCGCCGATGGACGCCACGCGCACCGACGAGGACTTCCTCATCGAGATGGTCGAGGCCGTCACCGAGGCGGGCACCGACTGGATCAACGTCCCGGACACCTGCGGGGTCGCCACCCCGAGGCGGTTCTACGACCTGATCGAGACGGTCGACGAGCACACCACCGCCCGCATCGACGTGCACACCCACGACGACTTCGGGCTGGCGACGGCGAACGCCCTGTCCGGCATCGAGGCCGGCGCCGACCAGGCGCAGGTCTCGGTCAACGGCATCGGCGAACGCGCCGGCAACGCCGCCTACGAGGAGTTCGTGATGGCCGTCGAGTCGGTGTACCAGACCGACACGGGCATCGACACCACCCGGATCACGGAGCTGAGCCGACTGGTCGAGGCGAAGTCGGACATGCCGGTCCCGGCCAACAAGCCGGTCGTCGGCGCCAACGCCTTCAGCCACGAGTCCGGCATCCACGCCGCCGGCGTCATCGAGAACTCCGACACGTTCGAGCCGGGCGTGATGACGCCCGGGATGGTCGGCGCGACGCGGGAACTGGTGCTGGGCAAGCACACCGGCGTCCACGCCGTCCGGGAACACCTGACCGCTGCCGGGTTCGACCCGACCGAGGATCAGGTCCGCGAGGTCACCCGGAAGGTCAAGGACTACGGGGCGACGAAGGAGCAGGTGACCGTCTCGACCGTCGAGCGGTTCGCGAACGAGGTCGGCGTTCCGGAGTCCGAGGAGGACCCGGAACGCGAAGGGGTGTCAGCCTGATGCACGCCGGTCGGACGCCCCGCCGGCGAGCGACTGCTCGCAAGCACTGCCGGCCGGGAAACGTTTATGTCTCGGCGTGGCCCTACGGTGCTAGCAATGAGACGGCACCCGACCGCACCCGGCGAGCCCATCGCCAGCGGTCGCGCCGTCGTACGTATCCTCGGTCGTATTGTAGGGGCCGCCTAGCCCCTACACCACCATCCCTATCGACCGTTCTCGCACCGTCTCACCAGTCACAGCCGAGCGTACGTACACCCCCGATGCACACAGACGAACCCACCGACATCCGACGACCGACCAGTAACCGACGGTATCGCCCGACGACCACACGCACACGGTTCCACGGACGACCAGCATGAGCGAACGAGCGAGCACGGCACCCACGGAGACGGCGGCCGGTGAACCGACCGACTCGTCGCCGGCCGGCGACGACGCGGCCGAGGAGCAGACCGGTCCGAAGACCGGGGCACACTCGGTCGTGACGGCACTCGAGAACGCCGGCGTCGAGTACTGCTTCGGCGTGCAGGGCGGCGCCATCATGCCCGTCTACGACGCGCTGTACGACTCCGACGTCAGGCACGTCACGATGGCGCACGAACAGGGCGCGGCCCACGCCGCTGACGCCTACGGCATCGTCGCCGGCGAACCGGGCGTCTGCATGGCGACTTCCGGCCCGGGCGCGACGAACCTCGTGACCGGCATCGCCGACGCGTCGATGGACTCGGACCCGGTCCTCGCGCTTACCGGGCAGGTCCCGACCGCGTTCGTCGGCAACGACGCCTTCCAGGAGACAGACACGACGGGCGTCACCGCACCCATCACGAAGGCCAACACCTTCGCCAGCCACGCCGACACCGTCGGCGACGACGTCGGCGAGGCGTTCGCGCTGGCGGCCGCCGGCAGACCCGGCCCGACGCTCGTCGACCTGCCGAAGGACGTCACCCAGACCGAGACCGACCGCGACCCCGGTCCGGCCGAGACGCCCGACACCTACGAGGTGACCGAGCGCGCCGACCCCGGTGCGGTCCGGGCGGCGGCCGACGCCATCGAATCGGCGAACCGGCCGCTCCTGCTCATCGGCGGCGGCGTCATCAAGGGCGAGGCCACCGAGGAGGCGCGGCGGTTCGCGACGACGTTCGACGTCCCGGTGACGACGACGATGCCCGCGGTCGGGGCCTTCCCCGAGGACCACGACCTGGCCCTGGAGATGGCCGGCATGCACGGCACCGGCTACGCCAACATGGCCATCACCCACACCGACTGCCTCGTCGCGGTCGGCTGCCGGTTCGACGACCGACTCACCGGCGGCATCGAGACGTTCGCCCCCGACGCGGAGGTCGTCCACGTCGACATCGACCCGGCCGAGATCAGCAAGAACGTCGAGGCGGACTACCCGCTCGTCGGCGACGCCGCGACGGTGCTGACCCAGCTGGACGACGCGATGCGGACGCCCCCGGAGACGAAGAAGTGGCGGGCGACCTGCCAGCAGTGGAAGTCGGAGTACCCGATGGACTACGCGACGCCGGACGACGAACCGCTGAAGCCGCAGTTCGTCGTCGAGGCGTTCGACGAGGCCACCGAGGACGACGCCATCGTCACGACCGGCGTCGGCCAGCACCAGATGTGGGCCGTCCAGTACTGGACCTACACCGAGCCCCGGACCTGGGTCTCCAGCCACGGCCTGGGGACGATGGGCTACGGCCTGCCCGCGGCCATCGGCGCGAAGATAGCCGCACCCGACCAGCAGGTCGTCTCCTTCGAGGGCGACGGCTCGTTCCTGATGACGATGCAGGAACTCTCTGTCGCCGTCCGCGAGAACCTGGACCTCACGGTCGTCGTGCTGAACAACGAACACATCGGGATGGTCCGTCAGTGGCAGGACGCCTTCTACGGCCGGCGTCGCATGGCCTCGGAGTACCACTGGTGCCCCGACTTCGCCACGCTCGCCGAGGGCTTCGGCGCGAAGGGCATCAGCGTCGCCGACTACGACGACGTCGCCGACGCCATCACCGAGGCGCTGGAGTACGACGGTCCCGCGGTGCTCGACTGCTACGTCGACCCCGAGGAGAACGTCTACCCGATGGTTCCGAGCGGCGGCGACAACGGGCAGTTCGCCCTGACGGAGGACCACTTATGAGCGGCGGACTGCAGGGACCGGCCCCGTCGGAGCGACCGACGCCGACCGGCCGACGCAACGCCCAGGGCATCCGCATCGACCCCGAGGTCGAGGCCGAACACGAGCCACGGCGGGCGGTCATCTCGGTGCTGGTCGAACACGAACCGGGCGTCCTCTCGGACGTCTCCGGCCTGTTCAGCCGACGCCAGTTCAACATCGAGAGCCTCACCGTCGGCCCGACCGAGGACGAATCGCGGGCCCGCATCACGGTCGTCACCGAGGAACCCGACCCCGGTGTCGACCAGATAGAGAAGCAACTGCGAAAGCTCGTGCCGGTCATCTCGGTCAAGGAACTGCCCGAGAACGCCATCAACCGCGAACTCGCGCTGGTGAAGGTCGAGGCCGACCACCCGGACAAGGTCGCCGCAGTCGCAGAGATGTACGACGCGAAGACGGTCGACGCCTGCCCGGAGACGGTCACCGTCGAGATAACGGGCAGTCGCCAGAAGATCGTCGCAGCCATCGAGACGTTCGAGCGGTTCGGCGTCCGTGAGATAACCCGAACAGGCACGGCCGCGCTCGCTCGCGGCACCGAATCGACCTCCGACGATACCCCACAATGACAGACGAATTCACGACGACAGTGTACTACGACGACGACGCGGACTCCAGCTACATCGACGACAAGACCGTAGCCGTCCTCGGCTACGGGAGCCAGGGCCACGCCCACGCCCAGAACCTCGCCGAGAGCGGGGTCGACGTGGTCGTCGGCCTGCGCGAGGACTCGAGTTCCCGCGCTGCCGCCCAGGACGACGGACTCGACGTGGCGACGCCGCGCGAGGCCGCAGCACGGGCCGACATCGTGTCGATGCTCGTGCCCGACACCGTCCAGCCGGCCGTCTACGCTGACATCGAACCCGCGCTGGAACCGGGCGACACGCTCCAGTTCGCACACGGGTTCAACGTCCACTACAACCAGATCCGTCCCCCGGAGGACGTCGACGTGACGATGGTCGCGCCGAAGTCGCCGGGGCACCTCGTCCGCCGGAACTACGAGCAGAACCAGGGCACGCCCGGCCTGCTCGCCGTGTACCAGAACGCGACCGGCGAGGCGTCACAGGAGGCGCTGGCCTACGCGAAGGCCATCGGCTGTACGCGCGCCGGCGTGGTCGAGACCACGTTCCGCGAGGAGACCGAGACCGACCTGTTCGGCGAGCAGGCCGTCCTCTGTGGTGGCATCGCCTCCCTCATCAAGCAGGGCTACGAGACGCTGGTCGACGCCGGCTACAGCCCCGAGATGGCCTACTTCGAGTGCATGAACGAGATGAAGCTCATCGTCGACCTGATGTACGAGGGTGGGCTGGCGGCGATGTGGGACTCCGTGTCCGACACCGCCGAGTTCGGCGGGCTGACCCGTGGCGACCGCGTCGTCGACGACCACGCCCGCGAGAACATGGAGGCGGTACTCGAGGAGGTCCAGGACGGCACCTTCGCCCGCGAGTGGATCGTCGAGAACCAGGCCAACCGGCCGAACTACGAGCAACTGCGCCAGGCCGAGGCCGACCACGACATCGAGGCCGTCGGCGAGGAACTCCGCCAGCTGTTCGCCTGGGCCGACGGCGAGACCGAGGACGAATCGACCGACGACGAACGCACCCGCCAGCGAGCAGACGACTGACAGACAGATGACCCGACAGCCCAACCCAGACCAGGACCGAACCGACTCCGCGCCGCCGACCGCGACGAACCCCGAGCGGTCGATGGCCGCCGTGAGCCACACCAACCCCTACACCGGCGAGAGCATGGGTCAGGTGTTCGAACACGGCGTCACCGTCGTCGCCGACGGTGGCCGCGACCCGACCCGCGATGGGCGGCGCGCCACCGACTCGACCGGCGACAGCGACCACGACCCGTCCCGTGGCCAGGACCAGATGGCCGACGTGAGCCACACAGCACCGTCCACCGAGGACGCCAACCGCGTATTCCACCGCGGTGGCGAGCGTGGGACGGTCCGCGAGACCGAGTACTGATGTCCGAGGGGACGCTGTACGACACGGTCTGGGAGAACCACCGCGTGACGACGCTCCCCAACGGACAGGACCAGTTGTTCGTCGGCCTCCACCTCGTCCACGAGGTGACCAGTCCGCAGGCGTTCGGGATGCTCAGGGAGCGCGACCTGGAGGTCGCGTACCCGGAGTTGACCCACGCGACGGTCGACCACATCGTGCCGACCGCCGACCAGTCCCGCCCGTACGCCGAGGACGCCGCCGAGGAGATGATGTCCGAACTGGAGCGGAACGTCCGCGAGGCGGGCATCGACTTCTCGGAACCCACCTCCGGCGACCAGGGCATCGTCCACGTCATCGGCCCGGAGCAGGGGCTCACCCAGCCGGGCACGACCATCGTCTGTGGCGACTCCCACACGAGCACGCACGGCGCGTTCGGCGCGCTGGCGTTCGGCATCGGGACGAGCCAGATCCGCGACGTGCTCGCGACGGGCACCGTCGCCATGGAGAAGAAGAAGGTCCGGAAGATAGAGGTCACCGGCGAACTGGGCCCCGGCGTCGAGGCCAAGGACGTCGTCCTCGAGATAATCCGACGGCTCGGCACCGACGGCGGCGTCGGCTACGTCTACGAGTACGCCGGCGAGGCCATCGAGAACCTCGACATGGAGGGCCGGATGTCCATCTGCAACATGTCCATCGAGGGCGGCGCCCGCGCTGGCTACGTCAACCCCGACGAGACCACATACGAGTGGCTGGAGGGACGCGACGAGGTGCCCGAGGGCGAGGCCTTCGAGGAGCGCAAGGCGTACTGGGAGTCCGTCCGCAGCGACGAGGACGCCGAGTACGACGACGTCGTCACCATCGACGGGAGCGAACTGGAACCCGTCGTCACGTGGGGGACCACCCCCGGCCAGGGCGTCGGTGTCACCGAACCCATCCCGGCGCCGGAGGACCTCCCCGAGGACAAGCGAGACACGGCGCGACGCGCCCAGGAGCACATGCGCGTCGAACCGGGCGACACGATGGCGGGCTACCCCATCGACGTGGCCTTCCTCGGGTCGTGTACGAATGCGCGCCTCCCGGACCTCAGACGCGCCGCCCGTCTCGTCGAGGGCCGACAGGTCCACGACGACGTCCGGGCGATGGTCGTCCCCGGCAGTCAGCGCGTCCAGCGAACCGCCGAGGAGGAGGGCCTCAAAGCGGTCTTCGAGGACGCCGGGTTCGACTGGCGCAACGCCGGGTGCTCGATGTGTCTCGGCATGAACGAGGACCAGCTGGAGGGCGACGAGGCGTGTGCCTCGTCCTCGAACCGGAACTTCGTCGGCCGCCAGGGGAGCAAGGACGGCCGAACCGTCCTGATGAACCCCCGGATGGTCGCCGCCGCGGCCATCGAGGGCGAAGTGACCGACGTTCGGGAACTCGACGGACGGGAGGTGGTCGTCGATGACTGAGTCCGACGGCCCCGCCGAACGGGTCGAGCACGTCTCCGGCACCGGCATCCCCGTCCGCGGGAACGACGTCGACACCGACCAGATAATCCCGGCGCGGTTCATGAAGGTCGTCACCTTCGACGGCCTCGGCCAGTTCGCGTTCTTCGACCAGCGGTTCGACGACGAGGATACCCCGAAGGACCACCCGATGAACGAGGAGCGCTTCCAGGACGCCTCGGTCATGGTCGTCAACGCGAACTTCGGCTGTGGCTCCTCGCGCGAGCACGCCCCGCAGGCGCTCGTGCGCTGGGGCATCGACGCGCTCGTCGGCGAGTCCTTCGCAGAGATATTCGCCGGCAACTGCCTCGCGCTCGGCGTGCCGACCGTCACGGCCGACGCCGAGACCGTCGCCGCCATCCAGGACTGGGTGGACGACCATCCCGACGGCGACATCGACGTCGACGTCGCCGACGAGACGGTCACCTACGGCGACACGACGGTCGACGTGACCGTCGACGACGCCCAGCGCAAGGCGCTCGTCGAGGGCGTCTGGGACACCACGGCGCTGATGAAGGCCAACGCGGGCGAGGTCGAGAAGACCGCAGAGCGCCTGCCGTACGTCGAAGACGGCAAGCGGGTCTGAGCTACTCTACTCCTATCCGGTGATCGTTTCGACGGTCCAGCCGTCGTCCGGAATCGTCGCGGTCGCGTCGAGTTCCAGCAGCGCGCCGTCGACTGGAATCTCCGGCGTCGTGACGACACAACCGGCCGGGTAGTGCGGGCGGTCGACGAACTCCGACTGCACTTCCTGCACCGCACCGCGGGTTTCGGCCGTGTAGACCCCCGAATCGACGTACCAGCGGAGCATGACGAGGTCGTTCGGCGTACCGTCGAACTCGCCGAGCATCTTCTCGACGAGGCCGAACAGTTCGCGGGCCTGCTCGCGGACGTCGCCGTCCGGGTAGACGAGCCCGTTGCACTCGACGTGGACGCAGTTGCTACGGTGGGTCGCGACCGCCAGCGAGGTCTGGGGTTCGTCGAGGTCGTCCGATTCGACCACGCCCTGCCCGGGCGCGACGACGGTCTTCTTCACTCGTCGGCCCCCCGGAGCCCCTGCGCGAGGAACGACTTCACACGCGGCCAGGAGTCGGCCGCAGCGTGGGCGGTCGCCTTCGCCCGGTCGTCGGGACCGACGCCGGTCGTCGGCACGTACGGGCGGCCGACGAAGTGACCGACGCCGTCGTAGGTGTGGTGTTCGAAGCGGTGTGGGAAGTCCGTCCGCTCCAGACGGTCCATCGCGAGGTCCGACAGGTACCGGGACTGCCAGACCTCGTCGTCGCCGCCGGAGAGCAGGAGGACGGGACCGTTCGTCTCCTCGACGTGGACCGTCGCGCGTTCGACCTGCTCGTCGGTGAGGCCCTGCTCGACCGACGCGCCGGGCGTCGGCTCGGCGACGACGTGCGGGACGGGCTCGCCGCCGTCAGTCCATGCGGGCTCGTCCGAGGGCGTGTCCCACATCACGGCGCTACCGGCGTAGGAGACGACCGCCCCGACCCAGTCCCGGCGCGCGCCGAGCAGGAGCGCGAGTTCGCCGCCGCGGGACGCGCCGACGAGGCCGACCGGTCCCGCGCGGACGCCGGGTTGTTCGTGGAGCCAGTCGACGGCGAGGTCGAAGTACGAGAGCGGGACGCGTCGGTGGTCGTCCGGGATGGGCTCGCCCTCCCCGAAGTAAGAGATGGCGAGCGTCGCGTACCCCTCGTTCGCCAGCGCCTTCGGGGTCGAGTCGGAGAGTCGGCCGGCCGAGCCGTGGAGGTCGAGGACCGCGGGACGTGGGCCGTCGCCCGGCGGTTCGTAGAGCGTGCCGACGAGGTCGTCGTGCTCGACCGGCCTGCTCGTCACGCCCGCGTCGTAGAGCTGGCGGGTGACGGTCCGGCCGGCGCTCCGGTCGTCCGTGCTGGCGTGGAGGTCGACGTCGACGGCGGGGTCGGCGCCGAGCGCGGGGAACCGGACCTCTTCGTCCTCGGCTTCCATGGACCAGTACCAGCCCATCGGCTCGCAACCCTCGTAGCTGCCGTCCTCGGGGGCCTGCGCGGCGAGGGCGACCGTGCCACTCTCGTCGGCGCGGAACGTCGCCTCGGAGCGCCAGGTGACGCCGTCGTCGGCGACCAGTTCGGCCGCGACCGTGACCGACTCGTCGGGTGCGAGGCCGGTCACCTCGACCGGAATCGCCTCGTCGTTCGGGCTGTGGTCGGTCGCGCGGATGGCGAGGGGCTGTTCGTCGGTTGTGCTCGATTCCTGTGGTGGGAGTTCTGACATGGCTGTCGCTGTCTGGTGGGCGGTCGTCGGCTGTGCTGTCACCGAAGGTCGTCGGGGACGAGGCTCGCGGTCAGTCCACGAACGAGCGAACGTCCTCGGCCTCGGCGCTGTCGTCGTCGAACAGGTCGGCCGGGTAGCTGTCGTGCCACTCGACGGCCCAGGCCCCGTCGGTGCGGTCCGCGAGTTCGGGGTCGTCGGCCGTGGGCTCGGCCGCGAAGACGACGTGCGTGGTCTCGTCGAACACCTCGTCGTCTCCCTCCAGTACGTGTTCGGCGTGGCGGACGCGCTCGACGCCGGTGATGCGGACGTCGAGGCCGGCCACCTCGGCAACCTCCTCGCGGGCGGTGGCCGTCCAGTCGCCGTCGTACTCGACCTTCGGGCTCGGGAGGACCGCCCGGCCCGCGTCGCGGTCGACGACGAGCAGCAGCTCGCCCGCGTCGTTCGTGACGCCGACGATGGCGCGGCCGGCGTAATCGGCCTCGCAGTGGTCCTCGTCGCCGTGCGGGAAGCTGTCGGTCGTCGCCTCGACGCCCGGGCGTGCTGCGAGTTCGGTCGGGTCCGCCGGGACGTCTACCGTGCTGTCTGTCGTGGCTGGGTCGTCGGTCGTGGATGCGTCGTGCATGTGTTGGGTCAGGGCGCGGGTGGTCGTTCGGGCGATGCGTTCGCGATAGCCGTCGCTCTCCGTTCGGCTGGTCGGTCGATGCGAGACGTGGCGTGGCCGGTTTGCGCCGGTCTGCCGGGGCGTCGCTCCCCGGAGACGTAGCTACTGGGAACTGATACAATAAAGCGTCGATTTAATTGCGTCGCTGCTTCCTATGTAATAATTCGTTGCCCGGGGATAAAAAGGTTTGGATGGTCCGGTCAGACAGAAAAGCTGCCGTTACCGAACTGCTTTCCCCCTCCAGCCACCTCCTCGTTGACGATGACCGAACGAATCGCAGTCATACCGGGCGACGGCATCGGACGGGAGGTCGTTCCGGCCGCCGTCGAGGTACTCGACGCACTGGGGGACTTCGAGTTCGAGTACGGCGACGCGGGCGACGAGACGAAGGCCGAGACGGGCGAGGCGCTTCCTGTGGAGACGCGGGACCTCGTCGCCGGCGCGGACGCGACGCTGTTCGGCGCGGCGGGCGAGACGGCGGCCGACGTCATCCTCCCGCTCCGGGACGTCGTCGATTCGTTCGTCAACGTCCGGCCGGCCCGTGCGTACCCCGGGGTCGACGCGCTCCGGCCAGAGACCGACCTCGTCTTCCTGCGCGAGAACACCGAGGGCGTCTACTCGGGTCACGAGGACCGCCTCTCCGACGACCTGTCGACGCTGACGCGCGTCGTCACCAGTTCCGCGTCGGCCCGACTGGCGGAGTACGCCTGCGACTACGTCGCCGACCACGACCTGGACGGGTTCCACGTCGCCCACAAGGCGAACGTGATGCGCGAGACCGACGGGCGCTTCCGCGACACCGTCGTCGAGGTCGCCGACGACCGGGGCGTCGAGACCGAGGAGGTCCTGATGGACGCCTTCGCGACGCACGTCTGTCTCGACCCCGGGCAGTTCGACGTCGTCGTCTGCCCCAACCTCGCGGGCGACGTCCTCTCGGACCTCGCGGCTGGCCTCGTCGGCGGTCTCGGACTGCTCCCGAGTGCGAACATCGGGCCGGACAACGCCCTGTTCGAACCGGTCCACGGGACCGCACCCGACATCGCTGCCGAGGGCGTCGCCAACCCGGCGGCGACCATCCTCTCGGCGGCGATGCTGCTGGAGTACCTCGACTACGACGAGGAGGCCGCTGCCGTGCGCGAGGCGACCCACGGCGTCCTCGCCGACGGCCCGTACACGCCGGACCTCGGCGGGGACGCCGGGACCGACGACGTCGTCGACGCCATCGTCGCCCGTCTCTGAACCCGGGTCGGGTCGACCTTTTTCGTCGTCCGCGACGTACCACCGGGTATGCCACAGGTCGAACTCAGCGACACGACGGTAGAACGGCTCGACAGCCTGCGAATCGACGACGAGAGCTACGACGAACTCGTCACCGAACTGCTCAACATCTACGAGGCGGAGGAACTGACGATGTTCCGCACCGGTGACGGGTGAGCACGCGCGACCGACGTGCCGACCCGTCGACCGCACGCCGACGGCAGATTTCTACATCGAACGTTCAGAAACGAATACTCGTGACGTGAAAACAATTAAATCCAGGCACAGACGATAGTCTACAAGGAGATCATGCTACCAGCCGAGAGAAAACGAAAGATCGTAGAGATCGTGTCCGAGAACGACGGCTGCTCGGTCGAAGAGCTGGCGGACACGTTCGGCTTCTCCAAGGCGACCCTCCGCCGTGACCTCAGCGAACTGGAAGCTGAGGGGATGATAGAGCGGTCACACGGCGGCGCCGTCCCGGTCACGACGGTCGGTCGCGAGCAGACGTACGACCAGCGCGAGGTCCAGAACCTCGACGCGAAGACGGCCATCGCGGAACGTGCCGTCGAGGAGATACGCGAGGGCCAGGTCGTGTTCTTCGACTCCGGCACCTCGACGATGGAGGTCGCAAAGCGTGCGCCCACGGACGGGTCCTTCCTCCCGGTGACGAACTCGCCGGTCCTGGCGCTCGAACTCGGCCAGGACGACAACGAGGTGAAACTGACCGGCGGGACGTTCCGCCAGCGCACCCGGGCGCTCGTCGGTCCGAGCGCCGAGGACTTCATGGACCGGATGAACTTCGACCTGCTCTTCGTCGGGACGAACGGACTGGACGTCGACGGCGGGTTGACCACGCCGAACGAGGACGAGGCCCGCGTGAAGGAACGGATGATCGAACGTGCACAGCGGGTGGTCCTCGTCGCCGACGAGACGAAACTCGGCGAACGGAGCTTCGTCCAGTTCGCCGACCTCGCCGACGTCGACCACTTCGTGACCGACGCGACGCTCTCGGCGGCGGAGTGGGACGCGTTCGAGTCGGCAGGCGTGGAAGTGACCTCGGAGGTAGCATGATACTCACCGTCACGTTCAACCCGGCCGTCGACCACACGGTCCACGTCGACGGTGCGCTCTCGGGCGACGGCGTCGTCGACCGCGCCAGCGATGCCCGGTACGACGCCGGAGGCAAGGGCATCAACGTCTCGAAGTACCTGGTCGAACTCGACACGGAAACGCTCGCGACGGGACTCGTCGGCGGCTTTCTCGGCGACTACGTCCGCGAGCGACTCGCCGTAGCGAACATCCCACACGACCTCGTCGACATCGACGGACTCACGCGACTGAACACCACCGTCCTCGCCGACGAGGAGTACAAGATAAACCAGTCCGGCCCCCGGGTCGGCCCGAGCGCCGTCGACGCCGTCGCCGAGACCATCGAGCACTACGACCCGGACCGGGTGGTCGTCGCGGGAAGTCTCCCACCTGGACTCGACGTGTCCGCCATCGACGCCGTCTCGCGGGCGGGCGACTGGGAGACCGTCGTCGACCTCGGCGGTGGGACCCTCGCCGACCTGCACGCCCACTACGCGATGTGCAAACCCAACCGGGAGGAACTGGCGGAGGCGACGGGACTCCCCGTCGAGTCGTTCGAGGAGTGCGTCGCCGCGACCGAGGCCCTCCGGGAGCAGGGGTTCGAGACGGTCGTCGCCTCCCTCGGCGCGGACGGCGCACTGCTGGCCGACGGCGACGACGTGTTCCACGCGCCGTCGCGCGACGTCGACGTGGTCGACACGGTCGGGGCGGGCGACGCACTCCTCTCGGGGGTCCTCGCCTCGCAGGCGCGGGGTGCGGCCCCCCGACGCGCACTGAGCGATGGCGTCGCCGTCGCCGCACGCGTCGTCTCCGTCTCCGGCACCCGTGTCCCCTCGTTCTCCGGGTTCCCGACGGACGCCGACCCGGTCGCCGTCGCCGTCCGCTGACGAGCGTCGTCCTGTCGTTCGACCTTGGTGTTTCGAGCCGTAACGTGCATAAACGAAAGTGTTCGAAAGTATTTTTGAACAGTGTATTTACTTCTGTGATGGATATACCCATGGCAGCGAAAGACACGGTCGAAAGCGCACTTCGCTCACACGTAACGTCGGTGAAAGAAGACCTGATGACGGGCGTCTCGTTCATGATACCGTTCGTCACCATCGGCGGAATCTTCATCGCGCTCGGGTTCGCCGCGACGGAGTTCGTTCCCGGGACGCCTGGCATCAAGGATTTCGCATCCCAGGCGGGGACCCTCGACTGGTACCTGGCCCAGATCGGCGGTGCGGGACTCACGTTCATGGTGCCGATACTCGGGGCGTACATCGCGTACGCCATCGCGGACCGTCCGGCACTCGCGCCCGCGTTCATCCTCTCGTACATCGTCCAGCAGGGGCCGGTCATCGAACAGACCGGCCAGCTGATCGGGTTGAGCGCCGGCGGCAAACCCGCTGGCTACCTCGGGGCCATCGCGGTCGGTCTCCTGACGGGGTACGTCGTCCGCTGGTTCAAGAACCAGAGCGTCCCCAAGGCCGTCGAGCCGATGATGCCGATACTCGTCATCCCCGTCTTCGCGACGGCGATACTGACCCCCATCGTCCTGTTCGTCCTCGGCGTACCCGTCGCCATCGCCAACGACGCACTCACCTCGTTCCTGGGGAACATGCAAGGCGGCACCGCCATCCTGCTCGGTGCCATCCTCGGCGCGATGATGGCGTTCGACATGGGCGGCCCCGTCAACAAGGTCGCCTACCTGTTCTCGGTCGGGCTCCTCGGCGCCGAAGGGGGGCCGGTGACCGAACCGATGGCCGCCGTCATGATCGCCGGGATGACGCCGCCCATCGGGATGGCGCTCTCGAACTTCATCGCGCCCCACAAGTACGCAGAGGAGATGTACGAGCAGGCAAAGAGCTCCATCGTCATGGGTCTCTCGTTCATCACCGAGGGAGCCATCCCCTACGCCGCCGCCGACCCGCTCCGGGTCATCCCGAGCATCATGTTCGGGAGCGCCGTCGCCGCCGCGATGTCGATGGGCCTCGGCGTGGGGATGCCCGCCCCACACGGCGGCATCTTCGTCTTCCTGCTCTCGAACCAGTGGATCATGTTCGTCGCGTGCATCCTCGTCGGGTCCCTGGTGACCGCCGGCACCGCGACGGCGGTCAAGCCGGACTACGACGAGCGCATCGCCGACAGCACTACCGGTGCGGAGGCCGAAGCACAGGTGAACGACTGAACGGAACAGCCACGGAACAGCCACGCAGCCCCCAGCCACCACACAGACTCACCGACACGATGACAGACGCAAACGCAACCAAGTCACTCACGGACGAGGTGTTCACCGAGGAACTCGTCTCCCTCGACGAGACGCCCGGGACGAAACGGGCGTGTATCGAACGACTGCTCGACCTGGCCGTCGCGGCCGGGCGCGTCGACGACCGCGACGCGGCACTCGACGCGCTGCGCGCGCGCGAGGAGGAGACGACGACCGGCGTCGGGAAGGGCATCGGCATCCCGCACGCCAGGACCGACGCCGTCGGTCGGCCGACGGTCGCGTTCCTTCGTGCCGAGGACGGCGTCGACTTCGGCGCGCTCGACGGCACGGACGCACACCTCGTGTTCATGCTCCTCGTCCCGGCCGAGGGCGCGGACGACCACCTGTCGATACTCAGTTCGCTCTCTCGCGCGCTGATGCACGACGACGTCCGCGAGTCGCTGTACGACGCCGAGAGTCGGTCGGACGTGGTGGCGGTCGTCCAGGGGGCGGTCGACCGATGAGCGAGCGAGTCGTCACGGTCGTCCCCGAGGACGGCCTGCACGCGCGGCCCGCGGCGAAGTTCGTCGAAGCGGCGAACGAGTACGAGGCGGAGACGACGGTCGCACCGGTCGACGGCGACCCGGTCGACGCACGGAGCATGCTCGCCGTCACGAGTCTCGGCGTCGCCTGTGGCGACGACGTTCGCCTCACCGCAGAGGGCGAGGACGCCCTCGACGCCCTCGACGCCCTCGAGGCCGTGCTCACGACACCGGAAGCAGAGTCATGACGCGGCAGGTCTACTCCGGCGTCGGCGCGACGCCGCGGGCGGGCGTCGGAACCGTCGTCTGGTACGACGGGGACGCGGCGTTGCCGGACCCCCCCGACTCGGTCGACGCCGACGCTGAACTGGCGCGCTTCGCGACCGCTCGCGGGCGCGCCCGGGACGAACTCGAAGCCGAGCGCGACCGGACCCGGGACCGCATCGGCGAGGAGGAGGCCGCCGTCTTCGACGCGCACCTGCAGTTCCTCGACGACCCGCAACTCGTCGACCCGGTCGAGGAGCGCATCGAGGGCGGACTGGCCGCACCCCACGCCGTCGTCGAGGGGTTCGACGAACCGATAGCCCGGTTCGAGAGCATGGAGGGGCGGATGGCCGAGCGCGCCGACGACCTCCGCGACGTGCGCGACCGACTCGTCCGGATTCTCACCGACGGCGAGCGGGTGAACCTCTCGACCCTCCCTGAAGGGACGGTACTCCTCGCCGAGCGCCTCACGCCGAGCGACACGGCGCAACTCGACCCCGAACGGGTCGCGGGATTCGCCACCGTCGAGGGGGGCCGCACGTCTCACGCCGCCATCTTCGCCCGGTCGCTGGCGATTCCGGCGGTCGTCGGCGTCGGGGAGTCGCTCCGGCACGTCGACGACGAGGCGACGGTACTCGTCGACGGCGACGAGGGCGAACTCCTCGTCGACCCCGACGAGGAGGACCGGGACCGTGTCCGGGAGTCGGACGCGGTGGCAGTTCGACGGGACCCGGTCTCGACCGCCGACGGGCGACCCGTCGAGGTCGCCGCCAACGTCGGCACGCTGGCGGAACTCGAGCCCGCGGCCCGGAGCGGGGCGGACGGCATCGGGCTCTTCCGGACGGAGTTCCTCTTCGTCGACCGGGACGAGCCACCGACCGAGGACGAGCAGGTCGACGCCTACCGACAGGCGCTCCGGACCTTCCCGGAGGGTCGCGTCGTCGTTCGGACGCTTGACGTCGGCGGCGACAAGCCCATCCCGTACCTCGAACAGCCGGACTCGGAGAACCCGTTCCTCGGTGAACGGGGTATCCGTCGGTCGCTCGGCCCCGACGCCGACCTCTTCGAGACCCAGCTCCGCGCGCTGCTCCGGGCGGCCGCGACTCTCGACGGGGGCGACCTCGCCGTGATGTTCCCGATGGTCGCGACCGTTCGGGAACTCGACGCTGCACTCGACGCCGTGACGGAGGTAGCCGCCGACCTCGCCGAGGAGGGTGTCGACCACGCACGCCCCGAACTCGGCGTGATGGTCGAGACGCCGGCGGCGTCCCTGGTGGCAGACCACCTCGCCTCGCGCGTCGACTTCCTGAGCATCGGGACGAACGACCTCACGCAGTACGTCGTCGCCGCCGCACGCGACGACGACCGGGTCACAGACCTGCACGACCCGACCGACCCGGCCGTGTTACGGGCCATCTCCCGGACCGTCGAGGCGGGACACGCCCACGGCGCGTGGGTCGGGATGTGCGGAGAGATGGCGGGCGACCCGGCGTACACCGAGTTGCTCGTCGGACTCGGCCTCGACGAACTCAGCATGAGTGCGGTCACCGTTCCCGACGTGAAGGCCAGCGTCGAGGGGACGGACTCCGGGAACGCCGAATCGCTCGCCGAACGGGCGCTGAACGCATCGACGCGGAACGAAGTGAGAGACCTACTATGAAATTCGTCGCAGTCACATCCTGTCCGACGGGAATCGCACACAGCCAGATGGCAGCAGAGAACCTCGAACAGACCGCCGAGCGACTCGGCCACGACATCCGGGTCGAGGTACAGGGCGCGATGGGGGCCGAGAACGAACTCACGGCCGACGACGTCGCGACGGCCGAGGCGGTCATCATCGCGGCAGACACGGCCGTCAGCCGTGACCGTTTCACGGAGGTCCCCGTCGTGAAGGGGACGGTGAAAGACGCCGTGAACGACGCGGAGGGCCTCGTCGGGCAGGCGGTGACGGCGGCCGGCGATAGCGACGACGGTTCCGACGCGGCCGCGAGCACCGGGACCGCCGACGCGGAACGGTCGTCGGCGTCCGGCGGGACCGACCCGTCGTCGGGACGACGGGGCGGTGACCAAGAGAAGAGCCTGCTCAACCGCCTCAAGCGACTGTTCTCCTGACGCCGCCCGCCCTCCACGACCGAGCCTCGTCCCCGAATCAGCGGTGCGCTTCGACGTCCTCGACGAGCGCCCGCGAACCGAACGCCGTCGGGACGCGCTCGTGGAGCGACGAGGGGTCGCGTTCGAGCAGGCGGCCCGACCCGTCGGTCGCGGCGCCACCGGCCGATTCGACGACGTGTGCGACCGGGTTCGACTCGTACTGGAGTCGGAGGACGCCATCGGGACGGGACTCCCGTGTGGGGTACCACGCCAGTCCGCCCCGGTCGAGGACGTGTGCGAGGTCGGCGACCATGGCACCGGTGTACCGGAGTCGGAGTTCGTAGGCGACCGCCAGGTCGGACGCCCCATCGGGCCACTCGTCGGCGGGACCGTCGATGCCCAGGACGTCGGACTCGTCCGGGATCGTGACCGGTTCGGGGTCGAGACGGACGCCGTCCGAGACCGGCGCCACGGTCGTCTCCCCGTCGCGGGCGACGGTCATCGTCGTCCGCGGTCCGTAGAGGAGGACGACGCTTGCGACCAGGGCAGTGCCCCTGGCGGGGAGTCCACCGTCGTACACCCCGACGACGGTGCCGACCGTGTTGTTCGACCTGAGGTTCGACGACCCGTCGACCGGGTCGACGGTGACCGAGAACCCGGTGCCACAGTCGAGGACGCCGTCGCGCTCCTCGCTCGCGTACGCCCCGACGGCCCCGAGTTCGCCGAGGCGTTCGGCGAACACGTCGTCGACGGCCTCGTCCGCGGCGGTAGCGACGTCACCAGACGGGTTCTCGGTCGTCTTCCCCCCGCGCTCGCGCCGGAGGGTCGCACGGACCGTCGGGACCGCCCCGGCGACGGCGTCGAGGACAGTTTCGACGGTCATTCGTACGCCCGTTCGGCGGCGACGCCGTCGTAGACGACCCGTTCGAGCGCGTCGAGGAGACGAACGGGGTCGTCCGCCTGCCAGACGTTCCGCCCCACGGCCAGCCCCGAGGCCCCGGCGTCCATCGCCGTCTCGACCAGTCGAAGGAACTGGCGCTCGTCGGTCTTCGAACCGCCGCTCAGGACGACGGGCACGTCTCCGGCCGCGTCGCACGCCCGGGCCATGGCCTCGTTCGACCGGGGGTACTTCACCTTCGCCAGGTCCGCACCGAGTTCGAGTCCGATTCTCGTCGCGTACGCGATGGTCTCCGGCTTGCGATGTGCCTTGACGGCCTGCCCGCGCGGGTACGACCACATCGCCACCGGTAACCCCGCAGCTCGCGCCGCCTCCTGAACCTCGCAGAACTCCTCGAACATCCGCGGTTCGTGGTTCGTTCCGGGGTAGACCGTGTAGCCGACCGCGTCGGCGCCGAGGGTGACCGCGTACTCGACCGAGCAGGTCTGCGGGGAGTACGGTTCGCCGTTCCAGAGGCTCGAACTCCCGTTCGTCTTCAACAGGAGGGTGACGTCGTCCTCGTAGGACGGGTAGTACGTCTCGGCGAGCCCCTTCTGGACGGCGAACCCGCTCACCGCGTCGTGTGTCGCCATCTCGAAGACCGTGCCCGGGTCGAGTCGCTCCGGGACGTCCTCGAACGCGCCCGGACCGTGTTCGAGGCCGTGGTCGTGCGCGAGGATGATCGCTTTGCCGTCTCTCGTCAGCGCCGAATCGGCAATCGGTTCCATGCGTGGATGCACACTGAACGAACACTAAGAGCTACTGAATATATTTGTTTCTGCACGATTGTGATGGAGTCAGGCGGGGGTCGTTCGCCACCCTCGGCGATGCCCGTGTGTGGCCACAGCGAGGCCACTCTCGGCCGGTGTGGCGTCGGAGCGTACCTGCCGTATCGAGAATGGCGCGTTCGGTGGCGACGGTGCTGTCCGGGGACGCTCAGCCCTGCTTCGCCGCGACCGCACAGACCTCCTCCCATCGCCCCTTCGACTTCAGGTGCGCCTGTAGCGCCTCGCCGTACCGGTTCGCGAGGTCGCTCGCCGCCTCGATACGTTCCTGTTCGGCCGCCTCGTCGGTCCCGCCACCCATCCCGAGGGCGCTCTTGACCGAGTCGAAGAGGCCGCCACCGCGACCCCCGTCGTCCCCGCCACCACCCGGTGCGCCGCCCATCGCCTGCATCTGGCTCCGGATGTTCTCGAGTTCGGGGACGATGGAGGCGACCTTCTCGTCGTTGGCGACGATGCGTGCGTCCTCGGGCGTCTCCGGGTTCCGTATCTCGAACTCCACGGCGCTCATGATGAGGTCCCACTCCTGGTTCGAGAACTCGGAATCGAGCACCTCGTCCGTGAACTCCTTGTCGACCGTCATCCGCTCGCCGACGACGTGGTCCGTCCAGCCGGAAGTCATACCTCGACGTTGGCAGAGGACCGGTATCAGGGTTGTGCTCGATTCCTGTAGACGGGGTGATAAGTCTTGCCCCGGTTCAGCTGGCGTGGGAATCGGACCCACGACATACGTGGGTCCCCCCAGCAGTCAGAACCGGTCCCCATGGACGAAGACAAGTATCCAGCCACGAGCGACCGACGGCGGTTCGTCGAGGGCGTCGTCGGCGGGTCCGCGATGACCGCAGTCGTCACGGCCGGCGGGGTGGCCGTCGAATCGGCCACCACCGGCGTCGGCGAGGGCGGCGGGTCGGTGACGTACCGGGCGGTCAGGAACACGGCCGGCCCCGCCCCGCGCGGGATGCCACAGATACCCATCGAGATAGACGAAGAGGGCTACCTCAGGGGCATCTGGCCCGAGTCGGAGGAACGGGAGCTCGAAGACGGCACGACGGTGACCGTCGCCGAGACCGAAATCGGCGGCGTCACCTACTCTACGCAGTGGTTCCAGTACTGCGGCTGCCAGACCTACCAGAACGTCCAGCCCGACAGCGACCACGACGACTACTTCCGGTACAGCCGGAACTCGCGGTACGAGTGGCAGAACGAGGCGGTCGACCCGGACGAGCGCGTCCACGTCGACCACTTCGACGACTACGCCCGGTGGAACAACGGCATCGGCGAGGAGGGGTACGGCAAACCCGGGAAGTGCACCTGGCGGTCACAGGAGGTCGACAGCGAGGAGACCCTCCCCGTGCAGGTCATCAGGAGCCCGCTCGTAGAGCGTGCCGCACAGGAGGACGAGTGGCTGGCGGCCAGCACGGCCGACGGCTTCCTCGCGTACCTGAACAAGTGCACGCACTTCTGTTGCATCCCCGGCTTCAAGAACAGCACCGACGCTCCGCGGTTCGGCGCGTCGAACGAGAGTTACTGCGGGTGTCACCAGTCCGTGTACGACCCCTTCGACATCGTCGAGCGGTCGTTCACCGCCCTCCCGCGACCGAGCGAGTGAGAGGCGGGCGACTCCGCCCCGAGAATCACCCGACGGGCGTCGTCCTCAGAACGCGTTCCCTTCGATGTCGACGTCGGCGACCAGCGACCCCTTGACTGCGCTGCCCACCTTGCAGAGTTCGTGGGCGCGCGTGACGACGGCGTCGCCCTTGTCGCCGATGTCGCCCGCGACGCGGATGTCGAAGTGGATCGACTCGAGTTTGTCGTCGTCGTTGAGTTCGCCCGTGCTGTCGATCTCGATGCGGCCGAGGTCGCCGGCCTGTCGCTGCTCGGCACCGACGCGAAGCGCCGGGACGTAACAGGAGGCGTAGGCTGCCAGCAGTGCCTCCAGGGTGTCGGGCCCGACCTCGCCCGTCGCGTCGATGGTCGACTCGAAGTCGCGGACCTCGTTGTGCGTGCTGTATCCCTCCTCGGAGACGCTGTGGACTTCCTTGGACATTGCACTCTGAACCTCGCCCGGCAGCGCCTTGATAGTTGTTCTTGCGGGCGGCGGTCGCCGGAATTGGCGCGTCGACGCACCGACGAAGAGACTGCGACCGCGCTCAGTCGAGCAGGTTCTCGGTCAGGTTCCACGTCTCGTCGCCACCCAGCACCACGACCTCGGCGTCGCTGCCGGTTCCCCGGACCTCGCGCTCGAAGTCCTCCGGGTCCTGCTCGATTGGGGGGAACGTGTCGTAGTGGATGGGGATGGCGTAGTCGACGTCGAGCCAGTCGACGGCGATGGCTGCCTGCCACGGGCCCATCGTGAAGTGGTCGCCGATGGGCACGGCGGCGACGTCGGGTTCGAGGTACGGCGCGATGACGTCACGCATCTCCGTCATCAGTCCGGTGTCGCCGGCGTGGTAGAACGTCTCCGTCTCGGCGTCGGCGACCTGCGTCGGCTTCGTATCGGAGATGACGAACCCGGCCGGCATGCCACCCGAGGTGCCGTAACTCGTCTCCATCCCGTTCGTGTGGTCGGCGCGATGCATCGTCACGAAGGCGTCTCCACACTCGACCGTCCCCCCGATGTTCATGCCCATGCCGCCGACCGCCTCGTAGTCGCCGTACTCGTCCCGGCAGTACTCGACCACCTCGGGTGTGGCGACCAGTTTCGTGCCCTCGTACCGGTCGACGTCGCCGATGTGGTCGGCGTGTCCGTGCGTGAGCAGGACGAAGTCCGGGTCGAGTTCCTCGGGGTCCGTCTCCGTCTTCGGGTTGTCGAAGAACGGGTCGACGAGCAGGTCCGTCTCACCGACCGTGACGTGGAACGTGGAGTGACCGTGCCAGGTGATTTGCATTGCACCCAGAAATACACCCGATTGTCACTTAAATCTGCGCGGGGACTAGCACCACGTATGCTCACGCTCGACTTCGACGAGTTCGCGTTCGAACTCAAGGACGGTGCGATAAAGAACGTCGGTCCCACGAACAAGGCGGCGACGGCGAAACTGTTCGACGTCGACGAGGTGACCGTCCGCGAGTTCGGCGACAAACGCGTCAAACTCGTGTTCACCGACGACGAGGGGAACGAGGTCCAGGTCGCCCTGTTCCCGTCAGATGCCACGAAGATCGCAGCAGGCGTCGAGTCGTTGGCAGAAGACTCCCCGGTCTTCGAGTGACCGCCCCGACTGGTGACCCCCTTCCCGCGACAGAGACGACGACCCGGCTCAGGCGTTGTTCATCCGCTGACTGGAGCGCTCCCCACAGGCCTGGCACTCCTTCACGCGATACGGTTCGCGGGAGAACTGGGCGTTCTCCGTCTTGCTGCTCTCGGTGATTATCTGGACCGACACCTTGTGCAGCGTCTCCGTCCCACAGGATTCGCAGTGCTCGGTCAACCCGTCTATCGACTCGTCGGTCGTTGCCATGGTCGAGATAGGCTCTGTCTCCATATAATGACCAGTTAGTAATTTCATGGGCAGTAATAACCTGGTTATCGGCCCACGTTATGTGGAGTATACCGCCCGATGGGGACGGCCTGCGGTCCAGGAAAGTTCAGTTAAAGTAAGAAAACCTTATCACTGGCAACCGGACACGTAAGGTCGTGGACGACGAGCGGCCAATCGAAGATATACTCGACACGATCGGCGACGAGAACGCCAGAGAGGTCCTCGCCGCCGTGAGTGAAGAGCCTCGCTCGGCGAAAGAGGTCGCCGAGTTCTGCGACCTCTCGTTACCGACCGTCTATCGCCGCATCGAGACGCTGAAGGAACACGAACTGATAACCTCGGAGACGCTCGTCGCGCGCGACGGGAACCACTACGACGCGTTCAGGTCGAACTTCGACGCGACCGTCATCCGGCTCAAAGACGATGAGTACGAAATCCGCATCTACCGCAAGGAGAACCTGCCCGACCGTTTCTCGAGCCTCTGGGACGAGCTGGGTCGGTGAGCACGTTACCACCGAACGTCCGCCGCGGTCGCGTGGGGGTGACCCATGGTGGACGTGCTGACCGAGGTCGCCAGGCTCCTCCTGACAGCGATGCGACTCGTCCTCTTCGCGCTCGCGCTCGGGTTGACGTTCATCAGCTTCCAGGCGTACAACCAGAAGGGCGGCAAGCGACTGGAGTCGGCGTTCATCGGCTTCGCGTTCATCAGCATGGGCGTCGCACTGACCACCATCAGTACGCAGGTCGCACAGACCATCGAGGACGCCTCGCACATGGTCATCTACTTCAACATCGCCGAGACGGTCCCGTTCATCGTCGGGTTCAGCATGCTGTATCTCTCGCTCTATCGGTGAGGCGTTTTCGACAACCGTTTTAGGCCGGGTCTACTCTACTCGGTCAAATGGGTAACTGTATCATCTGTGGTGTGCCCGTCGACGGGCACATCTGTACGAGCCACGAGGAGGACGTCGTCTTCAGATTCGAAGGCGACAGACCGGGACAATTGACGCCCGGGCGCTACTACCGCGGTTCCGTCGACGGCTTCGCCGAGTTCGGCGTCTTCGTCGACATCGGTGATTCCGTCACCGGCCTGTTGCACCGGAGCGAACTCGACCGACGTCTCGACAGTCTCGACTGGGAGTCCGGTGACACCGTCTATGTACAGGTCACCGACATCCGCGACAACGGCAACGTCGACCTCGGCTGGTCCATCCGACAGCAGGAGTCCGACTTCCGGGGTCGACTCGTCGACGCCCCCGGCGGCGACCGGCTCGTCGAAGCGGACGAGGCGGCGGAATCGGCCGAAGAGGAGTTCGAACCGGTCACGACGAGTCCGGGGCCCGCAGCGAAGCAGAAGGTCCGCAACCCGGACGAGACCGACGCCACGCCCGCGACGACCGACTCGGGGACGACCGAGGAGGCACCGTCCGAGGGCGAGGCCGAGGGCGCAGACACGACGACCGACGATGCGGTCGAGGAGGAATCCACCGACGACGTGGTCGAACGGGAGTCCACCGACGAGACCGACGAGACCGACGAGACCGACGCAGAACTCGCCCGGACCCCCATCGAGACGCTGGCGGACCTCGTCGGGCAGGTCGTCCGCATCGAGGGCGAGGTCATCAGCGTGCGACAGACCTCCGGCCCGACCGTCTTCGAGATCCGCGACGAGACCGGCGTCGTCGAGTGCGCCGCCTTCGAGGAGGCCGGCGTCCGCGCCTACCCCTCCGTCGACGTCGACGACGTCGTCCGACTGGAGGGCGAGGTCGAACGCCGCCACGACAACCTCCAGATAGAGACCGAGGTACTCGCCGAACTCGACGACGAGGAGGCGTCCGCGGTCGACGACCGGATGGACGCCGCACTGGAGGACCAGGCAGACGCCGGTAGCGTCGACTTACTCGCAGACCACGATGCGGTCGCCGCCGTCAGCGACGAGGTCCGCACCGTCGCGACGCAGATTCGTCGCGCCGTCATCGAGTCCCGTCCCGTCGTCGTGCGCCACACCGCGACCGCGGAGGGCTACGTCGCCGGTGCGGCCATCGAACGGGCGGTCCTCCCCCTCGTCCGCGAGGAGCACGCGCGACAGGACGCCGAGTACCACTTCTTCGAGCGCCGTCCCCTCGACAGCACGGTGTACACCATGGACGCCGCCACGGACGACGTGACGGACATGCTCGACGCGCGAGAGCGCCACGGCGAGCAACTCCCGCTCCTGGTCCTCGTCGACCTCGGGAGCACGCTGGAGTCCCGGGAGAGCTACGACCTGCTCGACGTGTACGGCGCGGACCGCGTCGTCGTCGACTCCGGCTACCCCGACCCACAGGTCGTGGACTCCCTCGCCGGCATCGTCAACCCGCACCTCGCCGCGGACGTCGACGACGTGACGACGGCCGCACTCGCCGCCAACGTCGCCGCACACGTCAACGAAGACGTGCGCGACGACCTCCGGCACCTGCCCGCCGTCAGCTACTGGGACGACACCCCCGAGGTCTACACCGACCTCGCCGCCGAGGCGGGCTACGACGCCGACGAGACCCGCGAACTCCGCGAGGCCGTCGGCCTCGAGGCCTACTACCAGTCCTACAAGGACAAGCGCGAACTCATCACCGACATCCTGTTCGAGGAGGCAGACGGCCTCGCTGGCCACGTCAGCGAGCAGTTCCGCACCAAACTCGACCGCGAGGTCCAGACCGCCCGCCGCAACCTCTCGACCCGTTCGGCCAAGGGCGTCTCCTTCGCCGTGCTCGACACCGCCGCGTTCACCAACCGCTTCGACTTCCCGCCGACCTCGCTCCTGCTGGACACGCTCCACCGCGAGGAGGCCGCGGACGCCGCCGACCAGTTCGTCACCCTCGGCCTCGGCGAGGACGAACTCCACATCCGGAGTACGGGCACCATCGACGTGCGCGACCTCGCCGACGACGTCAGCGACGTCGTCGACGACGCCGGCATCTCCGTCGTCGGCGGCCGCGACGGCCACATCGAGTACCTCTCCGGCGAGCGCGAGGACGTGCTCAACGCGACCGTCTCCGCCATCGCGAAGACGTTCAAGCCGGCGTAACTCCCAGCCTTCTCCCGCGTCTTCCGACCGTCAGCGGCGGCGCTTCTCGACTCGAAACGGGCTTCAGTCACGACGCCCAACGGTCGCCACATGACCGGACTCGACGACCTGCGGGCCGACGTGGAAGCCGCCTACGACGACCTGGACTTCGACGACCTCGACCGCGAGACGAAGAACGAACTGGCGATGCTGGCGGCCGGACTGGGAACCGAGGACTCCTCGGAACTGCTCGAACGCGCCGTCCACCTGCTGTTCCAGACGACGGTCGAGTCGGGGAAGCTCGACTTCCACCTCCGGAGCGAGTACGACGTGACCTACGACGAGTACCTCGCGGGGATGACCTACGACGAGATGACGGGACAGGCAGCCTATCCCGAGCGCGACGACGAACGTCGCTACCAGTTCTGACCGGAACGAAGAGAGCGTTCAGTACGCGTCGCTGGTGTCGGTCGTGGCGACCGGCGCGCTCGTCTCGGCGGCGTCGACGGCCTCGACGAAGATGGACGCGCCGAGTTCGATCTCGCGCTCGGTGACGTCGAGCGGCGGGAGCAGGCGCAGACTCTTGTAGCCACACCCGAGGGTGAGCAGGCCGCGCCCGAGCGCCTGCTTGACGACCTCCTCGCGGCGGTCCTTGGTGTCGAACTCGACGGCGAACATCAGGCCGCGACCGCGGATGTCGACGATGGAGTCCCGGTCGGCGTCGGCGATGTACTCCCAGAGCTGTCGACCCCGTTCTTCGGCGTTGTCGAGCAGGTCGTACTCGTGGATGGCGTCGATGGTGGCGACGCCCTGTGCGGCCGAGACGATGTCGCCGGCGCCCCAGGTCGAGGAGAGACGACCCTTCTCCTCGGGGAAGATGTTCGACCGGGAGACGGTCGCACCGACGCGCAGGCCCTTCGCGCTGGTGATGACGTCCGGCGTGAGGTCGACGTGGTCGATGCCCCACATCTCGCCGGTCCGGCCGAGGCCGGACTGTATCTCGTCGGCGACGACGTAGATGCCGTGGTCGTGGCGGACGTCGGCGATGTCGCTGATGAAGTCGTCGTTGGGGACGCGGTAGCCACCTTCGCCCTGGATGGGTTCGAGGATGATGTACGCGACCTCGTCGGGGTCGACGTTCCCGGCCTTCTCGTCGAGTTTGTCGGCGAGGACGTTTCCGCCGGGACCGTCGGTCGACCAGTAGCGGTCGTAGTCCTCCTGTGTGGAGATGTAGGGGATAGAGACGACGCCGGGGACCTCGGGGTACCCCTTGCGGTGGACCGTCTTGGAGCGGTTGAGCGAGAGCGCGCCGAGGGTACGGCCGTGGAACGCCCCCTCGAAACAGAACGCCCGGTGTCCGCGCCTGTTGTAACAGATCTTGATGGCGTTCTCGACGGCTTCCGCGCCGGTGTTCGAGAGGAAGACGCGGTCCATGTCGTAGTGGTCCGTCGCGTCGACCAGTCGGTCCATGAGCTGGGTCGGCGAGGGGATGTCCGGGTCCTCCGGCGGCCAGCCACCGCTGGCGTAGAAGTCCTGGCCGGCGATCTTCATCGGGTCGAACAGTTCGAGGTCGGAAAGCGTGTCGAGTATCTTCGGGTTGTTGTATCCGAGGGGTGCGGCGGCGACGTGGCTGGTGAAGTCGAGGAGGACGTTCCCGTCGACGTCGGTACAGAAGGGTCCCGTCGACTCCTCCGTGATGTCCCAGACGAAGTCGTAGACGTACGTGCTCGGGGCCGCGAACTGCTGGTGGTAGTCGGCCCACTGCCTCGCCTTCTCGCCGGGCATCTCCCGGACCTGTGGCTCGACCGTGTCTCGGTCCATAGACTGCGTATGAACACTGCTGTTTTAATTGGTTCGCTCTGGTCGGCCCAGAAATTGCCGGGAGTGTGGGCGTTCAGACGACCACGACGACGACCGCGCCCAGTCCGCCAGCCAGAACCAGCACGGCGCTGTAGACGGCGACCTGACGCGCGAAGGTCCGGTTCGGACTCGCGAAGGTCAGTCCGGCCTTGACGAGGACGGAGGACGCCGTCGCCAGCAGCACCGCCAGGACGGTCGTCGACGCGTCGAGCGGCCCGCCACGGAACAGCAGGACGGCCGAGGTGGTCGCACCGGCACTGGAGACGAGGCCCGACGCGACGGCAGTCGCGAGGAACCCGGCGGCGCCGAACTGCGCCTCGGCGATCGAACCGACGACCAGCACGGCGAGGAACATCGCACCGAACCCGAGCGCGTACCGGAGCGAGAACGGACTCTCCAGGTCGATGTCGACGGTTCCATCCCAGTCCGCCGTCAGGGCGGCCACGGCGAACGCACCGACGATGACGGCACCCAGCGGCACGACGGCGCCGAGCAGCACGTCGGTCGAGATGGTGAACACGACGACGATGAGGAGGTTCCGGAGCGCCATCGCGGCGTCGGCGAGCAGGATGGCCGCGACGGCGTACGAGACCGCCTCGTCGTTCTGACGGACCTGGTCCATCATCGTCCCCACGACGGCCGTCGAGGAGGCGAGGCCGCCGAAGAACCCGGTGACAGCGATTCCCCGTCCCCCGTAGGTCAACACGATGACGTAGTTGACGATGCCGATGGCGGCGACGGTGACGACCATCAACCAGACGATGCGCGGTTCGATGCCGATCTCCTGGATGCCGAGTGCAGGGTAGGAGAACGTCTGTTCCTCGGGGGGCAACAGCGGGTAGACCACGAACGCCAGGATGGCGAACTCGGTGGCGGACCGGACCTCCTCGCGAGAGAGGTTGTCGGCGAACGAGTGGAGTTCCCGCTTGAGGACGAGCAGGAGCGACGAGAGGACGGCGACGGTCACCCCCTCGAGTTCGAATCCACTGACGACCAGCGCCCCGACCCCGTAGGTCACCAGCATCGACATCGAGGTGGTCAGGGCGAGTCCGTTCTCGCTCCCGTTGCGCAGGCCACGGACGCCGAGCATCACGCCCTGTGCGATGACCAGGACGCCGCCGACGGCCAGCAGGACCGCCCCCCACGACGTCTCTATCGCCAGCAACGTGAACACCCCGCCGGCGAGGGCGATGAGCGAGAAGGTCCGTACCCCGGCGGACTTCTGTGACCACTCGCGTTCGAGTCCGAGGAACATGCCCAGCGCCCCGGCGAGGACGAGTCGAAGCACGTGGCTCTCGAGCGAGACGCTTGCCCACTGCTGGAGCACGAGGTTCACCCCCTGACGTTTTCGTCTCCCCCCGATAAATCCTCGGCCTCCCGCCGCCAGGGTAGTCATCTCCGCGACAGGTTTTTGCCCGTTCCGAACGCCCAGAGACATATGCTCGGGGGGTTCGACATCCGAGAGTCACGCGCCGCGTGGTGGATACTGGCGATCGCCCTCGGTACCATCCTCACGTGGGTGTTCTACTCGTTCGTCGGCACGTTCGTGTTCGGTATCTTCATCTACTACGCGACGCGCCCGGTGTACCAGCAGATGCAACAGCAGGGCATCCGGCCGCCGAGTCTGGCCGCCTCCATCGCCATCTTCACGCTCGCCCTCCCCTTCCTGCTCTTGCTCGCGTACACCGTCGCGATCGGCCTCCAGGAACTGAACACCATCATCACGAACATCCAGGATCAGCAGACGAGCAACGGCCAGACCATCTCCCAGATAGAGTCCGTCATCCAACCCTACGTCGACGTCTCCGACACCCTCCAGAACCCCGAGCAGTTGCTCTCGAACCCGGACGACCTGTCCATCGTGACGGACCTCGCGAACGAGGCCCAGGGGTACGCCGGGTTCGTCGGCACCGCCCTGTTGCACCTGTTCGTGATGATCGCACTCGCGTTCTACATGCTTCGCGACGGCCCGCAACTGTCGCACTGGTTCCAGTCCACCTTCGGGGACGAGCGGGGCGTCCTCGCCGCGTTCCTCCGGGCGGTCGACCGCGACTTCAAGAACATCTTCTTCGGCAACATCCTCAACGCATTCCTGACGGCCATCATCGGCGCCCTCTCCTACAGCGTCCTCAACGCCTACGCCCCGCCGGGCATGGGGATTCCCTACGCGGTCCTCGTCGGGTTGCTCGCCGGTGCTGCCAGCCTCATCCCCGTCGTCGGGATGAAACTCGTGTACTTCCCGGTCGGTGGTGTCCTCTTCTACCGCGCCTTCACCAGCGACCAGAGCGGCCTGCTGTGGTTCCCCGTGGTGTTCGTCGTCGTCTCGTTCGTCATCGTGGACGTCATCCCCGACCTGGTCCTGCGACCGTACGTCTCCGGGCGGAACCTCCACGTCGGGTCGGTCATGTTCGCGTACATCTTCGGCCCGCTGCTGTTCGGGTGGTACGGCATCTTCCTGGGACCGATGTTGCTGGTCCTGTCCGTCCACTTCGCCCGACTCGTGCTCCCCGAACTCCTGCACTCGGAGAAGGTCCAGCCGTACGCGGTCGACCCGTCGTACTTCGAGGACGAGACCGTACGGTCCGGCGTCTCGGCGGGGGACCGCGACAGGTCGTCCGTCCCCGACGAACGGGATGCCGAATCGACCGACGACGCCCCGTCGTAGTCACTCGTCGGTCGGGGGGAGAACGTCGACCAGCGGTGTGCCTGGGTCGCTGGGTCAGTCGACGTACTGGGTCTCCCACTCGGCACGAGCCTCGATCTCTCGCTGCCCGCGTCGCGTGAGCGTGTAGAAGTTCGTCCGACGGTCGCGCTGTCCCTTCTCGACCAGTCCCTTGTCGACGAGGGTGTCGAGGTTCGGGTACAGGCGTCCGTGATGGATCTCCTTCTCGTAGTAGCGCTCCAACTCCTCCTTTATCGCCAGTCCGTGTGGCTCGTCTTTCCCAGCGATTACATACAGCAGGTCACGCTGAAATCCTGTCAGGTCGTGCATTGGGGGGAACGTCGCCCGAAGCTTACTGTCGGCTATTATTAAGTATGTCGGCCACCGTCCAGTTTTCTACGTCCTCAGGGCGAGAAACCCGCCATCTGCGAACGTCCGGATAGTCAAAAGAACTTACCAGTAGTTATCGACAGACCGCTGATGGCCACTTACTGTTAGTTCGTTGTCTATAACGTCGGGTTGTGACACTTATACGTCTTGGTGGCGTACTACGCGTCATGCCCGAAGAAGTCCTGTTCAAAACCGAATCGATGCAGACCCGCGGCGACGTCGCCGCACTCTTCCGGACCGTCGCCGACAAACTGGACGGTGGCGAGCCCATCACCCTCTCGGCCGGCAACGACTCCATAACGATGGACCCGCCGGGCCAGTTCACGTTCGAGGTCAAGGCGGAACGCGAGACGACCAGGGGGTCGACCGACGGCGAGCTCAGCGTCGAGTTCGAACTGGAGTGGAACGAACGCGACTCCGGTTCCGACGGCGATTCGGGGCTCCAGATCGAGTAGCCGAGCGCGCCGTCCGTCGTCGTCCACCGAATCGGCACCGTTTCTCCCCGCACCTCGGTTCTCGACGAGCGACGGCACGGTTCGAACCGGTGTCGCTCGCGCTGTCTGACTGGCGCGCACGAGGAACGATGGACGACGATGGCAGTCGCTACGAGCGTAACGTACGAAACAGGAAAGCAAACCACGCGGGAAATAGTGAGCCCGCGTGGTTGCTTGCCGCCCTGAATTGGTCCCCGCTGACGCTTCGGCCCTCCAAGCGAAGCGTCACCTGAAACAATCGGTGCCATACCCTTAAATGTACCGCAAACGGCCAGTCAGGTGCCCTCTCGGAGAGGACAGAATACCCCGACAGGACGACGGTCCAGGAGCTGGAACGAGCACCCGCGAACGACTACCGTGAGACCGGCAGTCGTGGCTCAGTTGAGGATGGACTGGGCGACCGACGCGAGCTGGCCGTTGTCGGCCTCGCGCAGTCGGTCGTCGCCGATCTTCAGGCGAAGCCGTGGGCGACCGACGTCGATGGGTACCTTCTCCGTGTCGATGAGACCCATGTCCTCGAGTTTCGTCTTCGTCCGGGAGAACGTGGCCTTCGACGCGATGCCCACGTCCTCGCCCCACTTGCTGATGTCGTAGAGCAGCGCCTCGTTCTTGGCGGCGACCAGCAGCGAGATGGTGACCTCGTCGAGACCCTCGCCGTCGCCGCGGGCGGTCTCCAGCGAGTCGAGGATGGTCGTGAAGTCGGCCTCGGCCTGCGGGCCGATGTCGGACTCCAGCGTCTCTCGGACACGACTGATGGGTGGCGTGCGGAGCTTGAACGGCTCGGCCGCCTCCCACTCGGACGTGTAGGCGTCGTAGGCGGTGGTGACGAACTCCCCGTCGTCCGTGGTCAGACCACCGACGCGGTTGCCCGCCGTGACAAGTGCGACCACGGTGTCCTCGGTGACCAGGAGCGAGTTCTCCGGGGTCTGTTCGACGGTCCGGAGTTCGAGTTCGCCGCGGTCGACCAGGTCCGCCGCGTTCGAGGCGACGATGAAGTCGTCCATCACGTCCTTCAGGGTGCGCTCGTCCGCGAGCATGTGGACCGTCGGGAGGTCACCCTCGAAGCGGGTCGCCACGCGGACGAACTCCTCGATGGCGTCAGACGACGGGTTCACCACGAGCACGTCGCCCGTAGCGTCCTCCAGGACCGTGTGGAGGATATCGTCAATCTGCCTATCCAGTAAATTCGAGCTCATGTCTATGCACAACAAAACGCGACGTCGCTACTTAATTTTATTGGCCCTACGAACCTCAAATCTTGCCAATCACGTCTTGATTCCACTGTTAAGAAACCAATACCAATGGCCACCGGCGATGGAAGTGGTAGACCGTAACGTGGTACCGGCCGAAACCTTCGGTTTCGAAAATCCGGCGACGTGTCACCGAAACGTGTCTATAACCGTGACTAAACGCCTCGCTAGAACGGGACCCCTCACGCACCCGAACCTATAAGTCGAATTACGCGACACTATGTGGTTGTCTACCGATGGGAAGTGGTAGTCAAACTGGAAACACAGAGACGCGGACCCCGCCCGACGGCGGGAGCAGTCCGTACACGGGACCGTAATTCACAACCGACCCTTCTTTTCGTGCTGTAATCGTGCGCACAGGTCGTCGGACCAGTAGAACTCGCCGTCGTAGATGACGGACGTGTCCGTCCGGTCGAGGAAGTCGAGCAACGCGGCCCGCGAGAGCGTGAACTCCGACTCGTTGCCACAGAGGTAGGAGTACTCGTTGCCCTCGACGTAGGGGTGGTAATAGCTCCCTGCGTGCTGGAGCGAGAACTGGTCGAAGGTGAGGAAGAACCGGTCGTCCCCGAGGCGCTCAAGTTCGGCCGTCGTCGGGACCCGGTTCGTCGTCTGCGTGAGCGTGTGCGTGCCGTCACCCACGACCGCGTAGTCCTTCCCCATCATGATCCGTCGGCGCGCGATGCGAAGCGCGCGCTCGAACGAGAACCCGTGAACGAGCAGGCGGGCGAAGGCGGAACCGACCTTCACGGCGTCCTCGTTGAGCACCTGCGTGAACGTGACCGCACCCGCGACGGCCCCGTTCTCGACGAGTCCGATGCCCTCGTGGAACGACCCGCAGGCGTTCAGGAAGAACGTCTGGGCGTCACAGGAGTCGATGCAGGTGGCGGAGAGGTAGCCGTCCGGACAGCGCAGTCCGGACTCCTCGCAGTGGCCGATGTAGTGGACGAAGTCGTTGTCGTCCTCGAACACCCGTGCCAGTTCGCTCGTCGTCAGGTGGTCGTGGACGTCCACCGACAGCGGCAGGTCGGCCGCGTGGTCGCGGTAGATGGCGGCCACGTCGTCGTGTTCTGCGACCATCTTCTCGTCGTTGAGCACGACCGTCACCTTCGCCGACTCGTCCCGTCGTTCGAGGAATGCGAGTCGGTTCCGGTACGCCGCCGGCGCGCACTTGAACACGTCGATGGGGACGCCGTCGGCCAGCCAGCCGTGGACGCGCCCGCCCCGGAGTTCCGGTTTGACGACGTCGACGGCCGCCACCTGCCCCGGCCCGGTGCTGCCGCGGTAGAAGTCGTCGAGCGACCGTTCGACCAGTTCCGCCCCGTCGAGTTCGGACGTCCGGGGCGTGTAGACCAGCGCGAGGTCGTTGAGCACGAAGGGAAGCGCCTCCAGCATCTCCGCACCCGGGTCGACGTACATCGAGAGGTGCCAGTCGGGCAGGCGATGTTCGATGGCGGCGTAGGGCACGTCGAGGTACGTCCGCAGTCTGTCGACCGGTGTCCCGTGGTACAGGGTCGTCGCGTCGAGACCCAGCACGTCGAGGATTCGCTCCTCGGCGAGGTTCGTCCCGTACGGGCCGGCGTTCCGGACCAGGCAGTCGAGGAAGAAGGTCTTCCGGAGCAGTCGCGCCGTCGTCCGTTCGAGGTCGGGGAGCGCCCCCAGGTCGTGGCGGACCCCCGCGGCCGGCGCAGACAGCAACGGCGTCCCGATGCCGTCGACCGTCACGACGTCGGCCTGCAGGTAGTGCGCGAGCGGCGCGGTCACGTACAGTTCCTCGAACGACGGCGGCACCAGCAACTCGACGCCGGCGTCGGGCGTCGCAGTCCGGATCTGCTCCGGCACGGTCACCTCCTCGCCCGTCTCGACCAGCGGCGGATGGCCGCGCAACGTGGGATAGGTCCGGTCCGGACCCGTCGTCTTGTGCGCTGCCGACAGGTGGGTCAGCGCGGTCGCCATCCCCTTCGGCGTCGGTGGGACGACAACGCGTCCGGCGGGCCGGACGCTCCGACTCCGGAAGCCGAGCGTCAGGTCGGTCTCGGCCTCGAAACTGACGACCACCTCCTCGAAGTCCGGCGTCTTCGAGATGGACAGGGGGCCGTCGGCACGGAGGTACGTCTTGATGGTGGCGTCCAGGTCGAGGATGTACTCGTCGGGTGGGAGTTCGAGTGGCCCGGTGTCGTTCCCCAGTTCGTACGTCGCGTCGCGCGACTCGGACGTGACGTAGACGACCGAGATGGGGAATCGAACCTCGCCTGCCACGCAGGAGACGGTCGCGTCGACCGGTCGCGGGAGGGACGCGCCGTCGTCCCTCGCGGAGAGGTTCGGCCCGCGGACGGTGAGTTCCGAGTTCCCCGGGTCGACCACCCGGATTCCCGCCGACGTCACCTCCCACTCGATCATTCGGATTGGTAGATATCACTAATGGCAGTTAGATGTATCGGGTGGGTGCACTGCGCACGCGACCCGCGCCACGCGACCGAGGAACTGGCAGGATGCCCCGAAGACGGGTACACTTATGCCTGAACCTGCCCCGGTTTTCAGCATGGACTACGAGCACGTCCGCGAGGTCGACCCCGAGGTCGCAGACGCTCTCTCGAACGAGGTAACACGCCAGCGGAACACGCTGGCGATGATCGCGAGCGAGAACCACGTCTCCGAGGCCGTCCTCGAGGCACAGGGGTCCGCCCTCACCAACAAGTACGCCGAAGGCTACCCCGGCAAGCGCTACTACGCCGGGTGTGAGTACGCCGACCGGGTCGAGGAACTCGCCATCGAGCGCGCGACGGAACTCTGGGGTGCCGACCACGTCAACGTCCAGCCCCACTCCGGCACGCAGGCCAACCAGGCCGTCTACTTCGCGATGCTGGAACCCGGCGACAAGATTCTCTCGATGGAGCTCAGCCACGGCGGGCACCTCAGCCACGGCCACCCGGCGAACTTCACCGGCCAGCTCTACGAGGTCGAGTCCTACGGCGTCGACCCCGAGACGGGCTACATCGATTACGACGAACTCCACCGACTCGCCGAGGAGTTCGACCCCGACGTCGTCGTCTCGGGCTACTCCGCGTACCCCCGGACGGTCGACTGGGAGCGCATCCAGGCCGCGGCCGACGCCGCCGACGCCTACCACCTCGCCGACATCGCCCACATCACCGGCCTCGTCGCCGGCGGCGCGCATCCGTCGCCCGTCGGCGTCGCCGACTTCGTCACGGGGTCGACGCACAAGACCATCCGTGCCGGTCGCGGCGGCATCGTCATGTGCGACGAGGAGTACGCCGACGACATCGACAAGGCCGTCTTCCCCGGCGGGCAGGGCGGCCCCCTCATGCACAACATCGCGGGCAAGGCCGTCGGCTTCGAGGAGGCCCTCCAGCCCGAGTTCGACGAGTACGCCGACCAGACCGTCGCCAACGCCCGCGCCCTCAGCGACCGGTTGACCGAACACGGCTTCTCCATCGTCTCCGGGGGTACCGACAACCACCTCGTCCTCGTCGACCTCCGGCCGTCGCACCCGGACACCACCGGCGGCGACGCCGAAGATGCCCTCGACGACGTCGGCATCGTCCTCAACGCCAACACCGTTCCCGGCGAGACGCGCTCGGCGTTCAACCCGTCGGGCATCCGCATCGGCACGCCCGCGCTCACCACCCGGGGCTTCGACGAGGACGACATCCACGTCGTCGCCGACTGCATCTCGCGCGTCGTCGACACGCCCGACGACGAGGACGTGAAGGCCGACGTCGCCGAGACCGTCCTCGACCTCTGCGAGGCCAACCCGCTGTACGAGTAGGTCGGTCCCACTGCTCCGGTACGGGAGACGCGTTCTGTACCCGCTCCGACACCCGGAACCGCACGCCTTTTTGCCACGCCGACCCCACCACGAGGTATGTCGGTCACTACTGCAACCGGCCGCATCGCCGTGGACCACCGTCGGTCGAGCGCGGCGTGCTGTTGCCGGGTCCGGTCCGGGAGTGACCAGGGGGTGACCCGCTGATGTTCGGCTGGCTCCGCGAGGACGTGCGGGCGGTGCTCGAACGCGACCCCGCGGCCAAGAGCGCGTTCGAGGTCCTGACCTGTTACGCCGGTATGCACGCCCTGTGGGCGCACCGGCTGAACCACAGGCTCTGGCGGGCGGGCTTTCACCTGTCGGCGCGGGTGCTCTCGCAGTTCGTGCGGTTCGCGACGGGCGTCGAGATACACCCGGCAGCGGTCGTCGGGGACCGGGTCGTCATCGACCACGGGATGGGCGTCGTCATCGGCGAGACGGCCGAGGTCGGCGACGACGTGCACATGTACCACGGGGTGACCCTCGGCGGGAACTCCCCCCGTCCGGAGAAGCGCCATCCGACGCTCCGGGACGGCGTGGTCGTCGGTGCGAACGCGACCCTCCTCGGCGACATCGAGGTCGGCGAGGGCGCGAGCGTGGGCGCGGGGTCGGTACTGACGAAGGACGTCCCGCCCGGAGAGACGTGGACGGGCGTCCCGGCGACGCCACGAGACACCGGCGGCGGCGGTGACGAGACGTCGGCGGACCAGGAGCGAGCCAGCGACCGGGACGAACTCGAGGCCGACGACTAGTCGTCGACGGGCACGTCGCCGTCGGCGTAGGCAGCGCGTGGACAGCGAGGGACGCGAACGACGACGGCCGACCCGTCCCGGGTCGCGGTCGCACCGTCGGCCGTCACCGGGAACGGCGGCACGACGCGACAGGAGCGTTCGTCGCGCTCGACGTCGCCGTCGCGTTCCGTCTCGCCGAGGAGCCACACGCAGAGCGCGCCGTTCTCGACCCAGCACTCCTCGACGGTCTGTGCCCCCGTCGGACGGTCCAGTGTGACGACGAGTTCGTCGTCGGTGACGTCGACGCTGCCCTCGCCGAAGCGTTCCCGGAGGCCGAACAGGCCTTTCCTGAGTCGACCGACCGCGGGGACGAGTCCACCCGCGACGAGGCCGCCACCCCGGAGTCGTTCGAGACGGTAGGTCGGTGGCGACGTGGGTGGCGTCGGCCGACCCCGGCGACCCTCTCTGACGAAGCGGTCGCCGTCACGCGTGAACGTCGCCTCGCTGGCGACGGCGTCGGCGGCGTCGCAGCCCCTGAGGACGGGCCGGACGAGTCGGACGTCGGCGGCCGGACCGGGCAGGTCGCTGACCAGGACGCGGGCGCAGGCGAGCGTGACGGGGCGGTCGAGCGTCGTGGCCGTCTCCAGTTCTTCGTCACCGACGTGGACGATGCGGGTCACCTCGGTCCCGCCATCGTCGGTCGGCCGGACGGTAAGCGTCAGGGCGTCGGCCTCGCCGACAGCGGTGTGGAGACGACAGGTCACCGCGTCCGGGGCGACCGTCTCCGGGTCGGCGTCGGCACTGCCGGGGCCGGAACCCCCTGCCGGTCGGTCGGCGTCGGTCCCCTCGTCGTCCGTCGACTCGGTCTCGTCGGGCCCGGTGGAAGCCATCGATTCGTTCGAGAACGGCTGTGCTCTTAATTTTCGGGGTCGACCCGCCAGAAGGGACGCGTCGGCGGATTGCTCGTCGCCAGGGCCGGGCGAACGCCGCCGCGTCTCAGGCGTCGTCACCGAGGACGTGCCGGGCGATTATCTTCTTCTGTATCTCGCTGGTGCCCTCGTAGATGGTGAGAATCTTCGCGTCGCGGTAGAAGCGCTCGACGGGGAAGTCCGTGGTGTACCCGTACCCGCCGTGAATCTGGACGGCCTCGTTGGTCACGTCCATCGCGGCCTCGCTGGCGAAGTACTTCGCCTGACTGGCGGCGAAGGCCGTCTCCATGCCCGCCCCGGCGGCCTTCTTCCGGGCGGCGTCGCGCGTCAGCAGGCGAGACGCCGTTATCTGGGTCTGCATGTCCGCGAGTTTGTGGCGGATGGCCTGGAACTGGCTGATCGGCTGGTCGAACTGCTCGCGCTGGGTGGCGTACCTCGTCGCCTCGTCGAAGGCGGCCTGTGCCAGACCGACGGCCTGGGCGGCGACGGCGATGCGGCCACCGGTGAGGATGTGGAACGCCGCCGAGAGACCCTCGCCCTCCTCGGTGAGGCGGTACTCGGCGGGGATGCGTGCCCCGTCGAACAGCAGTGCCGTCGTGTCGGAGGCGCGCAGGCCGAGTTTGTCCTCCTTCTTCCCGACCTCGACGCCGTCGACGTCGGCCGGGACGAGGAACTGCGTGACTGACCCGGGGTCGTCGCGGTCCGTCTTCGCGAACACGACGTAGACGCCGGCGCGACTCCCGTTCGTTATCCACTGCTTCTTGCCGTCGAGGACGTACTCGTCGCCCTCTCGGCTGGCGACGGTGGACATCTCTGCGGGGTTGGACCCGGCGTCGGGTTCCGAGAGGGCGAACGCACCGACCGGTCGGCCGTCGACCATCTCGGGCAACCACTCGTCGCGGACGGCCTGCGACCCGAACTCGTCGATGCAGGAGGTGGCCAGTCCGTGGACCGACAGCGCCGTCGCCACCGCGAGCATCCCGTGGGCGAGTTCCTCGTTGACGATGGCGTACGTCATCGGGTCGGCGTCGTAACCGCCGTACTCCTCGGGGACCGTCAGACCGGTCAGGTCGAGTTCGGCCAGGCCGTCCCACACCTCCTCGGGGAAGCGCTGTTCCTCGTCGCACTCCCGCGCCACCGGGCGAATCTCCTCGGCGGCGAACTCGCGAATCACGTCGCGAACCGCCGTCTGCTCCGCAGTGAGTTCCATACCTACGGCTACGGGTACTGGTGGAAAAAGTTGCCTGATTCGGGCGCTCAGGGTCGGTACGGCGCGAGGTCGTCAACGGGCGTCCCCTTCCGCCAGAACGTCTCGAACACCGACTCACCCCACGCGGCGGCCGCCGGGGACTCGGCGACGAGTTCGGTACTCGGGTCGTAGCTCCCGTCCAGCAGCGGGAGCGACAGGTAGACGCCGCCCCCGGTGACGGTCATCGCGAGGGACGACGCGGCGACCCGGACGTCGACCCTGTCGAGGAGGACGTCCTCGTCGGTGCCGGCATCTCCGTCGTCGACGTCCGGCGGTTCGTCGAGCAGTTCGGGCGTGAGGACGAGTCGGCGGTCGGTCGCGTCGCCGTCCACGAGGGCTTCGGCGAGTCTGTCGTCGTACACAGGGGCGACCACCGAGACCCGGTCGGCGCTGTCGATGGCCCGCCTGACGCGTCGCGCCGCCCTGAACGGGTCCGTCTCGGGCGAGTCGACGACCTCGCACCCCTCCAGCCTGTGGAGTTCGCACCGCTGGGCCGCAGGGACGACGCCCAGGTCGTGGCTGTCGAGGTAAGCTGCCGAGTCCTCGACGACCGACTCGACCGTCCCGACCCGGTCGAGGAGGTCGGCGACGGCACGACCGGTGCCGGTGACTGCCCACATCCCGTCGTCGCCCTCGTAGACCAGTCCCCGGTCCTCGAGTCGCTTCATCGCGTCGTACACCGCAGACTCGCTGGCCGACGCCGAGGCGACGACTGCCTGACGCGACCGGGAACTGTCGGCGAGCGCACCGAGGACCTGTCGTCGGGCGGCGGAACCATAGACGAACTCGACGCGCTTCGTGGGACCGTCCATGTCCCATCGTGACGACCCTGGAGGCATATGCGTTCCTTCTCTACCGATTAATGTCAATGTCCGGTTCCGGTGGAACGTTCCAGTCGAGCAGGAGTCACCGCGTCCAGTCGGAATGATAACATTTAGACCGTCGGGGACGGAACTCGACGTTGCTGTCTGCCGGTGCTTTCGGCGTACGTCTCCCTCGTCGTACGCCCTTCGAAGCCAGACCGCGTCGCCTCGCTTCGTCGGTCACGTGCCCCTACCACAGAGCGACTCGACGACAGCGGCAGGCGATGCGTCGATGCCGCCACCCTGAGCGAAGTCGCTGGTTCCACCACCGCCGCCACCGTGTTCGTCGGTTATCGCATCGACGACCGCTGACGCATCGTGGCCCGCCGTGGCCGCGACGACGACGAACGTCTCGCCCGCCTCGCCGACCAACGCCACCACCTCACCCCGACCGCCCACCGATTCCTGGGCCTGTTCTCTGCAATCGTTCGGGTCGACGCCATCGACGGTGCCGACGACCCACGTCGCCCCGTCGCGCTCGACCGTGCGCGCGTGCTCGATGGCGGTCGCGACCAGACGCTCCCGCGCCGCCGCGAGCGCCGTCGACAGCTCCGAAGACTCCTGCTGGAGTCGCTCGACGGCGTCCGGAAGGTCCGCCACGTTCGTCCCGAGCGTCCTGCTCGCGTCGAGGACCGAACGCTTCTCGGCGGCGCGGCGCTCGATTCCCTCCATCCCCACGGCGAACTCGACTCGGGTCATCCCCTCGCCGGGGTTCGACCGCGAGACGACCGTCACCGGCCCGACCTCGCGCGTGTTCCTGACGTGCGTGCCGCCACAGGCCGCGACGTCCCACGGCCCGTTCGACGGTTCGCCCGGGACCACGTCGCACCCGCCCACCGTCACGACGCGGACCTCGTCGGCCCCCTCGAACACACCCTCCTCCGTCTTGGTGTTGAACGCGACGAACTCGTCCTCGCGCAGGTCAGAGAGCGGGACCGGTTCCCAGGAGACGTCGCGGGACTGCCAGACCGCCTCGTTCGTCAGGCGCTCCAGTTCGACCAGCGTCTCGTCGGTCACGTCGGTCGACGTCGTCAGGTCCACGCGGACCTTCTCCGGTCCGATGTCGAACCCGCCGTAGCCGAGGTCGTCGCACAGGCGACGCGCGGCACCGTAGAGCACGTGGCTCGCGGTGTGGGCCCGCATGCAGTACATCCTGAACGTCCAGTCGACCTCACAGAGCACCGACTGTCCCTCCCGGAACGGCGGGTCCTCGGCCAGCGTGTGGACGTGCTCGCCGTCGCGCACCTGTACGTCCTCGACGGGGACGCCGTCGATGGTGCCCCTGTCCGCCGGTTGGCCGCCGCTCTCGGCGTAGAAGTAACTCGTCTCCAGTCGCACCGCTCGCCCGTCGACGCCGAGGACAGCCGTCTCGAACCGAGTGGTGTACGGCTGCCTGGCGGCGAGTTGTCCTGTCATCGACGGCAGGAACCACGCCGAACGGCAAAAACGCTCCGCCCGCGCCCCGGAGGTCGTCCGGGAGGTCGGTCGCGTCCAGTCAGTCGGTCCGACGTCCGGTCACGACTCCGCGAGTTCGACGTCGAGGTGCTCCTCGATGGCCGCGATGAGGCCGCCACCGATGCCGGCCCGCGTGGCTCGACCCTGCTCGATGGCGATGACGTCCGCCTCGTCGACGTCGAGTTCCGCCGCCAGTTCCTCGCGCTGGAGACCGACCTCCTGTCGGCGCTCGGTGAGTCTGTCCCCGTAGTCGGGAACGAGGTAGGGGAGCGGGTCGTCGTCGTAGTTCGTCCCCTCCTCCTCCCAGTGGGAGGTGTCACCGTCCCAGTTCGACGTCCGCGCCGTGTTCCGCTTGCGTTCGCCCTCGCTACGCCCGCTGGAGCCACCGCTCTCGCTTCGACTGCTGGTCGTCCGCTGGGCGTCGTCGTGTGGGGCGCAATCGGGGCAGACCGAGAGTTCGGCTCCTGCGACGTTGGCCAGTCTGAGGCGCTTGCTGGCCGCACCGCAGAGTTCGCAGGTGTCCCCGTCGCCGCCACCCGACGAATCACCCGTCGAGTACTTCGCCATACCTTCCTCTACCGCGGGCCGACATTTGAATACCCCGCTTCGCCGTTCGCACACACGTGACAGGGGCGCACGCGAGGACTCGACGCACGCGTGGCAAAAGGACACGTTTTTATTTATGCCTGCTAAACGCCGTATTGCAGTACGATACAGCGAGCGTGGGTAGCCAAGCCAGGCCAACGGCGCAGCGTTGAGGGCGCTGTCCTGTAGAGGTCCGCCGGTTCAAATCCGGTCCCACGCATCGCACGTGCGGTCCGACGGACCGCCACACACAGGCGATGCGGGTGCTCTCCCTCGTGGACAGCACCCACGCACATTCCTTCCGACGCAACGCTCCCGGAGCGACCGCCGGGTCCGTCCACGACCACACCTGGGACGTGCCCTGACGGGACGGAGTGAGAAACGGATTTCACCCTCCCGCCCCGAGACCCGACCATGCAACAGACGGTCAAACGGAACGTCCCCGCGGCCACGGCCATTCTATCGCTCGTCTCGCTGGCGCTCGTCTTCGGGGCGGCCAGGCAACTGATACCGACGGCGTACCTCCCCGTCGCGCCGGACTGGGTGTTCGACGCCATCCCGCACGTGAACGCGGTCATCAGCGTCGTCGCCATCGGCGTCATCCTCGCCGGCCTGCGGGCGGTCAGGGCCGGCCGGTTCGACCGACACCGCGCGCTGATGTCGACGGGCGTCGTGCTGTTCCTCGTATTCCTGGCGCTCTACCTCTACAAGGTCGCACTGAAGGGACCGAACGCCTTCCCCGGCACGGGTGCGGTCGAACTCGCGTACCTCGCCATCCTGGGCGTACACATGGTTCTCGCCGTCGCCTGCATCCCGTTGCTGTACTACGTCCTGCTCGTCGCGTTGACGCACCCGATGGGAGAACTGTCGGAGACGGCCCATCCCCGCGTGGGGCGGGTCGCCGCACCGCTGTGGCTGGTCTCGTTCTTCCTCGGCTTCGTCGTCTACGTCCTGCTGTACCTGGTCTACTGACCGCCTGCGCTTCGATTCCGGCGCGTCGAGACGCTCACCGCTGGTCGCGCCACTGCTCGGCCGTCACCGCGTAGACGTTCGAGTCGTGGTGCTCGCCCCCGACGTAGGCCCAGTTCGGGATGGTCCCGACCTGTTCGAACCCGATCGACTGGAGCATCGCGTTGGACTTCTCGTTGAACGCGAAGGCCTCGGCACGGACGACCTCCATGCGGCGGTCCTCGAACAGGTAGGTGACGAAGGTCCGCGTCGCGTCGGACCCGTAGCCCTGCCCGTGGGCGTCCGCAGCCAACCACGCCGAGAGGACGGCGTGACCGTGGCGCTCGCTCATCCAGTTCGAGTTGATGACGCCGACCGGTTCGTCGTCGTCGGCCACGACGAGGAGGTTGATGCCGTCGTCGCCCGCCACCTGTTCCTCCAGCCACTCCTCGTGCTGGGTCCGGTTCCGGGGCTGTGCGACGCCGAGCGGGACGCGAACCGACGGGTCGTTGACGCCCTCCGTGACGAACTCGAGGTCCTCCTCCTCGATGGTACAGAGGTCGACCGTCTCGCCTTCGAGGAACGTAGCTCCTGGCATGACCGGGGATTCCCCCGTGCCGGAGTTAAGTGATATTCAGATGTGGTACCGCACGACACCCCGGACGGTTGCGGTCAGTCCGGATAGATAGACACGGGTCGGACGGTACCTCGGGCGACTCAGTCGTCCGCCGCGAGGTCCTGTCCGTCGATGACCGGCCGGTCGGCGTCGCGGTCGGTCGTCTCTCCCTCGATGTCGTAGGGGTACTTGCCGGTGACACAGCCCAGACAGAGGTCGGCCCTGGCGCTGTCGAGCGAGTCGGCCACCGCGTCGATGGAGAGGTACGACAGGGAGTCGGCCTCGATCTCCTCGCAGATGTCGTCGACGCTCCGGTCGGCGGCGATGAGTTCCTCGCGGGTCGCCATGTCGATACCCATGTAGCAGGGGGCGACGATGGGCGGCGCGCCGATTCGCATGTGGACCTCCTCGGCACCGCAGTCCTTCAGCAGCGCGACCAGCTGGGTCGACGTCGTCCCGCGGACGATGGAGTCGTCGATGATGGTGACCGTCTTGCCCTCGACGGTGGACTTGATGGGGTTGAGCTTGAGGCGGACGGCGCGTTCGCGCTCGTCCTGCGTCGGCATGATGAACGTGCGACCGACGTACCGGTTCTTCATCAGCCCCTCGGCGAACTCGACGTCGGAGCCTGCCTCCTGTGCGGCCTCGGCGTAGCCCGAGGCGAACGCGCGTCCGGAGTCGGGCACGGGCATGACGACGTCCGTTTCGATGCCCGACTCGTCCCAGAGCTGTCGGCCGAGTTCGCGCCTGACCTCGTAGACGAGGTGGTCGTCGATGACCGAGTCGGGGCGGGCGAAGTAGACGTGCTCGAAGAAGCAGTGGGCGGTGTTCTCCCGCTCGACGAGCTGGTAGGAGTCGAACCCGCTGCCGTCCTCGTGGAGGACGACGAGTTCGCCGGGCTGGACGTCCCTGACGAGGTCACCGTCGAGGGTGTCGATGGCGGCGGACTCGGAGGCGAGGACGTACCCGTCCTCCAGTTCGCCGATGCACAGCGGCCGGTTCCCCTCGGGGTCGCGCAGGCCGAGGACCGTCTCGTCGTGCATGATGGTCAGCGAGTACGAACCGTGGATGCGCCCCATCGTGCGCTTGACGGCCCTGACGAGGTCGGCCTCGAGGAGGTTCCGGGCCAGGTCGTGGGCGATGACCTCGGTGTCGCCGTCGGAGGTGAAGGCGTGGCCCAGACCGGCGAGTTCGTCGCGGATCTCGTCGGCGTTGACGAGGTTGCCGTTGTGGCTGAGCGCGAGCGACCCCGACTTGAACGAGACGGTGAAGGGCTGTGCGCAGGACTTGTCGAGGCTCCCGGCGGTCGGGTAGCGGACGTGCCCGATGCCCGCCGACCCGTTGAGCCGGTCGATGTCGTCCTCGTCGAACGCGTCGCCGACCAGCCCCATGGCTACGTGGTCGTGCTGCTGGAACCCGTCGTGCGTGACGATGCCTGCCGACTCCTGCCCGCGGTGCTGGAGCGCGTAGAGGGAGTAGTACAACGGCCGCGCGGCCGCACGGTCGTCGAGGGTGACGCCGACGACGCCACACTTCTCGGTTGGCCCGTCCCGGTGCGGGTGGTGACCCGACCCGTGTGTCATGTGAGAGGGTCAAGGGCCGGACGATAAAAACCCCCGTGGTTGTGCTCTAATCCCGGTGCTTACCACGCGATATATGCACGTTCGTGGACAGGGGCGGCGGACAGAGCGGTGGCTCGCCGGTCGCGGTCCGAGAGAAGCGAGAGGACTATTCGCCAGCCTTGGACTGCCACTCGTAGTCGCGTCGCTTGGCGGACTTGCCGAAGCCACACGACGAGCAGACGCCTTTCTTCACGTGGTACGACTTCTCGCCACACCGACGACACTTGGTGTGCGTCGTCGTGTTCTTCTTGCCTTGAGAGGGTGTTCCTGCACCAGTCATGGAGTTATCGAAACGACGTTGTCGCCGCGTATAATGGTTGTGTTGTCAGCGCGCTCCAGTACCAGGTTCATGTGCTGGTCGTAGCCCGTGAGTACGCCGTCGTACTCTTCGCCACCTTTCAGTCGGACCGTGACGTCCTCCCCCACCGACGCTTCGAGCACGTCCAGGGGTCGACCACTCGATTCGCTCATACACACACGGGCAGTCGTCGCGTTCTTAAACGTACCGAGTTGTCGCGGGCGAACGGGGCCGTCGTGACGGGGGAGTCACACGTCGACGCCGAACGAGTCGTACTCGTCGGCCTGGCCGGCGAAGGCCGCGAGTAGCCGTGCGAGCGCGACCAGGTCGTCGGTGTCGACGACCTCGACGGGGGTGTGCATGTACCGGTTGGGAACGCTGACGTTGAGCGTCGGCGTCCCGCCACGCGCCGTGTAGAACGACAGGGCGTCGGTCCCGGTCCCGCGCCCGGCGGCCTGCAGTTGCACGTCGATGTCCGAATCGGCCGCCGCCTTGCGGACGGCCTGTGCCACGACGGGGTGGTTGGCGCTCCCTCGACCGACGACGGGCCCGCCACCGAGTTCGACGTCGCCGGCCCGCTTCGCCACGCCGCCGGGGTAGTCCGAGGTGTGGGTCACGTCGACGACGACCACCGCGTCGGGGTCGAACTCGGAACTGACCATCTTCGCACCCTGTGCGCCGAGTTCCTCCTGGACCGTCGAGATGGCGTACACCGTCGCGTCGACGTCCGCCTCGCTGGCCAGTCGGAGGCCCTCGGCGGCGGCCCAGGTGCCGACCCGGTTGTCGATGCCCCGCCCGGCGACCCGCGTCCCCATCAGCCGTTCGACCGTGCTGGAGAAGGTTATCGGGTCACCGACCTCGACGACCTCCCTGGCGGCCTCGCCGTCCACCGCCCCGACGTCGACAGTCTGGTCCACGATGTCGTCGACCGGGTCGCCGTCCTCGTCGCGGACGTGGATGGCCGTCTGGGTGACAACGCCCGGGACCGGGCCGTCGCCGGTGTGGACGGTCACGTGCTGTCCCTTCGAGACGGCCCGGTCGGGTGTCCCGATAGGTCCGAGGTGGACGAACCCGTCGTCGTCGATGCGGTTGACGACGAACCCGATCTCGTCGACGTGCCCCGTGAACGCGACCTCGGGACCGTCGTCGGCCCCCTCGTACACCGCGACGGCGTTCCCGTAGGCGTCGGTCCGCACCTCGTCGGCGAACTGTTCGACGTACTCCACCCAGACCCGCTGGCCGCGCGTCTCGTACCCGGACGGACTCGGCGTCTCGAGGAGCGTCTCGAGGAACTCCCACTGCGTGTCGTCCATGCCCGGCCGTTGGTCGGCGCCGGTTTGAACCCGCCGGTTTGGCACAACCCATAAGTCCACGTTTACCGAATCGAATCACATGGAGAAATTCACCCTGCTAGAACTCCATTTCGACGGTGAGGCGTCCTTCAGCCCCAACATCGCACGCCGGTCGTCCGAGGAGGCGTCCGAGGAACCGGAACAAGAGTTCGAGGTCGACGTCGAGGCCGAGGAGGAGGAGGCGGAGTCGACCGGGACGAGTCCACTCGCCATCCTCGTCGGAATCGTCGCGCTCGCCGTCCTCGGGGCGGGCGTCCGGCGACTCCTCGGCGGCGAGGCAGAGACCGACGAGTACGAGCCCGAGATGGTCGAAATCGAGGAGTAGGCTCGTATACAGAAGGGTTTTCAGTCCGGGGTTCCAACCGACCGTGTGAACCTCTTCCATAGCGCCCGCGCGGTCGCGTCCTCGGGTAGTGGCGAGGGTGCCATCGACTGGCACGCCGTCACCGAGGCGGCACGCGCGGCTACGGACCCCGGTTCGGTCTCGTTGACGGCCGCCGAACGCGAGGGGTACGCGTCGGACGTCCGGGACGCTCGCGACCGCGTCCGGGCGGTCGCCGGCATCGACTTCGACGTGCCGGGGACCATCGAGATACAGCACCGTCACCACTGGATAGACGCCAACGTGGACACGTTCCGTCGCGTGCTCGAACCGCTCGAATCCCAGCAGGGAACGCTGTTCCCCGGCATCGCCCGCACCATCAACACTGGGACGATGTCGTTGATGCTCGGGTTCCTCGCCCGGAACGTCCTCGGCCAGTACGACCCCCTGTTGCTCGCCGGCGAGGACGTCGACGCCGACCACGCGCTGTACTTCGTCCACCCGAACATCGAGTCCGTGGCCGCGGACCTCGACGTCGACTTCCCGCGTTTCCGGCGCTGGATCGCCTTCCACGAGGTCACCCACGCCGCCGAGTTCGGCTCGGCCCCGTGGCTCTCGACGTACCTCGAGGACCGGATGGAGTCCGGTCTCGAGGACCTCGCCCACGGTGGCTTCGACCGGGAGGCCTTCCACGAGATGAACGTCGCGATGACCGTCGTCGAGGGGTACGCGGAACTGCTGATGGACCACGCGTTCGACGACGAGTACGCCGACCTGCGGGCGAAGGTCGACGCGCGACGGAAGCGGGGCGGCCCGCTGTCGAAACTCGTCAAGCGACTGCTCGGTCTGGGCCTGAAACGCCAGCAGTACGAACGCGGGAAGTCCTTCTTCGAGGGCGTCGCCGAACTCCGCGGCATCGAGGCCGCCGGTGCCGTCTGGGACGGCCCGGAGAACCTCCCGACCGACCACGAACTCGCCGACCCGGCCGCGTGGGTGCGTCGGGTCGACCCCTGAGTCGGGCGACGGCGGCAGGGGTCATCCGGCGAGAACGCGCCATCGCTGACGGTTCTACCGCGACGCCGAACTCCTGACCACTCGCTTACAAAAATCGGTTTCCGGGAACCCCCATTACCCTGCCGTCGGTAGTCCCAGGCGATGACGGAGTCACGTCACGTCGTCTGGCGGTACTACCTCTTCCGGGCCACCAACTCTGCGGGATTCTACGTCGCTATCGCCATCGCCTACCTGGAGTACATGGAGTTCGGCTACGACTTCATCGGCCTCGCGTACGCCGTCTTCTCCTTCGGGATGGTGGCGGCCGAGATACCGACGGGGTACCTCGGCGACTGGCTGGGCCGGCGGTGGAGTCTCGCGCTGGGGGCCGTCTGTCGAGCACTCACGCTCGGCGCGTACCCCCTCGTCGACTCGCAGGCGGCCGTCCTCTGGCTGCACCTCCTCTGGGCGGTGGGGTGGGCCTTCCGGTCGGGGACCATCGACGCGTGGCTCTACGAGGTGCTGGCGGACCGCTTCGACGAATCCGAGTACGCACGCATCGAGGGACGAGGGAGCACCCTGCTCCTCGGGACGTCGGCCGTGACGGCCATCCTCGGCGGCCTGCTCTACGGCGTCGACCCGGCGTACCCCTTCCTGGCGAACGCCGCACTGGCGCTGCTCGGCATCCCCCTGCTGTTCACGTTCCCAACGGTCGCGTCCGAACGCGATGACTGCGAGACTGACGAGTGCGAGGCGTTCACCGTCCGGGACGCGACCTCCCTGCTCCACGTGCAGGCACGCCGGCCGGCCGTCAGGTGGTTCGTCCTCTACGTCGCGCTGTTCGGTGGCCTGTTCGGCCTCACGCGGACGTTCGAACAACCGGCTCTGAACGCGATCGGGTTCCCGGTCACCGGCTTCGGGTTCCTCTACGCCGCGTTCAAGGTGGTCTCGGCTGGCGCGGCCGCGGCCGCCGGCTGGCTGGACGACGCACTGGGAATCAGGGCCGTGTTCGCGCTCATGGTTCCGGTCTACGCCGTCGCGTTCACGACCGTCGCGTTCGTGCCCGCCATGGTGGTACCGGCGCTGTTCCTCAACAGGAGTCTGAACGTACTCACCCGGCCAATCCGAAACCAGTACCTCAACGACAGACTCGACGACGTGGGGCGGGCGACCGTGCTCTCCGGCGTCTCGATGGTGGTCGGACTCGCGTCCGGGAGCGCGAAACTCGTCGGTGGGTGGGGTGCCACGCACGTGGGACCCGTCGGCATCCTCCCCTGGGCCGGCGTCGTCGTTCCCGCCGTCGCCGCGCTTCTCTGGGTCGCCACCGCACCAGTCCGAGCCCCGGAGCGACCGGGTGCCGGCGACGCGGTCCCGTCTGATTGAGACTGACGGCTCGATTCCCGACGGCTACCGTTCCGTCTCGAACGTCACGACGAGGAACCACCAGAGCAGGGCCCCCGCGAGGAGGCCACCGACCAGTCCCCCGACGATGAACTCCAGCGGCGCACCGGCGTGGAACGCCACGAGCGCCCCGGACGCGCCCACGAGGGCGACGAAGCCGTAGCGCAGTCTGCTCATCCCGACGCGGCGGTCCTCGTCCGTCATCGACGGTCCGACCATGTCAGAGCGTGTGTGGTGCCGAGACGTGCATCTGGACGAACTGCCACTCCTGGTCCTCTTCGTCGACGCAGTCGAGGACGCCGCTCCAGCGCGAGTCGAATCCGCGCCGCTGGCCCGTCTCGACGTTCGTCCACGCCATCCTGACCGCGTCGTGAAAGAGCGCGTGGTCGCCCCGGTCGGTCACCGACAGCTCGTTGCTCTCGACGGTCCACTCGTCGGTGGTGCGCGTCTGCTCGCGCAGCGCCTCGGCGACGGCGTCGTATCCCACGTAGTGGGTGCTGATGGCACCCTTCCACGTCGCGTCCTGCTCGGAGAAGTACGGGTAGAGCGGTTCGCCCCGGCGCAGGGCCTCGTAATAGTCCCGGATGGTTTCCTCTGCGCTCATGTGCAACCGAACGGATGGGTCGGGCTTGAAACCCCCCGTTGTTGGCCCCGCCGACCTACATGAACCCGCGGTCGACCTCGTCCGTCTCGATGACGTCGTCGAGTTCGGCGTCGAGCACCTCCTCGGCGTCCTCGAACGTCGTCGCCAGGTCGTCGAGGCGGTCCAGTCGGTCGTAGCCGTCGTACTCCATCGGTCCGAACGCCGGACTGTCCAGGGCCTCCATCACGTCGTCGAAGAAGTCACCCGGGGTCGTCGGCGCGTCGGCGTGGGCCTGGACGACCGCTTCCAGTCGCTTCGCTGCCGCCTCGGCCTCGTCCTCGTCGTCCGGCGGCGACTGGACGGCGAAGCGACTCGTGTCGCTCGACTCGGGGAAGAACGTCCCGAGTTCGTCGTCCAGTCGTCTGGCGACCTGCGTGCCGACGCCGTGGACCTCGAACGGGTTCTTCGCGTACGTCTTCAGGTGGAAGACGCCACCCGTCGGGTGTCCGAGGTAGAGGTCCTCACCGAGGCCGCCGGACCGGTCGCCGGCGACGGCCCGCCAGCCCTCCGGGTCGGCGTCCGACTCGACGACGTCGGAGACGATGTCCTCCCAGTCTCGAACTCGCATAGGCGGTGATTGCGCTCCCGGTCGCAAGAACGTATCGGTGGCGGCCGTCGGCGTGCGGGCGACGCTGCGCTCGACCACCGCCCCGTACGCGAGGGCGTCGGCCGACCCGGACTCAGCGTTCCTCGTCAGGGCCGTCCTCGTCGTCGGTGCCGTCGTCGCCCGCGTCGGCCGGCGGGGTCAGGTCGTCCGTGACCTCGGCAGCCGTCTCCTTCGCGTCGCCCGCCTGCTCCTCGGCCCGTTCGACGCGTTCCTCCAGTTCCGCCGGTGGTTCCTCGTCGTCTCGCTCGACGGCCGCTTCCAGTTCCTTGGCCGCCCGTTCGACGTCTTCGGCGGACTTCTCGACGTCTTCCGCCGAGGCGGCGACCAGTCCCTCGCGCCGCCTGACGCCACGTGCGAGCACCAGCAACTGGACGGCCCCCGCGAGGACGAACACCGTGACGACGACGCTCGTGACGAGGTCCAGTGCCTGCTCCCCGGCCGTCGAGAAGACCAGCACGTCGGCCGTCGCGGCCCGGACGAGGTGGACCACGGCGAGCACGGCGACGACGAGCAACAGGCCGCGGACGAACCATCGGTACCAGTCGGCGAAGACCACGCGCTCTACCCCGTCGGCGACCCGGCTCAGTACCGGCACGCCATCGTCTCGTTTCCCTACCATCTGTTGTACGTACCCGTCCTGTCCGGGGCCATATCAATCCACTAGCACACCGACCGTGTGGTTCGCCCGGCCGGGCGGGGCCGGACGTCGGACCCGTCGACGGGAGACAGCGTTTATGCGTCGTGACGACCGAAGGGAGGACGTGACAGTTCGCGGCGTCGTCACGGCGGTCGGAGACGAACGCACGGTCGACACGAGCTACGGCACCTCGGAACTGGTCGAGGTGTCGGTAGACCGGCCGGCGGACCCGCCGACCACGGTGACGCTCTGGGGCAAGTGGACCGAGACGGCCGCCGTCCTCGCGGAGGGGATGGAACTGCTCGTCACCGACCCGAAGCAGGAGGAGTACGAGGGGCAGGTCCGGTACTCGACGACGGGCGACTCCTACGTCGTGGTCGAACCGGACTTCCTCGTCAACGTGACCGACGTCCGTCAGTGGGTGCAGTGCCCCCGGATGTACTACCTGAACAAGCTCTCGAGCGTCCCGCTCGCGTACCCGGTGGTCAAGGGGACCGTCGTCCACGAGGTGTTCGGCGACCTGCTCCGGGGGCGCGACCTGGACGAGGCGGTCTCCGAGCAGGTGGCCCAGTCGGCGCTCGAACTCGGCCTGCTGGGGATGTCCGGCGAGGACGTAGAGCGCGAGGTCCACCAGAACGCACAGGCCATCGCGGGGTGGCTCCAGCAGGGCCGCCTGGCCGACGAGGACGAGTGGCGGTCCGAGCAGTTGCTCATCTCGGAGACCTACGGCATCAAGGGACGTGCCGACGCCATCCGTCGTGGCCAGCCGGTCGAACTGAAGACCGGGAAGAACCTCCGGAGCGACCCGCGCTTTCACGACAAGATACAAGCGGCGGCGTACGCGCTCGTGCTCCGCGAGCGTGGCGTCCCGGCCGACACGGGGACGCTGCTCTACACCAAGAACGAGGCGCTCGACCGCGACGAGTTCACCGGCGACTTCTCGCCGGCGAAGGAGTTCTCCATCGGCCAGGGCCTGCTCCAGTTCGTCGTCCGCGCCCGAAACGAGATCGCCGCGATGGAGTTCGACACGGACGTGCCGACGGGCTACGAGGCAGACGCGAGTTGCGAGCGCTGTTTCGAGCAGGATACGTGCATGGTCGTCTCGGGACGACTCGACCAGGAGTCGAAGGCGGGCCAGATCGGCCGGGCCGTCCCCGAGGACGAACGGGCGTACTTCCGGACGCAGTACGAGGCCATCGAGGCCGAGCGCAAGGCCACCCACGACGAGTTCGTGAAACTGTGGCGACAGAGCCCGGAGGAACGCGCCGAGGACGACCGGGCGCTGGTCGACCTCGAACCGGCGGGCGAGCGCGAGTTGCCGGCCGGCCGGTGGGAACTCAGGGCGACGCGCACCTCGCCGGCGGTCTCGAAGATACGGGAGGGCGACTACGTGCTCGCGAGCGACGGCGACCCCATCCGGGGCCACGCCGAGTTCGCACAGGTCGAGCGCCTCGGCGAGGAGGAGGTGGTCGTGACCGCCGACGAACCCGTCGACGTCCACCGCCTCGACGTCTACCCCTCCGACATCGGCCCCTCGAAGATGCTGACTGCGGTCCACGACGCACTGTTGAAGGGCGACACGCGCCGGAAGGACGTGCTGTTCGGGCGGGCAGACCCCGAGTTCGGGACGACCGACGAGACGTTCGTGGACAACAACGCGGCCCAGGACGAGGCGGTCCGGTTGGCCGTGACCGCCGAGGACTGCGCACTCATCCACGGGCCGCCGGGGACGGGCAAGACCTACACCATCGCCCAGGCCATCCGGGCGATGGTCGACCGCGGTGAACGGGTCCTGCTCTCGGCGTTCACCAACCGCGCGGTCGACAACGCACTCGAAGCCCTGCGCGACACCGGCTTCGAGGACGAGGTGGGTACCGTCGTCCGCGTCGGGACCGAGTCCGGCGTCCGCGACGACATGCAGGACCTCAGACTCCGGCGGCGGGGCGACCCCGAGGAACGCGCCGCGGCACTGGAGTCGGCGACGGTCGTCGCGGCGACGACGGCCACGTGCGGGTCCACGGTGATGCGCGAGCAGGAGTTCGACGTCGCCCTCGTCGACGAGGCCGGCCAGTTGACCGAACCCGGGACGCTCGCGGCCATCGAACTCGCGTCGCGGTTCGTCCTCGTCGGCGACCACCAGCAACTCCCGCCCGTCGTCCGGGCCGAGTCGGAACTCGGCACGTCGCTCTTCCAGCGCCTCGTCGAGACCCACCCCGACGCGAGCGTCCTGCTCGACCGTCAGTACCGGATGTCACAGCGCATCCAGGCGTTCTCCTCGCAGGAGTTCTACGACGGGCAGTTGCGCCCCGCGACGCCCGACGTCGCAGGGCGGTCGCTCGCCGACCTCCCCCACGTCGACGCCGACTCGCTGCCCGAGACGCTCCGGGACGGCGTCGCCATGGTCGACACGCCGGGCGACGACGGACGGCACACCGACGCCGTCGAAGCCGCCGAGGTACGCCGGGTCGTCGACGCCTACCTCGACGCGGGTCTGGACCCCGACGACGTCGGCGTCATCGCGCCGTTCCGGGCACAGGTCGCCGAGATCGGTCGCGACCTCCCCGACGGCGTCGCCGTCGACACGGTCGACCGGTTCCAGGGGTCGGCGAAGGAGGTCATCGTGGTCTCGTTCGTCGCCAGCGGCGACCTCGACAGCCCCATCTTCGAGGACTACCGCCGGGTGAACGTCGCGCTGACGCGGGCAAAGCGCGCCCTCGTCCTCGTGGGCGACGCCGACGCGCTCCGGACCGACGACGTCTACGCCCGGATGGTCGACTGGGCGGACCGGTGACCCGGGACGCGAAAGCTTCAATCCGCCTGCCCGAGCACCGAACGGGCATGCTCCGGTTCGAAGACGCGAGTGCGACCATCCGCGAGTCGGTCCCGGCCGAACTGGTCGACGCCGTCGCCGCGGTCACGGCGCTCGGCGACCCCGCGGTGCTGACGCTCCTGCTGGCGCTCGTCTACTGGCTCTACCGCCGCGACGCGACGGCGACCGTGGTCGGCTACGCCTTCGTCGCGTTCGCGGTGACGCTCCTGCTCAAGAACGGACTGGCGATGCCGCGCCCGCCCGAGTCGGTCCACCGCATCGAGACGTCGGGGTACGGCTTCCCCAGTGGCCACGCCATCGCGGGCGTCGTCGTCTACGGCGGCCTCGCGCTGGAGTTCGACTGGCTGGACGAGTCCCCCAAGGCGCTGGCGATGGGCGTCGTCGCCGTCTCGGTCGGACTGTCGAGGGTCGCCCTCGGCGTGCACTACCTCGGCGACGTGCTCGTCGGGTTCGGCGTCGGCGCCGTCGTCCTCGCAGCGGGGTACGGCCTCTGGTCCGAACGCCCCGGGAGGGCCTACGTCGCGGCCGCCGTGCTGGCGGTTCCCGCCATCGTCGTCGCCGACGCCGGTGCCGACGCCGTCGCGCTGCTCGGATACAGTCTCGGCGGTGCGGTCGGGCTCCGGGCGGTGGAACCGGTCGTCCCCTCGCGGGACGCCGTCGAGGCCGCCACGCTCGCCGTCGCCGGCCTCGCGTTCCTCGTCTCGATGGCCGTCGCCGAGTCCGCCGTCACGAGCGTCCCCGGTGGCACGTTCTTCCACAGCGCGGCCCTCGTCGCCGGGATTCTGGCCCTTCCGGCGGTCTTCGCCCGGGTCGGTGTCGCCGACGCCACCTCGCCGGGGACCGAGTGACGGCCCGGGTCGAGCCAATCGTTTATATCAGTTCGAGCGTTAGCTATTGGCATGGCTGAGAGTCACACGACCGACGAGGACGTGACGACCGACGAATTCGAACGGGTGGATGGCGCGGACGAACTGCGAACGGCAGCGTCGGCCGTCGCCGGCGGCATCGTCGGGACGACGGTGATGACGGGCGTACTCCTCGCGGTCAACGCGGTGTACGCACCGGAGATAAGCGTCTTCGCGACGCTTGCGGAACTCGCCGGCGTCGGGTCGAACGTCGCACTGGGTATCGCGATGTTCGTCGGCGCGGGCGCGCTCGCCTGGCCGCTGCTGTTCGCCACCATCGGGGCGTACCTCCCGGGAGCCACGAGGATACAGCAGGGCATCGTGTTCGCACTGGTGCTCTGGGTCGGCTTCATCGTCGCCTTCGGGACGCTCTACAGCGGCGTCGACCTCGTAGTCTTCCTCGCGACGTCCATCGCCACGCACGTCGCCTACGGCTACATCCTCGGGTTCGTCTCTGGCCGCCTCACCGGCAACCACGAACGGGCCCGGGTGGCCGTCTGAATCCGGCCGGATTCTAGAACCAGTTTCGTCGGACTCCACACGGAGTCGGTTCGAATCTCGAAAAATCGCTTTTTACGGGTGCGTCATCCTCCTCGATGGAGCACTCACATGTCGAACTCAGAGCCACAGACGCGAAGACGGTTCCTCGCGGCGACCGCGGCGGCGACCGGCGTCGCCGGACTCGCCGGTTGTCTCGGAGACGACGAGCAGGCCACCGACGAGGGCATGACCGACGACGAGATGACCGACGAGATGACCGACGAGATGACCGACGACGGCATGACCGACGAGGACTCGATGGGCGCACACACCGTCGAGTACGCCTTCGAAGCACTGCCCGAACTCGACGCCGGCCACTACGAGGGCTGGGCCGTCTTCGGCGAGGAGACGCTGTCGACCGGGACGTTCCAGCCCGGCGACGAGACGACCTTCGAGGTCGACCGCGACCTCGGGCGAGCCGACCGGTTCGTCGTCACCGTCGAACCGGACGAGAGCATGACCGACGGCCCGTCGGACGTCGTCGTACTCGCTGGTGACCTGATGGGGTCGGAGGCGGCGCTGTCGTTCCCGGTCGACCTCTCGGCCGCGGCAGGGTCGTACATCCTGGCCACGCCGACGAACGGCGGTGGCACCGACGAGACGGCGGGCGTCTGGTTCCTCGACCCCGAGGCCGGCCCGGGGCCGAGCCTCGACCTCCCCGAACCGCCCACGGGGTGGACGTACGAGGGCTGGGCCGTCACGCAGGGGACGCCCATCTCGACCGGGCGATTCCGCGACCCGACCGCGGCCGACGACTTCGACGGATACAGTGGTGACGAGGCCGCCCCGGACTTCCCCGGCGAGGACCTCCTGCGGAACGCACCCGACGGCGTCTCCTTCCCGCCGGACCTCGCCGACGGGTCGTCGACCGTCGTCGTCACCGTCGAACCGGACGTCGACGGGATGGACCCGACCGGGGGCTCGCCGTTCCCCATCGAGCCGCTGGTCGGCGACGTGCCGGCCGACGCCGCGGACCACACCAGCTACGACCTCGCGGCCGACGACCAGCGGGTGCCGAGCGGGACCGCGACCGTCTCGTAAGCCGGGGCCACCGGACCGGTCAGCCGTCGTCGCCGGCCACCGCCTCTGTCCCCGACAGCGACGCCTCGCCGATCTCGTCGACGACGCGCCGGTGGAACTCCTGTAACGCCGCGCTCTCGTCCTCGGCGAGAACCACGTCGCTGGCCATCAGCGTCGCCAGGCCGAACGCCCGGGGCGTCGGCGACTCGACGCGGATGTGCTGGACGTCGAGTTGGCCGGCCCCGACGGCACGGACGACCGCCTGGACGCTCTCGACGTTGAGTTTGTCCTCCAGTATCTCCCGGTAGGTCTCCTCGACGACGGCGAACTCGTCCAGTTCCCGGGCGAACCCGAGCAACATCTCGCTCGAGACCTGCTGTTGCTTGGCCGACTTCTCGTAGCCCTTGTAGCGCTTGAGTATCATCAGCGACCGCGTCGCGTTGATGCGGAAGTACCGCTGGAGGAGTTCGGTCTCGTCGAGGCTCTCCCGGAGCAGTCGTCGAACGTTCGCGGCGTCGAGTCCCTCGACGATGCCGACGATGTCGACCTTCCGGTTGAGGGGCATCGACAGCGTGAACCCGTTGTCGGCGACGCTGACGGCGACGTTCGCGTTGGTCTCCTGCGCACAGCGGTAGGCGAGCAGGCGCGAGAAGCCGTCGTTGAACCGGCGGCCGTACGTCGAGTGGACGTGGTACTGGCGCCTGTACTCGTCCCTGTCGACGACCTCCTCGACGGTGAGTCGCTCGTCCGTGCTGACGCTCTCGGGCCCGGCGTAGCGGACCTGCTCGTCGAACATCCGTGCGACGGCCCTGACCGTCTCGTCGTCCAGCGGGAAGTTCCTGAGCCAGTGCCTGACCGCCGCCGGCCCGCCGTCGGCGAGTTTCGAGAGCAGTTCGCCCTGGAACGCGGCCAGTTCCGCCCCGAGGTCGTACGACAGCGGGAGGCGCTCTGAGTACCACGACGGTACCGTCGGCGAGGCGCTCGTCGGGTCGACGTACACCTTCGACCCGCGACGGTAGCGGAACTCGAAGTGCTGCCCCCCGAGGACGAACACGTCACCCGTCTCGAGCGTGTCGAGGTAGCTCTCGTCGAGCTGGCCGACCCACTCGCTGTCGGCGCGGGTGAACACGTCGCAACTGAACGAGTCCGGGATGGTCCCGATGTTGGTCATGTAGATGACCCTGGCGAGTCGCCCGCGCTTGCCCATCAGCGTCTCGCCGACGGGGTACTCCTCGTAGTGGTGCTGGCCGGACGGCGGGTCGTTCTCGTCGCGCCAGACCTTCGCGTACACGTTCTTGTCCTCGAGTCCGTCGTAGTCCGACCGGAGGTACCGGAGCAACTGCTCCCAATCCTCGTCGGTGTACTCCCGGTACGGCCACGCCGACCGGAGGATGCGCCGTATCTCGCGCTCGGGGCGGACCTCGGCGATGGCCATCCCGTACACCTGCTGGGCGGCCACGTCCTGTGCGCGCTCCGGGACGTCGACCCCGTCGACGAACCCCTCGTCTGCCTTCTTCAGCATCACGGCGCACTCGACGAGTTCGTCGCGGTCGAGGGCGACCACCCGCCCGGTGACGGTCTGGCCGACCCGGTGACCCGCCCGTCCGACGCGCTGGAGCAGGGCGGCGACGCTCTTCGGCGACCCGACCTGCACGACGAGGTCGACGTGTGGCATGTCGATGCCGAGCTCCAGGCTCGTCGAGGAGGTCACCACGTCGAGGTCGCCGGACTTGAGTTTCGACTCGACCGACTCCCGGACGTCCTTCGAGAGACTGCCGTGGTGACAGCCCGAGTTCTCCTCGTCGTAGGCGTCGAACCGGTCCCTGAGTCGGTGCAGGACGCGTTCGGCACCCGACCGCGTGTTCGTGAACACCAGCGTGTTCGTGTGGTCATCGATCAGGTCGTGCAACTGGTCGTAGAAGCGCTCGGTGACGACGTGCCGGGGCGTGTCGATGAGGTCGTCGGTCGGGCAGGTCAACTGCAGGTCGAAGTCGCGTGCGAACCGGGTGTCGACGATCTCGCAGTCCCGGGGTTCGGTGCCGCCGTCGTCGTCGACGTCACAGCCGACGAGGAACTCGGCCACGTCGTCGAGCGGTTCGATGGTCGCCGAACAGCCGATGCGCGTGGGTGACCCGTCGGCGAGCGCCTCCAGTCGCTCCAGCGAGACGGAGAGGTGGGTCCCGCGCTTGCTCTCGGCGAGGCTGTGTATCTCGTCGACGACGACGTACTCGACGGTCCGCAGTTTCTCGCGGAACTTCGGCGAGTTCAGCAGGATGGCCAGCGTCTCTGGCGTCGTGTTCAGCACGTGTGGCGTCTCCGTCAGCATCTTCTGGCGAGCGGTGTCGTCGGTGTCGCCGTGGCGGATGGCGTGGCGCACCTCGCCGACGGACTCGCCGAGGTCCTCAGCGACCGCCCGGATGCCGGACAGCGGTTCCGTGAGGTTCCGGTGGATGTCGTTGGCGAGGCTCTTCAGCGGCGAGACGTAGAGGCAGTAGACCGAGTTCTCCAGGCCGTCCTCGCGCTCCCTGGCGAACAGTTCGTTCAGGATGGCGGTGAAACTGGCGAGCGTCTTCCCGCTCCCGGTCGGGGCACAGATGAGCGCGTTCTCGCCGGCGTGGATGTGCGGAATCGCCCCCTTCTGTGGCGGCGTGAACAGGCCACCGTTCTCGGGGACGAACGCGCCGAACTCCTCGACCCACCAGCGCCGAACGGCGGGGTCCAGCAACTCGAAGACGTCCTCGTCGTCGATGTCGACCGATTCGGGGTCGGCGTCGAACCCGTCGACCTCCGCGAGCAACGCTCTCGCGTCCATTGCCGCCACGTCCGTACCCGACGGGCAAGTGCCTTTGCCCTCCGGATGCGGAGTCACGTCCGCCGACGGGTCCTCTCGGGTCACGGTGCCGTCACCCGGCAGGCCCGTATCCGGGGCCCGTGGTACCCGCCGTTCCTCCTGGCCGTCCCGAACTGCGGTCGTCCATGTCTATCCGAACCACGTTCTCCGGGCGGAAGTACTCCAGCATGGCACGGTGAAAGTGGAAGTGAAACGCTCCCTCGGTAGCGTCAGGGCTTTGTCCGTGGCCTGTGGGTTTCGATACATGCGCGTCACGTTTCTCGGCACCGGGAGCGCCATGCCGGTCCCGACCCGCCACCAGGCCGGCATCCTGCTGGAAGACGAGCGACCGCTACTCGTCGACTGCGGGGCCGGCGTGTTGCATCACCTCGCCCGGACCAGCGTCGGCTACGAGGGCGTCTCCTCGGTGCTGCTGACCCACCATCACCTCGACCACGTCTCGGACCTCCTGGCGCTGCTCAAGGCGCGATGGCTGGCCGGCGAGGAGCACCTCGAGGTGGTCGGCCCGACGGGGACGAAGGCTCTCGTGGACGGCCTGCTCGACGTGTTCGACTACCTCGACGGCCGGGTCGACCTGACGGTCCGCGAGGTCGGTCCACACGAGTTCTCCGTCGCTGGCTTCGACGTCGACGCGTTCGAGACGCGTCACTCGAAGCCGTGCCTGGCGTACCGGTTCGACGACCGGTTCGTCTTCTCGGGCGACAGCGAGGCGTTCCCGGGACTCGCGTCGTTCGCCGACGAGGCGGCCGTGCTGGCCCACGACTGCTCGTTCCCCGACAGCGTCGACGTGGACAACCACCCGACGCCGAGCGAACTCGGGCGCACACTCGCCGGTCACGACATCGGCCGGGTCTACCTCACGCACCTCTACCCGCACACCGAGGGCCAGCACGAGGCGATGCTCGAATCCATCGCCGCCCACTACGACGGCGACGTCCGGTTCGCGGACGACATGCTCTCAGTTACCATCGAGTGACCACCTCCGGACGGCTTCTCGACGTGCTCGAACCGTCTTCGTAGCAGTAAGTTTATGACGAGTACACTGTTAGTAGCGACATAACAACACCACTGTCGTATGTTCAGTACCTACAGAACCGCCGCCCGCCACGACCCCGCGGAGGGACGTGAATGACGGCACTGGGACGTATCGCTGACGGAATCACGACGCACAGCAAGGTGGTCATCGCGGTCATGCTGGTCCTGACCCTCGGCATCGGCTACGGGGCGACGGACGTGACGAGCACCTCGTCGCTCGACGCGTTCGAGAGCGACTCGCCCGAGGCCAGCGCCCAGACGTACATCAGCGAGAACTTCTCCGTCGGCGACCAGGACACGCAGACGGTCCAGGTCATCGTCAGGAACGAGGACGGGAACGTCCTCACGAAGGAATCGCTGTTGCGTTCGCTCGCCTTCCAGCAGACGCTCCGCGACGACGCGGCAGTCGACGGGACGCTGACCGAGAACCAGTCCATCGTCGGCGTCTCGAACGTCGTCGCCATCACGGCCCTCCAGCAGGACGACCTGGCCGAGATACGGGCGCAGGGGGCGGAACTCCAGGAGCGACAGCGACGACTGGAGGCCGACTCCGAGCAGTTACAGGAGGACCAGGCGGCACTCGAACGCCGGAGCCAGGCGCTTAACACCACCGCAGGACAGCTCCGGAGTGCGCTCGACACCATCCGGCAGGACCCGGACGCGAGCGTCCGCACCCAGTTCGAGACGGTGCAGGCGAACGCCCCCGTCGAACTGAACGAGAGTCACTACGCGGTGTTCGAGCAGGCGGCGTCCGACCTCCGGGACGCCACGACCGCCGACGAGGTGGAGGCGGCGTACCAGCTCGGCACCCAGGGCGTCCTGCAGGAGGAGTTCGCCGCCCTCCAGCAGCAGAGCCAGGAACTCCAGCAGCGCGCAGCCGAACTGCAGGAGCGCGGGTCCGAACTGGAGGCCGACTTCGCAGCCTTCCAGGAGCGACGGGCCGCACTCCAGAACGCACCGACCCCGACGCTGTCCGAACAGCGGGCGGCCATCGAGTCGCTGAACCAGTCCGAGTACGAGTCGGTGCTGACGACGGTCCTGAGCGAGGGCGACGAGAACGGCGACGGCTCGCCGTTCGCCGGGCAGGCCCTCCGGCTCATGGAGAACCGGTACGAGCCCGGCAGCACGACCGCAGAGGCGCGAATGATGGTCGTCCAGCAGGTCAGCCTGTCGAACAGTGACCTCGGCGGCGGGTCGGCCATCGACGAGAACGTCAGGGACGCACAGCTGACGATGCAGGACTACGCACAGTCCGTCGACGCCGACGGCGACTACATCGTCTTCGGCTTCGGCATCATCTCCCACGAGATAGACCAGTCGATGACCGACTCGCTGGCAATCGTCGGCCCGCTCGCGGTCCTGTTCGTCCTGCTCACGCTCGCCGTCGCGTACCGCGACGTCCTCGACATCGTCCTCGGCCTGTTCGGCATCGGCGTCGTGCTGACGTGGACGTTCGGCTTCATGGGCTGGCGAGACATCGCGTTCAACCAGATAATGATCGCCGTCCCGGTGTTGCTCATCGGGTTGTCCATCGACTACGCCATCCACATCTTCATGCGCCACCGGGAGGAGCGCCTGGACGGCGCCACGCCGAGCGACGTGCGTGGCTCGATGCGCTACGCGCTCGCCGGCGTCGGCATCGCGCTCGTCTGGGTTACCGCGACGACGGTCATCGGGTTCCTCTCGAACCTGACGAGTCCGCTCGGGCCCATCGCGGACTTCGGCATCGTCTCCTCGTTCGGTATCGTCGCCGCCCTCGTCGTCTTCGGCGCGTTCGTCCCCGCGCTGAAGGTCGAGGCCGACGGTGCGATGGAGTACTACCTCGGCTGGAACCGCAAGAAGCGAGCCTTCGGCACCGGTGGCGGGCGATTCAGCGAGGTGCTCGCGGTCGGTGCGACCCTCGCGAAGAAGGCGCCCGTCCTGGTCGTCCTCGTCGCGCTGGTCCTGTCCGGCCTCGGTGCGGTCGGTGCGACGCAGGTCGACACCTCGTTCTCGAACGAGGACTTCATCGCGGACGAACCGGCCGACTGGATGTACGACCTGCCCGAGCAGGTCCGCCCCGGCGAGTACAACGCCAAGAGCCACCTCGACTACGTGAGCGAGCGATTCCAGCGCGACGACTCGCAGGCCCAGGTACTCGTCGAGGGGGGCGTCACCGACCCCGCGACGTTGCAGGCGCTCCACGAACAGCAGACGGCCATCGACGAGGGCGAGTACGACAGCCCGTTCGTCGACGCGACCGGCGAGGTGGCCTACCGGTCACCACTGACCGTCATGGAGAGCGTGGCCGCCCAGAACGAGTCGTTCAACCGCACGTACCAGGCGTCGCTCGGTGAGGACGGCGTGCCGCAGGAGAACGTCTCGGCGGTGTACGACCACCTGTTCGAGGTCGCACCCGACCAGGCGGCGGGCGTCGTCTATCGCACCGACGACGGCGGCTACGAGGCAGTTCGACTCGTCGTTCCGATGGGCGACGCGACGACAGCCGAACAGACCGAGGACGTGCGCGCCGTCGCGACGGCCATCGAGGACGGCGGCGGTGCGGAATCGGTCACCGCGACCGGGACCCCGGTCGTGAACGAGGTCGTCCAGACCCAGCTGCTCGACACCGTCATCCAGAGCCTTATCATCACGCTCGTCGCCGTGTTCGCGTTCCTCATGTTCGCCTACCGCATCACCGAGGGGAGCGCCACGCTGGGCATCGTCACCCTGCTCCCGGTCGCGCTCTCGGTGACGTGGATCCTCGGGACGATGTACCTCATCGGGATGCCGTTCAACGTGCTGACGGGGATGATAACCAGCCTGACCGTCGGGCTTGGCGTCGCCTACAGCATCCACGTCTCCGAGCGGTTCAACCTCGAACTGGGCCGGCGCGAGACCAAGTGGGAGGCGATGGAGACGACCATCACCGGGACCGGCGGTGCCCTGCTCGGGTCCGCCGCCACGACCGTCGGCGGGTTCGGCGTGCTCAGCTTCGCCATCTTCCCGGCGCTCCAGCAGTTCGGCGTCATCACCGCGTTGACCATCGTCTACGCGTTCCTCGCGAGCGTGCTGGTGCTACCGAGCCTGCTGGTCGTCTGGCACCGGTACGTCGGGTCGGACGACGTCGCGACCGTCGACCCCGACCACGACGACGAGGGCGACCGGATGGACGGCTTCCCGGCCGCGAACGGCGGCACGGAGGCACAGGCGGGCAGCATCGACGCCGACGATGGGGACGTGGAGGTCGTCGGCGACGACGCCGCAGCAGAGGCGGAGGTGGTCGAACCGCCCCAGGTCGACGTCGACAAGGCCGAGTCGACGGACTACGACCCGTTCGGCGCGGCCGACGCCGCCCCCATCGACGGCCCGACCGCCACCACGACGACGGCAGACGAGCAGGGGCTGCCGGACGCGACGCGGACGGTGTCGACCGAACGTCCCGAACCGGGCACCCGGTTCCAGGTGTCGCTCTCCGTCGACGACGCCGACGGGCGGGTCCTCCTCACGGAGACCGTCCCCGGGACCGGCGGGCAGGTGACGTCGCTCTCCCCGTCGCCCACCTCGCACGCGATGGTCGGCCGGCGACTGTACGTGCTGTGGGACCTCGACGAACCCACCGACGTCGGCCTGACGTACGTCTCGACCGTCGCGGACGACGCGACGGGCGGGGATTCGCTCTCGTTCGACGCGACGGTCCGCACCCCGGCGGGCGAGACGACCTTCGACGGGCCGGAGGGACTGACGGTCGGCACCCAGTTCCTGCGCGAGACGCTGAAGGGTCCCGTCACGCAGGCGACGCTCGACCGGGCGAGCCACCTCGCGATGGCCGGCGAACTCACGCAGGGCGAACTCGAGTCGCTGTACGAACGCTGGCTGGACGGGGACGACGCGGACCGGCGATGACCGTCCAGGAAGACGAGGCCATCGAGTCTCTGGGGGGCCTGGGGCTGACGAGCTACGAGGCCAAGGTGTTCATCGCCCTGCACAAACTCGGCACCGGGACCGCCCGCGACGTGTCCCGGGTCGCCGACGTGCCGCGCTCGCAGGTGTACGGCGTGACCGAGAGCCTGGAGGACCGCGGACTGGTGGAGGTCCAGCAGTCCAGTCCCATCCGGTACCGTGCGGTCAGCATCGAGGAGGCGCGTTCGACGCTCCGCGAGCGGTTCGAGCGCGAGTCCGACGCCGCCTTCGAGTACGTCGAGACCGTCCGGGAGGAGTTCGGCCAGGACGACGAGGAACAGGAAGACATCTGGATGGTCAGGGGCCAGGAGCGCGTCTCGGACCGCGCCGCCGAACTCGTCCGACGCGCGAACGAGTCGGTCGTGTTCGCCGCCCGGACGACGGAACTCGTCGGCGAGGACGTCGACGCCGCCCTCCGCGAACGCGCCGACGACGGCCTCTCGGTCGTCGTGCTCAGCGAGAGCCCGGAGGTCCGGGCGCTCTACGCGGACCACCCCGTCATCCAGGCGGTCGAACCACGGACCGACACGCACGTCAAGGACGAGCACACGGGGCGGGCCGTCTTCGGCGACGACGACATCCTGCTGTTGAGCGTCCTCGGCGGCGACGAGGAACTCCCCGGCATCAACCGGGAGACGGCGTTCTGGAGCGCCAACACCAGTTTCGCCCAGGTGCTCGTCCAGCTGGTCGAGACGACGATCACGCCAGACGCGTGAGAATCCGGACGGCCGGCGGTGTCGACCGACCGCCAGGCTGTGGTGGGCAAGTCGGAAGGGACGGGTCGACGACCCGGGAGTGGGGGTGCCTCGGATGACTCTCGTCTGCGTCTCCGGGTCGTCGGCGGTTTCGAACCGCAACCGGACCTACGTCGCGAGGGGCCGAAGAAGCCCGGCCAAGCAGTGTAGGCCGGCCCGTCAGTCGAGTCGATATCGCAACAGCGCCGCGATACCGCCGAGGTTCTTGAGTTGCTGTCCGGGCGGGAACTCGCTGGAGAAGACCGTTATCTCGCCGCCCTTCCGTTCGACGTCGGTGATGAGGTCGTTCACGTCGAGGTCCCACTCGCCCTCGGGGCCGCGCTCCTCGCGCAGTTTCTCGTCGAGGAGGAGCAGGCGGTCGATAGCACCGTAGTCAGCCGCCTTCTCGACCGCCTCGGGTCCGTAGGCCGCCTCGTGGCCGGTCGCGATGCGCCTAGTGAGTTCGTCGATGGCGTCGGCCTCCTCGGCGATGCGCGTCTCGCGCTGGACCTCCTCGACGGCGCCGCGCTTGAGCACCTCGTGGACGCCGCGGTCCCCGACCGAGGCGGTGTCGACGACGGTCACCTTCTCGGCCACCTCGGGGTACTCGTCCTCGATGTAGGCGAGCGCGTCCTGCTTCGTGAAACCCGGCCCGGCGAGGATGATGGCGTCGACGTCCATCCGGGCGAGCGCGTCGGCCAGTTCGCCGAACAGTTCCGACCTGCCCCGGGCGTACTCGCCCTTCCCGGTCGTCCCGGTGAACGTACCGCGTGACTCGGTGCCGTACTGGGCGACGGTGTGGATGTGTGCCTCACCTTCTTCGACCGTCGCGATGGCCACGTCGGGGTTGTCGGCGGCCTCCTCCGCTTCCTCGAGGCGGTCGAGCTGGTCGGCCTTCCAGTCCTTCGTCACCTCGACCTCGTCGTGTTCCTCGACGTTGAGCGTGTGGTGCAACCCCAGCTGGTCCTCCCGCGAGCAGTCCTCGATGGTGCCCGAGACGCGAAGCCGGTTGGCGAACTTGTGGAACTCCACGTCCTCGACGCCGATGGTGACGTGCATGTGCTCGCGTTCGCCACCCGTGTCCCGTAGCTGTTCGTCGTCTCTCTGGATGCGACGGGTGGTGTCGCCGGCGACGAGGTCGCCGGGTTCGAGGACGTACTGGAGGTGCCAGAGGTCGTCGAGGCTCTCGGGAACGAGCGTGATGCGCTCTCGTCCCCCCTCGACGCGGACCCGGCTCTTCACCTGCATGTGGCCGACTCGTGGCCCCGTGGCTACATGCCTTTCTGTTTACCTGGCGTTCGCGTAGCCCAGGCCGACCACCCGCGAGGCGACGACGCTGGCGTACACCGCCAGAAGCCCCGCCAGCAACCCCGGGACGCCCCTGCCGCCGAACAGTTGCCCGACGACGCCGAGGCCGAGCAGGCCGACGACGAAGGCCGCGGCCCAGGCGACGAGGTACGACGGGTTCCGGTAGACGTACAGCAGGCCCCGAGGCGACAGTCGCGGGCGTCGCCGTCCCTCCGCCACGTCACGGGCGAGCACCGCCGGATAGACGTAGGCGACGGCGAGCGCGACGGAGAGGGTGACCGTCGACCCGAACACCAGCACGGTACCGGTCCCGCCGTCGAGCGCCTCCTCGCCGATGGACGCCGCGCCCTGCAGCGTCACGAGCAGGACGAGCGTCGGCGGCGTCAGGTAGACCAGCGTGACGGCGAGTGCACGGACGCCGTCGCGGAACCGATCGCGGAGTCGGCCGACGGCCGGCATCTCGTCGTCCTTGCCGCCCGTCTCGACCGTCGAGGACAGGACCCGTCGGCAGTAGCCTGCCCAGAGCACCAGCGGGACCGGTGCGAGGAGCGCCGGGACGAGCGCGAGGACCGACGGGTAGAACGCGACCGCGAACCGTGCACACAGCGCCGTCGCCACGCCGAAGGCCGCCAGTGCCGCCCACGCCGGGCGTGCCTGCTCGCCGCGGAACGGGTACCCGAACGCGTCGGTCAACACGGTCCGGCCACCTCGGTCACTCGTCGACGATTCGGCTCCCGCCCGGCGGGAGGAAGTGCTGTATCCGGTCCGGACTCGCCACCTTGCGGACGAACGAGGTGTCGGTGAAGGCCTCCCGGAACTGGCGGTAGATGCGCTTTGCCACGTCGCCCTGGGCGAACCGGCCGGGTTCGACCCGGGCGCTGACTTCCGTCCGCGGTTCGATGGCAGACGGCGGCCCGCCGACGACTCGCGTGACGGGTTCGCACTGCACGCCGACCGCACAGCCGACCGGCGTGTCCCGGAAGTAGGTGCGCTCGCCGCGGATGGCGAACGCTCCCTTCTCCAGGTACTCGCCGCTCTCGGGCGTCTTCGTCACCTGGTCGGACTCGACCATGTACACGTCGTCGGCGTACCGGCCGTCCTTCCAGACCGAGGAGTAGGTGACTGCGAACTGGGCCGCCTCCTCGAGCGTGTCCTCGGCGAAGTCCACGTCGCGGGCGGGTTCGCTCGGGTCCGTCGCCTTCAGCACCGTCACCGGCGCGCCGTGGGCCTGCGTGTGGAACACACGGTCGCCGCGCTCGACGTACTTCTTGACGAGTTCCTCGTTCTGGTCGGCGTTGCGCCCGCCGATGACGAGGAAGTCGTCGCTGGTGTAGAACCAGCGGAAGCGCTCGAACCACTTCTCGTCGCGGCGGATGGGTATCGAGGAACGAGAGAGCCAGTCTACCTCGCGGTCCGCCTCCTCGCCGGCCGGTTCCTCCTCGTCGCGGGCCTCCCACTCCTCGCGTCGGGCCTCGAGCTCTGCGAGTTCCTCGCGTGTGTCCTCGATGGCGGCCATCGCGCCCTCCTTCTTCTCTTCGATGCGCTTCGCCTCGGTGTAGAGCCTGTCCGCGTTCTTCTCGACGCCGTGGCGCACGTCGACCGTGACCTGGGTCCCGTCGAGGTCGAGCGTCACGGTGTCCTCCGACCCGTCCACGTCGACGACGGCCTCCGCTTCGGGGATACCCTGCTCGGCCCCGGACTCGAACGTCTCGGCGATCTCGTCCCAGGACACGTCGTCCGCCCGGGCCGCCTGCACCGTCGAGATGACCTCGTCGACCAGACCGTAGTGGCCGTACAGCAGCTCGGCCTTCTCGCGCTCTGCCTCCGCCTGCTCCTCGAAGCCGACAATGGCGTTCTCCTGCTGTTCGACGATGCGCTCGTGCTTCTCTATCTGTTCCGCGAAGTCCGGCCCGGTGTCGCCGACCGCCTCGGTCCCCTCCTCGGCGGCGCGGTCGAGTTCGTAGAAGTAGTCGTCGACCGCCCCGTTGAACGTGTCGTAGGCGTCGCTGGCGAGGTCGGGGTTCGTCTCGTGTTCCTCCAGGGGGACCGGCGTCACGTCGACGACCCGCCGGGCGTCCGTACCCGCCTCGTCGCCGTCCTCGTCGGGTCGCTCGTAGTAGACGCGAGGGTCGAGGTCCGCCGACGAGAGCGCCTCGGCCAGTCGCCCGACTGCGTCGTAGATGCGCTCGTACTCCTCGTCGGTGGCGTCGGCGATGTCGAGCGTCTTCTCGACGCCGGCGCGGGTACACAGCTCCTCTCCCCAGAGGCCGCCCCAGTTCAACTGGGTCGCGAGCGTCCGGACGACGTCGGTGTCGGAGTCGTCCATCGTGCGGGCGAACCCCTCGTAGTCGACGGTCAGGGGGTTGATGCGGGACTCGGGGAAGCCGTAGGTCGACCCCGGCGCGACCGTCCGGGACTTGAGCCGGACCGTGTCCAGGCAGTCGACGACCTCGTACGTCTCGTCGCAGACCGCGACGTTCCCGTGACCGAACAGCTCGACGATTATCTTCGTGTCGCCGTCCTCCCGGGAGAAGGTGAACTCGAGGATGCGGTCGAACTCGTACTGCTCGACGCCCTCGAAGTCAGCGCCCGAGAGCCGGTTGCGCAACATCATCGCGAAGTTCGGCGGGCGACCCGGAGCGTCGGGCACGTGCGACGGCGCGGCGACGTGGGCGCGCATCACGTCGCCCACCTCGAGCAGCAACTCGACGCGGCCGCGCTCGAAATCGCGCAGCTTCAGCCTGACCAGGTCGTCCCCGTAGAGGTACGCCTTGTCGAGTTTCGCGCCCCGGTAGGCGTTCAACTCGGAGACGAGGGCGGCGAGGTCGACGCTGGTCAACTCGCGCTTCGGTTCCATGTCGTGGCGTTTTCGGGGCGAGGGTAAGGGCCTGTCGTTCGGACCGCTCGAACGAAAGCCGCATACGTACTCGGTCCATGCGGTCTCGTCAATGGTCGATGCAACCGTGGACCCGCCCGACGGTGGGCCGGCCCTCCCGGTCCCCCCACAGGTCGTCGGCATCGCGCTCGTCAGTCTCGTCGTCGTCGCGCTGCTGGCCTACGGCGGCTACCTCGCGCTCGTCGAACGGGCGGCGAGTCGAGTGGTGATACAGGTCTGTGGTGGCGTGTTCGGACTCGGTCTCGTGCTGGTCGCGTGGGACGGGCTCACGGACGTCTTCGAACGGTCGCGCCCCTGACCGGGGTGCAGTTCAGAGTCGCTTGCTGACGTACGGGCCGTCCTGGTAGTAGCCCAGTTTCTCCCGGTAGTACTGCCTGACGCCGATGCCCGAGATGACCGAGAGCTTCTCGAAGCCGGCGTCCCTGGCGCGCGCTTCGGCCGCTGCCAGCAGGCGACGGCCGTAGCCGCGGTGTTGCTGGTCGCCGTCGTCGCCCGACTGCCCGACGCCGACCTGGTTCCCGTAGACGTGGAGTTCCCGGACGAGGGCGGCGTTCTCCAGTTCCCGACGCACCGGGTCGCCGGGGAACCGGAGCCGGCAGAACCCCACCAGCAGGTCCTTCTCCCGGTCCTCGAAGCTGATGAAGTGCTCCGTGCCGCCCGCGGCCTCGTAGGTCGTCGTGTCGAGGGTCACGTTCTCCGGGTCCTCGTCGTTCATCCCGACCTCGCGACACCGGATGCAGTCGCAGGTCCAGCCGTGTTCCTCCATCCGCTCCCAGGCGAGCTGGCGGAGGTTCGACTTCCAGACGCCGGCGTCGATGAAGTCGGCCGGGATGTCGCGCTGGACGCGCTGGAGGCGCGTGTACTTCGGCACCATCGACTTCACCTCGGCGACGAGTTCCGCCGCCTCCTCGTTCGTCAGCGGTTCGTACTCGTCGCGGTACCACGAGTCGTAGACCCGCGTCCCGCGGACCACCAGCGTCGGGTATATCTTCAGGTAGTCCGGCTTCCAGTGCTCCTCCTCGAAGATGCGCCGGAAGTCCTCCAGGCACATCTCCCGCGACATTCCCGGTTGGCCCGGCATCATGTGGAACCCGACCTTGAACGCCGAGTCGCGCAGGCGGCGGTTCGCGTCGATGCTCGCCTGCACCCCGTGTCCGCGGTGCATCTCGCGGTTGATGCGCTCGAACGTCGTCTGGACGCCGACCTCGACCTTCGTGCCGCCGAGGTCGAGCATCCGGTCTATCTGCTCGGGGTCGCACCAGTCCGGCTTCGTCTCGAACGTCGTCCCGATGTTGCGCACGTCGGCCGTCTCGTTCTCTGCGACGACGTCCTCGAGGTAGCGGAACTCGTACTCGTCCGGGTCCTGGGCGAAGCTCTCTCCCTCGGCCGGTTCCGGTTCCCCGTCGACGTCGTAGTCGTTCATCGCCTCCAGCGCACGCTTGACGAACCACTCCTGGTAGTCGTGGCTCCGGGCGGTCATCGTCCCGCCCATCAGGATGAGTTCGGCCTTGTCGACGGGGTGGCCGATCTCGCGCAACTGCTCCAGGCGCAGGGTCACCTGCCCGTACGGGTCGTAGTCGTTCTGCTCGCCACGGGCCGCCGCCGGTTCGTGGCCCGTGTACGACTGCGAGGAGTCGAACTCGGAGGCGGGTCCGCCCGGGCAGTAGAGGCACTTCCCGTGCGGACACATGTGCGGCGACGTCATGATGGCCACCGGCGAGACGCCCGAGGCGGTCCGGACCGGTTTGCGCTGGAGCACGGCCGCTAGCTCCTCGCGGTGCTCGGCGGGTGCGTGGTCGAGGATGTCCGAGTGCCTGGGCACCTTCGGCGCACCGTGGTTCGAGCACGCGTCGAGCTTCGCCGACTCCACGTCGTCGCGTTCGATGTCGCCGGCGAGGATGCCCTGGACCAGCTCCTCGCAGACGGCCTCGAACGCGTCCGACTCGGTCGGGTCCGTCTCGGTGCTCATTACCCGTGGATGGCTCCGTGACGGCAAAAAGCGTGTCGTCTCCGTCCTACTTCCTGTCCAGTCGCTGGAGGCCGTGCCAGATGGCGTCGACCATGCGGTCCTCGCCCTCGCCGTCGGCGTCGTCCCAGCCCCGGACGAGCGCGTCCTCCAGCACGGCGACGCCGTGGTTCTCGAAGTTGTTCATGCCCCGGAAGTCCTCCAGCGCCTCGCGCTCTCTCGCACCGAACTCGTCGTCGACGGTCCCGTCGTAGAAGCCGAGGTCCGCGAGCGTGGCAGTCACCTCCCGGGCCGCGTCGCCGTCGAGTTCGCGCGTCTCGTCGGGTTCCTCGCGGGCGAGCAGCGTGATGTCGTAGAGGCGGAAGACGCGTTCGAGTTCGTCGATGGGCGTCTCGTGGTCGTCGACGCGCACGTCGACCCAGCGGTCGTTGCGGCCCTCGTAGCCGCCCTCGGGCTTTGCGACGTAGAGCGCGGCCGACTGTTCGCCGCGTGCGTCGCCGCCCGCGTCGTTGCCGGCGTGGAGCGCGGCGATGAGCCGTTCTGGGAGGCCGCCCCCGGTGGACTCGAAGGTGTCGGCCATGGCGGTGAGGGTCTCCTCGTTCTCGAGGATGTTGCCCTGGACCGTGTAGTGGGTGCCCTGGACGCTCCCGTACACGTCGAAGCACTCGTCGCCCGAGAAGGCGGCGACGCTGCCGTCCCGGTCGGCGACGTCGCCGTCCGGGGCCTCGACGACGCCGACCTGTCGCTGCGGGGCCTTCTCGTCGTCTTCGACGAGTCGGTCGACGACCTCGGCGGCCGTGTGGCCCTCGCGGAGCAGGTCGAGGCCGGTCGGCCCGTAGGAGACGTTCGCGAAACTCTGCGTCGCGACCGCGCCGGCGTCGGCGCTGACGAACGGGACGACCGAACCGACGCTGACGAACTTCGACTGGACGGCGATACCCACCGCGTCCGTCTCCGGGTCACGTGCGGCGATGGAGAACGTTGATGGCCGTGGCTGCATGGCCGCCTGTCTGTGGCCGGTGGGGAAAAGCCTACGGCCACCGGCAGGCCTGGAGTCCGGGCACTTCCCACCCGGTCGCACTCAGTCGGCCGGCAACGCACCGAGGTGCGTGCCGTCGACGTCGACCTCGTCGGTGCGCTTCTCGACGGTGAGTGGCTGGCGCGAGACGAGTTCGCAGTCGAACGCGGGATGCTCGGTGAAGTGCCAGACGAGCATGTGCCGGCGGCCGCCGGTCAGGCCGGTGTGGCCGACGTCCTCGGCGGTGAAGCGGTCGGGCAGGCGGTCGAACAGGCGTTCGACCTGTTCGACGGTGTCGAACACCTTCCGATGGCCCGCCGAGTCGGCACCGCGTCGTTCGACGACGTAGCTCCCGTCCTCGCGGTGGGTGCAGGTCGTGTGGACGAACTCGTGGCGACGGGTCAGTGCGTCCCGTAGCTGGTCGCGTAGCTGTGCGGCCTCGGTTCGGGTCAGTGAATAGCGGTCCTCGCCGACGGTGAGCGACAGTCCGGAGCTATCGGCGACGACGGACGGGTCGGGAGTCGTCTCGTCGGAGAATTTCTCGACCAGTCGCGTCGGGGCGACTTACTCTATCCTCTGGTGTCTGGGGTGACATCCTACCACCACGTTGTCCGAGGACGGTAGTAAACGTGGTGGTCGTACACCCCGGTCTGTACGACCGCGACGCCGGGACCGGCCCGGCCGTCTCGACCGCGGAGCCTTTGTCCTCGTCGCCCGAACGGGCGGGCATGGAGATACGCGGCGAGCGCGAGTGCAAGTCGTGTGGGACCCGCTGGTCGTACTACGAGACGGGGAGCGTCGCCTGTCCCGAGTGCGACAGCGTGCACAGCGTCGGCGTCGAGGAGGAGCGACGGCTCCACACCGCCGACGGCGACGACCTGGACCTCACGGCGGCCCGGACCGCCATCGACGAGGCGCCCGAGGACGAGGCGCTCGACGTCGTCAAGTCGGCCTGCCGCGAGTTCGAGCGCCAGCACGGCTTCGTCGACGCGGGCGAGTTGCTGGACCTCGACGACACCTACCTGGTCGCGTGCGAGTTGCGCCACGTCGCCGACGTGTACGGGCGCAGTCTGGACCCGGACGACGAGGAGGAACTGTACCTGCTCTCGTTGCTCGGGGGCGACGTCGACGACAGACCGGGGCCCGAGGAGGTGCCCGAATCGCTCCGGTCGGCCCGTGGGCTGGCGACGGCGAACGCGGTCCGGGACTACCGGCGAGAACTGCGTGACTGGCTCGACGCGTCGGGGGTCGACCTCGGCCCGACCGAGACGGAGGTGCTCTCGGCGCTCGACGAACGCCTCAAGCGCGTCCGCGCCCTGCAGGGCGACGTCGACCCCCGCGAGGTGGACCGGCTGGTGACCGTCGTCAGGGAGGTCGCCGCCGCCGTCAGGGACGGCGACGAGACGGCCATCGTCCGGGCGAGGGACCGCCTGACCGACGGGCGCAACTAGGGCGAAGCGACTCCGGGTGCCCGGTCGAGACCGGGCGGTAGAACCAGGCCCGTCCTACAGGTCGACGTCGACGCCGGACTGCAGGCTGGCCGCCACGACCGTGTTGTAGAGCAGCATCGTGATGGTCATCGGGCCGACGCCGCCGGGCGACGGGGAGATGACCGACGCCTTCTCCTTCGCGCTCTCGAAGTCGACGTCGCCGGTGAGTTCGTACCCCTTCTCGTTGTCGGCGTCGACGCGGTTCGTGCCCACGTCGATGACGACGACGCCCTCCGAGAGCATGTCGCCGGTGACCATCTCGGGGCGACCGACCGCGGCGACGAGGATGTCGGCGGCACGGGTCTTCTCGGCGAGGTCCTGTGTCCGTGAGTGACAGACCGTCACCGTGGCGTTGCCGCCCTCTACCTTCTGCAGGAGCAGGTTCGCCATCGGCTTGCCGACGATGTCCGAGCGCCCGAGGACCACCGCGTCCTTGCCCTCGGGGTCGACGCCCGCCGAGGCGAGCAACTTCTGGATGCCGTGGGGCGTACAGGGCTTGAACCGCGGGTCGCCGGAGACGAGGCGGCCGACGTTCTCCGGGTGGAAGCCGTCGACGTCCTTCATCGGGTCGACGCGGGACAGGACCTCGCGCTTCGGGACGTGGTCGGGCAGGGGCATCTGGACCAGGATGCCGTGGATGGCGGGGTCGGCGTTGAGGTCGTCGATGGTCTCGTACAGGGTCTCCGGCGGTTCCTCCGGATCTATCTCGACGGTCGTCCCGTCGATGCCGACCTCGGAGCAGGCGCGCTGTTTCATGGAGACGTACGTCGCGGACCCGGCGTCGCCGCCCATCAGGACCGTCGCCAGTCCCGGCGTGACGCCCTCGGATTCGAGCGCGTCGATACCGGCCCGGATGTCGGTACGGACCTCCTCGGCCACCGCGTTCCCGTCGATGACGTGTGTCATTACGTTCGAGTTGGCCAAGGAACCCCTTCAACGCTCGGATTCGTGCCCATACTGGCACCGAACACCCCCCGAAATATGCACGGGCGTGGATAGCCCTCAGTCGTCAGTCGCGCTCGCCTCGGGTGCCGCGTTTCCCCGGACGTCACCGTGTCGCCAGGTCCCGCGACGGAACCAGGCGTACGCGATGACCGCACCGACGACGTTCGACACGACGAACGAGGCCCAGATGCCCGCCTGCCCCGTCGCGTAGGGTGCCATGCTGGCGAACGGGTCGATGGACCGCGAGAGGACGAACGCGATGGGGAGGCGGATGACGCCGAGCATCGTGATGGCGATGGTGGCGGACACCATCGTCTTGCCGGACCCACGGAACGTGCCGTTGTAGGCGCGCATGACGCCGATGAAGCCGAACGTCGGCGCGACGACGCGGAGGAACGTCACGCTGATGTCGGCGACCTGCTCGTTCGGGGACAGCGGGGCGACGATGGCCTCCGTGAACACGAACACGACGACGGCCGCCGCCGAGAGGACCCCGAACATCCCGATCGCGGCGGTGTGTGCCGTCCGTCCCGCCCGGTCGCGCTTCCCGGCCCCGATGTTCTGTCCGACCATCGTCTCGACGCCCTGGCCGACCGCGATGGCCGGCAGGAAGATGACCGAGAAGATGCGGATTCCCACGCCGAACGCCGCCACGAACCCGTCGGAGAAGATGGCGACGACGACGAGCATCAGGTTCACCGAGATGGACCGCCCGGTCCCCTCGATGGACGCCGGGATGCCGATGTTGAGCATCTTCCTGAAGAACGCGAGGTCGGGGGCCATCTGCGAGAGGTGGATCTCCACCCCCTTCCGGCCGGAGAACATGATGCCGAGACCGACCGCCGTCGCGAGGAACCGCGAGATGACGGTGGCGATGGCCGCGCCCTGCACGCCCAGTCCGTCCGGAATCGGCCCGTAGCCGAAGATGAACAGCGGGTCGATGACGACGTTGAGGACGACGGTTCCGAACATCACGAGCATCGGCGTCACCGTGTCGCCGTAGCCCCGCATCAGCGCGATGAACACGAAGAAGCCGAACAGGAACGGCATCCCGAGCGCGATGACCTCCATGTACCTGGTCGCCTCCCGGAGGACGTCGCCGCGCGCGCCGAGCAGCCACAGCACGTCGTCGACGAGGAAGTAGCCGCCGACGCCGAGGAGCGTCGACGCGACCAGCGCGAACATCACCGTCTGGGAGGCGGCGTACTCCGCCTCCGCCTCCTCCTCGGCCCCGGTGTGCTGGGCGACGAGGACGCTGCCGGCGACCGAGAGGCCCATCCCGAGCGAGATGAGCAGGAACACCATCGGGAACCCGAAGGTGATGGCCGCGAGCGCCACCTCGTTCACCTGCGCCAGCCAGAACGTGTCGGCGAGGTTGTAGGCGGTCTGGAGCAGGTTCGTGATGACGATGGGCAGCGACAGGAAGAACAGCGGTTTCGCGATGCCGCCGTCCGTCAGGTCGAGTTCGTCCTGCCCCCGGAACGCGTCGGAGAAGGCCGTCAGTAGCCTCCTGAGGGCGTCGGAGACGCCCATCAGTCACCGCCCCCGTACAGGTGGCGCTCGACGTAGGCGTCCAGTTCCGCCCGCGTCGCGGCCACGTCGCCGTCGTCGTCGCGGGTGACGCGCTGTCGACGGATGCCGTTGACGACCGAGAGGACGAACGCCGCCGTCGCGTCCGGGTCGACCGGTTCGAACGACCCCGTCTCGACGCCCTCTTCGATGATGGACGCGAACCGCTCCCGCAGCGACCGGTCGTGCTTCGTGAACTGCTCGCAGTAGGCGGCGTCGTGTGGGGCCTGCGCCCGGAGTTCGACCATCGCGCTCGTGAAGGCGTGGCGTTCCTCGTCGAGTTCGACCGGTGCGACCCTGTCCAGCAGGTCCTCGAGTCGGTCCTGCGGGGCCGCCGTCGCCTCGCACGCCGAGTCGGACTCGACGTGTTCGAGCATGAACTGGAGGAAGTCGACGAGCAGGTCGTCCTTCCCGTCGTAGTGGTGATAGAGCAGCGACTTCGACTTCTCGAACTCGTCGGCGATCCGCTGTATCGTGAGGTTCACGTACCCGTACTCGGTGAGCGCCGCGTACGTCGCCTGCATGATGGCGGCCCTCGTGTCGTCGGGGGCCGACGCGAACAGCTGACTCTCGCCCATTCCTGACTGAACGTTCATTCAGCCAGCTACTTCAACCCGTCTACCGCCGTGGCCCTTGCCGGGACCGGTGTGGTGGCAACCCCCACGATGGGGGGCCGCAGGACCGGACTCCGTGAGGGAGTCAGTCCGCCGCCGGGACGTCGCCCTCGGTCGTGGCGTCGTCGGCACCGTCCCCCTCGCCGCCCATCTCCTGCACGTACCGGATGCGCTCGGGTATCGGCGGGTGGTCGTGGTGGAACGTCTCGTACCACGGGTGCGGGAACGGGTTGGACATGTTGTCGGCGGCGAGGGTGGCGAGCGCGTCAGCCATCGGTCGCGCGCCCATCACCTCCACCGCGAAGGCGTCGGCCTCGCGCTCGTACGCCAGCGAGAAGTAGTTCTGGAGCGGGGCGCTCAGGCGGAGCACCGGGCCGACCAGCATGACGGCGACGAACAGGCCGGCGTAGGTCGCCTCCGTCGGCAGGGCGAACAGGTCGTACACCCAGGGCTGGCCCGCGAGGTAGCCGAGCGCCGCGAAGACGACCGCGAACTGGACCGCGGCGAGGCCGACGAACTTCCAGATGTGGTTGCGCTTCCAGTGGGCGAGTTCGTGTGCGAGGACGCTCTGGATGGCGTCGACGTCCATCCCCTCCACGAGCGTGTCGTACAGCACGACGCGCTTGGTGCGCCCGAAGCCGACGAAGTAGGCGTTCGAGTGTCCGGAGCGCTTGCTGGCGTCCATCTCGTACACCTGGTCGCACGTGAAGCCGGCGCGGTCGAACACCTCGTCGACGGCGTCGCGCAGGTCGCTCTCCTCGACCGGCGTGAAGTCGTTGAACAGCGGGTCGATGACGCGCGGTTTGAGCACGAGCATCGCCAGCGAGAAGCCGACCACGAGCGCCCACCCGGCGACCGGCCAGTACGACACCGTCTCGACGAACCAGAGGACGACGGCGGCCAGCGCCCCGACGATGACGAGCGCGAGCACCGTGTTGAGCAGGTAGTCACGCAACCAGAGCCGTGGCGACTGGTTGTTGAAGTCGAACTGCTGTTCGACGACGAACGTCCGGTAGAGCGAGAACGGCGCGCCCGCGACGCGGTCCGCGAACAGCACGAGCAGGACGAACGCGACGCCCTGACTCAGCGGCGACAGACCAGTTCCGGTCAGCGCGACGACGACGTCGGTCACGACGCCGGCGTACAGCGCCAGCAACAGCAGGGCGAGCGTCGTCCACGTCTCCAGCAACGAGAGTCCGACGCGAGCGCGCTGGTAGTCGAGGACGCCCTCGACGTCCTCGACGCCGAGGGTCTCGCGCATCCAGTCTGCTTCGGCACGGGCGGTCCGTGCGCCGTAGCGAACGTTCAGCAACGATAGCCCCGTGAAGAAGGCCTCCGTACCGACGACGAGGCCGACGAACAGGACGTGGTACGCGAGCATCGACCGTCCGTAGGACCGTCCGGTCGAAAATACTGGCGGTCCCCTGCCGACGTCCTCAGGCCTCGCCGTACACCGGTACTGCCGCCCCACTGGTCGGCGAGGCGGCCTCGGAACAGAGGAACAGCATCACCTGCGCCGCGTCGGCCGGTTTCACCCAGTCCTCGCTGTACTCCATCATCTCCCGGTTCATCGGCGTGTCCAGCACCGAGGGCATCACGCAGTTCGCCCGGACTGTCCCCAGGTTCTCCTCGGCGATGGTCTCCGTCAGGAGCCGGATGCCCGCCTTCGTGATGCGGTACGGGCCGTCCCCCTCGCCCCCTTCTAGCGACGACCGCGCCGAGACGGAGACGACAGCACCCTCGCGCTCTCGCAGGTGTGGAAGCGCGTGCTTCGTCGCGAGGAACGCCGTCTTGAGGTTGACGTTCCAGAGGAACTCGAACTCGGACGTCTCGGTGTCCTCGATGTGGTCACCGCCACGCCAGGTCCCCGCGATGTTGGCCAGGACGTCGACGCCGCCGTGGTCGTCGACGACGGACGACAGCAACGCCTCGACCTCGGCCTCGTCGGTGAGGTCGGCCTGGTAGAACGTCGTCCCCTCGTCCGGGTCGAGTTGTGCGTCCTCGTCGTCCGGTTCCACCACGTCGACGGCACAGACGGTCGCCCCGGCGTCCCGGAACGCCTCCACGACGGCACTCCCGAGGGCGCCCGAGGCGCCGGTCACGATGGCCACGCGGTCGCTGAAGTCGAAACTGACGGACATACCTCCGCAAACGGCGCGTACGGGCAAAAAGGTAGGTCGGGACTGGGAGTGCAAGCAGTCGGGCTTAGCCGCTCCGGTCCCTATATTCCGGGTATGCAGGCAGTCATCCACCTCATCTCCGGCGACGAGGGCGAACAGGACACTGCACTCGCTATCGTCCGGAACATCCTGGACGCCGAGGACAGTGACATCGACGACGTGGCGGTCGTCGTCCAGTCGAAGGGCATCCAGGCGGTGACCGCCGGCGACGAGCGCGAGGACCGCGTCCGGTCGCTCCTGGACGACGGCGTCTCGTTCAGCGCGTGTGCCAACACGCTCGACGCCATGGACATGACCGAGTCCGACCTCGTCGAGGGCGTCGAGACGGTCCCAGAGGGGGCCGTCGAGGTGACGCGCCTCGAGAGCGACGGCTACGCCTACATGCGCCCCTGACGGCGGGGACCTGGCTCACCCGTCCAGCACCGCGTCGACCAGTGCGGCTTCGGCCCGGCGGAGCAACTCGTTTGCCGTCGAGGGGGCACAGTCGAGCGCTCGCCCGATCTCCTCGTAGGAGGCCCGTCGCGGCGTCTCGTAGAACCCGAGTCCGTGGGCCGTCGACAGGGCCTCCCGCTGGCGCCCGGTGAGTCGTGCGAGCACGGACGACTCCTCCGGTGCGAACCCGCCCGTCCACTCCACCTCGACGGGGACGTCCACCTCGGCAGCGTCGGCGAACGCCGCCTGGAGCGACTCGGCGGGGCCGGCGACGGTGACGCGGACGCCGTCGTCGGTCACGCGGAAGGGGGGGTCGAGCAGCAGTCGATGTTCCTCGACGATGTCGAGCAGTGCGTCGACCGACTCCCGCCCGACGACGTTGACGAACACGTAGTGCCTGTCCTCGCCGGCCGGGACGACGTCGTGCTGGAGCACGTCCTCGTGGGCCGCGAGGACGGCGTCGAGGTCGTCCGCCGACCCACCCACGACCCGGTAGAGCATCGCGTAGGTGCCGTCGCCGAGGCGCTCCAGGTTCCGGAGTCCGTCGCGACGAACCCCCGGGAGGTTCGCCAGCGCCTCGTCGACGCCGGGGAACGCTCCGTCGGCCGGTTCGAGTCGCAGTCCAACGGACTTCATACCGTCCGTAGCGCCCGGCATCGGCAAGAAAGGTTGGGTCAGTGCTCGAACTCGGTGTCGACGGCCCCGGCGTTCTCGGTCATCACGACGGCGGCGTTGCTGTACTGGAGCACCTTCTGCATGTCCCCGTCGAGGTCGAACCGACCGCTCATCATCCCCTCGATGGCGTCCACCTCGCCGTGGATGAGGCCCTTCCAGTCGGCGTAGCCGCCACGGAAGGCGAAGCCCCAGTCGACCTCGTTCTCGCCGTCGACCTGTCGGGCCGCCGTGCACTCGCCGTCCTCCAGGTCGACGTAGAGGTGGAGCGACTCGCCGTCGTAGGTACCGTCGGGTTCGATGACGAACAGGAACGACCCGTCGAAGCCGACGCCCCACCCGGCGCCGACCTCGCTGTACCGTTCGGAGTCGTTGAGTTCGTCCCGCCACGACCGTATCCACTCGTCCGCCTCGCTCGGTAGTGCGATGGCCATGGCCCAGCGTTCTCGCGGACCCCCCTTACCCCTTCCGACGGATGGAATCGTGTCTTTATCTGTTGCCTCGTTCCTCGGGGTCGACCGCCCGAACGGCGACGCGGTCGGGCCTGCCGACGACTGACCCGACTCAGAACTCGTCGCAGACCGGGATGCCGACCGTCTCGTAGTCGCCGAGGCCCTCGACGACGCCGGGAACCTCGTCGAGCGAGACCGTCTCGCTGACGATGCGACCGGGGTCGAGTTTCCCGGTCTCCATCATCCGGAATATCTCGTCGTACTCGTTCGGCGGGATGCCGTACGACCCGTAGAACTCGCGCTCGTCGGTGACCATCGTGTCGACCGGCAGGGACACCTCGCCGCCCTCCTCGCTCGTCGTCATGCCGATCTGGAGGTGCTGCCCGCCCTTGCCGAGCGAGTTCATCGCGTTCCGGCAGGTCTCGGCGATGCCGAGCGCGTCGACGGCCACGTCGACCCCGCGGGAGGACTCGGTGAACCGCTTGACCGCCTGTGGGACGTCCGCCACGTCCTGGACGTTCACCGTCCGGTCGGCGCCGAGGTCGCGGGCGCGTTCGAGTTTCTCGTCGGCGAGGTCGACCGCGACGACGTTCGCACCCAGCGAGTCTGCGACGTGGATCGCCGACAGGCCGACGCCACCGCACCCGTGGACCGCGACCCAGTCGCCCGGGGTGACGTCGACCCGGTGGACGAGGCCGTGGAACGCCGTGGCGAACCGACAGCCCAGGCCGGCGACGTCGACGGGGTCGACGCCGTCCGGGAGCGCGACCGCGTTGAAGTCGGCGTTGCGGACCGAGTAGTACTCCGCGAACGCGCCGGTCTGGAAGGGGACGAACCCCATCGGGACGGAGCGCTCGCAGATGTTCCCCCGACCGCTACGGCAGTGGTGACAGCCGCCACAGCCGAGGTTGAACGGGTTCGTGACGCGGTCGCCCACGCTGAACCGGTCGACGTCGTCGCCGACCTCGACGACCCGACCGGCCGGTTCGTGGCCGAACACCAGCCCTGGCTGGGGAATCACGCCGATCCACTCCCAGTCCCCGCGCCAGGCGTGCCAGTCCGACCGGCAGATGCCACAGGCCTCCGTCTCGACGACGATGCCGTCGTCGTCGCACGTCGGCCGGTCGACCGTCTCGACCGCCATCGGTTCCGCCACGCCCTGGAAGACGACTGCTCGCATGGTCCTCGATTCGACGCCCCGGCGCTTAAATGTAATGATTTATAATGTCAATAAATGGCCGTCGCTCGTCCGGGGCGTCCCCGCCGGTCGACGCCGCGGTCAGCCGAGGTTCGGGACGTCGCCGTGGTTCACCTTGACCGACTTCGTCTGGCTGTAGTCGTCGAGCGCCTCTGCGTCGAGTTCCCGGCCGATGCCCGACTGCTTGTACCCGCCGTAGGGCGCGGGTTCGAACAGGTCGTTGTAGGTGTTCACCCAGACCGTCCCGCACTCGAGGTCGGCGGCCACCTCGTGAGCGCGGTCCAGGTCGTTCGTCCAGACAGCGGCCGCGAGACCCTGCTCGGTGTCGTTGGCGCGCTCGACGACCTCGGCACGGTCGGAGAAGGTGAACACCGCGGCCACGGGACCGAACACCTCCTCGCAGGCCACCGTGTCGTCGTCGGCCACGTCCCCCAGCAGGGTCGGCGGGACGAACGGCGCGTCGGTCAGTTCCGCCGGAACGTCGCCCTCGTACAGCAGCGACGCACCCTCCGCCATCGCCACGTCGACGTACTCGCGCACGTCGGCCGCGTGGTCGGCGTCGACGAGCGGTCCGAGGTCCGTCAGGGGCGAGAGCGGGTCGCCGACCGTGAGTTCGTCGAGTCGGTCGGACAGTCGTCCGAGGAACTCGTCGCGGACGTCCTCGTGGACGAACAGGCGCGACCCGGCGGTGCACTGCTGGCCCTGGTTGAACAGCATGGCGACCAGCGCCCCCTCGACGGCGTCGTCGAGGTCCGCGTCGGGGAACACGACGTTCGGGTTGTTCCCGCCGAGTTCCAGCGAGACGGGTGCCAGTCGGTCCGCCGCGTTGCGCATCGCCTCCTGACCGGCGCGGGTCGACCCGGTCAGGCTCACCTTGTCGACGCCCCCGTGGGCGGTGATGGCGTCACCGACGACGCTCCCGGACCCTGTGACGACGTTGACCGTCCCGTCGGGCAGGACCCGGTCGAAGATGCGTGCGAGTTCGAGCGTCGAGAGCGACGCCCGCGACGAGGGCTTGTAGACGACGCTGTTGCCCGCCGCCAGCGCGGGGCCGAGCTTCCAGGCGACGAACATCGCCGGGAAGTTCCACGCGCTGATGCACCCGACGACGCCGTACGGCTCCCGGCGCGTGTAGACGTGCCCGACGGCGGGGCAGCGCCCACCGTCGGCGGTACGGGCGAGGCTGGCGAAGTGGCGCAACTGGTCGACGACGATGGTGTTGTCCACGAGCAGGGAGTGCTTGTTCGCCTTGCCGACCTCCAGCGAGTCGAGGCGGGCGATGCGGGTCTTCGCGTCCTCGACGGCGTCCGCCACCGCGTGCAGCGCCTCGGCGCGTTGCTGGGGGGACTGCTCGCCCCAGGCCCCCTCGACTGCGGTTCGGGCCGCCGTCACCGCCCGGTCGACGTCGCCTCGCGTCCCGCGCTGGACCTTCGCCAGTTCCTCGCCGGTCGTCGCGTCCCGCGCGACCATCGTCTCGCCCCCGTCGCTCTCGACCCACTCGCCGCCGACGAGGTGACCGTACACCGCCTCGTCGATGACGTCGTCGGCGACCTGCCTGTGCTTCCCCACGACGGACTCGGGGGGGCTCATCCGAGCACCTCCGCGTCGAGTTCGACGCCGAGTCCCGGCCCGTCCGGCGGCCTCACGTACCCGTCCTCGTGGTCGAGCGTCTCGGTCAGCATGAAGTCCCGCACCGCAGGGGTCCACGGCGGTTCCAGGGGGAACTCGCACCACGGCGACCCGACGGCGGCCATCACGTGCAGGTTCGCCGCGAAGCCGATGCCGTTCGTCCACGTGTGCGGGACGAACGCGACGTTCCGTTCGGCCGCCGCCGAGGCGACCGCGACGCCGCCCCGGATGCCAGTCGCCAGCGCCGCGTCGGGCTGGACCACGTCGAGTGCGTCGTGGTCGAGGAACCGGTACAGCTGTCCCGGGCCCTCGTTGAACTCGCCGCCCGCGATGGGCACGTCCGTCGCCGCCCGGAGCCGGGCGTACCCCTCGTAATCGTGGCGGGGAAGCGGCTCCTCCAGCCACTCGATGCCGCCGATGGCCTCCAGGTCGCGCGCGACGGCGAGGGCGTCCTTGTACGACCAGCGCTCCTCCTCCCGCATGACGCGGACCGCCCAGCCCTTGTTCGCGTCGACCATCAGCGGCAGGTCGGGGAACGACTCGCGCACCGCACGGACCACGTCGAGGTCCTCCCTCGTCGTGATGCGGAGCTTGACCGCCTGGAAGCCCTCGTCGACGCGGTCCTGGACGTACTCGATGCGCCCGTCGGCGTCCTGCACCTCGCCGGTGCTCGCGTAGCACGGGATGGGGTCGTCGCTCCCGCCGAGCAGTTCGTAGACCGGCTTCCCGGCGTCCTTGCCGACGATGTCCCACAGCGCCAGTTCGAGGTGCCACGGTCGTGGCCCGATGAGGTCGATGCTCCGTAGCTTCCGACGGATTGCCTCCACGTCGTGAGGGTCCTCGCCCGTCAGGAACAGCGACAGGGGCGTCTCGTACTCCAGCCCGCCCGCGAAACTCGGGCTGGCACAGAGTCCGGTGATGCCGTCGTCCGTCTCCACCTCGAACAGTTCGACCTCGTGGCTCCCCTGCGGGTAGCCGGGAATCCACGTCGGCGAGAACGAACCGTCGAGGGCGTGAGTGAGGTGCTGCTGGGTGACGCCGGTTATCTGCATGTGCGACCACCTCACACGCCAGCCGCCTAAGGCTTCAGACGGACTGGTCGGGGTCTTTATACTCCGCGGTCGAGCGTCGCCGACACCGCCCGGTGGTCCGACGCCCTCCCGTCGCCGTGGACCGTCGCGTCCGTCACCGACCAGTCGGCCCCGGTCCAGACGTAGTCGATGCGCTTCGTCGGGTCGGCCGCCGGCCAGGTGCCGCCCGCACCGTCGCCCGTGCCGTCACCCCGGGACGCCGCCCACGCGTCGGTGAACGCATCCGAGAGAACCCGGTAGGCGGGGTCGTCCCCCGGTTCGACGTTGCAGTCGCCGAGGACGACCGACCGGGGGTCGTCCCCGACGAGGTCGACGACCCGTTCCGCCTCCTCGCCCTGCATCGCGACGGCCTCCGGGGTCCCACCCTGCTGGGTCTGGAGGTGCGTGACGACGACCGGCACGTCGCCGGCCGGGGTCTCGACGGTCGCACGCATCGCCAACCGTCGCGGCGAGTCGAACGTCGGGAGCGAGACCACCGTCGAGTCACGGATGGGCCACGCCGACAGCAGGGCGACGCCGTAACTCGCGTCGGCCGTCGGCGCGCCGTGGTCGGCGTGGTAGCCGAGTTCCTCGGCCAGCCAGCGGACCCCGTCGACGTTGCCCGAGGTGATGCGCATCCCCCCGGACTCCTGCAGGCCCACGACGCCCGCCCCGGTCTCGCGGAGCACGTCCGCGACGTCGGACAGGTTGTACTCGCCCCGGTGGCCGGCGAGGTACTGGTGGACGTTGTACGTGGCCACCGTCAGCGTCTCTGCGTCGGTGCTCGACGGGTCCTCGGCTGGACCGGCCGACCCGGTGTACTCCGGGACTGCGAGCGCGCCCATCCCGACGACGGCACCGCCGACGTTCGCGAGCGTGGTCCGCCGGTCCGGGTCTGGCACCTCGTCACCGAGGGGCGACTCTCCGAGCAGCACGGTCAGGACGGCCGCGGGGAACGTGGCGGTCACCAGCCAGAGGAACAGGCCGCCCCGACCGTGGGTCAGCGAGTCGACCGGCGCCGGCATGTACGCCCAGTTCAGCGACCTGACGAACAGGAACAGCAGCAGGACGGCGGCGACCTGCCAGGCCAGCGCGAGGCGCCAGCGCCACCGCGAGTCGCGGCCGTCGACCGCACCGCGGGCGAGCAGGCCGACGGCGAACGCCTGCACGACCCCGAGTGCGACCCCTGCCGAGCGGCCGAGCCAGAGCAGGTCCGCCATCGCGACGAGGAACCCGAGCGCGAGCACCGGCACGGTACGGTGCGAGGGGGCGCCCCGGACGGCCACGAACGCCCCGCTGACGCCGAGGCCGACGGCGGCCGCGGCCGTGGTGACCGTCGGCGAGTAGAGTCGCCACGTCGCCACCGCACCGGGTGCGGAGAGGACGGTCGCCTCGACGAACAGGAACAGTGCGACGGGGGCGACGTCGGCGTCCAGCGTCGGCACCCCGCCGTCGCGGACCAGCAGGACGAACAGCACCGAGAGCGCCGCCGCCCCGATGCCGGCCGTGAACAGCACGACCCGTCCGGTCGTGGTCGCGTACAGCGGGGCCCCCGAGAGTGCGGCGCGGGCGGCGAGCACGACCAGCAACCCGACGGCCGCACCCGGTGCCACGCTCGACGGCGCGTCGACGAGCGACACCGCGAGCAGGGGAAGCGCGACGAGTCCGACGGCGAGCGCAGCGACGGCGGCGACCATCGGGGGTGCGACGAGCGCCACCCCGAGCAGGCCCGGAATCGCGACGCCACCGGCGGCGAGCAACTGCCCCCGCCGGTCGTCGAACGCGTCGGCGACCGGTACGGTCCAGGCCGTAGCGAGCAGGAGCACCAGTCCGGCCGTGGCGTTCGGGCCGGCGGTCGTGAAGTTCAGGAGATAGATCTGTGATACGGCACGCTCGAACGATGCGACGACGGCGACGACGAGCGTCGCCACGGCGAGCGCACGGACGAGTCCGGCGAACTGACTGGTCGAGTCCGGCACTATCTCTAGCGAGTGACTAGACCACTCAAAGAAGTTACGGCCCCGGTCTCGGATGAACGTACCGTCGACCCGTTGGAAAGAAAGAGAACTGCTAAACCGGTCGCCACCCAGAGTCTACGTGTGCGACTCATCGCCCATCGTGGGTTCGCCGAGGAAGCACCGGAGAACACCCTCGCCGCCGTCGAGCACGCCGCCGCAGTCGGCGCAGACGTCGTCGAACTCGACGCGCGACGCTGCCGGACCGGCGAGGTCGTCGTCCACCACGACGAGACGGTCGACCGGGTGACCGACGGCACCGGTGCGGTCGCGGAACTCGGCCGCGACGAACTCGCGGCGCTGGACGTCCTCGGCTCTGGAGAGGGGGTCCCGACGCTGGAGGCGGTCCTCGACGCCGTTCCCCCGGACCTCGGGCTGAACGTCGAGTGCAAGGAGGTCGGCGTCGCCGACGAGGTGGCGTCCGCGCTCGCGGCCCACGACGGCGAGGCGATGGTCTCCTCGTTCGAAGCAGACGCGCTCGTCAGGGCGCGCGAAGCCGCCCCCTCGGTCCCGACGGCGTACCTCGCCGAGGGGTTGCGCGACCGGCCCGTCGCGACGGCGCGCGAACTCGACTGCGACTTCGTCCACCCGCACTACCTGCTCCCGTTCCTCTCGCGACTCGTCCCCCGCGCCCACGACGCCGACATCGAGGTGAACGTCTGGACGGTGCGTTCGCCCGCCATCGTCCGCCTGCTCTCCCTCCGTGGCGTCGACGGCGTCACCTCGGACCGGAGCGACGTGCTCGGCTGACCGGGCTCGTCGTCCCGGACGGGCCGTCGCCCCGGACGACGATGTCACCCCTCGATGACAGTGTCACCCCTCGACGACGGTGACGTCGACCGTCCGGCGTCGCGGGCCGTCGCACTCGACGACGAGCACGGACCCCCACGTCCCGAGTTCCGGGTCGCCGTCGTCGACCGGCGTGGTCACGTCACGGCCGACCAGCGTCGCGCGGAGGTGCGAGTCGGCGTTGTCGTCTATCTCGTCGTGTCGCCAGCCGTCGTCCGGAACCACGTCGGCGAGGAACGTCGCGACGTCCTCGCGCAGGCGGGATTCGGCCTCCTGGACGACCACGCCCGCCGTCGTGTGGCGGACCGAGACCGTACAGAGGCCGGTCGCGTCGTCGGGAATCGCCGACCGGACGCGGTCGGTCACGTCGACGGTGGTCAGTCGTGCGTTCGTCTCGACGGTGAAGTGTTCCCGGTGCATGGTCGACGGTTCGGTGGCCGGCAACGAGAACCTTCTTGACAGGGTAGTTCGAGGGGTGTGGTATCGAGACCGATGACACGGGGTTACACGGTCTGCTGCTGTCTCCTGCTCGTCGCCGGTGTGGTGGCCGGCGTCGGTGGGGCGACCGGCAGCCACGCCAGTGAGCCGGTGGTCGAAGACCTCGACGGTGGGGGCGGGACGGGCTGGTCGGTCCCCCACGACGTGACCGACCAGCCCGGGGACGTGGCGACGATACCAGTCGAACTGGGCGAGAACGAGACCGGGGCGACCGTCGTCCTCGGCAACGAGAGCGTCGGCTACCGGCTGGAGGTCCGCGTCGCCGACGCAGACGGCGACGGCGTCGTCCACCTCCGGTGGAACACCTACCACGCCGGCGTCGTCCGGCAGTCCGCGGTGGCGAACCGGACCGTCTCGGCGGGCCCGGACCGGGTCGTCGAGGCCCGACGAACCACGCCGAGACGGGACGCCCACGTCGGCGTCGGCCGCTTCGACGTGACCGTCCGGAACGACGCGGGGACTCCCGTGGCGAACGGCACCGTCGTCCTCGACACGGACCCCGTCCGCCGGGGGACCGTCACGGTCCTCGAGGGACCGCCGCTGGAGGACCCCGAGGCCGCGCTCTCCCGTGCCGGTCTCAGCGGCACCGTCGAGAAGGACGAGTGGCTCTTCGTCGTCGTCGAACAGCCGAGCATCCACGGCTACGTCGACAGCCTCGACGACCTCACCGGAAACGGCACCGAAGGAGCGACCGTTCGCCTCCTGACCGCCGACGACCGGACGCCGGTCTCGCTGGCGAACGCGACGTTCCTCCACTACCCTGCACGAGACGAGTTCGTGGTCGGCTTCCCGCCGAACGGGTCCGTGCTGGAGGCCGGTCGGGACTACCGCGTCGAGATGGTCGTCGCCGCGTCGAACCCCTACGCGGTGAGTCGACTCTCGACCGTGGGGCTGGTGCACGTCGCCCCCGCCGGCACCGAACCCGACCGGGCCGTCCTCGAGGTCGTCGACGTGTCCACGCCGGAGTACGTCATCGAGGGGCGAAACGCCACCTTCGAGGTCGGGGTCATCAATCGCGGCGAACGCGTCGGCGAGGGCACCGTCGTCGTCACGCTCGGCGACGTGAACGTCACCGCACCGGTCACGGTGGGGCCGCGGACCCGGGAGACGGTCACCGTCGACGTGGACACCGGTCCACTGACCGAAGGGACCGTCGAGTGGGGTGCTCGCGCAGAACCCGGGGCACAGATACTGACCGGGACGCTCTCGATTCGACTGACGAACGAGTCCCGGAACACCGACCCGACGCTCGTCCCGGGGACGCGCGACCCCGTCGGCGCGCAACCGGGGTTCGACGCGGTCGCGGCGCTCGTCGGTCTGGCTCTCGGCGTCGCTGGGCGGGTTCGGGCACGACGCTGACGAAAGCGCGACCGGTCAGGCCAGCCAGTCCTCGGGCTTGGTGTCGTAGTCCACGTCGTCGGCCGCGAGGTGTTCGACGTCCTCCCAGGGGACGTCCTCCTCCTGGAACTCCTCGCCGTCGAACCGGACGAGCTTGCCCTGCTCGGTCGGTTCCGGCTCGCGGTTGCGACGACGCGCGACCTCGCGGTCGTGGTCGGAGACCTCCTTGACGATGGTGAGGAGGTTCACCGGCCGTCCCCACAGCGCGAAGACGCGTTCGAGGGTCTGTCTGGCCTGGTGGACGTCCAGCATCACGCCGTTGTACTTGTGGCCGAGCAGCAGTTCGTTCCGGTTGTTGTAGTTGCCGTCGTACACGGCGATGGTCGGCTTGCCGAAGTTCGTGAACTGCAACAGCAGCTTCTTCTTGACGTCGTCGGCGTCCTGACTGGCGACGCGGAACTGTCCCGTCGCCTCCGAGTACTCGTAGGTGAAGTACTCGTTCTCGTCGATGAACTCCTGGGTGAGGAACTCGTCGACGAACGTCACGTCGTTGTGGCTCCGGCGCACCTCGCGCATCCGGTCCCACCCGGCGGTGAAGTCCACGTCTTCGAGCGCCTCCTCGACGGAGTCGTACACCTGGTCGTCGAACAGGTACCGGCCGATTCGCTCCAGGTCGGACTGGCTGATGCGCCCGAGGAAGCCCTGGTGCTGGCGCTTGACCAGCGAGTAGTGTCGCCGGCACAGGCCCTCGTAGGAGAGCACCTTCCAGGGGTACGCGTCGACGTCGACCTCCCCGGCCCGTGCGGCCGCCAGGCCGTCGGCGTCGAGGTATTCGTCGGGCAACTCCGCGACCGCGTCGAGGTTGTCCGAGTCGACGCGGGCGAGCGCTTCGGGCGGTTCGAGGCGCGTTCGAACCGCCGCGAAGTCCACGGTGTCCTTGAGGTTGCGCCAGGTGATGCCCTTCACGCGCAGCAGTTTGTCGACGACCTCCTTGCGGTTGGTCGTGTTCTCGATGTACTGCCATATCTCCATCCCCAGGCTGTAGGGGTTCAGCCCGGGCGACCCCAGCACCGCGGACATGTGGTCGGCGTAGTTGAGGAACTCGTCGTCGCCGGCGAACAGTTCGTCGGTCATCATCCGCGACTCCCACAGGCTCGCCCACCCCTCGTTCATTATCTTCGTCATCTTCTGCGGGGCGAAGTAGTACGCCTCGGCACGCATCATGTCCAGCACGTCGCGCTGCCACGGTTCCATCTCGACTGCCTTCTCGGCCTCGTCGTCGTACTGCTTGCCGTGGGTACGCAGGAACGCCAGTACGTCCTTCTGTGGGCTCTCCGGGAACGTCGTCGGGCCGTCCTCGTCCTCCAGTGCTTCGAGCCAGGCGTCGTCGAACACCTCCCGGCGGACCTCGTCGGAGAGGTTCAACTGCTCCAGCTGGTCGGCCAGCTTCTCCGTGTCGACGCCCTCCGGCGGTTCCTCGACGACGGAACTCACCGGCTGGTAGGGCTGGTGCTGGTCGATGTTGTCCTCGAGCGCCAGCGCGTGCTCGACCCAGCGCTCGACCTCGGCGCGCTCGATGTCGGGGTCCTGCATGTACTCCGAGATGGCCCGGGCGTGCCGTTCGAGCATCGCGGCCGCGTTGGGCGTCCCCGACGAGAACAGCTGGAACCACTCGTTGTTCGCGAAGAAGTCGGAGTGGGCCTCGACGTGGGTGATGACCGCCTTCTGGTCGGCCAGGGTGTTCGACTCCTGCAGGAAGGCGTGGGCCGGGTCGTCGTTGTTGACGATCTCGAACGCCTTGCCGCCGCTGTACTGGCCCTGCTTCTGCTGGCGGTCGTACTGCATCCCCCAGCGCCAGTGCGGGTAGCGGTGCTGGAAGCCGCCGTACGCGATGAGTTCGTTCATCTCGTCGTAGTCGACGATCCAGTAGTTCACGTCGTACGGCGACAGGCCGAGTTTCTCGGCGAGGTTGCGGGCCTCTTCGACCGGTTCTCGCAACTCGCCGGCGATGCGCTGTTTCTCGATTCTATCTGCGTTACTCATCGTCGTTCTCCGTCGATAGGATGGTGTAGATGGCGTCGGTCACGTCGTCGGGGCCGGAGACGTACGCGACGGCGACGTCGTCGCTGCCGGCGAAGTGCGACTCCACCTCCTCCGCGTGGGTCGCGTTGATAGCCGTCCCGGTCGGCTGGGTCTCGACGTAGGCGTGCAGGTTCGCCGGAATCTGCTCCATCATCGGGATGACTCGCTCTTCGGTGTCGTTCGAGGAGTTCTCGGAGTCCCCGGCCGCGAAGACGTAGCGGTTCCACTCGCTGAACGGGTATTCCTCGAGCAGTTCGGCCGCGAGTTCGTAGGCGCTCGAAATCTTCGTGCCACCGCCCGACCGGATGCCGAAGAACTCCTCGCGGTCGACCTCCCAGGCCTCGGCGTCGTGGGCGATGTAGACGAACGCGGCGTTGTCGTACTTGCCCGTCAGGTACCAGTCGAGCGGCGTGAACACGCGCTCGACGAGTTCGCGCTTCTTCTCCCGCATCGACCCGGACACGTCGCGGATGTTGACGACGACGACGTTCTTCTCCTTCTCCTCGACGACCTCCGGGTGGCGGTAGCGCTCGTCCTCGCGACGGAACGGGACGTGCTTGATGCCCTCCCGGCGGATCTTCTCGGTGACGGTCTGGCGGTCGACGTGCTCCTCGACCTCCTCGATGGAGGACCACGTCGTGCGTTCCTCGCGGGGGATGTCGGCGTAGGCGTCCTCCAGCCAGGCCATCGAGACGGGGAGGTTCTCCCCCCGCGCCCACTCGAACGCCTTGCGGGGACCCCAGCCGTCTATCTTCAGCACCTCACGGACGAAGTCCTCGTCGAAGTCCATCGTCAGCTTGCGCTTGAGACCTTCCTTGAACATGCGCTCGAAGTCGAGGGTCGAGTCGGGGCCGGACCGGGTGATGTCCGTGAACGGGCCCTCCTTCTCCTCGACGACGCGCTTGCCCTTCGGTTCGAGGTCGAGGCCGAGTTCCTCGTCGAGTTCCTCGGCGAACTCCTCGGGGTCCATCTCGTAGTACTCGTGTTCGGCCCCCTCCTCGCCGGGGTCGCCCTCCTCGCCCTCGCCAGGCTGTGGCTGGGGCTGGCCGACCGGCTGGCCGACCTCGGCGTCCCCCTGCCCGACGCCGCCCTGGTCGCGCTGGTCGTACTCGAACGACGGGAGGTCGACTATCTTGATCGGAATCCGGACCTCGTCCGCACCGCTCTTGCCGAGTTCGCCGTACTGGATGAACTCCTTGAGGTCCTCGCGGCGCTCTTCGCCGACGTCGCGGAATCGTTCGAGGTCGTCTTTCAGTCCCATTTGTACGCTATCTGCCCCATGACGTGTCTGCTGGTCAGTTCGGCCGACGCCTCGGAGTAGCCCTGCTGGGTCACCATGGCGTCGACGGTCTTCGCCTTCAGGTCGGCGGTCTCGGTCCCTCCCGGCGGGTCGTCCCACTGGCTGGGTTCGAAGTCCTCGTAGGTCCGGCGCACGTCGTCCCAGTCGTTCGACTCGAGGACCGACTTGATGACCGGGATGGCGGTCAGGTCGACGTTCTCGATGGCGAAGTCCTCGTCGCGGTGCTCCCACGCGTGGCGGTTCAGCGCCGTGATTATCTTCTCGCGGCGGAACGAGGCGACGGCCTCGGTCGGCTGGTCGCCCTCGTACTCGCCCTCGTCGAAGCGGCCGAGGTGTTCCACCTCGAACACCTTCATCTTCAGCGGGTCGGGGTCGACGTACTCGCCCCGGTCGTTGACTATCGGGTCGCCCGTCTCCCAGGCGTAGACGTGTTCGACGTACTCGGCGACGGTCGACTCGTCGACGGTGCGGTCGTGCATCATCGCGTCGACGACGTCCTGTTCCTGCCGGCCGAAGACGTGGTTCTTCACCTGGGCGACGCGGGACTCGAACTCGGTCCGTTCGCCGGTGGAGAAGACGGGCGCGTCGACCAGGTTCTCCGCCATGGCGTTCAGCACGTCGCGGGGCATGACGACCCGTTCGACGGCGAGGTCCGGGTGATGTCGGTCGGTCTCCTCGTGGAGCAGGTCCGCCAGCACGTCGCGGGTGTACGTGACCGGGATGCCGTGGCTCCCGTCGCTCGCGTCGTCCTCGAAGTCGAACTCGTCGGTCTCGCGCCTGGTGTCGCCCTCCTGCAGGTAGCCACGGTCGAAGAGGATGGCCTTGTCGACGAGGTCCAGTCCCGTCGGCAGGTCCTCGTCGTCGAGTCGGGTGACGACGCTGTAGAGCGCCGCTGCCTCGATGGCGTGCGGTGCGAACTCCCTGTCCGTGAGCGTCCCCGACGACTGCTTGACCGTGACCGATACGGGTTGGCGTATCTTCGCCTCCAGTTCGTCGTACGACCCAGCGGTCCACACCGACGTCTCGCCGGTCAACTCCCGACGGATGAGCTCCGTCTCCAGCGAGAGGTTCGTCAGGTAGGTGAACTCGTGCTTGTCGAGTCGGCGTTTGAGCGCCTTCAGCGGGTCCATCCCCTGCCGTTCGGCGTGCTGGTTCAGCGTCGCCTCGAGGTCGGGGTTCGAGATGATGAGCAACTGGGTGTCGACGTCCATCCCGATGCCCTTGTCGAGTTTGACCGTCCCCTCGTCGGGGACGTTCAGCAGTTTCTGGAGCAGGTCGGCGTGCTGTGCGGCGTCCTCGACGATGGTCAACAGGCCGTTGCCCTGCGAGAGCACGCCGTCGTAGCTGAACGCCTGCGGGTTCTTCCGACCGCGCGAGTCGAGTTTCTGGAGCATGCCGTGCATCCACGAACCGACGAGGCGCTCCTTCGGCGACCCGTCGTCCTCGCTGTGGAGGACGCCGATTCCTTGTCCGAGGTCGACGACGTAGTTCTTCACGCGCAGGTGACGACTGTCGGCGATGGCCGAGAACAGGTCCGTGTGCCCGTTGCGGCGGTAGCGCTCCTCGAGGAACTCGTACGCCTCGCGGCTGAAGGGGTCCAGGCGTTCCTCGACGCGGATGGGCACGTCGGAGTCGATCTCGTCGTTGAGCGTCGTCAGCAGGTCCTCCCGGACCGCGTCGGGGAACACCGACAGCGGGTGGACCTGCACCGGCGACTCGTACCAGTCGTTCTCGTCGTCGCCGCCGAGTTCGTCGCCGTAGCTCAGGCCGCGGCCGCCGTCCGCGGACGTGACGTTCCACTCGACGGTGTAGCGCCGCCCTTCGGACGTCTTGGAGTACTCGCGCAACCCGTTGATGAGACAGCGCTTCAACTCGGACTTGCCGGTGGCCGTCGGGCCGCCGAACCAGAGTATCTTCTCCTGCTTGCCCCGACCGGCCGCGATGGAGCGCAAGTCGTCCACGAACGAGTTGAGGACGTCCGTGTTCCCGAGGATGGCGTGTTCGCCGTCGTTGTGGGGGTCGTCGAAGAACCGGTAGCGCTCCTTCTCCTCGCCCTCCTCGACGACGGTCCGGGTCCCGGCCGCCTCGATTGCCTGGAGGAGGTACTTCGAGGCGTGGGAGGCGATCGAGGGCTGTTCGAACACCCGGTCGACGTACTCCGAGAGGTGCATCGGCTCCTCGTAGGTGTCCTCGAGCGCCCTGTCGCCGGCCGTGACGTAGTCGTCTCCTCTGCTCATCACTCTTCCATCTCTGCTTTGGCGACCTCCGCGCCAGCGAACTCGAGCACTTCCTTCGCGCCGTCGCGGGAGTAGCCCTGTTCGATGAGGGCGTCGACCCACGCGTTGCGCTCGTCGTCGTCGGTCTCGTTGGCGCTGACGAGGGCGCTGAAGTTGATGTTGTGTTTCTTGTCCTCCCAGAGCTTGCGTTCCAGCGCCCGGCGGAGGCGCTCGTTGTCCTGCGGGCTGAACGTGTCGCCCTCACGGGCCCGGCGGGAGACCCAGTTCGAGACCTCCTGGCGGAAGTCGTTCTTCCGGTCCTCGGGGATGTTCAGGTTCTCCTCGATGGAGCGCATGAACTTCTCGTCGGGTTCCTGCTCCCGGCCGGTGATGTCGTCCTCGATGGTGTCGTCGTCGATGTACGCCATGACGTGGTCCATGTACTTCTCGCCCTGGCGGCGGATCTCGTCGATGTCGTACGCCAGCGCGTGCCGGACGTCCTCGATGGCACGGGCCTTGTACTCCTCGCGGACGAGTTCGAGGTAGCGGTAGTACGTCTCGAAGTTCTCCTCCGGGATGGAGCCGTGGTGTTCGAGGTTGCCCTCGAAGAAGTTGAACACCGTCAGCGGCGAGAGGAAGCCGCGAGCCCGGTGCTTGGAGTCCATGATGGCCTCGGCGATTTCGTCCCCGATGAAGCGGGGCGAGACGCCCTCCATGCCCTCGCCGATCTCGGCCTTCGTCTCGGCCTCCTCGCGGAGCTTCTTGACGTCGATGTCGTCGCCGTCGTCTATCTCCCCGTTGTAGGCCTTGGCCTTCTGGATCATCTCGACCGTCTCGGTGTCGGGTTCCTCGATGCGGGTGAGGACGGCGAACAGCCCGGCCATCTCGAGCGTGTGAGGCTCGACGTTGATGTCGGGGACGTCGGCGTTGTTCAGCATCTTCCGGTAGATGTCGGCCTCCTCCTCGTAGCCGAGCACGTAGGGGAAGTCGATGCGCTTGGTCCGGTCGTTGAACGCCTCCATCTTCTCGTCGCCCTTCTTGTCCTTGTACTCGGGCATGTTCGTCCGGCCGACGATGACCTGGTCGATGTCGATCCGGGGGTTGTTCTTCGGCTTGATGGTCATCTCCTGGGTGGCGTGCAGGAAGTCGTAGAGGAACTCGCGCTGGAGCTTCAACAGCTCCTCCCCCGAGAAGATGCCCCGGTTGGCGTTACAGAACGCGCCGGAGTAGTCGAAGGCGCGTGGGTCGGACTCCCCGTAGATCGCGATCTTCGAGTAGTTGACGTCGCCGGTCAGTTCGGTCTCGTCCTGGTTCTTCTTGTCCTTCGGTTCGAACGTCTCCAGGCACTGGCGCTTGTTCTCGTCGGCGACGAGTCGGATGACCTCGACGTGGTTCTGGAGGACCGCCTCGAGGTCGTCGTCGTACTCCTCGAGCAGGCGGTCCATGTAGAACTCGGACTCGGGGTCCAGTGACTGCTCGTTCCGGATGGTGTAGGGCGCCTCGTGGCGCTCGTTGATGTCCTCGATGACCGTCTGGCGCTGCCTGTGCGGGAGTAGCACGAGGGGGTCCTGGTTCATCGGCGACCGGACGACGTCGTCGGCGGGGTCCTGGTCGCGGACGACGTCGCAGAGGTTCGTCCACCGGAACGTGTACATTCGACCGTCGTCGCGGAGGGTGTAGTCCTCGAAGTACTGCCGGACCATCCGGTCGAAGTGGGACTTGCCGGACCCCACCGGTCCGAGCAGGAGTTTGATACGTCGTTCGGGACCGAGCCCTCGCGCCCCCGATTTCACCTTGTTGATGAACTCGTGTATCGACTGGTGGATGACGTTGCCGTAGAAGGTGTTCTCTCCGTCGTTGAGCGGGTCTTCGGTGGCGAGTTTGTACTTGACGATTCCCTCCTGTTCGTCGTACTCGGTACCGTAGAAGTCGAACATGTCCGCGACCCGCTGGTGGGCGTTTCGCGCGACGAGGGGGTCCTCGTACAGTTCGTCGAGGTACCACTCGAACGACTTCGTCTCGCGCAGGTCGGCGGGTATCGACTCCTTGTAATCGGTGCTCAGTTCCGCTAGTGATTCTCTGGTCTCGTTCATGCTATCACGGACAGGGGGGTCGCGGTCGCGCGGTGGCGCACGCCGGGCCGTCGTGCGCCGTTCCTCACGACCGGCGACTTGCTCGGTGAATCCCCGCCGCCCACGACTGGTGCTGCGGCATCGACGCTCCGTCCGGGGCCGTCGTGACCTGCAGCAGACATCTTTCGTGCCATGTGTGAACCCGCGTCACCCAGCCTCGCAGGGACGGCCACGGATAGTGACGCGTTTCGAACCGTCTGCGGTCCGAATCGCCCATGCGTGGTAGTGCGGGGATACCGAGGGGTACCAGTAGTTGAGGGACGGACCTGTATAAGTTTGACCCCAAGGAATATTTATCTGGGCCAAAACTCACTTTAAAGGAATCGGTTTCGTCCCGCGAAAGCGTCAGACGCATCACCGGTAGACGGTCACGATACTGGGACTGTTTATAAACCACGCTTGAATCAACGGGATTCCATTTCTGACTGACACTATTCCGGCCGTCGACCGGTGCCGTCTACGGCCGCCGGGCCGGCGGCGTCTCGAACTCCGCGCCACAGCCCCGACAGGCAACCGCTACCTGCAAGCCCGCGTCGAGTACGACGCGCATATCCTCGCCGCCACAGGTCGGGCAGGGCTCGGGAATCCGTACCGCGTCGCAGGCCGGGCAGACGAACGCCGGTTCGCCGCCGGCAGGGTCGAGGCGCACGTCGGCGTGGTCGCACTCCGGACACGGCAGCGGGAACCGGACGTCGGCGCTGTCCCGTGGCGCACCGAGCGCGACGGCGACGAGGACGTCGTCCCCGTCGTTCCTGCCCGACTGGAACTCGCCGGGGGCGAATCGGACGGCTTCGCCAGCACTCACGGTCACCTCTCGCCCGAGGCGCTGCTGGCCGTTCCCGTCTCTGCCTTCGACCGCAAGGTCGTCCCCCTCCAGCCCGTACGTCTCGAACGTCGCCTCGCCGTCGAGGACCAGGAACACCTCCTCCTGGTCGGCGTGGGCGTGGAGGCCGCTGGGGAACCCCTCCCCGGGCGGGATGCGGTAGTGGTTGCACGCGACGTCAGTCGTGCCGAGTGGCCCAGATAGACCGCGACGCTCGCCGTCCGGTCCGACTGCCTCCGGGTCCACGTCGTCCAGCGAGACTGTCTCCATGTCCCGTCGCTCGTCCGGCAGGGACAAATGCGTTCGTGGGCGACGACCGGTCGACCGGCCGCCCGCGTCACGGGGCCGAATCGAGCAGCCTTAACCGTCCGAACGCGATACGGACGGGTATGAGCGACTTCGAGGACCTGCCGGAGGGTTGGGTCGTGTGGAACGAGGAACCCGAGGGCCGGTGCGTGCTCGCGTACCGCCCCGACGTGTTCGACTCCAGCCAGTTCCCCGCGCCGTGTCTCCCGACGCTGTACCTGACCCGTGGCCGCAGGAACCATCGCCGCCCCGGCATCTCTCTCGACGACGCCCGCTCCGGCGACTGGTACGTCACCCTCTACCTCGAACCGGAGGTGGAACTGCAGGAGACCAACCGGTTCCCCGACCGCGAGGCCGGCGTCGAGGGGACCGTCGAACTCGCCCGCCGGTTCGCCGACGGCGAGGTCGACCCCGGCGACGTGTACCAGGTCCCGCGGGACGACTACGTCGCGAAACTGCGCGAACTGACGGGACAGTCTTAACCGAATCCCACTCCTACGGCGACCCATGTCGAAGGTCACGCTCATCGGGGCCCGTCTCGCCGACCCCGACCAGGAGTTCGTCTACGAGGGCGAGGCGAGCGCCTGTGACGGCTGTCCATATCGCAGTCAATGCCTCAACCTCACGGCGGGCGTCAAGTATCGGGTCACGGACGTCCGGCAGAACGCCCAGACGCTCGACTGTGCGGTCCACGACGAGGGCGTCCGCGCCGTCGAGGTAGAACCCGCGGCGGTCCGCGCGAACGTGCCGTCCCGGCAGGCCTACGCCGGGAGCAAGGTCGAACTCGCCGGGCCCTGCCCGCACACCGACTGCCCGAGCCACCAGTTCTGCGAACCGGACGGAGCGTCGCTCACCGAGGAGCACCGCATCGCCGAGGTCGTCGGCGACCCGCCCCACGACTACTGTCACCTCGACCGCGACCTGACGCTGGTCGAGTTCGCGCCGGACGAGGACGCATGACCGGCGGGAACGGCCCGCCCGACCCGACCGACGTGGACGACGACCGGGCCGCCCCGGACGACGCCCCGCCGGACTCGCTCTCCGACCGCGAACCGACGCCCCCGGAGGACGTCCTCGCGGCCGGCCTATCGCCGATGCTCTCGCTCGCCCGACAGGGCACCGGCGCGGTCGGACTCCCCGAACCCGGCGTCCTCGCCGACGACGTGTTGAGTCGCCCGCGCGAGGAGCGCTTCCGGGAGACCGCGAGCGAGTACGCCGACCGGTTCGGCGTCTCGCTGTCCGACCCCGACGCGCTCGGAACCCTCGGCGAGGACCTGCCGGTGGACGACCCGCTGGAGACGGTCGTCCGAACCGTCGTCCGGAACGCCGGCCGGTGGCAGGGGCAACTGCTCGCCCAGTTGCTCGCCGAACCGGACGACCCGGAACCCTACCTCGGACTGGCCATCTTGCTGGAGCGACTGGAACGTGCTGCACTCGACGCCCGGCAGGCCCGCGAGACGGGCGACGGCGACCTGGCGCACCTGCTCTCGACCGGCCTCGCCGTCCTCGCACGCCTCGTCGCCCTCGTCGAGTCCGAGAGCGCGGTCGTCGACGACGAGGTGTACCGCGACGTCGTCGCCGCCAGCTACCACCTGGAGGTCGCCACCGGGTCCGACCCGGCGTTCGACCCCGACGCCCGCTCGGACGCCGACTGTCGACGCATCGTCCGCCTGCAGGCCGCCATGCTCGCGTTCGACACGTTCGACCGGCCCGCAGACGAGGTCGCCGCGCTGACCGGCGTCCAGACGGAGGCGTTGCTGGCAGCTATCGGGCGACGCGACGAACTGTAGGCGTCGACGGCGCGACCGGCTCAGCCGACCGTCCCGATCCGTTCTGCGGCGTAGCCGAACACGTCCTCGTAGCCGTAGGAGGAGAGCAGGACGGGATAGAACGGCTCCTCGGCGAGGACGCCCTCGCCGTCGACGGCGGCGTACGTCTCGCCCGCCTCGACCGGGGCGAAGTTCGAGGCGAACACCTCGTACTCGTCGGCCCTCGTCTTGGGGATGCGCCTCGTCAGTCGGAACACCGGCGTCCGCCGGGACGGGGCGATTCCCGGCAGGACGCCCGTCGCCATCAGGAACCCGAGCACCAGTCGGTAGGCGTTCCACGCCGCGTCCTCGGTGCCCTGCAGTCCGCACTCCACCTCGACGGTCTCCGGGACGGCCTTGAAGATGCGTCCCTCGACGAACCGCCCGGTCTCGACGACCGACGCGACGGGCAATCGCGGACAGATCTCCCGGGCGAAGTCGTCGACGCCGTCGACCACGGCAAACGGTTCGTCGTGGGACTGCGTCGAGTGCATCGCCAGCGTTCGACACCCCTCCAGTTCGTGCGCGAGGTCGTACGCCAGGCGCTTCTCGTGTGTCTCACCGTCCGGGTAGCCCGGGAACGCCCGGTTCAGGTCCTCCTCGACGTACCGGACGCCACGCTCCAGTGCCTCCTCGTTCGCGACCACGAGTTTGACCGGCCGCTCGACCGCCGGCCGGTCCCCGAGCAGTCGCTCGATGGCTCGTACACCGCAGGGTTCGTCGCCGTGGACCGCGGCCACGACGGCGACGTCCGCACGCCCATCCCCCAGCTTCGTCACCTGCATTCGTCACGTCTCATGGGTCGAGGGGAGTAAAACCGTTCGAACCGCTTCGCCGGTTGGCGGGCCCACACCCCCCGTCCCGACCATGGTCGGCCGGGGGCTGATAGGGCGATACACACACAAAACGCCCAGAGGCTATACAACCGATGGCGTTGGCCGACCAGACACCGGGAACGAGACTGACGCTGGAACTGTGGCACCCGAACTGCTGGGCGATCGAAGCGACGGGCCGACGAACAGGCGGCGTCCTCGCCCACGCGATCTACGACTCTCCCCAGACCGACGTCCGAACGGCCAACACCGTCAACGGACTGTTCACCGCCTACGGCTCGACGGAGCGTGAGGTCGAGCGGCTGCTCGACGCCATCCGCGAGACGGACCACGCCGGCGAGGTCCAGGAGCTGCAACAGCGCTTCGGCCGCGCACGCAACGCGCCGGGCAACGTCGTCCGGGAGTTCTTCCTCGAGTACGACCCGAACGACATGGTCTGCCCGACGCTGCTCCAGCACGGCTTCGTCCACAGCGCGCCGGTCCGCATCGAGGACGGCCGCGAGGAGTGGCAGGTCGGCTTCGCCGGCGAGCGCACCGAAATCCAGGAGCAACTCGACTGCGTCCGCGAGGAGGCCGACGCGGAGGTGTCGGTCTCCGCCATCACATCGTCGGACTCCGGAACCAAGTTGCCCCGCGAGCAGCGGTTCGACACACTCACCGCCGCACAGCGCAAGGTGTTCGAGCACGCCCGCGAGGCCGGCTACTTCGAGTGGCCCCGTGGCACGTCGACCCGCGAACTCGCCGACGACCTCGACATCTCGAAGACGACGCTGCTCGAACACCTGCGCAAGGCAGAGGCGAAGCTGCTCGACCCGTAGCGGCCGGGACGCCGGCGCGGCTCGTGGTCCCGTTTCTCACCGACAGCTGTCGACCACGAGCCGTCGGACTGGTCGGTGTCCCCCGTTACAGCAGCACGTCCTCGACCGGTCGCCGGGGCGTTCGGGCCGGGTCCGGTTCGGCGGACCCGAGACGACCGGTGACCGCTCACCGCCCCACAACGGCCCGCAGCGCGAACAGTGCGTTCGACTTGCGCTCCCGCACCCGCCGGTAGAAGTACGAGAACCACTTGCCGCCGTAGGGGACGTACTGCCAGACCTCGACGCCGTCGGCCGCGAGGCCGAACTGCGCCTCCTCGCGCACGCCCATGAGCATCTGGACCTCGTAGGGAGTGCCGTGCTCGGCGTGCAGCTCGGCGGCGTACTCGATCATCGCGGGGTCGTGGCTGCCGACCGCGACACCGTCGTCGAACGACTCGAACATGAACGCGAGGAGGTCGCGGTACACCTCGTCGACCTTCGCCTTCTTCCGGTAGGCGATCTCGGCGGGCTCGTCGTAGGCACCCTTCACCAGGCGGACCTTCCCGGGGAGGTCGGCGAGCCGTTCGAGGTCCTCCCGGGTCCGCTCGAGGTTCGCCTGCACGCAGACGCCGACGTTGCCGTCGGTCTCGCGGGCGTGGCGCTCGAACGCGTCGAGGGTCACGTCGGTCGTCGGGTGGTCTTCCATGTCGATCCAGACGAACACGCCGTGGGCGTCGGCCACCTCGACGATGCGGGCGAGGTTCTCGCGGAAGGCGTCGTCCGAGAGCGAGAGGCCGATTTGGCTGGGCTTCACCGAGATACAGGCGTCGAGGTCGTCGCCGGCGATGGTTTCGGCGAGGTCGACGTAGGCGTCCGCGTCGGCGTCCGCCTCGGCCCGGTCGTCGTAGTGCTCGCCGAGCAGGTTGAGGATGACGGCGACGTCGCGGCGGTTCAGCTCGCGGGCGTGCTGGACCGCCTCCGCCGGCGTCTCGCCGGCGACGAAGTTGTTGGCGATGGGTGGTATCATGCCACCTACTGCGCACTCGAACCCCCTATACGGGCACCCGACCAATTACTTCTGCCACCTGAGAAATGAATATATACCCCGAGTGAGAACGACACACATACGGAGAGATTATCATTACCACGTACCAAGGGGGCGTGGAGTCCCCGACCATGGTAGGTGAGGGGTTAACTTCACTCGAATATTTGTTCAGTACAGACCATGACACCGAACAGCAAGGGAGAGATGGACAGGAGAACAGTACTCAAGATCGGCGGCGGAGCGGGAGTGGTGACGCTTGCCGGCTGCATCAGCACGAACTCCGACGACGGCGGTGACGACACGGAGACCACCCAAGATGGTGGGGGTGGCGGTGACGGCACCCAGACGACTCAGGACGGCGGTGGTGGTGGCGGCACGACGTTCGAGATCGGGATGGTCGACTCGACGACCGGCTCGCTGTCCGCGTTCGGGCAACGCAACCAGCGCGGGAAGGACCTCGCGCTCGCGGCCGTCAACGAGGTCGGCGTGAAGGACGGCGAGCTCAGCATCATCGTCGAGGACTCCCAGTCCGAACCACAGGGCGGTGTCTCGGCGGCACAGAAGCTCGTGAACCAGGACGGCGTCCCGTTCCTCATCGGCGCGGTGGGCTCCGGCGTCTCGCTGGCAATCTACGAGAGCGTCGTTCAGGGGACCGACGTCGTCCAGCTCAGCCAGAACTCCACCGGCCTGAGCCTGACCGACTTCCCCGGACTGCTCCGGATGTCGCCGACGGGCCGCACGCAGTCGCTCGCGCTGGCGAACATCATGGCCGAGGACGGCCACGACAGCGTCGCGCTCACCTACGTCAACAACGACTACGGGCAGAGCCTCGCCGACGCGTTCGTCGAGAACTGGGACGGGGAGATCGCGTACAACAACTCCCACGACCAGGAGCAGCAGTCCTACTCGAGCGTCGTCTCGCAGATGAACAGCTCCGGCGCGGACGCCTGGCTGTTCATCACGTACCAGCCGGAGTTCACGACGATGGTCAACGAGATGTACTCTAGCGGGTACGAGGCGCCGATGTACGGCGCGGACTCCGTCTCCGGCACGGACGTCCTCGAGAACACGCCAGAGGGCAGCATGAACGGCATGAAGATCGTGGTCCCGTCCGCGCCCGTCGAGGAGGAGAACTACCAGCAGTTCGCCTCGACGTTCGAGGACGAGTACGGCGAGGCCCCGACCGTCTGGTCCGCCTACGCCTACGACTGCGTCATCAACGCGGCGCTGGCCATCCAGGCGGCGGACGAGTTCACCGGCGCGGCGCTCCAGGAGACAGTCCGCCGGGTGAGCGGCCCCGAGGGCGAGGAGGTCACCTCCTACGAGGCGGCCCACCAGATCCTCGCCGACGGCGGCGGCCCGGACGACGTCGACTACCAGGGCGTCAGCGGCCCCATCGACTTCGACGAGAACGGCGACCCGAAGGGGTTCCTGCAGATACTCGAGGTCCAGAACCACGACTACGTCGGCATCGGCTTCATCGAAGGCTAAGCCACCGATGCCCCTTCTCGAATATCTTGCCAACGGTCTGATATTCAGCAGCATCATCGTACTCGGGAGCATCGGGCTCTCGCTGGTGTACAGCATCGCGGACTTCGCGAACTTCGCCCACGGGGACACGATGACCATCGGGGCGTACACGGCGCTGCTGACCTTCGGCGCCGTCGGCGGCCTCGGCGGTGCGGTGCTCGGACTCCCGTTCGGTTTCTTCGTGGCGCTGCTCGCCGGCATCGCCGCCGCGGCCATCGTCGCCGTGCTCACGGAGAAGATCGTCTACGAGGCGATGGACGTCGGCTCCATCGGCCTGCTCATCACGTCCATCGGGGCCGCGTTCATCTACCGGGCCATCGTCCAGATCCGCTTCGGCGCGGACTTCACCCGGTACGACGTGCAGACGCTCCGCCCCATCGAGTGGCTCATCGCGTACGACGTCCGCATCACCGAGCACGACGTCGCAATCGTGCTCTCGGCGGCCATCCTCGTCACCGGGCTGCACCTCATGCTGCAGTACACCGACCTCGGTCGCAAGATGCGTGCGATGGCCGACAACCCCGAGCTCGCCCGCGTCAGCGGCATCCGGACCGCTCGGGTGAAGCTCTGGACGTGGGTCATCGGGGCCGGGCTGGCCGGTGCCGGGGGCGTCTTCCTCGGCCTGTTCAACCAGCTCTCGCCCCGGATGGGTTTCTCGCTGCTGCTGCTCATCTTCGCCGCCGTCATCCTCGGCGGCATCGGTTCGGTGTACGGCGCGATGCTCGGCGGCTTCCTCATCGGGATGGTCCACGAGCTGATGCCCATCCTGACCGACTACGGCATCCCCATCGGCACCGAGTACGCCGAGGCGGTGGTGTTCGTCATCATGGTCGCCGTGTTGCTGCTCAGACCGAACGGAATCATGGGGGAGGCGACCTGAGATGAGCTGGCTCAGCGACCCCACCGACGAGTTCGCCGACCTGACTCGCGCCGAGCAGGGCGTCTCCCTGTTCATCGTCGGGTTCGCGCTGTTCCTCGTGTTCGGCCTGCTGACCGGCGGGCTGAACCCGTCGTACTTCCTGTTCCTGCTCGGGCTCGCCAGCATGTACGCGCTGCTGTCGCTCGGGCTGAACTCCCAGTGGGGGTTCACCGGACTCATCAACTTCAGCGTCGCCGCGTTCTTCGGCATCGGTGCGTACGGCACCGCGCTGATGAGCGCGAGCTCCTCGCCCATCGCGGGCGGGTTCAACCCGATGGTCGGGCTGGTCGTCGCGCTCGTCGTGGCGGCCGTGCTCGCGATCGCCATCGGCGTCCCGACGCTGCGCTTGCGGGCGGACTACCTCGCCATCGCCTCGCTCGGGTTGGCCGAGGTCATCCGCCTCATCGTGCTGAACGAGCAGGGACTGACGAACGGCAGTGCGGGCGTCCGTGGCATCCCCAGCTTCTTCGAGGGGTGGCCGGTGCTCGCGACCTTCCCACAGTCGATGCCCGAGACGACCATCGACCTCGTGCCCGGCGGTTCGGTCACGATCTCGCTGCCGTTGGTCGACATCGGCATCACGTTCGGCCAGGACATCGTGCTCGGCACGCCGTTCTGGCGGGCGCTGCTGAACGTCTCGCTCGTCCTCGTGTTCCTCGGCGTCAGCTACGCTGTGCTCCGGCGCGTCCATCGCTCGCCGTGGGGTCGCGTGCTGCGGACCATCCGCGCCGACGAGGACCTCGCCCGGGCGCTCGGCAAGAACACGTACTCGTTCAAGATGCAGTCGTTCGTGCTGGGTAGCCTCGTGATGGCGCTGGCCGGCGTGTTCTACGCGCACCTGAACCTGTACGTCAGCCCGGGCGACCTCGACCCCATCACGACGTTCTACGTCTGGGTCGCGGTCATCCTCGGCGGCAGCGGCTCGAACCGCGGCGCGCTGTTCGGCGGCTTCGTCGTCGTCGCCATCCGCGAGGGGACCCGGTTCCTCAACGAGGTCTCGCTGTCGTTCGACGTGGGCGCGACCGAGGTCGTCCTCTCGCTCGCCGGCATCGGCGGCCCCCTGCGGCTGCTGCTCATCGGGATCATCATCATCCTCCTGATGCGCTTCCGGCCGGAGGGCCTGCTGCCGCCACAGCGCGAGCTAATCTGGCCGGGCACGGTCGACGAGGTGCCGGAGGGCCCCGACGTCGGTGTCCGCGAGGCACGGGGTGGTACCGATGAGTGAAGGTGCCACCTCCATGCGCGAGCGCCACGAGGGCGCCGACATGGAGAAGGAGGACGTCGTCCTCCGCGTCGACGACCTGCAGAAGCGCTTCGGTGGCCTCGTGGCGACCGACCACGCGACCTTCGAGGTCGAACGCGGCACCATCACCGGGCTCATCGGCCCGAACGGCGCCGGCAAGTCGACCATCTTCAACCTCATCTCGGGCTTCTACGAGCCCGACGGCGGTCGCGTCGAGGTCAACGGTGTCGACGTGACCGGCCGGGAGCCGTACGAGGTCGCCGAGGCGGGCCTCATCCGGACGTTCCAGACCCCGCGCAAGCTCGAGGGCATGACCGTCCGCGAGGCGATGCTCGTCGGCCCGCGCGAGCAGCCCGGCGAGTCGTTCGTGAAGCTGTTCACCTCGGCCGACGAGGTGGCTGCAGCCGAGTCGGCCAACATGGAGGAGGCCCAGCGCATCCTCGAGGAGTTCGAGATCGACCACCTCGCGACCCAGCCCGCGACCGACATCTCGGGCGGGCAGATGAAGCTGGTCGAACTCGCCCGGGCGATGCTCGCCGACCCCGAGATACTGCTGCTCGACGAGCCGGTCGCCGGCGTCAACCCGACGCTGCGCAACGACCTCGCCGAGCAGATTCGGCGGCTCAACGAGCAGGGAACCACGTTCTGTATCATCGAGCACGACATGGAGTTCGTCATGGAGCTCGCCGACCCCATCGTCGTGCTGAACCAGGGGAACGTGCTGATGGAGGGCCCGCCGGACGCGGTGCAGACCGACGAGCGCGTCATCGACGCCTACCTCGGAGGTGACGCATGAGCGGAACGCCCGTCCTCGAACTCGCCGACGTCGACAGCGGCTACGGCGAGGTCCAGGTGCTCACCGACCTCTCCCTGCATCTGAACGAGAACGAGATCGTCTGCCTCATCGGCCCGAACGGCGCCGGCAAGTCGACCGTGCTGAAGACGGCCTTCGGCTTGCTGACGCCGTGGACCGGCTCGGTGACCTACCACGGCACCCAGATCGGCGGGATGGCCCCCGAGGACATCGTCCGCGAAGGCATCGGCTACGTCCCGCAGACGGACAACGTGTTCGGGTCGCTGACCATCGACGAGAACCTCCGCATGGGCGGCGTCGCCCGGAAGAGCGGCCTCGACCGGGTCATCGGGGAGCTGTACGACCAGTTCCCGCTGCTCGACGAGCGCCGGAAGTCGAAGGCACGGACGCTCTCCGGCGGCCAGCGCCAGGTGCTCGCGTTCGCCCGGGCGCTCGTGATGGAGCCCGACGTGCTCCTCATCGACGAGCCGTCGGCCGGGCTCGCGCCGAACACCGCCGACGAGGTGTTCGGCCACGTGCAGGACGTGAACGAGCTCGACACGGCCATCCTCATGGTCGAACAGAACGCCAAGAAGGGCCTGGGCATCTCCGACCGCGGTTACGTGCTCGACCAGGGCACCGTCCGGTTCGAGGACGCCGCCGACGAGCTCCTCGACAACGAGGAGGTCTCGAAGCTCTACCTTGGCGCGTAACACCCGCCGCGTTCATCCCCCGCTTCCCCACCAGTGACCGACATCCGACGCTACGTCTTCGCGCTCGCACCGCTCGCAGCCGCCGCGCTGTGGGGCGGAATGTACGTCGTCAGCAAGTGGAGCTTCGGCAGCATCCCGCCGCTCACGCTCGGCTTCCTGCGGGTGGTCGTCGGCGGGGCGGTCCTCCTGCTCGTTCTCGACGCCGGGGGCACCGGCTCGACCGTCGAGCGCGCCGACTGGCCCACGTTCGCCGCGCTCGGTGGCTGGGTCACCCTCACCAACGCCACGCAGTTCGTCGGCACGGAGCTGACCACGGCGAGCGAGGCGTCGCTGCTGACGGTGCTGACGCCCGTCGCCACCGTCTTCCTCGGCGCCGTCGCGCTGGGCGAGCGCGTCACCCCGGCGAAGGCCGCCGGCATCGCCATCGCGCTGGCCGGCACCGTCGCCGTCGTCGCCGGCCAGTACGACCTCGGTGCGCTCGGCTCCGGGAGCCTCCTCGGCGTCGCGCTCCTGCTCGCCGCGAGCGTCGCCTGGGCCGCCTACACGGTTCAGGGCGTCCGCGTCGTCCGTCGCTACTCGGCGCTGACCGCCGCGACGTACGCGACCGTCGCGTCGGTGCCGATGCTCGGCGCGCTGTCGGCCGTCGAACTCGCCGGGACGCCCGGCGGGCTGGCGTCGCTCCCGACCGACGCTACGTCCGTCCTCGCCGTGCTCTACCTCGGCGTCGGCGCCACCGCGACGGCGTGGTACCTCTGGTACAAGGGCCTCGAGTACGTGCCCGCCGGGACCATCTCGGTGTTCTTCTTCGCCCAGCCTGTCGTCGGCGCGGCGCTCGGCGCGGCCCTGCTCGGCGAGACGCTCGGGCCCGGCTTCGCCGTCGGCGGCGCGCTGATGGCGCTCGGCATCTGGGTCGTGAGCCGCGAGCGGGACGGAGACGGCGATGAGGAGTCCACCACGGCCTGACCGGCACGCCCTTGTGATCCACGTGCGAAGGATGGCTGGCGAATGAACCGCCGAGCCGTGCTGGAGTCGGTCACCGGCGTCGTCGGCCTCACGAGCGACTGTCTGGGGCCGGTGGGTCCGGAACGGAGCGCGTAACGGGAGAAATAGACGTCGCGTTTCGAACCGAGGCGAGCCGGAGCGACGACATCACGTTCCGGCTGGTCGACGCCGACGGGCGACTCGCCGTCGAGGAGACCTGTGAGGACGCCTGAACCGGCGGTGGGCGACGGGCCGCTCAGTCCAGCCCCTCGGCGTACTCGAAGTCCCGCTCGCGCGCGGTCGGGAACTCTCCGTCCAGTTCGATCTGCCAGCCGTGCAGCACCCCGGGGTCCTCCAGTGCGTTCGTGAGCGTCGTCCGTACGTCGAGCACGTCGACGCCGTAGTAGTCCGGCGGGACGCCCTGGAGATACTGGAGCGCGGTCCCGAACAGGCTGCGCATCCCGCCGTCGTCCTCGAAGTCGAAGTGCTTGTACGCGCCGGCGGCCACCTGCACCATCCCGTGGAGGAACTTCGACTCCAAAGAGCCGCTGCCGTAGTTGTACCATTCGGCCTCGAAGCAATCGTGCGATTCGTGGTAGTCGCCGGAGTTGTAGAGTCTGACGCCGTGGACCAGCGCGCGCCGGAGCGTCGCGTGCTCCCAGACGCCGTCGGCCGGTCGCCACCCCGTCGGGCTCCCACTTTCGGGCGGGGCGACCGACGAGTCGCGCGTGTGGTCGTCCATCGACGGGTCGTATGGGTGCCGACCGGGTAACGCTTCGGACTCGCCGGAGCACGGTTCGGAAGCGACAGCGCGCACCGTGGTTCGCAACGTTTTACCTCCCCCACCGTCGAACTCTACCTGCGTGCGAGGGTAGCCAAGCCTGGAAACGGCGGCGGACTCAAGATCCGCTCCTGTAGAGGTCCAAGGGTTCAAATCCCTTCCCTCGCATGCTGGCACGAACGAACGAGAGTGCCAGAATGCACGAGGGGAGGATTTGAGCCAGGGAGCAGGTTCCCTGCGACCGAGGTTCAAATCCCTTCCCTCGCATCGCCTCCGGGGCGAACCCCGGACGATGCGGCAAGACGGAGCGTCTTGCCCTCGCAAACCCTTCACTTCACTGCCCCCGCCTCGCCAGCGACGGCCACGGACTCCGACGCCGCTCCTGTAGAGTCGCCGTGAGCGAAGCGAACGGCGGCTCGGAAGGCGGTGCGTGAGCATCGCGAACGTACCGCCTTCCGGTGGTCCAAGGGTTCAAATCCCTTCCCTCGCATGCTGGCACGAACGAACGCGAGTGCCAGAATGCACGAGGGGAGGATTTGAGCCAGGGAGCAGGTTCCCTGCGACCGAGGTTCAAATCCCTTCCCTCGCATCGCCTCCGGGCGAATCCCGGACGATGCGGCAAGACGGAGCGTCTTGCCCTCGCAAACTCTTCACGTCACGGGCCCAGATTCACCAGCGACAGCCACGGACTCCGACGCCGCTCCTGTGTATCCGGCCGGCCGTCGAACCGGGGAACCGGAGGGCCTTTTTGCAGGGCGCTCCCGAGTTCGGGCATGACCGACTACGACGACCGTGCCCACCTCGTCGAGCGTGCGGCGCGGTCCGGGGCGGCGGTCGCCGCCGCGCACTTCCGGACCGACATCCCCGTCGAGGAGAAAGACGGGAAGACCGACGTGGTCACGCAGGCAGACCGGGACGCCCAGGCGGAGGTCGTCTCGACCATCCGGGACGAGTTCCCCGACGACGCCATCGTCGGCGAGGAGGAGGACGAACGCAAGACCGTTCCCGGGTCGGGGGCGGCGTGGGTCATCGACCCCATCGACGGGACGAACAACTACGTCCGGGGCATCCACGTCTGGGCGACGAGCGTGGCGGCCGTCGTCGACGGCGAACCGGTAGCCGCGGCGACCGTCATGCCGGCACTCGACGACGTCTACCTCGCCGACGACGGTCGCGTCACGTTGAACGGGACGGAACTGACGGTCAGCGACGTGACCGACCCGGACCGGGCCGTGGTCTGTCCGACCATCTGGTGGGGCCCCGACCGTCGCGACGAGTACGCCACCGCGTGTCGGGAGATAGTCGAGCGGTTCGGCGACATGCGTCGCGTCGGGTGTGCCCAGGCCACGCTCGGGATGGTCGCCGCCGGCGCGTTCGAGGCGACGGTGACCAACGTCGTGGCGAACCCCTGGGACACGGTTGCCGGCGTCCACATGGTCCGGCAGGCGGGCGGCACGGTCACCGACCTCGACGGCGACCGCTGGACCCACGACAGTCGCGGCCTCGTCGCGTCGAACGGCGCGGTTCACGACGAGGCGCTGGCGGCGGCCCGGGCAGTCGAGGGGGTCCGGACCGACTGAGGAGGGTCGCGTTTTTCTCCCTGGGGGAAGACCACCGGCGTATGGAACTCGACGACACGGACCGGCAGATACTACGCATCCTGCAGGAGAACGCGCGGACGACGTTCAGCGAGATAGCGAGACGCATCGACATGTCGAGTGCCACGGTACACGACCGGGTCGGCAGACTGGAGGACGCCGGCATCATCCAGGGCTACCACGCGAAACTCGACCCCAAGGCCATCGGCCTGGGCATCTCGGCCATCATCGGCCTCAGGGTCGAGCAGGGACGAGAGCAGGACACGTTAGAGCGCCTGCAACACATCGAGGGCGTCCAGGAGGTCCACCTGACGACGGGCGAGTGGGACGTGATGGCCCGCGTGTACGCCGAGGACGCCGACGCACTCCGGGAACTGATGTTCGACCGCATCGCCCAGATGGACGGCTTCGCGCGCTCTCAGACCATGGTCATCCTCGGGACGCCCCACGAGTCCGAGGAGCTACCGGTCTGATCCGGTCCGGTCGGGAGTGAGTGGGCGGTGCCGGCGAGCGGAGAGACCAGAAGGGTAATAGCCCGTCCGTTCGCCCCTCGGAGTATGAGTGACCTGTTAGACCGCATCGGCGTCGCCCGGGCCTGGGCGGGAGCGGTGGGCCTGCTCGTCGCCGTCTTCGGCATCGGTTCGGTGCTGTTCCCGCGTGCGGTGTACGCGAACTTCGTCTGGCAGTACTTCTGGGGGCCGGTCTACGCCGACGCCCACAACTGGGAGTGTGCGGCGTGGGCCAACGGCGACCAGATACAGCCCGCAAACTGTGCGTCGGTGCCGGCAGACCTCGGGCCGGTCGCCGAACCCGGCTACACCGTCGTCTCCGAGATCGGCTACGCGCTCATCCTGCTGTTGATGCTGGTCGGCGTCGCCCTGCTGGTCGAGCGACTGCGCATCACGCGCTTCCGGGCGCTGTTCTACGGCCTGTTCCCGTTCATGCTGTTCGGCGGCACGCTCCGCGTCGTCGAGGACGTGAACGACAGGGCGCGCTTCGCCCGCGAGGTCGCCATCCAGAACGGCGTCTCGCCGGCCGAGGCTCCGTCGCCAATCTTCGAGTACCCGCTTAACACGTTGCTCATCAGCCCAATCATCTACTTCACCGTCTTCTTCATAGCGCTCGCGGCGGTCGTCGCGGCGGTCTACCTCGCCCGGAACGCCGTCGACCGGGACTTCGAGTACCCCCTGTTCGCCATCGGGACGGGCATCCTCGTCCTGAACCTCGCGTACTTCGCCTGGGCCGTCGTGACCCAGGACTACGTCTCGTTCTACCCCCAGGTGACCCTGGTCGTCCTGGTCGGTGCGACCGTCGCCACCGGCGTCACGTGGTACCTCATCGAGCGGTTCAAACCCGGCATCAACGCCGGGACGGGGCTGATGGGACTGGTCGTCCTCTGGGCGCACTCCGTCGACGGCGTCGCGAACTTCGTCGGCCTGAACCTGATGCCGACGCTGACCGGGGAGGCGAACCTCACGGGCAAGCACCCGGTCAACCGGTTCATCGTCGACGTCGCCGGGCAGTACCTGCCGGCGTACCTCGACGCGTTCCCGTTCCTGCTGGTCAAACTCGTCGCCGCGACGTTCGTCATCTACGTCTTCGACGAGACGGTCTTCGAGGACAGTCCGCGCTTTACGGTGATGCTGCTCGTCGCCATCGTCGCCGTCGGCCTCGGCCCCGGCACGCGGGACATGGTCCGGGCGACGCTGTACGTCTAGAGCGCGTCCAGCGTCTCCTTCGGGAAGTACCGACTCCCGCAGTCCGTACACTCCGCGACGACCACCACGTCGCTCTCGACCGGTACTGGTACCACGTCACCGGAGACGGTCGTCCGCGACAACGAACCGCCACAGGAGGCACAGGATAGATCGAACTCCGATACTGCCTCTCCCCCTTCCGCCGAAATGTCTGTCATGGTAGAAATTGACACACCATCCGTACAGAGGAGCGTATCCTCCTTAAAGTTACTGAACGGCCGAATTCGGCGCGAATACACCCGTCAGGCGGCCCTCACGGGTACGGGTGGTGCCGGCGGTTCGGCCGCGCCTCGAACCCGAGCGATTCGGGCACCTGCGCTGCCCGGTCGCCGAACGCCGGGTCGCCGGTGAACAGGGGTTGCGCGCCGGGGACGACCACCCGGACCGCCTCGAACCCGGCGGTCGCGACGTCCGGTGGCGTCACCCGGGCCGCGTAGGGCGTCAACCCCACGTCGGTCACGCGCTCGACCAGGGCGTCCACGGCCGCCTCGCCCGTCGGGGCGTCCGCCGGACCGACGCTCGACGCCGGGACTGGCCCACCGGCGTCGAGGAAGTCGCCCGCAGCCGACGGGAAGTCGGCGAAGGTGGCGATGGCGCTCGGGTCCTCGGCCGCCCCCGACCGGCCCATCGACCGGAGTTCCATCCAGTTCTGGAGAGCCTCCGCGAGCGCCGACCGCGCCGCGTCGACCGGGTCGAGTCCGGCGTCCGACCCGACGGCGAACCGGGGCCACTCCCCGCCCTCTCGGTGGACGGCGACCGAGACGACAGGCACGTCCACGTCCTGCGTGGTCAGGAGCGCCGTCGTCTGCAGGTCCTCGGCGCGGGCGCGTCGGACGAGCGTCCGGTAGTCCTCGTCCTCGACGCGCAGTTCCAGCGGTTCGAACGTCGAGTACCACGCCAGCATCGTCGCGTCGCGTTCGACCACCTCCGTGAGGCCGGCGACGAGCGCACCCGCCCCGGAACTCCCCAGTCCGAGTCCCGTCGTGATGGCCGTCGTATAGCGTTCCTCCGGCGGCGGGAAGTGGACGAGTTCGGCCGGAACCGGGACCTCAGCACCCGTCACGAGGTTCTCGCCGGTCGTCCAGGGAATCGGTTCGTCCGGGGCGACCGCCGGCGCGTCGGCCGGTCGGACCACGTCGTCCGGCGAGATGCCGCCCTCGACCATCCCCGGCGGCGCGCGTTCGAACGACGACGACCGGTAGACGGCCGCGCTGTAGCGCTCCAGCGCCTCGCCGACGGCCTTCATGAACGCGGCGTTCCAGTCGTCGTCGACGCCCGCCGCCTGCTTCGGGGCGCTCGCGTCCGAGAACACCTGCGTCTCCGCGTTCGTCGCCAGGTAGTACGGCGCCGGGAACGACTCCACCTCGCCGATGTCGCTCACCAGTCCGACCCGTGGGTCGAGGGTGCGCTCGGCCCGGTCGACGGCCTCGTCCAGCGTCACCTCCTCGTAGTCGTGGCGGAGGCCACCCTCGCGGTGGCCACAGCACCCCGGCACCGGGAGGAACTGCCGGTCCGCGTGTGGCAACTCGTGGACCCGACCGACCGGGTCGGCGTCGTCGGTCAGGACCGAGACGGCCTCGCGTCCGGCGACGGCCCCGGCGAGGCGGGCCGTCGGCGGGTCGGCCACGCCCCCGTCCGTCTCGCTCGCGTTCGACCCGACGCGGGCGCGCAGGCAGTCGAAACAGCCCCGTCCGGGTGCGAGTCCGGAGACGGCGGCGTCGACGCCGGCGACCTCGAACCCGCCGATGCCGCCGAGTTCGACCGCCAGCCACGGGCCGTCGGCCGCCTCGTTCGCCGTCCCGAACGACTCGTCGCCGACCCGCCCGACGACGACGGCGAGGTCCGCGCCGGCGATCCCCTCCGGCGTCGTCTCCTCGGGTTCCGCCGTCGCGTCCGCCAGCGCGGCCGCCACCGCCTCGGCGGCCGGTCCGTCACCCGCGATTCGTACGTCCATGCCACGGTTCTCTCGGGGCGGCGAGAAAAGTCCGACGACTCCGTCAGATGTGTTCCTCTTCGAGCACCCAGCCCAGCGCCCGCTTGTAGTACGTGAACATCTGCCTCACTCCCTCGTGTTTCATGTCCTCGTCGTCCAGTTCCTCCTTCAGAAACTCGTACTGCTCTCTGATCTCCGCTTCGCTTCGCATACCAGGGACGTCGCCTCCTGCCCGGAAGTGTCTTTCCTCGGTCGGTTCCCGTGCGTGGACCGGACGCCCGGGTCGAACCGGGGGTCACCCGTCGTGGCTCGTCCGAGCCTCGCAGACGTACGTTCCTGGTCGGTAGTCCGGTCGGAAGGTGCGACCGTCCGGGTGCCGAGTGGTATCCGTCCCTGTCGTTTCCACAACAACGCCTTTGCTACCATCTGTCGCAGTTAATAACGGAGATTCGTCATGAAAGCATTCGTAATGGACGGCATCGGGAAGACCACGGTCGTCGAGAAGGACCGACCGGAACCGGGACCGATGGACGCGATACTCGAACCGACGGCGGGCCTCGTCTGTACCTCGGACGTTCATACGGTCCACGGTGCCATCGGGGACCGGGAGAACCTCACGCTCGGACACGAGGTCGTCGGGACCGTCGACGAGGTCGGGTCGGAGGTCGAGCACTTCGAGGCGGGCGACCGTGTCGTGGTCGGGGCGATAACCCCAGACTGGAACTCGGAGGCCGCACAGGACGGCCATCCGTCCCAGTCGAACGAGGCCCTCGGCGGGTGGAAGTTCGCCAACGTCAAGGACGGGACGTTCGCCGAGTACGTCCACGTCAACGACGCCGACGGGAACCTCGCCCACATCCCGGACGGCATCAGCGACCACGAGGCGGCGTACACGACCGACATGATGAGTACCGGGTTCGCCGCCGCCGAGAACGCGGACATCCCACTCGGCGGCACGGTGGCCGTGTTCGCACAGGGACCCGTCGGCCTGATGGCGACACGGGGCGCGGCCCTCCAGGGCGCAGGCGAGATAATCGCGGTCGAGACCGTCGAGAACCGGAAGGAACTCGCACGGGAGTACGGGGCGGACCACGTCGCCGACTTCCAGGAGCGAGACCCAGTCGAGACCATCATGGACCTGACCGACGGCGACGGCGTCGACGCCGCCATCGAGGCCCTCGGGAGCGACGGGACGCTACAGGACTGCATCAGGGCGGTCAAGCCCGGAGGGACGGTGTCGAACGTCGGCTACCACGGGGAGGGCGAGTTCCGGCACATCCCCCGTGCAGAGTGGGGCGTCGGGATGGCCGAGATATCCATCGTGACGGACCTCTGTCCCGGCGGCCGGTTGCGCCTCAAGCGACTCCTCAGACTGCTCGAACGCGACCGGGTCGACCCGACGAAGATGACGACGCACGAGTTCGACTTCGACGATATTCAGGAGGCGTTCGACCTGATGGACACCAAGGAGGACGACATCATCAAACCCCTCGTCCACTTCGACTGAGGGGCCAGGCCCGGTCGACCCGTCGACCCCGGCCCGGGTCGGTGAACGGGTGTCTCCCGGCCCGCTACGAATCCGGCCGGTGACGCGAGTACGGGTCGACCCCGTACCACGAACGGCGGGCGACCCAGTTGCGTCGTACGGAAACCTTTTCTTCCCGGTGGGCGACGGTTCGACCAATGACTGCAGGGTGGTCACCGTGACGATGGAGGACCGCATCGAGGAACTCGAGGAACTCCGACGCGAGGCGCTTCTCGGCGGCGGTGAGGACCGCATCGACTCTCAGCACGAGAAGGGAAAGATGACCGCCCGCGAGCGCATCGAGTACTTCCTCGACGACGGGACCTTCCACGAGTTCGACCAGCTCCGCACCCACAACTCCCACAACTTCGGGATGGAGGAGAAGAAGATACTCGGCGACGGGGTCGTCACGGGCTACGGCGACGTCGACGGACGGAAGGTGTTCGTCTTCGCCCACGACTTCACCGTCTTCGGCGGGTCGCTCGGCGAGGTGTTCGCCGAGAAGATAACGAAGGTCATGGACATGGCGATGGAGGTCGGTGCGCCCATCGTCGGCCTCAACGACTCGGCCGGCGCGCGAATCCAGGAGGGCGTGAAGTCGCTCGCGGGCTTTACGAACATCTTCCACCGGAACCAGCAGGCCTCGGGCGTCGTGCCCCAGATATCCTGCATCATGGGTCCCTGTGCCGGCGGGGCGGTCTACTCGCCCTCCATCACGGACTTCATCTTCATGGTGCAGGACACGTCGCACATGTACATCACCGGGCCGGGCGTCATCAAGACGGTCACCGGCGAGGAGGTCACCCACGAGGAACTCGGCGGTGCCGGCACCCACACCAGCAAGACCGGCGTCGCGCAGTTCAACTGCGCCACCGACGAGGAGGCGCTCGACCGCATCCGCGACCTGCTCTCGTACCTCCCGTCGAACAACGTCGAGGACCCGCCGCGGGTCGAACCGTGGGACGACCCCGAGCGCCGGGACGACCAGTTGCTCGACATCGTCCCGGACAGCCCCCAGAAACCCTACGACATGGTGAACGTCATCGACGCCGTCGTCGACGAGGGCTCGTTCTTCGAGGTCGCGGAGGACTTCGCGAAGAACATCGTCGTCGGCTTCGGTCGTCTCGACGGCCGTAGCGTCGGCCTCGTCGCCAACCAGCCGCGGGTCAACGCCGGCACGCTGACCGTCGACGCGTCGATGAAGGGGTCGCGGTTCGTCCGCTTCTGTGACTCGTTCAACATCCCCATCGTGACGTTCGTCGACGTCCCCGGGTACATGCCCGGCACCGACCAGGAGCACCGGGGCATCATCCGCCACGGGGCGAAACTGCTGTACGCCTACTCCGAGGCGACGGTACCACTCCTGACGGTCATCACGCGGAAGGCCTACGGCGGCGCGTACTGCGTCATGGCGTCGAAGAACCTCGGCGCGGACGTGAACTACGCCTGGCCGACGGCGGAGATCGCAGTCATGGGCCCGCAGGGCGCGGTCAACATCCTCTACCGGGACGAACTGTCTGAGGCGGACGACCCCGACGAACTCCGTGACGAACTCATCGAGGAGTACCGCGAGGAGTTCGCCAACCCCTACACGGCGACGGACAAGGGCTTCCTCGACGACGTCATCGAACCGACGGAGACCCGGGCCCGCCTCATCGACGACCTGCACATGCTCAAGAGCAAGCGGGAGGACCAGCCCGACAAGAAACACGGCAACATCCCGCTATGACCGACCTGCTCAACGCGCTCGACGTGCCCGACGACGCCACCGCCGACGAGGCCGCCGCCATCGCTGCCGTCGTCGGTGCCCACCTCCGCGACCTCGAACGCGAGGCCGAGAGCGAGGCCGACGAGGAGACGTGGCAGGGCCGGAAGTGGGCCTACGCCGGTCGGCTCCGGGGGACTGTCGGTTGGAGCGCCCGTGTCCCCGACGGCGCGCCGACGAACGCCTGGGCAGCGTCCGGGCGCGTCGACCGGTTCTGACGGCGTCTACTTCTTCACGCGAATTTCCACCCGTCCGGGGTCGAGCGTGACCTTCGCGTCCGGCAAGAGCGTCCGGGTCACGCGCTCGAATCGGACCCCATCCTTTCGTTGGCGACGCAGTCCGTCGCCGGTTCACGATACCGAACGAGGGTCAGTACACGTTTTGGGTCATCGGCGGACGAGCGTTCGCGCTGGTGGCACGGACGGCGATGAATCGAGGCGCGTTCGAGGACGAGCTGTGGAGGCAGAATTTATGACAGGTCGGACTGAATGCGTGGTGTATGGCAACGAGCGACACTGGCGGCGACACTGGTGGAACGTTCATCGAGCGACTTGGCTATCGACTGTCGGCGTGGGTCGAACGGTGGATGCCGAGTCCGTTCCTGTTCGCGATCATCCTGACGTACATCGTGTTCGTCGCGGGACTGGTGACGACAGACGCAGGCCCGGGGGAACTCGTCGGGTACTGGTACGGCGGGTTCTGGGCGTTCCTCCAGTTCTCGATGCAGATGGTCCTCATCCTCATGACGGGATTCGTCGTCGCGTACCACCCGCGCGTGAATGCGGGCATCCAGCGCCTGACGCTACTCCCGAGCACGGGGAAGCAGGCCGTGGTGCTGGTCGCGGTCGTGACGATGCTCCTCGGGTGGGTGCACTGGGGACTCAGCCTCATCCTGGGTGCGATATTCGCGCGAGAGATGGGGAAGACCGCGCGCGAGGAGGGAATCGACGTCCACTACCCCGTACTCTGCGTCGCGGGATACATGGGACTCGGATTGACGTGGCACTGGGGGCTGTCCGCGTCCGCACCGCTTCTCATCGCCACCGAAGGGAACGAGTTCATCAGCCAGGGCGTTCTCGACGCTGTCGTTCCAGCGTCCGAGACCATCTTCCATCCCTACGCGCTGATACTCACCTTCGTCTCGATCGTGTACGCGTCGGCCGTCTTCTACCTGCTCACGCCGAGCGGCGAGGACGCACGCGGCATCTCGCACTACGTCGACGAGAGCGAACTCGAGACGGGCACGTCGGGTCCCTCGCCCGGCGAGGAGGTCGCCGACGGCGGCACGCCGGTCGCGTCCGAGACGGTTCCGGCCGACCGCATCAACAACAGTCGCGTCCTCGGCTTCATCATCGCAGTCACCGGTGTCGGCGTCGTCGTCTACCAGTTCATCCAGATGGGCATCAACGCACTCAGTCTGAACGTCGTCAACTTCGGGTTCCTGATGACCGGCGTCCTCATCTACCTGCGCCCACAGGTGTACCGCGACCGCTTCGGGGACGCAGCGACCGCGGCCGCCGGCATCATCCTCCTGTTCCCGTTCTTCGCGGGCATCCAGGGCATGATGGCGTCGTCCGGACTCGCCGAACTCGTCGCCCAGTCGCTCATCGACATCTCGTCGCCCGCGACGTTCCCCGTCGTCGCGTGGCTCTCCGGGGCGGTCGTCAACCTGTTCGTCCCCTCCGGCGGCGGCGAATGGATCGTGCTCGGTCCGTCCATCATCGGGGCCGCGCAGGACCTCGGCGTGCCCGTCGGGCAGGCGACGATCGCGTACGCGGTCGGCGACGCTCACACGAACCTCCTGAACCCGTTCTGGGCGCTCCCGTTGCTCGCGATCACGGGCATCAAGGCCCGCGAGATGTTCGGGTACGCCATCGCCATGCTGCTCGCGCTCATCCCGTTCCTCGCGGTGATCCTCTACGTGCTCCCGTACTGACCGCCCGGAACCCACCGAACTGACCGCCTTCGCGTGACGGTACTGACCGGCAACGAACTGCCGAACCGACCACCGCCCTCGACTCCCTCGACCCGTACATCGGCCCCATTCACCCCAACATGCGTCGTCCCTACTACGGCTGGTACGTCGCCGGTGCGTGCTTCCTCGGGACGTTCGTCCTCTTCGGCGTGAGTTACTCCTTCGGCGTGTTCCTCGAACGGATGCTGGAGACGTTCGACGCGGACCGGGGGGCGACCTCGCTGGCGTTCGGCGTGCAGACGGTCGCGCTGTACGTCGGCGCGAGCGTCATCGGCGTCCTCGTCGATCGATACGGGACGCGCCGGAGCCTCCTCGTCGGACTCGTCGGGACCGCGAGCGGACTCGCGCTCGCGAGCCGAGCAAACTCGCTCCTCGAGCTGGTCCTGACGTACGGGGTCCTGACCGGCGTCGGGTTGAGCGTCGTCTACGTCGTGTCGTACGCGACCGTGACGCGCTGGTTCGACCGTCGACTCGGACTCGCCGGCGGCATCGCGTCCGCCGGCCTGGGCGTCGGCATGCTCGCCGTCGTCCCCGCCGCAACGTGGATCATCGCGCGAACCGGCTGGCGCGACGCGCTCGTCGCGCTCGCCGCCCTCGCCGCCGTAGTGCTGGGGGTCGCCGCCCTCGTCGTCCGGGACGACCCCGCGTCCGTCGACGTCGACCCACCGGCCGGGGAGTTCCGCGGTGCCGTCCCGGTCGCGAACCGCCAGTCGCTCCGCGAACAGTACGCGGTCGTCCGCCCGCTCGCCGCGTCGAGACCGTTCGCCGCGCTCTTCGCGGGCTGGGTGCTCGTGTACGCGTCGCTCTACGTGCTCCTCGCGCATCTCGTCCTGCACGCCGTCGACGTCGGCATCGGTCGTGCGAGCGGCGCGACCGCACTCGCCGCACTCGGCACGACGAGCGCAATCGGCCGGGTCGCCATCGGGCACCTCGCGGACACGCTCGGCCGACTGCGCGTGTTCGTCGCGTGCTCGGCGGTCATGGGCGTCGCGACGCTCGCGCTCCTCGGGGTCCGGTCGTCCGCGGTGCTGATCGCCGTCGCCGCGCTCTACGGACTCGCCTACGGCGGGAACGGCGCGCTCCTCTCGCCCGTGACGGCCGACCTCTTCGGTCGCGACAACATCAACGCCGTGTTCGGACTCGTCTCGATGGCGTTCGCTGTCTCGGGCCTCGTCGCGCCGAGCGCCGCCGGCGCCGTCTACGACGCCACCGGCACCTACGAGCCCGCGCTCGCCGTCACCGGCGTCCTCGCGCTCCTGGGCGCGGGTTCGGTCGCCCTCGCCGGACGACTCGCCTGACCCGACCCACGGGCGCTCGTGACCGCCCGTCGCGGACCGCGGTCGGATCGGGGACGAACGCGGCGGGGGACCGTGAACCGACAAAATAAGGTGGGTAGTCCGAGATTGTTTCGGCAAGAATGTTCAGGAAGGTTCTCGTCGCGAATCGAGGGGAGATCGCAGTCCGCGTCATGCGCGCGTGTGAGGAGCTGAACGTCTCCACGGTCGCCGTCTACAGCGAGGCGGACAAGAACGGTGGGCACGTCCGGTACGCCGACGAGGCCTACAACGTCGGGCCGGCGCGTGCGGCCGACTCGTACCTCGACCACGACGCCGTCATCGAGGCGGCGCACAAGGCCGACGCGGACGCCATCCACCCCGGCTACGGCTTCCTGGCGGAGAACGCGGACTTCGCCCGGAAGGTCGAGGCGGAGGACGGCATCACCTGGATCGGTCCGACGGCTCACTCCATGGAGCAACTCGGCGAGAAGACGAAGGCCCGGCGGGTGATGCAGGAGGCCGACGTTCCCATCGTTCCCGGGACGACAGACCCGGTCGAGGACCCACAGGAGGTCACCGACTTCGCCGACGAACACGGCTACCCGGTCGCCATCAAGGCCGAGGGGGGCGGCGGTGGCCGCGGCATGAAAGTCGTCCAGAGCGCCGACGAGGCGGCCGACCAGCTGGAGTCGGCCAAGCGCGAGGGGGAGGCGTACTTCGACAACGACTCCGTCTACCTCGAACGCTACCTCGAACAACCCCGACACATTGAGGTCCAGATCATCGCCGACCAGCACGGGAACGTCCGGCACCTGGGCGAACGCGACTGTTCGCTCCAGCGCCGACACCAGAAGGTCATCGAGGAGGGGCCCTCGCCCGTGCTCTCCGACGACCTGCGCGAGCAGATCGGCGAGGCCGCCCGGCGCGGCGTGCAGGCCTCGGACTACGTCAACGCCGGCACCGTCGAGTTCCTCGTCGAGGACGGCGAGTTCTACTTCCTCGAGGTGAACACCCGCATCCAGGTCGAACACACCGTCACCGAGGAACTCACCGGCATCGACATCGTCAAGTGGCAGCTCGAGGTCGCCGCCGGCGAGGAACTCGACTTCTCACAGGACGACGTCGACCTCGACGGCCACGCGATGGAGTTCCGGATCAACGCCGAGAACGCCGCAAACGAGTTCTCGCCCGCGCCGGGCGGCAAGCTCGCGACGTACGACCCGCCGGGCGGCATCGGCGTTCGGGTCGACGACGCGCTCCGGCAGGGTGACGAGATAGTCACCGACTACGACTCGATGATCGCGAAGCTGATCGTCTGGGGGTCCGACCGCGACGAGTGCATCGAGCGCTCGCTCCGTGCCCTCCGCGAGTACGACATCGAGGGCGTCACGACCATCGTCCCGTTCCACCGGTTGATGCTCACCGACGAGCGCTTCGTCGAGGGCACGCACACGACGAAGTACCTCGACGAGGAGGTCGACCGCGACCGTATCGCAGAGGCACAGGCGCAGTGGGGCACAGGGGCCGGTGCCGGCGAGGAGGAGGAAGAGGTGGTCGAACGCGAGTTCACCGTCGAGGTCAACGGCAAGCGCTTCGAGGTCAACCTCGAAGAACGCGGCGCGATGCCGGTCGGCGGGTCCCGTTCTGCACCCCGTGGCGGCAACGGCGGTGGGGGAAGCGACGCCGGCGGCGGTGGCGGCGGCGGGAGCGCTGCGAGCGCCGGCGTCGAGGTCGAGGGCGACGGCGAGACCGTCGAGGCCGAGATGCAGGGTACCATCCTCTCGGTCGAGGTCGACGAGGGCGACGAGGTCGCCTCCGGAGACGTGCTCGTCGTCCTCGAGGCGATGAAGATGGAGAACGACGTCGTCGCGTCCCGCGGCGGGACCGTCACCCAGATCGCCATCGACGAGGGCCAGAGCGTGGACATGGGCGACGTCCTCATCGTGCTGGAGTAGCCGGCCCGCTAACCTATCACGGACTAACCCGTCACGGCTGCTGTTCTCTGGTGTCCACGTCGACAGAGCAATCAGCCCCGTCGAACGCGGGGTGCGTTCGTAGGTAGGATTACGAACGTCCCGGAGAGAGGGTGCGGAGGCCGACCCAGGCGGCGCGGGTGGAGCGCCGTCGCCACCTGCGTCGGCAGTGTGGACCGGGGACTCTCGCGTCTGTGGGGAGGTTCAGTGGTGTACCGGGCGCGAGAGTGAGGGCCGACGAGTCGGGGTCGCTCGTCCGTCGCGTGCCCCGGACGTGCGATTGGAGCCTGTGGGTCGCGAGGCGACCCGCGTCATTCAGGGCGACGGTTCGGGGCGGCGGCGTCGGCGTGGAGGGCCGAAGCGTCGCGGGGCACACCTACCGGTTAGAGACGAGGGGCCTTTCAACTATCCCAAGCTGAAATGCAGTTTTGACCGACCTTGCGAGGACAGGGACCCCCGACCCAGTCGGGCGGTTTTCACCGTCACGTAGCCGGGGTCCGGGTCGGTGACGTGGCGACCGACTCCCCGTCTCGGCGGTCGCCCACCGGTTCGAGGACCGCGTTCGTCGCTGGCTGACCGTCTCGGCGTTCGAAACCCACTTACAGCGAACCACGTGAGTGATATACAATGGTACGAGAGACGTGGGCCACGCGCATCGGCTTCATCCTGGCTGCCGTCGGGTCGGCGGTCGGTCTCGGGAACATCTGGCGGTTCCCGTGGATCACCGCCGAGAACGGCGGGAGTGCGTTCCTGCTCGTCTACCTCGGCATCGTCGTCCTCGTCGGCGTCCCGGGTCTGGTCGCCGAGTTCGTCATCGGCCGCCGGACCCAGCGAAGTCCGGTGGGCGCGTTGCGGGCCCTCTCCGGCTCCGATACCTGGGGTACGTGGGGCCTGTTCTACGTCGTCACCGCCGTCGGCCTCATCTCGTTCTACAGCGTCGTCGGCGGGTGGATACTGCGCTACTTCGGCGAGAGCGCACTCGGCATCGTCGGGGTCGAACCGGCGTACTTCGCCGCGCCCGAACCGTACTTCGGCGGGGTCGCCGCGGGACTGGACGCCTTCGCGTTCCAGTTGCTCTTTCTCGCCCTGACCGCAGCCATCGTGGTCGTCGGCGTCCGTGGCGGCATCGAACTCGGCACGAAGGTCATGATGCCCGCCGTCCTCGTCCTCCTCGTCGGACTGGCCGCCTGGGCCGCCACGCAGTCCGGCGCGGCCGCAGCCTACGAGTTCTACCTCCGGTTCGACCTCACCACCGTCCGGGAGAACTTCTTCACCGTCCTCGGGCCCGCCGCCGGACAGGCGCTGTTCACGCTCTCGCTCGGGGCCGGGACCATGGTGACCTACGCCTCCTACCTCGGCGAGGACCGGTCGCTCCCCTTCGACGGGACGACCATCGCCGTGTTGAACACCTTCGTCGGCGTCCTCGCCGGCCTCGTGGTGTTCCCGCTGCTCTTCTCGCTGGGCGTCGACCCCGCCGAGACCGCCCCAGGGCCCGGCGCGCTGTTCATCGGCCTCGCCGACGCCTTCTCGAACCTCCCGGCCGGCACCGTCGTCGCGACGGCCTTCTTCGGCGTCGTCGTCCTCGCCGCGCTCTCGTCGTCCATCAGCATGCTCGAGATTCCCGTCGCCTACCTCGTCGACGAACACGGGATGGACCGCCGACCCGCCACCGCACTCGTCGGTGCACTGGTCGTCGTCACCGGCGGCGTCTGCGCCTTCTCCCCTGCCGTCTTCGAGTTCGTCGCCGGTCCCCTCGTCGACACGCTCCTGACGGCCGGACTCACCGCCTTCCTCGTCTTCGTCGGCTGGGTCGTCGGCCGCGACTCCATCGAGGAGTTCCGGTCCGGCGCCGGGCGGTTCGGCGACGCGCTCGCGACCCCGTGGCTCGTCACCGTCGGCGTCGTCCTCCCGACGTTCCTCCTGTTCACCCTGCTGACCACCTTCGGCGTGGACGCGAGCGTCGGCTTCTGGCCTACCGTCGGCCTCGCCGTCGTCCTCGCGGTCGGGGCGTTCCTCGGCGTCCGGAGCGACCGGGCGCTGTTCTGAGGGTCGCCAGGCCGTCCTCCCGAACGAATCACGTCCGGAGGGGCGTACCGCCTTCGGTATTCGGTAGTGCCAGACCGGCCGGTAGAAGAGTCGAGAGTGGAGAGGAGTGCTCCGTCAGGGATTCGAACCCTGGTCCTTGCCGTGAGAGGGCAAGATGATTGGCCGGACTACACCAACGGAGCGTTCGTGTACACCACCTGCTTTCGCAGGTACAAGTAAAACGCTTGCGTTTCCTCGTCGCCGTGGTGCTGTTTAGCGTTCGTCGTCGGACCCGTCCTCGCCCTCCACGTCCTCGAAGGGCGACCCCGCGGCGTCGGGTTCGTGGCCGGCGAGGCTAACGATGTTCTCGCGGCCGACGCGGAGTTTGCTGATGAGGCCCTCGTCCTCCATGTCCGAGAGGAGCATGCTGACCTTGGACTTCGACCAGTCCGTCGTCTCGACGATGTCGGACTGGCGCATCCGACCGCCGTTCTCGTTCAGCAGTTCGACGACGCGGTCCTCGTCCGTGAGGAGTTCTTCGTCGGGGACCGCGGGTTCGGGCGTGACGCCGTCGCCCTCGTCTCGCGGTGCGACGGCGCCCGCGCCGGCGTCGCCCGGGGCCGTGTCCACGGCACCGTCGTCCCGGGAGCGCCACCAGACGGCGGCCCCGGCGATGCCGACGAGGGCGAGGACGGCGACGACCGGGAGCATGGGAATCGAGTCGGACCCGAGTCCGCTGCCCGGCCGGGTCGTGGAGTCCGTCGGGCCGACGCCGCCGGAACTGGAGACGAACTCGACGCGCGGACGCTGGTCCGAGAAGCTGCGCTCGCCCTGCCACGTGACGCTGTCGCTGTCGGCTGGCGAACTGCCGGAGAACTCCCCGGCGGGTTCGACCGCCTCGAAGGCCAGTCCGTCGCCGGGTTCGAACACGAGCGACTGGCTCGGGCCGATGTAGAACCCGCCCTCGAAGACGTCGTCGACGACGACGCGGTCGTCGGGCGTCCTCGCGAAGGCCGTCCAGCGGAACGACATCCTGACGACCCCGACGTCCTGGTCGAAGCTCGGTTCGATGGTCGCGCTCCGACGGAAGTCGGTCGCGGTCATGTTCCGACCGGTCTCGTTGGTTCCGAAGGTCGTGAGGTCTCGCGCGCGGCGGGTGAAATCGCTGTACAGTTCCGTCTGGTTCGACTCGAAGTCGTCGGCGAACGTCTGGAACTGCTGGCGCTCGGACTCGTTCGCCAGCTGGCGCTCGTGACGGATCGTGAACCGGGCCGAACCGTTCGCAGAGACCTCGATACGGAACTGTGTGCGGTCGAATTGCTGGAGGCTATCCGCCGACGCCGATGCGTCCGGGGCTGCGACTCCGGGGTCGTGCTCGGCGCCGAGTACCGGGAGGGGGCCGGTTGCGAGCACGGCCGCAGTCACGACGAGGACGACGAGGGTTCCAACACGGAGTAACCGTCGCATTCGTCCCCCCTTACTCGGGGAGGGATAAAGAACGCTAGGCTATCGCCTCGCGAGTTCCCCGCGTGCGATTACGGTTTCGACAGATCGCCAGACCGACACGTCCTCGCGCGGGTCGTCGGGCAGGAGAACGAGGTCGGCGCTCGCGCCGGGGGTCACGCGACCCGCGTCGACGCCGAGCAGGTCGGCAGCGGTCGTCGTCGCCGCCTCGAAGGCCTCCTCGGGCGTCAGTCCGTGTTCGACGAGCAACTCGAGTTCGCGTGGGATGTCGGCGAACTCGTTGAACGGCGTGCCAGCGTCGGTTCCCATCGCGATTCGGACGCCCGCATCGAGTGCGTGCTCGAAGGCGGACTCGAAGGCGACCTGGGCCTCGCGGGCCTTCTCGACGGCGTAGTCCGGAATCGGCGCGTCCTCGGCGTTGTCGACGATGCCGTAGAGCGCGCTCGCGGTGGGGACCCAGCAGGTGCCCGCCTCGGCCATCGCCTCGGCGGCCGCCTCGTCGATGAACGTCCCGTGTTCGACGCTGTCGATGCCCGCTGCGACGGCGTTCAGGATGCCGTCGACGCCGTGTGCGTGTGCGGCCGTCGGGACGCCCTTCGCGCTCGCGGCGTCGACCAGCGCCTCGAGTTCGTCGGGCGTGAGTTCGGGTGCGCCCGTGTTCGCACCCGGCGTCAGGACGCCGCCCGTGGCCATGCACTTCACCACGTCCGCGCCGCCTTTGAGCTGTTCGCGTACGGCCTTCGTGACCTCGTCGCGGCCGTCGGCCTCGCGGCCGAACCAGTGGCCGTGGCCGCCGGTCATCACGACGTTCCGTCCGCAGGCGAGCACCCGCGGGCCGGGGACGACGCCCTCCTCGACGGCCCGGGCGGCCTCGAACGCGATGCCGTCGGGCGTGCCGAGGTCCCTGACCGTGGTGACGCCCGCGGAGAGGGCCGAACGCATGTTCCGGGCGGCGCGATAGGAGAGGAACGGGGTCGACTCGTCGACGTCGCTCGCCGGGTCCGGCCCGGCGTTCATCGTCAGGTGGACGTGTGCGTCGACCAGGCCCGGGGCGACGTAGGAACCGTCCGCGTAGACCGTCCGGTCGGCGTCGACGTCCCGGTCGAGGTCGTCACCGACGTGCGTTATCTCGCCGTCCTCGACGACCACCGTCGCCTCGCGCGCGCCGTCGACGTCGACGACTGTCCCATCACGGACGACCAGCGTCCGGGTCACGAGTCCTCCCGTTCGGTCGTCTCGGCGTCGCCGACGTGTCCCTGCACCCGTCGGGCGGCGTCGCGCGCGCCGTACTTGCTCGCGTACCCCTCGCCGCTGTCGGCGATGATGCGGCCGTTGCTCGCGACGAGTCGCCAGCGGTACTGGCCCGCGGCGTCCTCGAAGACCTCGAAGTGCGTGTCGTCGAACGACGGCAGGACCGCGTCGGGTGCGTCGTCCTGGATACGCGAGACCGCCTCGCGAGCACTGGAGCGCGTCGCGTACCCCTCGCCGCTGTCGGCGACGATCTCGCCGTTGCTCGCGACGAGTCGCCAGCGATACCGCTCGGCAGCGTCCTCGTAGAGTTCGAACGTGTGCGTCACGACTCCGTGATTCGTCCAGTGACACCAAAAAACTGGACCCGTGCGGGATGACAGCACCCGGCGGGCCCCAGTCGTCGACGCAATGAGTGGTGGGGACGCGTCGATCTGTGGTGGTTCGGTGGTGGTGGTGGTTGGGGTGTGCCTCTGACCAGAGTCGCGATAGGGGGTGGGGTGGGGGTCGTCCAGTCAGGGTGGATGGCAGCAGACGGGTCCCGAACGACGTTCGGGGGCCTGCCGTCACACCCTGACTTGGGATTGTAGTTACCCCCACATAAAATTACCGCCGAAAATCTCCATTGGTTATGCACCGCTCGAATTGCCATTAGATAGAAATAAAAGGAGGGCCAAAGAATTACGTACAAGAAAATACGGAGCGTGTTACAGTGAGACTACGACAACCGACTGACTTCCTGATACTCGAAGCCCTGCAATCCGAGGGTCGCAACGTCGCGACGAACCTCGCGCACCACACGGACAAGAGCCGAAAGAACATCAACAGCCGACTGCCCGTCCTGGCCGACTACGGCCTCGTACGGAAGATCGGGCCCGCAGAACGGTCCGGCCTGTACGAGATAACGAAGAAGGGTCGCATCGCCCTGATGTACCAGGACAAGTACGACGAGGTCGACGACTTCGGGTCCCTCATCGAGGGGCCGCACGCCAGCGACCAGCAGGCTGGTGCCCAGCAGCAGGCACAGCTCGTCCGCGGTTCGGACGAGGAGGACGAGAACGAAGACGACGAGTGAAGCCGCTTCGGCCCGGCCAGCTCTGTCTCTCTCCGCTGTCCGGCGACGCGCCTGATGCACCGGATTTCGGCGTCTGTCCGCCCGTTCACGGCCAGTGCCGACGCCGCGACGCCTACGGCGCGAGACGGTTCTTCCGGTTCTTCATGTGCTCCTCGTAGTACTCGAAGGTGATGGGACACCACTCGCTGGCGAGTTCGAGGACGCGCTCGGTCATCTCGCGTATCTCCCACTGCGCGTCCGCCGCCGCCCGCATGTCGGCCACGTGCATGAGCATCCGAACGTTCATCGACATCACCATGTTCACCTTCGTGCCGATGGGGAGGACGAACCGTGCGTCCTCGGGGGGCATCCCCAGTTCGAGCAGGCGCTGGTACTCCTCGACGCTCCGCGAGACGGACTCCTCGAACACTCGTTCGCGCTCGGCGACGGCCTCCTCGTCGACGGCGCCCGTCTTCTGGTTCCGGCCGACCCAGTCCGGGTCCGACGCCGACGGGGGCGTGACGACGAGTTCGCCCTCCGCGACGTCCGCCGGGTCGACGTCGTCGAACGCCACGTACCGCATCGACTGGACGTCGAAGCTGACGTGTCGGTGGCGGGTGATCTGGGCCATGCAGGACCGGCTGATGCCCTTCACGGCGAACGTCGCCTGTGGATGCTCGAACGGTCCGAAGTGACCGTGGCTCAGCAGATGACCGATGAGCGTCTCCTTCTTCTCCTCGATGCTGTCGCCCTCGATGCCCTCCATCACCGTCTCGAACGATTCGTCGCCGACGTACCCCCCGTAGTAGTCGTTGCGCGCCCCGGTACAGACGAGTTCCTCGGGGTCCTCCGTGGCTTCCAGTAGTTGGACCTTCATGCTGCAGTCGTACCGACACACTCACCCAGGGGTAAAGGAATCTGCTGTTTTCCGAGTCGTCGCCGCCGGAACCAGCAGGGATAAACCCGGCCCATCCCAAGCCCCGACGACACCATGACGACGCCGGAGGCGTGGACGTTCCCTGACGACGTCGACCGCACTGTCGTGCGGTCGGCCCTCGTCGAGTGGTACGAGGCCGACCACCGCGACTTTCCGTGGCGACTGACCGACGACCCCTACGAGATACTCGTCTCGGAGGTGATGAGCCAGCAGACCCAGCTCTCGCGCGTCGTCGTCGCCTGGCGCGAGTTCCTGGCGGAGTGGCCGACCGTCGAGGCGCTCGCCGACGCCGACCGGGCCGACGTCGTCGGCTTCTGGACCGACCACTCGCTCGGGTACAACAACCGCGCGAAGTACCTCCACGAGGCTGCACGACAGGTGGTCGCGGAGTACGAGGGGTCGTTCCCCGAGACGCCAGACGAACTCCAGAACCTGATGGGCGTCGGGCCCTACACCGCCAACGCCGTCGCCAGTTTCGCGTTCGACGCGGGCGACGCGGTGGTCGACACCAACGTCAAGCGCGTACTGTACCGGGCCTTCGACGTGCCGGACGACGACGCCACCTTCGAGCGCGTCGCGAACGACCTCATGCCCGAAGGCGAGTCCCGCGTCTGGAACAACGCCATCATGGAACTCGGCGGGGTCGCATGCGAGAAGGTGCCCAGTTGCGACGAGGCTGGCTGTCCGTGGCGCGAGTGGTGTCACGCCTACGAGACGGGCGACTTCACCGCGCCGGACGTGCCGACCCAGCCCCAGTTCGAGGGGAGTCGGCGTCAGTTCCGCGGCCGCATCGTCGGAACGCTCAGGGAGCACGGCGAACTCGACGTGGACACGCTCGGCCACCGCGTGCGCGTCGACTACTCGCCGGACGGCGAGCACGGGCGGGAGTGGCTCCGGGGACTCCTCGCCGACCTCGCGGACGACGGCCTCGTGACCGTCGACGACGACGCCGGGACCGCCGACCTCCGTCGCTAAGAAATGTGCCGTAATAGGTATGTCAGTCCGCCCACTTCTCGACGGTATGGGTGGTGACGACGTGGACGAGACGATGGGCTTGCTGTCGAAACGTCGTTCCTTCCTCGCGTCGCTCCAGGACTCGCCCAAGGAGAAGCCAGCGCTGGCGTCGGACTGTGGGGTCGCCCGGTCGACGGTCGACCGGGCCATCCGCGAACTCGAGGTCGCTGGACTGGTCGACCGGGGGGACGACGGCTTCGAGTTGACCATCCCGGGACGGCTCGTCTTCGACCAGTTCCGGGCGTTCGAGCGCTCGATAGACGCCATCTGTAGCGCCGACGACTGGCTCCCGATGCTGCCCCGTCACGACATCGTCGACCCCGTGATGCTCCTCGGTGGCGAGGTGACGCGGGCGGACATCCACGCCCCGGACAAGGCGATGCAGGAGACGCTCGACCTCGTCTCGACGGCGGCGCGTGTGCGCGGCGTCTCCCCCGCCGTCCACGGCGCGTACGTCGAGACGTTCGACGACCGCATCCAGAACGAGGGGATGGACACCGACCTGGTGTTCAGCGCCGACGCCCTGACCGAACTGACGACGACGTACGCCGAGTACATGCGAAAGGAGTTCCCGGAGAACGTCAGCATCTACCAGATCGACGAGTTGCCGCCACTCGGCCTGATGCTCGTCGACCACGAGGACGGCACCACCGAGGCCAGTTTCGGCCTCTACACCGACAACGGCGTCCAGGTCGTCGTCCGGAACACGGCCGACGCCGCGGTCGACTGGCTGACGCGGGAGTTCGAGGCCTACCGCGACCGGGCGACCGAGATACAGCTCTGAGACCGTCGACCCCGGCCACCGGTCCCCGTCCGACGACGCGTCGTCGCGGTCACGTCACCTTGCATTATTTCACTCCGGCGTTCGACCTATCGTCCATGCCAGAGGACACCCACGTCGCGGCCGTCTGCGGGAGCCTTCGAGACGGCAGTCACACGCGCGCTGCACTCCGGGTCGCCCTCGACGCGGCGGAACAGTCGGGCGCGACCACCGAACTCGTCGACCTCCGGACGTACGACCTCCCGGTGTTCGACGCCGACGACGACGAGGCGGGCGACGCCGCCGAACTCACCCGACAGGTCCGCGAGGCCGACGCGGTGGTGCTCGGGTCGCCGATGTACCACGGGTCCTACGCCGCCCCGCTGAAGAACGCACTCGACTACTGCGGCTTCGACGAGTTCGACGGCAAGACCGTCGGCCTGCTCGCGGTGGCCGGCGGACACTTCCCCGTCACCGCGCTCGAACACCTCCGGTCGGTCTGTCGGGCGCTGAACGCGTGGGTCATCCCACACCAGGCCGCCATCCCGAGCGCTTACGACGCGTTCGACGGCGACGAGTTCGTCGACGAGGGCCTCGAAGAGCGCGTCCGGACGCTCGGCCACCGGGCCGTCCAGTACGCCCACATCGAACCCGACCCCCACTCCTTCGAGAGCCAGGAGAACGTCGGTGCGAACTGAGAGAGTAACGTCTATAGGGTCGGCTTGCGCGGTTTGGGTCGAATGCACGCCATCACGAACAGCGGGTGGGTAGAGGTGATCTCGGGCAGCATGTTCTCGGGCAAGACCGAAGAACTGCTCCGTCGCCTCCGCCGGGCCGAGATAGCCGGACAGGACGTGGCGGTGTTCACGCCCGCGCTCGACGACCGGTTCGGCGCGGACACGGTCGGCTCACACGAGGGGCGCATCTGGGACGCCGTCGCAGTCGAGTCCGAGGGCGAGGGCGTCTGGGACGTCCTCGACCACCTCAACGGCGAGGAGGTCGTCGCCTTCGACGAGGCGAACTTCTTCGACGCGGACCTGGTCGACGTCTGCCAGCGCCTCGCGGACGACGGCCGGCGCGTCATCGTCTCCGGGACGGACCTGACCTACCGGGGCGAGCCGTTCGAACCCCTGCCCCAGCTGATGGCAATCGCGGAGTACGTCGAGAAGTTGCAGGCCATCTGTGCGGTGTGTGGCGAACCGGCGACGCGCAACCAGCGGTTCGTCGACGGCGAACCAGCCCACCGGGACGACCCGACCATCCTCGTCGGTGCCGAGGAGTCCTACGAGGCACGCTGTCGAAGCTGTCACACCCTCAGGGGCGACTAGTCGATGACCCAGTGGACCGAGAACCCCGAAGGCGGCCGGGCCCGTGGCCCGACCGGCCTCGCACGCGCCTGGGTCGAGGTGCTGGTCCGCCCCCGACGGTTCTTCGACAACGGTATCGCACCCGCCGACCAGGCACCGGGACTCGTGTTCGCGATGACCGTCGTCCTGGTCGAGGAGGTGGTGCGGTTCGCGCTCGTCGACGACGCCTACCCGGTCGTCGCCGGGAGCGAGCCCCTGTCTGCCGCGCTCTGGCTGGGCGTGGCCGTGCTGCTCGTCACCCCCGCCGCGGTCCACCTGCTCGCCGCCCTGCAGACCGTCATCCTGATACCGTTCGCGAAGGACCGGGGCGGCGTCAGCGAGACGGTCCAGGTGCTCTGTTACGCGACGGCGCCCTGCGTCGTCGCCGGCGTCCCCAACCCGACCGTCCGGGCAGTCGTCGGTCTCTGGGCGATGGGACTCTTCGTCGTCGGCCTGTCCCGTCGCCACCACGTCCACTGGCAGCGCGCGCTCGTCCTCGGCGCGATTCCGGGCGGCCTCGCCTTCGGCGTCGGCTTTCGCGCGTTCGACGCCATCGGCGCGTTGCTCCGGCAGTGGTACATCATCTGAGGGCCCCTCGTTCGGTCGACCCCGCCGACAGGAAAAACCGAGACGTCCACGGACGTGGACCATGGTATCTCGACCCATAACGTTATCGTCGGTGGTGTTGAATTTAGGCTGTCATGTCGCGTTATCCAATCAGTGGAGACCCGAGCAGACGTAGCATTCTCAAAGCAGGCGGAATAGCCCTCGGTGGGTTGACCGTGGGGAGCGTGCCCGCCAGTGCCAGCGAGACCGGACGATACCTGATGCGACCGGAACAGGGGGCCGACCTCTCGAGTCTGACGGTCCAGGAGGACCTACCGGGCCTCGGCTACGTTGCCGTCACGGGTCGTGAGGCGGACGTCGAGAGCGAGTCAGTCGGGTACGCACCGGACCCCATCCTCGAACTGGACGAACCGGCCGTCGATTCGGCCGTCCCCGACGACGCGAGCGAGTCTCTCGACGAACCGCTGGTCGGGCTACAGTGGGACAAGCAGGACCTCTCCATCCCGGCGGCGCACGACGTCACTCGGGGCGAGGGCGTCCGCGTGGCAGTCATCGACTCCGGCATCGCGGCGGACCACCCGGACCTCGACGACGTCAACCTCGACCTCTCGAAGAACTTCAGCGGCGACGGCCTCGGCGTGGGCTACCCGTACGGGGGCTATCACGGTACGCACGTCTCCGGCATCATCGCTGCGAACGACCAGAACGAGACGGGGGTGCTCGGAACGGCACCCGGGGCGGAACTGGTCGACTGTCGGGTGTTCCCGTACGGAGAGGGTGCACCGTTCTCCGTCATCCTCGCCGCGATCCTGCACAGCGTCGAAGTGGACGCGGACGTCGCGAACATGAGCCTCGGGGCGTACGCACCTCGGCGGGCCTACGTCGACGACGGCCGGTTCGGCCAGTTCTACGGCGGCGCCCTCAACAGCGCGCTGACCCACGCGAAACAGGAGGGGACGCTGGTGGTCATGTCGGCCGGGAACTCCGGGGCCGACCTCCAGCACGACGGACAGTGGATCAGTCTCCCGAACGAGGGCGCCACGGGGTTGAGCATCAGTGCGACCGGTCCCATCGGGTTCGGCTGGGGCGACCCCGGACTCGAATCGGACTACGCGAGTCCGGCGTTCTACACGAACTACGGCACGAACGCCATCGACCTCGGCGCCCCCGGCGGCGACGCGGACCTGGAGTTCCCGAGCCAGTACTGGTACCTGGACCTCGTGTTGAGCACCGTCGCCGAGTTCGAACGCAACGAAGACGGCGAGATAATCGGCGACGCCTCGTACTCGTACAGCTGGGCCGCCGGCACCTCGATGGCAGCACCGAACGTCTCCGGTGCCGCCGCGCTCGTGCTGGCGAACAACCCCGGCTACTCCCCGGCCCAGGTCGAATCCGCCCTCAAGGAGGCGGCCGACGTGCCGTCGGGGTACGACAAGGCATACTACGGGTCCGGCTATCTGAACGTCCTCGACGCGCTGTAGTCGTCGTCCGGGTCGGGGTGGGTTCCGGCCGCCGTCCCGACCGAGTTCTCACCGGGGTCGGTACGCGACGCGATACCCGTCCCCGGTCGTCCGGACGTCCGTCACCTCGTAGAAGCGCATCGTCCGCTCCTGTTTCGTCGTCACCGGGAAGTCGTACTGCTCGGAGCGGTAGTCGAAGGTCTCGCCCTCGCGCCGGCGTCGCTCGACGAACTCGCGGTGGCGGTCGAGGCGCCGGTCGACCAGTCGACGCGAGCGCTCCGGGAGCGCCTCGATGCGGTCGTCGAACGTCGCCGCGAACCCGGCGTCCAGTTCGTAGCCCCGCGAGTTCCGGCCGGCGAGCATCGCGGCCAGCGTCGTCGTGCCGGTGCCCCAGAACGGGTCCAGCACGGTGTCGCCGTACACCGAGTACATGTTGATCAGCCGGTACGGTATCTCGACCGGGAACGCACCCGAGCGACTCCGGACGGCGTCGTCGACGTGGCGGTCCTGCACCTCGCCGGCCACGTCCGTCCACACGTCCGAGAACCAGTCGTTGCGCTCCTCCCAGAAGTACGCGCTCTCGTACCGGCGTTCGCTGCCCGGTTCGAACGACCGCGACTCCGCCCCGTTCCGGAACACGAGCACGTACTCGTGTTCGAGCGTGACGTACGCGTTCGGCGGGAGCATCCCCGACCCCATGAACTTGCTCGCCTTGTTCGTCGGCTTCCGCCAGAGGACGTCCGGCAGCGGTCGAAAGCCGAGGTCTCGCATCTCCGCCGTGACCCGGGCGTGGTTGGGGTACTGCGAGAAACTGCCGTCCAGACTGCGCGTCGCGTCGCCGACGTTGAGGCAGACGATTCCGCCTGGTCGGACGACGCGGGACAGGTCCGCCCACACCGCCGCGAGTTCCTCGTGCATCAACGAGAACGCCCGGTCACCGTCGCCCGACTCCAGTGCTGTTCGCACCTCGGGGTTGAGGGACCCGAACGTCTCGTCCCACATCGAAATCATCGGGTACGGGGGCGAGGTGACCACCAGGTCGACCGAGTCCTCCTCCAGCCCCTCCATATCGCGGGCGTCGCCGACCGTACAGGCGTGTTCTGTCTCCATCGAGTCCGTCGATTTGGTTACGGCGTCCGCGACGTAAAACTGTGCATCGGAGCCGGGCACCTGTCACGGCCGCGAGATGCTTATCTCCTCTGCGGCCGTACGGTCCACGGATAAAGCAATGACCGTACCACTGTTCATCGGCGGCATCGGCGGCCCGGAGCTCGTGCTCGTCTTCCTGCTCGTCATCCTGCTCTTCGGCGCGGACAAACTGCCGAAGCTAGCACGGTCGAGTGGCGAGGCGATGGGCGAGTTCCAGAAAGGCCGCGAGGAGGTAGAGCGCGAACTACAGGAGGCGAAGGCCAGGGCCACCGAACCGGTCGCCACCGACGAGGTCGCCACTGACGAAGCTGACGACGTAGAAGCTGACGACGTAGAAGCCGTCGACGAAGACGGTCCCGACGCCGGTGCGTCGCCGGCGTAACCGTCCAGCATCGAGGCGTCCTGGCACACCGGCCTCTACATCAAATCGAACACATCGAATCGAACACATCGAATCGAACCGAACCGTCCTGGTAATCCAACTCCCCTGCGACCGCCACGGTTCGGCCGGAACCGCCACGACGTCGCCACGAGTGCACAGGCGTCGACGTCGACCGGTCGAAGTGGCGACAAACTATAACTCGGTCCACCGGTTCCTAGTCGCCATCACATGCCTGCGGACGAGAGCGAAGGCGACCGCGAAGGCGACCGACCGACGGTCCTCGTCGTCGACGGCGAGGAGAAACTGGCCGACATGTACACCCTCTGGCTCCGGGCAAACTACGACGTTCGAACGGTCTACGACGGGGAGGAAGCGCTCGGGGAACTCGACGGCGTCGACGTGGTCCTGCTCGAACGACACCTTCCCGACCAGTCGGGGGACCAGGTCCTCGAAGCCGTCCAGCGCCGGACCGCCGACGTCAGCGTCGTCGTCGTCACCGGCGTCGAACCCAGCTTCACGATACTGGAGTTGCCGTTCGACGACTATCTCTGCAAGCCTGTTCGGCACGGAGACCTCGTCGACGCCATCGAACACCAGTTGCTGGCACGAGACCACGGCGACGTCTTCCGTCGCTACACCCGACTGACGGCCAGCCAGCAACTCCTGGAGATGGGACACAGCCCGGACGTCCTCGACGGCCACGGCGAGTTCCGCGACCTGCAGCGCGAGGCCGAGGAACTCGAAGCGCGACTCCGCCACACTGACGACGGCTTCGAGGAGGCGGCGGCGACCTTCCGGTCCATCGACCGCGGTCCGGGCAGGTCGCGGTCGAGGAACTGAAGCCTGTCAGAGCGTCCGCCACCCGACTCCGTCGGTCCGCACCTCTTGCTCCGCGCCTCTTCGCTCCGCTCTTCGTCGCGTTGTCGTCCGAGAAGTGGGTTGGGGCAGATTTGAACTGCCGACTTCCTCCGTGTGAAGGAGGTGTCATAACCGGACTAGACCACCAACCCGCGGTACATCCGGCTACCCGGTTCTAAAACTTAAGAGTTCCTTTCCGCCCTAGGCGCGCGACCGCATCTCACCGACGCGGCGTCGGGCCTCGCCGGCACGGCCGGTGACCTCGGACTGGATCCGATCGACGCGGGTCCGTTCCGGTTCTGGTTCCTCGCCGCGGTACGCTGCGACCATCTCGCGGACCGGTTCGAGTTCCATGTCGATACCCCGGTAGAGTTCTTCGCCTGCTCGCTTGGCGTGGTAGCGGGCATCTCTGAAGTGGCGGTTCATGTTCGAAGATAGGGGAGTTGAGATGATAAAAGTGTCGCCTGTATAACGACAGATGCGTTCGCGTCGCGTTCCCCGTCCGGGACGGCCGAAACCGTAGCGCTTTAGTGATTCTTTGGCTTACCTAAAAATACGGTCGGCGACAGACACTCCGTGTCAAACCGTCGTCTCGGCTCCCATAGCCAGTCATGCCGACCGGTGCGTCTCGACGGCACGACGCACCCACGACCCGTGGGCATCACCCGGGTCTCCCCCTGTCTCGCCGACCGTTCTCCGTAGCCGAAGAGTTTACCCCCACGGCCCTGTACTCCGGAGCAATGTTCGAGCGGTTTCCGATTCCGACGCCGTTCCAGGTCGGTCGGGTGAACGCGTATCTCGCGGGCCGGACGCTCGTCGACCCGGGACCGGACGGTGAAGAGGCGTGGGCTGCACTTCTCGACGCACTCGAGAGCGAGGCGCTCGCGCCCGAGGACGTCGAACGGGTGCTCATCACCCACCCGCATCCCGACCACTTCGGCCTGGCCCACCGGCTCGGCGAACTCGGGGCGACCGTCGTCGCGAGCGACCCGTGTGCCGACATCGTCGCCGACTTCGAATCGCGCTGGGAGTACGAACGCTCGTTCTTCCTCGACTTCTTCGAGCGCAACGGGATGGCCGCCTCGACGGCTGACACGGTCACCGAACTGCCCGAGGCGTTCCTGAACTACGCGCCGAGCGTCGACGTGGACGAGACGGTCGAGGCGGGCGACGAGTTGACCGTCGCCGGAACCACGGTGACGGTCGACCGGGTAGAAGGCCACGCCCCGGGCGAGGCGACGTTCTCGTACGAGGACGACGACGGGGCGTACGTCGGCATCGTCGGCGACAACGTCCTCCCCGACATCACCCCGAACCCGTTCCTCCAGCCGCCGACCGAACCCGGCGGTGAGCGCCCCCGGGTCCTCCCACAGTACAACGTCCACCTGGCGCGCCAGCGCGACGCCGGGTACGACCGACTCCTGCCGGGCCACCGGGACGTCATCACCGACCCGGCGGGCCGCATCGACGAGATACTCGCGGCCCACGGCGCCCGGTCGGCGGACGTCCTCGAACTGCTCGACGGCCCGATGACCGCCGTCGACGTGATGCACGGCCTGTTCGAGGACCTCCCGGTCACCGAGCAGTTCTCGGGCATGAGCGAAGCCATCGGCCATCTGGACGTTCTCGAGGAACGCGAGGCCGTCGAACGGCACGAGCGCGGCGGCATGATAGTGTACGAGCGTCCCTGATTCGGATGCCGGTCGACGCCGTCGTCGGAGACGGTCAGTACGTCGGGTTCTCCTCGGGCACGCCGTCGCGCGCGTTGACCACGCGCGCCCAGACGAACAGGGCGTCAGAGAGTCTGTTCAGGTACGTGATGGCGGTCTCGTTCGCCGGGTCGTTCGCGGCGAACGCGACCGCACGCCGCTCCGTGCGCCGACAGACCGCCCGCGCGTGGTGGAGTCGTGACCCCTTCTCGCTCCCCGTCGGGAGGATGAACGACGTGAGCGGTTCCAGTTCGTCGTCGTAGGCGTCGATCCACGCCTCCAGTTGCTCGACGTGCTCGCTCTCGACGACCGGGTCGTCCTCGTCCGCGTCGGGGTTCGCGAAGTCGGCCTGGACGATGTGCAGGTGGTTCTGTACCCCTTCGAGTTTCTCGTCGACGTCGTCGTGACCGGTCGGCCGAACCGTCCCGATGAGGGCGTTCAACTCGTCGACGGTCCCGTACGCCTCGATGCGTGGACTCGTCTTCGAGATTCGGGACATGTCCCGGAGGTCCGTCATCCCCTCGTCCCCTCGACCGGTGTATATCTTCATGCTCGTGGGTTCGAACGAGAGGCACTTAACTCCCGTCGCGTCGCTCGCGCCACGGCCGGGATTCGATATCGTGCCATGAGATTTACGTTCCTGCCCTCCCCGACCAGCTCTTCGGACCCGACCGTGACCGCGAGTCGAGTCGCTGCACGGAGCTGGTGAACGGAGCTCGTTCGGGAGGGCGCTCGGCACGGGTCGAGAACGGTTCCCGGAGGCCGGCGTTCGACGGGTCGTCTCACCGCCACGTCGCCGGTGGCGTGCAGCCACGTCGGCCGAGCGTCTGACGTAGTTTAATATGTCACTGACACACAGTCAACGTCATGACGCTCCCGAACGGTAGTGCGGCTCCCGACGAGTTGTTCGATACCTTCCCCGAGGACACCCTGGAGGAGATCATCGCGCTGGCGGACCTGGAAGTGGAACCGACCAGCGAAGACGTGGGTAGCGAGCCGTTCGAGCGGTTCGTCGACGGCGTGTCGGTCGACCGGTCGGCCCACACGCCCGCGGACGACGGAGACGGCATCGACATCGACGTCGAGCGACTGTTCGGGTAGGCGCGCTTCGAATCAATAAAGTTCCACGCCCACAGAGGTGGGGCCATGAGCCTGGAGATGGAACACTACTGCCCCGACTGCGAGACCGACCGGACCTTCTACCGCGCCGCGAGCACCCTCATCCACCTCGGCGAGAAGATCAAGTGGCACTGCCCCGAGTGCGACTACGGCTTCGTCGTGGTGAACGGGAACGTCGACACGAGCGAGGCCTGAGTCCGGCCGACGCCCCGTCTGAACCGAACTGTTCTCTCTCGATTCCGTCGTTCCGCGCCGGACTGCCGAGTGCGCGTGCGGTCGTCCGCACGGCGATTCGCGAACTCGACCGGTCGTCGCCGGGGCGGGCGTGCTCCTGACCGCGAGTCCTCCGCCTACGCCCCCGAAACTCCAGATCGTCGTGTTCGAGTCGCCTGTTACTGGTCCGCTCCGGCTGGTAAATCACATATCACGATAGCAAATCGGATGATGGCAGGACGGGTCGAGCCACGAGAGTCGAGCCCCGGAACGCGACCGACGTCGCGGCCAGACGCGAGTCACCGACTCGAACGACGTCAGCGCGAGGACGTCGCTCGGCGCTCGCACGGCTGACCGGAGCGCAGCAGTCAGACGAGGGAGGCACCTGGCACGACCCGACGTCGGGGTCGTCCTCGCATCGCCACTGGCCGGGGGCGAGGACGCCACCCGTCCGTACAGGAGAAGTGGTCGGGTCGGCTACCGTTCCCACAACCGGTCGAGGTCCCTGTCCAGTTCGTCCCGGTCACCTTCGTCCGCGTAGGGGTCGGGTTCGGCTTCGGGGTCGTCGAGCGCGAGGTCGAGTCGTCGCTCGAACTCCCGTTCGTCGATGTTGCCCGCCACGTACTGGCGCTGGAGGCGCGTCGTCGGGTCCTCTGTATCGACGTCGGCGCCCGGCGGACCCAGGTCGGCCGCCGGTCCGGCGTCGTCCGTCTCATCGTCGTCACCGAGGAGTGAGACCACCCCTGCGGCGGCCACGCCGAAGAGGACCAGCAGTCCGAGGGCGACGACGAGCGTGACGACGGCACTGAGGACGCCGACGACCACGCTCACGACGGTTCCAACGACGGCGAGGACGAACAGGAGCGCGAGTACGGCGACGACGCCCTTCACCAGGGTGCCACCGAGCGAACGGGCCATAGCAGACCTGGGTCCGCCGCGGGCAAAAACCTTGACCACCCCACCGGCGGACACATAAGTGTCGCCGGGTACAACTGGCGGGCGAATGCGAGACACCACGCGGCCGGGTGAGACCGACGGACGAACGAACCGCGGCCGACGTCGACCGCGAGCCGACGACTTCCACGACGTCGATGGGTGAACCCGGATGACCTCCCACGACGGGTCGACGGATAGCGACGGCCACCGGTTGTTCGCCGCCCTGTACGACCCGGTTGTCGGTCCGTTCGAATCGCGCGTCGAACCCCACCGCCGCTGGCTGGCGACGGGCTGCCGGGGGACCGTACTCGCGGTCGGCGTCGGGACGGGAGCGATGTTCCCGTACTTCGCCGAGGTGAGCCGTCGAGACCCGACCGTCGAGTTCGTCGGCATCGAACCCGACCCGCACATGCGAAAGCGGGCCGAACCACGCGCCCGGGAGTGCGGACTCGACATCACGATACACGACGCCGGCGCAGAAGCCATCCCGCTCCCAGACGACAGCGTCGACGTCGTCGTGGCGTCGCTCGTCTTCTGTACGATACCGGACGTGGACGCGGCCATCGACGAGGTCGCCCGGGTGCTCGAACCGGGCGGGGAGTTCCGGTTCTTCGAGCACGTCCGCGCGAAGGACTGGACGAACCGAATCCAGCAGGCCGCGACGCCGGTCTGGAAGCGCGTCGCCGGTGGCTGTCACCTGGACCGGGCGACGGACGAGCGATTCATCGCCGACGACCGGTTCGAGGTGCAGGCGTTGGAGCGCCTGGACGTCGGCGTGCCACCGGTCGAACCGTTCGTGCGGGGAGTCCTCGTGAGGAACCCGGAGCAGTCGCTCGAAGGCCAGTAGTGTCTCGAAGAATCGCGACGGAACCGACTCCCCCCTGCTGTCTGCCGGTGGCGGGACCCGGTCTGTCGACTTCCCTCGTTACGCTTCCGCGGTCTCCATCCGGTCGACGTACTGTGCTTCCCACTCCTGCCGGGCGTCGATCTCACGCCGCCCGCGACGGGTCAGCGTGTAGAAGTTCGTCCGGCGGTCGAGTTCTCCCTTCTCGACGAGGCCCTTGTCGACGAGGGTGTCGAGGTTCGGATAGAGTCGACCGTGGTGAATCTCCGATTCGTAGTAGTCTTCCAGTTCGTCCTTGATAGCTAATCCGTGCGGCTCGTCGAGGCCGGCGATCACGTACAACAGGTCCCGCTGGAACCCAGTCAGGTCGTACATGGTAGTACTAAAGTATCCCGTCAAAAAGAATGTTGTGATTCCTGAGTCGATTTCAGGAGTGGCTTACAGCGTGACTCGTAGAGCCATCGTTCCGTGGAACCGGGAGTATCTGCGGGGAGATAGTTGGGTTCATCCGTAAGAATCCTGTAGAAAGTGGTGGGCCGTTCTCCAGAATTCTGTCGCTGCCGTTGGACGACGTCGGCAGTACGGAGCGAAAAGGGTACTGATTCGCGATGCAGCGGTGCTCGCCGCCGAACGATATCGTGGCTGTTCCGTCCACCGCCCACAGCGCCGTAGTCCCCCGCACACGGGGGCATCGTTATGGGCGTCGGCGTCGGTGTGGGCGTATGCGGATCGACCACGTCGCGTTCGGCTGGCACGACCTCGACGACTGCGTCGGCCGGTTCGCCGACGCGGGACTCGTCACGACCTACGGCGGCGAACACGCCGACGGGAGCACGCACATGGCCATCGGCGGCTTCGCCGACGGGTCCTACCTCGAACTCATCGCCCCCACCGGTGCGGACGTCCGCCCGGTCCGATGGCCTCGCCACGTCACCGACGACGGCGGCCCCGCAGCCTGGGCGGTCGAGGTGGCGGACGTCACGGCCGAACTGCGTGCCGCCATCGCGCCCGGCGTGCCAGTATCCGGCCCGTTCGCGGAGGGTCGCGACCGGCCCGACGGGACGCGCGTCGAGTGGGACGCCGGCGTCGTGGGACCGGAGTCGCTCAGACAGGCCGTCCCGTTCGTCATCGCGGACCGGACGCCCCGGTCCTATCGGGTCACGCCGACGCCGGAACTGGCCGACAGTCCGTTGACCGGCGTCGCAGAGGTCGTCCTCGGCGTCGAGGACCCCGAACCGGTTCTCGACGTCCTCGACCGACTCTACCGACTCCCCTCCCCACGGACGTCGACTCGCCCCGAACTCGGTGCCGAACTCCACTCCGTCCCCGGCCGCCCGTTCTCGGTCGCGGCCCCCACCGGAGCAGGCCAGCTGGCCGACCGACTCGACGCGTACCCGGCGTCGCCGTGTGCCTACCTGCTGGGGACCGACGACCTCGACGCGGCGATGGCGGCCTTCGAACTGACCGACCCCGTTCGGTGGCCCGGCGGGCGAGTCGCGTGGGTCGACGTCGACGGCCTCCGCGACCGCATCGGCGTGCTGACGCGAGAGTGAGTGTCGGGCGGCATCGACGTACGGTCGGACCGGACGAGGACCGAAGGGATTTTTCCGCGCCTGCTCCAATCCCAGAGTGATGACCCCGCTAGCGATAAGTCTCCGACTCGTCGCCGGGCTACTGCTCATCCTGGCCAACGGGTTCTTCGTCGCCATCGAGTTCGCACTCACGCGAGTCCGACAGTACCCCGAGTCAGCCTTCGACACGCCCGCCCTCCGCAGGGCGTGGGAGATGACCGACGACCTCGAGATCTACCTGACGAGCTGTCAGGTCGGCATCACCGCGTCCAGCATCGCCGTCGGCATCGTCGCCGAACCGGCGCTCGCGGCCATCTTCGAGCCGTACTTCGAGAACACGGTGCTCGCGTCCCTGGGGGCCGGCGGTCTCGTCGCCTTCCTCATCATCAACCTGCTCCACCTGACGCACGGCGAGCAGACCCCCACGTACCTCGGCGTCGAGCGCACCAAGTTCGTCTGCCGGTGGGGTGCCCGGCCGCTCCACTACTTCGCGCTCGTCATCTCGCCGCTCATCACCGTCGGCGACACCGTCGCGAAGTGGACGCTGAAACTGTTCGGCGTGGAGATGACCGGTGCGTGGCTCGAGGCCAACGAGGACGTGGTCGAGAACCGCGCCGAACTCCGCAACCGCCTCGACTCGTTGCTCGAACAGGGAGAACTCTCCGAAGAACGTCACGAGGAGGTCATCAGCGCACTCACCGCGGACCACGTTATGATGAGCGACGTGATGGTCGACGTCGACGACGTGGTCCTCCTGTCGACGGACCTCCCGGACGACGAGAACCTGGCGCGCGTGGAGTCGTCGCCCCACACCAGGTACCCCCTCGTCGGCGAGGACGTAGAGGAGTTCCTCGGCATCGTCTACGTGCCGGCACTGCTGGAACACGTCGACGACATCCGGTCCGGAGACATAGACTGGGAGGACCTCGCGGCCCCGCCGATGACCCTCTCGGCGAACACGAGCGTCACCGACGCCATCGACCAGTTCCAGGCCGAGGGCCAGGAACTCGCGTTCGTCCTCGGCGAGGGCGACGTCGTCGGACTGGTCACGGCGACGGACGCGCTGGAGACTATCATGGGCGACATCGAGGACCCGCTGGACCGCAGCGTGGCGAGGTGAGAACCGCCCACCCCGGTCGGCTCAGACGCCCGGGTCGAGGTCCGAGAGCGTCTCGACGCACGTGACCGCCGGGTGGTCGTCGCCGACGAGGACGGCGTCCCAGCCCAGTTCCACGGCGGGCGCGAGGTCGCGTTCGTAGTCGTCGGCGACGAAGGTGTACGCCTCGCCGGGGAGTCTCGATTCGGCGATCTCGTATATCTCGCGGTCGGGCTTCCAGGCGTCGACCGCCTGCGAGACCACCACCGCGTCGAAGTACTCGAGGAGGCCGACCGCGTCGAGTTTCTCGCGCTGGAGCGACGTGAGGCCGTTCGTCAGGAGAACGTTTAATTTCATCGGAGATAGATATATAATGTAATGTCACGGACCCGTCGTGAGACCCTCTCCACCTGTGCAGTAGCCGTTGCGGGGCTGTCTGGCTGTCTGTCCAACTTCCGTTCGACGCCCGCAGCACCACGCATCAAATCGGTCACAGCATTTAACTTCGACGACAAACAGCACACGCTGCATCTCTCTGTCGAACGACAAGACGGAAGAACCGAGTATAGGGAGGTGGTCGAGATGGAGGCTGGAGAGCCGCGGGAGCCAGAAGGTGAATCCGTCGGAACGTTCCCGGAGGACCCACCGGGGACGACCCTCCACTCGTGGACGGACAGCGAATCGTCCGGTGCCATCGCCGACTACGACCTTACGAATGGTGAAGGCTGTGTCGAAGTCCAGATAAATATTGGGAACTTCGACCGGGCTGAGAACTATGTCGCCATTTACAGTGGGAATTGTCTCTGACATGAATGCAAGGAGGAAGCCCACCGGTAAACGGGTGGGAGGAATCCGACCTTGCGGGTTTAAGTCTCCTTCAGCAGGGTCTGGAACTTCTGGCGGACCTTCTCGACCTTGGGCCGGGCGTGCATCTGGCAGTAGGCGTCGTTCGGGTTCTTCTCGAAGTAGTCCTGGTGGTACTCCTCGGCCTCCCAGAACGTCTCGAGCGGTTCGAGTTCGGTGACGACGTCGTCCTCGTACTCGGAGTCGAGCGCCGCGACGTACGCCTCGGCCCGTCGCCGCTGCTCGTCGTCGTGGTACAGGACGATGGACCGGTACTGGGTGCCGACGTCCGGCCCCTGCCGGTTGCGCTGCGTCGGGTCGTGCGTGGCGAAGAACACCTCGAGCAGTTCGTCGTACGAGACGACGTCCGGGTCGTACGCGACCTGTACGACCTCGGCGTGACCGGTCTCGCCGGAGCAGACCTCCCTGTAGGTGGGATTCTCGGCGTGGCCGCCCGCGTAGCCCGACGTGACGCGCTCGACGCCGTCGAGTTCCTTCATGGCCGCCTCGGTACACCAGAAACACCCGCCGCCGAAGGTCGCGGTCTCTGTAGCCATGCCTGCAGGTTGGGTTCGGACGACCAAGAAATTGCCGAGCGGGTGCGACGACACGGACGGGAGTTCCGGCGTGACTCACCGGAGAGGGACGAGGCCGTCTCAGATGCCGGCGAGGGGCTGGTCCTTGGCCTCCGCGAGGCGTTCGAACTGGTCCTGGCTCAGTTCGACCGTCGCGGCTTCGAGGTTCTCCTCCAGTTGCTCGACGGTCCGGGCGCCGAGCAGGGGAACCGTCACGCGGGGGTGGTGCTGGAGCCACGCGATGGCGACCTGTGCCGGGGTGGCACCGACCTCGTCTGCGACCGTCTGCAGTTCGTCCAGCAGGTCGAAGTTCTCGTCGGTCAGGTAGTGCTCCCGGAAGCGGTCCTCGGCGGCGACCTTGGAGTCGTCCGGGTCCTGGTCGGCACGGGTGTACTTCCCGGTGAGGAACCCCTGGGCGAGGGGACTCCACGGGCAGAGGCCGAGTTCGTAGTCCTCGCACATGTCGAGGTAGTTCGCCTCGACCTCGCGGTCGACGAGGTTGTACCGGGGTTGTGTGACCGTGAACGGTTCGTAGCCGCGCCGTTCGGCCAGTTCGTTCGCCTTGGCGACCTTCCAGGCGTTGGGGTACATGGTCGACGCGCCGAGGTAGTTCACCTTGCCGGCGTCGACGAACTCGTTCAGCGTGCGCATGAACTCCTCGGCGGGGGTGTCGTCGTCCCACCGGTGGATGTAGAGCAGGTCCACGTAGTCCGTCCCGAGCCGTTCGAGCATCAGATCGATCTGTCGCCGGAGGTGCTTGCGCGAGAGTCCGCGTCCGTTGGGGTCCTCCTCGCGTGTCGGCCAGTATATCTTGGAGGCGACGACGTAGTCCTCGCGGTCGCGGTCGGCCAGCCAGTTGCCGATCCACGTCTCGCTGTCGCCCCCGCCGTACACGTCGGCCGTGTCGATGAATCGACCGCCGTGGTCCTCGTACGCGTCGAGCAACTCGTACGCTCGCTTCTCGCCGATCTCGGTTCCCGCCTCCGTCTCGCGACCGAATCGCCACGTACCGAAGGCGAGTTCGCTTACCATCGTGCCCGTACGACCGAGCGGAACGTAGTCGAGTTCCATGGCGGTGGTTGTGTACCCCGACAGTTAAAGGCGCAACTGCCGGTAAGACTGTTCAGTTCGCGCGCGACCAGGGGCGGTTCGACCGCCCCGGTTCGGGGTCCAGCGCCGCCACGAAATTGACAGGTTCTGTACCTTATAGGACTGATAACGTCGGTTAGAAACAGAGAAACGTTCAATAAACCGTCTAAGTCTCTCTGAGGGCGTGGAAAATCAGCGCTAAATGGGTAACTAACCTGTGAAACTGTCCGAACTGAACTGAAGCCTCGGCCCGTTATATGGGGGTGTCCGTAGTACGAGCAGACGCCGACGAGGTGTCCCCGATGTCAACTGCGCTCCCTGAGTCCCCCGACGACCGCATCGTCCCGAAGAAACTGTTCGCCCCCGTCAGGATGGCCAGCTTCTGGCTGGCCGTCGTCCTCCCGTTCGTCCACCTGCCCATCCTGCTGACGGGACTGGGGAGTGCAGACGGAGCGGGCACGTTCCTCGGCCTCCTGGCGCTGAACATGGTAACGCTCGTGATCGGTCACGGTCACGGCCCGGGCCAGTCCGACTCCACGGGCGCCTAGACGGCCCGCCTCCAGAACGGGACCACACCTCAGCCCTCCACCACCCCGAACCCTCGGCCCGCCACCTCCTCCCGCTACGTTCCTTCGGCAACTGACCAGTAACTGGTAATTATCTATCGCTAACTGGCCTTCCTCTGGTGACGATGCGGTTCGAACGGGCGGTCGAGGTGACGACCGGCCGCGACGGGAGCACGAACCGCTTAGTACCTCGACGCGTCGAACGTGACCATGGAGAAGCAGGCCATCCGCGAGTCCGTGTGGGACGAACTCGAAGCAGCCGGCGTGAACCGGTTCCCGTACCCGCCACACGGCCGCATCCCGAACTTCGCCGGTGCGGACGAGGCCGCAGACCGCCTCGCGGCGACCGGGGAGTGGCAGGCCGCCGAGACGGTGAAGGCGAACCCCGACGCGCCGCAGTTGCCGGTCCGCCGGGCCGCTCTCCGGCAGGGAAAGACGGTCTACATGGCGGTTCCCAGACTCCGCGACGAGCGGTGCTTCCTCCGTCTCGACCCCGACGAGATAGACGACGTCGACCACGCGACGACGGTCGGTGGGTCCGCCGAGGCCGGCGTGCCGGTCACGCCCGACGAGGTGGCACCGGTGGACCTCGTGGTCGCCGGCAGCGTCGCCGTCGACGAGGACGGGTCCCGAATCGGGAAGGGCGAGGGGTACAGCGACCTCGAGTTCGCGATTCTGTACGAACTCGGCCTCGTCGACCGGACGACGACCGTCGCCACGACCGTCCACGAGATTCAGGTCCGCGACCGGCCCCTGCCGAGTTCGAGCCACGACGTCCGTCTGGACCTCGTCGTGACCCCCGAACGTACCGTCCGTCCGTCGGGGGAGGCATCGACGCTGGTCGGAATCCGCTGGGACGAACTCGATGCCGACCGAATCGCGGAGATTCCGGTCCTCCAGCGGCTCCGAGAGGCACAGGAGTGAGGCGTCGACGCGTTGCCGGTGCCCTGTCGGCCCCGGTCACGAAACGGGGGACCGACCCGACGAACGACCTACAGGCCCGGATTGAAGACCCGGTTCGCGTCGACCGACGACCGGCGAACCGGCTCGATATCGGAACCCGGAACGGAAGCCTTAGCGAGTGTTTTGAAACTTCTGGACGAATCTGTGACCGCAATAAAACGACCGGATCGCCCCGTGAAACGAGGTCGGGTTCCCCGCGTCACCGAAATCAGGCGAACTGAATCCAACGGTCGGCTCTTTATATACTCCCGGGAGGAGAAGCCGCAGTCGAGACCAACGATGTCCCAGGCAACCCGTTCCGTGCGCAGCGACGAACCGACGCTCTCCCCCTCGCTGGAACCGCGGCCGTTGACGGGCGAGACCGTCGTGGTCGACGTCGACCGTCGGCTGCTCCGCGGGACGCGCTCGGCTCTCGGCTACCTCGACGACTCGGACCGGACCAGCGACGACGGCGCCCGCATCGTCGACGCCGTCCGGATGCGGGTAGACACCCTGTCTGCACGACTCGACGCACAGGCGCGCGACCAGTTCACGACCCGGTTCGACGCAGCCGACCTCGTCCTGCTCGTCGCCGGACTGTTCGGCGTCGGGCGCTACTACGCCGACGACGGTCGACCCGTCGCGGCCGACTTTCACCGCCAGCGCGCGGCCGAACTGCTCGGCGCACTCGCCGAGCAGCGTCCGGACCTCGTCGATGACCTGCGACGCGTCGTCGCGGAGTGATGCGACCGGCCGCCTGGGACGCTATTCTCGCTCTGGTGTGCGCCTGACCGACGTCCCGCGTCAGCGACCCGCACGGGTTCCGATCTCGCCGCGAATCGCGTTCGCGAGGAGCGGCCGCATCAGTCCGACGAGGGGCGCTTCGGCGCAGTCGGTCCAGACGGCCCGGTGGGTCCGGACGCCGGGGAGGTCGGACGGCGCGTCCGCGCTGACGAGCAGTGCCGTCCCGTCGACCATCAGCACGCTCGAGACGGCGCCCGGTCTGATGGGGTGTGACTCCCACCACGTCCACGTCTCGACCACGGTGCCACCCGGGACCGCCTCGGCGACGACCTCGCGGATGTCGGCTGACGGCGACCCGACGGTGACGGCCACGTCCCGGTCGTCGGCGTCGCGCAGTGCGGACAGGAGGTCGGCGGTCAGGAGGTCGTCCGTCGCGACGGCGAGCATCGCGTCGTCGTCGGCGTCGTCGAGGAGCGAGGCCATGCGCTCGGCCACCTCATCGCTCCCGTCGGTGACCCATATCTCGCCGCTCGACTCCTCGCGCTCGGCGGCGCGGAGGCGCGGGAGCAACTCCGAGAGCCGTTCTATCTTCCCCTGGACGCGCCGTTCGAGCGTGTCGACGGCCTCCTCGCAGTCGGTTCCCCGGTAGCGGCGTGGCTTCGACTGCTGGACGTCGACCAGCCCCCGTTCCTGGAGCGTCTCCATGCAGTCGTAGACGCGTGCCTGTGGGACGTCGGCGACCTCGCTTACCTCCTTCGCGGTCCCCTGGCCGATACGGGCGACGGCGGCCAGGCACTTCGCCTCGTACTCGGTCAGTTCGAACGCCCTCAGGAGGTCGACTGTCTCGGCGACGAGTTCGTCGGTCGCGCCTGCGTCGGTGTCGTTCATGCTCGGTGGGGTCGTCTCCGGTGCTTCGTCGGGAACTCGTTTAGTCGTTCTGCTGGGCGGGCCGACCGACCCGGGGCTGGGAACGGGTGGAAGCGAGGGCGTTCATGCCGTCGCCTGCGTGCCCTGCTGGAACTCGTCGTCGGCCTGCAGGAGTTCCTTGTAGCGGTTCCGGATGGTCACCTCGCTCACGTCGGCGACCTCGCCGACCTTCTTCTGCGTCAGTTTCTCCTCGGAGAGCAGGGACGCCGCGTAGATGGCCGCAGCGGCCAGTCCGACCGGCGACTTGCCGCTGTGGACACCCTGACGCTTGCCGGCCTCGATGAGGGTCTCGGCGCGCCGTTTGACCTCGTTGGAGACGGCGAGTTCGGAACAGAATCGCGGCAGGTAGTCGACCGGATCCGCCGGTTCGACCGCGAGGTCGAGTTCCTTCGCGAGGTAGCGGTAGGCACGCGCGAACTCGCGACGGTCGACGCGGCTGACCGGCGCGAACTCGTCGAGCGACCGGGGGACGTTCGCCTGTCTCGCCGCGGCGTACAGCGACGCCGTCGCCATCGCCTCGATGGACCGTCCGGGGAGCAGGTCGTCCTCCAGCGCGCGTCGGTAGACCACCGACGCCGTCTCCTGGACGTTGTCCGGCAGGTCGAGCGCGCTGGCCATGCGGATTATCTCGCCGAGGGCCTGCTTGAGGTTCCTGTCGTGGGCGCTCTGGGCGCGGAAGCGTTCGTCCCACGTACGGAGTCGCTGCATCTTCTGGCGCTTCCGGGACGACAGCGTCGACCCGTAGGCGTCCTTGTCCTGCCAGTCGATGACGGACGAGAGCCCCTTGTCGTGGAGCATCCGAGTCGTCGGGGCCCCGACGCGGGACTTCTCGTTCTTCTCGCGACTGTCGAACGCACGCCACTCCGGACCACGGTCGACCAGGTCCTCCTCGAGGACGACGCCGCAGTCGCCACAGACCGTCTCGCCGTGTTCGTCGTCGGTCACGGCGGCGGCACCGCACTCGGGACACGTGACCTGTCCGTCGTCGACGCGTTCGCCTTCCGACTCCGTCGTGTCGGACGACGTGCTTCGACGTCTCTGACGGAACGACGTCGTTCGACTCCCGGTCGTCTTCAGCGTCTCGTTCGGTTCGTTCATACTGGACCGTCGAGCCGTGGTGTAGCTCGGACACCTCCCGGTTGTGTTTTCACTATCTTAATAGTTTCTACTGTTAGAGTACGATAGTAGAAAATTGCTGTGGCGTGGGTGGCAGCCACGTTCTGGGCGCGGTACGACGCCCGGGCGTGGGGAAGGTCCGAGCCACCTTTCGAGTTGACCCTTACTCGTTAGGTGCTTTGAGTATTTCAGGAACCGGGGCCCTCCCCAGGGTGGTCGGCGTCGACTTCGTTTACTGGACACGACCGTCCTGGATACGTGTGACGAGAAAGCGCCGAAACGCGACCCGACTCCGATGGCGCCCGGGGTCCTGGTCGTCGCAGCGACGACTCCTCAGAGGGACTTGCGCTCGCCGTCCGCGCCCGACTCGTACACCGCCTCGACGACCTCGATGTCGACGAGTCCGTGCTCGCCGTCGGCGTGAATCGGCTGCTCGCCGAGTACCCGGTCGGAGAAGTACGCGAACAGTTCGGCCATCTGGTTCACCGGGTCGTAGGTCACCGCCGTCTCGCCGTCGGGCGTCGACACGAGCAGTTCGTTGGACTGTGACCCGAAGAATCCCGGCCGAAGCCGAATCTCGCCGTCGGTGCCCACGACCCGGAACTCGGCCGTGTGGTAGGCGTTCTGGGACACGCTACAGAGCGCGTGGACGCCGTCGGGGAACGCCAGGTCGAAACTCGCGCGCTCGTCCGGCACGTCGTCGAACCACTCGTCGTCACCGGACCACGTGGCGGCGGACACGGAGACCGGGTCGGCGTCGAGCACGAACCGGGACGTGTTTATCGGGTAGACGCCCAGGTCGGTCACCGACGTCCCGGGGCCGGCGAGGTCCGGGTGCAACCGCCAGTGCGACGGGTCGTCGAACATCTGGGAGATGGTCTGTGACATGTGCGAGTGGACGTGCACCGGGTCCCCGACGACGCCGTCGCGGACGAGGCGCCGGACGGCCCGGAGCGCCCGGTCGGTCTGCATCCGGTAGCCGACCATCAGGTCGACGTCGGCCTCGTCGCAGACCTCGACGACCCGTCTGGCGCGGTCGACGGACGCCTCCATCGGTTTCTCACAGAGGACGGCCTTGCCGAACTCGGCCGCGGTCTCGACGTGTGGGAGGTGCAACGCGTTCGGCGTGCAGACGTAGACGGCGTCGTATGCGTCGACCGCCGTGCCGTCGGCGAAGTGTTCGTACGAGAGCGCGTGCTCTACGGTCTCCCACTCCATGAGGGCCCGTTCGCGCTTGTCCGGCGACCCGCTCACGCCGACCGTGACCTCGCAGTTGTCCGTCTCGGCGACGGCGGGGAGCACCTGCTCGCTCGCCCACCACCCGAGTCCGACGACTGCGACGCGGAGGGTGCCGTCGGCCGTCTGTTCCCATTCGCGTTCGTTCGTCCCGAGGTGGACGCCGTCTGTCATACTCGAACTGTCCCGCCCGACGACCGTAACTGTCGGGGTGGCGGCGGAACGTGTCGCGGTCGGCGGCGGGGACCCCTAGGGGGCGTTCGGCGTGCCCGGGACGCGCGACGCGGTCGTTGCGACGGACGCCACGACGGCGATGACGACCAGGCTGACGCCGCTGACGAGGAGGAGCAGGGGGTAGCCGACGAGCGCCGCGCCCGTCGCGAAGACCACCGGCCCCGTCGCTCGCCCGAGGAAGGTCGTGCTGTTGCGGAGACCGAGGAGGCCGGCGCGGTAACTCGTGGAGACGCGCTGACTGATGGCCGCATCGACGGAGGGCATGGTGAGTCCGAGGCCGACGCCGAACAGGAGCGACGCGACGGCGACGAGCAGCGGCGACGGCGCGAGGTAGATGCCGAGCAACGACAGGCCGTAGCAGCCGAACCCGCTGGCGATGAGTCGGCCGTTCGATATCGCACCTGCCAGTCGGCCGTTGGCGGCGGCAGCGACGATCGCTGTCCCCTCGGTCGCCAGCAGGACGCCCCCGATGTACACCGGGGTCAGCGCGTACGAGGCGGTCAGCAGGAACGGGAGCGCCGTGAAGAGTGCGCCGAACAGGACGAACTCGGTGAGGAACGCGGTCGTCAGGAGCGCGACCATCGCCGTGGTGAGTCGCCCCAGCACGCCACGCAGGTAGCTCACTCCCCCCTCCTCGCCGGTGGACGCCGACTCCGTGCGTCCGGCCGCGTGCTCCGCCGTCGGCTTCCGGTCGTCGGACGACGGTCCGGGTCTGGGGTGCTCCTGGATGGCGACCGCGGCGAACAGCGCCACCGGCAGGCCGAGTCCGTAGGCGAGGAACGGCACGTTCCACGCGACGCCCGCGAGCGCCCCGCCGAGGACCGGGAACACCGCCGCCCCGAGCGAGAGGGCGGCGACGTTCACCCCGAGTACGGCGTTCCGCTGGACGCCCTCGAACGCGTCGCCGATGATGGTGACCGTCGTGACGAACAGGGCCGCCGCCGCGGTCCCCTGGACCACTCTGAGACCCAGCAGGACGGCGTAACTCGGCGCGACGTAGCCGGTGAGACCGGTCAGGCTGAAGACGAGCAACGCGGGGAGGAGGACGCGCTTGCGTCCGAGTCGGTCCGCGCCGAGGCCGATGAACGGAGAGACGAAGATGCCGACGACGAAGTAGGAACTGACCAGCAGGCTGGCCTCCGGGTCGGTCAGGCCGAAGTGGTCGCGGACCACCGGGAGCGCGGGACTCAGCAGGGGGACGCCGAGCGGTGCGACGAGCGTACTCGCCAGTACGGCCTGCACCGTGCGATTCCGCCACGGGACGCGACCGCCGGCCCGCTGGTCGCTCACGCGGCGCCGTCGCCGCCCCCGGTCCGGGGCGCGACGTTCTGGTTGAGGTGGAACAGGTTCTCGGGGTCGTACGTCGTCTTCACGTCGACCAGTCGGTCGTAGTTGTCGCCGAAGACGAGTCGGGCGGGGTCCTCGTTCATCCCCGGGAAGTTGCCGTACCGGCCGGAGGCGACGGAGAGCGACTCGGCCTCGGCGAAACCCTCGCGCGCCCAGTCCACGTTCGCGTCGTCGTCGTCCGGGTCCTCCCAGTTCGCCTCGAAGTTGAGCATGAACGGTTTGTCGCGGTGCCAGAAGGCCGTCGCGTCCTTCGGGACGTCGGCGATGGCCCCGCCGAGGTGCCAGAGGTCGATGGTCGAGAGCGCCGAGGGTGCCGACTCGTTGTAGCGCATCATCAGGTCGACGACCTCGTCTGTCACGTCGTCGAGGAAGATGGACTTCCAGTAGTACCGCAGTCCGTCGGGGTAGTCCTCGTCGAGCATCGACTGCAGGTCGGTGTACGCCATCGGTCCGCTGAAGTCGGCGACGGGCGACGCGGCGCTCCGTATCGACCCGAACACCTCGTCGGCGCGGTCCGGGTCACCCCGGTAGGACCCGAGGAAGGCGATGGCCGGGTCGCCCCACGAGGCTTCGGGGAACTCGTCGACGTCGGGGACGTGTCCGGTGAACGGCAGGACGCCCGCGTTCCGTGGTGCGTCCTCGGCCCAGTCGCGGAAGCGGTCCATCACCGCCGGCACGTCGTCGGCGTGGAACCACACGAAGAAGGCGTACACCTCCGGGCCGACCTCGTAGAGTTCGTACTCGAACTCGGTGACGACGCCGAAGTTCCCGCCACCGCCACGGACCGCCCAGAACAGGTCCTCGTGTTCGTCCTCGCTCGCCCGGCGGACCTCGCCGTCCGCGGTCACTATCTCGACGGACAGGACGTTGTCGCACGCGAGGCCGTACTCCCTGGCGAGGTGGCCGTACCCGCCGTTGAGTGTGAGACCGGCGATGCCGGTCTGCGAGACCGCACCGAGGGCCGTCGCGAGGCCGTAGCGTTGCGTCTCCCGGTCGACGTCGCCGAGCGTCGCGCCGCCACCGGCCCGGACCGTCCGGCCGTCCGGGTCGACCTCGACCGCGTTCATCGCCGAACAGTCGACGACGATGCCCTCGTCGACGACGGCGGTCCCGGCGACGTTGTGGCCGCCGCCCCGGACCGCCACCTCGAGCCCGTGCTCGCGGGCGAAGTCGACCGCCTGCACCACGTCGTCGGTGCTGGCGCACCGGGCGACGAGCGCCGGCCGTCGATCGATCATCCCGTTCCAGACCGCCCGGGCCTCGTCGTACTCCTCGTCCCCCGGTTGGAGAACGCTCCCCTCGAACCCGTCTCTCAGCGACTGCACCGCACCGTCGTGTACGTTCGGTGTCGACATAGAGAATCCTCTCGGGGGTTGGAGACGGCCTGCGGCTATTGTTATTTCAGCGCTATCGTCGAAAACGGCGTCTTACCGTCACTCGGGGTCGCCGAACGCGCCCGCGTCTGCCAGTCTGTCGAGCGTCTCCTCGTCGTACCCGACCTCGCGGAACACCTCGCGGGTGTGCTCGCCGAGTCGCGGCGGGAGTCGGTCGAACCCGCTCTCGGCGTGTTCGAAGTTAAGGGGGTGTTCGACGACCGGGACGGTCCTGTCGCCGTCGGTCAGCTCGGTGACCACGTCCCGGGCCGCCGTCTGTTCGTTGTAGAGCGCGTCCTCCGGGTCGTTGACCGGGCCGGCGGGGATGCCGGCCTCCTCGACGAGCACGTCCATCCACTCCTCGGTCGTCCGTTTCGTGAACTCCGCCTCGAGTTCGCCCTCCAGCGCCGCCATGTTCGTCACGCGGTCGGCGTTCGTCTCGAACCGGTCGTCCTCGACCAGGTCCGGCCGGTCGAGTGCGGCACAGAGTCCCCGCCAGAGCTTCTGGTTCAGGCAGGCGACGTTGAGGTAGCCGTCCGCCGTCTCGAACGTCTGGTACGGCGCGAGCACGGGGTCCTTCGTGCCCATGCGCTTCGGCTCCTCTCCGGCGAACACCTTGCCGGCCTGCTTCGTCAGCCACGGCAGCGTCGCGTCCAGCATACCGAGGTCGATGTACTCACCCTTCCCCGTCTGCTCGCGCCGGTAGAGCGCCGCCGTGATGCCGAAGGCGGCCCACATCGCGGTGATGAGGTCGGTCTGTGGAAGCCCGACCTTCACCGGTCGGCCGTCGGCCTCGCCCGTGACGCTCATGATACCGCTCATGCCCTGGATGAGCAGGTCGTAACCGGGGCGCTTGCTCCACGGGCCGGTCTGGCCGAACGCCGAGATGGCGCAGTAGACGACGTCGTCCCGCACGTCGCGGATGGACGCCTCGTCGACGTGGAGTTTCTCTGCGGTGCCGGGCCGGTAGTTCTGGATGAACACGTCCGCCTCCTCGACGAGGTCGTAGAGCGCGGCCAGGCCCTCCTCGCTCTTCAGGTCCAGTTCGACGCTTCGCTTGCCGTAGTTGACGGTCCAGAAGTACGGCGACTCGCCGTCGATGAACGGCGGTCCCGAGTGTCGGTTGTCGTCGCCGACGCCCGGCCGTTCGACCTTGACGACGTCGGCCCCCTGGTTGGCGAGCATCAGCGAGCAGAACCCGCCGGTGACGAACGTCGTAAGGTCGAGGACGGTGACGTCGTCGAGTATCGGGCCTTCTGGGTCCATGCTATCACTCCGCGTCGTCAGGGCGCAAAAAGCTTCGCCCGGGTGGGGACGGCGGTGTTCAGATAAGGTCTGAAGAACGAGGCGGTGGAATTTCTAGGTGTCCATGCCAGAAATCGACCGCCTCATCGGTGCTAGCGACTGCTTCGAGTTAGACTTTCTGGAGCGAGAAGCGACACCCGAGCCCGCGATGAAGCTCGGTATCCGACTTCATCTGGCTGGGATGTCACTTTCTGATACAGTCTCTATCCTCGATGAATTGGGTGTCGACCGTTGCCGCTCAACCGTCCACAACTGGGTGCAGAAAGCTGATTTACAGCCCACAGACGATGCAGACCCGGATCACGTTGCGGTCGACGAGACCGTGATCCAGCTGAACGATGAGCGATATTGGCTGTACGCTGCCGTCGATCCTGCAACGAACCGCTTGCTGCACGTCCGCCTCTATCCGACAAGAACACAAGCGCTCACCGAGATGTTCCTTTCCGAACTCCGCGAGAAACATCTCGTCGACGATGCAGTCTTTCTCGTCGACGGTGCACCGTGGTTGCAAGCGGCCTGTCACCGTCACGGACTCCGATTCCAGCAGGAAACACATGGGAATCGAAATAGCGTCGAACGTGTCTTTAGAGAAGTAAAACGCAGAACAAACCAGTTCTCAAACTGTTTCAGCCATGCTCACGCAGAGACTGTCGAAAATTGGTTGCAAGCGTTCGCCTTCGCATGGAATCAGCTAATCTGAACACTACCGGTGGGGACTGGCCCGACCAGTCCGGTCGTGGGACCAGTCAAACAGCCGATATCGGCTCGCAGGGCGTTCTATCACGATAGTTTCGACGACAGGACTATCACCCACGTCGACCTGCAGTATGTTAACGATGAACCAGCCACCAGAGTACTGCCCGTACTGCGGCACGGCTGTCACGCCCGTCGATTCGCCGATGCACGACGTCGTCGAGACGTCGGTGGTCTACCGGTGCGACTCGTGCGAGGACTACGTGTTCTACAACCCGACGCCGGGCGGGAGCGCCGCCGTCGTCGACGACGACGCGGTGCTCCTCGTCGAGGACTTCCGGAGTCCCGGCGAGTGGAAACTCCCGTCCGGGCGGATGGAACTCGGGGAGACGCCACGGGAGGGCGTGGCCCGCGAACTGGCCGAGGAGACGGGACTCACCGTCGACCCCGGCGACCTCACGTACTTCTTCGACGAGGCGGGGGAACCGGTCGAGGAGCAGTACATGGTCGGCATCGACTACGCGGTCCACCGGGACGAGACGACCGGGACCGTCGAGGCCGCGTCCGACGCGACCGACGCCCGGTTCTTCACGCCGGCCGAGTTCGAGGCCGCCGACCACGTGCTGAAGTACACGCACGTCCAGCGGTTCGGCGACAGCCTGGAGTGGCTACTGGGGGAGGCGACGGCCGCGCTCGATTCGCGGACGCCCCCGTCGACGCCGCCCTGACCCGTCGCCTACCCCTCCAGCGCCTCGTAGGGGACGACGGCCACCGTCTCACCGGCCGAGAGCGCCCCGGTCGTGACGACGACGCCATCGGCACGGGTCGCCCGCGTCGACGACGAGAGCACGCTCGGGTCGTAGGTGTCCTCGTACACGGCCAGGGGCGAGTCGACGTGGCCGAGGGGCGTCGCCCGCCCGTCCGAGAGCGTGACCGGCACGGCGTACTCGAACCCCTCCGGGCCGAGGCCCACGTCGGTCGAGAGCGTGGCGTCGACGGCCGCCTCGCCGGCGCGGGTCGCGCTCGGTCCGACGAAGAACGGTCTCGCGACGAGGCTGGTCACCGTGTGTGCGCCGACCGGTTTGCCGGGGATGGCGAACGCGACGGCGTCTTGCTCGGGGAGTCGGGCGACCGCGATGGGCTTCCCGGGTCGGATACGCACCCGGTGGAACAGCACCTCGCCGAGGTCCGCCAGCGCCCGAACGACGTGGTCCTTGTGCCCGACGCTGGTCCCGCCAGTCGTCATCACCACGTCGTGCTCCCGGGCGACGCGTTCGACGAGCGACCGGACCACCTCGTACTCGTCGGGGGTCGACCCCTCGTAGGTCGCGTCGTGGCCCCACGAGCGGACCAGTCCGGCGAGCATGTTCGAGTCGAGGTCGGACTGTCGACCCTCGTGAATCTCGGTTCCGGTCGCGGCGACGCCGACCGAGAGGCGCGTTCGGACCGGCACGGACTCGACGCCTACGTCACCGAGCAGGATGGCGTCCTTCGGCGAGAGGCGGTCGCCGGCGTCGAACAGCGTCTCGCCGGCGGCGACGTTGCTGGCACGTTCGTAGACGTACGTCCCGGCTTCGACGTCGGGGCCGCGAAGGTCCCCGTCGGAGACGGTCGCCTCCTCGCGCTTGAGGACCACGTCGGCGCCCTCCGGCAGGGGTGCACCGGTGGCGATGCGGACCGCCTCGCCGGGCGAGAGTGCCGGCGGGTCGTCCTCCGGGAAGACCTCCTGCTCGCGGACCGTGAGGGGGTAGTCGTCGGCCGCGCCGAACGCGAACCCGTCCATCGTCGCGTGGTCGCGGGCGGGCACGTCGGCCGGCGCCTCGACCGCCGACGCGAGCACCCTCCCGGCGACGGCGTCCAGCGGGACGGGTTCGGCGTCGAGCGTCTCGAAGAACTCGTCGCGGAGCGCGAGCACCCGGTCGACGGCGTCCGTGCGCCAGAGCATGTCGTCGTGGTCGGTGGCCCCGCCGTCGGGTCTGAAATCGCCCCGGCGGGCGTCGTGGTCCGTCATACCGCCGCCTTCGGCGCCCGCCCCGATAACGGTTGGCACGGTCCCGACGACGCCGTGTCAGTCCTCGCGCTCCCATCCCGCGGACCCCTCGACGTAGGGGTCCAGCGCGCGCTTCAGTTCGTCGACGTCCTCCGGGAAGAACTTCAGCGTCTTCGACTCACCCTCTGCCGAGACGTTGACGCGTCCCCGGCGACCGTAGGTGAAGTAGAGGCTGATGCCCCCGGCGACGGCGAAGGCGACCCCGCCGAGCAGGTTCCGCTGGAGCGAGAGCAGGCCGAACCCGACGAGCGCGAGACTCATCACGACGAGGAACCAGTCTATCGGTTCGACGCGGATGGTCGCCACGTCGTCGTAGTCGACGTAGACCGCGTCCTCGCCGGGGTGGGCGACGACGAGGCGGTCCGGCGTGACGCCGACCCACCCGCCGCCGCGTAGCGCACCCCGGTACTCGAGGTCCGATTCGATGTCCGCCGCGTCCATGTGCGTCCGGGTGACCGCCAGCACCCTGACTGTTGTGGTCGAGGCGTCGTCGAAAGAAACAGCGTCGGTCCGGTCGCTCGGGGTGGTCTCTGCTCGTCAGTCACCACCCGGGGTGGGCCGTTCCTCCTCGGCCTCGCCCACGCGGTCCCAGAACGACCTGAACTCCTCGTCCGCCTCGGTGATGTCCTCCCAGGCGGTCAGGCCGCGCTCCTCCCTGGTCCCGGGAATCGTGTTGTCGAGGACGAAGGCGATGATGCCGCCGACGGCCATCCCCGTGCTACCGATGACGAAGGTGGTCGTGGCGATGATGCCGAGGATGTCGAAGCCGAGTACCTCGACCGCGAACAGGCTGAAGATGGGTTCGGCCGCCAGTCCCTCCTGGAACGCGGTAGCACCGCCCACGTTGCCCATGTACGCCGGAATCGCTAGCCCGGCGAACAGCGCGATGCCGATGATGAACACGTTGCGGTTCTTGTCGAGGTCAACGAACTTCAGCTGCGAGAGCCCGACCGCCGCGATCTGCCCGAACATCGCCAGGAACAGTCCGCCGACGATGGGGGTCGGGATGGTCGCGACGAGCTGGCCGAAGTAGCCGACGAACCCGACGACGAGCATCACGATGGCCCCGATCTGGACGACGTACCGGGAGGCGACGCCGGTGATGCCGATGGCACCGACGTTCTCCGTGTAGGACGTCGACCCGTTCCCGGTGCCCATGATGCCGGCGAACGTGTTGCCGATGCCCTCCATGCCGATGCCGTGGTTGATGCGCCGTGCACTCGGTGCGCCCTTGCCCGCCATGCGGGCGACGGAGTGGTAGTCACCGAAGCTCTCGATGACCGAGGCGAGCATGCCGGCGAACATCCCGATGACGAACGACCCGGTGAACTGCGGCATCCCCCACTGGAACGGGTAGATTGCGAACACCGGCTGGGCGTTCGCGACGGCCCCGAAGTCGACGTAGCCCGGCGCGCCGGACGCGTAGATGCCGGTCACGGAGAGGAGCGCCGCGATGCCCCACGCCGCGACGATTCCGAGCAGGACCGGGAACAGCCGGAAGGCTCGGTTGTAGTCGTTGAGGTACTGGGAGAACAGCACGATGAGGAATACCGTCAGTCCCAGGAGCCACCAGTCCTGCGTCGCCGACGTTATCTGTGGGACGTTGAACAGTGCGAGCCCGATGAGTGCGATGACGGGGGCGATGACGATGGGGCCCATGTGCTGTTTGAGCCAGCCCATGACGCCGAAGTACCCGATGAGCACCTCGACGAGTCCGGCCACGATGACCGCGCCCTGTAGCTCGAGTATCATCGTCTCCCAGCCGCCGCCGGTGCTGGCGATGACGCCGATGATGGCGAGCGCCGGGGCCAGCATCGAGAACGTCCCGCCCTGGACGATGGGGTAGCGGTTCCCGAGTGTCGTCTGTGCCAGCGTCGAGATGCCGGATACCACGAAGAACGTCCCGACGAGTTTCGCCGTCACCCCCGCCGGCATCCCCATCGCGCCCGCGAGCACGAGAGGGATGGCGATTGTCGCGCCGATCATCGTCAGGTAGTGCTGTAGGCCGAGGAATATCGACTCTACCAGCGGTGGCTTGTCGTCGATACCGTACTCGACGAAGTCGGACTGTTCTGCACCCCCTGCAACGTCAGGCGGTCCCTCTGGTGTCACGACGTTTTCAATATCGTCCGTGTCGTCTGGATTGTTGTCGTCTGTCATGTCCTACCTCCAATAGTGTGACGTGATGTCAGCCCCCACACTATACCCCTGTAATCAGAAACCTATCTATTAAATGTGTCGTCAGTCCGCGTCGTCACGTCGCTGAGACGGCCGTCGATTTCGTCTCGGCGGGCGATGACCGGCCACCATCACCGTCGACGGCGTCGTCACCCCGGTGGAGGGGCAATCTATTTGGCGGGAGTGACGGTGTGTGAGCATATGACAGCCGAGCCACGATACGCCGTCCACGCCGACCTGGACGTCATGGTCGAGACGCGCGACGGGACCCGACTCGCGACCGACGTCTACCGGCCGGCGGACCCGGAGACGCGCGACCCTGTCGACGACCCCCGGCCCGTCATCCTCGACCGGACCCCCTACGACAAGACCGGCGGCCGGACCCGCCACGGGGAGTGGTACGCGTCGCGGGGCTACGTCATCGCCATCCAGGACGTCAGGGGCCGGTTCGACAGCGAGGGCGACTTCTACATCCACGTCAACGAGGCCGAGGACGGGGCCGACACCGTGGAGTGGCTCGCCGACCAGCCGTACTGCGACGGGCGGGTGGTGACCCTCGGCACCTCCTACGGCGCGTGGGTCCAGAACGCCCTGGCGACGCAGGACCCCGACGGCCTCGCCGGGATGTTCGTCAACATGGGGGCCGCGAACGGCCGCGAGAAGACGTTCCGGCACAACGGTGCGTTCGAACAGCGCTGGCTCTCGTGGGCGTTCACCCTCGGTGCCGGCTTCGCCCACGAGTCACTTGCTGACCCCGCCGTCCAGCAGGTGTTCGCCGACGTCGACTTCCGGGAGGTGCTGCTGGACGGCCCCGTCGAGCGCGGCGAATCCGCACTCGCGACGCTCCCCCGGTACGAGGAGTGGGCGTTCGACATCATGGAGTCCGGCAGCGCCAGCGACGACCTCTGGCAGAACCCCGGCGTCAACTTCGAGCGCTACTACGACGAGAGCGCGGACGTGCCGACGGTCTACTCCGGCGGCTGGTACGACTCCTACACGGGCGCGACCTGCGACAACTTCGTCGCGCTCTCCGAGTGCAAGGACAGCGACCACTACCTGCTGATGGGGCCGTGGACCCACCTCGCCAGGCTCCCGGGCGGCCACGACCACAGCGAGGCCCTGCTGTTCCCGCCGCTGACGTGGGAGCACCCGACGGCCGGCGACCTCGCGTTCGGACCGGACGCCACCCGGAAGTACCGCGAGACGCGACTGCGCTTCTTCGACCACTACCTCCGGGGCGAGGACACCTGGGACGACCAGCCACCAGTGGAGTACTTCCTGATGGGCACCGGCGACGGTCACATGACCGACGAGGGTAACCTGTTCCACGGCGGCGAGTGGCGACAGGCCGACCAGTGGCCGCCCGCCGGCACCACGACGACGAGGTTCTACGCCCACGGCGACGGGACCCTCTCGACGGACGAACCGACCGCCACCGACTCCGCGACGACGTACGAGTTCGACCCGGAGGACCCCGTTCCGACCATCGGCGGCAACACCTCCTCGTACCTCACGTACGAACCCCGCGAGGAACCGGTCGGCGCGTACCCCCTGGGCGACCGGAACGTCATCGACTTCGCCGGCCGAGGTGGCTACGACCAGCGTACCGACGAGGATACCTTCGGCGCGAGCGCCCCGTACGGCCCGCTGGCCGACCGCGACGACGTGCAGGTCTTCCGGACCCCGCCCCTCGAGGAACCGGTCGAGATAGCCGGACCCATCCGCGTCCGCGTCTACGGGTCGACCGACGGCCCGGACACCGACTTCACCGCGAAACTCGTCGACGAGTATCCCGAGAGCGAGGACTACCCGGACGGCTACGCCCTCAACCTCTCGGACTCCATCTGTCGCGGGCGATACCGGGGCTACCGTGACGAACCGGACCTGCTCGACGCCGGCGAGGTGTACGAGTTCTACATGGAACCGTACGACACCGCCAACCGGTTCGACGCCGGCCACCGCATCAGACTCGACGTCTCCTCGTCGAACTGGCCGCGCTTCGACGTGAACCACAACACCGGCGGTCCCCTGTACGGCGTCTCCGCGAGCGACGCGGGCGCCGGGTCGACGGAGCACGGCTCTGCCGGTGGCGAGGGATACCGCGTCGCGGAGAACACCTTCTACCACGAGGCGGACAACCCGACGCATATCGAACTCCCGGTCCAGCCGACGGACTGACGGGACCATCTTTTTACTACGTCTCCGCCCAACGTCGAGGCATGGCTCCCGTCCGCCGACTGGTCATCGACGTACTGAAACCGCACGAACCCCCGCTGGTGACGTTCACCCAGCAACTGACCGACGTCGATGGCATCGACGGCGTCACGGCCTCGCTCCTCGAACTCGACCAGCAGGTCCAGAACGTGAAGCTCACCTTCGAGGGGGCAAGCCTCGAATACGAGACGATTCGTGAGGAGGTAGAGTCCCTCGGTGCGACGGTTCACTCGGTCGACGAGGTCGCGTGCGGGGAGACCATCGTCGAGGACCGACGGACGCCTCAGGACGGACTGTGAGTTCCATCAGAACGCGTCTCAGGAGACTGCTCGCGAAGGAGGACGTCAGGGCCATCTCCCGCCGGTACTTCATCTCGAACGGCTTCGACGGGACGCTCACGAGCATCGGCATCGTCGTCGGGTCCGTCCTCTCGGGCGTCCCGGACGGCCTGACCGTCGTGAAGATCGGACTCGGGGCCGCCGTCGGACTCGGCACCTCGGCCGTCTGGAGCGTCTGGGAGATAGAACGCGCAGAGACCCGTGCCGAGATTCTACGCATCGAGCGGGCGATGCTCACCGACCTTGACGACACGCGAATCCAGCGCGAACAGGCCGGTGCACGACTCCTGCACGCCATCATGAGTGGTCTCGGTCCCCTCATCGGCATCCTCGTCCCGCTCGTCCCGTTCCTGTTCGAGGGGACGACGCTCACGATGGCCGAGGCCGCAGTCGTCGGCGTCTCCCTGGGCATCGGCATCCTCGCCGTCTTCGGTGCGTACATGGGGTCGATATCCGGCCAGCGGTGGTACGTCTCCGCGCTCCGCATGGGACTGGCCGGCCTCGTCGTCGCCCTCGTCAACCTCGTTCTGCCGGGGTGAGGCCGGGTCGGGCCTCGCCGGCCTCCGTGGCCGGCCCTCGTCGCTTCACCAGCCACCCGACAGCGAGCAGCGGCGGGAACCCGACGAGGAGCGCCGCCCCGAGTACGCTCCAGTCGCTGGTCGAGAGCGGGACCGTCCCGAAGTACTGGCTGAGCGGCGTGTACAGCACCGACAGGTGGAGCACGAGCGAGGCGACGACGGAGAGGGCCAGCCACGGGTTCGAGACGACGGGCGTGTCTCGCACCCAGCGAACGACGTACAGTTTCAGGAACTCGAAGACGACGAACCCGGTGAACACCATCGTCATCGCGTAGGGGGTGACCGACGGCGCACCGTCGAGCGTGTAGAACGTCAACCCGAGCATGACGGCGGTGACGACGAGTCCCGCGCCGACGACGAGCGAGAGCATGTCGCGGTCGACGATGCCGGTGTCGCGCTCCCGGGGTTCGCGGTTCATCACGTCGCCCGCGGGGTCCGTGCCGAGCGCGAGCGCCGGCAGGCCGTCGGTGAGGAGGTTTATCCACAGCAACTGGACGGCGGGCAGTATCAGGTAGCCGAACAGCGACGCGATGAAGACGAGGGCGACCTCGGCCGCGTTCGCGCTCAGCAGGTACGCGACGAACTTCCAGATGTTGTCGAATATCTTCCGCCCGCGCCTGATGGCGTTGCGTATCGTCGCGTAGTTGTCGTCGAGCAGGATGATGTCGCTGGCCTGCTTCGCGACGTCGGTCCCACGGATGCCCATCGAGATGCCGACGTCTGCGTTCTTCAGCGCCGGTGCGTCGTTGACGCCGTCGCCGGTCATCGCCACGGAGTACCCGTTCGCCTGGAGCGCCTGGAGGATGCTGACCTTGTGGACCGGTTCCGCCCGGGCGAAGACGTCCACCTCCTCGACGCGCCGGCGAAGCGTCTCGTCGTCGACGTCGGCCACCTCGCTCCCGGTCATCACGTCCGAGTCGATGCCGATCTCGGTCGCGATGGCTCGCGCCGTCAGGGCGTTGTCGCCGGTTATCATCTTCACGTCGATGCCGGCGCGGTGGGTCTCGTCGATGGCGTCGGCGACCTCCTCGCGGGGCGGGTCCCGCAGTCCCTGTAACCCGACGAAGACGAGGTTCTCCTCGGTACCCCCCTCGTCGTCGGTCTCCTTGTAGGCGAACGCGAGTACCCGGAGCGCGTCGTTCGCGAAGTCCTCGACCTCCTCCTCGACGCGTGCCCTGCCCGCCTCGTCCAGTTCGACCGGGCCGTCGTCGGTGAGGACGCGGGTCGACCGGTCGAGTACGACCTCGGGCGCACCCTTCACGTAGACCACCCCGTCGTGGACCGTCGCCATGCGCTTTCGCTGGGACGAGAACGGGACCTCGTCCTCGCGCTCCCGCCGGTCCCGGAGTGCGGAGACGTCGATGCCGTGGTCCTCGGCGGCGACGACCAGTGCGCGTTCGGTCGGGTCGCCCGACTCCGCCGTGGCGTCGTTGCAGACAGCGCCGATCTCGAGGAGGCGCTCTACCCTGTCGTCACCGTCCGTGCTCCCGTCGTCGCCCTCGCCGAGGGCGACCGTGGCGTCGTACACCCAGCCACGCTGGACGCGCATCTCGCCCTCGGTCAGGGTCCCCGTCTTGTCGGTGCAGACCACGTCGACGGCCCCCAGCGCCTCGACGGCGGGGAGCCGACGGACCAGTGCGTTCTCGTCGGCCATCTGCCGAACGCCGAGCGCCAGCGTCAGCGTGACGATGGCCGGCAACCCCTCGGGGATGGCGGCGACGGCGAGCGAGATGGCCGTGAGTCCGGCCTGCACCAGCGACGTCCCGCCGAGGACGAGGAACGGGACGACGATGGCGGCGAGTCCGATGACGCCGATACCGAGTCGACGCCCCAGCGTGTCCAGACTCCGCTGGAGGGGCGTCCGCGGGTCCTCGGCGCTGAGCAGTTCTGTGGCGATGGCCCCCATCTCCGTCTCCATCCCGGTGGTGACGACGACGCCGACTGCCCGACCGCGGGTCACGTTCGTCCCGCGGTAGAGCATGTTGGCGCGCTCCGCAAGCGGTGTCTCCGACGGCAGTGGCTCGGTCGACTTCGAGACGGGGACGCTCTCGCCCGTCAGCGGCGCCTCGTCCAGTTCCGGGGAGCGTCCGTCGACCAACCGGGCGTCCGCCGGGACGACGTCGCCCTGTTCGAGCAGTATCACGTCCCCTGGGACGAGTCCGGTGGCGGCGATGGTCGTCTCCTCCCCGTCGCGTCGGACCACGACGTCCGGCGCTGCCATCTCGCGGAGCGCTTCGAGGCTCTGCTCGGCGCGGTACTCCTGGACGAACCCGAATATCCCGTTCGCCAGCAGGATGATGCCGATGAGGACGGCGTCGACGGTGTGGCCGACGGCGACAGAGAGCCCCGCGGCGACGAGCAGGACCCAGATGAGCGCGCTTGAGAACTGCGCGAGGAAGACCCGGAGCGGGCCACGACGCTCCTCGGTTTGTATCTCGTTCGGCCCGACGTCCTCGAGTCGCCGGGCCGCCTCGTCCCCGGTGAGACCAGCCTCCGAGGTGTCGAGTTCGTCGTACACCGCCTCTCGCTGCTCGGTGTGCCACTCCATCGTGCCTGGTTCGGGTGACGGGGGCCTGATAGTTAGCGTTAGCGACGGCGGTCACGCTCCGGACGACCCGGTCCCGACGGTCGCCAGCCAGAGCACGCTCGCGAGGCCCACCGAGACGGCCATCGCGCCGATGCCGACGGCGAACGACCCGGTGTCGGTGAGCAACCGGCCGACGAGCCACGGGTAGACGAGGGCCGCGAGGTTCCCGACGACCAGCATCCCGACGAGGGTCACGCCGGGGTCCGGGGCGATCTCGGTGAACGCCAGCGCGAACAGCGGCCCGAACGGGACGCCGAAGCCCAGGCCGGTGAGGACGACGCCGGCGGCGAGGAGCAGTGGCCTGTCGGCTGCGATGGCGACGGCGGTCCCGGCGAGGACGACCGTCTGACCGACGAAGGACCAGCCGACCGTCGCGGCGTCGCCGAACCGGGCGGCGAGCACACCACCGACCGCGCGCCCGGCCACGGTCGCCAGTGCGAAGCCGACGAGGGCCGCCGTCGTCGGGATGGACGACCCTGAGAGCAGGTCCGCGTACCAGGTCCCGGCGACCATGAGGAACCCGAAGGTGACGGCGTTCCCCAGGGCGAGCGTCGCCGCGACCGGCGTCTGGAGCGCCCGGACGTACGCCAGCAGCGACGGGACCGACGCCTCCCCGCTCGATGGGAGTCGAAGCGACCCGGCGGCCCCGACCCCGGCGACGACCGCCGAGACGACCGCCGGGACCAGCGGGCCCACCGTAGCTATGGCAGTCGGCGTGGCCGCCAGTCCGACCGCAAAGCCGAGCGTGAACCCGGCACCGAGCAGTCCCTGTGCCGTCGCGGTGTCGGCGCCCGTCGTGCGTCGCCCGACGTGCGTCATCGCCGCGACGAACGCTGCACCCTGTCCGAGTCCGACCAGTACCCGCGACACGAGCGCGGTCGCGAGCGTCGGCGTCGCGAGCATCGCCGCCCCGACGGCCGCGACGAGGAACCCGGCGCTGGCTATCGTCCGCGGGGCGACCCGGCGACCGATGCGGTCGGCCGGCAGGACGGCGACGGCCTGCCCGAGCAGGAAGAGGCTCGTCCCGGCCCCTGCCGTCGCCGCCGGGACGCCGGCGTCGACCAGCACGGGGACGAGCGCGCCGTAGCCGCCGACGGTCAGTCCCAGGCCGAACAGCCCCGTCCCGAGGGCGAGCACCGCACCTGCCGGGACGCCGTCGGTCGTCGACCGGTCCCCCGAGACCGACCGGTCCTGTGTCAGCGACGCCATCGGTTACGGTTCGAGCACGCCCATCCCGGCGGTCCGTCCGGCCCGGAGGCGACGGTGGTAGTCCGGAACGTCGGCGAGAGCCAGTCGGTCGCCGACGTCGGCCTCGACGCGGCCGTCCGCGACCAGCCGGGCGGCGCGTACCACCTCGTCCTTCGTCGCGTACCGCGACCCGACGAACGACGCCTCCTTCACGACGTACTCCTTCATCGGCGGGTCGAAGGTCCGGTCGTGGTGGGTCGTCAGCGAGACGAATCGCCCGCCCATCTCCAGTGCGGTCCACGCCTCGCGTAGCGTGTCGAGGTCGCCGACGGTGTCCACGACGACGGACGGGCCGTCTCCGTAGGGGGTCGCATCCCGGATGGCGGCCGCGAAATCGTCCCGCGACGCGTCGACCGCCGTGACGTGGTCCCCGGCCGTTTCCGCGTGGGCGAGTCTGTCGTCGACGACGTCGGCCGCGACGACGTGCGCGCCGCGGAGTCCCGCCACCTGTACGAGGTGGTACCCGATACGGCCCGCCCCGCCGAGGACGAGGACGGTGTCGTCGTCGCGGACGTCGGCGCGCTCGCAGACGTGGACGGGCGTGGCGACGCCGTCCGCGGCGACCGCACCCTCGGCGAAGGAGGCGGCGTCGGGCAACGGGAGCGCGTTCGCCGCCGGGAGGACGGCCGACTCCGCGTAGGCACCGTCGCGGTCGACGCCGTACCAGCCACCGAAGTCGGTGCACTGGTTGGTGTCCCCCCGTCGGCAGGCGTCGCACCGTCCGCAGGTGAGATAGAAGTACGCCACGACCCGGTCGCCGACGGCGAACCCGTCGACGTCCGCCCCGACCGCGTCGACGACGCCGGCGAACTCGTGGCCGGGAACCCGGGGCGTGAGGTCCGGGTCGGCCGAGAGGCCGCCCTGGACGGCGTTCTCGACCGTCCGGGTGACGCCGCACGCCCGGACGTCGACGCGGAGGTCACCCGGCCCCGGATCGGGTCGCTCGACCGTCTCGACCGCCAGCGCGCCGCCCCACTCGTCGAGTACGACTGCGTTCATCGTCGACATGTGTCGTGGGTCGGACGCCACCCAGTTAGCTGTTAGCAGGCGCTAAGCCCCCTCCCTCAAGGAGCTGCCGAAGGCGGCGAGTAGGCAGGGGTAGTTCACTCGTAGCGTCCGTTCGGACCACCGTGGTTCCGGATGAATATTTATGATGCCCCCCTGCGTGGACCGTGGCATGAGTGACGCTACCGAATCACGTGAATCGTCCAGTGGTGGACTGATAGAGTACGGAATCGAGGACAACCCGGGTCTCGAGGAGGCGATTCCCCTCGGCCTGCAGCACCTGTTCGCGATGTTCCTCTCCACGGTGGCGCTCCCGCTGGTCATCGCGGGGGCCATCGGTCTCGGCCCGGCAGACCAGCAGTTCATCGTCCAGATGGCGCTGCTCGTCGCCGGCATCGCGACCATCGTCCAGGTGTACCCGCTCGGACCCGTCGGTGCCCGGTTGCCCATCGTCATGGGGACGAGCGCCATCTTCGTCGCGCCGCTCATCAGTATCGGGAACGAGTTCGGACTGGCCGCCATCTTCGGTGCGGTCCTCGTCGCCGCACCCGTCGAGGTGCTCATCGGCCACTACTTCGACGAGGTCGAGGACCTGTTCCCGCCGCTCGTGACCGGCATCGTCGTCATGCTCGTCGGCTTGACCCTGATACCCGTCGCCATGCAGTACTCGGCGGGTGGGCCGGGGGCACCGACGTACGGGAGCATGGAGAACCTCGGCTTGGCGGGCCTCGTGTTCGTCGTCGCCGTCGTCCTGAACCAGTTCTTCAGCGGGTTCCTCCGGGCTGCTGCCGTCCTCGTCGCGGTCGTCGTCGGCTACCTGGCCGCGATTCCCCTCGGCATCCTCGACCTGTCCAGCGTCGCCGAGGCCGGTTGGATATCGGTGCCGACGCCGCTGGCCTACGGCCTCGAGTTCGAACCCAGCGCCATTCTCGTCGTCGCGTTCGCCTACATCATCACGTCGATGGAGACCATCGGCGACATCTCCGGGACCACCGAGGCCGTCGGCCGCGACCCCACCGGGGACGAGGTGGAGGGTGGACTCATCGCCGACGGGGTGATGAGCGCGTTCGCCGCCGTGTTCAACGCCTTCCCGAACACCTCGTTCTCCCAGAACGTCGGCCTCATCGGGTTCACCGGCGTCGCCAGTCGGTTCGTCGTCGGTATCACGGGCGTCTTCCTGGTCGTCCTCGGGTTCATCCCGAAGGTGGCCGCCGTCGTCGCGGCGATGCCGGCACCGGTGCTCGGCGGCGCGGCCATCGTCCTCTTCGGCATGATAATCTCCATCGGCCTCCGAATCATCTCGCGTGGCGCGACGCTGAACCAGCGCAACCTCACCATCATCGCGGCGTCGCTCGTCCTCGGCGTCGGCGTCGAGGTGCAGTCCGACGTCCTGCAGAACGTCCCGTCGGACCTCCGCGTCCTGGTCGGGTCCGGCCTCATCGCGGGCGGCATCACGGCCCTCGTCCTCAACGCCGTCCTGCCCGAGGGCGACGAACCGATGGCGACGGCGGCGACCGAGGAACGTCGTCAGTCCGCCCCGGACCAGGGCGAGGTCTGACCCGGCGGCCACGCTCTCGCGGAACCGCCAGCTAGACCATCTCTGCGTCCTCCGGTACGTCGTGGGAGGGCAGGAGACCGCGCTTCTCGAACAGGTAGACCGCCGCCAGGTGGAACAGGCCCGCGGCGACGATGCCGTTCAGCGACGTTATGCCGGGGAGCACCTGCGGGGCAGGGACCCCGGGGGCCACCGACCCGGCGGTCAGGATGGCCACGACGCACCCGATTGCGTAGGCGACGATGGCCGACCAGCGAACGTCGGTGAACTCGACGTCGTCCATCCGGGGTATCGCGTCGAGGCCCCAGACGAGCAGGAAGTCGGCGATGATGACGCCGCCGATGGGCGGGACGTACTGCCCGAGCGTCGCCAGCCACGGGATGAGCAGGTCGTCGACGCCGACCAGCGCCAGCAGGATGCCGATGGTCCCGCCGACCAGGATGAACGGTCGCTTGCGGTCGAAGTCGAACGCCTCGGCGCCGGCGACGCCGAAGGCGTACGCGGCGTTGTCGTTGGTCGTCCAGATGTTGAATATCAGGGCGACGAGTCCGACGAGCGCGAGTCCCTGCGCGGTCAGCACCGCGTAGAGGTCGCCTGCTGGCTGGACGTCGTAGACCGACCCGCCGATGGCCCCGGAGAAGAACAGGAAGCCGTTGCCGACCAGGAACGCGATGAGACCGGCCCAGAACCCGACCGACCTGTTCCGCGCGAAGCGCGCCCAGTTCGGGGCCTGCGTGCCGCCGCTGATGAACGTCCCCACGACGATGGTGACTGCGACACCGAAGGTCATCTCGCCGCCGCCGACCTGCGCCATGAGTCCGTCCACGCCGCCCACCTCGCCGACCGCGAGGACGATGGAGAGCGTGCCGACGACGAACAGCAGCGGGACGGCGACGTACGACAGTTTCTCCATCCCCGCGTAGCCGAAGTAGGCGGTCGCCAGGTGGAACACGCCCCAGAGGACGATGAGCGCCGACACGAACGTCGGCGTCTCGATACCCAGGTACTGTGCGGTCGGCACGGCGATGAGGGGGATGGTCACGCCGAACCAGCCGACCTGCGTGCCCCCGAGCAGGAGGTCCGCCCACTTCGCGCCCAGTCTGCCGAAGGTGTACCGCGAAAGCAGCACGGTCGTCAGCCCCGCCTTCGCCGCGATGGCACACAGCGTCGCCACGTACACGCCGAGGATGGCGTATCCGACCGTCATCGCGGTGAGCATCGACCCGAAGCCCATCGCCGCACCGACCTCCGCGCCGGCCCACATCGTGCCCGCGAAGAACACGAAGCCGAGCAACACGGCCGAGATGCTCACGAGTCCCTTTCGCTCGGTCTTCGGGACGTGGTCGACCGGATAGTCGGGGTCCGGCAGCGCCTCGTCGCCGAAGACGAACTGTCGCCAGTCGAATCCCTCGTCTTCAGTTGCCATGGTTGGGTTTGACAGGCACGGGTTATCAAAGTAGGCCACGCCCCGACCGCCGAAGTCCGGTCCCGTTGCCCGTGGCGAGCAAACGATTTTGACCGTCCCGACGCATGGTACGAGCATGTCCCACTTCGTCATCACGGACGCGACGACGGTCGCCGGCGACCCGGTCGACGTCGCCGTCCGGGACGGACGGATCGCCCACGTCGGACCGCCGGGGACCGCCGACCCGGAGTCCGTCGACCCCGACCGGCACCTCGACGCGAACGGGCGACTCGTCGCGCCGACGTTCACCGAACCACACATCCACCTCGACGCGACCCTCACCGCGGGCGAACCGCGCTGGAACGACCCGGGCACGCTCGCGGAGGGCATCCGCATCTGGGCCGAACGGAAGGGAGACCTGACCGTCAGGGACGTCAAATCGAGGGCGAGCGAGACCGTGGAGTGGCTGGCCGCCTGCGGGGTCACCCGGGTCCGGACGCACGTCGACACGACCGAGGAGACGCTGACCGGCGTCGAGGCGCTGCTCGAACTGCGCGAGGAGGTCGCCGACGTCGTCGACCTGCAGGTCGTCGCGTTCCCCCAGGACGGCGTGTTCACCGCGCCCGGACACGAGGACCTGCTGGTCGAGGCGGTCGAGATGGGCGTCGACGTGGTCGGCGGCATCCCGCACAACGAACACACCCGCGAGGACGGCGTGAAGGACGTCCGGACGGCGGTCGACCTGGCCGAGCGCCACGACCTCCCACTGGACCTCCACATCGACGAGACGGACGACCCCGGGTCGCGTTTCACCGAGGTCCTCGCCAGCGAGGCCCTGAAGCGCGACCTCGGCGACCGGACCACCGCCAGCCACGCCACGGCGATGCACTCGTACTCGAACGCCTACGCGGACAAACTCGTCTCGCTCGTCGCCGAGAGCGGACTCTCAGTCGTCACCAACCCACCCGACAACGCCGTGCTACAGGGCCGGTACGACGACTACCCGCGGCGGCGGGGACACACCCGCATCGACGAACTCCACGAGGCCGGCGTCACCGTCGGCCTCGGCCACGACTCCGTGATGGACCCGTGGTACCACTACGGTCGCGGCGACCCCCTGGACGCGGCGTTCGTCCTGCTCCACTACGCCCACATGAACGGGCGTGACGACGTCGAGACGCTCTGGCGGATGCTCACCCACGCGAACGCGAGCGTGTTCGGCGCCGAGGAGTACGGACTCGAGGAAGGTGCGGAGGGGTCGGTCCAGGTGTTCGATAGCCCGACGGCGTTCGACGCGCTCCGGACCCGCGCGCCCCGGACGCTCGTCCTCAAGGAGGGCCGGATAGTCGCCGAGACCGAGCCGTCCGAGACGACGGTACGACGCGAGGAGGGCCCGCGACAGGTCGACTTCCATCGCTGACCGGGGACCAGAATCCCGTCAGGCTTCGGTGAACGCGACGACCCGGGAGACGGAGGACTCGCCGCCCCGGAACCGCCACGGGAACGTCCCGATCTGGCAGCGCTCGTTCAGCAGTTCCTCGGGGACCTGTGCGTTCTCGACGTGGACGATGCCCTCGGGGAACAGTTCGGTGTGCATGAGCTGGTACCCCTCCGGCGGGAATATCTCGTCCAGGTCGTCGACGCCGAGTTTCTCGCGTGCCTCGGCCGCCAGTTCGGGACGGACGTCCCGGACGACCGTGTTCATCGGGTGGTCGGCGCTCCCGCAGTCGAGGACGAGGTAGTTGAGGTCCATCTCCTTGCACCAGTCCGCGAACTCCATGTTGGGGCCGGGATGCTTGCAGAAGAACGCGTGTGGGTCGGCCTCCTCCCGGTGCCAGGCGTACTTCTGGTAGCCAGTGTGGACGAACAGGATGTCACCCTCGCGGACGTCGCAGACGTCCTCGATCATGTCGCTCGTGTAGACGTCGTAGTCCCCCACCTCGTCAGAGATGTCGGCGACGACGGCGTCGCCGACGAGTTCGTCCAGGGGCATGGACTCGATGTCGCGGCCGTGGGCGATGAAGTGCTTCTCGCCGTCTAGGTGCGTCCCGGTGTGGTTCATGAACTCTATCTTCTGGCCGTTGACCTTCTCGGTGTCCAGACTCTTCTCGTACCAGACCTTCGGGTTGTCGTACGTGGGCCAGGCGGGCGTGTCCTGCGACCAGGGCTGTGTCAAGTCGTGCATCTCGTAGCCGTCGAGCATGGCGCGAACACACACGTGGCGGGTAGATAAAGGTTGACTGCCGACACGTGAACCGGTGGACCCCGACCGCCGCTACCGGATACTGGCATGCGAATTCACACCAAGATTTAATAGCGCGGTCCCCCGTCATACGTGGGTACAGGTTCCGAACGTCGACGGGTCGAACGAGCGCCGAATCAGCCACAGCACACAGATGAAACCAGCGAAATTCCAGTATCACCGCCCGGAGTCGGTCGACGAGGCCATCGAACTCGCGACCGACCTGGAGGAAGCAGAGTTCATGGCGGGCAACCAGTCCCTCGGCATCGTGATGTCGAACCGACTGGCGACGCCCGAGCACATCATCGACCTGAACGCACTCGACGAACTCGACTTCGTCGAGGTCGGAGACGACGAGGTCCGCGTCGGGGCGCTCACGTCCCACCGGGACGTAGAGCGCTCCAGCGCACTCGCCGAACACGCGCCGATGTTCCCGCAGGCGGCCGAGCAGATCGCCGGTCCGAGCGTCCGGAACCGCGGGACGCTCGGGGGGAGCGTCGGCGAGGCCGACCCGGCGGGGAACTACCCCGCCGTCCTCGTCGCCCTCGACGGGCGCATCACGATGCGGTCGCCCGACGGGCCGCGAACGGTCGACGCGAGGGACTTCTTCATCGCGTACATGTTCACGGACAGGGGCGAGGACGAACTCATCGAGTCGGTCTCGGTCGACCGACGGCCCACGGACCGGACGGGCATGGCGTTCGAGGAACTGAAGCGCGCGTCCCAGACGTGGCCGACGCTCTCGGCCGGCGCCGCGGTCACGGTGGACGACCCCGACGCCGACGAACCGGTCGTCGAACGCGCCGACCTCGCCCTGGCGAACGCCGACGACGTCCCGTTGCACGTCCCCGACGCGGAGGCGGCCATCGAAGACGAACCGTTGACTGACGAGACGCTCGCGGCGGCCGGTGCCGCGGCGCGCGAGGCGGCCAACCCATCCGAAGAGATGCACGCAGACACCGAGTTCAAACTGGAGATCGCGAGCGAGTACAGCCAGCGGGCCATCCGGGCCGCACACGACCGCGCCACGGGTGGTGCGCCGTGATAGAGTTCGAGGGCGAGTTCGAACTCGACATCCCGCCCGAGGACCTGTGGCCCTACTTCACCGACCCGGACGTCATCGCCGACTGCGCGCCCGGGATGAAGGAGTTGAAGATGAACTCGCCGTCGGAACTGGAGGCCGTCATGTCGGTCAAGGTCGGGAGCGTCAGCCCCACGTTCGACGTCGACGTGGTCGTCACCGAGGCCGTCGAACCGTCGACGCTGGAGATGAGCGCCGTCGGGAACGCCAGCAGGAACGCCTTCGACGCCGCGGCACACATGGACCTCCAGCGGTCCGAAGACGGTGGAACGGTCGCGGCGTGGACCGCGACCGCCGAGGTATCCGGACTCATCGCCAGTCTCGGGCAGCGAGCGCTCGGCGGCGTCACGAACCGACTCGTCAACAAGTTCTTCACCAGTCTGCAGGAGACGGCGGAGGCCGGCGAACCGGCCGAGTCGAAACTCAGGGCCGAACCGGAGGCGGAGGCGACGGTCGGCGAGGACGAGTGACCACGGGGCCGGCGCCGGTCCCGTCGACTTTTGTCGGGCGACTCCCTACGGACCCCATGGTCGACTCCCGGACGGCGACTGCGGTCGTCGGGTTCCTCCTCAGTCTCCTCGTCAGCATCGTCCTCTGGCGGTACTTCGGGACGGTCGTGTTCTTCCTGTTCGTCCCGTTCGTCCCGTTCCTGTTCCGTCGCGGCCGGTCGGCGGCGGGGACGGAGCGCGTTCGGTCGTGTCCGACCTGTGGGTTCCGGACGACCGACGACTCCTACAGCTACTGTCCCCGTGACGGCACGAGACTGGAGTAGACCGGTCGGCGGGCGACGTCGCCGGGAGCGCAACACGTTTTTGCCGTCCACGCCTCGTCCCGGACAGTCGAATGCAAGAGGCACGACGGATTCCGGTGACGACCGGGTCGGGCGGAAGCCCGGAGGGCGGGAACAGCGCCTACGTCCTCCCGGACCGGGGACTCGTCGTCGACCCCGGCCCGCCGGGCGACGGCGCGTGGAGACGGTTGCGCGAGGGCCTCGACGACGCGGGCGTCGGGGTCGACGGCGTCGACCACGTCCTCGTGACCCACTGGCACGCAGACCACGTCGGGGCGGCCCCGCGACTCGCCGCCGAGGCCGACGCGACGCTCGCGCTCCACGAACGCGACGCACCGCTGATCGGCGACTACGCTGCGGAGCGGGCGCGCAGACTCGAACGCGACGCGCGCGTGCTCGAACGCTGGGGCGTGCCGGACGACCGGGTCGAACCGCTCGTCGAGTTCGACTCGCCCTCGCCCGTCCCCGACTCGTTCCCCGTCCGGTCCCTCGCCGACGGCGACACCGTGGCGGGCGTCGAGGTGCTCCACACGCCCGGCCACACGGCGGGCCACGCGGCCTTCGTGCTCGACGACCACGCCTTCGTCGGCGACGCCGTCCTGACGACGTGTACGCCGAACGTGGGTGGCGGCGACACCCGACAGGAAGCGCCGTTGACCGACTACCGAGAGACGCTCTCGCGACTCGAAGACCGCGTCCGGGTCGCTCACCCCGGCCACGGCTCCGAGTTCGAACTCGAACCCAGGACCGGGACGCTCCGCGCCCACCACCGCGACCGGTCGTCGCGCGTCGTGACGGTCCTCGACGGCGAGGGTCCCGTCACGCCGTGGACCCTCGCGCGGACCCTGTTCGGCGAGATGGAGGGCTACCACGTCAAGTTCGGCGCCGGCGAGGCGTTCGCCCACCTCGAACACCTCGACCGGCTCGGGGTCGTCGACCGATGCGGCGACGACCCGGTCACGTTCCGGCGCAGCGACGTGACGGCGGCGGCGGCGGACCGACGGCTCTCGGCGGCGTTCGCGCCCGAAGCGTAGGGCCGGCAGGCCGGAACCCGATTACGAACGTTCGTGCTCCTTCCAGCCACCGGCGTCGAGGACCGTAAAGAGCTTCCGCCAGTTCTCGTCGTCCTCGCTCTCGGGAAGCTGGTTCCGCAGGTCGTTGACGTCCGAACGGGGCACCAGCGACGCGACCAGGTCGACGATGACCTGGGCGTGGTAGGCGGCTTCGGGCCGCTCGACGCCCTCTATCTCGCTGACGCGTGCGACGAACTCCTGCCAGTCGAATCGCTGGCCGTGGTCCCGGACCGCGCCCGTCATGTACCAGTCGATCTCCATCGGGAGCGAGGCGGCGAGGTCCTCTGCCGCCCCCTCGGGGATGCGCTCACCCAGCGTGTAGAGCGTCGCCCGAATCGCGCGTACTGTCTCACCCGTGCCGGGGAGTTCGAGTCGGTGCTGGACGGTTCCTGTGAACTCGTCGAAATTCATGCTCTCTCCCGGTCGGAGAGACGGCGGGTAGCACCCTAAACCCTGCCACGCTTCGCGTTCGAGGCGACGGCCGTCACCCGACTCCCGCCCAGGTCCGCGCCCGCTGTTAGATAAGGACCTGCTACCGTCCGCTGGACCGACCACGACGGGCCACCGACACCGGTATCGAAACCCAGGGCCGGAGTCGGCGCGTCGACCGTCACGTCGCGTTCGTCGCCGGGAGAGACGACGAGGTGGACAGTGGATTTGTACTCTACGATAGACTATCAGTGTATCTGTTACTACCACACCCTTCGGAATCGTGGTGCGAATGGACGGTGGGTTGCTGCCCAGTGAACGTATGGAGATTGTATTTGCTCGAACATAATAGCAAATTCGACCAGTTATTCCGGAGTAGGTGAAAATTGTGTTATCGCGGTACAATGGACAGATATGCTAAATTTGGGGCGTACTACAACTTATGTGGGGAGACAGGTCTCGACGCTCGACGGGTGGTCCCCGACCCCTGCGCCGACGTGCCGGTACCCCGTGACGAGGCCCGGGACGGCGACGGCGGGACGACCCGGAACCGGAGGCCGGTCTGGGTCGCTCAGTTGCGTCGTTCGAGTCGCTCACGTCGGGATTCGAACTCCTCGTCGCTCAGGTCGCCGCGGGCGTACGCCAGCCTGAGTTCTTCGAGTGCCCGTTCGTCGCCGCCGTCCGAACCGGTCGCGGCACGGTAGAGCAGGTACCCCGCACCGACGAGGACGGCGAGGAACAGGAACTGTGTGACGACTACGACGAGCATCCACCCGCCGAAACCGGTCCTGTCTCCCCAGTAGCCACCCATCGTCGGGCCGAAGCCCAGCATCCTGAACCCCATGGCGAACGTGGGGAGGACGAGCAGGAGGACGACGACCGCGACGAGGGTCCTGTCGGTCGTGTTCGGTGCCATCGTGTTCACCAGTGTCGAGGTCCGTATCGGGACGCTCGTGCAGAGGTAAGTGCTACATCCACATTCCATCTTTCCCTCGGTCGGGGGTACCAGCAGACGCAGGCAACGTGCTGAACGGTGGCGAGGGCGTCGGACGGCACGCAATGTCCCTCGCAGAAACCGTATCCAAGATAGACCACCTGAGCGACGAGGAACGGGAGTGCATCGAGATCTGCAACGAATCGGTCGAGGTCTGTGAGTGGTGCGCCGACGAGTGCCTCGGCGACAGCGACATGGAGGAGTGCGCCCGACTCTGCCGCGACGTCGCCGACATCGCGTCGCTGCACGCGAGACTCATGGCGCGGGACTCGAACTACAGCCCGCAGCTGGCGGAAGCCTGTGCCGGCGCCTGCGAGGAGTGCGCCGAGGAGTGCGACCAGCACGACGCCGACCACTGCCAGGTCTGCGCCGACGTCCTCCGCGAGTGTGCAGAGAGCTGTCGGAACATGATGGCCTGACCGGCGCCGCCCGCCAGCAGTTCGAGTTCGACCGCGGCCGTCCATTCTCTTCGGTACAACCGGCCTTTCGAGCCACGGCAGTCGACGAGCGCTCGACGCCCGCGGCCGATGCCGACGACGACCGAACGGCTACCTTTCCGGTCAGCGTTCGTGGACGGCCGAGTCGTAGCATCTGCCTATCGCCTCCACCCAGCCCAGTTTCAGTCCCATCGAGAGCGCGGTCGCGAGTACGGCCCGACCGGGTCTCCGGGCGTATGCCTCGTACAGCGCGTAGGCGAAGATTGGCACGTTAATAGTGTTGAGCACGTTCGGCCATCCGAGTCCGAGCGTCCCATTTCCCGCGCGGAGCCACCAGCGCTCGGCGCGGACGCCCCTCGTCATCCAGCTTTCGGTGTCCGGGTCGGGCGGTCCGAACGCGACGGGGTTGAGCACCGCGGCGAGGACCGCGGTGGCGACCAGCCGCCAGTCCCGCCGGTAGAGCGCGACCACGAGCAGCGGCGCGACGAGGAGGCGGGACCACCCGCTCTTCGGGTTGGAGTGGCGCTCCCAGAACGTGTCCGCGAGCCTGCGTCGACGCGAGGGCTTCGATTCGGTGGCCATACGACGAGTAGGGCCGCCGGTGACGTAACTCGCCCGCCGGTCGGTGGACGACGTTCGACGGGTCACCCGTCGGTCTCGTCGAGACCCAGTGCCTCGAAGAACCGCCGTACGATGCGACGGGAGACCAGTCTGTCGAGCTGGTCCTCGTTCTCCTCGTCGAGGTCCGCGAACAGGCCCAGCGGGATGCGTCCACCGGCCTTGTCCTGGTGGCCGCCCGCCGTCCCGATGTCACTGTACGTCTCGTGGAGCACCCGCCCGAGGTCGACCCTCGGGTCGCCCGACCTGGCGCTCAGCTGGACGCTGTCGTCTACGATGCCGAACACGAGCACGGTCGAGATGCCCTCGAGGTTGAGGAGGTACTCGGCGACCTGTGGCAGCGCGTCGCGTTCGGTCGTCCGGCCGACGCTCGAGACGAGTGCGGCCCCGCGCGTCTCCCGCGTCTGGATGGCCCGTCCCATGGCGTCGAGCGTCGCCGGGGTGAACGCCGCCCCGTACATGCGTTCGAGGATACCCAGGTCGGTCGTCGGGAGGACGCGTCGTGCGGCGACGTACTCGTGGACCGAGGGGTTGCGGACGTAGTCGAGGCACTCCCGGTGGAGGGCGAACAGCAGGGCGCTGGAGAGGTGTGGCCCCGGTTCGACCTCGAACTCGTCGAGGTACTCGACGAGGATGGACGCCGTCGCCCCGTAGCTCTCCCGGACGTCCACGAAGCGGCCGACCACGTCGACGTCGTCCGGGACCGGGTGGTGGTCGACCACGACGTCGACGCTCGTCCCTCTCGGGACCGCCGTGTTCCGCCCGGGGATGGCGTGGTCGACGAAGGCCAGGGCGTCGTACTCGTCGATGGTCGACCGGTCGACCGGGAGCAGTTCGATCTCGAGCAGGTTGACGAACGCCCTGTTCTGCTGGTGCGAGATGTCCCCACTGTACAGGATGTCGACGGACGCGACGTCCCGGTCCTCGGCGATGGTGCGGAGGGCGAAGGCACTCGCGATGCAGTCCGGGTCGGGGCTGTCGTGGCACACGATGCCGAGGGTCCCGGCGGAGTCGAGTATCCGCGCCAGTGCGTCGAGGTCTGTCATGGCTCGGGTCGTCTCGTGACGCCGGCCGGGTGGCAGCGACGGCTGCCCACCTCACCCGAACGCCCGGCGTCCCAGTGAGTGTTCGTCCTTCAGGGACATAATCGGTCGGGGCACACCTGGCGTTCCGACCCCGGCGAGTTCGAGACCAGTCTCTTCGACGACGGTCGCCGTAGTCGGGATCACGCGGCCGTCGTCGCGAGTCGGAGGGGACTTCGTCCTCGCCGGGACGAACCTCTTCGGCGGGTTCACCTGGGGGCTCCCGGGCGGGTCGTCCCGGTGTTCGCGGTCAGTCGGCGGTCTGCTCGCAGCCGAGGTACGGGACCTCCTCCTCGATGACGTCGCGCTCGAAGTAGAGCAACTCGACGACGAACACCGCGACGGCGATGAGCACCACCGCGTAGAACGTCCCGCGTTCCGCCGCGTACAGGTGGTAGAACAGCAGGACGAAGAAGAGCGCGGCCCCGACGGCCCCGACCGCCGGCGGCACCGCCCGTATCTCGTCCGCGTCGCGCTGGCCGAACGCGAGGAGGCTCATCCCGCCGAACACGACGATGAAGGCGAGCGACGCGAACGACGTGATGGCGGAGAGGCTCCCGTACACGGTGAACACGCCCGTCACGAGGCCGATGAGGAGCAGGGTCCGTCTGGGCACGCCACTCGTGCTCGAATCCCCGGCACGGTCGGGGAGCAGGTCGCTGGACAGCATCCCCTTGGCGAAGTACCCGGCCGAGAACAGCGTCGCGTTGATGGCGCTCCCCGTCGAGAACAGCGCCGAGAGCGAGATGAGCACGGCACCTGCCGACGCGAGGCCGAAGACGCCCCCGAGCGTGCCGGCGGCGTCGGTCAACGCGGTGTGGGGGTTGCTCTGGAGCGCCTGCGGTGCGAGGTTGAACGTCGCCAGCGCGACGAGGACGTAGATGGCCACGGCGACCGGGATGGCGACGTACACGGCCTTCGGAATCTGGTCGAGGGGGTCCGACATGCTCTCCTGGTCGTAGAACAGCAACTGCCAGCCCTGGAACGCGACGAACGAGACGGCAGCCGCCATGATGGGGCTGAACGACGTGAACTTCGAGAATCCGACGTGTACGGGTTCGGGCGTGGCTCCGAAGGCGTACAGCAACCCACCGACGCCGAACACGACGAGGACCAGCACCTTCAGGCCGACGAGGACGTTCTCGGCCGACCCCGAGGCGCGCGCCCCGAGCAGGTTCAGGCCGACGAAACCGGCGACGGCGAGCACCGAGACGACGGGCCGGAGGGGGAGTCCGGCGACCTCGTGCGGGACCAGCGGGAGCGAGACCGTGAACTCGCCGAACGCGTAGGCGTACATCGCCATCGACCCGATGTACCCGATGAGGAGCGTCCAGCCGACCATCCCGGCGAGCGTCGAGTTGCCGGTGAACGACTGGACGAACGTCACCGAGCCACCACCGTTGCTGTCCTCGTCCGCGACGAGGTCGTTGAGTCCCACGTAGGAGTAGCCGGCACAGAGTGCGACGACGCCCGCGAGGACGAACGCGCCCCACGTCGCGGCGCCGGTTATCTGGGTGACGACGCCGAGGACGGCGTAGATGCCGCCGCCGATCATCCCGCCGAGTGCTATCGACACCGCCGCCGTCAGTCCCAGGCGTCCATCGCTCATGTTCGAACACCACTACGCCGAGGGGCCTCCTGTGCCTGCGGCCTACAGACTGAGGACTGCGCGACCGACAGCAGCCTGCCCTGTCGCGTCGACCTCACTCGCGCTGGTAGGAGGTGATGCGGCCCCAGGTCGACTTCTTGCCCCAGAGCCCCGAGCGCATGCACTCGCACTCGACGATCTGGGAGTTGTCGACGAAGAGGTTCACGTTCGGGCCGAAGTTCTTGATGTACCACTCGAAAACCTGCGGGTCCGCCGCCTCGAACACGCAGTTCTCGACACCGACCTCGTTGGCGATCTCGAACGCGACGTCGGTCCGCCAGTCGCGGACGCGTTCGGTGATGCCCTCCGACTCGACCATTATCTTGTACGCACCTGCGTCGAGGTGGCGCTGTGCCGCCTCGATGGCGCTCCGGGGGTCGATGGCCGCCTCCGACTCCAGTTCCTCGACGCTGGACGCGCCGCCGGCACCGAACTGGACGTTTATCTCCGGTTTGGCCTTCAGGTCGTGGTCCTGGACGAGTTCGGTCAGCGCGACCATGTCCTCCGTGTCGATGGCGATGAACCCGGAGGATATCTCGACGATGTCGAAGCCGAGTTCGCCGGCCTCGGCCACGTACTCCTCGACGTGGTCCCGGTCCTTCACGAGGACGTTCTCGACGAACCCGCCCGTCGACACCTCGACGTCGTGTTCGTGGCAGACGTCGACGAGTTCGCGGACGGCCGACTCGGGCATCAGGGCGAACGAGCCACCCGAGAACTTGTAGATGTCCACGTAGTGACCCATCGTCTCTAGGATGTCCCTGAGTTCGCGCGGACCCATCGGGTCGTAGTAGGGGCCTCGAATCTCGGTGATGCCCCTGTCGCGTGGCTTGTCGGGGCGGTGATTGACGTGCAGGAAGTCGAACGCTCTGTCGTCTATCGGCATGGCGTTCGTGGAGTACGGTGGCCGCACCCTTCAAGATGGTCGACGGGACACGTCGTCCCGACCGGTCGTCAGTCCAGCAGGGCGACCAGGTCTCTCGCGTCGTGCTCGTCGAGGGTCCGGACGGTCTCGACGATGGCCTCGCGCCGGTCGGCGTCGTACCGGTCGGCCGTCATCGCCTCGAACTTCCCCTCGAGCTGGTCCCAGGTCATCGGTTGCGTCGGGTGCCCCCGGAAGGCGTCCTTCTCGACGCGGTAGACCGTCCCGTCGCTCACCTCGACGTCGACGACGGCGGGCATCAGGCCCGACTCGAACTGCTCGGTGAGTTCGTCGTCCTCGGTGACCTCGACGGTCTGCAGGAGCGACTGGACGTCCTCCCGCCGGATGCGCTCGGGGTCGTAGGTCTCCCTCGTCAGGTCGCGGTCGATGAGCGCGGCGGCGAGCATGTACGGGAGCGAGTGGTCGGCCTGGGCCTTCGTCTCCACCTCGTACCGCGACCCCTCGCCACCGCCGATGATGAGTTTCGCGCCGGCGAAGGTGTCCAGTCGGACGCCCTCGACGTCGTCGGGGTCGACGTCGTGTTCCGTGGCGAGTTCGACGACCCCCTCGACGGCGGACTGGGCGTACGTCTCGGCGACGTAGCGCTTCGTCATCGTGTCGAGGACGCGCTCGCACCCGGGGTCGAGGTCCACGTCGAACTCGCCGGAGATGGTCTGTTTCCAGCCCTTCTGCCCCTCGAAGAGGTCCCTCGGTCCCTCCATGCCGTTCCCGGCGAGCATGACGGAGTAGACTGCGTTCCGTGCGGCGTTCGCGCTCGCGATGCCCTTCCAGTCGTTGATGCCGCCGGTCCGTGTCACCCGGAGGGCGTTGTGGGCCGTCCCTGCGATGCCGACCGCGTTCTGGAGTCGCTCGTGGTCGAGACCGGCGACGTGCCCGGCGCCGCAGGCGGCCGAGAGGACCGTGTGCGTGACGTGGTCCCATCCCCTGTTCCTGACGGGCGCGTTCCACGCGAGTTCGCCCTGCACCTCGTAGGCGACGCCGATGGCCGCGAGGAGGTCGGCGCCCGTGGCGTCGGCGTGTTCCGCACAGGCCACGGCGCTGGCGATGTTGTCGCTCGGGTGAGGCGTCTCGCCCGGTGCGAGGAACGAGTCCATGTAGTCGAGATAGCGCGTGAGCGACGTGTTGTACATCGCGGCGTCGGCTGGGCCGGCCGACGCGTCCTGCCCCCAGAGTCGACACGGCCCCTCCGGCGACTCCTCGGTCACGGTTTCGCGGACCGACTCGACCGGTTCGGCCCCCATCGCCCCGACTGCGATACCGACCGAGTCGAGGACCCGCTTCTTGAGTTCGTCGACGACCTCCGGGGAGAGTCCGTCGTAGTCGACCGCCTCGACGAAGTCTGCGAGCTCCGCTGTCGTGGTCATGTCGCCACGTACGCGACCCTCGTAGAAAACCCTCGGGGAGGGTGCCACACGCCGCCGGACGCGAGGCGTTTTGTCGCTGGCCGTCGAAGCCAGGAGACATGGCGTCCAGCATCGGACTGACGGGCGACGTGATGCTCGGCCGTCTGGTCGACCAGTACCAGCGCCAGCGGGCGGTGACTGCCGTCTGGGGCGACGTCCTCGACCGTCTCGGGGCGCTGGACGGCCTGTTCGTCAACCTCGAGTGCTGTCTCTCGACCCGCGGCGAACCGTGGCGACGGACGCGCAGGCCCTTCCACTTCCGTGCCGACCCCGACTGGGCCGTCCCCGCGCTCCGGCGCGCCGGCGTCGACTGCTGTGGGCTGGCCAACAACCACGTCCTCGACTACGAGGAGCGAGCGCTCCTGGACACGCTCGACCACCTCGACGAGGCCGGTATCCCCCACGCCGGGGCTGGCCGGACGCGGGAGGAGGCGTTCCAGCCGGCGGTCGTGGGCGTCGACGACCTCGACGTCGGGTTCGTCTCGCTCACGGACAACACGCCGGAGTACGCTGCGACCGAGACGGAGCCCGGAACCGCGTGGGTGGAGATCGACGTGGACGACGCGGAGACCCGGGCCGCCGTCGACGAGACGCTCCAGCGAGTACGGCAGCACGACCCGGACCTGCTCGTGGCGTCGCTGCACTGGGGGCCGAACATGGTCGAGGAACCGCCCGAGTCGTTCCGCACGTTCGCCCGGTGGCTGGTCGACCGTGGGGTCGACGTACTCCACGGGCACAGCGCCCACGTCTTCCAGGGCGTCGAAGTGTACGACGGACAGCCCATCTGCTACGACACCGGCGACTTCGTCGACGACTACGCCGTCGACGAGCGACTGCACAACGACCGGAGCTTCCTCTTCGAACTGACCGTGACCGACGCTGGCGAGGTGACCGAACTCCGGCTCACGCCGACCGAGATAGACGACTGCGCGGTCCACGAGGCTCCGGACCCGGTGGCCCGGTGGAGCAGGAAGCGGATGCAGGCCCTCTCGGCCCCCTTCGGGACCACCTTCGAGCGCGAGGGCGACCAGCTAGTGCTCAGCCTGCCCGGATGACGGCCGGGGAACCCGTCGCGTTCGCGCCGGCCGACGCCTGCGTCGCGTTGTACGTCACCGTGACGCTCGCGGTGACGGTGACCGGACCAGGGTCGACGACGGTCCCACTGGTCGCAGCCAGTTCCTGCCGGGGGACGAACGACGGGTCGTCACGCACGACGCGCCGCACGTTCTCGAGCGCGAGGTCCGTGGACGCCGCCAGCACCTCGGCCTGGTCCCGTGCATCCTCGACGGCCCGTTCGAGCGCGCGCTCCCGGAGCGACTCGTAGCGACTCCGCGAGAGGGTGAAGGCCACCCCGTTCACCTCCGTTGCACCGGAGTCGACGGCGAGGTCGACCACCGCACCGGCGTCGTCGGGGTCGGGAACCGTCACCTCGAACGACTGCCGGGCGACGAACGTCCTGGTGCCGTCGTCGTTCCTGCGCTCGAAGATGCGGTAGTCGGTCGTCGTCACCTCGTCGACGAGGCGGGAGGAGGCGAGCGCAGACCGCAACCACGAGGCGTTCGCCGCCACCCCGTCGGCCGCGGCGCTGGCAGAGTCGCCGGTGGCCGTCACGGCGACGAACACCAGCGCCCGGTTCGGTTCGGCCGAGGCCTCGCCGGTCCCGGAGACCGTGACGGTCGCCGTGCCGTCTCCCGGTGCGGCCTGCTGTCGGGCGTCGGGCGCCACCCGCGGTCCGTCGTCCGGACCGGCGGTACCGCCGACGGCGACGAGGCTCACCACGAGCAGCAGCGAGAGTATCAAAGACGTGAGATTTACTGGCATACCCATCTCTGATGGCGCGACGTGGTTATTGTAATTTCCTCGTTTCCGACCTCTACTGCCGTATAATCCGGTCGTACAGGCACGACTGCGCCGTATCCGGGCTGTCGACTTGCTTCGAAAGCGGGTCCGCTCTCACCCGTCCGCACCCTCGGCGGTGAACCGTCGAAACGTCGAAGGGGAGGCGCGCGCAAGTACCACCATGGCCGAGACGCGCTGGGAGGACATCGTCGGCAAGGAGCTCCGCTACGCAGACCACACGTGGGAACTGACGGGGGACGTCTCCCTGCTCGACAGTGGCGACGTGCTCGCCGTCGAGGCGAGACAGACGGACGACGTACAACGCGACCCCGCCACGCTGTTCTTCGACAACGCAGACCCGCCGGACTCGTTGAACCCGGGGAGCCACGGCGACCACTTCCACCACCTTGAGTGGGTCCGCGACACCCCGGTCCTCATCGTCAAGACGGACGGTCCGACGTACCGGTACGAACTCCAGCGAGTGGAGTACGAGTGACCGGACCGCCGCAGCCCAGGGCGTGACGGCGCCCTGGGGCGACTACATGAACATCCTGTCCTCGGGGTAGTCGTGACTGCCGAGCGCCTCCTCTCCCTCGACGGTGGCGAGTCGTTCGCTCAGTTGCTGGTAGTACTGATTCAGTTGCTCGCCGAGTTCGCGCAACTCGGTCTCGTCGAGGTCGAAGCCGTACGTCGCCTCCAGCGCGTCTAACAGCCTGAGAGAGGCGTCCACGTCGGGTCCCGGCGGGTGCGTCGGCGTGATGAACACCCCCGTCTCGGGGGCGGCTTCGTCCAGACTCCGGGTCACGACCTCGCCCGCCACGCCGTCGAGGAAGCCGCCTTTCAGCGGTCGCATCGCCGTCTCGGTGAGTCGTCGCTCGCGGAAGGCGGGCGTCGAGACGTAGAACACCTCGTGTTCCTCCGGACCGTGTGGGAACGGGATGCCGTGGAGGATGACGATCTCGTCGATGCCCTGTTCCCGTGCGAGTTCCAGGAGGGCGTCGGTGTAGGGCCGGGCGGCGCCGACCGGGATGAACAGTTCGCCGACGAGCGCCAGCAGTCCGGTCCCCTCGATGGTGTAGAACCGGCTGTGATGACGTGGGACCCCGTCCTCGAACGGTGCGATAGCCGGCAACTCCTCGGGTGCGATGTGGCCGACCTCCGACGACTCGAGGTTGCGAACGAGGTAGTCCATCGCCGTGACCCCGGCCATCCCGAGGTGCGGCTGGCCGATTATCAGAGTTGTCGCTGACTCCTGGCCGTCCGAGATTTCGAGCGTGAACGACTCTCGAGGCTCCATCTCGTTCGAACGTCGGCGGGCAGCGACGTAATTATTGGCACTCTGTCTCGGGGCTGTCAGGCCGGACGACCGCTCTCCCGGTCCGACCCCGGTACCTCGTCCCGTACGGACGGTACGAGTCTTCTACCGCGACCGTTACACTGCTATTTCTGTAACAAACGAGTGATTAACTCGCCGACGCGAGCCTGCTGCTCGACGTGCCGACGGGTCTGACGGACGAGGACCGCGACGGTTCTGGCCGGCTGCCGGATGCGGCCGGGTCGACCTCAGCTTATTTTGCGATGGTCGCCGTAGTGGTACCCGAGAGGACCCATGAGTACAGGCAGCAACCCCTTCGAGGAACTCGAACGACTCTTCGAACGCATGAGCCGACAGTACGACGAGGCCTCCCAGCGATGGGAGCAGGGCGACACATTCGGTCGACTCTCGTCGGGAACCCGGGAGATGGCGCTCGACCTCGTCGAGCACGACGACGAGTACGTCATGACCGTCGACGTGCCGGGCTTCTCCAACGACGAGGTGGACGTCCGGATATCTGGACAGACGCTCCGCATCGAGGCCGAACACGAGGAGGCCGTGGACGAAGAGTCAGATCGGTACGTCAGACACGAACGACAGCACCGCTCCATGGAGCGAGCGCTCGAACTCCCGGACGGCGTCGACCGGGAGAACGTCGACGCCCGGATGAGAAACGGCGTCCTGACCGTGACCCTGCCGAAGGTCGAGACGGGCGAGTCGCGTCGGATAGAGATAGAGTGAGGGAGACCGGACCACCACGCTCCGCCTTCTGTGTCGGGCCGCCGTCCATCACCACCCCGCAGTGACGACGTCGCCGGTCTGAACGACGACGGTCCGGTGACGGGTCACTCCTCCGGAGCGTGCCGTCCGGCCAGGTAGTCGTCGAGTTCCTCCTGGATGAGTCGTGCGACGCGCTCTGCGTACTCCCAGAGCACGTCGTTCAACTGGTCCCGCGTCGGGTCGTCGAGGCTCTCCTCGCCCCGGTAGCCCTCGTAGGGGATCTCGGGATGGTAGATGCAGACGACCTGTGGACCCTCGTCGTCGATGGTCGTGGGAGCGATGCCGTACTCGTCGGCACCCCAGAATCCGTCCCCCGTCTGGCGGACGAGTGCCGAGTCGATGCGGTCGAGGAGGTTGAGTTCCTCGCCTGTCAGCACCGCGTCCGGTCCCTCGAAGAACTCGCTGTAGGCCTGGTCGCGCGCCTCGTACTTCCACCCTTCCAGGTGGGTCTGTGCCTGCCGGAGTCGCTCTCGCTCTGTGTCGCTCGTCGCCATCGTGGTCACAGTTTCGTCGGCCGTGCTCAAGAATACGTCGTCGGGGGGAGACAGGTTCGGGCCCGGAATCGACACACGGACCGGCGACGTGTGGGAAAGATTTATATACTTTGTTCCCTTACCTGTAGTTAGTATTCCGGTCGCGCGGAGACGTTCATCGTCGACGGCGGCCTGTCGCACATCACACAATGAGCATCGTACACACAGAGTCCACGAACGGATACGAGACGTACAGCACGGAGACGGAAACGCAACCCGAAGTCCACGACGAGGGCGTCGTGTGCCCCGAGTGCGGTGGCACCGTCCAGTCCGACGACGAACACGCCGAGATGGTGTGTCGAGACTGCGGGCTCGTCGTCGAGGAGGGAGGCATCGACCGCGGCCCCGAGTGGCGCGCGTTCGACGGCGACGACCGGTCCGACAGGAGTCGCGTCGGCGCACCGACGAGCAACCTCCTCCACGACGGCGGCCTCTCCAGCCACATCGGCTGGGAGGACCGCGATAGCTACGGGAATGCCCTGAGCCCCCGCCAGCGGCGCACGATGAACCGCCTGCGCACCTGGGACGAGCGGTTCCGCACCCGGAACAGCAAGGAGCGCAACCTCCAGCAGGCCCTTGGCGAACTCCAGCGGATGGGCAGCGCCCTCGGCCTGTCGGACGAGGTGCGGGAGACGGCGAGCGTCATCTACCGTCGCGCACTCGCCGAGGACATGCTCCCGGGTCGCACCATCGAGGGGATGGCGACGGCGTCGCTGTACGCCGCCGCCCGACAGATGGAGACGCCCCGGAGCATCGACGAGGTCAGCGCGGTCAGTCGCGTCGAGGAACTCGAGTTCAAGCGCGCGTACCGGTACCTGATCCGCGAACTCGAACTGCCAGTCAAGCCCGCCAGTCCCCAGAGCTACGTCGGCCGCCTGACCTCGACCCTCGAGGTCGACCAGGAGACCGAGCGCGTGGCCCGGACGCTCCTCGAACTCGCGGAGGGGACGGCCGCGACGACCGGGAAGAGCCCCGTCGGACTGGCCGCGGCCGCCATCTACGCCGCCGCGAACCTCACGGGCCGCAAGCTCACCCAGGAACAGGTCGGCGAGGCCGCCGACGTGAGCACGGTCACCATCCGGAACCGGTACCAGGAACTCCTCGAGGTCTACGAGGCCAGCGAGGAGGCCGGACGCCTCGACGCCCGACCGGACGACGGTCAGTCGAGCGCACGTTCGACGAGCGGTTCGACCGGCACCGACGCCCACTCGCTCGCGACGGAGTTGGTCAGGTAGAGCGCGTCGAAGGTGTTCCTGACGCGTCGGACGCCCTCGTCGATGACGCCGTGGACGGCCGCGGCCTGCACCGACTCGGCACCCTGTTCTCGAAGCCGACGGTACGCGTCGACCATCGTCCCACCGGTGGCGACGATGTCGTCGAACACGAGGACGTCCCTGCCGTCGACGTCCAGTTCGCCGGTCAGTTCGACGTCGTAGGCCGTCTCGCGCTCCTTCCGGAACCCGGGGACGCCGAACCGCTCGACCGCCCCGAGGTCCGGTCCGACGACGACGTAGTCGTCCATCTCGACGCTGTCCTGTATCGCCGGGAACGCCCGAATCGTCTCGACCGGGACGTCCCGGTACCACTCCCGGTGACTGAAGTGCGGGTCGACCGCGTACACCCCGGTGACGTCGTACCATCGCGTCACCGTCTCGAGGAGGGACCGCACGTAGTTCAGCGACCCGTCGTAGAACGCCTCGTCCTGCCTGCTGTAGGGGACGTACGTGAAGGCGACGCGGGTCGTCACGTCGTGCTCGTCGAGCAGCGCGAGGGTCCCGTAGAGGTAGGCCAGCCCCCGGTTCGGGTGCGGTTGACCTGCGTGTATCACCGCGGCCTCGTCCAGCGAATCCAGCCCGTCGAGCTGGACGTACACCTCCCCGTCGGGGAACTGCCGACTCCCGTTCTTCGGATGCTCCGCCAACCGCCGTGCGTCGACGTCCAGATGCTCTGCCGACGGCGTTACGATGTACTCCATCGTCGTAGTCGTCGTGGACCGACCATCCGGGTCACTCGACCTCGATGCGTTTCGGTCGCTCGCGTTTGCGAAGCGTCACCCAGAGGATGCCGTCCGTGTACGACGCGGAGACGTGCTTCTCGTCGACGGGGTCGGGGAGGTGGACGACTCGGCGCGCCCGGCCTCGTTCACGCTCCTTCCGGTGGTACGTCCCCCCCTCGGCCTCGTCGGTCCCGAAGTCGGCGACGATCTGGAGTCGGTCCCGCTCAACGGTCACGTCGATGTCCTGTTTCTCCAGTCCGGGAAGGTCTGCCGACACGAGGAACTCGTCTCCCCTGTCCGAGACGTTGACGAGGAACGGGTCCCCGAGGTCGGTCAGACTGCCGATGCGCGTCGGTGGTCGGTCGGACCGTCTGGGCTCTCTCTGTGGCATGCTCTCCACGACGACTGACGTCCCGAACGGTCTTAAACTCGGCCGCCTGCGACCGCGCCCTCGGCGACGTCCAGCAGTACGGGTCTCGGAGTCGGACCCTGACCGCCCGTGGGCGTCTACCCTCCCCCGGTCAGCCACCAGCCGTACATCCTGGACAACTCGTCCTCCGTCGGGTGCTTCTTCGTCTGTGCGTACTCCTTGCCCTCCAGTATCTGTCGCTCGACGACGTTCCGGGCGAGGTGCAGGGCGTGACTCGCCCCGTATCCCTCGCCGGTCCCGACGAAGTGCCCCTTGTCGGTGAACAGGCGGATGCGGGCCATGAGCAGGGGCGTCCCGCGCAACCTCTCCTCGTGCTCGTGCAGGAACACGTTCGCCTCGAGTACGGTGAGGTCCCGGTACTTGCTCGTCACGTCGGCTATCATGTCGGCGACCTCCTCGCGCGAGATGTCGTCCAGCAGGTCGACGTTCGTGAACTGGACGGGGAGGCGGGACTCGTCGGTCCAGGTCAGCGCCCGGAGCACGTCGGTCTTGGTGATGATGCCGGTCGGTTCCCCGTCGGGCGCGACGACCAGCGACGAGATGCCCGCGTCCAGCATCCCACCGACCGCCTCGTCCAGTTGCGTCTCCGGCGTCGTGGTCTCGACCCGGTCGACCATCACGTCGGCCACGGGCAGGTCGAGCAACCGGTCGCGCTCGCCCGCACGGTTCCCGAAGCCACCGCGGGACGTGCCACCGCCGGGCTGTGCCTCGGGGGACGGAGACCCACCCTGGGTCTTCTGTAGTTCCCGTGCGGCGAAGTCGATGACGTCGAACAGGCTGACGATGCCGACCGGTCGGTTCCCCTCGACGACCGGCAGGTGCGAGATGCCCTGCTCCCGGAGGCGATGGAGCGCCTCGGCGAGCGTCGCCTCGGGCGTGACCGACACGAGGTCCGTCGAGGCGACGTCGTCGACGGTGAGCACGCGGAGGAAGGGCTGGACCTCCGAGAGCAACGCGTCGGCCGTGACGATGCCGACGAGCGTCTCGTCGTCGAACACGGGGAGCACCTTCGTACTCCCCCCGACCATCAGGCGCGCGACGGTCCGTGCGTCGTCGTCGACCGTTACCCGCCCGACGTGCCAGAGGAGTCCACGGGCCTTCGCGTCGGGGCTCAGGCGACTGGCGTTCAGCTGGCGCTGGGTGACGATTCCCTGGTAGTCGCCGTCCTCGGTTACGACCGCCGCCTTGGCGCCTGTCTCCCGGAAGAACCCCTCGAGTTCCGAGACGCGCGCGTCGGCGTCGAACGTCTCGAAGTCCTCCGAAACGATATCTCTGATGTCCATGAGCTAACCATCCTGTCGATACGGCGGCGAGGGGGTTCAATGTTCGTCTCGACCGCTCAGCCCTCCCGCCGGTAGCGGGCGGCCAGGTCGTCGCGCACCGAGTCCGTCGTCGCCTGCAGCGCGTCGCCGACCCGCACCGGGTACGTCGACGGCGTCCTGAGAACCCGCGACTCCCGGGGAAGTCGCTGCACCTGGTCGAGCGTCCGGGCCCGGACGTCGTCGAGGTCGGGCGGCGAGTACACGAGCGAACCGTCCTCGTACACGTCGACGAGCAGTTCGTCGCCCGCGCCGTCCGCGCCGCGCAGGTCCAGCACGTCGTACTCGAACTCGCCGTCGTCCGCCTCGACACGTCGGACGCTCTTCTGGCCGGGGTAGGTCGCCTTGCCGGTCGAGAGCTTCATGCTCGGTTCGAGGTCACCGTCCCGTTCGACCGCGACGAGTTTGTAGACCGTCTCGAGTTTCGGCGCGTCGTCGCTCGTCACGAGCGACGTGCCGGGGCCAAAGCCCGTCGCGACGCCCCCACGGGTCAGGAAGTCCTCGATGACGTACTCGTCGACGCCCGAGGTGACGAATATCCCGACGTCGCCGACCACCTCGCTGACCTCCTTCGAGAGGGCCACGAGGTCGCCGGAGTCCAGCCGAACGCCCTCGACGTCCACGTCGCGGTCCCGGACGACGGCCATCGCGGTTTCGGCTCCCCCCAGGGTGTCGTAGGTGTCCACGAGCAGGATGGACCGGTCGCCGTAGACGTCGACGAACGCCTCGAACGCCTCGCGCTCGGTCTCGAAGCTCTGGACCCACGAGTGCGCCATGGTCCCGAACACCGGGAGGTCGAACGCCCGCCCGGCGGCGACGTTCGACGTGCCCTCGAACCCGCCGACGTAGGCCGCCCGTGCGGCCTTCATCCCGGCGTCGACGCCGTGGGCACGGCGCGAACCGAAGTCGACGAGCGACTGGTCCGCCCCCTCGCGCTCGACCGCGTCCCGCATCCTCGCGGCTTTCGTCGCGACGAGGCTCTGGAACCCGACCTGGTTGATGAGCAGGGTCTCGAACAACTGGGCCTCGGAGACCGGTGCGGTCACCTCCAGCAGAGGTTCGTCCGGGAAGACGACCGTTCCCTCCGGCACGGCGCGGACGTCCCCGGTGAACTCGAACGCATCGAGTGCGGCGAGGAACGCCTCCGAGAACCCGACCTCGTCGAGGTACGCGAGGGCCGCGTCGTCGAACGTCAGCGTCTCGAGGTAGTGGACGACCTGTTCCAGTCCCGCGACGACGACGTAGCCGCGGTCGCTCGGCATGTCCCTGAAGAAGAGGTCGAACGTGACCGTCGGGTCGTGGTCCGTCGCCAGGTGTCCCTGCATCATCGTCAGTTCGTAGAGGTCCGTGAACAGCGCCAGGTCCGCCGGCGTCACCTCCCCGAATCTCGTTCGTGTCATCGTCGGGAGCCCTCACCGCTGGATTCGGCGTACGTCGGCAAAGGTCCGGTGGTCGGACCCGGGTCGTACGCCGACCGTCAGGACCGGGTCGAACCCGTCCGGACGGGATGCTCAGAAATTTGAACGTTAAATACAAAGTTATCTTGTATATAGTCGTCCTACAACGGTATCGGGCGAGGTGTCGCAGGGCGTCGAGAGGGAGCCAGCGGAGACGTCCGGTGTGGGGAACTGGCGTGTCTTCCGACGGCCGACGCCGGCGTCGCCGGACCCCTCCCGTCGTCGCCCAGACGGCCGACGTGGACGGCCTCACGGGCCACGAGTCGTCGTGCCCCCGTGCCTGACGACCGGTCCTCGTCAGCCGGTCTCGCCGTGACGTCCCCGGTCGCCCGTTCAGCGACCGACGACCGGTGCGGCGTGACCGGGTCCCCATGGTCGGGTCGACGGTTAATGGTAACTAAGATGGACAAATCTATATCAATTATCTTCACTGTGTGGTTCTGGGTAGACGGGCTTGCTGAACCGGAGACGCCGTACACGGGGACCCGACCTGCGCCGGGGGACGCCGAACCGACGGGCGTCGGTCCACCGTGGAGACTCGACGATCTGGAACCGTCGGGGGCGTCCGTACGACCGAAAACTGTCGGAACCAGGAGAAGTCCGTGACCGGGAGCGATTCGGCAGGAGCTGTTTATTTGTGTATAATGTCGTATGATTCTACCTGAACCAGGTCCCCTTCTTCGATTAATTGCATGATAAATGTCGAACGTGTATGCGTCGATAGAGGTGGCCAAAAGGCTTAAATCAATTTACTGTCAAATCCGAAATGGTAAATCCCTAGACCATCTCCCGGTGCCTATACAGATAGTAATCCCCGCTTACCAGACCTGGTAGGTATCCGATACTTCTGCTCCTGTAACCGAATCTTCTATTACTCTGGGGAACCGCTATCGACAGGAAAGGATGAGAACAGTCCCCCGTCTCGCTCTCGTCTTCCTCTGCGTCCTGCTGGTCGTCACGCCGGCGGCGGCCGCGCAAGAAGACGGACCGAGAACGACCGCCGCGTCCTTCCAGGGAGCCGGTGTCGCCGGCGTCGACGGCAACACGACGTACGTGTGGCAGTCCGGACCCCACGAACTCGCGGCCACCGTCGCGAACCACGAGTCGTCGGTCCACCACACGCTCTGTGTCGAAACCGACGCTCCGGACGGGAACGTGACCGAACTGGGTTGTGCGGCCATCGTCGACAACGGCACGAACACGGTCACGTTCGACCAGTGGCCCTCCTCCGACCTCGGCCGGCAGAACGTGACCATCACCATCAGGCAGACGGCCAACAAGAGCCACGTCGCAGACACCCGGACGCTGGAGGTGTACGTGCTCCAGAAGGCCGGCGACCCGGACGGCGACACCCTATCGAACGCCCGCGAAGCCGAACTCGGGACCCAGTTCCTGTCGAGCGACAGCGACGAGGACGGCATCCCCGACGGTCCCGAGGTCACGACGTTCGGAACCGACCCCCTCTCTAACGACACCGACGGCGACGGCCTGCGAGACAACGCGGAGGTGAGCGTCGGTACCAACGCCACCGTCGAGGACAGCGACGGCGACGGCCTCCTCGACGGACAGGAGGTCAACGAGTACGGGACGGACCCCCTCGACGAAGACAGCGACGGCGACGGCCTCCTCGACGGACAGGAGGTCAACGAGTACGGGTCGGACCCGCTCAGCGAGGACTCGGACGACGACGGCCTCCTCGACGGACAGGAGGTCGACGAGTACGGGACGAACGCGAGCAACGAGGACTCGGACGACGACGGCCTCCTCGACGGACAGGAGGTCAACGAGTACGGGACGGACCCCCTCGACGAGGACACCGACGGCGACGGCCTCCTCGACGGTCCCGAGGTCGACGAACACGGGACGGACCCCCTCGACGAGGACACCGACGGCGACGGCCTCCTCGACGGTCCCGAGGTCGACGAACACGGGACGAACCCGCTGGTCGTCGACTCCGACGGCGACTTCCTCGGCGACTCGACGGAGGCCAGCGTCGGCACGTGGCCGACCTCCCCCATGGACAGCATCGCACTCGCCGTCGTGGTGCTCGTCGGTGCCGGTATCGTCTTCCGTCGACCGCTGTACGCCGTCGTCATCGAGAAGCTACCGGCGCCCCCGGTCGACGACCCCGTCCAGCGCGTCGTCGAGGGCGAGTCCGTCCCGGAGCGACGGCCGTCGCCCTCGGCCCCCGTCGAAGGCGTCGAATCCGAGATACTGACCGACGAGGACCGCGTCCTGAAGCTACTGCAGGAGTACAGCGGTCCGATGCCCCAGAAGCGCGTCGCCGAGCAGACGGACTGGTCCGCCTCGAAGGTCAGTCGACTGCTCTCGCGCATGGACGAGGAGGGCACGATCACGAAGATAACCATCGGCCGGGAGAACATCATCAAACTCGCCGACGAGGACGCGGAGAACGTGCGTCAGCGGGGATAGTAGCCAGGGGTGGGGTGGTGCCCGGTCGCACTTCCCATCGCCGCCGCAGCCGCGAGGGAAGGTTGGCGGCCAGCAGCGGCACTCGTCGCTACGACCGGGAGGAGCATCACTATGCGCTCGGTAAACCCTCCGTTTCGGACCGTTGTGGACCCTTGCACGCCTGCAATGGTCAGGGGACGTATCTGTAGCCGGAACCGGACGTTCGCGACGGGTCACCGCAGTACGGCGATCAGGAACGAGAGCACCGAAACGAGGACGAGAAACGTCGTCGACACCGTCGTTTCGGGGAGTCGCGCGACCGGTTCGACGTCGAACTGCATCGTCGCGAGAAGCAAGATGGACAGGACGGCGATGCCGACGTAGTACGGGTCGACGCGTCGACCACCGTCGTCCTCGCGACTCGACCCACCCGACGACGCCGATGTGCCGGGACGCCGCGCCGTCCCCTCGGGCCGGGTGACGAGGCCACGGTCGTCCTCGAAGGACACGAGACCCGCCCTGTCGAGTTCGGGGAGGTCCTCACCGTACAGCTGTTCGTGGAGTACCTCCCAGACCGCCTCCTCCCCCTGGCCGACGGAGTACCGGTCAACGTCCGCCACCAGTTCGTCGACGAGCTGGTCGACGGTGACCGGCGTCTCTCCCTCGTCGAGCAACTCGAGGACCCTGCGCAACCGAACGGACCGCTCCAGTGGGCCGTCGCTATCTCCCGTCATCCCCGCGTGGTCGGTGCGCCGAACTCACTCATCGGAACACGGTTGTCAGGCGAACCGTCGTTGCAGGCCCTGGAAGAACGAGAACGCGAGCCCGGGACACTGTCGCGGACTCGGGCGACGGCCGTTGAGCAGGTAGCGCCCGCCACGGCCGAGGTTCCCCTCCCGGATGTACGCCTTCCCGAGCATGTACCGGTGGGCGCCGACCACGTCGTGCCCCTCGGCCTGCAGGACCCGGACCGTCTCCGAGAACGTGCGAAGGTAGTGGCTGTCGGCCTCCTCGAGTTCTCGGGCCGACGGGTTCCCGGACTGGTGGCGGCGCACGAGCGGTGCGTCGACGTAGCCCAGTTTGCCCTGCCGGAGCACGCGGATGAGGAACTCGGAGTCCTGGAACCGGTCGAACGACTCGTCGAAGCCGTCGATGGCCCGGACCACGTCAGCCCGCACGACGAGCGTCGACCCTGCACTGGTGTGCAGGTCGTCCGAGAGGACGTCACGGATCAGTTCGTCACCGCCCTCGGCACCTTCGGTGTCCTGGAACCGGGAGAAGTACCGTGTCGCCACCCGTCTGAGCGGTCCCGGCCTCGACTCGGGGACCATCTCGACGCCGCAGTACGCTGCGACCCAGTCCTCGCCACGACGTTCGAGGAGGCGGTGCTGACGCTCCAGTTTCCTGGGTCGCCACTCGTCGTCGGAGTCCAGGAACGCGATGTACTCCCCGGTGGCCTCCTCGATGCCGGTGTTCCGGGCGGCACTTCCGCCCCGGTTCACCTGGTGCTGGACGAGTTCGACCCGCGGGTCGTCGTACGATTCGACGACTGCGGGGGTGTCGTCGCTCGATGCGTCGTCGACGACGAGAACCTCGAAGTCCTCGAAGGTCTGGTCGAGGACGCTGTCGATCGTCCGTTGCACGGCGTCTGCCCGGTTGTACGTCGGGATGATCACGCTGACGGTCGGCATCTGTTACCGGTCCCTCGTCCCCCACGACCATTATTATCGTCTCGATAAGCCGCCTTCGGCCGGTTCGTCACGGTGGACGGCCGAGTTCACGCACCTCGCCGCCACGCCCGGGTGGCCACCGTCGTCCGGCCCGTCGGACCCCTATCGTGGCACTAACCGTCACGCTACCCTGACGATAATAACGTACCGCCGGCGGTTCGTCAGAGACGTGATGACCACGACAACGAAGCTGACGACGCTGGTGCTGGTCGGCCTCCTAGCGACGACTGCCGGGTGCGCTGCGCTCGGCGCTGTCGACGGGGCGTCCACCACCAGCCCCGCCACGGGTCACGAATCGCAACCGGGGAACGTCACCGAGACTGCGAGCGTCGCGACCACGTCGACGGAGACGACCGTCCGGGCGACCCGAACGGCCACGACCCACAGTCACGACGGACCGACGAGTGACCACGACCACGACGGGACCGACGGGACGGCCGAGGCGAGCGGTTCGATGGCCGTCGTCGTCGACGGCGACCGACTCGACCTCGGGTCCGCGGTCGCGGACTCGACGACGTTCCGGATGGACGGCGACCACCCGGACACCTGGCACGCCAACGGGACGCCGACCCTCGCCGCCGCACTCGCCCACGCCGGCGTGAACGCGAGTGCGACCACGCTCTCGTACGACGGGTCGACGTACCGGGACGCCGAGACTGGCACGGAACTCGTCTACCGCGTGAACGGCGACCCCGTGCGACCGACGGAGTACGCCCTGCAGGACGGAGACGAGGTGTGGGTCGTCGTGCTGACGGACGAGACGAACGCGTCGACGCCCGGCGAGTACATCCCACCGGAGCGACTCCACGTCCACGGGTCGATGGAGTTCGAGGTGAACGGCGACTCCCTCGACTTCAGCCGCGACAAGTGGCAGGCCGCGAGCCACAACAGTCACTTCCACTTCGAGGGCGGTCACGCCGACCCGTGGCACGCCCACTCGAGGAGCGTCACCCTCGCGTACGCGCTGTCGACGCTCGAAGACGTCGAGGTGACCGAGGCGGGAATCACGTACGACGGGACGACGTACGCCGACGACGACCCCGGAACGACCGTGTCGGTCACCGTCAACGGCGACCCCGTCGACCCGACCGAGTACTACCTCCTCGACGGCGACGAGGTCAGGATCGTCGTCGAGGACGAGGACTGAACCGGCCGTCGGAGCGCCCGTCGACGACTCACGAGTCCGGGAACTCGACGCCGTCGACGACCAGGTCGTCGGTGCCCTGGTCGAGATACCCCTCGTAGATGGTCGAGTCGGTGACCGTCACGTCACTGTAGCCGTCGTAGAGTTTCAGTCCGGCGTAGCCGTCGTACGAGCGGGCGGTCAGGTCGTCGAGGACCGTCCCGTCCGCGACGTTGACGATGGGGTGGTGCGTCGATTCGAAGACGCCACCGTCCACCGTGCAGTCGTCCCCGTGTATCTCGATGCCTCGACGGTAGTAGTCGCCGTCCACGTGGACCTCGACGTCCTCGAACAGGGCGTTCGCCCGGAGACACCGGATGGCGTTCCTGCCGTCGGTCCCGGGGCCGCTCCCGCTTATCTGCGTCCGGAGCACGTGGACGGGTGCGTCGCCGTCGTCGTTGCGGCCCCTGACGAGGAGCGGGTTGCCCGAGCCTTCGAACTGGATGGTCGTGTCGAAGACGTCGACCCCACCGGCGTCCGGTCGGACGATGATGCCGTAGTTCGACTCGCCCTCGCCGACGGTGATGTCGCACTCCTGGATTCGGGCCTTCTCGACGTCGTTGTAGACGACGATTGCGTGACCGTTCGGGTCCGAGAGCCGTATCTCGGTGTTGTACACCCAGAGGTGCTTGCCCGCGTCGAGTCGGATTGCACGCTGGTTGTGCCCCTCGTGTGCCTCGTCGACGACGATGGTCGCGTCCTGGATGTAGCTGTAGTCGGACATCAACCGGACGTTCGCGGAGTTGCTGTTCCGGTAGACACCGCCTTTCACCACGACGCGTCCGTCCGTGCTGGAGGCGTAGACGCCCTGGTCCGGGAAGCCACCGAGTTCGCAGTCGCGGAGCCAGAGTTTGCCCTGGTGGCTCGGAGGGACGAGGATGCCCGTCGGTCCGTCCTCGATGCTCCCGATGGTGTTCTCGGAGTACGACCCCCCGTCCGGGGCACGGAACCCCTCGACGGTCGAGATGCCGTCGGGATCGACGACGCTGAACAGCGCTGGCCCGAACGAACCGACGTCGTGCGTGCCGTCGATGTCGACGTCCCGGACGGTCAGCTCGCGCTCGACGTAGGCTTCGATGGCGCGGAAACCGCTCTGGTCGTCGGTGAAGTCGAACGTCAACCCCTCGAAGAGGAGTCTGTCGCCGGGCGCGTAGCTGACGCCGAGACGGAACAGGCGGGTCGGCCCGCTGAAGGTCCCCTCGACGACGCTCCTGCCGTCGAGTTCCTCGATGGTTCCCGGGACGATGGTCGCGTCCGTCCCGACGATGCCGAAGTTCTCGTAGTCGGTGAACCGGAACTGCTCGGTCATCAGGTACTCGCCCGCCGGGAACTGGAGCAGGGTGTCGTCGCCGGCGTGTTCGTGGAGCAGGTCGCCGATGGGTTCGCCAGCGTTCGGGTCCGCGCCGGCGTCCACCATGTCCACCACCGTCGAGAACCGGTCCTCGTACGTCTGCGTCGCCGCCGACGACTCGTACGCCACCGAACCGAGCACCGGCGCCGAACCGAGCGCCGCGAGTCCCTGCAGATACCGCCGTCGTGAAGTGCCAGTGCCGACCGCCTCTTCTCCGCTTCCCGACCCGTCCTTCGGGGTTCCTGTCATAGGATTCGATACCGGACAGAGGGGTAACGTGTTTTGCATGGATATCTCCAACGTTTAAGTAGCTCCGTTCTAACAGGGTTTCGATATTATCGCTATCCTAACTGTGACAACTCACCACACGATTGGCGCCAGACGAGCGTCTGCACCCCGTCACTGGATGAGTAGGTGTGGTCCACCGGCACCGGTGGCTGGCGCTACACATTCTGATATATTGTTCTTCCAACACTACGTGTGAAGTGTTGCCCTCGGCTACGTGCCGTCGACGACGCCGTCGAGTGTGTCCTCGACGAGTGCCGCCGTGGCCCGTCGGAGTCGATGGGAGACCGCGGACGTCGAGACGCCGAGCGTCTCCGCCAGGTCTTCCTGCGTGACCGCCCTGGGGACCTCGTAGTAGCCCGACTCGAAGGCGACCCGTATCGTCTCCCACTGGTTCGACGTGAGCGCGGTCGGCGCACCGACGACGCCGTCGCCCTCCGAGAGCCGGTCGATCCTGAACCGGACGTCCGACCCGTCACAGAACTCCCGGAGTGCGACCACCGCATCGCGGTCCGGGAACTGGAGGCTGACGTGCCACTCACCGCCCGTCCCGCGCACGTCGAGCGTCCGTGCGCCGAGTTCGACGCACGTCGGCGCGACGAGGACGGCGTCGTCGGCCAGTCCGAGCCGATACAGGCGACAGTCGGGGAACGTCTCGACGTGCGTCGCCGACTCGACGGTCGGGTCCCGGGAGAGCGCGTCGTCGAGTTCGTCCTGCGTCGCACCGGCAACCGAGACGTGGAGCGTTCGTTTCCCCGACGACGAGACGGTGTGGTGGTCGGGCACGACGGTGGCACCGGGAACTGCGCCGAGCGTGCGCGCGAGCGCGAGCGGGTCGTTCGCGAGTCGTACGTCGGCGACGAGCACCGTGTCCGAGTCCGCCGCGTCCGAGCGCCACGCGGGCAGCGTCCGTCCTGCGACAGCCTCCCCACCCCGTCCGAGCGACGGTCGAACCTGCGTCCACCGTCGATTCGGGAGGTCGACGTCCGTTGAGTCCATTGGCGGCCCTTCTTACTGTCGGCAAGTGAGCGTTGTAGCTACGGAGTTAGTGTCGGTCGGCCCGGGTCACTACGTGTGTTTCCCACCGGGGACCGTCTCCTCGTCGAAGAGCAGCGAGAACAGTTTTCGTTCGGCCACCCGGAGGTGGTTGTTGAACGTCGGTTGTGTGATGTCGAGGAGGGACGCTATCTCCTCGCCCGTTCGCGTCCGGGGCCACTCGAAGTACCCGTTTCGGTAGGCGGTCTCCAGCACCTCCAGTTGTCGGTCGGTCAATCGGTCGCCGAGGCTCGCCATGAACGTCCGCCGCGACGTGAGTGGGCGGTCGTACGTGTGGGTGGTGACCAGTTCGGCGTCGGGATACGTCTCCTGCAGGCTCTCGACGAACCCCCGGACGTTGGCTGGCCGTGGCAGTTCCACGTCGAGTCTCGTCTCGGCTGGCGTCGCGGTCAGGGCCTGGATGGCCGCACCGGCCTGCGTGACCCACGTGACGAGTGCGGGGTCCGAGACGGTGAGCACGAACAGTCCGTCGCCCTCCCGGTCGGTCACGTGGTCCACGTCGTCGACGGACACCGAGTCGCCGAGGAAGTCGAGGACGGACGACGTCGACGCACCGGAGACGGAGACGTACAGCATCGACGTCGCGTCGGGCGTGGAGACGTGGCCCTCGAACGAGACCGTCCCCTCGACGTGCCGTGCCAACCGCTGGAGGACCTCGGTGGACTCCGGTATCCGAACCTCCAGTTCGACCACGCTGTCGACGACGAGCGCCTCCCGTCGCTCGATGGCGTCGATGCCGTAGGCGGCCGAGTTCGATATCTCCTCGAGGACGCGCTCTTCGAGGTCGTCGAACGCGTCCGGGGCGGAGGCACACACCGTCAGGACGCCGGAGAGCGACCCGTCGTGAACCAGCGGGAGGCTGAGGACGGACTGGTGGCCCCGGTTGAGCAACTCCCGTCGCCACGACGCACCGCGGAGTTCGCGCGAGACGTGTGGAACGTGGACGACCCGCCTGTCTCGAACTGCCCGGACCGACGGGTCCCCGGCGTCGTCGTCGAGCGAGAACTCGACGGCGTCGAGGTAGCCGCGCTCGGTGCCGGCCCAGGCGCGGGGGACGAGACGCCGACCCTCGTCGTCGAGGCCACCGACCCAGACGAAACTAACCCCCTCGCGTTCGGCGAGTCGGTCGCAGACGGCCGATTCTACGTCCTCCCTGCTCGTCGCGCCGGTGACCGCCGTCTCGACGTCGAGCAACAGGTCGACGGTCGCTTCGAGTCGGTCCAGTCGGTCCGTCGACCGGTCGAGTTCGCGGTTCTGCTCGCTCAGGGTGCGCTCCCTGCCGAGGCGACGTAGCGACTGGACGGCGACGGAGGCGACGGTCCCGACGAACCGGCGGAATCCATCGTCGAGGCGTCCGCCACCGAGCGGTTCCACCACCAGAGCGCCGTACTCCTCGAGCGGGGCGACGACACCGTATCGGCGGTCGGTCGCACCGTCGTCGTCGCGGCCGAACCCGCCGGCGACCGGTTCGCCCTCGACGAAGGCGTCCCAGACCGGGGACCCGTCGGTCGGGCCGACCGTCCGTCCCTCCCTGTCGTCCGTCGCCGGACGGAGGACGTTCGCCTCGTCGTCGAACAGGTAGACCGACGCGCGGGCGACCGACGGCTGGGCGGTCGTCGCGCGTTCGACCAGTTCGCCGACCGCCACGTCGGAGTCGGCCGTCGCCAGGCGGTCGACGAGGTCCTGCAGGACGGCCAGACGTCGGTCCCCTGCCGTCCCGTCGCCGTCGGACCCGAGTGCGTGCGCGACGCGCCGGGTCAGCAGCGCCTCGGCCGACCGGTCCTCGGCCTCCACGACGTCAGTCGCCCCGGCGTCGAGGATTCGCTCGACGACGTACTCGTCGCCGTCGACGACGCGGACGACGAACGGGAGCCTCGGGAACCGACGGCGCACGGCCTCCAGCACGGCCAGGCCGTCGACCGCCGGTGGGTCGTGGGTGACGACGACGCACCCGATTCCGGGGTCTCCGTCGAGACGGTCGATGGCGGCGTCTCCGTCATCCTCGAGGAGGACGGACACCCCGTCGAGTTCGGTCTCGATGACCGGTCCGAGTGCAGACACCCGGTCACCGACGAGCAGGACGCGGTCTGGACCGCTTTCGGCCCGGTGGTCGAACCTCGCCGGAGGCATCAGCGACCCCCCGGGTCGCACGCACGCTGTTGCATTCGTCGTCTCGGACGACAGCCACCAGTTTACTTATTCTCGACTTAACGGCGTGTGCAGGTCCAACAGACCCAGTCGCTGGTGCGGTTTATCAGTCGTATAATAAAACGACGTCGGGGCGAAGCCTCGACCGCAGACGAGTACGACCATGAAACGGAAGACCTACCTCGCACTGGCCAGCATCGTCCTCGGAACCATCCTCGTCCTCTCGCGGCGCCGAACGACCCCCCCGACGCTCGTCGACGTCGAGGCGGAGACCGCCGAGTAGCGCATGTACGGCGACAAGACCGTCGGCGTCGTCGTCCCGGCCTACAACGAGGAGGCCCACATCGGCTCGGTCATCGAGACGTTGCCCGAGTTCGTCGACCGGGCGTACGTCGTCGACGACGCGTCCACCGACGGCACCTGGGCGGAGATACAGCGCCACGCGAGCGCGGCGAACGAACCGCCGAACGCCACACCACCCGTGACCGACGGCGGCGTCGCGCTCGAACCCAGGGTCGTCCCGCTGCAGCACGAGACGAACCGTGGGGTCGGCGGCGCGATCAAGACCGGCTACCTCCGGGCGCTGGAAGACGGCGTCGACGTGACGGCGGTCATGGGCGGCGACGGGCAGACCGAACCCGACATCGTCGCGCGCATCGTCGCACCCGTCGCCGCCGGCGACGCCGAGTACGCGAAGGGGAACCGACTGCTCGGGCGAGACCGGGACGACATGCCGGCGTTCAGGCAGGTCGGGAACTTCGCGCTGACCTTCCTGACGAAGATCGCGAGCGGTTACTGGAAGCAGATGGACCCCCAGAACGGGTCGACGGCCATCAGCCACGAGGCACTCGACGCGGTCGGCATCGAGGACATGTACGAGGGCTACGGCTACTGCAACGACCTGCTCGTCCGACTCAACACCCACGGGATGCGCGTCGCCGACGTGCAACGCCGGGCGGTCTACAAGGACGAGACGAGTCACATCCGCTACCGCACGTACGTCCCGAGAGTGTCGACGCTGCTCCTCCGCGGGTTCCTCCGCCGACTCCGGGCCAAGTACCTCGTCCGGGACTTCCACCCGCTCCCCCTGTTCTACGTCCTCGGCGCACTGAGTGCCGGGGGCGGACTTCTCTCGCTCGTCGCCGGAGCGCTCTCGCGCGACGGTGACGGTGACGGGGGTAACCCGCTGCTGCTGTTCGTCATCGGGTGCCTCTCGCTCCTGCTGGCGATGGCGTTCGACGTCCGGCAGAACGAGGACCTGGAAGTGCTGGTGTACGACGACTGACCGGCCAGGAGTAGCTCCGTTCGCCGCCCGGTCAGCGCGAGGGGGACGACGACGCGACCGTCGACGGGCCGACCTCGCAGTACTCGTCGATGTTGTACTTCTTCTCGACGAACTGGTCGTGCATGAACCGGTGCGTCCGGCCCAGGGTCCGGGTGCAGAGCGCGTCGAGGCGTTCGTCGAACGTCGCGTCCTGGTCGCCCCAGAGGCCGGGATGGGTGAGGACCTGCATCTTCTCGGGGACGCCCCCGGCCAGCGGCGGGTCCTCGCGCCAGCGCTGGTTCGAGTCGCCCCGGTACGCGATGTCCGTGAAGAAGCGCTCCTCGTAGGTGCTGTCGAAGGCCTGGAACGACCGGCGGAACACCCACTCGGGCGGGCGGTGGAACGACACCGCGTCGACCGGGTCCGCACCAGCACCCGTCAGTATCGCCCTCTCGTCGGCGACGCGTGCGACGAGTTCCGACTCCGGCGGTTCCTCGCTCCAGTACTGGTGCGTGCTGAAGTGCAGGCCGACGTCGTGCCCCAGCGACTCCAGGTGCTCGAGTATCCGGCGGTTCGGCTTGTGAACGACGTTGTAGAACGGCGAGGAGACGAGGAAGAAGTACGTCGCCGAGATGCCCCGGTCTGCCTCCATCCGCGCCGTCCGCAGGGCGCGCTCGGGCGACCAGTCCACGTCGTGGCGGAGCACCACGTCGCCGGCGCGCAGGTCGGCCTCGTAGTCCCGGAACCGACGGCCGTGGTCGCACAGTCTATCGAGGAAGTCGCCGTACCAGTCGAACGTGAACGCCACGTCGCCGGTCGCGGCGTCGGCCGTCTCCTCGGCCAGCGCGCCCTCGTCGGCCCTCATCGGGACTCACCCGTCGGTGCGGCGGGCGTCCCGACGACGGTCGTGCCGGCCGGCACGTCGTCCAGGACGGTCGCGTTCATCCCCAGTTCGGCGTCCGCGCCGACGCTGACGTCGGTGGCGACGGAGACGTTCGGGTGGACGACCGCCCGGTCGCCGACGGTGGACCCGCCGGCGAACCCGCTGCCGAAGGCGACCGTGACGTCCTCGCCGAGTTCGACCTGGTGTGCGAGGTGGACGTTCCCGCTCACCTTGGTCCCGCGGCCGACCACCGTCTCGTCGAACACCGCCCGGTCGATGGAACAGTTCGCGCCGACCTCGACGTCGTCCTCCAGGACGACCGTCCCGACGTGGACCTGCCGTTCGAGTCGGTCGTCCGCCAGCCGTGCGAAGCCGAAGCCGTCGGCCCCGAGGACGCTCCCGTGGCCGATGGTGCACCGGTCGCCGACGGTGACGCACTCGCCGACGTACGCATGCGCGCCGACGTAACAGCCGTCTCCGAGGGTCGCACCCGGTTCGACCACTGCCGACGGGTGGACGACGGTCTCGGTGCGCTCGCCCCGGAAGAACTCGGTGACGGCCTTCACGAAGGCGGCCCGGGGTCGCTCGGCGTGGACGAGCGTCCTGCCGGCCAGGTAGCCGACCGGGGGCGGACAGATGAGGACGCCCGCGTCGGAGTCGCGGACCCGGGCCGGGTCGTCGTACTTGCAGAACGCGAGGTCGTCAGCAGTCGCGTCGTCGAGTGCGGCGACGCCGTCGACCGTCGTCTCCGGTCCGGTCATGCGTGCGTCGAGGAACGATGCGAGCGTCGTCGCGTCGACCGTCGCGTCCTCGACTGGCGGGGCCGGTTCGGTCCGGGGCGTCGCCTGTGAGTGTCCGGTCATCGTACCGTACGCGGTGCTGTCGGGGTTTTCCTATATCCCGGCTAAGCCGGCGCAGCACCGACCTTAGCAGTGGTATAAGCCGCCGCGTTGGTCACCGTTCGTCGACGAACCCGCGCAGCGCGTCGACGGCCTCGCGCACGCCCGGTGCCCCGTCAGTCAGCCAGAGGACGCCGACTGCGCCGAACAGCGCGAGGTACCCGAGGACGAACGGGAGGTTCTCCGGCTGGGCGACCTCGTGCAGGTAGCGGCCGACGTAGTACCCGAAGCGCCCGACGAACCCGCGGTCCGTCTCGTAGGCAGGGAAGTCCACGAACGGCCAGAGGACGCGCTCGAAGCCGAGCGGCCTGCCCGATAGGAACGGGCTGAGCACGTCGCCCGCGAGGTGGGACGCGTACCCGACTGCGAACGCGGTGCCGACGCCGAGTCGGCCGCGACGGTGAGCCACGACCAGCACGGCGGTCGCCAGCGGACCCGCGAACAGCAGCGAGTGGCCGACGGCGTAGCCGGACGGGAAGAGCTCCAGCCCCCACGACAGGGGCTTGTCGACGAGGTCGGGGAACTGTGTGGCGAGGACGAGCGCGACCGTCTCGGCCCCGCCGGGTGCCCGTCGCCACACTGTGTGGGCGGCGAGCGAGTAGAGCACGTAGCCGAACGCGAGGTGTTCCCAGGGCCACATCGGTCACGCGCCCCCCGTCGAGACCAGGGAGGGAGAGTCGTACGCCGAGGCCGACGGGCCGGTCGTCGACGAGTCGGCGGTCACGCTCCCGGACCCGCCGTCGGCGCTGATCCAGACGTGTGCGGTCCGGTAGGCGTTCTCGGCGGACGGGTCAGCGGGCGGGTCGCCGAGGTAGAGCAGGTACTGCACGCGCAGGCGGTCGCCGCCGAACGACGGTTGCAGGTCGTGCCTGATGCGGGCCGTCTCGCCGTCCTGGAGCGTCCGCGAGACTCGCGTGAGTTCCGCCTCCTGCGTCACACGCGTCCCGTCACCGGACTGTTCGACGCGCTGGAGCGTCGCCACGAGCGTGTATGACTGGCGGTCGCCCTCGTGGTTCGAGACGGTGGCGTACACCGGCCGACTCTCGCCGGCCTCGAACTCGGCGGGGAAGTCGGCCGCCACGAACTCGCCGTCGCCCGTCTCGGTGACGATGTACAGTTCCGTGAACTGCTCCTCCTGTGTGGGGTACGCGTACCCGACGACGACGGTGCTGAGCAGGAGCAACACGCTCGCGCCCAGGGCAACGTTCAGCAACAGGCCGCCCCACGACTCCGGCTGGAAGGTCGGACCCTCGGAGAGCGTCTTCTCTCGCACCCGGAACGGGCGCGCGATGGACTCGAAGAGCGTCCCCGTCGTGGGGACGCCGAACCGTTCCCCGGGCGGGCACGACCCGCGCCGGAGCAGGGCCACGAGCGTCAGGACGACCGTGACGGCCGCGACGACGTAGAGGCTCAGCGCGACCTGGAACCGTCCGTAGACGAACCCGGACGTCGTCACGACGGCGGGGAGCAGTGCGATGCTGGCCGCCGCCGAGAGACCGACGCGCCCGGCGACGGAGATGCTCGTCCCGACGGTTCCCGGCGCTGCGACGGCGCCCCTGTCGTCGACGCCGCCGTCGTACGACTCGGGGAAGAGCGCCGAGACGAGTGCGTACCCCGGGAGGAAGACGACGAGGGGGGCGACCAGCACGGTTCTGGTGAGCGACGCGCCGACGTCGAAGAGGACGGCCCCCGTCGCGAGGACCGTCGACGCGAGGACGACGAGGAGGTCCGTCGTCCACCGACTCGTTCGCGTGTTCATCGACGACCCCTAGCCGGTCGGCGTGTAAATACCCCCGACTCCGTTCTCGCTGCCAACGATTCACGTCCGGACATTAGCGCCACGATAAGGCGACGTCCGGGCTTCGACGACCCGAGAACCGACCCCGGGCGCCGGGTTTAACTGCCGAATAGTAAACCAGCTCACCGACCGAGTGCTCGCCACGTACCTCGGGGCCTCACGCCCCGAACCGCGAGGACAATAGATGATGCCAGCACGCTATCCGGTTCGGCCGCCGCATCGCACGAGACGAGTCCCCAGCACGCCATCCGCGACCGACCCGACCGACCCGGGTCGGGGAGCGAACCGGGGGGAGACGGAGCGACGATGACGGGCGAACGGGAGTCGGGGCCGCCCACACCCGGGTCGGTCCCGGACGAGATACCCATCGCCGACCCCGAGGTGAGCGACGCAGCGGTCGACCGCGTCGTGGACGTGCTTCGCTCCGGCCAGCTCGCCGACGGGCCGGCGGTCCGGTCGTTCGAGACCGCGTTCGCGGCGTCGTGCGACGCAGACCACGCCGTCGCGACCTCGAACGGGACCACGGCGTTGCACGCGGCGCTCGAAGCGGTCGGCGTCGGTCCGGGCAGTACGGTCGTCACGACGCCGTTCTCGTTCGTCGCCACGGCCAACGCCGTCCGTCTCTCGGGAGCCACGCCGGCGTTCGCCGACGTCGACCCCGGGACGTACGACCTCGACCCCCACAGCGTCGAGGAGCGAATCCGCGACCTCGGCGGCGACGTCGACGCCATCCTGGCCGTCCACCTCTACGGACTGCCGGCCGACCTCGACCACCTCGCGGACGTCGCCGACACCTACGACGTCCCGCTGGTCGAGGACGCTGCACAGGCTCACGGTGCGACCTTCGACGGCGAGCCCGTCGGCGCGGTCGGCGACGTCGGGACGTTCAGCTTCTACCCGACGAAGAACATGACGACGGGCGAGGGCGGGATGGTCACGACCGACCGGAGCGACGTGGCAGCGGCCGCGGCGCGCTTCGTCAACCACGGACGTGCGTCCTCCGGGTACGAGCACGTGGAACTCGGTCACAACTTCCGGCTGACGAGCATGGCCGCCGCCATCGGGTCCGTCCAGCTGGAGCGCCTCGGGCAGTTCGTCGAGGCCCGCCGGGACAACGCCCGGATCCTGACGGCGGCCCTCGAGGACACGCCAGCCGTCACCCCGACCGTCCCCGACGGCAGAGAACACGCCTACCACCAGTACACCATACGGTGCGGGAACCGCGACGAGGTCCGGGACGCACTCGCATCGCACGGCATCGACAGCGCGGTCTACTACCCGACGCCCATCCACGAGCAACCAGCATACGACGGCGTCGGCGTCGACGTCGAGGCACCCGTGGCCGAGCGACTGGCCGACGAGGTGCTGTCGCTCCCCGTCCACCCGAACGTCTCGCGGGAGGCGGCGGCGTACGTCGGTCGCGTCCTCGCCGAGGACGTGGAGGTGGCGGGTGTCTGAGTCCACGCCGCTCCGCGCCGGCGTCCTCGGCGTCGGGAGCATGGGCGAGAACCACGCCCGCGTCTACGACGACGTCCCCGAGACCGCGCTGACGGGCGTCTTCGACGTCGACAGGGCACGGGCTGAACAGGTCGCCGACCGCTACGGGACCCGGGCGATGGGTCGCGAAGAGCTGCTGGACGCCGTCGACGTGGTCTCCATCGCCGTGCCGACGGCGTACCACTACGACATGGCGGCGGCCTGTATCCGACAGGGCGTCCACGTCCTCGTGGAGAAACCGTTCGTCGCCGAACCGGAGGCCGGTCGGGAACTCGCCGCCCTCGCGGCGGCCAACGACGTGACCGTCCAGGTCGGCCACGTCGAGCGCTTCAACCCGGCCGTCGACGTGCTTCGCGACGTCGTCGAGGACCTCGACGTCGTCTCGGTCACCGCCCGCCGGCTCGGCCCGCCCCCGGACCGCGAGATCCACGACACCGCCGTCATGGACCTGATGATCCACGACGTCGACGTCGTCATGGACCTCGTCGACGGCGACCTCACCGCCTGCGACGCCGTCGGCGCGGCCGAGGGGCGGTACGCCACGGGGACGCTCGCGTTCGATTCGGGGGTCGTCGGCACGCTCACCGCCAGTCGCGTGACTCCGGAGAAGGTGCGCGAACTCACGGTGTCGACGCTCGACTGCCGGGTCACGGTCGACTACATCGACCAGACGGTCGCGGTCCACCGCGTCGCCTCGCCGGAGGTCGCCGCCGACGGCGGCCACGGGCAGGGGGAGACGCTCGTCGAACGCGTCCCGGTCGACCAGGGGGAACCGCTGAAGCGCGAGGTGCGTTCGTTCGCCGAGGCGGTCACGACCGGCACCGAACCGGTCGTCCCACCGGCCGACGGACTGGCCGTTCTCGAGGTCACCCGGGCACTCGACCGGGCTGCCGCAGAGACGCCCACCGACGGGAGCGTCGTCGACGCCCGGACCGAGTGAATCGTCCGGAGACGGCTTATACTGGCTCTAATCGCCGCTTTACCAGAACGATAATGAAAGGGGTAGGGGACCGAGTGCCCCCAACCCCCGCGGTGGTCATCTCGACCGCCGCGGGCCACACTCCCAACGATGAGATACGCCACACGTCACCCCATCCGACCGAACAGCGCCGCCGCGGGGTCCCGGCCATGAGCGGGACGCGGACGACCGACTGGGTCACCGTCGGCCCGGGCTGCGACATCCGCGACGCGACGGTTCGACGCGCCGAGGACGGCGAACGCGAGACGGTCATCGGCTCGGACGCGACCATCCGCGCCGGCACCATCGTCTACGCCGACGTCGACATCGGCGACCGATTCGTGACGGGCCACAACGCCGTGGTCCGCGAGGCGACGAGCATCGGCGACGACGTGCTCGTCGGGTCGAACGTCGTCCTCGACGGCCACGTCGACGTCGGCGACGAGGTGCGCATGCAGACCGGCGTCTACGTCCCGCCGGGGACGACCATCGGCGACCGCGTCTTCCTCGGGCCCCGTGCGGTGCTGACGAACGACCCGTACCCGCTCCGACGGGACGTCGACCTCGACGGCCCGACCATCGAGGACGGCGTCTCCATCGGGGCGAACGCGACAGTCCTCCCCGGCGTTACCGTCGGCGAGGACGCCTTCGTCGCCGCCGGCGCCGTCGTGACGGCGGACGTACCCCCGGAGACGCTCGCGGTCGGCGTCCCGGCGACGCACCGACCACTGCCTGCCGAACTTCGCGGAACCAACGAGTTCAGATGAGAACGAAACACGACTACCGACAGCTGTACGACGCGAGTGCCACCCCGGACGAACAGCGTGCCGCCCTGACCAGCGGACAGGTCCCCGTCGCGGTCTACGGACTCGGGAAGATGGGCCTCCCGCTGGCGACCGTGTACGCCCACACGACGGAACACGTCGTCGGCGTCGACACCGACCGGTTCGTCGTCCGGACGGTGAACCGCGGCGAGAGCCACGTCGCCGGCGAACCCGGCCTCCGATCGGCCGTCGAGGAGGCCGTCACGGCCGAGTGGCTCCGGGCCACCACGGACGCAGCGGACGCCGCCGACGAGGCGAGCGTGCACGTCGTCATCGTCCCGACGCTCGTCGACGAGGACGACGACCCCGACCTCTCGGTCGTGACGGACGTCGCCCGCAGCATCGCCGACGGCCTCGACCCGGGCGACCTGGTCATCGCCGAGTCCACGCTCCCCCCGCGAACCTGCGAGGACGTCCTGCTCCCGCTGCTCGAACGCGAGAGCGGTCTCTCCCGCGACGAGTTCGGTCTGGCGTTCTGTCCGGAGCGCACCTCCAGCGGCCAGGCGCTCGAGGACATCCGGGGGAGCTACCCGAAGGTCGTCGGCGGCGTCGACGACGAGAGCACCCGCGCGGCCGCCCTCGTCTACGGGGAGATAACCACCAACGACGTCATCACGGTCTCCGACGCCACGACGGCCGAGTCCGTCAAGGTGTTCGAGGGGGTCTATCGCGACGTCAACATCGCCCTGGCGAACGAACTGGGCCGTCACGCGTCCGAACTCGGCATCGACGTGGTGGAGGCCATCTCCGTCGCCAACACCCAGCCGTACTGTGACATCCACACGCCCGGTGCCGGCGTCGGCGGTCACTGCATCCCGTACTACCCCCACTTCCTCATCGACCAGTTCGACGAGGAGACGGCCCTGCTGGAGACGGCACGGTCGGTCAACGAGGCGATGCCGTCCTACACGGCGGAACTCGCGCTCGACGCCCTCGCCGAGCAGGGGGTCGACCCGGCCGACGCGTCGGTGCTCGTCCTCGGCCTGACCTACCGGCCCGGCGTGGCCGAGATCCGGGCGACGCCCGCACTGCCGGTCGTCCAGCGCCTCGACGCGGCGGGGGCCGACGTCGTCGCCTTCGACCCGATTCTCGAGGACCACGACGTCTTCGAGGCGGCCGGCGCCGAGGTCCGGTCCTACGTCGGCTACCGGGACGACCAGTTCGACGCCGTCGTGCTCGTCACCCCGCAGGAGCACTTCGAGCGACTCGACGTGCCGGCGCTGGGACCGGACGACAGACCGCTCGTCGTCGTCGACGGGCGCCAGGCGCTCACGCACCTGCGCCGCGACGACACCGTTCTCTACCGCGGGGTCGGTCTCGATGACTGACACCGTCTGCATCGTCGGCCTGGGCTACGTGGGCCTGCCCCTCGCCGTCTCGTTCGACGACCGGGGCGCCTACGTCGTCGGCTACGACGTCGACGAGTCGAAGGTCGAACGACTCCGGGCCGGCGAGGACACCAGCGAGTGCCTGGGCGACGACGTCGTCGCCGACAGCGACGTCCAGTTCACCGCCGACCCGACGTCGGTCGGCGACGCCGACTACGTCGTCATCACCGTCCCGACGCCCGTCGACGACCTGCAGAGCCCCGACCTCCAGTACGTCGAGGCCGCCGGCGAGACGGTGGGCAGACACCTGTCGCCGGGGACGACCGTCGTCCTCGAGTCGACCGTGTTCCCCGGGGCCACGTCGCAGGTGCTCGTCCCCGCCCTCGAAGACGGGTCGGGGTTCACCGAGGGCGAGGAGTTCCACGTCGCGTACTCCCCCGAGCGCGTCGCCCCCGGCGTCACCGGGCGGAACGTCAGCGAGGTGGTGAAACTCGTCGGCGCACGCGACCCCGCGGTCGGCGAGGACGTCAAGCGTCTCTACGAGCGCATCGTCGACGCCGGCGTCACCCGCACGCCGGACGTCGAGACGGCCGAGGCCGCGAAGGTCATCGAGAACGTCCAGCGCGACCTGAACATCGCGCTCGTGAACGAACTCGCCGTCGCCTGCGACCACATGGGTCTGGACACCCACGACGTGCTGGACGCCGCCGGCACGAAGTGGAACTTCCACGACGAGTACCGGCCCGGACTCGTCGGCGGGCACTGCATCCCGGTCGACCCGCTCTACCTCACGTACCGGTCCGAGCGCGAGGGCTTCTCGCCCAAACTCATCCTGCAGGCCCGGGAGATGAACGAGTACGTCCCGACGCACACGGCCAACCTGACGATACGCGCCCTCAACGAGAGCGGGCGCGTCATCGGCGACAGTCGCCTGCTGATACTGGGCCTTGCGTACAAGCCGAACGTTGGCGACGTCCGCACGTCCGAGGTAGAGGGCGTCATCAACCAGCTCCGGAGCTTCGGCGTCGACCTCGCCGGGTACGACCCCTACGTCGCGCCCGAGGACGTGGCCCGCGAGTTCGAGGTCGATGGACAGGCGGAACTGTCGTTCGACGGGTTCGACGGCGTCGTCCTGGCGACGGCCCACCGGGAGTTCGAGCGACTGGACCTCGCCAGTCTCGCCGAGTCGATGGCCGACGACCCCGTCCTCGTCGACGTCAACGCGCTGTTCGACGAGCAGCGGGCCCTGGACCACGGCTTCGTCTACGAGCGACTCTGACCATGTATCCCGACACCGAATCCGACCGGAGGTGTGGCTGATGGAGGCCGTCGTCAGCGTGCAGCATCCGGCACACGTCCACTTCTACAAGCACGCCATCGAGACCCTCAGGGACCGGGGACACGGCGTCCACGTCTACGCCGTCGACAAGGACGTCACGCTCGACCTGCTCGACGCGACTGGCATCGACTACACGCCGCTCGCGTCTCGCGGTCCGGACGACCACGTGGCCGTCTCGCAGTTGACCTACGAGTACCGCCTCTGGCGGGCCGCCCGCCAGCACCGCCCCGACGTGGTGACCGCCATCGGCGGGGTGGCGGCCTCCCACGTCGCGACCCTCCTCGGGGCCCGGAGCGTCGTCTTCACCGACACGGAACACGCGACGCTCTCCAACCGCCTCGCGTTCCCCTTCGCCGACGTCATCTGTACGCCACAGTGCTACCGGGGCGACGCCGGGCCGAAGCAGTTCTCGTACCCCGGGTGCCACGAACTCGCCTACCTGCACCCGGACCGGTTCACCCCGTCGCCGGCGGCGCTGGAGTCGGTCCACGTCGGCCCCGACGACACGTTCGTCGTCCTCCGACTCGTCCGGTGGAACGCGATGCACAACGCCGGCGGCGAGGGATTCAGCGACCTCGAAGACGTGGTCGAACGCCTGGAGGCGACCGGTGCCGAGGTGCTGGTCACCTCGGAGAAGCCCCTCCCGGAGTCGGTGGAAGACCACCGGGCGACGGTCGACCCGCACCACATGCACGACCTGCTGGCCTACGCCGACCTGTTCGTCGGCGAGAGCGGGACGATGACCGCCGAGAGCGCCGTCCTCGGGACGCCGGCCATCTACGCCCACGAGAACGAGACGGGGTTGACCCAGGCGCTCGCGACGGCGGGCCTCGTCTTCCCCTGCCACGGGCCGACCCGGCACGCCGACGCGCTCGAACAGGCCGTCGACATCCTCGACGAGACGTACGAGGCGGACTGGACGGCGCGCCGCGAGCGCCTCCTCGCCGACCACCGGGACACCACCGACGTGGTCGTCGAACGACTCCTCGCGGCGGGGGCGTCCTGACCGATGCACGTCCTCCAGCTGGTCACCTCCGAGTCGTCGTTCTTCGAGAAGCAGGTCGAGGCGCTCGAGACGCGTGGCGTAACCTGTACGGTGGTGTCGCTTCCGAGTCGGGAGGGGACGACGCGGTCGCCCCGGTCGTACGCCTCGCTCTACCGGCGCGTCCTCCGGTCGGCCACCGACGACGTCGACGTCGTCCACGTGAACTACGGCCTCCTCGGCCCCATCGCCCTCGCACAGCCCCGGCGCCCGGTCGTACTGACGCTCTGGGGGTCGGAGATAATGGGTGCCGCCGGATGGCTCGACACGGTGAGCGCGTGGTCCGCACGCCGGAGCGACGCCGTCGTCGCCCCGTCACCGGCCGTCTCGGACCGACTCGACTGCGACCACCACCTCGTCCCCTTCGGCGTCGACACCAGCCTGTTCCGGCCGATACCGCGGGCCGAGGCGCGCGAACAGCTCGGCTGGGACCCCGACGAGCGGGTCGTCCTCTTCCCGTACCCGCCCAGTCGGACCGTGAAGAACTACCCCCTCGCGGAGTCCGTGGTCGAGGACGTCCCGGGCGACCCGGTGCTGAAGACCATCTCCGACGTGCCCTACGAGGACGTCCCGCTGTTCATGAACGCGAGCGACGCCGTCCTCGTCACCTCCCGGCGCGAGAGCGGCCCGATGGTCGTCAAGGAGGCGGCGGCCTGCAACGTGCCGGTCGTCTCCACGGACGTCGGCTTCGTCGACGAGGTGCTGGACGGCGTCGAGCACTCGTACGTCTGTTCGTCGCGGACGGAACTCGTCGAGGGGACGGCCGCGGCCCTCGACGCGGGACGGGCGAACGGCCGCGAGCGCCTCGAATCGCTCGGCCTCGACCGGATGGGCGAGCGACTCCTGCACGTGTACCGCGACGCCCTCGGTCAGCCGACGGAGGTAGCGGATGTCCCTGCATAGCCCGACGCTCCGGGAGCGCGTGACCGGCGCCCGACTCGACGTGGTCGGTGCGGTCCTCGGGGTGCTGCTCGCGCTTGGCCTGTTCCCGCTGCGGTTCCTCTCCTCGCAGATATACATCCGCACGCTCCCCATCGTCGTCGGAGTCGCGTGCGGTCTCTACCTCTTCGCAGTCCGGACGGACCGGTCCCGGAACAGCGTCCCGCGGTTCGGGTCCGGGTTCGCCAGGTTCGCCCCGACGGTCGTCTGTCTCGGTCTCGCCGGGATGGTCCTGCTCGCGACGCTGTCGGGCCGACGGACCGTCTCCTTCTACGACCTCGGCGCGCTCGTCGGCACGATGCTGTTCGCGCAGGTGCTGTTCCTCCGGGACCGCCACTTCCACCCGGGCGTCGTCCTCACCCAGGTCGTCGCGTTCGGCTTCCTGGTGCGGTTCGCCGCGCTCTACACCGCCCCGGGGTTCGTGGGCGTCGACGTCTGGTCGCACACGACCTACGTGGAGACCATGCTCCGGGACGGGTCGCTCGCGGCCATCTCCGACAGCAAGTACTACGCGTCGCCGTTCTACCACGTCCTGACGGTCGCCGCGACGGAACTGTACGGCGTCTCGCTCCGGAACGGCCTCTACCTCTCGCTCGGCGTCGTGATGCCACTGTCGGTCCTCCTCGTCTACGGGGCGGCAGGCACACTCGTGCCCCCACGCTGGGCGGCGTTCGCCGCGACGACGTACGTCGTGGCCGACCACGCTGTCCGGTGGGGGATCCACGTCATCCCGACGAGCATGGGCCTCGTGTTCTTCCTCGCGCTGCTGTTCTCGCTGTTGCACCTCCTCCAGACGGACACGAACCCCCGGGACTACGCGCTCCTGGTGCTCTTCAGCACCGCCGTCATCCTCACGCACCAGATCTCGTCGTTCATCATGCTCGTCCTCCTCGGGACGGGACTGGTCGGACAGGTGCTGGTGCAGTTCGACTTCTTCGACGAACCAGCACCGAACACGCCGTTCCTCTACCAGCTGTCCGAACCGGTGAGTCTCGTCGGCGTACTCGCGTTCGACGTGGGACTCATCACGTTCATGTGGTCGCTCACGCCGTACCGGGGGGACACCTTCCTCGAGACGGTGGTGAACTACCTCTACGTGACGCTGGTCTCCTCGGCCGGGTTCATGAACGGCGTCACCAGCGACGGTTCCGGGAGTGCGGCCGCCGGTGGCGGGAGCGTCGGGTCGCAGTTCGTCGCGGAACTGGTGACCTATCTCGACACGCTCGGCTTCCTGCTCCTGCTCTGTGCCACCATCGTGGGCAGTCTCGTGGTCCTCCGGCGACGCCGGGCGAACCACGCGACGTTCACGCTGGTCATCGCCGTCGTCGTGATGCTCGTCTTCGTCCTCGGCCTGCCGCTGTTCAACGTCGACAACTTCGTCCCCGGTCGGTGGTTCGCGTTCCTGTACGCGCCGATGGCGCTGTTGAGCGCCCTGGGACTCAGACACCTCGGGCGGTCCCTCGACACCCGAACCGTCGTCCCCGTCCTCCTGGTCTTCGTGCTGGTGTTCCCGGGCGTGATGCTGGTCTCCAGCGACGGGACGCCCGACAGCCCCGTCTTCGAGACGCAGCACGAGCGCCTGTCCTACACGGAGACGGAACTGACGGCGGTCCAGACCCTCGACGACGTGCTGGCCGAGGAGTCGGGCCCCATCTACACGGACCACCCCTACGCGACGGTGTTCGTCCGGACGGAGGCCCACGAGGCGGAGGCGATACGGTTGCAGGACGGCCGGGCCGTCCCGGACGGGCCTTTGCTCTACCGGGAGTACCAGTCCGACGGCGGGTCGTTCTTCCGGATCGGGGAGGGAGCAGGTATCCGGAACCCCGACCGGGGGGACGTCTGCCTCGACTCGGCGAACCACGTCTACGCCAACGGCGACGTCCGCCTGTGCACGCCGACCGCTGCGGCCTGACCTGACTCCTCCGTTCGGTTCCGCCGCTTCTTCCCGTCCACACGCGCCGCCCAGAGAGCGGTCGCGACACGCGGGGGACGCGGGTCACGGGTCCCGCACCCGGCCAGCGAGCACCCTGTGACCCGTCCGTGATCCGCCGAAGGCCGCTTCCTCGCGTCACGTCCACGACCGTGTAGCGGCCTGCACGCCAGCACGTCGCGACTCTCGTCGCGTCTCTCGGCCGTCGCGGTTCTCGTCGCATCTCTCGGCCGTGGCGTCTCCGAAACCGTCTCTCGTCCCGTCTCTCGGCCATGGCGTCTCTCGTCCATACCCCGACGAACCCCGACGGTCGCCAGGAGCGACGGGCCGGTCCACCAGCGTGAGTCCGACCCCGTCTTCCGGGACGGTCGAATCGGCCACACCCGGCGAGAGGCCACAGGCTCGCTCCTGTCGGGCTCGAGCACCTGGAGGACCCATCACTATCGGTTGCTCGTTCGAGCCGCCTCTCGACCGACTCAGCGCCCGGCCTCCCGGTGGGTCAGACATTAATTTCTGCGTCCGGGACGCGAAATGGCCCTACTTGTCGGTTCGAGTACCGTTCTCCCCCCGTCTCGACGGTGGGGGGAGACCGTCCGAGTTCGGCCTGCCTGGCCGGCCGGAGACGCGGGTGGCTCAGCGGCCGTCGAACGGGGGTGAAATCCTGCAACTGTCCGAATCCTGAACTCTTTCGTGGCTGGTTCTCGGCCGTCGTCAGCGCTTCACCAAACCGGCCGTAGAACGGTTCAAGCAGAGGATGCAAAGGTTTGCAACGGTCGGAATGGGTCTGCAAACGTCTGCAAATGGCGGGACTAAATTCCGGATTTATGATGGCTGGGTCTAAGGGGTAACCTGGAACCATGACGACGCTCGCTACCGCCGCAACGACCGACGCCGAGATCGAACCTCCCGAACGCACGGCAGCCGAGTGTGAGTTGCTCTCCGAGGACGAAGTATTCCACGTCTTACAGAACCAGCGCCGCCGCTGGGTCCTGAAGTACCTGGAGGGCGAGGACGGTCCCGTCCGGATGCGCGACGTGGCCGAACAGGTCGCCGCGTGGGAGCACGAGACGACCGTCCAGGGACTGACCTCGACCCAGCGCCAGCGCGTCTACATCCCCCTCTACCAGAACCACCTCCCGAAGCTGGACAAACTGGGCGTCATCGACTACAACCAGAGCAGGGGCATCGTCGAGCGCAAGCCCCTCGCCGACCAGTTGAACACGCACCTGGACCCCTTCGAGTTCGCCGACCAGCGGTCGGCACGGGACGAGGAGTCCGAGGAGGGCGAGTTCAGGTGGGAGTACCCCTACATCGGCCTCTCGGCCCTGGGGACGTTCCTCGTCGCCGGCAAGGCCTTCGGACTGTCGCTGCTCGCACCGGCGCCCGACCTCGTGCTCGGGATGGTGATACTCTTCCTGTTCACCCTGACGACCTCCGTCCGCCTCGTGAGCGAACGCCTCGCGGCGTAGGTCAGTTCGACGACCGTCGGTGCGCGTCAGCAGTGTTCTCGCCCCGTTCCGACGTCGCTCGCAGACGCCCCACCGTCAGTTCTGGACCGCCTCGTCGAGTTGCGAGAGCGTCTCCTCGAAGTCGACCGTCGGGGCGGTGACGCGCCCGTCGACGGCGACCCGGGGCACTGACCAGACGCCGCGCTCGGCCGCCGCCGTCACGGTCCGGCGAACGGGGTCGTCGTAGGACCCGTTGGTGAGCCGTTGCCGTACCGTCCGGCGGCTGGACACGCCACTCGACTCGGCGAACCGGAGCAACAGGGAGGGCTGTGCCCACTCGTACCGCTCCTGTGGCTGGTTGCCGAACACGTACGAGAAGTACGACCAGAACGACGCGGGGTCGACGTCCCAGACCGCGAGTCCCGCCCGTGCGGCCCTCGGCGCGTCCGGGCCGAGGAACGGTTCTCCCGACCGGTAGGCGACCGCCCGGAACTCGAGTGCAACCTGCCCCGGTTCGACGTACCGCTCCACGACGGTCGGCAGGTCGGTCAGGACGAACTCCCGGGTGTACGGGCACTTCCAGTTGCCGTACAGCGTCGCGGTGACGGACGCGTCGTCGTGGCCCATCCGGGCGTACTGGCTCTCGCCATCCGGGACCGGTACGCCGGCGTAGGACACCTCTGGTGGCTCGACCGTGACCGACTCGGTCGACCACCCGTCGGACTCCCCGGTCGTCGTCTCGTCGGCCGTGCTCGTCCGCTCCGGTCGGTCGGTCCGCGTCGTGGTCGAGGCCGCTGTGGGCCGACGGGTCCCGCCAGTCGCGGTCGTCCCGTCGTCGTTCGACGCCCGGTCGACCACGTTCGTGCAGCCACCGAGCGTCGCGACGGTCACGGTTCCGAGCGTTCCTAGAATTCGCCGTCTCGTGCGTTCGTGCGGCATGTACGGGGTGATGCCCGCGACGGTCATTACTATCGACGTCGTAAACCGTCGCAACCGTCGCGCCCGGCGAACCCACGACGGGGGCGCGATTCTGCTCGCTGGCTTATCGGGATGATAACGGCTCGCTTACCCGGTCTATAGTAATGCGGTACAGGGCGCTATCCCGGGACGAGACGTTCGAGTACCAGCTCGAAACAGCCGAAACCTGAGTATCCCCACCAATGATACGAACTTCCACCCCAGACCGTTCCCCGACGCCGTGTGGCCGACACGACCCGAACGCCGTCGTCACGCCCCGGTACGACCCGACCGTTCGTCACTCGCGGCCGTCCCGCCGCCGGAGGGCCGTCTGATGTGCGGTATCGTCGGCAGGGTCGGCGACGACGAGGCCGTCGAACGGGTCGTCGCCGGACTGGAGAACCTCGAGTACCGCGGCTACGACTCGGCCGGACTGGCCCTCCAGAACGGCGCGGGGCTCGAGGTGCGCAAGTCCACCGGCAAGGTCCAGGAACTGAAGGACCAGCTCACCGTCGAGTCGGCCGACGGGAACGTCGGCATCGGGCACACGCGCTGGAGCACCCACGGTGCCCCCACCGAGGAGAACGCCCACCCCCACACGAACGAGACGGGCGACATCGCCGTCGTCCACAACGGCATCGTCGAGAACCACTCGTCGCTCCGCCGCCGCCTGGAGCGCGAGGGCGTCGAGTTCACGAGCGACACCGACACCGAGGTCATCCCCCACCTCGTCGACCACTACTACGACGGCGTCGACCCGAAGTGGGCGTTCACCCGCGCCGTCCGGGAACTCGAGGGGAGCTACGCCGTCGCCGCGATGTTCGACGGCGAGGACGCCGTGTTCGCGGCCCGACAGGGGTCGCCGCTCGTCCTCGGCATCGACGAGGACCAGTACTTCCTCGCCAGCGACGTGTCCGCCTTCCTCGAGTACACCGACGAGGTGGTCTACCTCGAGGACGGTGACGTCGCCACCGTCCGCCCCGAGATCGTGACGGTGACCACGGTCGAGGGCAGGCCGGTCGACCGCTCCGTCGAGTCCGTCGACTGGAACCCCGAGGAGGTCAACAAGGGTGCCTACGACCACTACATGCTGAAGGAGATAGAGTCACAGCCCTACTCGCTGACCAACAGCATCGAGAGCCACCTCACCGATGCGGGCGACGCCATCGACGTCGACGTGTTCGACCCGGCGACCATCGCCGGGTTCGAGGAGGTGCAGTTCGTCGCCTGCGGCACCTCCTACCACGCCGGCCTGTACGCCGCCAACGTGCTGAACGAGGCTGGCATCCGCGCCCGGGCGTTCCGGGCCAGCGAGTACCAGGTCGCCGCCGACCCGGTGAGCGAGGAGACGCTCGTCGTCGCGGTGACCCAGAGCGGCGAGACCGCGGACACGCTCGGTGCGATGCGGACGGCCTCCAGCGCGGGAGCGCACGTGCTGACGGTCACGAACGTCGCCGGTTCGACCGCGGTCCGCACGGCCGACGAGTCGCTGTTCATCCACGCCGGCCCCGAGATCGGCGTCGCCGCGACGAAGACGTTCTCGTCGCAGGCGGTCACGCTCTCGCTGCTCGCCCAGCACCTCGCCGAGTACATGGAATCGGGCACGCCACACCCCGAACTCGACGCCGTCCTCGACGGGGTCCGGTCGCTCCCCGGCGACCTGCAACGCGTCGTCGACAGCGAAAGCGCGTCGATGCTGGCGAACTACTACCTCGACAGCGACGCGTTCTTCTTCATCGGCCGGGGGCTCGGTTACTCCGTGGCCCAGGAGGCCGCACTGAAGTTCAAGGAGATAACCTACGAGCACGCAGAGGGCTTCGCCTCCGGCGAACTGAAACACGGTCCGCTGGCGATGGTGACCCCCCGGACGCCAGTGTTCGCCATCTTCACCGGGAGTCACGACGAGAAGACGCTCATGAACGCAAAGGAGGCCCAGACGCGCGGTGCCGACGTCGTCGCGGTTGCGCCCGACGGCCACCCGGCGATAGACGAGACGGACGCCCATCTCCCCCTCCCCGAGACCCATCCGATGTGGGCGGGGCTGCTCGCGAACGTCCAGTTGCAGTTGCTCTCGTATCACGCCGCGAACGAACTCGGTCGATCCATCGACAAACCACGGAACCTCGCCAAGAGTGTTACAGTCGAATGAGCTCCCGTCCATCCGACGGACCGATACCATGAAGAAGGAACTCTTCGGCGTCTTCGGCGACCGGTCCGAGTTCCGTCGGTACCGGTCCGAGACCGAGTTCGACCGAGTCGTTGAGGGCGACTCGGCCACGGTCGGCGTCCGCGACGTCGCACACGGCATCCCGGGGCGGACGACAGTCTACGACGGCGACGACGGCGTCTGCGTCCTCTGGGGCGAGGTGTTCCCGTCGCGGCACACCCGGACCGGCACCGCCGAGTGGTTCCTCGACCGGTACTCCCGGTCCGGGACCGACGCCCTGTCCGAGTTGAACGGGTCGTACGTGGCCTTCGTCGACGACGGCGACGACGCGCTCGTCGCGACCGACCAGGCCAGGACCTGGGAGTGCTACTACGCCGACGCCAACGGGTCGCGCATCTTCGGGACGGACCCGAACGCCGTGGTGGCCCACATCGGGTCGCCGGACCCGTCGACGCAGGCGCTCCTCGAGTTCCTCCACCTCGGCGTCGTCCTCGGAAACCGGACGACCATCGAACAGCTCCGTCGCACGCCGTTCGACGGCTGCCTGTACCGCGACTCGACCGAGGAACTGCGGCGGTTCGTCTACGACCCCGCCGAGTTCGACTACGTCGACGAACTCGCGTCCCGACTCCAGCGCGCCCTCGCCCGGCGGTCGAAACTCCCCGGCAAGAAGGGCCTGCTCCTGAGTGGCGGCTACGACTCCCGCACGATACTCGCCGGCCTGCCGACCATCGACGAGTGTTACACCGTCGGCACGCCACACAGCGCGGAGGTCGAGGCGGCGCGGCGCGTCGCCGGCCAGTACGACGTGCCACACGAACTGCTCCGCGTCGACGAGCGCTACCTGACCCCGGTCGACGACGTCATCCGGTACGGCCACGGGATCAAGGAGTCGCTGCACATCCACCACGCGGCCTACGACCGCGAGATGGACGTGGACACGATGTACCACGGCCTGCTCTGGGACACCTTCTTCAGGGGGCACTTCCACCCGAGAGACCGGTTCGAGGTCTTCGGGTTCGAGGTGCCGAGAACGCGCCTCGAACCGGACCCAGGTCTCGCGGAGACGCTGGTCGACGAGAAGTTCGGCTTCATCGGGACGGAGATGGACCTCGTCGCCGACGCGGACGTGGCCGGTGACGGCCGTGCGATGGCGCTCGACGCGGTCGAGTCGCAACTCGACGGCCAGTCCGACCGCTACGACACCATCTACAACGCCATCGACCTCGTCGGGATACTGAACCAGCCGACGATGCCGTTCCGGAACCACCTGGCGGACAACTACATCGAGTCGTTCGTCGTCGCCGACCAGGAACTCATCGACTGGCACCTGCGGACGCCCCCGGAGCACCGGAACTCGCGGACGCTCCTGAAGGCGATGCGTCGCATCGACCCGGACGTCCTCAGGCATCGACCGCCGGACCGACCGTACGACTCGATGCACCTGAACACGGCCCAGAACTTCCTCCGCAGGAAACTCCCGTTCGTGCCCGACCTGGAGGGCCCCTGGGCCAACTGGTCCGAGCACTACGACCGCAACCACTTCGACGAGCGACTCTTCCCCGACGACCCCGACGTCCACGACCTGCCGCCGCGACTCAAACTCCGCATCAACGACATCAGCACGTGGCTGGACGCGACGACCGACGACCGGGAAGGCGTCCCGTCCGACGCGCTCTGCTCGCCCGTCTGAGCCCTTCTCGACCCGACCTCTGCGTAGATCCGTTCCGGAGCGACGGGTGTCGCGTCGACCGACGACGCCCGTCCTGCGACCCTACCCGAGAGCGACCGTCACCGCGTGGCGGGCGACGCCGTACTCGTCGGCGACCAGCGTGGGACCGTGAAGGCCGAACGTGCCGGTGAAGAGGCCGTCGAAGAGGCCGAGCACCCCGTCGGTCGAGGTCGAGTCCGTCGACGTGCTGGTCTGGGTCGTCGTCTGCGTGGTGGTCTCGGTCTGCGTCTGGGTCGCGGTGCTGGTCTGCGTCTGGGTCGCGGTGCTGGTCTGCGTCGACGTGCTGGTCTGCGTCGCCGTCTGCGTCGTGGTGCTCGTCTGGGTCTCCGTCTGCGTCTGCGTCGTGGTGCTCGTCTGGGTCTCCGTCTGCGTCTGCGTGGCGGTCGCAGTCTGGGTCTGCGTCGCGGTGCTCGTCTGCGTCTGTGTCTGCGTCGCCGTCCGCGTCGGAGGTGGCGTCGTCGACGTCTCGGTCCGCGTCGGCGGTTCCGACGTCCCTGTCTGGGTGCCCGTCGACGTCCCCGTCCGGGTGGCGGTCCGCGTCGGTTCCTGGGCTGTCCCAGTCGTCGTGTCCGTCGGCGGGGGCGCGGTAGTCGGCGTCGGCGTCTGGGTACCGGTCCCCGGCGGTGCCGTCGTCTCGTCGTCGTCGCCGGGCAGTCCGACGCCGATGTCTCCGACGCCGGGACCGGCGACCGCGACGCCGAGACCGGTCAGGAACAGGAGCGAACCGGCGACGAGGAGCACAGTCTGGACGACCGTGACCGTGTCCGTGCCGCCGCGCGTGCGCCTCCCGTCGCCCCGGGTCCGGAGACGAGTCGTCCACCGCCCGACCGGGTCGGGGAACGAGGCGAGCACGGAGAGTATCTCGTCCGCGCCGAGCGCACCGGTCAGCAGCGCGAACGAGAGGTAGATACCCAGCCCCACCGGGGGGACGACGGCCAGCGCGAGGACGTCGTTCTGGAGGACGGTCGCGAGGTAGAAGATGGGGACGATGGAGAGGAGTATCGTGGCCATCGTCCGGACCAGGCGGGCGTCCGAGAGCGGGTCGAACCCGAGTCGGCGCGCGCCCCAGACGTGGAGGACGAACATCGACCCGTAGCTGATGCTCGTCGCGACGGCGGCCCCGTTCATGCCGAACTGGCCGATGAGGACCCAGTTCAGCACGAGGTTGAGACCGGCGGCGACGCCGGTGGCGGTGATGAGGACCCGCAGTTCGCCCTTGCCCTGCCCGATGGCGAGGATCGGTCGCGCCACGGCGAACCCGAGGGCACCGGGCAGGAGCAACAGCAGCGGGACCCGACTGGCGAGGTACTCGTCCGGGTAGAGGATGGGAATCGCCCGGGCGGCCAGCGCGGCGAGTCCGATGGCGAGCAGTGCGGTCAGGAGGAGCGTGTACCTCGTGACGCGGGCCGCGATGGAACTGATGCGCGCCTCGTCCTCGTTCGCCCAGAGCTTCGACGTCGAGTGCAACAGCACCATCTGCATCGACAGCGGGACGAACCAGAGGAACTCGGCGAGGGTCAGTGCGATCTTGTAGTACTGTGTCTGCCGGCGGCCGGCTATCGGTCTGAGCATGAGTATGTCTACGTGGAACAGCGAGGTTATCAGCAGGACCAGCAGGATGCTGAACCCGTTGAAAGCGAGCATCTCGCGGCGCGGGAACTCCAGCGACGGGACGCGGAGTACCGAGCGGAGCGACACCTGCCGGTGGATGAGCGCGAACCCGAGCAGCGCCACGACTGAACTGGCGATGACGTGGCCGACGAGGACGCCGACGACGCCGTGTCCGAGGTACGCCAGCGTCAGGGCACTCCCGAGGAAGACGACCTTCCCCACGACCCTGAGCGGTTCGGAGTGGGCTTCGAGGCCGAACCCCATCAGGGTCCGGCGGGTGTACTCCCTGAACTGCGCGGCGACGACGAGCACCGCGAGCAGGTAGAAGTACGCCTCGAAGTTCTCCCCCGGGAGGACCGGCAGGAAGGCGTCGGCCTGGACCACGCCGACGAGAAACGCGGCCCCGAGGGCGGCCAGGAACACCGCGAGGCGGAGGTAGAACCCGACCACGTGTTCCTCCCAGTTGGGGTCGTCGCGCTGTTCGGCCAGGAACTTGCGGACCCCGTCGGTGACCCCAGAGCTGACGAATATCATGAATATCGCGAACACCGACATCAGGAACGCGTAGTCGCCGTACTTCGCCCCGAGGAGTCGGGTCAGCAGGGGCGAGGACGCGAGTCCGAGCAGGAGCAGGAGGACCTTCGTGCTGACGAGCGAGAGGAACCCGCTCGTGATACTTCGCTCCACGGGTCAGGCCACCCCCGCGTCGGCGTCGTCCAGTTCCGGGCGGCGCCGCCGGACCACCGGGACGCGGCGGCGGGAGCGCACGACTGTCGGGTCAGCGGTCACGGCTCACACGTTCACCTGGTTCGGTCGTCGCGTCCGTCGAGAGCGTCACGCCCGGGTCGAGACTGGTGTTGATGCCGATCTTCGCACCGGCCCCGGCGACGACGCCGAACTTCCGGCGGCCCGTCGAGACGCGGTCGCCCTTGACGGTGAGCGCGACGGTGTCGTCGTCGTGGCGCAGGTTCGCGACGTTCGTCCCGGCCCCGACGTTCACGCCGGGTCCCAGGACGCTGTCGCCGACGTAGGAGAGGTGGTTCAGGTTCGTCCCCGCCATGACGACGCTGTTCTTCAGTTCGACGCCGTGGCCCACCGAGGCGTCAGGTCCGACGAGCGTCGCGCCCCGGACGTAGGCGTGCGGTCCGACGTGGGCACCGGCCCGTATCAGCGTCGGCCCTTCCACGACGCTCCCGTCGGCCACCGTCGCGCCGGCCTCGACGACCACGTCGTCGCCGACACTGGCGGTCTCGCCGACCGACCCCTCGATGCGACCCTCCAGGTCCGCCAGTTTCCACTCGTTGGCTTCGAGGAGTTCCCACGGTCTCCCGACGTCCAGCCAGTGGTCCAGTTCGACCGCGGTCACGTCGACGCTCCGGACGGCCCGGGCGAGCACGTCGGTTATCTCTCGCTCGTCGCGTTCGCTCGGCGGGACGTCCAGCCAGTCCCGCGCCTCGGCCGGGAACACGTACGCCCCGGCGTTGACGAGGGTGCTCGTCGGGTTCTCTGGCTTCTCCTCGATACCGGTCACGCGCTCGCCATCGGTCGTCAGGACGCCGTAGGAGGACGGGTCGTCGCGGTGGACCGCGGCGACGCTCGGTCCGGCCTCGAACAGGGCCGCCACGTCGTCCGGTTCGTAGAGGTTGTCGCCGTTGAGGACGGCGAAGTCGTCCTCGAGCAGGTGGCTGGCAGCACGCACCGCGTCGGCGGTGCCGTTCTGGTCGGACTGGACGGCGTACCGGACGGGGACGCGCTCGTACTCCGACCCGAAGTAGTCCCGGACGGCGTCGGCGCCGTAGCCGACCACGAACACGAGTTCGTCGGCCCCGGCCTGCACCGCCGCGGAGGCGACGTGGGCGACGATAGGTCGGTCGGCGACCGGTAACATCGGTTTGGGGACGGCGTCCGAGAGCGGCCTGATTCGTGTCCCTCGTCCGGCGGTTAGAACGACTGCTTGCATTGGGCGCGTCTATCGCCCTTCGAGGCTTTATTATAGGGACGATAAGGGGGTTTCGCCCCGCTCTCCTGCGGAAATCGCGTCTGATCGCCGGGGTCGGGACCGCCGACGGTGCCCGGCGACCCGCCCCGGACGTGGTCACTCCGACTGCAGCGTCGCCGACTCGGCGGCGTCGGCCGCCTCCTCGAACAGGGACCGCGCCGCCTCGAACAGTTCGGTCGCACGCTCGGCCTCGGCCGCCTCGGCCGTGAGGCGGACGAGTGGCTGGGTCCCGCTCGCGCGCACGAGGAACCAGCCGTCGCCCCGGTCGACGCGGACGCCGTCCGAGGCGTCCACCTCGTCGTACGACGCCGCGGCGAGTCGGCCGACGTGGTCCATCACCTCGTCTTTCGCGTCGACGGGTCGACTCTCGCGGCGAGTGACGTACCCCCCGATGGCGTCGAGTTGTGTCGAGAGCGGCCCCCGGTCGTGGACCGTCTCGGCGAGGCGGCAGGCCGCCAGTGGACCGTCCGGACAGAGCGTCTCGTCCGGCCAGATCCACGCGCCGCTCGGTTCGCCGCCGAAGACGACGTCGGCCTCGGTCGCCCGTTCCGCGACGTAGACGTCGCCGACCTTCGTGCGGACGACCGACGCGCCCACTTCGGCGAGCGCGTCGTCGACCGCGAGACTCGTGTTCAGGGGGGCTGCGACACGGTCGCCGTCGCCCGCACGTGCCCGACCGAAGAGCGCGAGCAGGTGGTCGCCGGGGACGAACGCTCCCGTCTCGTCGACGGCCATCGTCCGGTCCGCGTCGCCGTCGTGGGCCACCCCCAGGTCGGCGTCGGTCGCGGCCACGAACCGGCAGAGGTCCTCGCACGTCTCTGCCGTCGGTTCGCTCGGGCGGGCGGGGAAGGTCCCGTCGGGTTGTGCGTTCAGCGTCGTCACCGTCGCGCCGAGGTCCCGCAACGCCGTGGCCGTGACGGCACCCGCGCCATTGCCGACGTCGACCGCCACGTGGACGCCGTCCAGCGACCCGCAGGCGTCACACAGCGCGGCGACGTGCCGCTCGTGACTCTCCTCCCAGCGGTGCTCGCCGCCCACGCCGTCCGCGCCGACGAGTTCGTACGCTCCCTCGTCGAGTCGGCGGGTGATCTCGGCGCGCTGGTCGCCGTCGAACGCCTGTCCAGAGGGGTTCCAGAGCTTCAGGCCGTTGTCCTCCGGGGGGTTGTGCGACGCGGTGACGGCGACACCTGCGTCGGCGTCGAGCCAGCCGACGCTCCGTGCGATGGTCGGCGTGGCCGCGGTACCCACGTCGACGACCGTCCCACCGCACTCCCGAACCCCGGCAGAGAGCGCGTCGGCCAGCATCGCGCCGCTCTCGCGCGTGTCTCGACCGACGACGACGTGTCGATAGCCCTCGGACGCGAGCGCCCGACCCACCGACAGCGCCAGGTCGGCGGTGACGTCGCTCCCGACTTCGCCCCGGATACCGCTCGTTCCGAACATAGTCCGACAATCGGGAGCCTCGACCTAACTATTCGGAGCCTAAACCGCACGAGGCCGGGGACGGAACCGGCTCGACCGCGTCGTCCGGGGCGCTCTCGCGCCGGTCGACGCGGCTTCGCGGTGCCGTGACTGCTTACCTGCACTATAATAAACGGTATCCGACGGGTAGGCCAGTGCGATGACTGACCGACAGCTGACACGCAGACGAGCGCTGAAGATCACGGGTACGTCCGCACTCCTCGGACTCGCGGGCTGTATGGGTCTCGGCGACGGGACCGGCGAAGAGACGGCCACGACGAGTAAGGGGTCGCCGTCCTCGCCAGCGACGACCGCGAACACCAGCACCGGGACGGCCACGTCGGAGGAGGGGACGACGGACGCGACCGGCTCCGTCGACCTGGAGGGCCCGAGACACGGCGACGACCTGCCGGCCGACACCACTCCGGACGACGGCTACCCGCCCGAGTTCCAGACGGTCCCGCAGGGACTGGACGTCGACCCCACGTCGTTCGACACGCTCCAGCGTGGCGACTACGAGATACGACTGGTCCCGACCGACGTGGCGTACTACTGGTACGCCCGGGGGGAGGCACGCTTCGCCGACGCGCGGAGTCAGACCGAGTTCGACGCCTCCCACGTCTTCGGTTCCGTGCTCAGTCCCGCCGGCGACGGGAAGGACCTGCCCGACGACCCGGCGCTCCAGTGGCCCGAGGACGACCGCATCATCACCTACTGTGACTGTCCGCACCACCTGTCGTCGCTCCGCGCCGCGTCGCTGAAGAGTCGCGGCTACCAGGAGGTGTACGCCCTCGACGAGGGGTTCTCCGCGTGGCGCGAGAACCAGTTCCCGATGGCCGGGTCGGACGTCGGTCGCGCCCCCGCAGTCCGGGTCGTCGACGGCGTCGTCCCGGAGCGACACGCCGGCGAGACGGCGTGGGCCTACCACACCGACTCGAACCAGCGCGAGGCGACCCAGATCGGCGCCGACGGGAGCTACGAACTCCACCTCAAGTTCTACGAGGTCGACCGGCAGTCGACCGTCCGCATCGAGACGCCGGCCTACACCGTGACCGCGACGCTGGCGGAGTTGACGGGCGGGACCATCGCACGAGACGGGTCCATCTCCGCCCAGTCGTAGCCGAACTCACTTCCTCGCCTTCAGGTTGTGGACGACCTCCAGCCAGTCGACCACCTCGGCCGTCGGTTCGATGGCCTCGGCGATGGCCTCTGCTGACTTGTAGGCCATCGGCGCCTCGTCGAGGACGCTCTCGACGACGGACTCCGAGTAGACGTCCGCCATCGCCGCCTCGAACGCCTCGACCGAACCGGTCTCGTGGGCCTCCCGCCTGCTCATCACGCGTCCGGCCCCGTGGGGTGCGGTCCGGTGGTACGCGTCGTTACCGCGTCCGCGCGCCAGCACCGACCCGTCGGCCATGTTGAACGGGACGACGAGTCGCTGCCCGTCTCGCGCCGGCGTCGCGCCCTTCCGGATGGTCAGGTCCTGGAAGTCGACGTAGTTGTGGACGGACTGGAAGCGGTCGACCGGGTCGACGTCGAGGGCCGCACAGACCGCCTCGCTCATCAGGTCGCGGTTCCAGCGGGCGTACTGCTGGGCGAACAGCATGTCGACGTAGTAGCCGTGGGCCTCCCGGCCGTCCAGCCAGTCCAGCGACTCCTCGCGGTCCGGCACGTCCTGCAGGGGCCGCGAGAGCACGTCGAAGACGGCCTCTATCTCGCTCCCCTCGAAGTCGGCCCGGATGCGCTCGGTTCGAAGGTGGGACTCGCCCATCCCGCCCGTGACCCACCGGTAGAGGTCGGCGTCCCCGACGGTCTCGGGGTCGAACTTCAGGTACTCCGCGTACTCCCCGGGGATGGCGTCCCGGATGGCGTCGGCGTTGCGGTACTGGCTGGCCCGGTGCTGCCAGTACTCCGCGACGGACTTGCCGAGGTAGCGCGACCCGCTGTGTATCACGAGCCAGTAGTCGCCCGACTCGCGGGCCCTCGCGAACTCGACGAAGTGGTTGCCGCCGCCGAGGGTCCCCGCGCTCTGGATGACGTACCCCATCCCCTGGCGCTGGCGGCCGAGGACGCGCCGACAGAGGGACTCGAAGTAGTCACCGTCGTAGCCGTCGAAGTCGAACCCGACGGGGTCGACGGGCTGACCGAACCGCTCCTCGTAGGCCGCGGCGAACCGGTCGAACGCCTCGTTCGCCCTGTCGAACGGGAACTCGTCGACGAGGTGGGGCGCGTCGTCGTAGTCGTGGACGGCCCGGCCCATCGGCACGGCCTCGCGGACGCGCCGTTCGCGCTCCGGGCCGTCGAGGGGCAGGTCGGGACCGAGGTTCGTCGCGGCCATGCCACACCCGACGTCGACACCGACGACGTTCGGGACGACGCGGTCCGGGAGTGGCATCGTGAACCCGATGGGTGCGCCCGCACCCGGATGCGTGTCGGGCATGACGCGGACCGGTTCGGTGAACGCCGGGTGGTCGACGAGGGTCTGTATCTGGTCGACCGTCGCCGGTTCGACCAGGCTCTCGTCGTCGACCAGCACCCGGGCAGTCGTGTACGTCCCGTCGACTTCTATCGCCATTCCTCTTCCCGTCGGTGGCGGGTCCTTTTGAAGGTGTCCCACCCGTGTGACGTCGACCCACTCCGGGTCTCACCGAATCGTCGCCGTGAAGAGAAGCGTCGTCGCTACTCCGACTCCCGCAACCGCGCCCGTGCCCGGTGGGCGGTGAACGGAATCTCGTCGGCGCGCACGTCGAACTCCTCCAGGGCCCGGTTGATGGAGCAGGCGATGGCGGCCGGTGCGTCTATCATCCCGCCCTCGCCGACGCCTTTCGCACCGGTCTCGGTGAACGGCGACGGCGTCACCGTGTGCTCCATCTCGATGTCGGGAACGTTCTTGGTCGAGGGGAGGAGGTAGTCGAACATCGTGATGGCCTGGGGCTGGCCGGTCTCCTGGTCGTACCCGAACTCCTCCATGAGCGCCGCACCGAGACCCTGTGCGATGCCGCCGTGTGCCTGCCCCTCGACGATCATCGGGTTCAGCATCGTCCCGCAGTCGCGGAGCGTGTAGAACTTCAGCACCTCTATCTCGCCCGTGTCGACGTCCACCTCGACGATGGGCGCGTTCACCGCGTACGCCGCCGTCGGGTAGACCGGGAACTTGCCGGTCAGCGCCTCGTCGAAGTCCGACACCGCGGTGGCAGGGTGCTGGTAGTCGTAGCTGACGCGGGTGCGACCGTCGCCCGAATCGGCGTCGACGGCGGCGAGTTCGGCGAGCGACAGGCGCTCGTCGGTGCCGGTCCGTTCGACCGACCCGTCGCGGTAGGTGACTGCGTCGCGCTCGACGCCCCAGTGGTCGGCGGCCAGCGACGCGAGGGTCTCGCGCAATCGCTCGCCGACGCCGACGGCGGCACCGGAGAGCATCACCGCCATCCGGGACGCGGCGCTCCCGTACTCGGTCGGCGCCTCGACGCTGTCGAGGTAGCCCACCTCGATGTCGCTCGGGAGCAGACCGAGTTCGTCGGCGAGCAACTGCGCCACGAGGGTCTGGTGGCCCTGTCCCGAACTGTCGGTCGCCAGCCAGGCCTGGACGGTGCCGTCCTCGCGGACCTCGGCCCGGAGGTGTTCGGGCAGTTCCGCCACGTCCTCGCGGTGACGCGCCGCGAGTTCGTCGTCCCCGGTGCGCTGACGGTCGGTCCAGTCGGACCCGGAGACGCCGGGTTCGATGAGGACCGAGGGCTGTGTCCCGCGATAGAACCCCTCCTCGCGGCGTCGTTCGACGACCTCGGGGTCGAGCAGGCCGCCCTCGCACCGGACGCGTTCGTCGAGTATCTCCTCCATCCGGTCCATGGCGGCGGGGTAGTCCCCGGAGTCGTAGATGTTGTAGGAGGGGAGCCTGTACGGCATCTGCTCGGGACCGACGAGGTTCCGGCGGCGGAACTCGGTCGGGTCGATGCCGAGTTCGCGGGCCGCGTCGTCGACTATCATCTCCAGCGCGTAGTGGTGCGGGTCGACGCCGAACCCGCGGTAGGCCGTCTGTGCCGTCTTGTTCGTCAACACGAGGTCGTACTCGTAGCGCACGTCGTCGACGTCGTAGGAGTTCGTCAGCACCGAGAGCGGCTTGAGCACCTGGTTGACGGGGTAGTGGGGGAACGCGCCGAAGTCGTCGACGAACCAGACGTCGAGGCCCCTGATGGTCCCGTCGTCGTCGCAGGCGAGTCGCATCTCGTACTGTCGGTCGGAACAGTGGACGTCCCCGCCCTGGAGGTTCTCGATGCGGTCCTCGACGAACCTGACCGGTCGCCCGGTCTGCTCGGCGGCCATCGAGACGAGGTTGACGTAGCGGTGGATGGCTATCTTCGTCCCGAAACTGCCGCCGACGTCCGCGGGGACGTTCAGGTGGACGCGGTCCTCCGGGCGGCCCAGCGTCTCGTAGACGGTGTCGTCGACCAGCGTGTGCAACTGGATGTTGCAGTCGATGTGGAAGCTGTCGCCGTCCTCGTCGTACCGGGCGACGGCGCCGGCCGTCTCCAGCGGGACCCCGGAGAGACGGCCCCATCGGTAGCTCCCTTCGACCACGTGGTCGGCGTCCTCGAACGCGCCGTCGGGGTCGCCGAACTCCAGGCGTTCGTTGTCGGCGACGTTCGTCCCCTGCTCCTCGTGGACGAGGACCTCGTCCTCGCGGGCGGCCATCCCGTCGACCACGGAGTCGAGCGTCTCGTACTCCACGTCGACGAGGTCGACGAGGTCTTCGGCGACGTACCGGTCGCTGGCGACGACCACGGCGATGGGTTCGCCGACGAACCGCGCCGTGCCGTCGGCGAGCGACCACTCCTCGAACCCGGCCAGTCCGCAGGGCTGTGGGTTGTACTCCTCCTTGATGTCCTCGACGGTGAGGGCGAGTTCGCAGTCGGGGTGGTCCTCGGCCTCGCTGGTGTCGACGTCGACGACGTTCGCGTGGGCGTGGACGCTCCTGACGATGGCCATCTCCAGGCAGTCCGGCGGCGTCACGTCGTGGATGTACTCCGCCTCACCGGTGAGGATGCGGCGGTCCTCGAACCGGCGGACGCTCTGGCCGGTGAAGGACTGCCCCCCGACCTCCGCCTCCGTCTCCGTCTCGGACTGGCTCTCCGGTCGGGCGTCGGATTCGGACATTCACTCTCCCTCCGCGAGGCCGCCGTCGGTCGCCGGTTCCTCGTCGAGGCGGTCGGCGGCGCGCTGGACGGCGCTGTAGATGTTCTGGTAGCCGGTACACCGACAGATGTTGTCCGCGAGGCCGTCTTTCACCTCGTCCCGGTCCGGGTCGGGGTTCTCCTCCAGCAGCGACTTCGTCGCCATCACGAACCCGCTCGTACAGAAGCCACACTGGAGGGCGTGCTCCTCGTGGAACGCTTCCTGGATGGGGTGGAGGGCCCCCTCGGGAGCGAGTCCTTCGACGGTGCCCACCTCGCTCCCGTCGGCCTGGACGGCGTAGAGCAGACAGCTCTTGACGATGTCGCCGTCGAGCGCGACCGTGCACGCGCCGCAGACGCCGTGTTCGCAGCCGACGCGGACGCCCCGTTGTCCGCACTCCTGTCGGAGGAAGTCCGAGAGCTTCAGACGCGGCTCTATCTCCCGCGTCACGGTCTCGCCGTTGACCGTCACCGAGACCTCTCTGGTCGGAGCCGCAGCCGAGTGAGATGTGTCATCCATGCTCATAGTCGATACCGCTCTAGTTCCGCTGTCGGCGACTTATAGGTTCGCCTCCGTGTCCGGCATTTTCGGCGGTCGTGCTGGTGGGCCCGTCCGCGAGAGTCGACCGCTGGCGAGGTAGCAGGGAGTTACCAGCTACGGGGGGTCACGGCGACGGGCACGCGCGGGGGTACTGGCCGTCTAATCCGCCGACTGGACGACTCCGCGAGACCAATAGCTAAGTGTGGGGAGCGTGACCGAGCATCATGGAACGAGCAGACCTCTGCATCCGCAACGCACGCGTGGTGACGCCGTCGGGAACCCTCAACGGGGGCGTCGCGTCGAAGGACGGGACCATCGTCTCGGTCGGCGGCGACGCGTCGCTCCCGGATGCCGACCGGACCATCGACGCCGAGGGGAACTACCTCGTCCCGGGGTTCATCGACCCCCACGTCCACTGGGGCCTGTCGCGCTACGAGTTCGACTACCACGAGGGACTCGAACACGACTTCGAGACCGAGACCCGCGGCGCCGTCCACGGCGGCGTCACGACCGTCGTCAACTTCCTGCTCCAGCCGGACCCCTACCTGCCGGACATGGACTTCTTCCGCCGTGCCGGCGAGGAGAACTCGTACATCGACTTCGCGTACCACGCCATCGTCCACAAGGACCACCACGTCGAGGAGATAGACGACCTCGTCGACGAGGGCGTCCGGTCGTTCAAGGTGTTCTTCAACTGGTACAAGCACGCCTCGCCCGAACTCGGCATCGACCACTCCGACGCCGGTCGGGTCTACAAGGTGCTCGATAAGGTGTCCGAGGTCAACGACGGCGTCGTGATGTTCCACGCCGAGAACGAGGACCTCGCCTACGAGCGTCGGCAGGAACTCCAGGCCGAGGGGCGGAACGACCTCGAGGCCTGGTCCGAGTCGGCCCCGAACATCTGCGAGGCGATGCAGATAGAACAGATCGGTCGCATGACCGAGTACACTGACTCGCGCGCGTACATCGTCCACATGAGCACGGGCGAGGGGGTCGACATCTGCGAGCGCTTCCAGGAGCAGGGTGTCAACCTCCACGCCGAGACGCTGCCGGCGTTCCTCACGCACACCAAGGACGAGGAGGAACTCGGCGTCTGGGGGAAGATATCGCCGCCGCTCCGGGGCGAGGAGAGCAAGAAGCGCCTCTGGGAGGGCCTTCGCAACGGGACGGTCGACTACCTCGGCACCGACCACTGCCCGCACAAGATAGCGTTCAAGGAGAAGGACACGGGCAAACACGGCGACATCTGGGACGCCATCCCCGGCGACAACAACGGCATCGAGTACTTCCTGCCCGTGATGATGAGCGAGGGCGTCAACAGGAACCGCATCAGCATGGAGCGCCTCGTCGAGGTCTGTGCCGAGAACAACGCCAGGCGCTGGGGACTCTACCCACGGAAGGGCGCGCTCGTCGAGGGGAGCGACGCCGACATGGTCGTCGTCGACATGGAGAAGTCGAAGGTCGTCGACGACGACTTCTACCACACGATGGAACCGCGGTACTCCACGATGCACGGGTGGGAACTGACGGGCCTGCCGACCCACACCGTCGTCGGCGGCGCGGTCGTCGTCGAACACGACGAACTGCAGGTCGACCCCGGCGGACGCGACTACCTCGCCCGCGGCGAGAGCGGCGTCGAGATGGGGTGAGTCGGGCGCACGATGCCCGGCGTCCTCGGCGTCCTGCTCGCGGCCGGTACCGGGTCCCGCTTCGACGGGCGGAACAAACTGCTCGCACCCCTCGACGGCGACCACGTGGTCCGTCACTCGGCGCGGGCGCTGCTTTCGGCACCGGTCGACGACCGGATCGCCGTCCTCGGCTACGAGGCGGACCGGGTGGCCGAGGCGCTCGCCGACCTCGACGTCGAGACGGTCCACAACCCCGACTACGCGGCCGGACAGGCGACGTCGGTGGCCGTCGGTGCGCGCGTCGCGGCCGAACGCGACGCCACCGCCGCCGTCTTCCACCTCGGGGACATGCCGTGCGTCCGACCGGCGACGATACGGGCGCTCCTCGACGCCGCCGACGGGAGCGACGCCGGCATCGTCGTGCCGACGTTCGAGGGGAGACGGGGGAACCCGGTGCTGTTCGGGGCCGAGCACTTCGACCGCCTGCAGGACGTCTCTGGCGACACCGGCGGCAGGGTCCTCTTCGAGCGCTACCCGGTCGAGCGCGTCCCGGTCGACGACCCGGGCATCCACCGCGACGTCGACACCGAGGCCGACCTCGAGGCCCTGCGTGCGGCCTGTGAGAGCTGAGTCGCGTCCCGAACGCCTGCGGTCGAGGTAGCCGAGTGCCGAGTGTCCCGGGGTCGACCCCGGGGCGGTTCACTCCTCCGTCGTGTCGCGCTCGGTGAGGTTCATCGCCTCGACCAGCCGTCGCGTGACGATCTGTTCGACCATCTCGACGAGCCGGTCGTCGTCGTCCGAGTAGTCCGAGAACAGGCCGAGCGGGACGGTCCCGCCGGCCATCTCCCGGTGGCCGCCCGCGCTCCCGACGTCGCCGAAGGCGTCCTGCAGCGTGTCCCCGATGTGGACTCGCGAGTCGGCGGAGCGACCGCTCAACTCGACCTCGTCGTCGATGATGCCGAACACGACCGTGGTCTGGACCCCCTCGAGGTCGGAGAGGTAGTCGGCGGCCTGCGGGAGGGCGTCCCGTTCCGTGGTCCGGCCGGTGTGGGAGATGAGCGCCGACCCGTACGTCTTCCGGTTCTCGATGGCGTCGCCGATGGCGTCGACGGTCGCCTCGCTGATGGCCGGGTTGGTGAGCGTGCGGAGCAGTTCGTCGTCGACGTTCGGGTCGAGGGTCGCGACCGCCTCGTACTCGGCACGCGTGGTACCCCGGAGGAAGGCGAGCGTCTCGCGCCGGATGGCGAAGACGAGGGCCGTCGCCAGTCTCTCGTCGACGGGGAGTTCGAGGTCCGTCAGGTACTCCGTCAGGATGGTCGCGGTCGCCCCGAGTTCCTCCCGGTGGTCGACGAACGGTGCCGAGACCTCGTCGGCCGTGTGGTGGTCGATGACGATGTCCACCTCGACGTGGTCCGGTACGTCGTTGTTCCGTCCGTGCGTCGAGTGGTCGACGAACGCGACCGCGTCGGCCCCGGAGACGGCGTCGACCGAGAACGCCGTCAGGTCGAGGTCGAACAGGTTGACGAAGGCGCGGTTCTGCTGGTGGGTTATCTCGCCGCTGTAGAAGACGTCCACCTCGTCGACGCCTGCCTCGTCGGCGACCTCTCCGAGCGCCATCGCGCTGGCGAGACTGTCCGGGTCCGGGTTGTTGTGGGAGACCACTGCCAGCGTGGACCGGTCCTGCAGGAACTCGTAGAGGTCGCGCCCGCGGGTCATGCGTTGACCTTCAGTGCCCGTACACAAGGGTCTACTGTCGCGGGATGGCAACCGTTTTCCTCTGCGAGACCAACCCTCAGTCGAAGACAGTGTCCCGATTCGCCGCCGGGTCGAACCTGCTGGTGACCGTCCTCCTCGCACCGGGTATCGTGGCCCACGAGTTCGCCCACGAACTCGGCTGCCGACTGGTCGGCGTCCGCGTCCTCGGGAGTTCCTACCTCGACCCCGTCTCCGACGCAGCGTACGTCGACCACGAGACGGTGGAGTCGTTCGGTGCGGACGCCGTCATCGCGTTCGCGCCCCTCGTCGTGAACTCGGTGCTCGCGGCGACGGCGTTCGTCGCGGCGGGGGCGCTCGACGGGACGCCGGCCTGGCCCGTCTTCGCGTGGGTCGGCGGCACGCTCGCGCTCACGGCCTTCCCCAGTCACGCCGACACCGACTCGCTGCTGGAGACGGCGTGGGCGCTCCCCTGGCCGGTCAGACCGCTCGGCGTCGCCCTCGCAGTCCCGCTTCGACTCGGGACGGTCGTTCCGGGGGTCGGCGGGTTCTACGGGTTCTTCTGGATGCTCTGGTTGTACGCCACCGTCACCGGGACTGCTCCCCCGTGACGGAGTCCAGCAGGCGCAGGTGCGTGACGGCCGGTCCGGTCCCGAACGAACAGCGTAATGTAGCGCGGGCACGACAGTTGGGGAAGTCATGGACTACGAGGCAGTCTTCTTCGACCTCGACGACACGCTCTACCCGTATCCGCCCTGCAACGAGGCGGGCAAGCGTGGCGCACTGCGGACGGCCCGGGAACTCGGCTACGACTTCGACCGGGACTCCTTCGAGTCGGTCTACCAGGAGGGTCGGAACGAGGTCAAACGCGAACTCGCCGGGACGGCGTCCGCCCACGAGCGCTTTCTCTACTTCAAGCGCGTCATCGAGATACACACCGGGACGCACAAGTCCCGCCACGCGCTCGAACTCGGGGAGGCCTACTGGGACGCCTACATCGAGGAGATGGACCTGTTCGACGGCGTCGTCGAGGTGTTCGAGACGCTGTCCGACGCCGGCGTCTCCATCGTCGTCGTCAGCAACCTGACGACGCGGATTCAGCTGAAGAAGATCGAGCACCTCGGCATCGAGGAGTACGTCGACCTCGTCGTGACGTCCGAGGAGACGGGGAACGAGAAGCCGAGTTCCATCATGTTCACGCTCCCGCTCTCGCAACTCGACCTGCGTCCGAGCGAGGCCGTGATGGTCGGGGACTCGGTGGCCGCCGACGTCGAGGGCGGTAACGCCGCCGGGTTGACGACCGTTCTCTTCAACAACGACGAGACGGGACTGACCAGCCGTCGTCGCCCCGACCACCGCGTCGACGCCTTCGCCGACGTCGCGGAGGTGGTGAGTTGATGCTCGACTCGCAGCGTCGGGCCGTCGTCGACTGGGCGCCCGCCCTCGCAGACCTCACGCCCGGCCGGACCGGCAACCTCAGCGTCCGTGACGGCGACGCCTTCGCCGTCACGCCGACGGGCGTCCCGTACGACGAGTTCGACGCGGCGGACGTGCCCGTCGTCTCGCTCGACGGGGAGCGACTGGCGGGGGAGCTGGACCCGTCCAGCGAGGTCCCGATGCACCGCCACCTCTACCGGTTCCTCGACGCAGGGGCCGTCGTCCACACGCACTCGACGTGGGCGACGACGATGTCCGTCCTGCACGAACCCCTCCCGCCGGTTCACTACATGATCGTCGCCGTCGGACGCGAGGTGCCCGTCGCAGAGTACGCGCCCTACGGGACCGAGGAACTCGCCCGGAACATCGTCGACGCCATGGAGGCGGCCGACTCGCGGGCCTGCTTCGTCGAGAACCACGGACTCGTCGTCACGGCCGGGAACCTGCCGACGGCCGTCGAGAACACCGGTCACGTCGAGAACCTCTCGCAGGTGTACCTTCAGGCGGTGGCGAACGGCGACCCGCACGAGCTGACCGACGACCAGCTGGCGACGGTCGAGGAGCAGTTCGAATCGTACGGGCAGTGAAGCGAGTCAGTGAAGCGAGCCAGCTTTCTCCCGGCTACTGGTGTCGAGTCGAAACACCCGGACGACGGTGGGGACAGGCACATATCCGACCCGTCAGTTCGGACCGGGCAGGCCCGAAGTCCAGGCGTTCGATGGTGGAAATAGGACCAGGGGCGTGCAGTGCGACCGGTATCCCCCCGGAACCGGTCGGGGCTACGTCAGAGGCGGTGATCCGACCCCCGAGCCCCCATCACGTCAGCGTGACCGTCGACCGCTGGTCCATTTCACCCTGAGACACCCCTCCCTACTCAACTCATCGGCTGACCCAGTGTGTCACCACGTGAATTTTATATCACCTTGACACGTGAGTGGGTACGAAACCATGTGTCCCGACGCCACCGAGACGACGGTCGACGTCCTCGACCGCAGGCGGGACGTACTGACGCGACTGGGCACCAGTCCGGTGCAGGTCAGGGACCTGTGCGCATCGCTGGAGGTGTCGCGGTCGACGGTGAACCGGGCGTTGCGAGAACTCGAGGACGTCGGGTGGGCACGTCGCACGGGCAACGGCTACGTCAGAACCACGTCCGGTGCCCTCGCACTGGAGCAGTACCAGGACCAGATATCGGCCCTCGGCGCGGTGCAGGAACACGCCGAGGCGCTGGACCCGCTTCCGGAGGACACGCCGCTGGACCCGGCGCTGTTACCGGACGCCCACGTCGAGTCCATCGGCGACTGGGAGTCGTTCGAACTCGCCGCGTCGGTCAGAGAGAGCATCGAGGGCGCGACGTCGCTCCGTGGGGTCTGGCCGACCATCGGCGACGACCGGACGGTCGAGACCGTCGCGACCCTCGCCAGCGAGGGAGGCCCCGTCGCCCTCGCGGTGACCGGGGACGTCGCCGACACGCTCCAGTCGGTCGACGCGTGCACCTTCGGGTGCGACGGGCCGGAGACCTGCCGGGTCGACCAGTACGACTCGGTCCCGACGCGACTGGGTGTCTTCGACCTCGGGACGCCCGACGGTCGGACGATACTCGCCGTCGTCTACGGCGACCACGGGACCGTCCACGCCGTCGTCCGCCTCCGGGGCACGGACGCAGTGCAGTGGGCCGAGTCCGTCTTCGCGGACGTCGGGATGCCCGAACTGGCGTCGGACGCGCCCGCCGACGGGACCGACACCGCGGACCACCGAACCGAGGACTGGTCACCGGACGCCCGGGAGACGCTCAGGTCCGCCGGGTTCGTTCCGGTTAGCGACGCCACGCTGGCACGGGAGACTCCCCAGTCGGTGGGGACGATGCTCCGGACCGGCCCGACGCTCGCGGCCGTCGACGAGGGCCTGTCGCTCTGCCGAGAGCACTCCGTCGACGGCGCCAGGCGCGAGTTCGCGGTCGACCTCGTCGACGCGCTCTCGGCCGGGACGGACGTCGCCGTCGTCGGCCCGCCGGGGTCGGGCAAGAGCACGACCTGCAAGGCGGTCGCCTGTCGCTGGCGCGACCGGGGACTCGGCCCGGTCTGCTACCGCGAGAGCGGGGCCCGTGCCGTCCTCGACGACCCGGGGTCGCTCGTCCCGGTCCTCGATGCGACTGACGGACACGTCCTCGTCGTCGTCGAGGACGCGGTCAGACCGACCGCCAGCGCGGTGTTCGAGGTGCTGGAGGAGGTCGGCGCCGATGCCGACGTCTCGTTCCTGTTCGACGCTCGACTGTCGGAGTGGTCCGACCCGCCCGCCCCACTCGACGCCCGCCGCGAATCGCTCCGGCGGGAGGCCGTCGAGACGGTGCCGGTCCCACGGCTCGACGACCGGGAGCGCGACCGCCTCCACGCCCACGTCGACGGACTGGTCGCCGAACCGCTGCCACCGCGGTCGGAGTTCGACGTCTCGACCGAGGGAGCAGAGTTGACCGACAGCGCGACGCTGGACGACGGCACCACGGACGACGGCGCCGGCGAGTTGCTCTCGCTGACGCACCGGTACGGGCTGTTCGCCGACTCCTCGGACGGCGACGGCGGACACGGCGTGAGTTCCCTGCAGCAGGACGTCCACGAGGTCTACGACTCCGTCTCCGCCGACGGTGACGCCCTTGCCGTCGCGACGCTCGTGAACGTCCTGAACGCGACCGGACTCCCGGTCGAACGCGACCTGGTGGACGCCATCGCCGTCGACCCGGACGGTCCCGACCCGGCGGCAGTCGAGTCGACGCTCCGGTCGCTCCGTGGACGGGTCATCTTCGACACCGGGGCGGGCGACTCCGTCCACGGTTCGTGGTCCCACGCCTTCCTCCGGCGACTGGTCGCCGACCGGGACGACGCGAGCGCGCACCGGACGTTCGCACGCGCCGTCGGGTCGCTGTTCACCCTCCTGGAGTCGGCCGACAGACGGCAGGCAGTCGTCGCCCACCGGCAAGGCGACGCACCCACGGTGTCCGCCATCGACGACCGACCGGACCACTGGGCCGACGTCGTCGTCGACCGGGTGTTCGAACTCGGTCGGAACGCACCGGGGCTGGCACCGCTGTACGGCCGTGGCGAACACAGTCAGCTACGGCTCCCGGAGTCGGTCTCGACGACGACTCGACAGCTGGCACTCGTCGCCCGCGCCCGGATGTACGCGGACGCCGGGGAGTACGACGACGCACTCGAGGAGTGTGAACACATCGACGGGGTGGCTGCAAGTCTCGACGACGAGCGCGAGGCGACGGTGCTGGAGGCACGGAACCTGCGCGTCCAGAGCTTCGTCTTCCACCGTCGGGGCGACTTCGACCGTGCGTGGCGACTGGTCCTCGAATCGCTCGAACGAATCCGGGAGGCCGGTCACCCGCACGTGGAGGCCAGGACATTGAACGGGGCGGGTGTCGTCGCGTGGCTCCGCGGCGACGTCGAGGAGGCCGAGCGACTCCTCACCGAGGGGCTCTCGATGCACCGCGACGGACTCGACTACCCGAAAGGGGAAGCCGACCTGCTGAACAACCTGGGTATCCAGCTCAGGGAGCGGGGGGAACTCGCTGCCGCCGCCGACCGGTTCCGCGAGTGCCACGAACGACGCCGCGAGGTCGGCGCGCGCATGATGGCCATCGACAGCGCCAACAACCTGGCGGTCGTCGCCCGCGACCGCGGCGAACTCGACAACGCGGTCGGGTGGCTTCACGTCGCCATCGAGGAGAGCAAGCTGCTCGGGACCCGGGAGCGCGAGGCGCACACGAGTCGGGCGCTGGGGAACGTGCTTCGTCGGAAGGGCGACCTCGACGAATCGGCCACGCGGCTCGAACGCGCCCTCGAACTGGCCCGTGCCGACGAGCGTCGGCACGGACAGTTCCTCTGCCTCCGGGGGCTCGCGGCCACCCGGCGGGAGCAGGGCCGTCTCGACGAGGCGGCGACGCACCTCGACGCCTGTGAGGCCCTCGCCGACGACGTCGGCGACGAGCGTGACTCGGCGCTCGTCCGTGCCGAGCGCGGCCAGCTCCAGCACGCGCGTGGTGCCATGGACGACGCCGTCGAGTCGCTCGAAGCCGCCGTCGAGTCGCTCGAATCGGTCGACAGGACGCCCGGCCTCGCCCGGGTCCGGCGAGCACTCGCCCGTGCGCTCGACGACCGCGGGGACCACTCCGAGGCCTGCGACCAGTACGAGGCGGCCTGCGACCAGTACGAGGCGCTCGGGGCGACGCGGTACCTCCGGGAGACCCTGGACGAACTCAGCGCCGCGTGCGAACGCGCGGGCGCTGCCGAGAGCGCGGCGACCTACCGTGACCGTCGCGATGCACTCGGTGCTAGCAACTGACTCGGTCAGGGCCGCCGGATATACGAATCCTTAATATTTCTGACGCCGCAGGTTATTACATGACGGTCGTCAGTGTCTCTATGCCGGAGGAACTCCTCGAACGGATCGACCAGTTCGCCGACGAACACGGCTACACGGGTCGAAGCGAAGTCGTCCGCGAGGCCTCCCGGAACCTCCTCGGGGAGTTCGAGGACAAGAAACTCGAGGACCGCGAACTCATGGGGGTCGTGACGGTCCTGTTCGACTACGAGTCCACCAACGTCGAACACCGGATGATGAACCTCCGGCACGAACACGACGACCTCGTCGCCTCGAACGTCCACAACCACGTCGGCGACCACTACTGCATGGAACTGTTCATCCTCGAGGGGAGTCTCTCGGACATCTCGACGTTCGTCGGGAAGATTCGTGCCACGCAGGACATCCTCTCCGTCGACTACTCCGTGATGCCCATCGACGAAGTGGGTACGCTGGCGTAGCCTGCTCCCGGTCGCCACGGTCGGTCAGCGCCGCGACCGCCTCGCGTTCGCGGTGTGCGGTCACGATAGAGCGGAGCGAGGGGCCGTCGAGTCGGGACGCCCCGCTCGACTTCTCGCGGGTGACGACGCCCTCGCGTCGCAACTCGGTCAGCGCGCTCTGGATGCGCTGGCCGTCGGTGCCGACCACCCGTTCGAGTCCGTCGACCGTCATCGGCGCCGTCTCGCCGAGGACGGTCACCACGCCCCAGGTGTACTGCTCGTTGCAGTTCGCCTCCGCGATGGCCCGTTCGATGCGCCCGGCCACAGGTTTGGTGTGGACCAGTTCGGGGACCCCGCCGTCCGGGGTCCGGTCACGGGAGCCCGCCCGTCAGTCGGGGGAGAGTCGGCGCTGTAACTGTTCGACGGCCATCTCGAGGAAGGCGATGCGGTCGCGCTGGCTCTGGATCACGTCCGCGTCGCCGTCGGACTCGCGGAGTGTCTCGGCCTCCTCGTGGAGGCGCTCGTTCCTGGCCTCCAGTCGTTCGACCTCGCTCTCCAGTTCCCGGACCCGCCGCCTGTACTCGTTGCGCTCGGCCTCTATCTCGGCGTTGGTCTGGTCGGCGTCGTCCCGGTCGGCCGTCGGAAGCGTCGACTGCTCGCCAGGCGGTTCGATGCCGGTGTTGCCGGCCAGCGCATCGGCCATCTGCTCGGCCGCCGTCGAGATGTCACGCGCCCGTTCGAGTTCGGTCTCGAGCGTCTCGATGCGCGTTTCCTTCGTCTCCAGTTCCGACTCCAGTTCGAGGATGCGACTCTCCCGACGGTCGTTCTCCTCGGTTATCTCCTGGAGGTCGCCGACCAGCGAGTCGCTGACCGACTTGAGTTCCGGCCGTTCGAAGTCGTCGAGTCCGGGCGTCGCCCCGGCGTCGAAGGTCCGCTTTCGCCTGAACTGTATCGTCTCGATGTCGGCCTCGGCCCAGTCCGACATCACGAACGCCTGTCCGGCGTCGAGGTCCGTGACGCGTTCCTCGAACTCGCTCCCGAGGATGCGACCGACGACTTTCGTGTCGTTCTCCCAGGTGAGGCGGTGCCAGACCAGCCAGTTCGCCTGCGTGATGAAGTCCTTCTTCACGTCGGCCGGGCGCTGGCTGATGCCCACGATGCCGAGTCCGTGCTTCCGGCCCCGCTTTCCGATCTTGATGAGCAACTTCCCCGTCTCGTCCATCCCGCCGCCCTCGGGGATGTACTCGTGGACCTCCTCGACGACCAGCAGGAACGGCTTCTTCAGCTTCTTCTCCTTCGCGAAGAGGTGTTTCGCCGTCTCCAGGATGAGTTCGTTCGCCTGCTCCTCGTCGAGGTATCCCGACACGTCGAGGATGATTGGGATGTTCTCCTCGAGTGCGAGGTGTGCCATCCGTTCGGCGTGTTCGGGGGCGATCTGGATGTCGCACTCCTCGTCCGCGCCGGCGTGCAGGAGTTCGTACTCCTCTTTCAGTCCGTAGTACTCGCCATCGGTGTCGACGATGAGCAGCGGGAACCCGGACTCCAGCAACTCCTCGGCGATGACGCTCGCCGAGTTCGACTTGCCCGACCCGGACTTGCCAGTCACGAAGCCTCGACCGGTCAGCAGTTCCACGACGGGCACGTCCACCGTCGACCCGTCCGCCGCCTCCCCGAGAACGATCTCTTTCCTCTGGCTCATACCCGGTTTCAGGTGATACTTTCGCGCTGGGCACCTGTATCTTTCCGTGGTCCGCCCGCCCGGCTGCGATTCGCCGTCGCCGTGGCTCCCGGTCGAGGTGGTTCGCTCCGGGCCGCCGTGGCCTCACACCTGGTGGACCTCTGCGTCCTCGCCCCGGTAGTCGTCGGGGATGTCGCCGATGCCCCAGCCCGCACCGGTCGTCTCGATGTAGGAGTAGCGCTTCCCGTCTTTCAGGTACTGGTAGCCGTCGAGTTCCGGCCCCCAGATGCCGACGGCCATGTGCCCGGGTGGCTGGATGAGGACGGCGTCGCGGTTGAACGGTTCGGCCTCGAGGATCGCCGCGAACATGATGGAGGTATCCTCGCAGTCGCCTTCGAGGCCGACCAGCGTCTCGAGGATGAAGTTCGTGTAGTCGTCGTAGCCCATGGAGACGTCGTCGGAGACGTACGGGAGCGACTGCACGAAGTCGAGTGCGAACCCGACCTTCTCGTACGTCGTGCCGAGCCCGTAGGCCTCGGCCGCGTCCCACAGGAGACTGGCGAGTTCCCCCGCCGTCCCGTTCATCAGTTCGACGGCGACGTACTCCTCCCTGGACCGGCCGCGGGAGGCCCGCCACGCGAGTTCGTACGCCGACTTGAACGCCAGGAAGTTCACCTGGTACTCGCGGCCCTCGGCGCGCCACCTGAGCGTCTGGAGGAACGCCCCCTCGATCGGAACCCGGCTGAAGCCGGTCCCCTGGCTCGCGACGGGGTCGTCCTCCCGGGGTGCCCGTCGAATCCGGTCCTCGCCCGCGTAGACGAGGAACGGGTCCGTCTCCATGACGAAGTGCGACCGGTCGTCGGAGACGCCCTCGATGTCCATCTCGCCGGGGATGAGGATGGCGACGTAGTGGAGGCGCTCGTTCCGCGGTGCGTCCGTGAGGTCGAGGTCGACCGTGATGGACTCCAGCGACCCGGACCGGCGGAACCGTTCGCTCGTCGTCTCGGCGACGACGCGCTGTCTGGGGTAGCGAAGCGCGGCCACGTACACCTTCGCCAGTTCCGTGTCGGCCGCCGGCTGGTTCGGGTACACGTCGACCGTGACGTGGTCGATGCTGTACGACGAGATGTGGGTCCGGTGTCGCCAGTACTCGTCGTTCACGGCGATGTGGCCGTCGCCGTCGGAGGGAGTCGAGGTCGGTTCCGGTCCGATGTCCCCCTTGCCGTCGGCCGTCGCCTGGGTGCGTGTCTGTGACCCGTCGGTCGAGTCGGTCGCCGTCGAGTCGCCATCCGTTCCGGTCCCGACGTCGCCGGAGTCACCCGTCGCCGATGACTCGGCCGGCGGCGAGGGGGCGGCCTTCAGCGAGACGAGGGGTAGTTCGTCCGGACGTCGAACGCGGTCACTCGCGTCTTCCACGAAGTCGTCCCGTTCGAGGATGCGACGATAGGCCTCCGGTTCCTCGACCCGAGGTGCCTTCACAGCACTGATACACCCGCTCAGGAGCGACGCCGTTCCGGCGAACGCCCCGAGCAGGTGCCGTCGCTTCATGTTATACAGCCATAACGACCCGAGGATTATAAAAGATGCTGTTATCGGTTCACAAGGAACCCGCGTTAGGACCGCTATATGGCCAGAAGAAGACGCTTACTCCGATTCCACTCGTTGCCGTTCCGGGCCGTCGACGACGACTCAGAGTCGGTCCAGGAGCGACTCGTACAGGCGCTCCTCACGGTCTGCGACGGCGAACACCTGCTCGCTCGCCGCGTCGTAGGCGGCCTGGCGGGCCGACTCGTCGCCGGCGAGGCCCGCTCGCTTGAGGCTCTGACCGACGGCCGACCAGTCGTCGGCGACCGCGTACGCCTCGGCGACGTGGTCCGCCGTCACGGCGTCGAGTTCGTCGACCATCGCGTCGAGGAACGGCGCGAACAGGCCGCGGAACGCCCCGCCACCGGTGCCACGCTTCTCGACGTTCTGGTAGGCGAACCGGGTACACCAGGTGGCGTCCGGCAGGTCCGGCCACGACGGGAGCGACCGACCGAACGCCCGGACGCCGTCGAGTCCGTTCGTCGCGGCCTCGCCCCACCCGTCGACGGCGTCGGGGGAGAGCATGGCACGCGCCGTCAGTTCGATGCCGTCCCTGGCGGCCTCGGCGACGGACCGCGTCGGGTCGTCGAGCGCGACCAGCCAGTGGTTCCTCGTGGGACCGTAGAACCCCCAGTCAGAGTCGAACGCGTCCCCGAACTGGTCGAGGGGGAGTCGCTGCAGGTCGTCGAACTCGCTGTCGGCGAGCACGACGGCGTCGTCGTCGTAGTCCACCGCGACGACGACGTGCGGGCTGAAGTGGACGTCGGAGTCGTAGTACTCCAGGTAGAAGATGTCCACGAACAGGAGGACCGGGCGGCCGGCGTCGACGTGTGCGGTCACGTCAGCCCACGCGTCCTCGAACGACTGTCCCCGTCGCTCCTCGGTGGCGATGCCGAGGTGCTCGTGGAACGCCGTCTCGAGCCACGGCGTCCGACCCACGAACTGCTTTCTCGGACTGTCGTCGCTCTCGATGAAACTGAACCCGAGGCCCGAACCGACGCCGAAACAGACCGGTTCGGACAGGTTCCAGCGCCGGAAGGTGGCGACGTCGTGGAGGGAGGTGGACCCACAGTGTTCGCCGGCGGCGTGGTCGAATCCGTCGAGCATGGTTCGACCCACGGTTCCGTGGTAGAAATCGGTGCCGAAACGACGAGAGGGCGGACAGACGAGGACCCGAACAGTGCTTTCACGGCACTGGGTCACGAGTGTCAGGCCATGACCGACATCTCGCTCGAACCGGTCCGGCGCGGCCACATCGTCGCCGACGAGTCGTTCCTGTTCGAGGACGTGGGCGTCGCCTCGGGGTCGAACCCGTCGCCGGACCACCGGCGGGTCCGCCGCCCCGTCTACAACGTCGTCGTCGAACACCCCGATGCGACGGTCCTCTGGGACACGGGGTCCCACCCCGACGCCGCCGACGGTCACTGGCCTGCCGAACTGTACGACGCGTTCACCCACGAGGGACTCCGACCGCTGGCCGAGGACCTAGAATCGGCGGGCTACGCCCTCGACGACGTCGATGCCGTCGTCGCGAGCCACCTCCACCTCGACCACGCCGGGGGCCTCGGTGCGTTCGCGGGCACCGACGTTCCGATATACGTCCACCGGCGGGAGTTCGAGTTCGCGTACGTGAGCGCGAAGACCGACGCCGGAGACGAGGCCTACGTCGCCGGCGACTTCGACCACGACCTGAACTGGCGGCTCGTCTCCGGCGAACGAGCGTGGCCGTTCCGCGACGTCTGCCTCGTCCACCTCCCCGGGCACTCGCCTGGCATCGTCGCCACCGTCCTCCACCGGGCGGACGACACCGTGATACTGGCCGGCGACGTGGGCTACGTGGACGAGAACGTCGACGACCGCCGACCGATGGGCGGCGCGCTCCTCTGGAGCAAGGCGGACTGGTACGACAGCCTCGACCTGCTCGACGACCTCCGACGACGACACGACGCGACCGTCGTGACGGGACACGACCCGTCCGCCCCGGACACCCTCGACGCGCTCTGACTCCGGGCCGTGGGTGCCAGCCCCTACACTCAAGCGACGACCGCCCCAATCCGGGTCCATGACCGACGAGGACGCCTCGACACCGTACGGTCGGTACCGCCAGACGAGCGTCTACACGACGGGGATGCTCACCGGCGAGACGCCGGACCTGCCCGTCGCACCGGAGCGACTCGCAGAACGCGCCCGCGAGGAACTCGACGGCCGGGCCTACGACTACGTCGCCGGCGGCGCCGGTTCGGAGTCGACCGTCGACGCGAACCGGCGGGCGTTCGAGTCCTACCGCATCGTCCCCCAGGTGATGCGAGACACCGGGACGCGGGACCTCTCGACGGAACTGCTGGGTCGGACGGTCGACGTACCGGTCCTGCTCGCACCCATCGGCGCTCAGGGCATCCTCCACGAGGACGGCGACCTGGCGAGCGCACGCGCCGCCAGCGAGTGGAACCTCCCCTACGTCTGCTCGACGCAGTCGTCGGAACCGCTGGAGGACGTCGCCGACGCGCTCGGGGACGTCCCGAAGTGGTTCCAGCTCTACTGGAGCGAGGACCGCGACCTGACCGAGAGCCTCGTGACCCGGGCCGAGGACGCCGGCTACGACGCGCTCGTCGTCACGCTCGACACGCCCCACCTCGGCTGGCGGGAGCGCGACGTCGAACGGGGGTTCCTCCCGTTCCTCGACGGCGACGGCATCGCCAACTACGTGACCGACCCGGCGTTCCGGGACCGACTCGACCAGTCGCCGGCGGAGAACCCCCGCGCCGCCGCCCAAGAGTTCGTCCAGGTGTTCTCGGACCCGACGCTGACGTGGGGCGACCTGGACTGGCTCCGTGACCTGACGGACCTGCCGGTGGTCTGCAAGGGAATCCTCCACCCCGAGGACGCCCGGTCCGCCGTCGAACACGGCGCCGATGGCGTCGTCGTCTCCAACCACGGCGGTCGGCAGGTCGACGGCGCCGTGGCCGCCCTCGACCAGTTGCCCGCCGTCGTCGACGCCGTGGGAGACGAGGCCACCGTCGTGTTCGACTCCGGCATCCGACGCGGGTCCGACGCGCTGGTCGCGCTCGCGCTCGGCGCCGACGCCGTCTCGCTCGGCCGACCGTGGGTGTACGGACTGGCCATCGCCGGCCAGGACGGCGTCAGCGAGGTCTGCGAGAACTTCCTGGCGGACCTGGACCTGACGCTCGCGCTGGCGGGGTACGACGACGTCGACGACGTCGACGGGTCGGCGCTGCGAACCGGGCGCCGACCGTGACCCGGAGCGGGGACGCTCCCGACCCGTTGACCGACCGGACGGGAGACGAATCGAGTCGGAACCGCACGGACAGACCCGGCCGCTCACTCGTACTCGTTCGGGGTGAACCCGAGGAGATGGACCCACGAGGACTCGGACCGCCAGACCAGCGAGAGCGTCGGCTCTGATCCGAGTTCTGCCACGTCGACCGTGACCGAGGCCCCACGTTCGACCGTCTCGTACTCGTCGGCGAACTGCGTCTCGATGGGGTCGTCCATGGAGGTTTCGAGGCCGAGCCTGCTGGCGGCGACCGGCTGGCCGCCGTCGTGTCGAATCGTCACGGTCCGGTCGGTCGCGTCGTACGCGACCCCCCAGGTCACGACCGGGCGGGTGGGCGCGTCCCAGTCCAGCGCCTCGGCGGCGTAGCCCTCGTACGACGTACGCTCGTCCAGTCGGACGAGCGACTGACGGGTCTCGACGTCCCGTTGCTCGGCGTGCTCCCGTAGCAGCGACTGGTCGCGGAGTTCGTCCGTCAGTTCGTCCGCACGCTCGCCCCGTCGGTCGTCGTCCGGGTCGAACGGGAGGACCAACGACACGTAGTACCCCTCGTCGTCGAGGGAGACGATGGTCGCCGAACCGGTGGATGCCGCGAACCGGGTCGGCTCCGACGACTGGTAGGGGACGACGAAGGCGTACGCCGGCGCTCCGACGGCCTCGACGAGTCGCCCGCAGGTGTCGTCGGTCTCGGGGTACCGGTCGACGGCCCCGCGCTTCGCATCGACGACCGTCTCGACGACATCGCGTGCGGATGCCCTGGTGCTGGTGTCGGAGACGACCGCGTCCGCGCCCACCGCGACGACGCCGGCGGTCGAGTCGGAGCCACCGACGACCTCGACCGATTTCTCGTAGATGTCGTACCCGTGGTACCGGCCGACCGGGTCGAACCGGCTCGCTTCGAGGGTCTCGCATACGTCGGCCGCGTCGAACCCGCCTTCGACGACGACGCTGAAACCGAACCCCGTCACGCACGTCACCTCGTCGGGGAACAGGCCGAGATAGAACCGAAACCAGCGCGTCCTGTCGAAGGTCGTGCAGAGTCGGCCCCCGTCCACCGGAAACCGGTCGGCGTGGTCCCGGAACGCGTCGAACGAGACGTACGAGATGGCGTAGTCCTCACGGGACGTGGGAAGGGCCGCCGGTGCGGGGAGCCACTCGACGTACGTCGGCTCGCCGTCCGTCGGTGGGTCGACGGCCGTCAACTCGGCATCGCGTGCGACGTCCGTGGTCCGGGGGACGCCGAGCGTGCCGTCGATCCCCCGCCTGTCGTCGTCGAGCAGCCCGGAACAGCCGGCGAGGCCGACGAGTCCGGCGGTTCCGAGGCCGCCGCCGGCCGTCCGCAGGAACGTTCGTCTGGAGGGACACATCGTGCTGATGGGGTCGGTGCCAGTGGCTAATCGTTCTATCGGTGCTCTGACGGAATCGGCGTGCGTGTAGGACTGCAGGCGGGGGCGACCGGAGGACGGACCGGGGGCAACCGACGCGGCCGATTGCCCACCGACGTCGGCTACTGCACGTCGAGCACGGCGTCTGCGACCGCCGGCAGGACCTCCTCGACCGGTTCGTGGACGACGTGGTCGGCCCGGTCGTCGTAGGTGGTCTCGTCGAGGTTCACGACGACCAGCGTCGCGCCGGCGCGGAGCGCCGTCCGGGGCAGCGAGGCGACCGGTTCGACCGTCAGCGACGAGCCTGCGGCGACGAACACGTCGGCCGATTCGGCGCGCTCGCGCGCTCGCTGGAGCGCGGCCACGGGCAACCGCTCGCCGAACAGCACGGTGTCGGGTTTCAGCGCGCCGCCGCAGTCGCAGCGAAGGGGCGTCTCGCCGTTCTGGACGCGTTCGCGGGCCTGTTCGACGGGTATCGACGCGCCACAGTCCTGGCAGGTGGCCTCGGTGCCCGTCCCGTGGAGGTGGACGACGGCGTCCGACCCGGCCGCGACGTGGAGGCCGTCGACGTTCTGGGTCAACAGCGCGTCGAGGTGCCCGGCCGATTCCAGCCGTGCGAGCGCGTCGTGTGCCGGGTTGGGCATCACCGACTCCTCGAAGAAGTGGTCGTGGAGGGAGAGCCAGTCCCGCCAGAAGTCCTCCGGACGGGCGTGGAACCGGCGGATGGTGAACGCGGACTCGTCGAACTCGTCCCAGAGACCGCCCTCGCTCCGGAAGTCGGGTATCCCCGACGCAGTCGAGAGTCCCGCCCCGGTGAGCGCGACCACCTCCTCGGCGGCTTCGACTCGCTCCGAGATCGCCTCGACGTCGTTCATGGGGGGCGAACGGTCTCCACCGGGGAAAACCGTGCGGTCGAACCCCGTGTTATACGTTGGCATCTGCCTCTACTCGGCCGTCGATAGGAGCGCTCTCCGGCGATTTTCGACCGGTCACGGTTTCCGAACATTGAAACGTCGCGGTCCCCTCCTCCGTGTATGGAATACGACGCTCTTCTCGACCGAGCCCACGACGAACTACCCGAACGACCACAGGACGCAGGGAGCCGGCTCTCGATTCCCGACCCGGCCGGCGAGACCGACGGGGCGTTCACACGCCTGACGAACCTGGAGGCCATCGCCGACGCGCTCTCGCGTGACCCCCGTCACCTCCACCGGACCATCCAGCGGGAACTCGGCACGAACGGCCAGTTCGACGGCTCTCGTGCCCGGTACAACGGTTCGTTCTCGGTCGCCGACTTCGACGAGGCCATCCAGCGGTACGTCGACGAGTACGTCACCTGTGGCGAGTGCGGCCTGCCGGACACCAACCTCGTCACCGAGGACGGCGTCGACATGCTCCGCTGTGAGGCGTGTGGTGCCTTCCAGCCGGTCTCGAAGAGCAAGAGCACCTCCAGTGCGACCGCCAACCCCGACGAGGTCGAGGAGGGGCGCACCTACGAGGTCAAGATAACCGGTACCGGTCGCAAGGGCGACGGCGTCGCGGAGAAGGGCAAGTACACCATCTTCGTCCCCGGCGCACAGGAGGGCGACGTGGTCCAGATATACATCAAGAACATCAGCGGGACCCTCGCGTTCGCCCGACTCGCCTGAACCTCGGTCGTGGCTGGTGTCGCCCGGACTGACGGGTGACGCTCCCGTTCTCGCACGATAGCAGTCGCAAGCACGGTTATTTTCCACGCGAACCGCTACCTGCACGTATGGACGTCGACGTGTACGACAGCCTCGACGGGCAGGTCGCGCTGGTGACGGGCGCGAACCGCGGCATCGGTTCCGAGATAGCGTCGGCGCTGGCGTCGAGGGGCGCGACGGTCTACGCCGGGACGCGCGACTCGACCGCCGTGACGGCACCGGACCTGCGGCCCGTCGAACTCGACGTGACCGACGACGAGTCGATGCGCGACGCCGTCGGACGCGTCGACAGGGAGACCGGTCGCCTCGACGTGCTCGTGAACAACGCCGGCGTCGGCGGCCCGACCGGGCCACTCCACGAGAACGACGTCGGGGATATAGACGCCGTCTTCGACGTGAACCTCCGGGGGCCGGTCGTACTGAGCCGGTTCGCACTCCCGCTCCTCCTGAAGCGACGTGGCGGACGCGTCGTCAACGTCTCCTCCGGGATGGGTGCGCTGACCGGTGGGATGGGCGGCGGCCACGGTCCGTATCGCATCTCGAAGACGGGACTGAACGGCCTGACGGCGTACCTGCACGGGGAGTACCGGAGCGACGGCTTGCTCGCGAACAGCGCCTGTCCCGGGTGGGTCCGGACCGACATGGGGTCCGAGGCCGCACCGAAGAGTCCCGAAGAAGGTGCCGACACGCCCGTCTGGCTGGCGTCGTTCGAACCCGGGAGCCCCGCCGGACGGTTCTGGCGGGACCGCGACCCGGTCGAGTGGTGACGTCCCGGCCGAGGCCCGTTACTCGCGCTCCAGCAACGTCGCGATGCCCTGCCCGAACCCGATGCACATGGTCGAGAGCGCGGTCTGTGCGCCGGTCCGTTCCAGTTCGTGGACGAGTTTCGTCACGAGCGCCGCCCCCGTCGCGCCGAGGGGGTGACCGTGAGCGATGGCACCGCCGTTGACGTTCGTGCGCTCCCACGGCGCGCCCGTCTCCTCGAGCCAGGCGGCGACCACGCTCGCGAACGCCTCGTTCACCTCGAACAGGTCCACGTCGTCCACAGACATGTCCTCGGCGTCGAGCAGGCGCTCGGTCGCCGGAATCGGACCGGTCAGCATCATCACCGGGTCGACGCCGACGACCTCCGTCTGGACGATGCGGGCCATCGGTTCCCAGCCCCGTTCCTCGGCGACGTCACGCGAGCAGACCAGCAGTGCGGACGCACCGTCGACGATGCCCGAGGCGTTCCCGGGGTGGACGACGCCGTCGCCCTCCTCGCGGAACGAGAGCGGGAGTCCGGCCAGGGTGTCGAGGTCGGTCTCCGGTCGGGCGTGGCCGTCCCGGTCGACCGTCGTCGGTTCGCCGTCGAGTTCCGTCTCGACGGGGACGACCTGCGAGTCGTACCGGCCGGCCTCCCACGCGTCGCCCCAGCGTCGCTGCGAGTCGACGGCTATCTCGTCGAGGTCCTCGCGGGTGAACCCCCACGTCTCGGCGATCCGTTCCGCGGACTCGCCCTGACCGACGAGTTCGTCGTACTGCTCGAAGTACGACTCGGCCATCGACCCCGCGTCGCTCCCCATCGGTTCTCGCGTCATGTGTTCGACGCCGCCCGCGACGACGACGTCCTGGAACCCGGAGACGACCTGTCCGGCGGCGAAGTTCACCGCCTGCTGGCCGGAGCCACACATCCGGTTCAACTGGACGCCGGGCGGTCCCTGTCGACTCTCCCACGACGCACCGGGACCGGCGTCGGGGTCTATCCCGCCACCCCACCCGGCGACCAGCGGTGCGATTCGCGCGATGTTCGACCCCTGGTCGCCCTTCGGGGTGACACATCCGTACACGACGTCGTCGACCACGCCCGGGTCGAAGCCGACCCGTTCTTCGAGCGCCCGGAGCGGTTCTGCCGCGAGTTCCTGTGGGTGCGTGTCGCGGAACGCGCCGTCTCGCTTGCCGAACGGCGTCCGGACCGCGTCGACGATGACTGCCTCTCTCATCGGTAGAAACTATACCACGATTTACTTGTTTCTTTCGGCGTGGTCCGTGACGCGGCGTGGTTGACGCCTTCCAGAAATACGGCTGACTACTGGACGGTGTCCACTTATAAGGGATGCAACTGGACGATAGAAAAATTTAAGATGCATGTATGCGAACGTCGACGTGTATGACCCGTAGCCTCGTCGTGCGGAACGAAGCGCGAACCGGTGGCGACCACCGGTACGCCGCTCACGGAGACGAAGCGTCGACCTCGGCGACGGGTACGCCGCTTTCTCGCTGACGAGTATCCCGGCCGCCGGCTTCCGGGAGGGAGTCGGCAGCGCGTGGTCCCTACGAGCGACCGGACGGGAGTCCTCGCTCCGTCGGCCTGCGCGTGGGCGCATCGACGTTCGACCGACCAGTCACGAACACAGCCCACGTACCCATGACCGAGTTCACCTTCGCGGTAGACGCAGAGAGCACGCCGTACAACCTCGCCTTCGTCGTCGACGACCGGAGTCACCTCTACGACTCGTTCGACGTCGACCCCTCGTTCGACGACGGCGTCGACGACGCAGAAACAGAGGTCGCGGACGCGCCGCCGGACTACAGCGCTCGACGAGCCGCCATCGTCGAGTTCTACGGGCACCGCTGTGGCCGGTGCAGTGCAGAGATCGGCACCGGTTGCGACGAGGCAGGGGTCGCCTACCTCTACCAGTTGACGACGGGTCGAGAGGACGCCGACGTCGACGGGTGGGCGCTCCGCAACCTCGTCGCCGTCTGCGAGCCCTGCTACGACCTGCTGGACGCCGACTCCCCGGACCGTATCGGTTCCTTCGGGGACGATTACCGGCGCGCGCCGCAGTTCCCGGCCTGGACCGGCGACCCGCGCGTCGCCGTCGAGCGACTCCCGCTGTCGGGCAAGGAGGTGTGGCTCCGCGACCGACTCGCCGAGCGCGTCGACGTCGACGACCGACCGACGGACGACGTGAACGAGGCCGCCGCACGCCACGCGTGTCTCGCTCGCTCGACGCCCGCCGCGGTGGCGGTCGCACTCGGCGAGTGCTTCGTCCGGGACGAACTCGGGTCGCTCTCGACGACGAACCGTCGGCTCTCCACCCGCTGGGAGTCGGTGCCGCCCCAGAAGCGCCAGCGGTACGAACGTCGTGCCGTCGATGCCGAGACCGTCGTCGGCGGCGGTTTCGAACCGTGCGTGGATTTACGGACGGCATAACGGTCCCCGCTGCCCTCGGCTCTCCACCCGCCTCGCCGCACCCGCCCGCGAATCGGCAGCTCCCAGGTGTTACGGTAGCGCCCTGCTTCCCGTCGCGCCGTCGGTCGTGCCCGTCGTCACGGGACCGGCCAGCAACTGATGGGTCGAACTCCCGGTCTCGCTCGGCCGGTCACCGGGTTCGGCCCGTCGAACCGGCATTATAGAGTGAATAACTAACCACCTGTCGACTGATTACTCACGTGTGGGTTGCCCGACCCACGGTTGGGGGAGTCTACCACAGGTCGAGCGTGGTCTTGCCCAGACCGCAAGCCGTCGACGCTGACGATTCGCGCATCGCCCACGTCGTCACGATCGTCTGCCATCCACCCACGGTACGTCGACGGTCCGCTCGATTACCCGACAGCACGTCGCCGACGCCGGTCAGCCCCCACCTGACCGGGCGTCTCGGATTCTTTACCCGAGGTACCACCAGCCCACGAGCACCAGCGCTCCGACCGCGAACGCGCCGCCACCGAGCTCTGGGCCGTACATCTCTCCCAGATACGCGCTCGACAGCACCGTAGCACCCCCTAGTCCGAGCAGCGTGATTCGTCCGAGGCCTCGTCTGAACCGGCTCTCGATGACCGCCTTCACGTCCTCGTTCGTCACGTACGTCTGCTTGAGTTCGGTCTTCAGGCCACGGAGGTCCTTCTCGCTGGCGGTCCGGTCGTGGAGGGCGTCGATACGCGTCGCCAGTCGGTCGGTCGCCGACTCCAGTTCCTCGGCCTCGACGGACCGGTCCTCGAGTGCGGCCACCCGGTCGGACAGGTCCGACACGGTCTCCTGGAGTTCCTCCAGTTCGCGCTTCCTCGCGCGCGCGTCGACACGCTCGTCGAGTTCCGTCACCGTCGAGGCGTCGGCCTTCCGCTCGTCGAGTTCCTTGGCGGCCGTGGTGAGACGCTCGACGTTCGAGGCCGACGCCACGTCACTCCCGAGTTCCTCCACCCGGGCCGAGACCGTCTTCAGGTCGTCCACGTTCGCCTTCCTGCTCCGCAGTTCGGCGACCGCCTTGACGAGCGCGTCGATCCGGTCGAGGTCGGCCTTGGCGGACTCGACGTTCGAGAGGAGCCGTTCGAGGTCTTCGGAGTCGGTGGACTTCGACCCCCCCGACGTTCCACCGGACGGATTCGGTTCGTCGAGGTCCAGCGTCATCGGGTCCTCCTCGTCGTCCGACCCACCGTCGCTGCTCCCGCCTCCAGCCGTCCCGGCGGAAGCTGTCGTCGTCGCACCGTCAGCCGCTGTTTCTTTGTCGTCCGACGACCTGTCGAAGGACTCTTCTATCGGACCGAGGTCCATCGACTGCTCCCACGACGCCCCGGAGTCCGTCTCTATCTCGGCGTCGTCACCTGTCGACGTCACGACCTCGAGCGCCGGTTCGGTCTGGAACGCGTCCGTGTCGCCGAGGTCGGACGTCCGGATGCCGTACACCGTCGCTATCTGTTCGCCCGGGTCGAGCAAACATCGGAACTCGACGCCGTCGCTGGTCTTTCGCCACTGGTCGCCGGCGTAGTCGGCGTGGAAGCCGACGTCGGACAGCGACAGGCTCTCCGGGACGGTGTCCCTGAGCACGACCTTCACCTCGTCGTCGGCCGACGACGCCAGTTCGTACCGGACGACCGGGAGTGACGAGTCCACGTCTCGCACTGCCTTCCGGACCTCCACGCCGTCGTTCGAGACGGCGACGTACCCGACGCCATCCGCGGCCGTCTCGTCCCCGCTCCGCATCGCACGCGACCGATGCCCTGACATAATTTTTAAACCAGACCCTATTCATTTTATTCTGTCGGTAGTCCGGTAAGCCAGATTACATTATTCCGGGCTCTGGTCGGGTGACGTCTGCGAAGAAAAAGTTCGGCGTCGGCGGACCGTCTATTCCGTCGGTGGTGCGACGAGCACCGGGCGCTCCGCGTCGAGGATGACGCCCTGTGCGACAGACCCGAACAGCGCCTTGCCGGCGGGCGACCGCTTGCGACCGCTGACGCAGATGCAGTCGGCGTCCATCTCCGTCGCCTGGTCGATTATCTCCGTGGCGGCGTCCCCGCTCGATTCGGCCATGTCCGTCTCGATGCCGGCCTCCTCGAGCACGTCTTTCACCTCTCGGACGGTGGCGACCTGCGATACGGAGGCCCCCTCTGGGTTGTCGCTGAACACGTGGAATATCGTGACCCTGACCGCGCTCGGTGCTTCCGGAAGGTCTGCGACGGCCTCTGCCTGTGAGTGTGCACGTTCCTCGTCGGAATCGACTGCGAGCAGTACCTCGTACATACGACTGGCTACTCAGGTGGACGGCTTATCTTTGGGGGGTGATTCTCGGGTTGCGAGACGACCTGCCCGGATGGCGGCCACGGTGCGGGGAACGGCCCCCGTGCAGCCCCCTACTCCTCCTCTTCGTCTTCTGGTTCTCGGTCGGAACCCCGGAGTCCGAACTCCTCGGCCTCCTGGCGCCAGAACTCGGCGTACCCCTCCTCGTCCGGGTCGCGCGTGACCGTCGACTGGCCCTCGTGGACCCGGTCGAGTTTCAGCGTGACCTCCCGGGAGAGTCGTTCGGCGACGTCGGTGCTGAGCAGTCCGTCCAGTTCGGCGGTCTTGATGGCACTCTGCTCCCGTTTGAGCACCTGACGCTCCCCGACCAGCTGCTGTCGGTCCCGTATCTCCGGATGCATCTCGAGCAGGTCGCCGATGGCGCTGCCCAGTTCCTCCTTCTCGGCCTGGTACTCCGACTCGAACCGCTCGTAGACGGAGGTGGGGATGCGGCCCTGCTGCTGCAGTTCCTCGGCCGCCTCCAGGGCCGCGTCGACGGCCCGTGCGCGCCCGGTGAGGAGCTGGTACAACTCGTCGGCGTCGCTCGTGGTGATGATGCCCAGTCGCTGGATGAGCGGCTTCATCGTCAGCCCCTGCACGACGAGGCTGAACGCGGCGATGCCGAAGACCACCACCCGTAGCTGTTCCGTCGTCACGCTCCCGTACTGGAGCAGCGGACTCGCATCGCCCCCCGGGATACCGAGGACCAGTGCGATCGGGATGGAGGCGTGGAGTCCGCCCCAGACGATGACGTGCTGGTAGGGAACGGAGACGTTCTTCCTGGGGAGGAAGACGTTGAGCGCGTTGGTGAGGGCGTACACCGGGATAGCGCGTCCGACCAGTACCAGCAGTATCGCCGGCACGAGCAGTCCCATGTTCGCGACGATCTGGTCGAGTGGCGTCCGCGCGCCGATGACGACGAAGATGAACGTGTTGACGATGAACGCGGCCGTCTCCCACGTGTCGAAGACGGACATCTTCGTCTGGGGGCTCATCGCCTCCTTGGCGCCACGATTCCCGATGAACAGGCCGGCGACGACCGTCGCGATGACGCCCGAGAACGGGAACCCGATCAGTTGCTCGACGTAGTGTTCCGCGAGGATGAAGCTCCCGTAGGCGAGGATGAACGTCAGCACTATCTCGGTCATGTGCTCGTCGATGTCGCGCATCACGCTGTACACGGCGTACGCCGCCAGGAATCCGACCAGCGCGCCGCCGATGCTGGAGAACGCGATGTCTACGATCAACGTCGCCAGTCCGTCCAGGGTGAGCAGTTCCTCGATGTTCGCGCCCTCCTGGACCAGTTCGTACAGCGCGACGAAGATGACGACGGCGACGCCGTCGTTCAGCAGACTCTCGCCCTCGACCAGCACGGAGAGTCGTTCGGGCGCACCGATGTCCTCGAACAGCGCGAGCACCGAGACGGGGTCCGTCGGGAGCACGATGGTCGCAAAGAGCAGTCCGATGATGAGCGGGAACCCGAGCAGAACGTTGGACGCGACGCCGACGAGGAGGATGGAGAGGATGAGACCGAAGACGGCCAGCGTCGCGATGATGGGGAAGTTGAGCCTGAACTCGTCGAGGTCGGTCGTCGCCGCACCCTCGAACAGCAACGGCGGCAGGAGCACGAGCAGGATGATGTCGTGCGACAGCGGGATGTCGTTCAGCGCCTGCTGGGCCGACAGTCCCTCTCCGCCCGACAGCGAGACGACGATGGAGACCAGAAAGCCAGCGAACAGGAGCGCGATGGTGTAAGGAAAGCGACCGACCTTCGCGACGAAGACGCCGACGCCGCCGGCGACGATGAAGACGGCGAGCAGGTCGATGAGGCTGGCGGTGATGCTACCGCTCACGTCGCCATCACTCCGTTCGTGGAAGGCCGGACGCTATCGAGTCGTCTCATGTCTGGACTGTTCCGGCAACCCCACCGTAAGCGTTCGGATACGGTCCGTGGACGCGACACTCGGCAACAGTTGCTGGGCGGATAGCTTTCATAAACCCTCCCACCGTCGGTCGGACCGGGCTTCACGAGCTGGCGCGCGTGGGGCCTCCACTTCCATCCGATTCCGTCCGTCCACATCGACCCGTCAGTCGACGTCACCGACACCGGTTTCCGCGTCGGGCAGGTCGTGTGCCTCGACCTCGATGCCGAGTTCCTCGAGCGCCGCCTCCAGGTGTTCGTCCTTCGCGTACCGGGCGCCAGCCTCCTCGCGGATGCGCTGGGTCGTCGCCAGGACCTCGCCCCGGCGCTCGTCGGGTATCTCGTACTTGTCCGTCGCGAGTTCGATGACGAGGCCGTTGTTGTCGGTCGTGTACAGCGAGTGGAAGATGCCCCGGTCGAAGACGTTGTACCCCCTGCCGTCGGCCTCGATGGCCTCGACGACCTCCTCGAAGCGGTCGGGGGCCACCTTGAACGAGAGGTGGTGGACGGCACCGACGCCGGTGCGCTGGGGACCCGGGTTGGACTGGCGCTCGTCGTTCACGAAGAACGTCAGGATGCGACCGTCTCCGGTGTCGAAGAACAGGTGCGTCTGCGACGGGTCGTCCAGGTTCGGTTGGCGGAGCACCAGTGGCATGCCGAGCAGGTCGCGGTAGAACGCGACCGTGTCCGCCTCGTTGCTCCCGATGAGGGTGACGTGGTCCGTTCCGGTCGTCTGGACCGGGCTGTCCGGGCGTTCCGCGGTGACGGGTATCTCGTCGCCTGCCATGTGAAGAGCTAGCGCTTCGACACGAATATAGCTGCCCCAGCGGGACGGGGTCGCGGTTCGTCGACGGGTGGTCCGTCCGACGGGAGACGGCGGCTCAGGTCCGGTAGTGGCGCTCCCACCTCGGGATGGAGCGCCGGTAGAGTCCGAACCCGACCGCTCCCGCGACGACGCCGACGCCGCCGAGGGCCACCAGGAGCGTCGGCGAGACCGGTGCGAGGACGAGTCCGACCACGAGGACGGGCACCAGGACCACCGCGACTGCCAGCCCGAACCCGGCGAACAGGAGCGTATCGAAGAGGAACTCGTTGGGGTCGAAGCCGGCGAGCGAGACGGTGACGCCGAACAGGTAGCACTCCAGGCCCAGCAGGAGGACGAGGCCGACGACGGCCTCCGCGGGTCGCGCCCCGCGCCAGGCCAGGGCGAGCAGGAAGTAGCCGACGCCCGTCGGGAGCGCGAGGACGGCGAACGCCCGGAACTTCGCCCGGACGACGTCTGCGACGGAGACCGGATAGTGCTGGTACTCGGATACGTCGTCGAACTGCGTCGCCCAGTTGTACGTCGTGAACGCCGAGAGCCCGAGAATCGCCCCGAACGAGACTCCCGTCGACGGCTGGACGCCGGTGATGATCCCCGCGAGGTCGATGAGGAACGCCGAGACGGCAAAGAGCACGCCCCCCGAGAACAGCACCTTCACGAACCCGCCGCTGGAGCGATGGACGTCGAGCAGGCTCTTGACCGTCAGGCCGTCCGGGTCGAACGGGAGCACGGCTTGCCAGCGCTGGAACGTCCGACCGCCGGTCCGGGCGGGTTTCACGTAGGTGGTGTCGTAGACGGCGACGCCGAGGCCGAGGAGCACCGGAATCGGGACGAGCGCGACCACGAACTCCGCGAGGGTGCCGCCGTCGAACAGTCCGTAGGGGGTGAACCGGACGACGTCGACGCCGCCGGTGTAGGCGAGTCCGACCGCGGCCGCGAGGCCGACCAGGAGTGCCCGCCCGGACACGCCACGGGTCGACAGTCCGATGGCGGCGAACGTGACGCTCACGCCGAGCAGGAACGAGGCCGTCGTCGTCGCCCACGCCGTCGGGAGGTCGAGCCACGTCAGGTCGCCGCCGGTGACCACCGCCGGGGCGAACCCGACGGAGAGCGGGAGCAGGAACAGCAGGGCGTAGTAGACGGCGTCCTTGACGAGGAAGATGCCGAGGAGTTTGCGCTGGGATATCGGGAGCGTCCGTGCGCTGAAGACGACCATCGTCACGTCTCCGAGGACGTCGCGCATCGCGTCGCGGCCGACGAACCCGACCGAACCGGTGTGGAGGCCGAAGAAGAACGCGAGTGCGTGGACGCCGGCGACGATGGAGTGCATGGCCGTCCCGGTGGTCGTCAACAGGGAGACCGTTCCGGCGGTGATGCACGCGACGAAGGCGGGGAACGCGCCGAAGCGCACGCCGCCGAACAGTTCGCTGTGGAGGCGCCACTCCTCGCGGACCATCTCGACGAACAGCCGTCGGTCCAGACTAGTCATCGCTCACGGCGGCCTCCGGTTCGGTCCAGTCGTCGCCGTCGTCGACGTTCGCGACGAACGTGTCCAGCAGCGTCTCGCCCGCGCCGAGGTCGGCGGGCCGGCTGTCAGCGATGAGGCGGCCCTCGTAGACGATGCCGACGCGGGTGCAGATGTCCTCGGCGACCTCGATGTGGTGCGTCGAGACGACGACCGTGTTCCCCCGTTCGCGGTAGGAGACGAGGAAGCGCTTCATGCGCTCCTGGACGATGGGGTCGAGGTTCGCCAGCGGTTCGTCGATGAACACGACCTCCGGTTCGTGCAGGAACGCCTGCGTTATCATCACCTTCTGTTGCTGGCCCCGGGAGAGGTCGGTGCTGAGCGTGTCGAGTTTGTCGGCGTACGAGAGGCGCCGCGCCCACGTCTCGACCGCCTCGTCGAGGACTCGCTGGTCGACGTCGCGGACGGTGGCGACGAAGTCGAAGTACTCCCGTGGCGTCATGAAACTCGGCGGCGACTCCTGTTCGGGGAGGATGCCGACGTGGCGCCGGGTCTCGACCGGGTCCGAGACCGGGTCGTGGCCCAGCACCTCTGCGGTGCCGGAGTCGGGCGTCAGTTGTCCCGTCAGGATACCGATGGTCGTCGTCTTGCCGGCCCCGTTCGGCCCGAGCACTCCGAACAGTTCGCCCGAGTCCACGTCGAGCGTCAGGTCCGCCAGCGCCGTGACGTCGCCGTACGTCTTTCGTAGGTTCTCGGTTCGAATCGCACTCATCGGACGTCCGTCACATCGAAGCAGGCCACCAAGACCGTTCCCCCCGGTGACGTTGCTTTCCGGTACCGTCGTTCAGTCGGTCTGCCGACCCCGCAGACTGGCGCTGAGTCGGGCGAGCGGTCTCGTCCCGGTCGTCCACTGGACGACCAGGGAACCCACCATCGCGGCCGCGAACACGACCGCGAGCAGGGTCGGGCCGACGGCGTTCAGCACCGGAACTCCCAGTCCGGCGCCGATGACGGCGGTCATCGCGGCGAGTCCGAGCAAGAGATAGTGCTGGGACCACGGCAGGCCGGTCCCGCTCATGACGGTCGTGTAGGGTATCAGCTCCCGCGCCCGGTCGGTGAGCGTGACCGTCTTCGTGGCCGACTCGTACTCGACGACGGCGAGGTCGTCGAGTTTCGGCAGGTGCGTCTGGTGCAACGACGCGTAGACGCTATCCCTGATGTTCCGAGGCGGTGGAGACTCCCCGGTCTCCACGCTGGCGATCCACTCCGAGAGGTCGCGGAGCGTCGACTCGCCACCCTGCTGTCGGAGGTGCTTGAGCACCAGCCGACGTCGCTCGTTGCTGAGTATCGAATGGATCTCCCCCTCGTCCAGTCTGTTCGTTCTATGACTGGTTGCGTTACTACTCCGTAGCGAAGGCGTACTTAACGACACGTGAACTCTCCCCCAGCGTTCGAGAGACCGCCCTCCCCTATAGCTCTACTCCTTGGATGGCCAACACGTTTATATACGCACCTGGAATCCACGAGGGCCCAGCAATCGGTCGTTATACACGCGTCGCTGCGAACTAACGGCTCCTTAGCTTTATGTCCGACAGCTATCACCGGGCGCGGTCGGACCGTGTCGAATCGGCGGTCACGTCGTGAACTCCTCGACCCTGCCGACGGTACCGTCTCTGTGCACTCGGGAGTCCGGTCCGTCGGGTACGCGTCAGGTGCGGGCACGGGACTGCCCCGAATCACGCAACAGTTAACAGTCGTGCAACCTGTTCCTCCGACATGCACGTACTCGCACCTGTCGACGGGTCCCCGTGCAGTCTGCACGCGCTGGAGTTCGCCGTCGAACTCACGGAGCGGTTCGACGGGACCCTCGACGTGGTCCACGTCGGCGACCCGGACGCCGAGGCGACCGAACAGTTGCTCGAGACGGCACGCGAGGTCTGTGCGGGTCACGACGTCGACGCGACCTTCGAAGCAGTCGCGGAGACCGACAGCCAGGAGTCCCGACTCCGCTACGCCTCGAAGGTCGGCGCGCAACTGCTCGCCATCGCCGACGAGCGAGACGTGGACCACATCGTCATGGGGACCCACGGCCGCGAGGGCGTCGACGAGTACATCCTCGGGAGCGCCGCGAAGGCGGTGCTCAAGTCGAACGCCTACCCGGTCACGATACTCCCCTGACCACATGACAGGCATCGCGTTACTGCTCGGGGTGGCGGTCGTCGGTACCGCCGTCGTCTGGGCCGGGTCGACCTGGCTCGAACGGGCCAGCAGTCGCATCGGCGCCTACTACGGCCTCCCGCCGGTCGTGCAGGGCGCCATCGTCGCCGCCGTCGGGTCGAGCTTCCCCGAACTGTCGAGCGTCGTCGTCTCGACGCTCGTCCACCAGGAGTTCGAACTCGGCGTCGCCGCCATCGTCGGGTCGGCCGTGTTCAACATCCTCATCATCCCCGCCATCGCGGGCATCTACGGCGAGGACGGACTCACGGCGAACCGCGACCTCGTCTACAAGGAGGCGCAGTTCTACATGCTCGCCGTCGCCGTCCTCTTTCTCACGTTCTCGTTCGCGGTCATCTACAACCCGGTCGAGACGGGCGCAGTCCTCACCGGGTCGATGACCCGGTCGCTCGCACTCATCCCCATCGCGCTCTACGGACTCTACGTCTTCAACCAGTACCAGGACACGAACGACTACGACGGCGACGACCCGCCGTCGGACGTCGCCATCGCCCGGGAGTGGCTGACGCTGCTCGCCGGACTCGCCGTCATCCTCGTGGGCGTGGAACTGCTCGTCACCAGCGCCATCGAACTCGGCGACGCGCTGGGGACGCCGTCGTTCGTCTGGGGACTGACCATCGTCGCGGCCGGGACCAGCCTCCCGGACACCGTCGTGAGCGTCCAGGCCGCCCGTGGCGGCCGCGACTCGACGAGCGTGGCCAACGTCTTCGGGAGCAACGTGTTCGACCTGCTCGTCGCCATCCCCGTCGGCATCCTCATCGGCGGGGCGACCCAGATAAACTTCTCGCGGGCCGCCCCGATGATGGGCTTTCTCGTGCTCGCCACCGTCGTCCTCTTCACAGTCATGCGGACCGAGATGCACCTCTCCACGCTCGAATCCGGACTCCTGTTCGGGCTGTACGTGCTGTTCGTCGTCTGGCTCGTCCTCGAAGAAGTGGGCGTCACGTCCCTCGTCAAGGGAGGGTGAACCGGGGGGAGTTTCAATACCGGTCGGGGCGAACGCGACCCCGTGGACGCGCTCGAACTCTCGGCGGTCGTGTACGCACCCCGTGACGAAGCGTTCGAGTTCCTGCTGGACGTCGCCAACTACGGGCGGTACTCGGAGTACGTCGCCGACGTGACACAGCGTGGGGACGGGTCGGTCGGGACGCGGTTCGACATCACGCTCCAGTGGTGGACGCTCTCGTACACGCTCCGGACGGCGGTCACCGACCTCGACCGACCGAACCGCATCGACTGGCGAGTCCCCGACGACGTCCGGGCCCACGGCTACTGGGCCGTCGAGGAGGTGGACGCGGGGGACAGTGCCAGTTCGGCGGCCGGCGATTCGGGGGTCGCCTCCGACGGCGGCCCCGCCTCCCGCATCCGTCTCCGGGTGGAGTTCGACCGGGACCGGTCGTCGGCCCGCGGCCTCCAGTTGCCACCGCTGGTCTCGACGGACTGGCTCCTCCGACGGGTCAAGCCTGTGGCGAAACGCGAGGCGAAGCAGGTGCTCTCGCGGGCGGTCGCCGACCTCGAAGGCCAGCGCCGGCCGGTCGAACTGGCGGTTCACGTCCGACCGACGACGCTCTGAGACCGGTCCTTTCTTGCGACTCGACCGCCTCGCGTCGTGCATGAACGGAGCGCTCGGACCGCCGGAGAAGATGGCCGAGCAGGCCGACGAGTTGACGCCGATGATGCGCCAGTACTTCGAGTTGACCGGGCGCTACGACGACGCGCTCGTGCTCTTCCAGGTCGGCGACTTCTACGAGACGTTCTGTGCGGCCGCCGAGGCCACCTCTCGCATCTGCGAGGTCACGCTGACCAAGCGCGAGGACTCGACGGGGCGCTACCCGATGGCCGGCGTCCCCATCGACAACGCCGAATCGTACGTCGAGACGCTGCTGGACGCGGGCTATCGCGTCGCCATCGCGGACCAGGTGCAGGAACCCGAGGACGCCAGCGGGGTCGTCGACCGGGCCGTGACCCGGGTCGTCACGCCGGGGACGCTGACCGAGGACGAACTGCTCGCGTCGCCGGACAACAACTTCGTCGCCTGCCTCACGCGGGGCGCCGACTCCGACGACGACCCCGGGACCGGGGGCGCGTACGGGTTCGCGGTGCTCGACGTCTCGACCGGCGACTTCTACGCCACTGCGCCGGGTTCGCCCGCCGCCGTCGCCGACGAGGTCGGCCGGTTCGACCCGGCCGAGGCCATCGTCGGCCCCGAGGTGACGACGGACGTCTTCCCGACTGACTGCATGGTCTCGCCGTTCGACCGGACCGCCTTCGAGGTCGGGGCCGCCGCCGAGAAGGTGGGGGAGTACTTCGGCGACCCGGAGGCCCTGCTGGCCGACGACGCCGAGGTCCGCGCCTGTGGCGCGCTGCTGGCCTACGCCGAGTACGCACGTGGCGGGGCCGGCGTCCCAGCGACCGACGGAGACGAGGCGACTGCCCCGGACGCTGGCCCCGACGCGGAGTCCGGTCACCTGGACTACCTCAACCACCTCACGAGGTACGACCCCCGTGAGTACATGGTGCTGGACCCGACCGCACTGGCCAGCCTCGAACTGTTCGAGCGACGGTCGGTCCGCGGCGTCCAGGGGGCCACCCTCGCCGACGTCCTCGACGAGACGGCCTGTGCGATGGGCCGACGGACCCTGACCGACTGGCTGCGACGACCGCTCGTCGACGCGGACCGCATCGCCGGCCGTCACGAGGCCGTCGGCGAACTCGTCCGCGACCCGATCGCCCGCGAACGCCTCCACGAACTCCTGCGCGACGTGTACGACGTGGAACGACTCATCACGCGCGTCTCCCGCGGCCGGGCCAACGCACGCGACCTCCGGTCGCTGAAGGACACGCTCGACGTGGTCCCCGAACTCGAGGAGACGATGGCCGACCTCGAGACGGACCGGCTGGTCGACCTGCGCGAAGGCCTGGACGACCTCGCCGACGTGCGCGACCTCGTGGGTCGCGCCATCCGCGAGGAACCGCCGATAGAGGTGACCGAGGGAGACGTCATCGAAGCGGGGTACGACGAGACGCTGGACGACCTCCGCGAGACCGAACGCTCCGGCAAGGCGTGGATCGACGACCTGGAGGCGGCCGAGCGCGAGCGCACCGGGATCGACTCGCTCAAGGTCGGGCACAACCAAGTCCACGGCTACTACATCGAGGTGACGAACCCGAACCTCGACCGGGTGCCCGACGACTACCAGCGTCGACAGACGCTCAAGAACTCCGAACGGTACTACACGCCCGAACTCAAGGACCGCGAGGACGAGATATTCCGGGCCGAACAGCGCGCCGACGACCTGGAGTACGAACTGTTCCGCGAGGTACGCGAGACCGTCGCCGCCGAGACGGAGCGCGTCCAGGCACTCGCCGACCGGGTCGCCGCGCTCGACGTGTTCGTCTCCTTCGCCACGGTCGCCGCCCAGTACGACTACAGTCGGCCGACGTTCTCCGAGACGGGCATCGACGTCGCGGCCGGCCGCCACCCCGTCGTCGAGCGGACGCAGGAGTCGTTCGTGCCGAACGACGCGTCGTTCGACCGCGACGAGTTCCTCGCGGTCGTCACCGGCCCCAACATGTCCGGGAAGTCGACGTACATGCGCCAGGTGGCCTGCATCTGCATCATGGCGCAGGCGGGCAGTTTCGTCCCGGCGGCCTCGGCCGACCTCCGCATCCTCGACCGCGTGTTCACCCGCGTCGGCGCGAGCGACGACATCGCGGGCGGGCAGTCGACGTTCATGGTCGAGATGACCGAACTCGCCGACATCCTCCGGGACGCCACCGAGGACTCGCTGGTCCTGCTCGACGAGGTCGGTCGGGGGACGTCGACGGCGGACGGCCTCGCCATCGCCCGTGCCGTCACCGAGTACGTCCACGACGAGCTACGGGCGACGACGCTCTTTGCGACGCACCACCACGAACTCACCGAGACCGCACGGACCCTCGACGGCGCGTTCAACCTCCACTTCTCGGCGACCAAGACCGACGACGAGGTCCGGTTCCAGCACGAGGTCGGTCGCGGCCCGGCGACCGCGTCCTACGGCGTCGAGGTGGCCCGGGCCGCCGGCGTCCCGGCCTCGGTCCTCGCCCGGTCGCGGGAACTGCTCGCCGAGGCGACGGACGGCCGGTACGGGTCCGACGTGTGGGACGGGACCGACGAACCGCCGACCGATGCGGGAGCGCCCGCAGAGAGGGCCGGCGGCGTCACCGACGGCGGCGAAGCGTCCGACGGGGGGACTGGAGGCGACCTGCCACCAGACGTGGTCGACCGCCTCCGCGAGGTCAACGTGGCGGCGACGACGCCGATGCAGGCACTCCAGTTGCTCGACGAGTTGAGTCAGCGAGTGTCCGAGTGACTGTCGTCGCAGCGAGTGGCGGCACGTTCCCGTTCGAGAACACGGTCGCACGTCTCAGATTGCTGCTGGACGCACCGGCGTCGGTGGTCGACCGCTCCGACGTCGACCGCGACGGAGACGCCGCCGGGGCACTCTCTCGCGCCCGTCTCAGACGTTCGCGTCGAACTCGTTCCCACACTCCGGACAGCGGAGGCGCTGGCCGTCCTCGTCCATGACGAACTGGAGGGTGTCCGACTCCCCGCACTCGCGGCACTCCATCGGGACGCGGACGTCCCGACTGTCGCGTGGTGCGCCGAGGGCGATGACGACGGCGTCCTCGTCGCCGTCGTTGACGCTGGTCTGGAAGTCGCCACGGGCGAACCGGACGGCCTCGTGGGGGCCGACGGCGACCTCCTCGTCGGGCGTCTCGAACGTGACGGTACCGTCGACCACGTAGAACACCTCCTCCTGATCCATGTGGGTGTGCATCCCGCCGGAGAGCGACTGGCCGGGTTCGAGCGCGTAGTAGTTGATCGAGAGGTCCTGCGTGTTCAGGTGGTCGGAGAGTCCACGTCGGTCGACGTCCGAATCGGCGAAGAACGCCGGTTCCACGTCGTCGATGTCTACCGTTTCCATGCGAAGGCATGGGGTTCGGCACGTGAAAAATCCCGGTGAAGCGGCGAACCGGCCGACGGGGACGGGTCGACCGGCGGTTCAGGCGCGGTCGGTCGGCGGTTCGAGCGAGACGAACTCCAGTCCGCGCTCGGCGAGCATCCGGCGCGCCCGGTCGGTCACCGACGGCGCGACGAGGATGCCACGGACCGTCGCTGCCGCGTGCAGGTCGCGTTCGAGCGCGTCGACGTACCTGTCGAGTTGCCCGACGGCGTCCGGCCCGACGCGCTTGCGCTTGAGTTCGAGGACGACCACGTTCCCGTCCGCGTCCTCGCCGAAGACGTCCACCGCGCCGACCGCCGTCTCGCGTTCGGTCACCAGCGGCTGGAACCCCGGTTCGACCACTGCGGGGGAGTCGAGAATGTACTGTTTGAGGTCGGCCTCGCTCCCGACCAGCGACAGCGACTCGGCGTCGGAGACGGCGAACGCCGACACCTGTCGAACGGCGTCGAAGGCGACGCGGAGTTCCTCGTCGGGGGTCTCGCGCTCGCTCACCAGCAGGAGTTGGCCGTCCCGGAGTTCGACCGACTGCGTACACCCCGGCGGTTGCCAGTTCACCGGTTGCTGGCCCTCGTCGGTGTGGACGAGGACCGTCCCGTCGGGTTTGCACGTCACGTGTCGGTCGCCGGGACCGAGCGTGCTCGACGCCCGTCCCTCGTAGTCGACGGTGCAGCGTCCGAACACGGTCAACAGGTCGCCGCGGTCGAGGGCCTCCTCGATGGCCTGGGAAGCCTCCGGGAGCTTCGGCTGGACGACCGTCGCGACGCCGTCGTCCGTTCGCTCGCTGGTCACGCTCGGGTGTAGCGCCCCGACGGTATAAAAGCGGCACGTGCCAGCAGTGCCCCCGGGACGGCCAACCTCCTGAGACCTGCGGTCAATCTCCGACGAGTACCGTCCGCCTCTCTGCTTCCCACTCCAGCACCCGACTTCGCAGGTGCTCGCGTGCCGACTCGGCTGAGAGTGTGCCACTATCATGCATCGCGCGGACCGTGTCGGCGACCCCCCGGAACCAGGCTGTGACTCGCGCTGCGTCCGCAACCGGGTCGCTCCCGCGTCGAATCGAGACGAGCGCGCCGTCCCCGGACGGTGCTGCATCGTCGAGTGCCCGGGCGAACCAGAGTGGCTGGTAGGCCGTCACGAGAACCGTGGTCGAGACGACGAACAGCGCCTCGTACTCGAGGAAGTCGAATCGACCCGGGAGGGCGTCGAGCGAGTCGGCCGACCCTCGCGGACGTGGGTCGACACGTGCGTCGTGTGCCTCCGGCACGGCGGGGTCCGAGCCGTCGAGTATCGTCTCGTGCGCGCGTCGTTCCCAGTCCTCGCCGGCCCCGAACGGGTGGTCGCTGTCGAGCTCGTCGAGCAGTACGTATCCCAGCGCACCCCACTGGGAGTGATGCAAGGAGTACGACCCGTCCGTCCGTTCGTACGCGACGAGTGCCCGATGGCCCACGGTCACGCCCCCCGTCCGCGAGTGCTGTTCGATGACATGGTGCCGGTTCTGGTCCCGTCACGACTGATAAACGGTCGGACGTCGCGGCCCGGTGCCATCGGGTACATAAAACCCACTCCGAACGGTGGTCTCAGGACTATCCCGGGAATCTCTGTATAGTGTGTCAATGTCTACCGAAACAGGTGGCACGTACACGGTCGATACAGAACCGACAGCACAGAGCATCGACGACGTCGACCTCCAGGAGTTCGCGATGCGACCGGTGATGAAGTTCGTCGTCGCGTTCCTCATCGGCGGGGTATTCTTCCTCTTGCCGGTGCCGTACCAGGGAGAGGTCACCGTCCCGTTCGACATCGTCGTGAGCACGATAACCGAGACGTTTCCGGACGCCGTCGGCGTCTACTCGCTGGCCATCATCGTCGCCGGGGGCGTCCTGACGTCGCTGGCGATGGTCGGTGATAGCGAGGTTGCGGGGTACGAGCTCTCTTACTTCGAAACCTCGTACGTGTTCTGGGCACTCCGGGTTCTCGGACTCGTCCTCGCCCCCATCATGTTCTTCAAGCTCGGACCGGGAGACCTGCACACCCCCGGGACGGGTGGACTGATGTGGGGCACGCTGGTTTACAGCGTCGGAATCATCATCCCTATCGGGGCAATCTTCATCACCATCTTCGTCGAACTCGGCGGGTTGGAGTTCGTCGGTACGCTGGCGCGGCCGGTGATGAAACCGCTGTTCAAGGTACCCGGTCGCGCCGCGCTGGACAGTCTCGCGTCGTGGGTCGGCTCCTACAGCGTCGGCCTGTACGTCACCCGGAACGTCTTCGAACAGGGTGGGTACCACAAGCGCGACGTGTTCACCATCGCCACGTGCTTCTCGACGGTGTCCATCGGCTTCGTGGGCGTCGTGGCGGCGACGTTGGACATGCTCCCGTTGTTCCCGCTCATATTCGTCGCGTACTTCGTCTGTGTCGTCGTCACCGCGGCAATACTCGTCCGTGTGCCGCCGATATCGACGACGCCGGAGGAGTACATCGCAGAGCCCGACCCCGAACTCGCGTTCTCCGGTTCGCCCGTCGATTACGTACGACTGGCCTTCAGCGAGGCCGTCGGGAAGGCCGAAGCAGGCGATTCGTTCGGGGCGGCAGCGAAGCGGGGTTTCGTCGACGGCCTGAAGCTGACGAGTCTGATACTCGGGACCATCCTCACCGTCGGGTTGGCTGCCACGTTGTTGTCGGCGAACACGCCGGTGTTCGACGTGCTCGGCGAACCGCTGACGCCGGTCATCGCTGCGCTCGGGATACCAGACGCTGCGGCTGTCGCGCCTGCGACCATCGTCGGCGTCACCGAGATGTACGTGCCAGTGCTGCTGGTGACCGAGACCGCGACCAAGGCGAAGTTCTTCGTGGCCGTCCTCGCCGTCTCACAGCTCATCTTCTTCTCCAGCGTCGGCCCGATGATAATGGACATGTTCAACGACGTTCCGATTCGATTCCGGGACCTGCTGGCGCTTTTCGTCATGCGGACCGTCATCCTCGTTCCGCTGATCGCGGGAATCACGCACGTCGTCGACGCGCTCGGCCTGCTATAGGTACTCGACGAGCGAATCGACGAGTTTTTTCTCGGCTCGCCGTAGATGCTCCTCTACGGTTCGTCGCTGCACCCCGACTGCATCAGCGATCTCGTCCGTCGTCGTCCCCCTGGGGAGTTCGTAGTACCCGCGTTCGTAGGCGGTGACGAATGCCTCCCGCTGGCGCGCCGAGAGGTCCGGCAAGAGCGCGTCCACCGTGAGCAGTGGTGCGTTGGGCGTCACGGAGCGGACTTCCCGTTTCGACTCCACAGTGACCCGGTACTCCCCCGTGAGGTCCCGGTAAACCGCCGACAGCGACTTCGCGTCGAGGGCGAGCGCGCGAACGTGTTTCGCCCCATCGACGTACTTCAGCGGCGGGACGAGGAGACAACCGTGGCTGGAAAGGTATCCCTCGACGTTGTGCTCCAAGTATGACTTCAGACAGTCACCGGTGACGACCACCTGCTCTCGGCCCTGGGAGAGTCGTTCCCTGACGCCGACGGTCCGTTCCACCTCGTCGAGCACGCGCGCACCACCCTCGCCACTGACGTGCAACAGGTCACAGTGGTCGTTACACCACAGTTCGATGGTGGTGCTGGTCCCGTCGGTGGCGACCTCGTACGGTCCGTCACCGACGAGGCGGAACACGGCCTCGTACATAGTCACATAATCACACACTTCCCATAAAAGCATAGCCGTACGGAGGGGGTATCCTATCCAACTGGCCCCCGTTGGTGCTGGTATGGCGAAGCAGACTTCGACCGACGTGGAACACGACGTCGGCGACCCGTCCGAACAGTGGCGAGCGTACCAGGGCGCACCGACCGGCACCGACATCGAGTGCGAGGGCTGGCGACAGGAGGCCGCCCTTCGCATGCTGAACAACAACCTCGACCCGGAGGTGGCCGAGAAACCCGAGGAACTCGTCGTCTACGGCGGTACCGGCCGGGCCGCCCGTAGCTGGGACGCCTACGACGCCATCCTCGACGAGTTGCGGTCGCTCGCCGACGACGAGACGCTGCTCGTCCAGTCCGGCAAGCCCGTCGGCGTGTTCCCGACGCACGAACGTGCACCGCGGGTCCTCATCGCCAACTCGAACCTCGTCGGGAAGTGGGACGACTGGGAGCACTTCCACGAACTGGAGGCGAAGGGGCTCATCATGTACGGCCAGATGACTGCCGGGTCGTGGGCGTACATCGGCACGCAGGGCATCATCCAGGGCACCTACGAGACGCTGGCCGAACTCGCGGCCCAGCACTACCCGGGGAACGACGGGTTACGCGGGAAGGTCGTCGTGACCGGTGGCCTCGGGGGGATGGGTGGCGCACAACCGCTCGCCGTGACGATGAACCACGGCGTCTGCATCGCGGCCGAGGTCGACGAACGGCGCATCGACCGTCGCATCGAGACGGGATACTGCATGGAGAAGACCGACGACCTCGACGAGGCTATCGACCGGGCCAGGGAGGCGGCCGAGAACGGCGACCCGTACTCCGTCGGCGTCCACATCAACGCCGCCGACATGTTCGACGGCCTCCGCGAGCGCGGGTTCGTCCCCGACATCGTCACCGACCAGACGTCCGCCCACGACGAACTGGAGGGGTACTACCCCTCCGGGTACACGGTCGAGGAGGCCGACGAGTTGCGCGAGACGGACCCGGAGCAGTACGTCGAGGAGAGCCTCGACACGATGGTCCGACACGTGGAGGGCATCCTCGACGTCCAGGACGCGGGGGCCATCGCCTTCGAGTACGGGAACAACATCCGGGGGCAGGTGAGAGAGCACCGCGGGTTCGAGGACGCGTTCGACTTCCCCGGGTTCGTCCCGGCGTACATCCGACCGCTGTTCTGTCGCGGGAAGGGGCCGTTCCGGTGGGCCGCCCTCTCGGGTGACCCCGAGGACATCTACCGGACCGACGAGGCGGTCACGGAGTTGTTCCCCGAGAAGGAGCACCTGCACCGGTGGATCGACCTGGCACAGGAGCAGGTCCACTTCCAGGGGTTGCCGAGTCGTGTCTGCTGGCTCGGCTACTCGGCGGACGAGGACGGACTCACCGAGCGCGCGACGTTCGCGCTGCGCATCAACGAACTCGTCGCAGCGGGCGAGATATCGGCGCCAGTCGTGGTCACCCGCGACCACCTCGACGCCGGGTCGGTCGCGTCGCCGAACCGGGAGACGGAGGCGATGCGCGACGGGTCCGACGCCGTCGCGGACTGGCCCATCCTGAACGCGCTGCTGAACACGGCCGCCGGTGCGGACATCGTGTCGGTCCACGACGGTGGCGGCGTCGGCATCGGCAACTCGCTGCACGCGAACAACCACGTCGTCCTCGACGGGTCCGACCTGGCCGCCGAGAAGGCCCGCCGGGTGTTCACCACCGACCCCGGGATGGGCGTCGTCAGGCACGCCGACGCCGGCTACGAGGCGGCGCTCGACGAGGCACGGGCGTCGAACGTCCGGGTTCCCATGCGGGACGCCGACGCGACCGGAGGGCGCGAGTAGATGCCGACGTTCACCGACCCGCCCGAGTGGACGGGCACGTCCACGGACCCGAACGACGAACAGTTCGGCGACGTCGTCGAGGGGGCCACGCTGGAGACGGCGGACGAGTACGACGCGGTCCTCGTCGGTGAACCGTACGACGGCGCGGTCATCGGACGCACTGGCGCGGCCGACGGGCCGACAGCGATACGGGAGTCGCTCGCCGGCGTGAAGACCCACCACTTCGACGCCGGGCCCGTCCGGGGCGTCGGTGACCTGGGAGACGTCGCCCTCCCGGCCGCCGGCGGCGTCGAAGCAGTGCAGGACGCCGTCGCCGAGACGACGGCGGCGGTCCACGCCACCGACGCGCTCCCCGTGTTCCTCGGCGGCGACAACTCGCTGACGGTCCCGAACGTCCGGCCCCTGCTCGACGCCGGGTCGGTCGGCGTCCTCAACTTCGACGCACACCTCGACTGCCGGGAGGTGCCCGACGACGGCCCGACCAGCGGGACGCCCTACCGCCAGCTGTTCGAGGCCGGACTCGACGCCTACGCCTGCGTCGGGGCGCGTCACTTCGAGACCTCCAGCGCGTACGACGACTTCGTCCGCGAGCGCGGGGCCGAGGTCCGGGTCGCCGAGGAGGTGGGCGACGACCCGGTCGCCACGGTTGACGGCGCACTCGAATCGCTCGGGGACGTCGACCGCGTGTACGTCTCCGTCGACGTGGACGTGCTCGACGCCGCCTTCGCGCCCGGCGTGAGCGCGCCCACCCCGGGTGGAATCACGACCCGCGAATGCTACCGGATGCTCCGGGTGGCGGCCAGCGACGACCGCGTGGCCGGGTTCGAGGTGGTCGAGACCGCACCGTCGCTCGACCGGGACGGCACGACCGTCGACGCGGCCGCCCGTGCCGTCGCCCACTTCCTCGCGGGGTGGTCGGCGTGACCGACCTCGTCGTCTACGACATCGACGAACTCGTGGTCGGTCCGGGGACGGGCGAAGTGGTAGAGGTCGTCGAGAACGCGGCCATCGCCGTCGAGGACGGCGAGGTCGTCGCGGTCGGCGACACCGACGAGGTGACGAGCGACCACCCGCCGTCGGCGGCCGACGGGACCATCGACGCCGCCGGGCAGGCCGTCGTCCCCGGCTTCGTCGACCCGCACACCCACGCGCTGTTCGCGGGGGACCGGTCCGACGAGTTCGAGGCCAGGTTACGGGGGAAGACCTACCAGGAGATACTGGCAGACGGTGGTGGAATCCTCCGGACGGTCAGGGCCGTCAGGCGCGCCGACGAGGACACGCTGCTGGCGAACCTGCTGTCCCACCTCGACGTGATGCTCGAACACGGCACCACCACCGTCGAGGTGAAGTCCGGTTACGGACTCGACACCGAGACTGAACTCGAGATGCTCAGGGTCGGCCGTCGCGCCGACGAACAGCACCCGGTCGACGTGGTGCCGACGTTCATGGGCGCACACGCCGTCCCCGAGGGTACCGACGCCGACGAGTACGTCGACGAGGTCGTCGAGGAGCAACTTCCGGCCGTCGCCGAGCAGGGCATCGCCGAGTTCTGCGACGTGTTCTGCGAGGAGGGCGTCTTCTCCGTCGAGCAGTCGCGCCGGGTCCTCGAAGCGGGACTCGACCACGGGCTGACCCCGAAGGTCCACGCCGAGGAGTTGTCCCACCTCGGCGGGACGAGACTGGCGGCCGAGGTGGGCGCGGCGAGTGCGGACCACCTGCTCCACGCCACGCCCGACGACGTGGACGCGCTCGTCGACGCCGGCGTCGTGCCCGTCCTCCTCCCCGGGACCGCGTTCGGCCTCGGCGCCGAGTACGCCGACGCCGGGACGATGCTCGACCGTGGCGCGCCGGTCGCCATCGCGACCGACTTCAACCCGAACTGCCACAGCCACAGCATGGGCTTTGCCACGTCACTGGCCTGCGTCGGCATGGGGATGACGCCCGCCCAGGCACTCGTGGCCGGGACGGCGAACGCCGCCCGGGCGCTGGACCTGCAGGACGGACGAGGAACGCTCCGGGAGGGGACGCCGGCGGACTTCGTCGTCCTCGACGCCACCTCGTTCGTCCACGTGCCGTACCAGTACGGCGTCAACCTGGTCGATACGGTCGTGAAGGCCGGCGAACGCGTGGTCGATTGACCGGAGCGCGTTCGCTGGGGGCGATGAGAGTGCGGAGGGACGGTGGGCGACGATTCCTACGCCTGCACTTCGAGGCTGCCGTCGCTCCTGACCGTCACCTGAAGCCCTTCGTAGTCGAAGGAGACCTCGATAAACGTGCCGGGGGTACTGTTCGTGAGAAGCGAGTCGAGGCCGTCGGCGTCCACGTACTCGTGTAGCGGTGTGAGCGCCATCGCGTCCTGGTCCGTCACCTCTGCGACGGCCTCTGCGACCGCCGTACTCGGAAAGTCGAACTCGTGCCAGTTCGACCGTGACGCGATACCCTCCCTTCCTACGTCCGATTCGTCCACCACCGGAGTGTCTTCTTCCTTACTCATACTCGGAGTCGGTCGGGCAGGTCACCCACTCGACATATCACGACACGTCTCACACCGTCGCCTGCCCGAGTTTGTTTGCTACACGGCCACAATGGGGGGCATCTGGTAAAGGTTTTTTGTGAGCGTCCGGACGAGGTCGGTGCCCGCCACCATCCTCGAGTGCGTCCCGAACCGAGGGACGACGTCGCGGGGCCGACGCGGGATTCATCACTCGTTCTACACGTTCGCCCCCCGAAGGCAGGGCTTTCTAATGTGAGGAGGTCCAACTGGGGTCGAGATGACTCGTTCACCCGCGTCGAGCGAACCGCCGGCGGACGGTCAGGGAGACCCACGGTTCGACCGCGACGTGAGCACAGCACCGGGCGACGGCGCGCTGTCCCGACTGGACGCGGTCAAGGACGAACGGATCCGGCGGTGGGACATCGTGACCCCGAGTGCGACGCTCATCGGCCGGACCAGCGACCCCACCGCAGACGTGAGCGAGAACCTCCGTCGCCTCCACGACGAGCAGCACCCGGCGATGCAGGGACACAGCGCCCGGATGCACCGCCTCGAGAAGGCCCGCATCACCCACGCCTTCTGCAACACGCTGTCGCTGACCCCCTGGGAGCGCGACCGGGCGCTTGGCATCGTCGTCGACCTCGACATGACCGTCTTCGGCAGCCAGCGGGCCATCCCGAAGGTGGCACTCGTCGTCATCCAGCACGTCGTGGACGACGAGCGAAAGCGACGGCTGGGACTCCACGACGACGAGTGGGTCGCCGAGCGCTCGCCCGACGAGTTGCAGTCGCTCTCGGAACGCTTCGAGTCGCTGAAGGCGGACGACCGGTACCGCGACCTGCTGGACCGACACGGGCTAGACGTGACGAGCGTGAACCGCCTCGGCCGGACGCTCCGGGAGCAGCTGGACGAGCAGGACCTCGGAGCGGCGGCGCTCGGTCGGTCCCCGTACCGCGACCCGAGCATGCCGGCCATCCGGAGCGAACCGCCGGCCGACGACGACTGACGGCTCGCACGGACTCGACTATCATATCCGGTTCCGGATGGTCGTGCCGGGGGGACGGGTCCCGGTCAGGGCTCGTCCGTCCACACCAGTTCCAGCGAGAGTTTGGCGGTGCAGAAGGCACCGACGTCCTCGGCGTCCTCCCGTTCGACGTCCTCGCCCTGGTAGCCGGTGCATCGGCCCGTCGTCACGATGTCACCGACGAACGCCGGGGACCCACACTCCGGGCAGTCGAGATAGCGCCCGTCGTCGCCCTCGTGCCAGGCGTCGGGTTCGAGTACCATCCGTGCCGCGCCGTCCGCGCCGTCGGCTGGTCGGTCTCCCATGGGATTCGGTACGACGACCGGGCGGGTAACTCTGTGGCTTCCTGTCGACCGTCGCGGGTATCTGACGACGTTCGTTGGCCAGGCGACGTTCGTGACCCCGACGACGTCCGTGGTTCACACTCTGGACGACGCCGGCGCAGCCTCAGTCGTCGGCGACCGGGGCGTCGGGACGGAACTCCCGGCTTATCGCCTTCCACTTCCCCGTCGAGAAGCGGTAGTAGTTGATGGCCGCCGGAACGAACGTCTCGGCGGCGAACGACAGGTAGAGGCCGACGACGTAGAGTTCGGTCGTGGCACCGAGGTAGGCGAGCGGGAGGGCGAACAGGAACATCCCGACGAACTGGCTGTAGAATGGCCACCGGGTGTCGCCACTGGCGTCGAGTGGGCCGGCCGTCGCGGCCTTGACGCCCTGTGCGACCACGGCGACGCAGGCGGCGTAGACCAGGGAGACGGCGACCGGTATCGACGGGTCGGTCGGGGAGTCGACGAACGAGCGGACGATGGGTTCGGCGAACGTACCGACGAGGACGGCAGCGACGGCGTACGTCGTCACCGAGAACAGGATGACGTCGTACGCGTAGCGCTCGGCCTCGGCCTCGTCGCCGGCACCGAGTTCCTGCCCGACGAGGCTGCTCGCCGCCAGCCCGAAGCCCCAGCCTGGCGTGTTCATCAGGCCCCAGATGCGACGGCTGATGACGTAGGCCGCGAAGACCGTCGGGCCGAACAGGCCGACGATGGCGAGCATGGGGAACTTGGCGGCGGTCCAGACGCCGTTGCGGCCGACGACTGGCAGTCCGATCCGGACGACGTCGCGGAGCGTGCCGAGGTGGAGGTAGCCGTCGAGAGGGGACACCTGCACCGGGAGCGCCCCGAGTACGGGCAACCGGCCGGCGACGAGCGCGGTGGCGAACGCGGCCGTCACGACGACGTTCGAGAGCACCGTCCCGAGCGCCGCCCCGACGACGCCCATACCGAGACCGAAGATGAACAGCGCGCTGAGGACGACGTTGGTCGCCGCACCGCCCGCGCGCAGGACCATCGGCGTCCAGGCGTCGTCGACGCCGATGTAGATTCGACTGCCGATGAGGTTCAACGCGGCGAAGGGGACGCCGAAGGCCAGCACCCGGAGGTAGTCCGAGCCGAACCCGACGGTCCGGGCGTGGCCGGTCATCAGCGAGACGAGTTCGACCGGGTACAGGTAGAACAGTGCCGTCACCGGGACGGTCACGGCGACGACCAGCGCAGCGCTCGACCGGACCGCCTGCCCGAGTTCGTCGTACGCCTCGGCACCGTAGCGCTGGGAGACCAGCGCGATGGTCCCGCCGGCGAACCCGCCGCCGATGGAGAACGCCAGTCCCCAGAACGGCGTGGCGAACCCGACGCCAGCGATGGCGAACCGGCCCGACGCGATGCCGACCATCGCCACGTCGACGGCGTTCTTCGACATCCGGGCGAGACCGGTGACGATGCGGGGCCACGACAGCTCGGTGGTCCGTCGGACGTTCTCCCGTGACACCAGTCCGACGCGGGCAAGTGCGAGCCCGATTCCGAGGATGAGTAACCGGACTGGGTTCGGAAGACGCATCACACCGTATCTATTTCGAACCGAAACAAATGGGTTCCGTCTTGGGACGACCACGTTGATTGCCCTCCGGGCCGACACGCCACACGTGACGGTCGACGACACCCTCGACGAACTCGCGGCGGAACTCACGGCGACCGATTCCTACCCGGTCGACCGGACGGCGAATCGCTGGCTCGGCGAGGCCGAGGCGGTCGCGGGCGACCTCGCCGCGTCGGACCTGCCGGACGAGGTCGTCGTCGAGCGACTCGGTCACGTCGAGTCGCTGCTGTCGAACGTCGACGAGACGGGGTCGCCCGAGGCGGACGAACACGTCGCCCGTGCGAAGTCGCTGACCGACGACGCCCTCGCCGCGTTGGACGCGGCGTGACCCGACCGCGCCACGTCGCGTCGTCCCCCGGCGAGACTGACGTGGAGAGGAGCGTTTAGGTGCCCCGGTCGAGAAGCACCACGACATGGACGACCGGAGAGTGCTCGTCGCCGGGGAGACGCTCGTCGATTTCCTGCCCGAGCGACCTGGACCCCTGTCCGAGGTCTCGCGGTTCGACCGACGGCCCGGCGGCGCGCCGGCGAACGTGGCGGTCGCACTCTCGCGACTGGGAACGACGCCGCTGTTCTGGACCCGGGTCGGGGGCGACCCCTTCGGTGGGTTCCTCGCCGACACGCTCGACGCCGAGGGCATCCCTCGCCAGTTCGTCGAACGGGACGACGACGCCAGGACGACGCTCGCGTTCGTCACCCACGACGAGGACGCCGACCGCACGTTCACCTTCTACCGCGACGACACCGCCGACACGCGCCTCGAACCGGGGACGGTGCCCGACGAGACGGTGGCCGCGGTCGACCAGGTCGTCTGTGGCGGCGTGACGCTCGCGTCTGGGCGCTCCCGGGCGGCGACCCGCGACCTGCTCGACCGGGCGGCGGCGGCCGACGCCGAGACGTGGTTCGACCCCAACTACCGGCCGGAACTCTGGCCGGCGGACGACTTCGCACCGGTCGTCGGCGACGTGCTCGACGACGTCTCCGTGCTGAAGGCGACCGAGGACGAACTGCGCGAACTCGGGTTCGAGGGCGAGTCGCCACGGGCACTCGCCGCCGCGGCGACCGACCGCGGCCCGCACACGGTCCTCGTGACGCGGGGGAGCGAGGGCGCGCTCGCGCACTCGACGCCGGACGCGCCGTGGGGGTCGGCGACCGTCGAACACGGCGGCTATCCCGTCGACGCCGTCGACGCGACCGGTGCCGGCGACGCGTTCTTCGCGGGCGCGATAACGGCGACGCTCGACGGCGTCGAGTCGGTAGAATCGGTGCTCGCGTTCGCCAACGCGGTGGCGGCCGTCGCGACCACCGCCGCGGGGGCGATGGCCGCGCTTCCATCACGCGAAGCTGTGGTGGCGTTTCAGGACTCAGCGTAACGGGTCCGGCCGTGACAGGCTGACCTCGTGGCCGACCGCATCGTGTTCTCTGGTCGGCCAGTCATCGGTCCCGGTCAGTACCTCGAACCCGTCCCCGGTGACGAGGACCGTGTCCTCGCTCTTCGCACCGCGGACCGTCGGGTTCCAGGCGTAGCCCTGGGGAAGCACGACGGCGTCCTGGCTCCCGGGCGTGGCGATCCACTCGCGGCCGGCGAACCCGGCGGCACCTCCCTGGTGGTGGTTGCGCCACTCGTCCGGGTAGCCGACCGCGTCGTACGCCCCGACGACGTCGTCGAAGACGTCCCCGGCGGTGCCGCCGCCGGTGCCGACGGCACGCGTGGCCGCCAGCGCGGTCGTCTCGACGCGAGCGGCGGCCTCGTGACGGTCGGCCAGCCACTCGGGTTCGTCGAACGCGACCGTCCGGGTGCAACTCGCCGCGAGGCCGCCCCTCGTCGCCGTGACGGAGACGAGCGCGTAGCCGTCGAGGGTCGCCTCCGTCGGCGTGTAGTGACGGTATCGCTGCGCCCGGCGCTCGCCGCCCACGAGGACGACGGGCGAGTCGATGCCCCGCCCGGTCAGTTCCGCCCTGAGTCGGGCGGCGACGGCCAGTTCGGAGTCCGTCCGGGTGCACCCGCGACAGACCGTCTCGACCGCACCGGCGACCTCGGCCCCGAGTTCGCGGTACCGGTCGACGTCGGCTTCGGTCAACGGCTGGCGCAGGGCACTCGCGTCGACGTCCTCGAACCCCGGCACGTCGAAGTCGGCGGCCGCAGGGCCGGCACTGTCGGCCGCGACGGCCTCGGCGAGCGTGTGCTCGTGCCACGGGTACGGACGGACCGGAACGTCGTCCAGTTCCTCGTCGGCGAGTCGTTCCGCCTCGATGTCGTTCGTGACGACGCGGCGGGCCGTGCCGTCGTAGCCGACTGCTGCGACGCCCACGTCACCGGCGCGGTCGACGACGTTGTCGCCGCCGGTCAGCCACGCGAACGAGTTCGGACGGGCGAACCACACGGCTTCTAGGTCTCGGGCCTCGAGGAGTGCGTCCAGCCGTGCCAGCTTCTCGTCCGAGACGGTCATCCGTCGACGCTCACCCAGGCTCCCGTCTCGTCGCTCTCCGCGATGGCGTCGAGGACGCGCTGGACTGCCATCGCGTCCTCGAAGTCCGGCGAGTACGACTCGCCCGCCGCCACGCACGAGAGGAACTCGTAGTTCTCGTGGACGAAGGTGTGCTCCCAGCCGATGACGTGGCCCGGCGGCCACCAGTGGTCGACGTACGGGTCGTCCTCGTCCGTGACGAGAATGGTCTCGTAGCCCCTGTCGGCCTCCCGCAGGAGTTCGAGTTCGTTCAGGCGTTCGAGCGAGAACCGGAGACTCCCCTTCGAGCCGTGGACGGCGACGTGGTGGTCGTTCTTGTGGCCGGTGGCGAACCGGGACGCCTCGAACGTGCCCATCGCACCGCTCTCGAACTCGGCCTGTGCGCTGTAGGCGTCGTCGACGGTGACCGGTTTCGTCTCGTCGGACCCGGGGACGGGTCGCTCGTCGACGAACGTCCGGAGGTGGCCGCTGACCCGGGTGATGCGGTCGTCGAGGAGGAAGTTCGCCAGGTCGACCGTGTGCGCACCCAGGTCGCCGAGCGCGCCGGACCCGGCTAGTTCCGCGTCGTTGCGCCAGCTCCACGGCGCGTCGGGGTCGACCAGCCAGTCCTGCAGGTACCGACCCCGGAACTGGCGTATCTCCCCGAGTTCGCCCGACTCGATGAGGCGCTTCGCGTACCGCAGTGCCGGGACGAACCGGTAGTTGAACGCACACCCGGCGACGGCGCTGCTGTCGCGTGCCGCCTCGACCATGCGCCGTGCGCCCTCCGTCGTCGGGGCGAGCGGTTTCTCACAGAGGACGTGCGTCCCGGCCTCCAGCGCCGCCACGGACGGGTCGACGTGCAGGAAGTTCGGACCGAGGTTGTAGAACACGTCCACCTCGTCGACCACCTCCCGCCAGTCGGTGGCGGTGCGGGCGAACCCGAGTCGCTCCTTCGCCTCGGCGAGCGCCTCCTCGTCGGTGCCGACGAGCACGTCGCGTTCGACAGCGGGTGCGTCGGGGAAGAACATGGGCAGTCGGGCCAGCGCGTTCGCGTGCGCCTTGCCCATGAACCGGTACCCGAGGAAGCCGACCGAGAGGGGTTCGTCCGTCATGCTCACTCCGCCCAGTAGGCGTCCCCGGGTTGCGTCTCGAAGACGGCGCGCGAGAGCACGTCGACGGCCTTCTCCAGGCCCTCCCGGGAACTCGTCAGCGCGTCCTCGTGTTCGATGCTCAGCGCCCCCTCGTAGCCGACCATCCGGAGCGTGCTGACCACGTCCTTCCAGTGTTCCTCGCCGTGACCGTAGCCGATGGACCGGAACAGCCACGACCGCTCCGCCGTCTCGGCGTAGTCGGTCGTGTCGAGGACGCCCTTGACGCGGGCGTGGTGGTCGTAGACGCGGGTGTCCTTCGCGTGGAAGTGGTGGATGGCGTCCCGGTCGCCGAGGAACCGGATGGCCTCCAGCACGTCGATGCCCTGCCAGTACAGGTGCGACGGGTCGAAGTTCGCCCCGATGCGCTCGCCGGTCGCCTCGCGGAGGCGAGCCATCGAGTGCGGTTCGTACACCAGCATGTTGGGGTGCATCTCGATGGCCACGTTCACGTCGTGTTCGGTGGCGTGGTCGGCCACGTCGCTCCAGTAGTCTATCGCCTCGTCCCACTGGTAGGCCAGCGCCTCGGCGTGTTCGGGCGGCCAGGGTGCCGTTATCCAGTTCGGGACCGCGCCCTCGGGACTCCCGGCCGGAAGCCCGGAGAAACACGTCACCGCGTCGACGTCGAGCTGGCCGGCCAGTTCGATGGTCTCGCGGAGTTCCCGGTCGGCGGTCCCGGCCCGTTCGTCGTCGGGATGGAGGGGGTTGTTGTGGGTCGCGAGCGCGCTGATGCGCATGCCGTGTTCGTCGACGGTTTCCAGGAACGACTCCTGGGCCCCCTCGTCGTCGAGGAGTTCGACCCGGTCGAGGTGGTCGGTGTCGGGGTGTCCCCCGCAACCGAGTTCGACCGCGTCGACGCCGATGTCGTCGAGGTACGCGAGTGCGTCTTCGAGCGGTTCGTCTCCGAGCGGAACTGTGAGTACGCCGATGTCCATGGTGTGGTAACTGGTTCGTGCTAACGTGGTTTCAATCGCCCCGTGTCAGCGGGGGTGACTCTCGAAAGGAGACCGCTTCTCCCGTCTCGGAGGACTCGTAGATCGCTTCCAGGACGCGCTGGACCGTCAGTGCCTCCTCGACGGTGTTCGTGCCCGGTTCCTCGCCGGACGAGACGGCGTGGAGGAACGCCCGCTGTTCGTTCCGGTGGGCCGACTGCTGGCGCGTCGTTATCGTCGCATCGGAGAAGTGCGGGCCGCCCGCGTCGCCGACCTCGTAGATGGTCAGTTCGTCCTCCTTCCGGTCGAGGTCGGCACCGGCCTCGGTCCCACGGACGCGATACGTGTTCTCGGAGGGACGGTTCGACGCCCACGCCGTGTCGAGGACGATGGTCTGTCCGTCCGCACAGCGGAGCATCGCGTTGGCCGAGTCGTCGACGGTGAACTCGCCGTCGCCGTCCTCGCCCCACATCTCGAGGTAGGTGTACTCCTCGTTCACCCCGAAGGAGGAGCGTGCGACGCCCGACACCTCCACTATCTCGGGGAAGTTCATGAAGTAGAGAGCGAGGTCGATGGCGTGTGCACCGATGTCGATGAGTGCGCCGCCGCCGGCGACGGCCTCGTCGGTGAACCACGACCCGCGGCCGGGGATTCCCCGGCGGCGCACGTACGTCGCGTCGACGTGGGTCACCGAACCGAACCGGCCCGAGTCGACGGCTTCCTTGAGGACCTGGACGCGCGGGGCGAACCGGTTGTGGAACCCGACCATGCATATCTGGTCGGAGCGCTCGGCAGCCTCGGCGATGCGTTCGGCGCTCTCGAGGGTGTGTGCGAGCGGTTTCTCCACGAGGACGTCCAGTCCGGCGTCGAGTGCCCCGACGACGTACTCCTCGTGGAACCGGTTCGGCGTCGTCACGATGACGGCGTCGACGCGTTCGTACAGTGCCTCGGCCTCGCTGACCGTCTCGACGCCGTACTCCTGTGCGAACGTTCGTCGCGCGTCCGGCGAGATGTCCATCCCGCCGGCCAGTTCGGCCGCGATGCCCTCTGTGCTGGCGAGGGCCCCGAGGTGGTCGGCGTGGACGCGACCGATGCCGCCGAGTCCGATGATTCCGATACGTACTGTTTGGTTTCCTGTCATCTGTTGTTGTCTCTGTCGTTCGTCTGCTGTACGTTCCGCGATACCGCGTCCGAAGGGTTCCGCCGAGGCGACCCTTCAGTACAATTGTTTCTCTCGTCGTTCTCGCTGCTCTTGTTCTTCTCGCTCTCGTCGCTGTTCGCGACGGTTTGCCACGATCTTCCTGACCGCCGGGACGTACGTCCGCCGGAGGTCCCTGACGAACGACACGATGCCGTACACCCAGAAGAAGAACAGCAGCGTGCCACCGCCGAAGTAGAGGAGTGCGAACTCGTTCACCATCGTCAGTCACCACTCGCTTCCGCGTCGGCGGAACTGGTTCGCGACTCGGCGGTCAGGCCGTGAACGAGCGCGTTCCCGCTCTCGGTGTCGAAGAGGTGTATCTTCGACCGGTCGAGGACGACCTCCAGGTCGGTATCCTCCGAGACGTCGGCGTCCGGGTCGACGCTCATGAGCAGTTGCTCGGCCTCCTCGGGGTCGTCCATCGCGCCGACGTCCTCGCCGAGCAGCAGGTAGACGAATATCTCGTCGCCCATCGGTTCGAGGACGTCCGTCCGAACGGAGATTGGCCCGGAGGCGTCGGCGAGGCCGGTCGCGTCCGTACTCCGGTACACGTCTTCCGGCCTGACGCCGAGCGTGATGGACTGCCCGGGCGTGATGTCGTACGCCGAGGGGTCGAAGGGAACGTCGAAGTGCTTCGAGGTGAAGCCGTCCGACGTGACCTCTCCCTCGACGAAGTTCATCGAGGGCGACCCGATGAAGCCCGCGACGAACAGGTTCGCCGGTTCGTTGTAGCAGGTCAGCGGCGGCGCGATCTGCTGGAGCTGTCCGCCGTCGATGACCGCGATGCGGTCGGACATCGTCATCGCCTCCGCCTGGTCGTGGGTGACGTAGATGATGGTCGTCCCCAGTTGCTTGTGCAGGCGCTGGAGTTCCGTCCGCATGTGGACCCGGAGCTTCGCGTCCAGGTTCGCCAGCGGTTCGTCCATCAGGAACACGTCCGGGTTGCGGACGATGGCACGGGCGATGGCGACGCGCTGGCGCTGCCCACCGGACAGTTCGTCCGGGTTCCGTTCGAGCATCCCCTCGAGCTGGACGACTTCGGCCGCGTGCTCGACGCGGTCCTCTATCTCGTCGGTCTCGTAGTTACGCAGTCGCAACCCGAAGCTGATGTTCTCGAACACGTCCATGTGCGGGAACAGCGCGATGTTCTGGAAGACCATCGCGATGCCGCGGTCCTTCGGCGGGAGGTTCGTCACCTCCCGGTCGCCGATGTAGACCTCCCCGCTCGTCACGGTGGTCAGTCCGGCGATGGTCTCCATCGTCGTGGACTTCCCACACCCCGACGGGCCGACGAGCGTGACGAACTCGCCGTCCCGGATGTCGAGGTTCATGTTGTCTACTGCCGTGACGTCACTGTACTGCTTGACGACGTCGTCGAGTGTTACGCTGGCCATGGTTACTCCTTGAGTGCTCCGCTGGTGAGTCCGCTGACGATCTTCTCCTGTGCGACGACCACGAGGATGGTGACCGGGAGCACCGCCCAGATGCTCGCGGCCGCCATCGCGTTGTAGGTCGTCTGGAACTGTCCTGCGCGCTGGAACTGGAGGATGCCGCCAACGATGGGGGCCCAGTTCTGTGCGCGTCCGTCCGTCATCAGGAACGAGAAGAAGAACTCGTTGTAGACGGCGATGAACGTGAGGACGCCGGCCGTCGCCACGCCGGGTGCCGACAGCGGGATGATGACCCGGAACAGCGCGCCGAGTCGGGTCGTCCCCTCTATCCTCGCGGCGTCCTCCAGCCCGTCCGGAATCTGGGCGTAGAACGTCGTCAGGATGAATATCGACAGCGGCATGAACAGCGCACTGAAGGGCAACAGCATCGAGAACGGCGTGTTGTAGAGGCTCGGACTGCTGACGCCGAAGATGGCGACGTTCCCGTTGAACAGGTCCCACAGGGGCAGGAAGAACGCCGCCGGCGGGAAGTACGAGATGGCGAGGATGAGCAGCATCAGCGGGCGTCGCCCGCGGAACTCCAGCCGACCGAAGACGTAGCCGGCCAGACTCGCCAGTAACAGCACGATGATGGTCGTGGTCACCGCGAGGAAGATGCTGTTGAACATGTACCGCAGGAACGGCACCTGCTCGAACACCGTGATGAACGTCTCGGGGTTGAACCCGGCGGGGAACAGGCCCGCCTCGGAGATGCTGTCCCGGGGCGTGAGCGCCAGGACGAGCAGCCAGTAGAACGGGAACAGGGTCGTCACGACGAAGAATATCGTGACGACGTACAGCATCGCGCGATACACCTTCTCGGGGTTCTGTATCGAGTTCTCGACCCACTGCTGGAAGGGGCCGCGATTCAGCTCACGTTCCTCGCCGTCGAACGGGGTTCCGTCTGTACTCATACCATCTCCTCCCGGGCGTACCCGATGATGTACACGGTCACGCCGATGGCGATGATGCCGGCCGTCACGACCGCGACGGCTGCCGACGTGCCGATCAGGTTGTTGTTGAACGTCGTGACGACGAGACACGACAGCGACGGCACGGTCGTACAACCGGCCGTCGACTCGATGATGCCGAACACGCGCATCGACTGGATGGTCCGGAACAGCATCGCGATGAGCACGGTCGGGAACACGAGGGGCAGGGTGATGTACCGGAACCGCTGCCAGGGTGACGCGCCCGAGACCCGTGCCACGTCGTAGAGGTTACGGTCGATGCTCTGCAGGCCCGCCAGGATGAGCAGGGCCATGAACGCCGACGTCTTCCAGATGTCGGCCACGATGACGATCATCGTCGCGTCCACCGCGTTCGCCAGCGGCGTGAGCGAGAAGACGCCGATGCGCTGCAGGAACGTCGGGTTCTGCGCGTCGCCGACGAGCAGCCCGATGTTCGGGTTGAACAGCAGGTAGAATATCATCCCCTGCACGACGATGGGCACGGCCCACGGGATGATGATGGCGACGCGGACCCAGCGCCGTCCCGGGAACTCCTGGTCGAGCACGAGCGCCTGGCCGAAGCCGATTATCGTCTCGAACGTCACGGCGACGACGGTGAAGATGAGCGTCACCGTGAGCGCGCTGTTGAAGAACGCCTCGACGCTCAGGTCGGACGGCAGGAACGGCGACGGCATCAGCGCGTCCTTCTGGCCGGTGAACAACTCGACGTAGTTCTGGATCGCGACGAAGTCACCGATACGGCCGGCACCGAGGTTGTCAGCGAACAGCGACATCTGCATCGTCGTCAGCAACGGCCACAGCGCGATGATCGCGAGCAGTACGAACGCTGGTGTCAACAGCAGGTACGCGAACTGCTCCTCGCTGAGGTTCTCGAGCCACGTCGTAACGACCGACGAGGCACCGGAGCTACCCCGCTCGGTGCCGGCCCCGTGTCGCGTTTCGGATTCCGTTGCCATGGTCTGGTATCGTTACGAGCTCTCTATCTGTTCGAGCGAAGCCTTCAGGTCCGTCATCGCCTGCTCCGGCGGTTTCTCCTGCCGGAGCGAGCCGTTGACTTCGCTCGCTATCTGCGAGGACTCCTGGGGCCAGACGGGCGTGACCGGGCGCGGGATGGCGTTCTCGCCGGCGACCCGGAGCTGGGTCGTGTAGCGTCCGATGACGTCGAGGTTGCGCGCGGCCTGGCTGTCGATGAGGCCCGGAACGGGCGGCGCCCAGCCACCGATGCCGAAGCGGTCGAGCTGGGTCTGCTCGTCCATGATGGCCCGGAGGACCTGCAGCGCCGCGGACTTCTTCTCGTCCGAGGCGTTCGGGTTGATGGCGAGGTGCCAGCCACCGAGTGCGGCGACTGGACCGCCGGTGCCATCGTACTGGGCTTCCTCGGGCGTGACGCCGTACGGGATGGGCATGACGCCGAGGTTCTCGCCGAAGTTCTCCTGGGAGCCGTTGATGGTGATGGAGTACGGCCAGTTGCGGTGCATCACCACGTTGCCCGCCGTGAAGGGTTCGCGGGACGGTTCCTCCGTGTACTGGACGACGGCTTCGGGCGAGATGTCGCCCGTGATGCCCTCCAGTGCGTATTCGTCGCTGTTGCCGTTGACGAACGTCCGCATCAGCCTGATGGCATCGATGACCGGCTGTTCGTCGACGGTGATGGGCCGGTCCCCGACGGGACCGAACAGGTTGTCGTGGGACCCGAAGTACGCGCCGCCCATGCTGGACATGAACTCGTTGAAGTCACAGCACGAGAGGCCCTCGTAGTTGTCGCCCTGGAAGGTGAACCCCTCCATGTTGTTCTGCTGGGCGACGTCGGCGGTTATCTCGGAGAACCGCTGCCAGGTCATGGACTCCTCGGCCCAGTTCTCGCCCTCGGGGTCGTAGCCCGCCTGCTCGACCAGGTCCTTGCGGTACTGGATGGTCGGGAAGTCGGCGAACAGCGGGATGGCGTACAGGTCGCCGTTCAGTGTGGCCGTCGAGACGCTGGCCGAGAAGTAGTCCTCCTTGACCGTGCTGACCATGTCGTCGGGCAGTGCGTCGCTGAGGTTCATGAGCTGCCCACGGACCATGAACGGAATCGCCCAGCCGTTGTCGACCATCAGCAGGGTCGGCTCCGACTGGCCGGCGTTGAGGATGTTGTTGTACTGGTTCCGACGGTCACCGGTGGTGAACGACCCGGCGATTATCTCGAGGTTGACGTTGTCCGGCAACCCGGCCTCGCGCAGCGAGGACATGATCTCGCCCTGTGCGCCGGCGAAGTTGTCGTCGGCGGCCCACTGGATGGTGACGTCCTCGCTTGGCGCCTCCGTGTCTATCGGGGTGTCCGTTCGACCACCCTGGTCGTCTCCACCGCCGCCACCCCCGCCCAGACAACCGGCGAGTGTCGCACCGACGCCCGATGCGCCCGCGGCTTTGACGAAGACTCGTCGTGATACTCGTCGACCCGAACTACGTGCCCCCTGCGATTCATTCACAGGCATGAGTCTATCAATGGGGGTTTTTAATTTATAATTAGCGAACGTACTACCCCCGTTGTGGTAAACTATCTTATGTTATGTTCTCATTTCTCCATCCTAGGTACCTGATTCCTGGGCCTGGTTACGAGGTTCCTACCAGCGATTATGACCAGTATAGTCTAGTATCGTATGCTTCCCGCAGTTCAGTCGTCGAGCCCCGTGATAGTGAGTCGCATGGCCTCTATCTCTTCGAGCATCGCACCCTCCCCGCCGACGGTGTAGCGAGCGTCGCCCGTATCGACCGTCACCGACGCCCGGCCCGCCAGCTGGGCGAGTGGCGTCTTGCGACCGTCGGTCCCGGAGTCGCCCTCGTAGAAGAGGTCTGCGACCGTTCCGGTGACAGTGACGGGGTCACCGCCGGCGATCTCCTTGCCCTCGACGCTGACGTGGATGGTCGCCCCGTCCATCAGGAGCGGTTCGACGTCGCGAATGAACTCACGGATGTCGATGTACTCGACGGGCGGGCCGTCGCTCCGGGCGGAGTACAGTTCGTCGCAGATCTCCCAGAGGCAGCCGACGTAGTACCAGTGGAACACGTACTCGTGGAGTCTGTCGTCGACGAGGACGCCGTACTCGTTCAGCGTGTCCTCGTGCGGCGCGAAGCACGCCTTCTGTCGGTCGACGAGGGCGACGAACGCCGAGGGGAGCGGGCGGTGCCGGGCCTCGGTGGAGGTTGCCATCAATCGGTCTCTCCCGGGGACCTCGTCGGCACCGTCGACGTCGGTGTAGATGCACAACTGGACGTAGACGCCCCGGTCTATCGCGTCGGCCAGGGCGTCCTCGAGTTGCTCGAACTGCTCCGGACTCGCCGAGACCTGTATCTGGTTCTCCGCCTCCTCGATGAACATCCGGGCCCGGTCGACGACGGTCTCGAACCGCTTGACGATGCTCGCCGAGTGGCGGTCGAGTTCGGGCTGCTCCCACCGTTCTTCGATCTCGCTGGCCGCGTCCTCCAGCCGGTCGGCCCGCGAGGTCAGGTCGTCGAGCACGTCCGCGGGGCTGTGCGCCCGTGCGCGCAAGTTGTCGTTCTGGTAGGTCTCGACGTACCCCCTGTCCTCCAGCGACCGAACCACGTCGTAAATCCGCGGGTCCGGGACGTCGCTCGCCTCGACGAGCTCGCGTGCGGACGCGGTCCCGAGGTCCAACAGGGCGACGTAGGCGTTCGCCTGGTAGGGGGAGAGGCCAGCCTCCTCCAGAACGTCGCGCAGTTCTTCGGACTCCATGTCTGATGGGTCGCAGCAGGGGAGGTAAAGGCTTTCCTCGCGGATACACGCGCCACGGGCCGGACTGGCCGACGACGACAGGTTTAGGCTGGAGCACCGACCAGTTCGGTGCGTGACTGCACTCGACGCGATACTGCGACCGGAGTACACCGGCGAGAACCGGTGCTGGCCGTGTACGGTCGTCAACGTGGCCATCGTCGCCGCCGTGGCGGCCGTCGCCTACCTGGTGGGGTACCCAATCGTCGCGGGGGTCGTCGCTGCCGTCGGCCTGCTCGCCGTCTGGGCCCGGGGGTACGTCGTGCCGTACACGCCCCGTTTCGCCCCGCGACTGGCCGCGGCGCTCGGGGTCGGCGACCGCTTCGGCCACGCCGCGTCACCCCCGGAGGGGGCCGCGACCGGCTCGCTCGGGATAGACGCGGACCCCGAGGCGGTCGTCGACGTCCTCCTCGAGGCCGGCGTGCTGGCCGAGGACGAGGCCGGTCTCTACCTCACCGACTCGTTCCGAACGCGCTGGCGGGACGCGATGGAACCGCTCCGTGACGCGACGCCCGAACAGCTCGCCGACGGGGTCAGGGGCATCCGCGAGGACGCCGACGTGCGCGCCGAGCAGAACGAGCGCGGGGCGTACGTCGTCGTCGCCGCACCAGACGGGAACGTGATTCACGACGCGTGGCTCACCAGACCCGTCGTCATCGCCGAGATCGCCGGCGTTCACGCGCTGGGTGGGGCCGGCCTCGACAGGGAGGCCCGCCTCGCGGCGGTCCAGCCGCTCCGCTCGTTCCTGGAGGAGTGCCCGGACTGCGGCGGGCGGGTGGAGGAGACGACGACCGTCGACTGCTGTGGCGGCCCCGCCGGAACCGCCGCGGAACCCGACCACGTGCTGGCGTGCACCGAGTGCGGTAGCCGCCTGTTCACGTTTCCGGAGTGAGAACGAGCCTGCCCGGACGCGGCGGTCACTCCGCCGACGACCGGGTCCCGAGAATCAGCTTCCGCGGACGAACGTGACTGGACACGGCGCGTTCAGCATGACCGACTGCGCCGTCGACCCGAACACCGCCTTGCCGGTGGGCGAGCGACTCCGGCCGCCGACGACGACCAGGTCCGCCGCCTCCTCGCCCGCGAGTTCGACTATCATGTCGCCGTAGTCGCCGACGCGCCCCCGGACCACGTGGTCGACGCCCGCGTCGTCGAGCATGGACCGTATCTCGCGGACCGAGGAGTAGCGTTCGGCCACGTCGTCCGGCGTCACCTCCGCGTTCGCGTCGATGTCCAGTTTCTCCCGGGTGTCGTCGTACTCCTCGTCGGTGAAGACGTGTGCGAGGACGACCTCCGCCCCGGCCGGGCCCGCGATGTCGACCACCGTCTCGGTGAGCGCTTCGATCCTGTCGGCGTCCCCCTGGCCGACGGCCAGTAGAACTGTGTCGAGTGCCATTTCCGGTCGCTACGACGGCGGTTGCCATAAAGTTGCAGGGTGATTTACTCGTATCCGTGTAAAGGTCGTCGTCTCCGGTCGCCTGGCTACCACGTCGAAAGGCCAAAGCGCCCGCCCGACAGAGTTCGACCATGACGAAACCGGACACGAGAGGTGACCGCCGGTGACGGTCGCGCTCGACGGCGAGGGGTTGACACCGACCGGCGTCGCTGCCGTCGTCCGCGACCAGGAACCGGTGTCGGTCCCGCCGGAGGCACGAACGCGCGTCCGCCGGGCGCGAGAGCGGGTGCTGGACGTCCTCGACTCCGGCGAGGCCGTCTACGGGCTGAACACGGGGTTCGGCGAACTGGTGAACGAGCGCATTCCGCCGGAACGGGTCGCGGACCTCCAGACCAACCTCCTCCGGAGTCACGCGGCCGGGGCCGGGCGGGAGTGTTCGCAGGACGAGGTGCGCGCCATGCTCGCCACCCGCATCAACGCGCTGGTCAAGGGCTACTCCGGCGTGCGCGAGGTGGTCGTCGACCACCTCGTGACGATGCTGAACGAGGGCGTCCACCCCGTCGTCCGCTCGCGCGGGAGCCTCGGCGCGAGCGGTGACCTCGCTCCCCTGGCACACCTCGCGCTCGTCCTGCTCGGCGAGGGTGAGGCAGACTACGGGGGCGACCGACTGCCGGGCGACGAGGCACTGGCGGCCGTCGGCCTCGACCCCCTCGCACTCGAGGCCAAGGAAGGCCTCGCACTCATCAACGGGACGCAACTGACCGTCGGCAAGGCGGCCCTGGCGGTCGTGGACGCCGAACGTACCGTGCGCGCCGCCGACGTCGCCGGTGCCCTCACCACCGAGGTGACCATGGGGACGACCGCCAGCAGTGCGGCGATAATCCAGGACGTGCGCCCGCACGAGGGGCAGGCCGAGAGCGCACGGAACGTGCGACGGCTCTGTGCCGACTCCGAGATCGTCGAGTCACACCGCAACTGTGACCGGGTGCAGGACGCCTACAGCATCCGGTGTCTCCCGCAGGTCCACGGGGCAGTCCGCGACGCCGTCTCGCACCTGCGAGAGGCTGTCGAGGTCGAACTCAACAGCGCGACGGACAACCCGCTGGTGTTCGCGGGCGACGCCTTCGACGCCCGGGCCTCCGGCACCGACGAGGCGACGGTGCTCTCGGGCGGGAACTTCCACGGTGCTCCCCTCGCACATCGCCTCGACTACCTGACCGCTGCGATGACCGACCTCGCCGCCATCTGCGAGCGCCGGGTCGACCGGATGGTCAACCCGAACCTCCAGGAGCCACACCTGCCGCCGTTCCTGACGGCCGAGAGCGGACTCCGGTCGGGGTACATGATCGCCCAGTACACCGCCGCCGCGCTGGTCAACGAGTGTCGCTCTCTCGGCCGCCCCGCCACCGACAACACGCCGGTCTCGGGGGGACAGGAGGACCACGTCAGCATGTCCGCCCAGTCGAGCCATCACGCACGGACTGCCGTCGACCACGCGGCGACCGTCGTCGGGGTCGAACTGCTCTGTGGTGCCCAGGCAATGGAGTTCGTCGACGACCAGCTGGCGGCAGGTCGAGGCACCACCGCGGCGTACGACGCGGTCCGGGAGGTCGCCGAACCGCTCACCGCGGACCGCGAACTCGCACCGGAACTCGAGCGTGCGAGTTCCCTGGTCGTCGGCGGCGTGCTCGAAGCGGCAGTGGACGGGGCGCTCTCGGAGTCGCTGGAATAGTCGGCACTCGTCGGCCGTGTCGAGGGGGAGAAAGCTGGTGACGCGGTCGCACCCGCCGACGACACCCATGGGGTTTCGAAAGGGGGAGTTGGGGAGAGGTGCCTCCGACACTGCACGCCGCGTCGCAGGAGTTCAATCGAACCACCCCCACTTAAATCTTGCACAACCGGAGACTTCGGAATAATTATTTATCGTCGCTGGTAATCAGATGTGGATATCGTCGTGCGATTCTGTACGCTCGACCGCCGGTGACCCGGCGACGAACGCGACGACGGTCCGGCGCGTACCTCGACACGCTTATGCGGCAGGCGGAACCAGTCGGGGCGCATGAAGTTCATCGCGTCGGGCGATTCTCGGGGCCACGCCGGGGGTGACGCCGAACAGGCCGTCTGGACGGCTATCACCCGGGCGTTCGGTCCTGGCGACGAGGGCGTCGCGTACTGGCGGTATCCCATCGTCGACCCCGGTGGTGACGCGTTCGACCGCGAGGCCGACTTCGTCCTCCTTCACCGGGACGTCGGCCTCGTCGTCGTGGAGTGCAAGGGCTACGAGGTCGACCACGTGGCCGCCATCGAGGGCGACCGCTGGCGACTCCAGGGGACCCACCAGTCGACCGCGACGCCGTACTCGCAGGCCAGGGACCACGGGTTCCGGCTACTGAACCACCTCACGAGGGAGTCGGTGCTGACTGACGGTCGCGGCAACGCGACGGTCCCGGCGAACTTCCTCGTGGCCCTCCCGAACGTCGAGCGCGACGCGTGGGACGAGCGGTTCGGCCGCCTGCCGTCCGCCCCACCGACGCTGACCGTCGACGAGTTGACGCCCGGCGCGCTCCGGGACCGCCTCACGTCGCTGCCGGGCGAGGCACTCGACCGGGAGACCTACGAGGTGGCCCGGGCGGTGCTCAGTGGCGGCCAACCCATCAGCGAGGACCGCACCGACTCGGAGGAGAACCCGCCGGCCGACGCCGACACGAAGCGCGGGTTGTTCGAACACGTCGAGGGCGGCCTGAAGCGCCTCGACGAGAAACAGGAGGAGGTCGGCATCCAGATACCGAACGGTCCCCAGCAGATCCGTGGCATCGCCGGGTCCGGGAAGTCGGTCCTGCTCGCCCAGAAGGCGGCCCAGATGCACGCCCGGCACCCGGAGTGGCGCATCGCGGTGACGTTCCAGACGCGCTCGCTCTACCCGACGATGACGGAGACCATCCGCCGGTTCCACGAGCACTACGCGGGGACGGAACCCGACTGGAACCAGTTGCAGGTACTCCACGGGTGGGGCGGCCGGACGAGACGCGGCCTGTACTACGAGGCGGCCACGGCCGCCGGCGTCGAACCCAGGACGTTCGGTGACGCCCGGTCCGCGTTCGACCAGGACGAGGGGGACCTGTTGACCCAGTGCTGTGCGGAGGTCCTCGAGACGGGCCAGCCACAGGAGCGCTACGACGCGATACTCGTCGACGAGGCCCAGGACTTCGAACCGGCGTTCTTCCGCCTCTGTCACGCCATCCTGCGCCCGCCGAAGCGACTCGTCTGGGCGTACGACGAGGCACAGAGCCTCCAGACGCTCTCGGCGCCCCGACCCGTCGACCTGTTCGGGACCGACGAGGACGGCGACCCGCGCGTCGACCTGCGGGGGAGTTACGAGGGCGGCGTGCAGAAGAGCCACATCATGCGGACGGCGTACCGGACGCCCCGGCCGGTCCTCGTCCTCGCGCACGTCTTCGGGATGGGCCTGCTCCGGGAACGCGGGGCCGTCCAGGCGCTCACGACGCAGTCCGGGTGGGAAGACATCGGCTACGAGGTGGACGGCGACTTCCGGAAGTACGGGTCGCCGGTGACGCTCCGTCGGCCGCGCGAACACTCGCCGCATCCCCTCGGGGACGTCGACGCGGCCCGGCCGTTCGTCAGGACCGAGCAGTTCCCGGACCGTGGGGCGGAACTCGACGCCGTGGCCGACGCCGTCGAACGCGACGTCCGATACCACGACCTGGACCCCGAACGCATCGTGGTCGTCCCCCTCGGCGCGGTCGGCGAATCCCGGAACGCCGGCGAGGGCCTGCGGGACCGACTCCGACGTCGCGACGTCTCCACGAACCTCGTCTGGGAGGGCGACCCGGACGTCTTCGACGAACCGGGGTCGGTCACCGTCTCTCGCATCAACCGTGCGAAGGGGAACCAGGCGGCCCAGGTGTACGTCGTCGGCCTCGACACGGTCGCGGACGCGAGTCGGTCGGCTGACCTGGTCCAGCGTCGCAACGAGGCGTTCGTCGCCCTCACCCGGACCCAGGCGTGGTGTACCGTCACCGGCGTCCATCGGGGGGACGTCCAGACCGACCCGCTGTTCGACGAACTCGACGAGGTGGTCGCGCAGGTGACCGCCCGCGACCCCGTCGTCACCTTCCCGGCACCGGAACCGGACGAACTCCGGCGGACGATGGTCGACGCGACGCTCGACGCGTTCTGAGCGACCGTCCCGGCGGGGCCGTGCCGATGCGAACGACTATCACTCCCGCGTCTGTGCGTCGTCGCATGGACCTCGGACTGGACGACAGGACTGCACTGGTGACCGGCGGTGCGGGCCGCCTCGGAAGCGAAGACGCCCGCCACCTCGCACGCGAGGGCGCCACGGTCGTCGTGCTCGACGTGGACGAACCCGGCGCCGAACGAGTCGTCGACGAGATACGCGAGGACGGCGGCGACGCCCTCGCCGTGACCTGCGACCTGACCGACCGCGACGACGTCCGCGAGACGATGGCCGACGTCCGCGACGAGACGGGCGGCGTCGACGTACTCGTGAACAACGCGGGGTTCGTCGACGCCGTCTCCCGCGTCGGGGAGTTCCCCGACGACCTCTGGGACAGGGACCTCGAACTCAACCTGACCGGGGCGTACAACGTCACCCGCGAGGTGTTCCCCCGGATGCGCGAACGAGGGTGGGGCCGGGTGATAACGATGGCCTCCATCGCCGGCACCCACGGCAGTTTCGGTCAGCTATCGTACTCGACGACGAAGTCGGGCCTCGTCGGGTTCGGCAAGACGCTGGCGCTGGAGGGTGCGACGGACGGCGTCACCTCGAACGTGCTCGCCCCGAGCATCGTCGTGAAGGAACTCGCCGAGATGGACCCCGAGACCCTGGAGCAGTTCGAACCGTCGTTCGAGCGCGTGAGACAGGCGACGCCGATGGGAGAGCTCGGGCGAGAGGACGACGTGGCACCGATGGTCTGCTACCTCGCCAGCGAGCAGGCCCGGTACGTCACCGGACAGGTCATCGGCATCACCGGCGGGGCGGACCTCCTCTCGACCTGAGTCGCGGCGGCCGGTCAGGCGAACTCGCGTTCTACGGCCCGCAGTCGTTCGATTCGCTGCGCAGTCGACGGGTGCGACCGCGTCTCGACGGTGAACTCGTCGGCGTCCCCGGCCGACCCGTCGTCGGAGAACCCGTGCGGGAGAAAACAGAGTCCCTCGACGCCCGCGTACTGGCGACGCTTGTCGACGGTCGGGGCGCCGACCTCCTCGTCGAGTTTCGTGAGCGCCGTCACCATCGCGGCGGGGTCGCCGGCGAGGATAGCACCGGACCGGTCGGCGACGAACTCGCGGTACGTCGAGAGGTGCCGCCCCACGAGGAGGACGACGGCACCGGCGACGCCGAGGAACACACCGCCCAGCAGGACGGAGACGGCCGCCAGGAACGCGAACGAGACGGTGTACCCGACGGTGAACAGCGGCTGGTCGACGAACGCCGCGCCCAGCAGGTAGCCCACGACGAGCAGGCCGACCCAGAACACCGGGCCGAGCGAAAGGGACCCGAACGCACTGTACTCGTCGCTGACGAGTGCAGGGACGAACGAGGCGAGCGTCATGACCAGCGCGTCACGGTTCCGGACGTGTGCGAGTTCGTGTGCGAGGACGGCGTCGAGTTCGTCGTCGTCCAGCGCCTCCAGCAGGCCGGTGCTGACGACGACGGTCGCGTCGGTCAGTCGCCCGACCGCGAAACTGTTGGGGACGTCGGTCTCCGCGACGGCCAGCCTCGGTGGCGTCACGTCGGCCTGTGCCGCGAGTCGCTGGAGGCGTCCCTCCACGTCGGCGTACTCGTCGCCCTCCGGGACGCTCGCGTCCACCTCCGCGAGGAGTTCGTGTCGGGTGTAGCGCAACTGCGCCCAGACGAACGCGACGGCGACGGGGAGGACGACCACCGCCGCCCACGCGTACGGGGACGTCCCTTCCAGTCCGAGTGCGCGCGCCACGGCCACCTGGACGGCCGAGAGCCACGGTGCGAGGAGATATGCGACGACGGCGACCAGGACGACGTCGACGACGAGTATCGTGCCGAGCGTCAGGAGGATTCGCCACGTCAGGTCGGAGTCCCGTTCCATCACTCCGACATCGCGTCCCGGGAAACAAAAATATTTCCGGATTGACGTGACGAATCCCTGGCGACCGCGGCCGTCTACGGGGGAAACGAGTTGCATTCACGCGTGCTGGCACCGATAGAATGACAATACATATTACGGACTGGGAATGTTCAGTAAACGTGGGATACGACCTGAGTCGCGCCGCCGTCGTTTGCGTCTCCGTGTTCGCGGTCCTCCTGGCAGCGTCGCTCTTTCCCGCCTCGGGGTTCGGTGCGTACCCCGGTTCGGTGAGCGACGGTGCGGCCGACCCCGGTTCCCCGGCAGGGTTCGGCGACCTCGGAGGTGACGACAGTGTGCCCACGGCAACCCCGTCCGAGAGTGGCTCCCAGTCCGGCGAGATAACAACGCGGGCCAGCACGACAACCCGGTCCAGCGAGACGACGACAGCGACAGCGACGGAGACCGATTCGAGTGCCGCGAACGACGTGAACACCGGCGGCGGCGACTTCGACGCCGGCCAGTTCGTGTTGACGGTGGTCCTCGGCTTCGTGACCCTCGGCGCCGTCGCCCTCTTCCTGCTGATTATCGCCGAGGTCGAACGGATAGAGTCGTCCGACCCGGACGGGTTCGACGGGTGGGTCGTCGACATTCCCGGCCTGCCGACGTTCCGCGTCAGGGCGTCGTTCCTCGCAGTACCTCAGGGGACGATGGCCTTCCTCGTCGGCCTCACCGCGTCCGCGCCACGGGTGCTCGACGGCATCGGCGAGACGACCAGCAACGTCTTCTCCGGACTCGACGCCCTCGCGTCCGGCCTCGGGTCGGCGACGAGCGCGCTCGCCGTCGGCGTCCCGACCGCACTGGCCAGGGGGTTCGTATCCATTCCACGCGGACTGGCCGGCGGGTTCGGTTCGCTCTCGCTCGGCATGGGCGCCATCACCGAGGGCATCTCGGCACGCAACTGGCTCAGCAGACGCCGGGACAAACCGGCGGACCCGCGGTCCGGAACGGCCGCCGAGTCGGCCGAGGAAGGCCCCGAGGACACGGGGCCGATGACCATCGAGGAGGCGTGGGCCGCCATGGTAGAGGAGGTGCCACTCGGCCGTCCGAGCGCCCGGACGCCCGCCGAGCACGCACGCGCGGCCATCGAGAACGGCCTCCCGTCCGAACCGGTCCGGCGACTGACGGCCGTGTTCCGCCAGGTGCGCTACGGCGACTACCCGCCGTCGGACGACCGGACCCACGTCGCCCGCGACGCCATCGACCAGATCAGGCGCCGACTGGAGGGCGACGGATGAGGGTCCCGATACTCGACAGTCCGCGGTTCCCGACGCGTACCGTGCTGGCGACCGTCGGGACCGCCGCGTTCGTCGCGGCCGTCCTGCTCGCGTTCCTCCCGGTCCCCCTCACCCCGGTTCGGCCGTACGTCGCCGTGCTGGCGAACGAGGTCGCGGTGTTCCTGCTGGGCATCGTCGGCGGCGGCATCGGCCTCTGGCACCTCTACGGGACGCGCCAGGAGTCGCCCGGGACCGCGGCCGTCTCCGACACGCCCGAAGCGGCGACCTACAACGCCCGCGAGTCCACGGGTGCCGACATCGACGACACCGTCGAGGAACTCGGCGCCCTCCCGGACTCGAAGACGACGGACTGGTGGGTCATGCACGAACGGTGGGACGTCGAGGAGACCGTCCAGACGCTCGCCATCGACGTGCTCGTCCGCACCGAGAACCTCACGCGGAATGAGGCACAGCGGAGAGTCAAACGCGGCGAGTGGACGGACGACGTCCGCGCCGCGAACTTCCTCGGCGGCAATACCGTCCCGGAACTTCCCCTCAGGATGCAGTTCTACGACTGGCTGTCGGGCGAGGCGTACGAGCGTCACGTCCGGCACACGGTCGACGAGATAGCCGCACGGGCCGACCTGCAGGAGGTCGAGACGGAATGACGCGTCGAGACACCGGCCGGTGGAACGTCGGCCTGACGGTGGCGCTCGTGACCGGTGCCGTCGGCCTGTTCGCCCAGAACGCGGCGGTGTTCACCGCCGCGGCGGTGGGACTCACCTACGCCGCGTACGGGTACGTGACGCGTCCACCGCCCGTCGACGTCGAGGTCGACCGCGAGGTGTCCGAGACCTCCCCCATGCCCGGGAGCGACGTCGACGTGACGGTCACGGTCAGGAACGCCTCCGACCGGCCCCTCGCCGACGTGCGCGTCGTCGACGGCGTCCCCGAGACGCTGGGCGTCGTCGACGGGTCACCCAGGCACATGACCGGCCTGCAACCCGACGAGACCGAGTCGTTCGAGTACACCGTCAGGGCGCGCCGTGGCGTCCACGAGTTCGGCGACGCGACGGTCGTCACCCGGAACGTCAGCGGGAGCGTCGAGTGCCGTGAGACGGTCTCCGTCGGGAGTCGAGTCTCCTGTCACGCGCTCGTGGACTCGCTCCCGCTCTCGGACCAGACCATCCCGTATCCCGGGCGCGTCGACACCGACGCGACGGGCGAGGGCATCGAGTTCCACTCCATCCGGAAGTACCACCACTCGGACCCGATGAACCGCATCGACTGGAAGCGATTCGCACGGACGGGCGAACTGCGGACCGTCGAGTTCCGGAAGGACCAGGCGGCGACCGTCGTGGTCGTCGTCGACACGCGCTACGAATCGCGCGTCTCCCGGCGCCCGCAGGAACCGGACGCCGTCGAACTGGCGACCTACGCCGCCGGCCGCATCTGCGGCCACCTGCTCGACGACGGGAACCGGGTCGGACTGGCACGCTACGGCAGTTCCTTCGCGTACCTCCGGCCGGGGACCGGCGACGAGCAGGCCGCACGCATCCGGGAGAACCTGAGCGTCCACGCGGCCACGTCGATACCGGTCGGGGACGACGGCCCGGACGCCGGCGGACACACGCCTGCCGCCGGCGACGACGGGTCTGCCGGCGACGGCCGCCCGACCGCGACTGACGGGGGCTGGCGAATCGACTGGCTTCGACGACGCATCCCCAACGGTGCGCAGGTGGTGTTCGTCTCGCCCCTGCTCGACGACGGGCCGTTACACGCCCTGCGACGCCTCCGGGCGGCGGGACACTCCCTGCGGGTGGTCTCGCCGAACGTGACCTCGACGGAGAGTCCGGGGAGTACCATCGAACGCGTCCAGCGCGACTCGCGCCTCTCCCTCCTCCGGGGGCGCACCACCAAGGTCATCGAGTGGTCCCCGGACGAACCGCTGTTCGCCGCCATCGAGCGGGCAACGAGGCGGTGGTCGCGATGAGCGCCTACGAGTTCGACGACGACCCGGCACGATTCAGCGTGCGACTCGCGGTCGGGGTCTGTGTCGTCGCCACGGTCGTCCTCGCGCTCGCCACCGGCCCCGGACCGTTCGGTCAGGCAGTGCCCGTGCTCCTCGGTCTCGCCGGGGCGGCGGGGGCCGTCAGGGGGATGCGTCTGCTCACAACCGAGGTGACCCGTACGCGCGCCGCCGGAAGCGTCTGGTTCGTCGTCGGGTCCGTGGCCATCGTCGGGGCCCTCTGGGAACCCAAACCCACGCTCGGAGGCGCCGTGGTCGCGTTCTGTGCGATCGTGGCCGTCGTCTTCGTCGCCACCGACGCCTTCGTCGGCATCGACGAGGCGGTCATCCGGTCGCTCGGCGCCGCAGTGTCGCGGTCGATGGTCGTGTTGCTGGCCGCGACCATCGTCGCCTGGGGCGTCCACAGCGGCGTGTTCGTCGCCTCGGGACTCGTCCTCCTCGCGGGATACGGCCTCGTCACGATGGCGAATCCGCTGTCCAGCCTCGTCGTCCTCGTACTGGAAGCGTTCGCACTCTCGTTGCTGCTCGAACGCGCCGTCGAGGCGCTCGACGTCTGGTTACCACGGCAGCAGTTCGATGCCCGGGAGACGTCCCTCCAGAGCTTCGGCATCGCACCGGGCGACGTCCCGAGAGGGGTCTACGCACTGCTCGTGTTCGTCGTGCTGTTCCCGATGTGGGTCAACGGACAGTTCGAGCGACTGCTGGACCTCACCGGCCTGTTCGGGCACGCCGTCCGAACGGTCCTCCAGTCTCCGATTCCCCACGCCCTGCTCTGGGTGGGCATCCTCCTGTTCGGTGGTATCGTCTTCCTGCGGGTCGTCCAGCAGGTGTTCGTTACGTGGGTCGGCCGGAGGCCACCGAAGACGATGGCGTACTCCGCCGGCGGCGTGGTCGTCTCGGTGGTCGTCGGCGTCGTCACCGCGTTGCCGCCGGTGGTGTGGCTCGCCACCAGCCTGGTCCCGCCGGAGACGGCCATCGGCCAGGCGTTCACCACCTACGGCGTCGGCGCCACTGTCCTCGGACTGACCACGGGGGCGCTCGTCGCGTTGCTCGTCGTGGTCCCCGTCGGGATGTTCGTCCTCACGCTCTGGTTCGTCCCGGAGGACGCCGGCGGGTTCGGCCTCGGCGCGGCGTCGTTGCTCGTCGCCAGCGTGACCGCTGGACTCGTCGGGGCCGCCCCAGTCGCGGTGTTCGTCGGCGTCGCCGCGGCGCTCGCGGTGTGGGACCTCGGACTGAACGGCGTCCTCGTCGGCCGCGAGGTCGGACGGGCCGCAGAGACCCGCCGGGGCGAGGTCATCCACGCCGCCGGCGTCCTCGCCGTCGGCCTCGTCGCGCTGCTCGTGCCGTCGCTCGGCGTCGAGTTGCTCGGCGCCACGGCGCTGACGGTCGACGTGCCGAAGTGGCGCGCGGTCGGGGCGGTGTCGCTGTTGCTCGTCTCCCTCGTCGCGTTCGCCCGGCTGGCGACGAGGGACGACGAACCCGGCGACACGGGGTCGGCGTCGGCCGACGCGACGGCGGACCGGAACCCTCGTGGAACGCCGGGGACCGGCGACGACTGAGGCGTCGTCGCCACCCCGGTCCGACCAGACTATCGCAGGAAGGGGAGACGCCTCCAGAGCCGTAGCGCCACGGTCAGCGCACGGGCCTCCAGGCCGTCCTGGACGCCCACGGGGTGCGTGATGGCCCGCCGTCTGGCCGCCACGGTCTGGGACTCGGTGTACCGGAGCAGCCCTTCCGGACCGTGGCGACGACCGATGCCGGACTCCTTCATCCCGCCCATCGGCGCGTCGATGGCCGCCCAGGTCTCGACGTAACCGCCGTTTATCGTGACGGTCCCGGCCTCGACCTCGCGTGCGACCGCACGGCCTCGCTCCCGGTTCTCCGTCCAGACGCTCGCGTTGAGTCCGTACCGGGTGTCGTTGGCCCGGTCGACGGCCTCGCGCTCGCCCGAGACCGGACGCAGACTGACGACCGGACCGAACGTCTCCTCGCAGGCCGCCTCGGCGTCCACGGGGAGGTCGGTCAGGACGGTCGGGTCGTAGAAGTACGGGCCGACGTCGGGTCGGGGCTCCCCGCCGCAGTGGACGGTCGCGCCGCGGTCTCTGGCGTCGGCGACGTGTTCGCGGACGGTCTCCAGCTGGTCGGCCGAGGCGAGCGACCCGACGTCGACGCCGTAGTCGTAGTCCGTCCCGAGCGTCAGGTCCGACACGGCCTCGACGAACCGGTCGCGGAACTCGTCGTACAGCGACTCGTCGACGTAGACGCGTTCGGTGCCGATGCAGAGCTGTCCGGCGTTCGTGAAGCACGCCCCCACGGCGCCCTCGACGGCCGCGTCGAGGTCCGCGTCGTCGAGGACGAGGAGGGGGTTCTTCCCACCGAGTTCCATCGAGCAGTCCACGAGGTTGCGTCCCGCAGCGGCGGCCACCTCGCGGCCCGTCTCGGTCGACCCGGTGAAGGAGACGTAGTCGACGTCGTCGACCAGTGGCGGGCCGAGCGTCGCCCCGTCGCCGGTCACCACCTGCACGAGGTCGCGGGGAACGCCCGCCTCACGGAGCAGTTCGACAAGCAACAGCGCTGTGTACGGCGTCGTCTCCGCGGGTTTCAGGACGACGGCGTTCCCCGCGAGGAGGGCGGGGACGGCGTCCGAGACCGCCAGCGTGATGGGGTAGTTCCACGGCGAGATGATGCCGACGACGCCGACGGGGTGTCTGACCACCTCGGCGGGCGACGAGAGCAACGGGACCGCTGGACGCCGTCGCTCGGTCGAGAGCACGTCGGCCGCACGGTAGCCGTAGTAGCGACTCGTGAGCGTGACGTCCATGACCTCGTCGAAGGCGTGCGCCCGGGACTTCCCGCTCTCGAGCTGGGCCAGGTCCAGCAGTTCGTCCTGCCTGTCGAGGACGACGTCGTGGAAGCGTCGGACGACGCGCTCGCGCTCGTCGACCGACCGCTCCGCCCACCGGTCCTGGGCGTCGCGGGCACGTTCGACGGCCAGGGTCACGTCGGCGGGTGCGCACTCGGGGACGCGAGACACCTCGGTTCCGGTGAACGTCTCGGTGACGGCGCGGTCGTCGGACCGGTCCTCGGCCCGCGTGACCAGTCCGTTCAATCGGTCGAACGTCGCCGTCGAGAGTCGCGGTGGCAGGGTGGGATCCGCGTCGGTCATAGCCGGTGCTTCGAAGTAGAGCACCAAAACCGTGTTCGAGCATCGCCGTCTCCCCGTCGTGGTTCCACGCCCCGCGGTGCGGGACCGTCAGCGGACGACCGTCACCGGGCAGGGGGCGCGCCGGACGACGGTCTCGGCGACGCTCCCGAGCAGGATTCGACCCACGCCGGTCCGACCGTGGCTCCCGATGACGATGTGGTCGACGTCGTGGTCCTCGGCGTACTCGTTGATGGACCGTGCTGGTCGCCCGACCGTCGACTCGGTCTCGAGTTCGACCTCGTACTCGTCGGCGATGGACTGTGCGTCCTCGAACAGGGCGTCGGTCGCCTCCTCCTCCATCTCGTACCACTCCTCCCAGTACCCGGGGAGGGTGCCGTCGATGTTCCCGCTGTAGCTCGCCTCCATCATGTCGATGACGTGCAGGAGGACGACGTCGTCCTCCGGGAACTTCTCGAGGGCGTGCTTCAGGGCCACCTTCGCCTGTTCGGACTCGTCGTACGGGACCAGTATCCGGTCTGCCATGTGTGAATCGTCACCCGAAGAGTGCTTAAAACGTTCCCCGCGGTCAGGTCGCCTCCTCGGCGTCGAACTCGACGAGTACGTTCCCCGGGCTTGCCATGCCCTCACGCGGGCAGGTGCGGTTCAGTCGGCGTCGCCCTCCAGCGTCCGCAACACGCCCTGTACGTCCCGCTCGATGGTCGGCGAGTGCCACGACCGCGAGAGCGCGTCGACTATCTCGTCCGCATCGTCGTACTCGGCGGCAGCGCGTTCGACAGCGTCGACCCACTCCGGCAGCACCTCCGTGTACTCGTCGAGGGCGGCGTTCGCGTCCGCCCTGGCCCCGTAGTGCCCGTAACAGACGAGTTCGGGGTCGAGGTCGCGGAGCGCCTCGACGGTGTCGAGGCTGGCGTCGAGGTCGAAGTCGGGTGCCGGCGTCGTCGGCAACAGGGTGTCGAACAGCCACATCCCGGCGGCGTCGCCGGCGAAGACCGCGCCGGTCCGGTCGTCCCACGCACACACCTGGTGGGGCGCGTGCCCGGGTGCGTGCACCAGTTCCAGCGTCCGGTCGCCACAGTCGAGTCGCTCCCCGCCGGTGACGACGCGACAGCGCTCCCGGGGGACGAGTCCGGGTTCGCCGTACCCCGAGGCGACGTCGTCGCCGACCGCCCGGCGGGCGCTCTCGAACAGTCGGTCCCGACGCACCGGGTCGGTCAGGTACTCGACGCCGCGTTCGTGGACGACGACCGTCGCGTTCGGGCAGGACGCGAGCAGGTCGCCGACCGCACCGGCGTGGTCGAGGTGGACGTGCGTCGACAACAGGTAGGCGACGTCGTCGGGGTCGACGCCGACCTCCGCCAGTCCCTCGCGGACGTGCTCGACCCCGGCGGCCGGGCCGGGGTCGACGACGACCGGCTCGTCGGCGTCGACGACGTACGGCGACATCGCACCCGGCATCCCGAGCATCCGGGCGTCGAGCGCGTAGGTGTCGTCGGTGACGTGGGTAGCCATGGTCGGCCTTCGGGACAGGGTGTGAAAAGTGCTCGAGATGGAGGCCGAACGGTGTGACACCGACGGCACTCGTCGAACGGCGTGCGACCGGCCGGGCAACGCGTGCCGCGGCCGGGCGTGAGAACTGCGTCGTGGTCCGTGGCTAGTCGAGGTGGCCTTCTTCGCGGAGGTTCTCCATGATGTCGTCGACGAAGGACTCCACGTCGTCGTACGGGAAGTCGCCGCCGGGGAGTTTCGTCTGGAGTTCCATGGCGGTCATCGAGAAGTCGCCGGACTCGAAGCGGGTGCCTGGGCCGTTCGGGAGCGCGGGTACGAGGTCCATCGGGCTGGAGATGGGGTAGTCGGCGCCGCCGAAGGCGTCTATCATCTGCTCTCTGAGTTCTTCTTCGTCTGCCATGTCCCCCCATTCAAACGGATAAATAATAAATTTTGAGGTAGTTGGTCGAGCGCGAGGGGGTCGGCAACGCTGTGGAGGCGGTGAGAATCCGCGTACCGACCGGACGCACGACCCCCACCGGTAAAAACTCCCGGGAGGGAAGTCGTGGAACTCGTCGCCGTACGGCGACCGGTCTGGCGTCGAGTGCCCGGTCACTGCCGGCGGCCTTCAGTGCTGGCACTTCCCCCGGTCTCCGGGGAGCATGCCACGGTCGGTCCCTGGCTGACCCGGGCGGGTGTCGGCGGGGACGTCGCCGCGACGGGTCAGGCCGTTGCGGGTTCGCGGTTCGAGAGCGCGACCTCGTGGACGGCTTCGATGCCGGTACCGCGTTCGAGGTCGGCTCGGACGGTGCTGTCGTCGGTGGCCGCCGAGACCAGCGCGACGGTGACGCGAACGTCGACGACGATCGCGTTGAGGTTCGGCGTGATGCCGGTTATCTGCTCGACGTCGACGGCGTCCAGTGCGTCGATGCGTGCGACGACGGTCGCGGCGCCGGCGAGCAGGTCGCCGGACGCGCCGTCGGGCACGCGAACGCGCAGATGGGCCGTCGCTTCGGTCTCGGGGCCGAGACGGGTCTGGGCCATAACGGCTCCCGCCGCGAGTCGAACGCGGTTGCCGGCGCGGGGCGCCGGTGGAGGCCGGAACCATCGGGAGCGCAGTCGGCCCGGGGGCGTGCGTCGCGAGTCGGACGACCGGTCCGCCGACCGCGTGGCGGCCGTCCCGCCACGGTCCAGGTCGTCGGTGGCGGCGACGACCCGGCCGACTCGCGGGAGTACCGTCGCTGGTACCCCCGGCGGACAGCGATGCCTCTCTGCGACGAGGCGCGAGCCCCGGCAGCGAGCATCGAACCCCGGATGGGGCGAGCGCCCGGCGAGGGAGTCGAACCCTCCCCGGCCGGTAGCCGGTTCCTGCGACGTGAGTCACCCGGGCGGTCTCTCTCTCGTGCGTCGTCCGGCGGACACGCAGAGCGTGCCCGACCGCGACGGTCGGCACTCGAAGGTTCGTCACCGTCGACGTCGCGAGTGCGCAGCGACCCTGCCGGGGTCAGTCACCGGAGAACGGAGTCGGCCGTTCGGTCCGTGACTGCCGGCACGGGGAGCGGTCGCTACAACCTGTTACGGTCGAGAGAACCGCCCCGTGGGCCGCGACGCGGCCTTACGCGGCGCCGGCAGAGACGAACCGAACGGCGGGGCGACCGGACGCCCTCGCACTCGGTTCACCAGAGCCGCCAGCGCCGCGGCGGTAGTCGACGACGGGGTAGCCCCCCTCGACGTCGACGGTGGCGTTGCCACTCTTCGGGGTGGCGTACGCCGGAATGGTGAACGTGATGCGGGTCATCGTCGGTCACCCCTCACCTGACGGATACGTCAGGGTTGGAGTGTGCCTACGTATTTTCGACCATCACTTAAAATCTCCGTTATTACTACCTCCTCCTTCGGACGGGTCACAGATTCGCCCGAGTAATGTACCGTCGAGGTCCGCGACCGGTCGGGCTACAGGTCCGCGGCGTCGACGACCTCGTAGCCGATGTTCCCGTCGCGGAGGCTGTCGGTGTGCCGCGAGAGCTCGTCGGTGACGACGGCCAGCAGGACGGTCAGCCCCTTCGTCGCCGCCTCGGTCACGGCGTCGGCGGTGCCGAACCGCACGTCGGGTTCGAGGTCCGCCCGGTAGCAGGTCACGAGCGCCTCGGTGCCGGCCGCGGCGAGCAGGTCGTGGCCCGCGGCGTGGTCCGCGAACGCCCGTGCGTCGACGGTGGCCGACCCGCCGTCTTGCACCCGGGGGATGGAGACGACCGTGACCGTCCCGAGGTCGTACTCAAGGACGCCCTCGAAGTCCGTGATGCCGACGTCCTGGCCGGCCGTCGCACTCGTCACGGCGACGGCTCTCGCGTTCCCGCCGTCGCCCGTCGACGCCCGGAGGATGCCGTCGCGCATCGACACCGTGACACGCTCGCCCTCCTCGATGGCCTCGTCGGCGATGGCCGTCTCCGCGTCGACCTGTCCGATGACGTCCTCGGAGACGTGCGTGATGTACTCCCGCAGGTCCTCGGTTCGAGAGATGAGCCAGTCGACGCCCTCGTTCGTCACCTCGTACCGTCCCCGACCGAGTTTCCGGACGTAGTCGCGCTCGACCAGGTCCTGCAGGTAGTCGCTGACGGCCTGGGCGGTGACACCGATCTCGTCTGCGATCTCCTGCTGGCTCACCGCCGGCTGGCGCTCGGCGATCTGGGAGAGGATCTGATAGCGCGTCGCGTTGCGCTTGCTCCGGAGGACGCTCTGTTCCTCCTCGGGGTCGGTGTCGGGCACCATTATCGTACCTTCGGCTGTCGATTACAAGTAGCTTTGCACTGTCGACGACCGGGCTTGTGAACGGCCGACGAGGGCGGTCCTCGCCACACCCCGTTCGGTGCGGTCAGCCGTCGCCACAAGCAGTTCGACGACTGCCTCGGGGTCCTCCCGTGGCGGCCAGTGTGCGTAGTTCTCGAGGACCGTCAGTCGCGCATTCGGTGCTCGCTCGGCGGCCTGCCGGGCCCGTTCGACCGGGACCACCTCGTCGTGGCGTCCGTGGACGAACAGCGTCGGAACGTCGAGGCCGTCGAGTCGCGGCAGGAAGTCCGTCACGTACCCGCCGCGACGCATCTCGTGCGTCCGGAAGTCCCTGAACGCGACGCAGGCGTTTGGCTTTCCGGCGTACTCCTGGACCGCGTCGACGCTCTCCGGCGAGAGCGAATCGACGTCGTGGACGATGCCACCCAGACCGGCCCTCGTGAACCGGCGACTCCGGCGGAACAGCGCGACTGCGACGCGGTTCAGTATCGGAAGCCGCGACAGGACGTAGGAGAGGGTCCCGTGTGGGAGTTCCCGCCCGAGGCCGAAGCAACTGATCGCGACGAGTCGTCGCACGTCGACGTCGGTGTCGAGGGCGAGTCCGAGTGCGACGGCCCCACCCAGCGAGAGGCCACACACGGACGGTCGGTCGAGGTCGAGTGCGTCGACGAAGCCAGCCATCGTCTCGACGTGCCTGTCGACCGTGTAGGCCACGTCCGGCACGTCGCTGTCGCCGTAGCCCAGCAGGTCCGGGGCGTAGACCGTGAACTCCGTCGAGAGGGGGTCGACGACCTCGCCCCACGAGACGGGGCCGGCGTCGATGATGCCGCCGTGCAGGAGCACCAGCGGTGGTCCCTCGCCCTCCTCGACGTACGATATCTCGTGGCCCTCGACGGCGACCGTCGGCATGCTCGACCCTTCGCCGGGTGGTCGGTTAAAGGGTCGGGCGAGACCAGACCGCAATCCTTGAGCGACCCCCGCCCCTAGCCGGGCCTATGCCGTCCGTCGCCCGTCTCCGCGTCTACCCGGTGAAGTCGCTCGACCCCGTCGACGTCGATACCGTCCAGGTCAACGCCGGTGCGCTCAGGCACGACCGGGAGTACGCCATCGTCGACGGGGACCGCGAGTTCGTCACCGGGAAGCGTGAACCGGCGCTCCACCGGGTCCGGTCGCGGTACGACCCGGGGCGACGCGAACTCTCGGTCCGCGAGCACGACGCCGACGCGTGGACCACGTTCAGCATGGACGCCGAACGCGGGCGTCTGAACGCCTGGCTCTCGGAGTTCCTGGGCTATCCCGTGAGCGTCGTCCGCGACGCCGCCGGCGGGATGCCCGACGACACCGACGCCAGCGGGCCGACGGTCATCGCCCGGGAGACCGTCGAGCGCGTTGCCGACTGGTACGACGGCGTCGACGCCGACGAGGTGCTTCGTCGCCTCCGGCCGAACGTCGTCGTGGACGCCGGCGAACCGTTCTGGGAGGACCGCCTCTACGCCGACCGGGAGTCGGTCCGGGCGTTCTCCATCGGGGACGTCGAGTTCCACGGCGTCGGCCCGTGTCAGCGGTGCGTCGTCCCGACCCGCGAACCCGACACCGGCGAGGAGACCCCCGGGTTCCGCGAACGGTTCATCGAACGCCGCGCTGCCACCCTGCCGGACTGGGCGAACCGGGACCGGTTCGACCACCACTACCGCGTGATGGTGAACACGCGGATTCCGGAGTCGTCGTGGGGTTCGGAACTCGCCGTCGGCGACCGGGTGGAACTGGGCGAGGTCGAGGTGCTCGCCGGGCAGGGGCCCGACCGATGACGGACGGGGAGACGCCGGCCTCCGGAGACTCCATCGAACCGGCCGCACCCGACGAGTTCGGACTCGTGCAGGTGTTCTGGGGGGACGGGAAGGGCAAGACCACCGCCGCGATGGGGATGGGCTTCCGGGCCGCCGGCCACGGCTACCGCGTCCACATGCTCCAGTTCATGAAGGGCGGTGCCGACAGCGTCGAAGACGTCCGTGGCGAGTACGCCGCCATCGACGCCGTCCCCGGGTTCAGCTACGAGCACACCGGGCACTACGGCTGGCACGGCTTCCTCGACGGGTCCGACGACGACGAACACGCCGCCCAGGCCGCCGGCGGTCTCGAACGCGCCCGTGCGACGGTCGCCGGGTGCCGGGACGCCGACCTGACCACCCCGTTCGACCACGACGGCGACCCGGTCGACGGCGTCCACATGCTGATTCTCGACGAGGTGGTGTACGCCGCGAACCGTGGCCTGGTCGACCCCGACGACGTGCTCGACCTGCTCGCGGACAGCCCCCCCGGACTGGAACTCGTCCTCACCGGCGGCCACGAGCGCCCGGCGTGGCTCGTCGACGAGGCCGACCTCGTCACCGACGTCCGGAAGGAGTCACACCCCATGGACCGGGGACAGTCCGCCCGGAAGGGGACCGAGTACTGACCGGCCCGGCCTGCCCGAATCACCCCCGTTCGACCGTCACGCCCTCGGCTGTGGGTAATGTACTTCCCGGTCGCCGCTGTAATCGGAGCCATGGACGTGAGAGACGACGGGCGGATCGAGGTCTGGTGCACCGGCGAGGACTGGTGCCCGGTCACCACCACCGCGATGCTCATCGGCAAGAAGTGGCACCCCGTCATCGTCCACCGCCTCCTGGACGACGGACCACTCGGGTTCAACGCGCTCAAGGACGAGGTCGACGGTATCTCGTCGAAGGTCCTCTCGGACAGCCTCGACGACCTCGAAGAGAAGACGCTCGTCGACCGGGCGGTCGTCAGCGAGAAACCGTTCCGCGTCCGGTACTCCCTCACCGACCGCGGCGAGTCGCTCGAACCCGTCATCGCAGCGATGGCGGACTGGGGGAGTAGACACCTCGTCGAACCGGACGACTGAGCGGGCGCTGTCGTTCGGCGGGGCCTCGCGTGACCCGCGTTCAGTCCTCGGTCTCGTCCCGGACGGCCCTGGCGAGGACCGGGTGGAGCATCGGTCGGTCCTCCTCGTCGCGCTGGAACAGCGGTTCGCCGCCCAGTCGTTGTTCGAGCGTGTCGACGCGCTTCTCGACGGTCCTGTCGGTGTACCCCGTCTCTTCGACGAGGTCGTCTATCGACAGCGGTCCCTCCGCCGATGCGAGGGCCCGGGCGATCTCGTACTCCGACTGTACGTATTCGGTGGCCATCTTCTCGACGAGTGCGGCGACTTCCTGCGGTGTCTCCTCGGCCATGGCCCCGACTTGTACGTCCGGTGTCGTAAATGGTTCGAAGACGACGGGTCGGGACGCGGAGTGACGTCCCGACGACGGTCACATCTCCTGCAGGTCGGATTTGAGCCGTATCTCGTCGTCCGTTACCGTTTCGACCTTCGTCTCGTCGAGGGGGTAGTCGTCCTCGTCGATGTGTTCCCAGCCGAGTCTCGCCCGGAGTTTGTCGGTGAGTCCCGGGTCCGGGTCGACGTACGCCGTCCCGCCTCGGAAGCCGGAGATGACGCCGACGGTGTCGCCGGCGGAGTTGACGACCTTCTTCCCCTCGTCCTCCTCTGTGATTCGTTTTGCCATGGTGGCACTTGGGACAGTGGGCGACCGTCCGTCTTTGTTATCGCCAGTGTACTCGCCCGACGTCCGACCCGCCGTGACGGGCGAGGATTCCCACGGCGCTGCACCGCACCGCTGAGTCGGGCGGGGTACGGTCTGCACCAACCCGGAGTGGGCGATTACTGTCCGTGCTACCCGGCCGTTTCCCATCCCGCCACGGGATTCGGAGATTCGTTCGCGTACCACACCCCGGTTCCGCAACAGAAGGGGTATCTTCTGCTCGGAACCGGGACGTCCCGATATCGTCCGACTACGTGGGCGGGTGGCCCGCCCCGGTCGACCAGTACCGCGGTCGAGTACCGCCTGAACCACCGGTTCGGCGCGCCGAACGTGGTCGGGAGGGACGTGCTGGGTTCGGCCCCGCCCTGAAGGACGGGGCGTTCTCCTCGACGTTCCGTAACCGTCTCCGACCCATCGCTACCGACCCGTCGCCACGGGCGATTCACCGGCGACGATTCGGCGCCTGCGTTCCGGCATCTGTCGAGAAATCACCACTTACCAGCGACACGTTCCACGCCCAGTCGCCACTGCGACCGGAGGTGCCGGACAGGTCGACCCTGTGAGCGCGACCGGTGCGCGCTCGAACGGAACCGGTGGTGCACAGAAATAATAAGTTAGAATATACTACTGCACTATTATTTACTTCCATATGTTTATCAGGAGGTTCGAACAAGTCGTGGCTCAGCCGCCCGATCGGTCACGTCGTGCCGTTCCTGAGAAGCTCGTAACCCGAGTTCTGAGAGCTACTGGACGGGTATCTGCCCTCGTCCGGTATCGGCCGGCTGTCGCCACCGCCCCGATGGAACCCGAACGGACGGGACGTCGCTCCAACGTGCCGGAGACGCCCCTACAACGCCCGAAGCACCCCTCTATCCGCGTTTCCCTCAGATTCCCGCCAACGGGTTCGATACCGGACCTAAGCCGATGAAGAAATACGTGACGACTGTATTGGTATCTAATATTTCTATCATTCCTCCGTTCGGCCGTCCCGCGGCGGTCTCCGACCCAGTGCCGGACGGGACCCGTCGGCACCCGGGGCCGGTTGCGACTCCCGGTGCCACGGTAGAGACGGGGGTCGCGTCGTCCGGGCCCGAATCGTGGTCGCGGAATCGAGTATGATGGATATCTTTTACTTCGTCCGTCGGTCCGTCGGGATTCGAGCCGGGCGCTGGAAAACGAGCGTTTCAGCCACTCTGGGGCGCGATACTGCCCGTCGCGGGCGGTGAAAAGCGTTACAAGCATAGAGGTGTAAGAGACAGTCGTAAAACGATGGCTGGGAAACAAGACGAGTGTACGTGCAAGGTCGGCCGTCTGGGCGACCGGTACGACCTCGAGGACCTGGACGCGCGACTGGCCGAGGAGTGGCGAACCGACAAGAGCGTTCGTCGCCTGACCGAGGAGGTCAACAAGGACGCCATCGGTGCCGCCCTCACCGCCGCGAACGTCGGGCAGATAGAGTGGAGTCGAACGCCCGTCTACGAGGCCCTCCGGACGGACGAACTGAGCGAGACCGAGACCATCGAGATAGAGCGCGAACTCGAACGTGCCGGCGTCGACGTCGACGAACTGTCGTCGGACCTGGTGTCGCACCAGTCGGTCTATCGGCACCTCACCGAGTGCCTCGGCGCCTCGAAGACCGACACCGTGACACCGGAGGAGCGAAAGCAGAACGCGCGCGACACGGTCTACTCGTTGCGCCAGCGAACCGAACTGGTGACGCAGTCGACGGTCGAGAGTCTCCGGTCCGCGGACATCGCCGACGTCGGAGACGTCGACGTCGTCCTCGACCTGCAGGTGGTCTGTTCGGACTGTGGCCGTTCGATGGACTTCGACACCGCCATCGGTGACGGATGCGACTGTGGCGGCGACTGAGAACCGGTACGGCTTATGAAAAGAATTATTGCCGGGACGGTGAAACTCCAACTATGACCTCGGCCCAGACAGTAGGGGACACCCTTCAGATAGACGTCGAGAACATCGGTGGTATCGACGAGACGACCGTCGACCTCACGAGGGGCATCTCCGTTCTCAAGGGACGGAACGCCACGAATCGGACCTCCTTCCTGCAGTCGCTGATGGCGGCGATGGGGAGCGACCGGTTCAGCCTCAAGGGCGACGCCGACCACGGGTCGGTTCGCCTCACCCTCGGCGAGACGGTCGTCGAGCGGGAGTTCGACCGACGCAACGGCGTCGTCCAGAGCCACGGCGAGGGCTACCTCGACGACCCCGAACTCGCCGACCTGTTCGCGTTCCTCCTCGAAGAGAACGAGGCTCGACGCGCGGTCGCACGCGGTGACGACCTCCGGGAGATAATCACCCGCCCCATCGACACCGACGAGATAAACGCCGAGATCACGATGCTTGAGGCGGAGAAGCGACAGGTCGACGAGAAGATAGAGACCGTCGACGAACGCGAACGCGACCTCGTCGGCCTCGAACAGCGCCGGACTCGACTCGAGGAGGAGATCGCGGACCGCCGCGAGCGCCTCGCCGACCTCGAGGACGAGATATCGAACACCGACGCCGACATCGAGGAGTCTCGCGGCGAGACGGCCGAGATGGAGGAGCAACTCGACGAGTTGAAATCGCTCAGGTCGGACCTCGACGACGTCAGGTTCCAGATCGAGACGACGCGAGAGACCATCGACTCCCTGGAGAACGAACGCGAGGAGAAGCAGGCCGCCCGGAGCGACCTCTCGGTCGACCCGGACGTCGACGTCGCCGAACTCCGGGGCGACCTCGACGACCTGCGCGAGCGAAAGCGCCGTCTCGACGCGCAGGTTCGCGAACTCCAGAGCATCGTCGACTTCAACCAGGACATGCTCTCGGGCACGGACAGCGAGATAGCCGAGGTGCTCCGCGACGACGGCACCTCGGAGCGCAACGACGGGACGGTCACCGACAAGTTGCTGGAGGACCAGGAGACGGTCGTCTGCTGGACGTGCGGGTCCGAGGTCGACCGGGGCGAGGTCGCCGACACGCTGGACCGACTGAAGTCGTTCCGGAAGGACAAGATGAGCGAACGACAGTCCGTCAAGCGCGACATCGAGGAGACGAAAGAGCAGGTCTCGGAGTACGAGCAGACCCGAGGCGAACTCGACGACATCAACGCCCGCCTCTCCGAGATAGACGTCGAGATAGAGCGAAAGCGCGACCGCATCGAGGACCTGGAGGACCGCCGCGAGGAGCTTCGGGAGTCGGTCACCGAACTGGAGGCCGAGGTCGAACAGAAGGAGACGACCGACTACAGCGAACTCCTCTCCCTGCACAAGGACGCCAACGAGGCCGAGTTCGAACTCGAGCAGAAGGAGGACGAACTCGAGACCGTCGAGTCCGAGATCGCAGAGATCGAGTCCCTGCTTGACGAACGGAGCGAGTACGAGGAGCGACGCGAGCAGATCACCGAGCAGTTAGAGGAACTCCGGAACCGTATCGACCGACTCGAACAGGAGGCCGTCGAGGCATTCAACACCCACATGGAACAGGTCCTCGACATCCTCGAGTACGAGAACATCGAGCGCATCTGGATCGAACGGACCGAACAGCGTGTCCGCGAGGGTCGCCAGAAGGTCGACAGGCAGCGCTTCGACCTGCACATCATCCGGACGACCGACGACGGACAGACCTACGAGGACACCGTCGACCACCTGAGCGAGAGCGAACGCGAGGTCACGGGACTCGTCTTCGCGCTCGCGGGGTACCTCGTCCACGACGTGTACGAGTCGGTCCCGGTCATGCTGATGGACTCACTGGAGGCCATCGACTCCGAGCGCATCTCCCGACTCCTCGACTACCTCGGCGGCCACGCCGACTTCCTCGTCGTCGCGCTCCTCCCGGAGGACGCGAACGCCATCGAGACCGACCACGAGGTAGTCTCCGAGATTTAACCGGGGACCCGGTTCCCGTTGCAGCACCGACAGGGCACCCACTTCGGTCACTCGGTCGCCCGTCCGTCCTGCGCAGCGACGTATTCGCGGATGCGGTCGTCGGCCAGGGCGTCGAGGACCCGGTCGGGGCCGACCACTTCGACCAGTCGTCTGACGCCGCGGGCCGTCCGTTCGTCCACAGTCTCCGGTTCCACGTACGTCCCGGACATGCGGTCGACGTCCCATTCGCGCAGTTCTATCAGTCGGTGGTCGGGGTCGTCCGAGAGTCGTTCATCGAACCAGGCGCACCAGCGCTCCCCGCCGTCGGAGTCGCCGTCGAGTTCGGACGCGCGCCGTATCCAGTCCCAGTGGTCGGCGACCGGCACGGGGTAGCCGAGTGCGAGCCGGTGGTCCGTCGTCTTCGCCACCGAGGCAGCCGGCGAGACCACCTGCACCGAGGAGGAGCGCCCCTCGTCCGAGGTACGTCCGTCGCGATACCCCGTCACGTCGTCCGGAGTCGTCGACCATGGTTTTCGGCTCGCCTAAAAACACGAGAGCGTTTCGATTCTTAGGCAGACCTAAAAACGGGGCGTCGGCCGCCGCCGCCGGCAGGTAGGACTTCATTTCTTCCGGTACGACACTTCTAACTTTGCACCGAGACGACCAATCTGGAAGTCACTACCGTCCCATGAAACGAGTCCAGTCAACGGCCCCTCGAACGACGGCGGTTACCCGACGGGGGTTCCTGCGGACGGCGGTCGGTGCGGGGGCTGCCGCCGGTGCGACAGCAGGGTCGGCGTCGGGACAGCAACAGACCACCGTCGACATGACCGACAGCCTCGTCTTCGACCCGGACGAGGTGACCGTCGCGCCGGGCGAGACGGTGCGATGGGTGAACGTCGGGAACATCGGTCACTCCGTGACTGCGTACGAGGACCAGATTCCGGAAGAGGCGGAGTTCTTCGCGAGCGGCGGGTTCAACTCCGAGAGCGCGGCCCGCAACGGCTACCCCGAAGGCGACATCCCCGGCGGGGAAGCCTACTCGTACACGTTCGACGTGGAGGGTACCTACGACTACTTCTGCATCCCCCACGAGGGCGTCGGGATGGTCGGGACCGTCGAAGTCTCGACCGGTGGTGGCGGCGAGGACGGGGCTGCCATCCCCTCGTTGCCCGAGTCGGCGCTCACCCTGGGGGTCGCCGTCACCGTCGCGTTCCTGAGCGTCCTCGGCGCCGCCTACCTGTTCATCAAGTACGGCGGGGACTACGGCCCGACGGCCGAGGACGAGGAGTCCGGCTGACGACCCGAGCGCCGACCGGTCGTCCCGAGCGATGTAAGGACGGATTACCACCTATCGTCCGGAGGTGACCCCGACCGAATCACCCGTTAGCGTCGCCGAGGACCACCTCGAAGTCTTCGAGTGTGGACGGCGAGCGTTCTCCCGACCGACCACGTCGAGCGTCAGAACTTTTTACTCACAGTCCGTCGTAGCGTCCGATGGAGCATCTCGACGATATCGCCGTCGAAGACCTGCAAGCGGCCCTCGACGACGTCGCCGGGAAGAAGCCCACCCAGCGACTGCTGGCGGCGATCGCGTACAAGAACGGTGTGACCCAGACCGAACTGGCCGAGTGGTACGGCGTCGAACGACGGACGATATACAGCTGGCTCCGGCGACTCGATACCGACGACCCCCTCGAACGGGCCGTCACCGATGCTAGTCGAACTGGACGGAAGCGAAAGCTCTCGGAGGCAGAGCAAGAAGCGTTCGAACGGGCAGTCCACGAGTCGCCGACGAACGTCGGTCTGGACGCTCCGGCGTGGACGCCAGCACTCGTCCAGCAGTATCTCCGGGAGACACACGACGTCGAGTACTCGATACCGAGCTGTCGGCGGTTGCTGAGGGAGGCTGGACTGCGGTACCGGAAGTCACCCCGGACGCCCGCCGAAGACGGCTCGACCGATTCTCGCGACGAGCGCGGACGTACCGACTGGAGATGGACCCCCGAGTAGTCCGCAGCGACCAGCCCCCCACGGGTGGCCACCGTCGGCCGTTCTGGACACGCTGACTGGCCGTTTCTGGCGAGTGCGACCGGGGAAGACCGGACCGAGGACACGTCGGAGGCTGGGGAGGCAGTAATGAAAAAGTATCTGTTATATATCGAACGCTTACAGGAATCGGAACCGGGTCGACGAGAAGTGACGTATCTTCCTGGCGGTCGCGAGTAACGACTTCTAACGAGAACTCCGTGCGTCGACGCCGGTGGGCGACCGACTGCGAGGCCGCGTTACGCTTCCCGCTCCACGACGAGTTCGCCGTCGCTGTCGACCGTCACCGAGACGCCGGCGTACTCGAACGAGACGGTGACGGGTGCCCGTCCATGCGCGGCGGCGTGGTCGAAGATAGCGTCGAGTGCGTCGGTGTCGACGGCGTCCGCCAGGACCGGTAACTCCAGTTCGTCACGTCCAGTCATGTCGGCGACCGCGCTGACGACCGCGGTAGTCGGTCGGTCGTACTCTCGCCATCGGACGACTCGACGCTCACCGGAGCCGTCACCGTCGTCTGGTTCGGAATCGTTGTCGGTCATGATGCATCGGACTGGTCGTTCGGACTCCCGCCCCGTGTCGTCCCACCACGGACGTACCGCCCGTTTCCAGCAGCCTCATTGTGGTCGTATGACATGGACGCACATAACGTTTCTGTGACGTACCGGTCGAAAAGCCGCGGCGTCTTCGGGTTCGGTCGGTCCAGAGAAGCGACCCCCGGGGGGTCAGACCGTCTCGACTTCGACCTCGACCAGTCCCGTCCTGGAGACGACGACTCGACAGCCCTCGTACTCGAACGTAACCCGAAGCGGCGGAGCGTCCTTCGTGAGCGGTGGCGTGAGGAGGGCGTCGAGACTGTCCGCATCGACGGTCGAGTCCAGCGGGTCGAGTTCTAGCGGGCCGACGCCGAGAACTTCGGAGACGATCTCGACCACGGCGACGCTCGGTGGCGTGTCACGAGACCACCGGTATCGGGCCCGGTAGACGTCGGCCGCGGGGTCGTACGTCGGACTCTCGTGTGAGTTCATACGTTCGGACGGTCGTTCCGTTCGGCTCCCGACCTCGTGTACGAAGCACCGGTTCCGAACTGGCCCTAGTTCGAGTCGACCCCGACCGGCACCGGTTGACTCGACGTCTGTTCTAGCGAAGTCAGTTCTTCGAGGCAGTCCTCGACGCTGTAGTGTTCCTCGCCGTAGATTGCGGGCGCGACACGCACGAGCTGGTCGTCGGCGTAGATGGCCACGCTGATGACCGGGAACTGGATGACCTCGTACTCCTCGCCGACGAACTCGTTCGTGACTGTCCGCTTCGAGAAGGCAGGACTCAGCGACCAGCCGGAGGACCTGGCCCACTGGTCGTACTCGCGGTACTTCTGGCGGGCGCGGCTGCACCACTCGTCGTCCGCGGCCGGTGTCAGCCGGTGCGCCCAGACGTGTCGTTCGAACTCGTCGACCGTGCCGGCGTCGACGAGGGACTCGATCTCGTCGATGGCGTCGCACTGTTTCTCGTACGTGCCGTGCATCGACGCACAGACGTAGAGCTCTATCCGGATGGTGTTCCCCGTGATTTGCGGTTCGAATTTATTCATTGTGGTCTGATAGTCTACCATCGGCGTACCCGATGTCCGTCAGATTCCGCCCGCAGCCGCGCGTACCGCTGTTCTCGGGGATAGCAACGCGTCGTGGGAAATCGCCCTTCCGTTCCCACGCGTCGTCGCTGGCGTCGACCCGACGAGTCCGCTCGGTCGTCGAAGGGGTGTACGACGCCCTCACACGAGGGACAGTCTGCCCACCGCCGACACCCGACGTCGTGCCCGTTGTCGACGAACACGTTCTGTCGCCAACCGCGGACACCGACCGACCTGAGTAGCCATCCCGTCCGAACTGCGCGACACGGCGAATCCGAACGATTCCCACCGTCTTTGTTACAGACGTACTACACCGGGGTAAGCAACGAATTACCGTAGTAAGGCCGTGGGCCCCCCGGGACGGCGTCCGACCGTCGAGAGGGTGAAGGTCGTTGCTCGCGGTTCGCACGGACGTGCCGGTTCGACCGTGGGAGTCACTCGCTAACAAAGAGGGTCTGTCGAAACCTCGCTACCGATGGCCACGACCGACTCGACACCGTCGGGGACCGACGTCACGCTCTCCCGCGGGCCGACCATCAGACAGGGTGTCGCCGCCGTCGCGCTGACGACCACGCTCGACGCGGTCACGACGCTCGTCGGGTTGACCTTCGTGCCGGGCGTCGTCGAGGGGAACCCCGTCGTCCGGGCCGTCTTCCGACAGACGGGCGTGCTCGTCGGCGTCGTCCTCGTCTCGGCGGTCGTCCTGGTGGGCATAACGCTCCTTACGGAACTCGCCGTCGTGCTCACGTACTGGTACCCCAACCCGGAGCCGTCGAGGACGACCGTCCGCTACCTCGGATACGGCATCCCGTCTGCGGTCTCGGTCGTCGCTGGCGTGAATAACCTCACCTTACTGCTCTCCGGCGTCTCGTTGCTGTAACCTGTATCGCCTGTCACGGGACTCCGGTCACCGGAGTCGCTGGTAGAGGTTCGCCGCCACGCTGGCGGGTTTGCTCGTGCGCTGGAGCCGGTAGTACGTCTCCAGTTCGGGCGCGAACTTCGCCTTGTAGTCCGATATCCGTTCGTTGTTCGCGCCGACGAGGTCGCAGCGTTCGGCGCCGCGCGCTCGCCCCTCGCACATGGCGTGCCAGTCGAGGATGTCGTTGGGGTCGATGGGGACGTCGTTCTCGGCCGTGCCGAGCCAGACGAGGATGGTGTCACCGAGTTCCAGCGTGACGCAACCGCCGACGAACTGGCCGTCGAGTTCGCAGACGTACGGTCGCAACACGCCGTCCGGGACGGCGTCGTACAGCGCACGGACGGTCTCGGCCGAGAGGGGGTAGTCGAGTCCCTGTTCGGCGTGGCGCCGTCGGACGAGTTCGACCGTGTCGTCGATGGCCTCGTGAGCACCCTCGTAGACGGAGACGTCGTACTTGTCCGCGGCGCGGATGTTGTTCCTCGCGTCGCTGCTGAACGCCATGAGCAGGTCGTCCTCGTCCTGGGTCAGGTCGACGACGTAGGTGTGACGAGGGACGACCGTCCAGCCGTTCCAGACGAACGGTCGCGGGTCGTCGAACGTCGCGCCGGTACGGACGTTGACGAAGCGCGGGGAGACGTGTTCGTCCAGCCAGTCGATGGCGTCGTCGACGAGGTGACGGAGGCGGTTCTCGCGTTTCCGGCGCTTGAGCGGTTGCCGGCACGTGAGGACCGGACCGAGGTACTCTACCTTGAGGTCAGGGGGTGGGGAGAACGCAACCGGCACCGGTCCGACCGACCGCTCGAAGAACGGGAAGAGCCCGACGGGTTCTTGCCCCTTCTGGGACAGCAACGCGTGCAGTTGCGTCCCCGAGTGGTCGGCGAGCACCTCCAGGGACTCGTAGAGGTGAAACGGCGTGCCGTGCGGGGCCATCCGTACGAGGTCGTTCCACCGGTCGCGCTCTTCGGGACCGAGTTCGACGATCTCGTAGCTCATTCGTCGCCCTCCAGGTAACCGATGTCGGCGAGGCGCTGCTCCACGTCGCCGGAGACGGTCCGCGACCGACGGTCCGGGTCGTACTCGGGATAGCTCTCGACGGCCGGTTCGGGCACCACGGAGAGCGCCTCGCCGTCCATCCGGTCGGAGGCCGGGACGTCGAGCGTCGAACAGAGCGTCGGGGCCACGTCGAGGAGGGTCGCCGCCTCGATGTGTCGACCGCTGCCGACGTCCGGGCCATCGAGGGCGACGATGCCCGTCGACTTGTGGTTCCACGGCTCTGTAGGGTCCGAGAACTGCTCCCCCCGGAGCGAGGCCGAGAGGAACTGGTCGAACGAGTTCGGGACGGTTAGCAGGTCCGGGGCCTCGTCCACGTAGGGGCCGTAGTAGACGACCTCCCGAGGGACGACGGACTCGAACACGGGGTCGCCGTCGGGCGTCCGGGCGCGTTCGAGCGTGGCACGAACCTCCTCCCGGACCGCGTCGTACTCGTTCTCCGAGACGATCCCGTTCGGTTCCCGGCCGGCGAGGTTGAGTCTGACGCCGAGTTCGATTCGAGAACGCATGAACGCGGTCGAGTTCGCGAAGTCGACGCGGCGCGTCCCGGCGCGCACCACGTCGTTCGGGATGCGGTCGGCGACGAACTCACCGACCCCGAGTCGGTCCAGGACGGCGTAGACCCGGTCGGCGGTGAGTCCGACCTTCGAGGCCGTGGCGACGGCGCGTTCCGCCGCGTCCATGGTCGGACTCTCGGACGCATCGCCGTCGTCCTCGTCGGCGTCGCCCTCACGGAATCGCTCGCGCGCGAGACTCGACCACGACGGCATCCCGGTTCCGTCGGTGGTCGACTTGACGTACCCGCGGTCGGCGAGGAACTCGTTGACCCGGAACTCGTAGCCGTCGTACTCGCCGATGCCGTGGTCGCTGGCGACGACGACCGTCTCGGGGTCACACTCGTCCAGCAACTGGGCGAACGCGTCGTCGACGGCCGTGTAGACGGACTCGACCGCACCCCAGTCGTCCGGACGTTCGTGGAAGACGGTGTCGCACACCTGAAACTGGACGAACCCGAAGTCCGGGTCGAACCTGTCCGCGAGGTACGTGAAGGCGTCCGCCCGGGACTGGACGCAGTCCCGGTAGCCCGCGAGCTGGTCCTCCCGGTCCTCGCCCTCGCGCGGGTACACGCGATAGCCGCCGAGTTCGTCCCTGAGTTCGTCGAGCAGGCCGTCGGGGTGACACGCCGGCCCCTCCGGGGCGACGTACCCCGGGACGAGTGCACCGGGGAAGGACTGTGCCGGATGCGTGACCGGCACGTTCACGACGACGCTCGTCAGACCGTGCTCGCCGAGCAGTTCCCAGAGTGCACGTTCCCGGACGTCGTCGTAGTTCACGATGTCCCAGTCGTACCCGTCGAACCGCAGGAAGTCGAACACGCCGTGTTTCCCGGGGTTGACCCCGGTGTACAGCGACGGCCACGCACTCGGCGTCCACGGCGGCAACTGTGACTCGAGTGGCCCCGTCGCACCGTCGGCGAAGAACGACGCCAGGTTCGGCGTCACGTTCGCGTCGAAGAGCCTGTCGAGTATCGGACGGCAGGCCGCGTCGATGCCGACGAGCAACGTATCGACGCCTGCGTCGGTCTCGGTACCCATTATGCCTGCTGGGACAGCGTGTCTACCCTTTGTTATAGGGTCGACTGTGGGCCGATGAACCGTGAGCTACCTGCCGACGGCCGTCGTCCGTCCGCCGGTGGAATCCCTCGCTTCGGCCCTGTGCTGGTGGTAAAGACGCCTTACCGTGGGTAGCGACGTATTTTCGTTTCCTGCCGGTCGCCCGGACAGTTCGTAGATTCCCGTTACCTGCGCTGTGAAGATTCCGGTCGCCAGTAGTCGAAACATACCCGTGCTTGGTACCAGCTGGTCGGGACCTGGTAAGTACCTGGTCAGTAACTTCGGGGTATGCCGTACGTTCGGGTCCCGAAGTGGTGAAAATTACTATTTCAGTAGCTTCTGGTTAACCGGCCATGGCAGAACGCCACTCCGACGATGAATCGGGTTCGAACGGAATCAGTAGACGCGACTCGCTTCGACTCGCCGGTACAGCAGCGTTATCCCTCGGTACACTGAGCGTACTCGGTGGGAACGCCGCAGCAGAGGGCGAGTTCGGAACGGTCGTCGACCTCGGCGAAGAAGGTCTGAGTTCCGGCGACGAAATCGACCCCTACATCGACCAGCACTTCCAGAGCGGGAACGAGGTGCACATCCCTCCGGGCGAGTACCAGTGGAACGGCACGCTCGACGGTCCGAGTTCGGGCGACGCCGCGCTCATCGGTGACGGCAACATCGGGGACGTCGTCTTCAACGTGAACGACACGTTAAGCGGTAGTTTCAGCCACGACAGCGGGACGGTCCTGTTCCGTAACGTCACGTTCAAGGGCTCGAACCCCTCGCCCAAGGCTGGTATCGAGTTCTCGGTCGGCGGCACGCTCCGCTTCGAGCACATCCGTGCGCCCGACGGCGCGACCCAGGAGGAGGACCGCTTCCTCTACGCGAGTCGCGACCACACCGGCATCGCCTACGTCCGCAACTGCTACTGGCAGGGCTTCGCCAACAACGGCGCGTACACCGACAACGGTCGGGTCATCTACGAGAACTGCGTCGCCCACAACAACAACATCGCCGGCATCCGCATCGGGACGGGCGACAGCGAGGTCTACAACTCGCTGATCATCATCGACGAGACGCCCCCGACGGACGGCGCGAACTCCTCGAACGGTCGCGGTATCCGGGTCCGCGAACCCGGGACGCACGTCATCGAGAACTGTGACTTCGTCTACCGGGGCGTCTCCGGTGCGGGGTCGCCCGTCGAACTCCGTGCGTCGGAGACCGCCGGCGTGATGCGGAACTGCCGCGTCCTCAACGAGACCGACCAGCCGGTCGTGCGCAACAAGAGCGACAACGCAGACTGGAGCGTCGAGAACGTCCACCTCTCCGGCGACGGTAACCTCGAGATGGAGGGCGTCGACACCTCCTCCGTCGTCACCGGGAGCAGCGCGGACGCGCCGCGTACCGACTTCGCCGAGTTCCTCGGCGCGCCCATCGACGCGGGCACGTCCGAGACGACGACGGACACCAGCACCGAGGAGACCACCACGAGCACGCCCGACGACTACGAGAACGTCCTCTCGCTCCACGCCTCGCCCGACAACCCGGACGAGAACCTGGACGTCTCCGTCACCGTCTCCGGCGACGCCGAGTTCGCCGACGAGGCCGAACCCGACACCGACCAGCTCGTCTCGAACGACGACGGGTCGACGACGCTCACCAGCGTCGGTCTGGACCCCGACGCGCTCGACTCCTACATGTTCGACGGCGAGATCGTCGACTACACGGTCACCGACGGCTACGTCGTCGACGTCTCGCTGAACGGGTCGATGACGACGTGGGGGGAACTCGTCGGCGACGGGTCGAGCGGTGACAGCTCCACCGATTCGACCGACGACGGTTCCACCAGCCAGTCGTCCACCGACGACTCCACCAGCGACGACGGCAGCACCAGTCAGGAATCGTCCACCGACAGCAGCAGTAGCAGCAGTAGCGACCTCCCGAACGAACTCGTCGTCGACAGCCGAGACGCAGACGAGGTCACCACCTACACGGTGACGGTGTCCGGCGACATCGAACGCGACGATGCCAGCAGTACCGGCAGCGGCAACTTCGACGACATGGAGGACATCGCGCGCGACGGGAAGGTCCTCGGCGTCGTCCACGACGGCACGGACGTCTTCCGGTACTCCGGCGAAGTGACCGCCGTCAGCTTCGACGGCAGCGCCGACGTCACGTTCTGGGGGGTCTAGGATGGCGTCCATCGAGAACAAGTGGGAGAACGCTCCCGCCGACCCGGACCCCGAACGCGACCTCGAGTATCGACTGCTCGACGTCGACGTCGTCACCGCCGAGCAGTACGGGCAACTGCTGCTGTTGCCCAGCGACGATACGATGCTGAAGGAGGACGCGTTCATCGTCGCCGACGAGGACGCGGTCGTCGACCTCGGCGAACACACCTGACCGGGGTCCGCTGCCGGCCCGTCCACCGGTGACGGGTCGGACCACCGCTCCCCGACCAGGTCCGGCCACGTCCCGCCACCCGGACCCTCGTACCCGCCGTGGATACGGGTTCCCCTCGACGCTCGCGACCCGACCGGCCCCGTCTCGTACCAGCGGCCGCCGGTCGGCGTCCCTTCTGCGCTCGTGTTCCGTCGCCGTAGCCCCCGATTTTCGGGACACGGAGTGTCGGTCGTCAAGCACTGCATACCACCGTCAGTCGCCAGTATACACTGCAAAACAAAACGGTGCAAACCCTTCGACTCCGGGCAGTAGCATGACCTACGACGATTATCTCTCGGGGAAGAAACTCATCCTCACCGTGGCGACGACAGGCGGTGTACACGGCAAGGACGCGAACCCGAACCTTCCGGAGCAACCCGAGGAGATCGCCGAACAGGTGGCCGAGTGCGAGCGTCTCGGCGCGTCCATCGTCCACGTACACGGGCGGGACGAACACGGCGAGAACAACGCGGCCCGACTCCAGGAGGTGAACGACGCCATCAGGGAGCAGTGTGACGACATCATCGTCCAGAACACGACCGGCGGGCAGGCGACGTTCCCCGAACGGGTGAAGGGCATCCGGACGAATCCCGTGCCGGAGATGGCGTCTCTGGACCTCGGGCCGTTCAAGCGCGACCAGCACATCATCACCGAACACACCCGGTACAACATCGACCAGCTGGCCACGGAGATGCAGGAGAAAGGCATCAAGCCCGAACTCGAGTGTTTCAACAGCGGCCAGCTCCAGGAGGCGAAACGGCTCATCGACGAGGGCTACCTCGAGGAGCCGTACTACATCAACATCATCTTCGGGGGACAGGTGTTCACGCCGCCACACCCCCGCCAGGTGCAGGCACTCGTGGACACGCTCCCCGAGAACTCCGAGTTCAATCTCCTCGCGACCGGCCGGCACCAGCTCCCACTGACGACGTTCGCGGCCATCCTCGGCGGTCACATCCGGGTCGGGATGGAGGACAACCTCTACTTCGAACGCGGCAAGCAGGCAGAGAGCAACCAGCAACTCGTTCGCCGCACCGCCAACCTCGTCGAGCACCTCGGCCGGGACCTGGCCACGCCCGACGAGGCGCGCGAGATGCTCGGGATGACGTGACCGGTCAGTACGTCGCCAGGCGGTAGAGTCGCCGACCCGTCTTGAACGCCATCCAGCCGGCCCGGGAGTGCCCTCGCTGCCACTGCGGCGTCAGGACGAGTTCACCCCCGTACCGCGCCTTGTAGCGGAACACCCCGTCGTCGAAGTGGGCACCCGTCGCGCCGAAGTCGTAGTACCGGTACCCCTCGTCGATGCCCCACTCGATGCCGTACCGGTGCAACGCCTCCGAGACGTTGTGTTCGTAGCACGTCTCGTCCGGGACGGCCGCGAACCAGTAGTGGACCGTGTCCTGTTCGTCGTCGAGGAGGTAGAGGTACGAACCGACGTCCTCGCCGTCGTGGCTGGCCGTGACCACGAGGACGCGCTCGGAGAACTCGGTCACGAGTGCCTCGTAGAACTCGAACGGGTAGGGCTCCCCGCCGACGCGCTCTACGTTCGCGGCGTAGTCCGGATAGGTGTCGCGGGCGGTCGAGGCGTCGCACGTGCGCTCTCGCACCGACACGTCCTCGACGGCGTCGATGGCCCGTCGGCGACTGCTGTGCATGTTCTCGCGCAGGGCCTCCCAGCCCCGGTCCAGGTGGAGACGGAACCGGCAGTTCACGTTCGTCGGTTCGTAGCCCCGCTTGGCGAGCCACTTCGCGTAGCGGCCGTACGCCGTGTCCGACCCACGAATCGTGTGATAGAGTACGCCCGGGCCGGTCGTCGACTCGAGTTCGTCGAACAGCAGGGGGAGGCACTCGCACTCTCTGGCACCGACGATGGGACCGCCGAACCCGGGTTGCAACGAGACGGCCTCGCGGGCGGGCAGTCGGTCGACCAGGGCCGGGTCCCCCGGGACGTGCACCGGTCGGACGACGTTGGGGAGCACGGCCACCGGGTTCTCCCCCTTCGAGACGACGACGTGCAACGGTTCGTACTCGGCGACCGTGTCCTCGGTGAGCGCCAACCACTCGTGGCGCTGGAAGACGCTGCCGAGGTCCGACTGCTCGACGAGGTTGTTCCACTGGTTCGGGTCGACGTCGTGGATGCTGTCCAGTGCGGACACTGTCAGGTCGGACTCGACGCTCTGCCCCGAAGACCGTGCAGCCGACGAGACGAAACCACCCAGGCCGAGCCACGACACCACAGGTATCGACTCGAACATACGACGACTCCGACGGGGTAGGACATAGTTACGCGCTTTATTACGCGACGTATCGGCCGTATTCGCCGGTCCCAGCGCCTGACGTGACTGGGGTAACGTGAGACGAACCGTGGTGCGGCCTGCCCTGTGCGGTCCCTAATGAACGCATTACATTGGTCGCTCTCGGTGGACGTGGACCCATGGGTTGCCCGTATCTCGAGTACCGTGAATTCGACGAAGACGGCGAGAACGACCACGAACGCCCCTACTGTGCCATCCAGGAGGAGTTCGTCTCGCCGATGAAAGCGGACATCTGCAACGACCGGTTCGAGTTCCACCACGCCGAGCACTGCGAAGTGTACGAACGACCGGAGGCACTGGAGGCCGAGCCCGCCGACGATGATTGAGAAACGTCGGCGGTCGAGGACAGCACCGGCCGCCAGGTGCCGATGACGACCTACGAACCGGACGGCACGGACGAGACGTACCGGATTCGGTTCCTTCGACAGGACGAGCGAGAGGCGTTCCTCGACCTCTACCGCCCGATCATGGGGTCCGCGTCGCCGGAGTGGTTCGACTGGAAGTACGTCGAGAACCCCGCCGTCTCGCACGTTCCGGTCCTCGTGGCCGAGGCCGAGTCCTCCGGCGAACTGGCCGCGGCCCGCCCGCAGGTCCCCTACCGGATGGTCGTCGACGGCGAGGAGACGCTCGCGCTCCGGTTCGGCGACACCATCGTCCACGAGGACCACCGGCGACGGGGCCTGTTCACCGCGACGACCACGGAGGCGATGGACTACTACCGGCGACACCCGCCGGCGTTCGCGTTCAACTTCCCGAACGAACTGTCCGAACCGGGCTACCTCAAGTCCGGGGGCCACGTCGTCGAGGAGATACCCACGCACTATCGGGTCCAGGACCCGGCGGGGCTCGCGGGCAAGGCCGATAGCTCGGTCCTCGCTCGCGTGGCGAACGCCGGGGCTGGCGTCGTCGACGCGGCGACCGCGGCGGTCGACGCCGCCAGGCGAGTGCCAGACGGCGTCCGGGTGATGCGACACGAGCGCCCGCCGCCGGGACGCCTCGCCGCGCTCGCCGACGGGTCGAACGAACCCGGCATCCACGCCCGTCGCGACGAGGCGTTCTACGGGTGGCGCTTCCGGAATCCACGCTGGGAGTACCGGGCGTACGTCGCCGAACGCGACGGCGAGGACGTCGCCGCGCTCGTCACCGGCACCGGCGAACGGGACGACGCGGTGGTGACGAACGTCATGGAACCGGTCCCCCTCGACCCCGGTGCCCGTCCGCGAGACGCGACGCGCGCGCTGTTCGAGGCGGTCGTCCGCGACGCCGACGAGTCGGACGTGGTCGCCTTCGCCGGCCGGAGCGTCGACCGGTCGCTACTGCGTCGGTTCGGCTTCCTGCCCGACGACCGACGGCCGCTGTCCGCGGTCACGTCCCCGAGCAGGCACGTCGCCTACGACCTCACGCGAGAGGACGAACCGTCCTGGCGCGTCGGCGGCCTGGAGTTGCGTCGGCCGGAGAACTGGGCGCTGACGCTCAGCGAACACGACTCCCGGTGAGGGCCTCCGTCTGAGCCAGTCGAGAACGCGCCCGGTCAGTCCCCCGTGGTGGGGGTCGGCCCACGCTGCCGTGCCTGCTCTGCAACGTCCCGCATCGTCCGGATAGACACCTCGCCGCGGTCGCTGTAGTCGCCGACGAGTTCGCAGATGCGAGCCATCCGGTCGACGTGGCGTCTACTGACCAGGTTGTTCGGGTGGAGCCACAGGTGGAGGATGCCGTCCGAACTGCTCGCCGCCTCCAGCCCCCGACGCACCTTGGCGACCACGGGGTCCTCGCGGACCGTCGCCGCGAGGGTCCGGGTCAGGCCCTCGAACCCGTAGAGGAACAGCGACGCGGGGACGTTCACGAGTCCGTTCCCGTCGACCGACGGTTCGACCAGCGTCGGCGTCCGGGGTCCGATGGTCGCGTCGCGGAACTTCCCGAGTTTCTGGCTCACCTCGCCGCGCTGGTCCGGCCGGTGGCCGCGGTAGCACTCGATGGGCGACTCGGCGAGCACGTCGAGGTGGCCGATGTCGTTCCGGGGGAACACGAACGAGACCGGGTCGATGCCGGCGCGCCGTGCGACCTCGACCGCCGCATCCACCTCGGCGCGCGCGAGTGCGGTCGAGGTCTCCAGGGACCCGAACTGGACGTGCGAGAAGGTGTGTATCCCGACGTCGTGGTCCACGTCCGCGTTGACCGTGGCGCCGACGAGTTCGGGGGCGTACCTGAGTTCCGGGTCGGCGAGCAGGCCGTTCTGCTCGGAGTGGAACCAGCCCATCGGGGCGGGGATCTCCCTGTGGCGCCGGTCGCACGAGCTGAGGAAGAGGTGGCCCACGACGGCCCACGTCGCCGGTATCTCGTGTTCGTCGAACAGGTCGAGCAATCGGCGCCACCCGTTTCGACCGGCGCGAGCGCGGTCGCTCGGGGGCGACCGCTGGTCGTGAAAACCCCAGCCAAGTTCTGCGTCGACGGAGACTACCACGGAACCCATATAGCGAGAGTCGGGGACGCGCGGACCCTTAGTATAGCCCGGCTACCTGCTCGACGCGCGATAAACTCCGGTCTACCGGTATCGGGCGGCGTGAGTCCCCCGTTCCAGCGCCTCGCCCCACCTCGGCGGGTCGACGGTCCCGACCCGGGGTCACGACGAACGGCCAGGAAGGACCCACCGTCCGAACCGGTCACAGTCGTGCGAAACAGGGCACACGCGGATGGCCTGCTCGTCGCGACGCGGTGACCGTCGACGGGCAGGTAGCGGTTGCCTCCGAACGGCGAGTTCGTACGGGGACCCGGTGCGGTCGCGTCGACTCCACAGTCGTGTGAAGCCGGCACACGAACCGCGGATTCGCAAGACACAGACGGGTTAAACGACGTGGGAAAGGTGCAAGTACTGCATAACAAAGGACGGACGAACAGACCTGCGTAGCAATCCCGGACGTATCGCCGGGGACCATGGAGTACTAGCAATATGTCACACGATATCGTTCTCGAACCAGCAGGCAGACGTGCACCCGAACGGGGGCCACACAGATGAGTGAGGAGCGTCGTGAAACGGGCGGCGAGTACGGGGCAGGTGACGGGTTCGTCGACCCGACAGCCGTCCTCGGGACGCCGCCGGACGGCGACCCGCCGACGCTGGGTCGCGAACCGGTCATCAGGGCGGGGACCGTGGTCTACTCCGACGTCGTCGCCGGCGACGGGCTGCAGACCGGGCACCACGCGCTCATCCGTGAGGAGACGCGCATCGGCGACGACGTGACCGTCGGGACGCGGGCGGTCATCGACGGTCACACCAACGTCGGGTCGGACGTCAGTATGCAGACCGGCACGTACGTCCCTTCGTACACGAGCATCGGCGACCGGGTGTTCCTCGGACCGAACGCCACCCTCACGAACGACCCGTACCCGATGCGCCAGGAGATGGAGCTCATCGGGCCGAAACTCGAGGACGACGTGAGTATCGGCGCCAACGCGACGATACTGCCCGAGTTGACGGTCGGGGAGCGGTCGTTCGTGGCCGCCGGCGCGGTCGTCACCGAGGACGTACCGCCGCTGACGCTCGCCACCGGCGTTCCAGCGACGTTCGAACCACTCCCCGACGGACTCGACGAGCCGAACGGTGGAAGATGATCGACCTGGTAGACCCCACGATCAGCAAACGGTCGCGCGAGCGCGTCGACGACCTGCTCGTCTCGGGGCGACTCGCCGACGGCCCCGAGGTCAGGACGTTCGAGGACGAGTTCGCCGAGTACTGCGACGTCGAGCACGCAGTCGCGACGTCCAACGGGACGACGGCGCTCCACACGGCACTGCACGCGACCGGAATCGGCGAAGGTGACACCGTTCTCGTGCCGCCGTTCACGTTCGTCGCGACGGCGAACGTGGTCCGCATGCTCGGGGCCGACCCCGTCTTCCTCGACGTCGACCGGACGACCTACACCCTCGACGCCGACGCCGTCGAGGCCTACCTCCGCGAGACCGACGGCGAGGCGGACGCCGTCATCCCGGTACACCTGTTCGGCCTGCCCGCCGACGTGTCCCGGCTGCGTGACCTCGGCGACGCGTACGACGTGACCGTCGTCGAGGACGCCTGCCAGGCCCACGGGGCGCAGGTCGACGACCGGCCCGTCGGGTCCATCGGCGACGTCGGCTGTTTCAGCTTCTACCCGTCGAAGAACATGACGACCGGGGAGGGCGGGATGCTCACGACGGACGACGACGACGTCGCGGCACGGGCCCGGCAGTTCGTCAACCACGGGCGCGACTCCGCCGGCTACGACCACGTCGACGTCGGCCACAACTTCCGGCTGACGAGCATCGCCGCCGCCATCGGCCGCGAACAGCTCCGACAGCTGCCGCAGTTCAACCGGCGGCGACGGGCCAACGCGGCCATCCTGACCGAGCGTCTCGACGACCTGCCGGTCAGGACGCCGCGGACCCCGTCCGACCGCCTCCACGTGTTCAACCAGTACACCATCCGCGTGGACCGGCGCGACCAGCTGGCCGACCACCTGGAGCGCGCCGACGTCCAGACGGGCATCTACTACCCGACGCCGATCCACCAGCAACCGGCCTACGAGTCGGTCTCCGGGTCGTATCCGGTCTCGGAACGACTCGCCGACGAGGTCCTGTCGCTTCCGGTCCACCCGGGACTGGACGACGACGAGGTGAAACGCGTCGCCAGCGAGATACGGAGGTTCCACCGTGACTGACGAGGTCCTCGCCGCGGGCGTCATCGGCGTCGGGAACATGGGTGCGAACCACGCCCGGGTCTACGCCGACCTGCCGGAGACGCGCCTGGTCGGCGTCACCGACGCCGACGCCGAGACGGCCCAGTCGGTCGCCAGAAAACACGGGGTGCCGGCACTCCCGCAGTCAGCCCTGCTCGAACGGGCGGACGTCGTCTCCGTCGCCGTGCCGACACCCTACCACGTCGAGACGGCGAAGGCGTGCATCGACGCCGGCGTCCACGTCCTCGTCGAGAAACCGTTCGTCCACGACGTCGAGGCGGGACGCGACCTCATCCGCTACGCCCGGAACGAGGGCGTGACGCTCCAGGTCGGCCACGTCGAACGCTTCAACCCGGCCGTCCAGGCGCTGCAGACGTTCGTCGACGACCTCGACGTCGTGGCGATGTCGGCGCGTCGCCTCGGTCCCCCGCCGAGCGACGGGGGCCGGGATTCGGTGATGCTCGACCTGATGGTCCACGACTTCGACGTGTTGACCACGCTGGTCGACGCCGAGGTACAGACGATGTCGGCCGTCGGGACGCTGTCCGACCGGCACGTCTCGGCCCAGCTACGGTTCGACGACGGGACCGTCGCCACGCTCGACGCGAGTCGCGCCACCCAGCAGAAGGTGCGGGAACTGACGGTCACGGCCGGCGAGTGCTACGTCACCCTCGACTACCTCGCCCAGTCGCTCGAACTGTACCGTCACTCGCTCTCCGAGGTGGTCGCGGACGACGGGAACGTCCGCCACCGCACCGCGAGCGTCGTCGAACGCCCAATCGTCGAGAACGGCGAACCGCTGCGGAACGAGCTCCGGTCGTTCGTCGAGGCGGTCCGGACCGGCACCGAACCCGAGGTGACCGGCGAGGACGGCATCCGGGCCGTCGAGCTGGCACAGCGCGTCGAGCAATCGCTCGACCGACGCGAGGTGGTCGAGCAATGAGTCGACTCGAGACGGACGCGCCGTACCCGCCACCGGGGGACCAGGCGACGTTCGCCGCCGCGTTCCAGCGCGGCCGGTACCCCGTCGCGGTGTACGGACTCGGGAAGATGGGACTGCCCCTCGCCGGGGTGTTCGCCGACGTGTCGAGCGACGTCGTCGGCGTCGACGTCGACCCGTCGGTCGTGGCGGCCGTCGAGGACGGCCGGAGCCACGTCGGCGGCGAACCGGGCCTCGACGACCTCGTCGCGGAGACGGTCGACCGTGGCGCGCTTCGCGCGACGACCGACGCCCGCGACGCCGCCGACGCCGCGAGCCTCCACGTCGTCATGGTCCCGACGCCGATCCGGGAGGACAACGAACCGGACCTGTCGATACTGGCGGACGTCGCCCGCGACGTCGCCGCCGGACTCGACCCCGGCGACGCCGTCTTCGTCGAGTGTACCGTCCCGCCACGTACCTGCGAGGACTTCCTCCAGCCCCTGCTCGCCGCCGAGAGCGGCGTCGACCCGGACGAGTTCGGCCTGGCGTTCTGCCCGGAGCGCACGATGAGCGGTCGGGCCATCGAGGACATCCGGGGGAGCTACCCCAAGATCGTCGGCGGCGTCGACGACGAGAGCACCGAACTCGCCCGTCGCGTCTACCACGAGATAAACGACAGCGGCGTCATCACGGTCTCCGACGCCACCACGGCAGAGTCAGTCAAGGTGTTCGAGGGCCTCTACCGGGACGTCAACATCGCCCTGGCGAACGAACTCGCCCAGTTCACCTCGGACTTCGGCATCGACGTGAACGAGGCCATCGAGGCGGCGAACACCCAGCCGTACTGCGACATCCACACGCCCGGTGCCGGCGTCGGCGGCCACTGCATCCCGTACTACCCGTACTTCGTCATCGGTCAGTTCCGCCGGGAGGCGACGCTCCTGCGGACCGCCCGCGAGGTGAACGACGAGATGCCGGTGTTCGTCGCCGACCGCCTCGGCAGCCAGCTCGGCGAGGTCGGCGTCGACGTCGAGGACGCGACCGTCGCCGTCCTGGGACTCACCTACCGCCCCGGCGTGAAGGAGTTGCGTGCGACGCCGGCACTCCCCCTGGCGAAGCGCCTCCACGCCAGGGGTGCGACGGTCCTCGGCGTCGACCCCCTGCTCGACGAGGCGCCGTCGTTCCCGCTGGAACTCGTCCCCCAGGAGTCGCTGTACGACCGTGACGTCGATGGCGTCGCCCTCGTCACGGCCCACGAGGAGTTCGAGGCAATCGACTGGGATGCGTTCGAGAAGCCACTGGCCGTCGTGGACGGTCGGCAGGCCCTCGACCTGGACGACACGGACCACGCCGTCTACACGGTCGGAGGTGGGTGAGATGGTACCGACCGTCCCCACCGACTTCACGTTCGACGCCTACCGGATGCTGCTCGACTCGCTGTCAGCTGCGGGGTACGAGACGCTGACCGTCCGCGAGTACCTGGCCTGCGACGAGTTGCCGGAGTGCTTCGTCATCAACCGTCACGACGTGGACCGCAAGCCCCAGAACTCGCTGACGATGGCCGAGATAGAGGCCGACCGGGGCGTCCAGAGCACCTACTACGTCAGGACGACCGACGAGGTGTTCCGACCGGACATCATCCGTCGGCTGGAGGCCCTCGGTCACGAGGTCGGCTACCACTACGAGGCGGTCGACCGGGCCGGCGGCGACCTCCAGCGAGCGAAGGAGGTGTTCGAGCGCAACCTCGAGATGGTCCGGAGTCTCGTCCCGGTCGACACCGTCTGCATGCACGGGAACCCGCTGACGCCACACGACAACCGCGACCTGTGGGACGCCGCCGACCTCTCCGACTTCGACCTGCTCGGCGAGGCGTACCTCTCGATGAACTTCGAAGACGTCGTCTACTTCTCGGACACCGGTCGGACCTGGCGCGACGGCGCTCTCAAGGTGAAAGACCACACCATGGGCGAGGGCGACAAGCGCGTCCAGGCCGACACCACCCACGAACTCGCCGGACTCTTCCGTGACCACCGTCTCTCACGGGCCTGCGTCCTCTCCCATCCGAACCGGTGGGCCGGCGACTACGTGGAACTCGTCGTAGAGCAAACGAAAGACACCGCGACCAACATCGTAAAACACGGAATCAACCACTTCTCATGACAACGATAGTTATCGGACTCGACGGAGCGAACTGGAACCTGATCGGCGACTGGCTCGACGAGGGCCACCTCCCCAACCTGCAACGACTGGTCGACAACGGCGTCGGTGGGACGTCTCGAAGCTGCCTCCCACCGCTGACCGTCCCGAACTGGAAGTGCTACGCGACGGGGAAGAACCCCGGAAAGCTCGACGTGTTCCGGTTCGACCGCATCGACACGCAGGAACGCGACCACGTCTTCCACGACGCGACCGACTTCAAGAGTGCAGAGCTGTGGGACTACCTCAACGACGACGGCAAGACCGCAGGTGTCGTGAACAAACCCTCGACGTACCCGCCGAAGGAGATTGACGGGTTCGTGGTCGCCGGCGGGCCGGACGCGTCCGAGTCCGAGTACCGGTCGCTCGACGCCGGCTACGCGACGCCCGACGACGTCGAGCGCTTCCTCGACGAGGAACTCGACTACTCGGTCCACCCGTCCCCGATGATATCGCCCTCCGAGACGGGCGAGGCCGAGGTGGAGGCGATTCTCGAACTCATCGACATGCGGTTCGAGGCGGCAGAGCGCCTGCTCGACCGCGAGAATCCGGACTTCCTCCACCTGACGGTGTTCTACAGCATGGCGCTCCAGCACTACTTCTGGCGCGACGAGCCCGTCAAGCAGGCCTGGAAGCGCATCGACGAGAACCTCACCCGGTTCACCGAGCAGGACCACGACATCCTCATCATGTCGGACCACGGGACCCAGCACGTCGACACGGTCTTCTACGTCAACCGCTGGCTCGCAGAGGCGGGCTACCTCTCGCTCGGGACGAGCGTCGACCAGGTGTTCCGGCGGGCCGGAATCACCCGCGAACGCGCACTCGCCGTGGCGAAGCGCCTACGGATGGTCGAGACGCTGAGTCGCGTCGTCCCCGAACGCGTCCAGAAACTCGTGCCGTGGGAGGAAGGCGTCAAGCGCGACCGGGTCCTCTCGGCCGTCAACTGGGAGTCGACGACCGCCGTCGCCAGCAACCAGGGACCCATCTACCTCACGCTCACCCCGGACGACCCGGACTACGAGGCGACGCGAGACGAACTCATCGACGACCTCGAAGGGCTGCAGCACCCGGAGACGGGGCACACGCTGGTCGCCGAGGTCCACCGCGGCGAGGAGTACTACGATGGGCCGTACGCGGAGAACGCACCGGACCTCGTCCTCGACCAGGGGACGAACGTCCACACCAGCGACGCCGTCGGCCACGGTCCGTGGTACGCTGACGAGGGTGTCTGGAAGGGCGGCAACGAACCCAGCGGCCTGTTCCTGTTCTCCGGGCCCTCCTTCCGCGAGGAGGGCCTGACGGGCGAGGCACGCATCGTCGACCTCGCGCCCACGCTCTTGCACTCGATGGGGTCGCGCGTCCCGGAGGACGTGGACGGCCGGGTACTGGACGTGTTCCGTCCCGAGTCCGTCCCGGGGAACACGCCCGTCCGGACCCGAGAACCGCTCTCCGGTACCCGAGAGGCACCGGAGAAGGACGACGCCGCGGTCGAGCAACGGCTCGCGGACCTCGGCTACCTCGAGTGACGATGCGCGTCCTGTTCGACGTGAGTCACCCGGCGCACGTCCACCTGTTCAAGCACGCGGTCCGCGAACTGGAGGCAGACGGACACGACGTCCGCGTCCTCTCCCGCGAGAAGGAGGTGACCACCGACCTGCTCGACGCCGAGGGCATCGAGCACGACGTGCTGTCGACGAAGGGCGACTCCCCGCTGGGACTCGTCCGCGAGTGGGTCGGCCGCGAGGTCCGGGTCGTCCGGGCCGCCCGGTCGTTCGACCCGGACGTCGTCGTGAGCAGGCTCAACCCGGCGGCGGTCCACGCCGCCCGACTGGTCGGTGCGAAGAGCATCGTCTTCCACGACACCGAACCCGCCGGGGCGCTGGCGAAGTACACGCTGCCCCTGGCCGACGCCGTCTGTACGCCCGACGGGTTCGACGAGGAGTGGTCGGACCAGAGACGGTACGCCGGCTACCAGGAACTCGCGTACCTCCACCCGTCCCGATTCGACCCGGACCCCGCGGTCCTCCGCGACGCCGGCGTCGACGTCGACGAACCGTACTCGGTGCTGCGACTCGTCGCCAGCGACGCCCACCACGACTACGGCAACGCCACCTTCTCCCCCGAGGGGAAGACCGGACTGGTCGAGTTGCTCTCGGACCGGGGGACGGTGTACACCTCCGTCGAGGGCGACGGCCCGGTCCCCGAGGGCGCGGAACCGATGCCGGTCCCGCCGGAGGCGTTGCACGACCTGCTGTACTACGCCGACTGCTACGTCGGCGACTCGAACACGACGGCCGCCGAGGCCGGCATCCTCGGTACGCCGGCACTCCGGTACGACACGTTCGGCGAGGGCGCGTTGCACAACTTCGTCGAACTGGAGGAGGAGTACGGACTCGTCCACTCGACGGAGGACGAACAGCGCCTCCTCGGCCTGACGCGGAGCGTCGTCACCCATCCCGACGCGGCGGCGGCGCGCTGGCGCGAGGCCAGGAACAGACTGCTCGCGGACAAGATAGACGTGACAGGATACATGCTAGACCTCGTCGAACTGGAGGGACAGCGATGACCGTGGTTCCAGAGGACCACGAGTTCGCGCTGTTGCTCACACACGACGTCGACCGCCCGTACAAGACCTACCAGTTCCCCTACTACGCGCTTCGGGACCGGGACCCGGGACAGCTCTGGACCGGGCTGACCGGGAAGAACCCGTTCTGGACCTTCGACGACCTCTGTGCCGTCGAGGACGAACTCGGCGTCCGGTCGTCGTTCAACTTCCTCGACGAACGGCACCTGTTCGACCTGCCGGTCAGGGACTGGTTCAAGCCGAAGAACTGGCGGCTGTTCACCGGCCGGTACTCCCTCACCGACCCGGCGATCGTCGACCTCATCCGTCGGCTGGAATCGGAGGACTGGGAGGTCGGGCTCCACGGGTCGTACTTCTCCTACCTCCAGCGGGATCAGCTCGAACGGGAGAAGGTCAAGCTGGAGTCGATACTCGAGGGCGAACTCCTCGGGGGGCGACAGCACTACCTCAACATCGACGTCCCGCTCACGTGGCGGTACCAGCGGTCGGTCGGACTCAAGTACGACACCTCGCTGGGCTCCAACAAGCAGTACGGCTTCGGCGGGGAGTACGGCATCCTGCGCCCGTTCGACGACGACTTCGTCGTCTTCCCCCTGACGGTGATGGAGACGGCACTGCCCGACCCGGGCGAGTCGTTCGAGACGGCGTGGCGGGAACTCGACGCCCTGCTCGACGAGGCCGCCGAGAACGACGCCGTGATGTCGGTGCTCTGGCACCCCCGGTTCTTCGCCGTAGAGGACTTCCCGGGCCACCGTCGGCTCTACCGGCGACTGGTGCGGACGGCACTCGAACGGGGTGCGTGGGTGGGGTCCCCCGGCGAACTGTACAAGCAACTCGAACACCCTAGTACCGGCCGGGACCGTGTCCCGGCCGATCGGCAGTGGGCGACACTGACCGATGGGCGGACCGACGGTGGACGGACGGCCGGGCCGGACTACGGTGTGGAGCGCGCGACGGGCGAACAGGGAGACGAATCGAACCACGACGCGGACGACGACCAGTCGGGTCGTCCCGCGGACCGAACACGCGAGTAGCATGACGATATCAGGACAAGAAATCTCGGATGCACGGGTGCGCTAAGATGGATATCGAACAGGTCGACCTGGCGGAGTGGGAGGACGCGTTGCCCTCGAGTGGCTTCGAGGTGTTTCACACGCCGGAGGCACTGTCGGTGCTGGACGACCACGTCGACGGCGAGCTACAGCTATACGTCGGCTACAAGGGCCAGCAGGCCGTCGGCCTGGTCCCGGTGTTCGTAACCGAGCGCATCGTCGGGCGGACCGTCACCTCACCACCGCCCGCGATGAGCGTCCCGAAACTCGGGCCCATCGTCACGCCCCTCAGTCCGAAACAGCGCAAGCGCGAGAAGGTGAACCGGACGTTCGCCCGGGCCGTCCGCGAGGAACTCGACCTCGACGAGCGGACGACGCTGTTCCGGTTCGTCTGTCCCCCGGAGTACGGCGACCCGCGCCCGTACGTCTGGGACGACGACGACGTGACCGTCTCGTTCACCTACCACCTCGACCTCTCGGACCGGTCGGCAGACGATGCTCTCGGGGACGCGAGCAAGAGCCTCCGGCGCTCCATCAGGGACGCCAGGGAACTGGACGTGTCGGTGTCGGTGGAGGGCGTCGAGGCCGCCAGGGCGGTCTACGAGCAGACGAGAGACCGATACGACGAGCAGGACCGCGGCTTCACGCTGACGTGGCCGTACGTCCGTGACCTCGTCACCGAACTCGGCGAGCGCGCCCGGACGTACGTCGTCCGGTCCCCGGACGGGGAGCTACTCAGCGGTATCGTCGCGCTGTTCTCGAACGACGAGGCGCTGTACTGGCTCGGCGGGACCCGGGGCGACTACGACGGGACGAGCGTCAACGCGCTGGTCCACTGGGCCATCGTCGAGGACGTCGTCGACGGCGACCCGTTCGACTCCCTGACCGCCTACGACCTGATGGGTGCAGACACGGAACGACTCTCGAAGTACAAGAGCAAGTTCGGGGCTGAACTGGTGCCCTACTACGTCGTCGAGAGCGGCGGCCAGCCGATGGGGCTGGCGAAGCAAGTGTACCAGTTCGTCGCCAGGTGACCGATGCGGGTACTCAACCTCGTGACGACGCCGGAGGCGACGTTCTACCAGCACCAGACGCGTGCGCTCGAGGCGGCCGGAATCGAGACGGAGACGGTGGCGGTCGGCCGCGAACCCGCGGCCGGGGAGAGCCGGTCGCCACTCGCGTACGCCCGGCTGGTCCCGACCACGTTGCGTCGGTCGTTGGACGACTTCGACCTCGTACACGCGAACAACGGCCTGACGGCGCCCGCCGCCCTCCTCCAGCAGTGCCTGCCGGTCGTGGTGTCGCTGTGGGGGACCGACCTGATGGGGAAGTACGGCCGGTTCACCCGGTTCTTCGCGAACCGGGCCGACGCCGTCATCGTCATGACGGACGAGATGGCGGCACGGCTGGACCGCGAGGCGCACGTCATCCCCCACGCCGTCGACCTCGACACGTTCCGGCCGATTCCGAGTGCCGACGCACGGACCGAACTCGGCTGGGACCACGACTCGTACCAGGTCCTGTTCCCCTATCCGAAAGAGCGGAGGGTGAAGAACTACCCCCGCGCCCGCCGGGTGGTCGACGCCGCGAGCGAGCGCGTGGACCGACCGGTCGAGTTACAGACCGTCTTCGGCGTCGACCACGACCGGATGCCCCTGTACTACGGTGCGGCCGACCTGCTCCTGCTCACGTCCCACCGCGAGGGGTCTCCGAACGCGGTCAAGGAGGCACTCGCCTGCGACACGCCGGTGGTCTCCGTCGACGTGGGCGACGTCGACAGACGCGTGGCGGACGCGGCACTGTCCCGCGTCTGCCAGAGCGACCCGGAACTCGTCGAGGGCGTCGTCGACGTGCTGACGGGCGCCGACCACGAACCGGGCAGCGAACGTGGTGCGGTCACGGACCTCGGGACCGAGACGATGGCGACGCGCATCCGTGCGGTCTACGACGAGGTCCTCGACTGAACAGGCCGGCGGGGCTACCGAGGCGTCCCACGACCGCCGCACAGTGACGGAACCGGTCGACGCTCAGTCCGAGGATTCGACCACGCCTGCACTCTCCTGTGACGCCGCACGCTCGCCGGCTAGCCGTCGCTCCACCTCGTCCCGGTCGGCGGGGTAGCCGACGTCCACGCGCCAGCCCTCGAGTCGAACCGGTTCGACGTGGTTGTCCTCGGCGTACGCCGAGATGGCGTCGCTTATCTCGTACTCGCCGCGGTCGGAGGGTTCGATGCGCCGACAGTCGTCGAACACCGCCGTCGTGAACGAGTACATCCCGGTGGCGACGAGCGTCGACGGCGGGTCGTCCGGTTTTTCGACGAGCGTGTCGATGCCGCCGTCCGCGTCGAGCCTGCAGACGCCGTACCGACTCGCCTCCGAACGCGGGACCTCCTCGACCAGGACCGACCCGTCGGCGTCGCCCTCCTGTGCCGCCACGACCGCCCCGAGGTTCGCCCGGAAGACGTTGTCGCCGAGCATCACGAGGAACGACTCCGATTCGACCTCGTCCTCCGCCGCGAGCAGCGCCGAGGCGACCCCGTCGCGTTCCTCCTGGACGGCGTAGTCGATGGGGCAACCACGGTGGTCGTCGCCGAAGTGGTCGACGATCTGTCCGCCCTCGTAGCCGACGACGACGACGAGGTGGTCGACGCCGAGCGAGACGAGCTGGTCGAGGCAGTCCTCGAGTATCGGTTTGCCGCCGACCTCGACCAGCCCCTTCGGCCTGTCCTCGGTCAGCGGACGGAGACGCGTTCCTTTTCCTGCAGCGAGTACGATTGCGTCCATGCAGTCGGTGTGCCGAGGGCAGCCCCCTTTGTAAGCAACCAGGTATCGGTCGGGCAGTCGGTTAGCCGGCGCATTCTTAGTTTCGTGCCGTCCCAGGTTCTGTCATGGCCCAGCGAGCCCAGCAGGGGACGAGCCAGGTCGAGAACTGTCAAGTCGGTGGTGGAACCGACGTCGCACCGTTCTCGTCGCTGGTGGACTGTCGCATCGGACGCGACTGCCGAATCTGGCGGTACGTGAACATGTACGGCTGCGACGTCGGCGACGAGTGCATGGTCGGTTCGTTCGTCGAGATACAGGAGGACGCCGTCGTCGGCGACCGGTCGCGCATCCAGAGCCACGCGTTCGTCTGCTCGCTCGTCGAGATCGGGACCGACGTGTTCGTCAGTCACGGCGCGAAGTTCATCAACGACCCGTACCCGCCGAGCGGCGACGAGTCCGAGTGGGAACCGACCCGAGTCGGCGACGGGGCAGTCGTCGGGACCAACGCGACGCTGTTGCCCGTCGAGGTTGGGGAGAACGCCCTCGTCGGTGCCGGTGCGGTCGTCACCGAGGACGTGCCGGCCGACGCCATCGTCGCGGGCAACCCGGCGAGGATCGTCGGCTACCGGGACTGAGAAACGAGACCCCTTGTGAGGCGTCCCTACCGGGACTGCACCATCGCGTCCGCACGGACGTCGACGACGGCGTTGCGCTCCGCGGAGCGCTCGGCGTCGGCGAGCAGTTTCACCGCCCACGCGCCGTCGACGCCGGTCGTGAGCGGTTGGCGGCCGTCGCGGACGGCGGTGACGAAGTCGGTCACCTCGCTCTTGAGCGGTTCCGCACCGTCGACGTCGAGCACGGTCCGCGGGTCACACAGTTCCTCCATGTGGCCCTGTCGAGTACCGTCGTCGCTCCGTTCCGGGGGGACGTCGTAGAACTCGACGACGGTGTCCTCGAGGTAGTCGACGGCGGCGACCCCCTCGCTGCCGACGACGACGAGGTCCCGGCGCTTCCCGGCGACCGGGATGGTCCACGACTCGCTGACCACCCCGGTCACGTCGTCGAAGCCGAGGACGAGCGTCGCCGTGTCGTGCGTGTCGGTGGCGACGGCGGCGTCGAGGCGGCAGTAGACCGTGTCGGGGTTCTGGTCGAGCAGGTACCGGTAGATGTCCACCTCGTGAACCGCGAGCGAGTGGAGTGCGCCGACCTGCCTGGCCGGCTGGCAGGCGTGCCGAACGGTCCGGAGGTGCGTTACTTCGCCGAGTTCGCCCGCCTGCATTCGTTCCCGGAGCGCGTCGAGGGCGGGATGGTGGCGGAACACGTGGCCGACGCCGAGGGTCCGGTCGCTGGCCGCCGCGGTCTGTACGATGTTGTTCGCGGCCTCGACGGAGAGGGCGAGCGGTTTCTCGACCATCGCGTCGATGTCGTCCTCCAGCAGGTCGACGACGATGGACTCGTGGGTCGGCGACGGCGTGGCGACGACGGCCGCGTCGACCCCGTAGTCGGCGAGTTGCCGGTGGTCGGTGACGTACTGGAGTCCGTTGTCGGCCGCCACCTCGCGGGCGCGTTCCTCGTCGAGTTCACAGAGCAGTGCGTCGTCGACGACGCCGGACTCGACGAGTTCGCTCGCGATGCGGGCGTGGTTCGACCCCCAGTAGCCCGCACCGACGACGGCGAGTTTCACGGCGATTCACCCCGGTAGAACGCCTCGATGGCGTCACAGACGTGTGCCGTCTCCGCCTCGGTCAGCCAGGGGTGCATCGGGAGCGAGACGATGCGGTCGACGAGTCGTTCGACTGTCGGGAGCGTGGGCAGGTCGTCGTCGCGCCGGCGGACGGCCGGGTGCTGGTGGAGCGCCTGCGGGTAGTGGATGCCCGTCTCGACGCCGCGGTCGGAGAGGAAGGACCTGAGTTCGTCCCGGTCGTCGGCCTGTATCTCGTACAGGTGGTAGACGTGGGTCCGATCGTCGCGGACCGTCGGCGTCTCCACCGCCGCCACGTCGGCGAGACGCTCGTCGTAGCGGTGGGCGTTCTCCCGGCGCATGCGTCCCCACTCCGTGACGTGGGAGAGGTGTTCGCGCCCGAAGGCCGCCTTGAACTCGTCGAGGCGGTAGTTGAGTCCCAGGTCGACGTGGTCGCCGTTCGGCGTCCGACCCTGGTTCCGGAGGCGCCTGACCGCGGCGTCGATATCGTCGTCGTCGGTGACGACCATGCCGCCGTCGCCGCCGACGGTCATGTTCTTCGACGGGTAGAAGCTGAAACAGCCGACGTCGCCGATGGACCCGACCATCTCGCCGTCGTACCGCGCCCCGTGGGCCTGGCAGGCGTCCTCGACGACGGCCATGTCGTGGTCGTCCGCGATGGCCTGGACGGCGTCCATGTCGGCCGGTTGGCCGTAGATGTGGACCGGCACGACCGCCGCGGGGTCGTCGGCACGGTCCGCCTTACGGGCGAGGTCGTCGACGTCTATCGTGTACGTCTCGGGGTCGACGTCGACGAAGACGGGGTTCGCACCGAGGTTCATCGCAGAGGACGCCGTCGCGAAGAACGTGTGTGCCGGGAGCAACACGTCGTCCCCGCGACCCACGCCGCAGGCCCGGAACGCGAGCGACAGCGCAGCGGTCCCGCTACTGACGCCTGCCGCGTGTTCGACCTCGAACTCGTCGGCGAACTCGGCTTCGAACTGGTCCAGTTCGGGACCCTGGACGTACCGCCTGCTTCGGACGACGGATTCGGTTCGGTCGACGACGTCGTCGTCGACGTATATCTCGGTGAACGGAACGTGCTCTACCATGCTACCGAGTTGTGCGAGGTGTCGTGATTGTTAGCCACACGCCGGCGAGGGTAAGTGGGTTCTACTCGACCGCGGTCGTGTCATCGGCTGGCACACGCGGTCGTCGGCACGCCGTGCGCCGTCGCCCGGGTACTCCGACCGGGAGTCGTCGCGGAACCGTTCGCCGCAGTCGAGGCGCACCGGCGACAGTCACGCTGGCGTACACGGCGCCGACGCCGTCGTAGCGGTGGTATAACAAAGGCCCGAACACGCTTCGACCGTCACGATATGTCTCGCATCGCCACGTCGGCAGATGCAAGGAGAGCGCGACGCACGAACGCCGGACGGCAACGCGACCGGTGGCCCCGGCCGACCGCCTGCAGGACCGTGCGGTCTCGAACCGCCCCGGACGACCGTGGGGCGGCACCGTCACCCGTTCGAGGCCAGCGTCGACGATGAGCGGGGCCCGTTCGTCGACTCCTTCCACGACGACGGTCCTGATCGGCGGGTACCTCGCGCTGGCCGTCGGCGTCACCGCCGCCCTCCTCTCGCCGGCCGGCGGGTACGAACTCTCTATCTACGCGAACACCCCCCTCCTGTTCTGGCTGGGGCTGGTCGCCGCGTTCGTCGCCGCCGCCGTCGCGGGGTTCGTGCCGAGCGCGTCGTCACGGCGGCGACTCGCAGCGACGGCACTCGTCTGGCTGGCCGGCATCTCGTTCGCCGGCCTTCCCATCGTCCGGGGCTACTACTTCTTCGGGTCGGGCGACTCGCTGAGCCACCTCGGCTGGGCGCGCGAACTCGCCGACGGATCGCTCCGGCCCGGCGGGTTGCTCTACCCCGGTCTCCACGAACTCACGGTCGTCCTCGGCGAGGTCCTCGGACTGCCCTACCGTCGAACGATGCTCTACGCCGTGCTGACGTTCGTCGCCGTCTTCCTCGTGTTCGTGCCTCTCTGCGTTCGCCTGATATCGGGGCGGCGGGACGGCCTCCTCGTCGGCGCGTTCGTCGCCGCGATGCTCGCCCCCATCAACGTCATCAGCACCCACCTGGTGCCCCACACGTCGAGTCAGGCCATCCTGTTCGCACCGTTCGTGCTGTTCCTGATTCTCGTCTACCTCCGGCAACCCGGCCGGAACGCCGTCCTGAACCCGGTGACCGGCGTCGGGGCGTTGCTCGCGATCGGCGCGGCGACGTCGCTGCTGGTCCACCCCCAGCAGGCCGCGAACCTCCTCGTGCTGTTCGGGGGCGTCGCCGTGTTCCAGTTCCTCGCTCGCCAGTTCGCGCCGGAGAGCTACGTGGCCGGACACCGACCGCTGTACGTCCAGGCGTCGGCGTTCGCCGGCATGTTCGCCCTCTGGGCGCCCCGGTTCGAGCGCGTCGGCGGGAACACCAGCGCCATCATCTACAACATCGTCCAGCAGGGCGGCGAGAGTGGCTCGGTCGTCAACCAGAAGTCGACCTCCATCACCGCCGTCGGCGGGAGCATCCCGGAACTGTTCGTGAAATTGTTCCTGACCGGAACGGTCCTCTCGCTCCTCGCCGGCGTGCTGATAACGGTCGCCCTGCTCGGCTGGCTCTCCGAGGACGACCCGCACCGGAACGCCATGGTCGTCTACCTCGGGTTCGCCCTCGTGCCACTGTCGGGGCTGTTCTTCGTCGTGTTCCTCGGCGGCCCCGGCGACATGTACTTCCGGTACCAGGGGTTCCTGATGGTCATCACGAGCGTCCTCGGTGCGGTCGCCCTCGTGCGCGCCTTCGGGGAACGCGGCCTGGGCTACGAGTATCCGAGTGCGTCCAGGGTCCTGCTCACGGCCGTCGTCCTCTCGATGATACCGCTGGCGGTACTGTCTGCGTTCCCGTCGCCCTACGTCTACCAGGCCAACTCGCAGGTGACGGAACTCCAGTACGAGGGCTACCAGTTCGCGTTCGACGTCCGGGGCGACGGCGTCGAGTTCACCGGCATCCGGGGCGGTCCACAGCGCTACGTCGACGCGGTGTACGGCACCGACCAGGCGCGCGACCGACTCGACTTCCCCGGCTACGAGGACGCCGTCTCACCACGCGCGTTCAAAGGTGGTCTCGGCTATCGGTACAAGAACCACAGGTACTTCGTCCTCACCGACGGCACCAGACCGGTCGAGGTCGGACTGTACGACGAGTTGCGGTTCAGCAGGGACGGGTTCCAGCGGCTCCACACGACGCCGGGGGTGAACCGCGTCGTGTCGAACGGCGGCTTCGAACTGTACTACCTCCGGGGCGACGGCGACACGAACGACCCGGGTGACGACAACCTGTCCGTCGAGGCCGCCGAAAACAGGACCACGCTCGACGAGGACGACGCCGGCAACGACGGTCAGGTCCTCCCAACGGACCTCCTAACGGGGGGCTTCAGCCTCGCCTTACCGTCCGACGCGTTCACGATTCACGTACCCGCCCCCATCCTCGGGGGCGCCGCCCGGCCCGTGTAACCGTACTATAACAAAGGCTGGACCGTGCGACGACGCGGACGACACGGCGAGCCGCGACAGGTCGGTACGGCCCCCGTCGCCAGGGCCCGAACTCGCCGCCGGGCGTACCGACATCGCCGCCGGGCACGCGAGCGACGGCGGCGCGAGACGACGACACCGACGCGTACGATGACATCGAACCAGACGACACCGACGACGGTATCGCCGGTCTTGATAGCGACGCGACCGCAGGGCGGGTCGTCCGCGACGGACGGCCCCTCGCCCCTGGCGGTCCACCTGTGCGGGGCGTCGCCCGGCCCGGCAGCGGCCCGGTCATGGGGAGGTGGCTGACGTGGGCGACGACGTGCTCTCGACCCTCCGCCGCGGGGCGACGGCGTCGTTCGCCTCGAACGTCCTCAACACGCTGGCGAACGCCGCGCTCATCGTGTTGCTCGCCAGGTTCCTGCTCACCCCGACCGAGTACGGCCTGCTCAACTACGCGCTGTCGGTGCTGGCGGTGTTGTCGATACTGGGCACCCTCGGACTGCCGAAGTCGGCGGCCCGGTACGCGAACGAGTACTCGAAGACCGACGAGTCCCAGTTGCCACACGTCCTCGCCGTCGGGGCGAAGGCCGTCCTCGTGATGGTCGTCCTGGTCGGCGTGGCGCTGCTCTTGGTCCACCGGCCACTCGCCGCCCTCCTCGGTCACCAGGAGGCGCTGATACCGTTCCTGCTCGTCGGTGCCGCGTACGTCGGCTTCCGGGCGGGCGTCAAGTTCGTCGTGGCGAACTTCCAGGGGGTCAACCGCGTCGACTGGAGCGCCGTCACGAACGCCGTCAACAACGTGAGTCGCGTCGTGTTCGCGAGCGTCTTCGTCCTGCTCGGGTTCGGGGCGTTCGGGGCCTTCCTCGGCTACGTCGTCGGCTTCGGCGTCGCCCTGCTCGTCGGCGGGGGCCTGCTCTACTGGCGGGTCTACCGACCCGTCGACCCCGCACCGGAGATGGAGGAGGGACTCACGAGACGACTGCTCGAGTACGCCGTCCCGTTGACCGCGACGCGTGGCGCGAACGTCCTCGACAAGAAGGTCGACGTCGTGCTCGTCGGGTCGCTCGCCAGCCTGACAGCGGTCAGCTACTACACCATCGCCAAGCAACTGTCGGACTTCATCTCGATGCCGGCGACGTCGTTCGGGTTCGCCCTCTCGCCCATCCTCGGCGAACAGAGCGCCACCGAGGACGTGGCGCGCGCAGCACGGCTCTATGAGGAGTCCCTGACCTACGTCCTGCTGGTCTACGTCCCGGCCTGCCTCGGGCTGGTACTGGTCGCCAGCCCGACCGTCGTCTACGTCTTCGGCGAGAAGTACGCCCCCGCCGTGCCCGTCGTCCAGGTGTTCAGCGGGTTCATCCTCGTCAACGCCGTCAACAAGATAACCAGCGACGCGCTGGACTACCTGGGCCGTGCACGGGCGAGAGCGACCGTCAAGAGCGCGATGGCCGTATCGAACGCCGGGCTGAACGTCCTGCTCATCCCCGTGTTCGGCGCCGTCGGCGCCGCCGCAGCGACCGTCGTGACCTACACCGTCTACACGGGGACGAACGTCTACGTCATCCACTCCGAACTCGGACTTCGCGTCCGGCAGATGGCCCGTCGACTCGCCGTCGTCTGTGCCATCGCGACGGGGATGGGACTCGTGGTCGTGCTCGCGCTCCCCATCGTCTCCGGCCTGCTCACGCTGTTCCTCGTCGTCGGGGTCGGGGCCGCCGTCTGGGCGGTACTCGGCGTCGGGACGGGACTGCTCGACGTCGAGCAGATCAGGACGATGGTCAGGTGACCACGGGCCGGAGGCGGGACGCCGGGGTCAGAAGGAGCGGTTCCGGTCGTCCGTCGGGCCGGGTCCGTGCGGCGGGGCGCCGCCACGGTCGTCGTAGTACTTCCGCCCGACGTGCGTCTCGTCGAGGAGGCCCATGACGGCCTCGTACAACGCGGTATGGCTGTCGTATCGTTCCCCCTCGGCGTGTGCGAGCAGTTCGTCCAGCGTGGTCCCGTCGGTGCCGCCCGGTGCGGTCACCTCGACGAGGCCGAGTCGGTCGCGGACTTCGGTGCTGTCGACGGGGTAGTCGAGGGCGAACCTGAAGTATGGCTCCAGTTCCTTCGGTCTCATGGCTGGGGTAGTGGCCGACCGGACGTCGGCCGTGTCTCGTGGGAACGACGCGCACACCGATAACCGATTCGGTCGTTCACCCTCACGGTCACCGCCCGGCCGCGAAGCGAGTCCATAACTATCCGGGTTCGACCCACCAATTCGAGGGATGCCGAAGGATCACGGACTCGAACGCGAGGCGAGCGACCTCGCCGACGCGACGATACTCGTCACGGGGGGTGCCGGCTTCGTCGGGAGTCACCTCGTCGACGCACTCGCCCCGGTTGCAGACGTCAGGGTCCTCGACGACTGCTCGACGGGGCGTGCTGCGAACGTCGACGAAGACGCCGTCCTGCTCGAGGGCGACGTCACCGACCCGGCGCAGTTGTCGGCCGCGGTCGCGGACGTCGACGTCGTCTTCCACCTCGCCGCGCTGTCGGCCGTCCCGGACACGATGGCCGAACCGACGCGCTGTCTCCAGGTGAACGCGAGCGCCACCGGTGCCATCCTCGAACACGCACGGCGGGTAGACGCCCGGGTCGTCTTCGCCTCCAGCGCGGCGGTGTACGGCCGCCCGGACGAGACGCCCATCTCCGAGGACGACTCCCTCACGCCGCGGAACCCGTACGGGGTCGCCAAACTCGCGAGCGACCAGTACGTCCGCCGGTACGAGCAGTGGTTCGACGTCCCGGCCGTCGCGCTCAGGTTCTTCAACGTCTACGGCCCACGGCAACTGCCCGACAGGGGGGTGATTCCGACGTTCCTGTCGAACGCGAGGGCCGGCGAACCGCTCGTCGTCGAGGGCGACGGCGAGCAGACCCGCGACTTCGTCCACGTCTCCGACGTCGTCCGGGCGCTGCTGGCCGCCGCGACGACGGACGCCACCGGCGAGGCGTTCAACGTCGGGACCGGCGAGGCGACCAGCATCGCCGAACTCGCCGAACTGATACGCGACCTGTCGGACGACTCGGTGCCGGTCCACCACGACGACCCCCGGCCCGCCGACATCGAGCACAGCGTCGCCGACGTCTCGAAGGCGCGCGACCGCCTCGGCTTCGACGCGGACGTCTCGCTCGCGGCCGGACTGGAGTCCCTGCTGGCGCGGCAGGTCGAACCGACCTGACCGTCGCCCCTTCTAGGGATACTAGGAATTGAAACACGTTTCCAGGCCGAAGCTAAGTACTGCTAGGTGGTACCGTCGAGCAGCCATGATAGCGATACACGTCGAGGCAGTGGCTACTCGAACGGCGCGCACCGTCACCCCCGAGACGGCGGTGACCGAGGCCGCCAGAGCCCTTCGAGACCCGGGCGTCACGGCGCTGGTCGTCCTCGGCGCCGACGAGACGGTCGACGGAATCGTCACCCAGTCCGACGTCGTCGCACACGTCGCAGACGGGAGCGACCCGGCGACCGTGGCGTCGGTGCTGTCGAGTCCGGTCGTGACCGTCTCTCCCGACGCGACGCTGTCGGAGGCGGCCGAACGGATGCGGACGAACGGGGTCGGCCACCTCCCCGTCGTCGAGGACGGCGTCTACCGTGGCATCGTCTCGGCGGAGACCCTCGCCCCGTACCTCTCGCGGCGCAACGTCGACGTCGCGCCGACCGCCGACCGCGTCGCGCCCGGTCGAGGCGACGCCACCCAGGTCACCGCGGACGAGGCCTGAGCGCCCTCCAGGTCAGTCGAGCAACGGCCGGACGTCCGGGTGGGTCGCGTACTCGCCAGGGTCGACGCGGCCCGCGGCCACGTCGTCGCGGAACGCCTGCCACTCCTCGTGTCGGACCATGATTCGCACCGGAATCTCGTCGACGTCGAGCACCTTCGCGATGGCGAGCCGGTTCCGTCCGTCACAGAACAGGAACTCACCGTTCCGACCGACGTGGACCGCGATCTCGTCCTCCAGCGTCCGCGAGAAGGTGCTGGACCGCTCCTTCGTTATCGGTTCGTCGTAGCCCTTCGCCGCGAGTTCCTCCTGTGAGAGCAGGCCGTGCTCGGCGATGCGGTCGTACAGTTCGTCGAGTCGCCTGCATCGCTCCTGGAACTCCGCCTCAGTGGTACAGTCCCACCAGCTCTCCCCGGACTCCAGGCGGTCGACGATGGACTCGTAGAACTCCGTCTCGGACCACGGAACGCCGTCGTCGAAGTGGGCCGCGAAGGACCGGTAGATGGTCCTGTCCCGGAAGCGTTCGGTGTCCTGGTCCCAGTCGCCGCCGGCGAGCCTGCCCGCACGGCGGTACTTCGGGATGCCCTCGAAGTGCTCGGCGGTCAGTTCGAGCGCGTCGAGGTCTATCCAGACGACCCGAAACGGGTCGATAACCGCGTCGTGTCGCAACCGCGACCGTTCCCGGATCCAGAGGAGGTGGGCCCGGGCGTACCACGACCGCAGGGCCACGAGCGGCCCCGTGGCCGCCGGGTAGCTCTCGACGACCCGGCGGCCGGCCGCCCGGACGCTCGATTCGAGATTAGCGAACATCGGTCCCACCGGGCGTCCCCCCGAGTAACGACGTGTTTTCGCTCCGGACGCGGGCGAGCGCGCCGAAAACAGCTCTATAACAAAGGTGAACACACCCCAAGCCGTGACTGGGGTGGCACCGAAGCGGCGCTCCGTGGACGAGAGAACCCCAACTCTCGCCCGGGCATTCCCCCTGCGAACGACAGTCGTCACTTCCCATCCAGCGACTCCGGGCTCCACGTTTCGCCCTCGACAGGAGGGCGTCCACCCCTTTGTTCCCCATCCCTTCCGTTTTCGACCGAACAGCGCCGGTGCCCGGCTGCGATACGTCCGTCGTCGGTCCGTTCATTCTCTGTTGGCCAGCTGGCGACCGCCACGCTGCTCGTGCGTCGACGCGTCGCGGATCTCCTCCATGAGCTGGATGGTCCAGCGACCCTCCGAGAGCGGGACCGGCATCTCGTCGCCCTCCTGGATGGCCTTCGCCGTGGCGTCGTACTGGTAGTAGTGTGCGTTCAGGTCACGCTCCGCCTTCCAGCCGCCACCGGTCGCGCGCTTTGCGACGGCGCCGAGGTTGTCGATGGTGCCACGACCCCGGGCGAGCATCTCGTCGGCGTTCTTCAGCGCACGGTTCTTCGCCGAGGCCTTGTAGTCGCGTTCGAACGGTACCACCGTCTGGGAGACGAGGTCGACGACCATCGACCCCTCCTCGCCGTGGACGTACAGCGACCGATGGGGGACCGTCCCGGAGAGCATCGTCGCCGAGCAGAGCACCTCGTCCTCCGTGACGTACTGGACCGTCGCGCCGTCGTACCCGAACCCCTGCTCGTACTCGCCCGCGAGGGCCGTCGACGCCTGGACGGCGGCCTCGTCGCGGGGGTAGCCACCCGTGTTCAACAGGGTGTACAGCGGGTGCGGGAGTCCCTCCTCGAACTCGCCGCCGACGAGTTCGAAGCTCCACGCACCCCGGTTCTTCACGTCCGGTGCGGTCGACCCCGTGTAGAGGAGGTCGACCCCACGGACGGTGCCGAGTCTACCGTCGTCGATGCGCTCACGGGCGGTGCGCATCGCCGGCGAGAAGAGGTGGTTGTGGACGACAGAGGCCGGCACGTCGTTCGACGAGGCGGCGTCCGCGATGTCCTGTACCTCGGTGACCGTCTCCGTCACCGGCTTCTCGATGAGTACCGGGATACCCTCCTCGATGGCCGCGACGGCGATGTCGCGGTGGGTCTTGACCGGCGTGCAGACGTGGAGCCAGTCGAGGTCGACGCTGTCGAAGAGGTGGTCGACGTCGGTGTAGGGCGTGATCCCGTGTCGCTGGGCCGCCTCCCGTGCCGCCTCCCCGTCGAGGTCGCAGACGGCGACGAGTTCGGTGCGTGGACAGGCGGAGAGACCGGAGAGGTGTACTTCGGAGACGGTTCCCGCGCCGACGACGGCTGTCTTGAGCGTCATTCTGTCCACACTGGGCGTCCCGCCGGCCATTGTTATGCCGCACAATCCCGCCGGTAAAGCGTTACTACGGGGAGAAGACACGACGCTGACGTGACACCGTCTCACACACGAACGCGGGGTCGGTCCGAGGAGACGAACCGACGGACGGGGACCGGGTCGGGTAGGTGGTCAGGCGCGCCGACGCACCGCGACCACCATCGTTGCGGCGATGGCGAGGACTGCGAGACCGACGCCGAAGCCGGGCTGTGAACCGGGTGTCGTCTGGTCGGTTCCGGCCGGTGCCGTGGTCGTCGCGGGCGGGTCAGTCGCGGTGGAACCGGCGGTCGTGGTGGACGTCTCGCTCGTCGTGGTGGACGTCGTCGTCGTGGTCGTGGTCTCTTCCTCCCCGACGGCGTACTGGACCGTTCCGGTCTCGACTGCCGTCGCCTCGTCGTACAGCGTCATCGTGACCGAGAGGTTGTCGGAGGAGACGATGGAGTTCGTCACCGGTTCGTAGGAGACCCAGACGCGTTCCCGGTCGTTCAGCGAGAAACTGGCGTTCTTGGTCATGACGATGCGCAACCGGCTTTCGGAGTTCGAGACGCTGACGGACTCGATGTCCGTCCCGTTCCAGGAGTGGCCGGTGTCGTCCCGCATCGTGATTCCCGACGCGGTCACGGCGCTGAGGTCGGTGGTCGGGTTCGAGTAGTCGATGACGACGACGTCGAACTCCGTCCCGGTCTCCGTCGCGTTGTCGAGGTCGTACGATAACGTGTGGTTCGTGACGGCCCCGGGACTCGTGTCACCGCGAGTCAGTTCGGCGTTCGACGCGACGGCGGTCGACGTGTCGTCGCTGTCGTCCACGCCGATGGCTGCACCCACGCCCGCGAGCACGAGCGTGGCGACGAGTGCGAGTGTTATCAGGGCGGCTCCACGGGTTCGCCATGGGAGGGTCAGTCTATCCAGCATGAACGACCGGAGTGTCTCGACTGCTCGGGCTTTGTTAGACCGCGACTGACGCCCGGTAGGGAGTTACTCCGCCCTCCGGGCCGGGCGGACTCGGGCGACGAGCCACCGCGGTCCGGGCAGGCCGTCGCGGAGCCAGACCGCGAGTGCCACGGTCAACAGCGCGAGTTCGGCCGCGAGGTAGAGCCGTCCGGCGGGACTCGAGAGGTACGCCAGGAACTCGCGGTGGAGTTCGAGGAGGTGAGGGACGGCGCTGTCGGGGACGCCCTCCTCGCCCCGGCGGACCGGCCAGAGCAGGAACCGCGTCTCGAACGAGTCCTCGCCGATTCCGGAGCTCAGCACGTCGAGGGGCAGGTGGCTCAGGTAGCCGACGGCGAAGGCGATGCCGACGTCGTCGCGCCCGGCACGTCGGGCGAGCGTCAGTACGGCCACGACTGCCGGGACTGCGAAGAGCAGCGAGTGCGCGAACGACCGACCGTCGGGCAGGACGTGCAGCCACCACGCCAGCGGTTTGTCGACCAGGTCCGGGAGCACCGCGGCGACCCCGACGGTGGCGGCGACCGCCCCCGATGGCGGTTCGCGCCGGAGCAGCCAGCACGTCGCCGAGACGAGCAGGTAGGCGACGGCGACGTGTTCCCACGGCCACACGGTCAGGGGTCCCCCACCAGGGGGATGGCCCGCGGGTCGTCGACGGCGGCTGGCTGCTGGTCGGAGACGGTGACCCAGAGGAAGAGGTGGCGGTACGCCTCGCTCGCCGTCGGGCTCTCGCCGGGGTCGCCCAGGAAGACGTAGTAGCTGATCCGGAGTTGCTCCCCGAGTGCGTCCGGGGTCACGGCGATGCGCTGGCGGACCGCTTCACCTGCGGGCACCTCGACGGTCATCCTGTCGAGTTGCGTCCGCTGGACGACCCTTGGGCCGTCGGACCCGTTCTGGACCCGTTCGAGTGCCACGATGACCGTGTACGTCTGTCGATGGCCCTCCTCGTTCTCCAGTGCGAGGGTCACCGGGACCTGTTCGTTCGGGCCGACCTCCTCGACGTAGCCGTCGGCGACGAGTTTGCCGTCCGGCCCCTCGGTCAACAGGGCGGCGTTGGTGTGGGGCGTCTCGGCCTGCGGGGCGGCGAACCCGCTCCCGACGGCACCGATAGCCAGGACGACGGACACCGCCAGCGCCACCTCGAGGAACGTCGCGGTGGCCGACCCTGCGGTGGACGGACGCTCCCTGCTCGTCCGGAGTCCGTCCCGGCGCTCCGCCGGATACCGGAGTCGGTTCGCGTAGGCGGCCACCGTCGCGAGCACCGTCCCGGTCACGATGAGTTCGAGGAACGGGACCGTCGAGAGACCGGCGGGGAACGCCGGCGAGACGGCCAGCGTGCCGAGGACGACGAGGCAGACGCTCGTCCCGAAGGCGAGCGCCACGCGTTCCAGTCGGTCGAGTGAGGCGATGCCGTCCCCGTCGTCGGTCCGGACCGGGAGCAACGCGGAGACGACGGCGTAGCCGGGCGCGAACAGTACGAGCGGGGCACCGAGCAGGACCCGTAGCGTCGGGAGGGCGTTCCCCAGGAGCGACAGGAGCACGTAGGCGACCACGGCGTACGCCCCGACGGCGGCGAGGTCGTACGACCGGCGCTCGACGGACCCGCCCCTCGTGACGGTCCCGCTCATCGGTCGGCGTCGCCGGGTCGGGCGACGTGCGTGACGAACGTCCTGCTGGCGAGTGCGGTGCTGTTCGAATCGAGGGCGACTCGGGTCACTAGCCACCTCGTAGGAGCACGTGGAGCATTGTAATAGTACACCTACCGTCGAGCCGTCGAGGGGTCGACCGGGCGCCCCGTCGGCGTATTCGGTCGCTTGACGGCGGCGTCGACTGGCCGTCTGGTGTGCGCCGACGACGAGCGGGAGACGACCGCCGACCGGTGCTACGCGTGGAAGTAGTTCATGCAGTAGTAGACCGGGCGCTCGTAGATGTCGGGTTCCTTGGCGAAGTGGACGTGGGACCCTATCTGAGCGTTGTTGTAGTGGGCGTACTGCGGACCGCGGAGTATCTTGTGGAGCAGGCGCGGGTCGATGCGCATCCGGACGTACTCGTCTATCTCCTCGCTCTGTGCCTGGGAGACGTACTCGATGCCCTCGCCGCGAAGCGAGATGGCCGCGACGGTGTCCTCGACGAGGTCGAGCAGTATCGTCGTGTCGCTCTCGAAGCCGATTCCCTGCCGCTTCTCCTCCATGTGGTCGTAGGCGACGGGGAGGAGTTCCTGGAGTTCCGACAGCGTCGGCATGTCGTCGCTGTGGAACGTGAACGAGCGGTCCGCGAGCACGTCGTCGATGTACTGCTGTTTGCGCTCGGGGTCGACCGGCGTGTACTCTGCAGATTGCCGCCCCTCGGTCAGGTCGAAGTACTCCTCGCTGTTGAGGAGGATGCACTCAGAGCCCTCGGGCACCCGCGGACTGGACCGGAAGTACTCCCGGGCCCCGGCCCGCGTCGCGACGCCGAGGTACTGGTTCAGGTCCGAGAGCGGTCCCGAGAGGGTGTAGCTGCCGGCGAACGGCATGAAGTAGTCGGGTTCGAACACCTGGACGAACGACTCGGCGTCCTGGAGCATCTCCTCTGCCACCTCGTCGGCCGCCTCCAGGCGCTCCTCGTGCGTGTAGTCCAGCATGCACTGCGGGTAGAAGTTCGCCGCCCCGTACTGCATCAACAGCATGTCGACCCCGCCGTACCGGTCGAGGACGCGCTGGGCGGCGGCGCTGGTCATCGGCCAGCGACAGTCGTTCGCGTTGACGAGGACCTCGTCGCCGTTGTCGAAGACGCCCATCGAGTCGATCTGGGTCGACCCCGCCGTCCCGCCGGAGACGTCGTCCATGAACCAGCCACAGCCGAAGTACTTCCCACAGACCTCCGGGTCGCAGTCGTCCGACGCGAGGACGTTGAGGTGGAGGTCGCCGCCGAGGTGCATCCGCTCGTCGTGGTCGAGTTCGACGACGTCGAACCCGAGCCGTTCGAGGTTGTTCGCCAGGAAGTCCCACTGGTAGTCGTGGATGATGACCGGGGTGTCCTTGTCCAGCCGGTCCAGCGTGTCGAGGTGGCAGTGGTCCGGGTGGATGTGCGAGACGTAGATGTAGTCCACGTCCGCGTAGTCCTCCGGTTCGAACGAGAGGGGCGGGTAGTGCGCCCAGGACCCGTAGAACGCACCGTCCTGGAGCCACGGGTCACAGAGGACACGCGTTCCGTCCTCCTCCACGACGACGCTAGACGATTTCAGGTGTCTGAGTTTCATACGCCGCCGTTCTGGTCCTCAAACCTTTGTTACGGAGATACTGTACGGGGTAACTGGCCGCTAGGGGCCGTCCCCGTCCCGGAGTATCACCGCGAGCAGCGCGACGACCGCCAGCGCGGCAGCCAGGGCCGAGAAACCAGGTATGGCACTCCCTTCCGGACCGTCGTCTCCGGGTGGCTCCGGGGTCACGTCGGCGTCGACGACGAACTCTGCCGACTCGTCGCCGACGCGCGCCGTGTAGTTGCCCGGTTCACTCACGGCGACGCTGAACTCGACGGTGCGCGTCTCGCCGGCGGGCACCTCCACGGACTTGCTCGACACGACCTCGTCGAACAGTTCCAGTCGGACGTCGAACTCGTCGCCGGCGTTGCCGACGTTCTCCACCTCGGCGGTGACCGTCACCGCCTCGTCGACGGCCACCCTGTCGTCACCGACGCTGACCTCGTCGACGCTGAGTTCGGGGTTCGCCTCCTCGACCTCGACCCGGGCGTCGGCGCTACCGGCCGACACCACGTACTCGCCCGCAGACGGGAACGTCGCGTCGACCGTCACGGTCCGCTCCGAGAGCGCGCCGACCGACACCTCCTTCGTGCCGACGACCTCGCCGTCCGCGACCAGTTCGACGACGTCGGTGCCGCCACCGCCACCGTCGTTGACGACCGAGACGCGAACGGGCGACGGTTCGCCGGCGACGGCGGTGGCGTCGTCGATACCGTCGACCGAGATGGCGGCCTCGTCGGTCTGTGCGACGCGGACCGTTCGGTTCGCGGGTTCGGACCGCCCGTCCGTCGCGAGGACGCTGACGCTGGCGTCGTACGTCCCGGCGGACGCGTAGCGGTACGTCGCACGCGGCGACTCGGTGACCCGGTCGACGGTGCCGTCGCCGTCGAAGTCCCAGCGGTACTCCAGGACTGACCCACTCGCCCCGGCGGTCGACTCGCCAGCACGGAAGCCGACGGACTGGTTGCGGGCGACGGTCGTCGCGTTCGCCTGCAGCGACGGCGCGGGTCGACCGGTGCACGACCCGCGCGAGAGGTAGACCGGTTGCGTCATGTTCAGGTCGACGGTCCCACCGGACCCGTCGACGACCCGCCAGTTCGTGATGCGGTGGTCGGGCGACCCCGACTCGTCCCACTCGCCCCACGCCGGGGCCTCCTCGTTGAACCGTGCGTCGATGGTCACCGGCCGGGTGGACCGGTGGAGTCCGGTGTAGGCCCCGCCGTCGGTGCGGTTCTCGGCCCATCGCCAGGTGACGGTGGTCGTCGTGGGTCCGACCTCCCACGTGTCGTCCCGGTCCGGGTACTCGTCGTCCTGGACCGCCCAGCTCCCGGTCGACGGGAGGTTCTCGAACGTGAAGGTCGTGGTGCTCCCGCCGGGCGCGTCCGAGCCGAGTTCCCCGGTGATGGAGACGAGGCTATCGCCGTCCGTGCCGCGGTACACGAACAGGGTGCTCACCTGGTTCTCCTGGTACTCCCGCATCCCGTACGCGCTGTACGTGTCCGCCTCGGGATTGCCCGTGATCGACGGGTACGGGTTCCGGTAGTCGTAGAACTCCTCGACCGACTGGGACCCCGTCACCGGCGCGACGTTCACGCAACGGTCCCCCTGCACGACGGAGTACTGCTCCGGCGGCGGTGCCTCGGCCGCACCCGCGGCCGTGACGCTTCCGAGTAGTACCGTTCCCACGACCGCGAGACTGAGAGCGACGACGACGAGCGTCGTGGCCCGGAGGGGTGGGCGACACAGACTGGACACCGAGTCGGCCGTCAGTTCGGGCATCGCGGCCCAGTTCCGTAGACCCAGTCTTTGTTATGGCCGGATTTCCCCCGCGACGTCGATTGCCACTATCCGAGGGCGGAGACACGGTGACGTGCTCTCACTCCTTCGGTTCGCAAGTAGCGTCTAACAATGGGTGGACGAACCGAGTACCCCATGAAGCGGACGCGTCCGCTATCTGCACCATCATGTACGAAGGACACACCATCGGGGTCGTCGTACCCGCGTACGACGAAGCTGGCTTCGTCAGAGACGTAATCGAGTCGGTACCGGCCTACGTCGACCGCGTGTACGCCGTCGACGACCGGTCGACCGACGACACGTTCGCGGAGATACAGGCGGCCGCCGAGACCTGGGCCGACCACGACGAGGGTCCGACGGTCGTTCCAATCCGCCATAGCGAGAACCGTGGGGTCGGCGGCGCCATCAAGACGGGCTATCAACGCGCGCGCGAAGACGAAGTCGAGGTGACCGTCGTGATGGCCGGCGACGGACAGATGGAGGTCGAGATATTCGAACGACTGCTCGTTCCCATCGTCGAGGGGGACGCCGACTACGTGAAGGCCAACCGCTTCATGTCCCCGGGCGAACTCGACGGCATGCCGGAACTCCGTCGCGTCGGCAACCGACTCCTCGAACTGCTCACCCGCGTCGCGAGCGGGTACTGGTCCGTCGGCGACCCCCAGAGCGGCTACACCGCGATATCGCTCCGGGCGCTGCGGGCGGTGGACATCGACGAGTTGTACGAGTTCTACGGCTACTGTAACGAACTGCTGGTCCGCATGAACGTGAACGACCTCCGCGTCGTCGACGTGCCCCGGCCGGTGACCTACGCGGACGAGGACAGTGGCATCAGACTCCAGAGCTACGTCCCCCGGGTGTCCGCGATGCTCCTGCGGAACTTCCTCTGGCGCCTGCGCGCCCGGTACGTCGACCGTGGCGTTCGGGACGTTCCAGCGCTGTACGGACTCGGGGTGGTCTCGGGACTCGCGGCCGTCGTCCGTCTCCTGGTCGCCCGTGGCCGCAGTTCGGACGCGCGACTGAACCCGCTGACCCTGTTCGCGGCCGCACTGGTCTCCCTGTTCGGCGCAGTACTGCTCGACAGGGCACGGAACGACCACCTAAACGACAGAGATTACTGATACGCATATTCAGGCGGCCGTCGATAGAATGCGATTGATTTATTAAGCAGGTACTCAAGCGTACTCAGAGTAGGGCGAACATTAGCAACGAGCAAGATAGTATCGTTCGTCGAATAATACAGCGGTTGGCTGTGGTGTGTGGTACGCGAAACCACCAAGGGTGGCCAAGATGTCAGAAAATAGCACTGAAATTGCAGGGACGGTCGATCAGCGCAACGAATACGTAACCGAATTCGACCCGGACGCGGCCGCGTCCGTCGCGACACAGACCGCGATGGCGGTCGCGGACGCGACGGGACGGGACGTGATGGATATCTCTCCACTCGGCAAGTGGGTCGATTGCGACGCGATCACGGAACTGTTCCGCTGCGACTGCGACACGCCGGTCTCGATATCGTTCTGTTACGAGCAGAGTCGCGTCTTCCTCTCGAGCGAGGGTCGAATCGTCGTCTCCCCCCGGGACGCGACCGGCCCGACAGCCGGGTGAGCGGTTCGAATCGGAGAATTGGCAGATAGCTTCGACCTGTTCGAATCCAGTCGTTATTCAATCGCCGTACTGCTCTCGATTCGGGGGCTAGCCCTGACAGCGCATGGGTAGATATTGTGAGATTAATTTTATAACAGTCGATATCATCTAGGGGTATGCCACGTACAAAACGTGAAACGCATAGACTAAGGGAGAGAGTCCACCGATGGGAGAGGTTTCGCGTGAGGAACCGTCGGTGCGCGTTCGTTCCAGTGGTAGTCGAACCATTAACACAAGCCGCCAACCAACAAATGAAATCCGCAAACGCTGGAGACCACAGATGAGCACACACGGCGATGCTATCTCAGGAGAGAAGGGAGAATCGTTGCCCGACGACTCCGAGGGGGAGGACGTCGCACAGACACAGGAAGAATCCGGGGCCGAACAGACCGAAGACGAACCGGAGTCAGAGACGTTGCCGCTCGACATCGTCTTCGAGATAATCCGGAACGAGCGACGACGCCTCGTCCTGCAGTACCTGGACGAGATCGACGAGGACGAGGTGACGCTGAGCGACCTGGCCGAACACATCGCGGCCATCGAGAACGACACGACGGTGCAGTCGCTGAGCGCTCAGCAGCGCAAGCGCGTATACGTCGGTCTCTACCAGTGTCACCTGCCGAAGATGGCAGACTCGGGCATCGTGGATTTCAACAAGAACCGCGGAATCATCAGACCGGGTGCGAACATCGACCAGCTAGAGCCGTACCTCGACATCGAGACGGAAGAGGAGAGTCCGATGGGGTACATCGCACTCGCGTCGATTGCGGTCGTCACCTACGCACTCGCCGCGTTCGGCGGGTTCGCGGGCCAGCTCGCGGGCGGGTTCATCATTTTCTCGATGCTGGTCCTGTTCGTCCTCGTCGGGATGCGACAGGTGCGGGACAGTCGCGCCGATTGAGCCGTTTCGATAGCGTTCGTCGCCCCCGTACGACCCCGACCAGCGACGGTACAGAACTGCTACCTCATCTAGCAGGTACCTGTGGGCGTCCAACTGACGCATAACTAAGCAGATACTCCCGGACCCTTCGGTATCGTCACTTCCCGTCGGTAGCGCGGGAAGCGAGGGTACACCCATGACCACGATACCGTCTACTCCCGATCACGAGCGCATCGACCGGTCCGACGTCGCCTGGTCGGACGAACCACAGACAGAGCGCCGAGACCACGGAGTGGACTGATGTGTGGGATCGTCGGTCGATTCGGCGACGGCGACGTCGTCGATAGCCTCGTCACCGGACTGACGAACCTCGAGTACAGGGGCTACGACTCGGCGGGCATCGCCGTCCTGGACGACGACCTCTCCGTCGTGAAGCAGGCGGGGGAGATATCCGAGCTCGAGGCCGCCGTCGCCGAGACGCGCCCGAGCGGGTCGGTCGGTATCGGACACACGCGATGGAGCACCCACGGTCCGCCGACGGACGAGAACGCGCACCCGCACGTCGACTGCGAGGGTTCCATCGCCGTCGTCCACAACGGCATCATCGAGAACCACGAAGCCCTGCGAAACGAACTGGAGGCGCAGGGACACGAGTTCACTAGCGACACCGACACGGAGGTCATCCCCCACCTCGTCGAGCAGGCGCTGGACGAGGGGGCCGACCACGAGACCGCGTTCAGGCGAACGGTCGCCCGACTGGAGGGGAGTTTCGCCGTCGTCGTCCTCTGTCGGGACGAGGAGCGTCTCTACGCCACGCGACAGGGGTCGCCACTTGTCCTCGGCGTCGACGGGTCCGAGTACTTCCTCGCGAGCGACATCCCGGCCTTCCTCGAGGAGACGCGGGACGTGGTGTACATCGAGGACGAGGACGTCGTGACCGTCTCGGATGACGGCTTCGAGGTGACGGACCTCGACGGCGACCCGGTCGACCCCGACAGGGAGACGGTCGACTGGAACCCGGAGGCCGCCACGAAGAAGGGTTACGACCACTTCATGCTGAAGGAGATCCACGAACAGCCCCACGCCGTCGGACAGAGCGTCCGGGGGCGCATCGGCGGTGACTTCACGGACGTCCAGCTCGCCGAGTTCGAACCCGGGACGTTCTCGGACGTGCGCAACGTGCAGTTCGTCGCCGCGGGGACGTCGTTCCACGCCTCGCTGTACGCCCGGCAGTTCCTCTTCGACCGTGGAATCCCCACCCACGTCTACAGCGCGGGCGAGTACGCGACCAACCCGCCGCCCATCGACGACGACACCCTCGTCGTCGGCGTCACCCAGAGCGGCGAGACGGCCGACACGCTCGCGTCGCTTCGACACGCGCAGGCCGTCGGGGCGAGGACGCTCACGGTGACCAACGTCGTGGGGTCGACCGCCGCACGCGAGTTCGACGACGCGCTCTTCATCCGGGCCGGCCCCGAGATCGGGGTCGCCGCGACGAAGACGTTCTCCTCGCAGGTCGTGACGCTGGCGCTGTTCGTGGAGCGCCTCGTGAAGGACCGTACCGGGTCGTACAGCGACGACGCCCCGGCGTTGCTCTCGAACCTGAGTTCGTTGCCCAGCCACATCGAGACGGTCCTCCACGACGGCTCCGTGGGCCACGTCATGCAACGGTACCGTGGCGAGGACGCGTACTTCTTCATCGGGCGGGCGGAAGGCTACCCGGTCGCCCTGGAGGGTGCGCTGAAGTTCAAGGAGATAACCTACGAGCACGCCGAGGGGTTCGCCGCCGGCGAACTCAAGCACGGTCCGCTGGCACTCGTCGGACCGAACACGCCGGTGTTCGCCGTGTTCACCGGACGGAACGTCGAGAAGATGCTCGCTAACGTCCAGGAGGTCAAGGCCAGGGGCGCGCCGGTCATCGGCATCACCCACCCGGACCACGAGGCGGTGACGAGCGTCGTCGACGACGTGTTGCCGATTCCGAAGACCGTGCCGGCGCTCCGTGGGGTCCTCGCGAACGTCCAGTTGCAACTCGTCTCGTACGACGTCGCCGACGCACTCGGCCGGGACATCGACAAGCCACGTAACCTCGCCAAGAGCGTCACCGTGGAGTGAGACAGTGAGATACCAGACACAGAACCCGAACGCGGGCACTCACGGCGAGTACGGCCACCATACACTCGCTAACCGCTCCGTAACTAAGGACGGAAACGTCGTACCAGTGTCTATCCAAAGACAGATGATGGAGCGGTGAATCTACAACCGATGTCAGAATCCGAGGGTGAGGAACTGTCTCAGGACGTCGTGTTCGACATCCTGAGCAACTCACGTCGCAGGTTCATCCTGTCGCACCTTCAGCAACAGGACGAGCCCGTCGGCCTCATGGAGCTGGCGAACCGAATCGCGGCCTGGGAGAACGACACGACCGTGGACCAACTAACCGACAAGCAGAGCAAGCGGGTCTACGTCTCGGTGTACCAGACGCACGTCCCCAAGCTCGAGTCGACGGGTCTCATCGACTACGACCCGGACACCGGACTGATACGGCTCTCCGAACAGGCGAAGGAGATAGACCGATACATGCCCAACGACGACACGACGGAGACGCCGTGGCACCGGTACTACATCGGCCTCGCCATCGCCGCAGCCGGCTTCTACGCGCTGGTGGCGCTGAACGTTCCCGTGTTCGGGGCGATATCGACGACAATCGCCGGCCTCGTCATCGTCGGTGCGTTCGCCGGCCTCTCCGTCGCACACTACATCCAAAGCAGTAGAAACCACCAGAACCTGGACGAGATTCCAGTGGAGAACGAAGGATGAAGGTACCCACAACCGAACCTGGAGACGGCATCGAGTACCGGCGACCGACCGCTACCTGCCGGCGTTACTACCGAGTCCGCTCATCAGTTCGCTCACGGTCGAGCACTCCGAGCACCGGTGGAGAGTGCCGTCGTTGTCCCCGAACACGCGGACGAAACTCGACGAGAGGTGGGCACCGCAGTTCTCACACGTTCCGGCGTCGGACGACTCGCGCAGGCGTACACGTTCCATGGTACACACGTCCACTCGGGGGAGGCCTGCTTTGTTATACGAACGCTAGGAGGTGGGGACAGTGAGCGACGAGTGGAACGCCATCGGGTTCGTCATCAGTTCCAGCTACCGCGTCACCGTCCTCCGGCGGCTCAACGAGGGACCGGCGACGCCCTCACAGATCGCGAACGACGAGGACATCGCGATAACCCACGTCTCCCGTGCGCTGAACGAACTGGGCGACCGCGACCTCGTCGAGTTGCTCGTCCCGGAGAACCGACGCAAGGGACGAGTGTACGGTATCACAGAAACAGGGGAACACATCTGGAACCAGATGGAGACCCAGAACCTCGTCGAGTGAGGTGCAGGCCTACTCGCGACGGATGTCGTCGTCGGTCTCGTCTTCGGGGACGAGTTGTTCCGGCTGGCGCTCGTATGCCGGCGTGTTCGCGAATTTCTCGATTCGGTCCCAGTCGTCGTCTGACAGTCGTCGAGACATATCCTTCCAATCCCCACTTACCCCATTAGTAATATTCTACGTACGCCCGACCCCGATTCGGGCAGACAGGAACTACGAATCCGCCCGGACGCCATAGCGACTCGTTTCGCCGTACTCGCTGTTCGAAACGGTGTCCTACCGGACCTATGCGCCCTATATTTATGCGGATTACCGCCCGACGGTCGAGACGACCGACATCAACAGCAGAGATACACATGGACTACGAGAGCGCACTGAGCGTCGGACTGGCGGTCTGTCTCCTGTTCGCGCTCGGCGCGAGTGCGAACGCACTGGAGAGTGCCATCGAGACCGAACCCGACGACGTCATCGACATCGACTACGCGTCGCTCCCACTCAGCCAGGACGAGACAGGCGAACTGAAGGACGCGGTGACGGGCGACCCGGCGGCCGAGGACACCCGGAGCGCATCCGCGAGTGACGAGGGCGACCCGTCTGGCGAGGTCCCCGACCCCGGGGGCGACGACGAGCAATCCGCCGACTCCATGGACAGCGACGACGACGACGCTGGCGGAGACGGGGAAAGCGACGACCAGGGCGGTGCGTCGGCCGAGCAGGCGTCCGGCCCCGCCCAGCAACAGACCGCCGGTTCCGGGGGCGAGGGGCCGAGCGAGGAGGAGCAGTCGCTCCTGGAGAGACTGCTCGCGCTGCTCCAGCAGTTGCTCCCGTTGATACTCCTGCTGGCGACGCTAGCCGTTCTCTACCTGCTTCGCCACCGCATCCTCGAGGCGTTCCGGGACCGGTTCGGTGAGCGGGCGGACGGACCGGCCGACCCGCCGGTCACGTACGTGGCCGAGCCGGACGACGAGGTGAGCGAGGCCTGGTACGAGATGGTCAGCGCACTGAACCTCGACCAGGACGTCTCGAAGACGCCGCGCGAGTGTGCCCGCGCCGCAGCAGACGCGGGGGTGAACCCGACCGTCGCACGGTCGCTCACCGACCTGTACGAGCAGGTCCGGTACGCGGGCGAACCTATCACCGACGAACGCATCCAGCTGGCGGAGGAGAACCTGCACCAGTTCCGCAGGCAGTACGGGGGTGCGTCGCTGCGATGACGTCACGCCCGAATCCGCGTCGACTCCTCCTCGGGTTGTTCGGCCTGGCCGTCGTCACGGTCGTGGTCGCCAGGGTGGGACTCGTCTCGACCCTCCCCGTCGACGCGGCGGTCGACGTCCTCGGGAACGACTACCTGCTCGTGGTCGCGTTCGCCGCCGGTGCCCTGCTGCTCGCCGCCCTGGCCATGCTCTCGGGCCGACCCGGGAGCCAGGTCGAGGCGACGACGCCGGACCCGGAGCGCGCCGTCTCGCTCCCCGTCCCCGGCGACGAGTTCGACGCGGCGATGAGCAGTCGCCTCGCACTGGTCCCGCTCGTCGGCAGTTCCGACAGGGGGTTCGTCCGTCAGCGACTCCGTCGCGCCGCCGTCTTCTGGGTGATGCGGTCGGACAACTGCACCCGGGCCGAGGCCGACCAGCGCGTCGCCACGGGCGACTGGACGGACGACAGGGACGCCGCGCTGTTCCTCGCCGACGACGTCGGGACCGGGGCGCGTCTCTGGGCCGTGTTTCGGTCGTGGGTCCGCCTGCGACCGTGGACGCAACTCGGCGCGAGACGGACGGCGACCGTGCTCGTCGAGTCGGCCAACGGCGGTGAGACCCGGTGAGCGAGTTCCACGAGACCAACCGGTGGCGGGGGGTGCTGGCGTTCTCACTCCTCGCCGTCGTCGTCGCGCTCGGGGCGAAGCGACCGTCGTTGCTCGTTCTCGCCGCCATCGGCGTCGTCTTCAGCGTCTATCCGTCGCTGAGCCCGACGTGGCGACCGGAACTCGTCGTCTCCCGGTCGCTCAGCGACCCGTCGCCGAAGAACGGCGAGCGCGTCACGGTCGAGACGACGGTCCAGAACGTCGGCGACAGACCGATACTCGACCTGCGGTTCGTCGACGGGGTCCCGCCCGCGCTCTCGGTCGTCGGCGACTCCCCGCGACGAGGCGCAGTCCTCCGGCCGGGGGGCGAGTTCACGTACACGTACGAGATCGAGGCCAAGCGTGGGAAGCACCACTTCCAGCCCGCGACTGCCGTGGTCCGGGACGTGAGCGGGGGGCACGAACTGGAGACGACCGTCGTCGGCGAGACGGAGATCGACTGCACCGCCGACCTCGACTCGTCGCCGCTTCGACCCCAGACGCTCGACTACGTCGGTCGCGTGCTCTCGGACCAGGTCGGCCGGGGCATCGAGTTCGACCGCACCCGCGAGTACAAACACGGCGACGAGAAGAGCCGCATCGACTGGAAGCGCTTCGCCCGCACGAACGAACTGACGACCATCGAGTTCCGTACCGAGCGCTCGGTCAACGTCATCGTCCTGGTCGACGCCCGGTCGAGCGCGTACCACTCGACGGCCGACGACGTCCACGCCGTCGGCCTCTGCGTCTCCGCGGCCGAGCAACTGCTCGTGCAACTGCTGGGCGACCGGAACCAGGCGGGCGTCGCCGCCTTCGGTCGCGAACTGTGCTGGGTGGCGCCGAACAACGGGCGCGACCACCTCGTCCGCACCCAGCAGACGCTCGCGACGCACCCGGCGTTCCACCCGGTCCCACCTGCGAACGACGAAGACGCGGACCACCAGTTCGTGACGCTCCGGGAACGCCTCCCCGACGCGGCCCAGATAATCCTGCTCTCGCCGCTGTGTGACGACTGGATCGTCACCGCCGCACGGCGACTCGACGCCTACGGCTACCCGGTGAGCATCGTGAGTCCGGACGTCGTCGAGTCGGACACGCTGGGCCGACGACTCGCGTCCATCGAGCGGTCGAACCGGATCACGTCGCTGCGCGCGGGAGACATCCCCATCGTCGAGTGGGACCCCGACGTACCGCTCGGGCGGTCCGTCGAGGCGACTCAGACGAGGTGGCTCTCGTGACGGACCCGGTCGTCGTCTCGAAGCGACCGTCGGTGGTCAGTAGCGTCCTCGCCGTCCTCGTCGCGGCCTACGCCATCTCCGTCGTCGGGAGCGAACTCGTCGTTCGACGGGGACTCCTCCTCGTCGTCGGGGGCCTGGTCGTGGTGGGCGGTGGCGCCGCACTCGTCAGACGCGGCTGGTGGGTGCTCGGCTGGGTCGTCGCACTCGGTGGACTCGCCGTCGCCGTCGCCGGTATCGCACTCCCGGCGGCCAGACTCGCTCGTGCCCCGGCGCTCGTCGACATCCTGCCCGGGTTCGTCGGCGTGCTGCTCCTCGGGTTGGCGCTGGTCCCCGTCCGGGGCCAGGGGTCGCGCTGGCTCTTCCGGTTCGGCGTCGGCCTCGTGTTCGTCGGCGTCCTCACGAGCGCCGTCGTCCAGGAGACCACCCCGGCGGACCAGTTGTTCGCCGGGACGCTCTGCGTCGTCGCGTGGGACCTCGGCGAGAACGCCATCTCCGTCGGGAGACAGCTCGGCCGACACGCGAAGACGTGGAGCGTGGAACTGACGCACTTCGCCGGGACCGCCGTGGTCGCGTTCCTCGCCGTCAGGGTCAGCAACGTCGCAGCTGGACTCGAGACGCCCGACGCCTCGCTCACGACGTTCGTCGTGCTGATCGTTGGCGTGCTCTTGCTCACGGCCGCCTTGCACGACTGAGACGGCGGTCTCGCCGGCGTCGTCTCGGAGAATCGACGTCGAAACGGTCGGTCAGCGCTGTGCCGCCCGGTTCACCGTCGGGACGCCGACCGACTCGAACACGTCCCCGATGACGTCCGACTTCTTGACGTTGTCGACCATCGCGTCGGGCGTCAGCATGATGCGGTGCGAGAGCAGCGCCGGTCCGAGGTCCTTCACGTCGTCCGGAATCACGTAGTCCCGGCCGTCGAGGACGGCGTACGCGCGGACCGCCTCGAACAGTCGCTGACAGCCTCGCGGCGACACGCCCACCTCGACCCGGCTGTCGGCCCGCGTCTCGTGGACGACGTCGACGATGTACTCCTTGAGGTCCGGGTCGACGCGCACCTCCTCGGGCACGTCCTGCAACTGCGGCACCTGTTCGGGCGAGACGACGCAGCCGACCTCCGGGAGGGGCGTGCGGCGGGACTCCCGCCGGTTCAGGAGTTCGAGTTCGCCCGCCCTGTCGGGGTACCCGAGGCTCAGCTTCACCAGGAAGCGGTCCTTCTGGGCCTCCGGGAGCGAGAACGTCCCCTGTCCCTGTTCGACTGGATTCTGGGTGGCGATGACGAAGAACGGGTTCGGCAGGTCGTGGGTCTCGCCGTCGACGGTGACCTGCTTCTCGTCCATCGCCTCCAGCAGGGCCGCCTGCGTCTTCGGCGACGCCCGGTTGATCTCGTCGGCCAGCACCACGTTGGCGAAGATGGGACCCTCGCTGAACTGGAACTCGCGGGTCTGTTCGTTGAACACCGACGTGCCGGTCACGTCCGAGGGGAGGAGGTCCGGCGTGAACTGGACGCGGTTGAACGACAGTCCGAGCGCGTTCGCGAAACTGCGAGCGGTCAGCGTCTTGCCGGTCCCGGGGACGTCCTCCAGCAGGACGTGCCCGCGGGCGAACAGCCCCGTCAGCGTGGTCCGGAGCATCCTTCGGTCGGCGATGACTGCGGACGTCACCTCGTCGAGCACTTGCTCGCCGGTGTCGTGGGCTTCACGAATCTCCATACCAGTCCGTCACCGACCACGGGTTTTAGTATGCGATTCGTACACCGCCAGCACGAGACCGGTCGCACCGGCCGTTCGACGGTCGCCGAGTGAACGGCTAGCACGGTTCGACAGCGATATACGTAGCCGGTGTCTACTGGTGGTAACGACTGTTTAACGGGTGCCTAACCCGGCGCGTTACCCATGAACGAAGACGACATGACCGAAACTCTCCCCACGACCGAGGACGACCCGCGATTCGACGAGCGGTGGTTCCGGAGCGTTCCCGAGACACGAGAACGTGGCTCGCTCCTGCTCGTCGGCGTGGTCCACGACCACCCGTCGAGCGTCCACCGCGCCGCAGAGACGGTGGCGGCCATCGACCCGGACGTCGTCGCCCTGGAACTGCCCCAGCTCGCGATGCCCCTGTTCGAACGCCACGCGAGCAGAGCCGACTTCCCACCCCGGTACGGCGGCGAGATGACCGCCGCGATACAGGGGAGCGACGACGCTCGCGTCGTCGGCATCGACGCCCCGAACCGACGGTTCATCCGCGAACTGACGGCGTACGTCGGGGAGGAACGACCGGGCCGGGAGACGCTCGCTGGCGTCGTCTCGGGAGCGACGCCGATCCTCAGACACGCCCTCAGGTACCGCATCGCGTCCGTCATCGACGCCCGGACCCACCTCAGACTCGTCCCGGACAGGTCGGCGTCGTTCGACGTGACCCACGAGAGTTCGGCCGCCGACCAGGCCGAAGACGAACGACGGCAACTCTCGCGCAGTCGGACGCTGCTCTCGGCCGTCGAACTCCCGCAGTCGGTCGGCGACCTCGACCGGCTCAGGGAGTCGACGATGGCCAGGCGGATCGAGGGCCTCCGGGAGGAAGGCGACGTCGTCGCCGTCGTCGGGTTCGACCACCTCGACCCCCTGCACGACCGTCTCGACGCCACCTGACGCCGGCCCGGACGGACGCCCCAGCGGTCCGTTTCTCCGAGATTCGATTCCATCAGCACAGCGAGCGTCCGACGGGCACGCCGACCAGTGCGAGCGACCGCGACCCGACCCGGACCGGTCGTGCGCCGACGTTGAACAGTAGATAACCTAATACTACCGGGGGACGTGACCCGGTTGCGCCCGGTCGGTCCGGACGAACGGTAACTGCAGATTTCTCGCTCCGGCCGTCTGCTCTCATCGGCAGGGCGCGACGGCGGAGCAGGACGCCGAATCGAAGCAACCGCTTAACCATACCATAGGACGACGTTTTCTTCGACGTCAGGTATGGCAGACCAATCACAGATGGAGGAAGCGCTGGCGCTCCTCGCCGACCAGCGTCGGCGTGCGGTCATCAGGACGGTCGTCGACCGGGCGGACCCCGTCACGCTCGACTCGCTCGCCGAGACGCTGGCCGAGGAAGAGCCCGCGCTCGTCTCCGACGAGGACGCGTTACGGATCGACCTTCACCACACGCACCTCCCACGGCTCGACGGTGCGGAGTGGCTGCAGTACGACCCAGAGACGCGACGCGTCGAACCGGCGAGCGACGTCGAATCGCTGGCCGGGTCGCTCGAGGACGCGGCTCGAGAGATAGACGAACTGTCGACGAGACTGACGGGGAAGTAGTCGCTCACCGACCTGCCCGGTGTCGACGCCAGTCTCGCGACCGGAACGACCAGGGTCACTCGAAGCCGCGGCCGTCGTCCTGGTCCGATTCCCCCTCCGACGAGTCGAACCGCCGTCCGCGTTCGGCGTGACGACGACACGTCTCCGCCGAGACGCTCGGTGAGACGGTCTCCAGCGCCTCCTCGAAGTGCGCCTCGGTGACGACGAGTTCCTCGGCCGACCCGCCGTGGCCGTCGGACCCGGAGTCGAGGAACTCCCGCGTGGCGAGCGTCGCGGCCTCCCGGCAGATGGCTGCCACGTCGGCACCGACGTAACCTTCGGTCTGACTCGCGAGCGCGTCGAAGTCTACGGCCGGTCCGACCGGCGAGTTCGCGCTGTGGACGGCGAATATCTCGCGACGGGCGCTCCGGTCCGGTGCCGGGACGTGTATCTGCCGGTCGAGTCGCCCCGGCCGCATCAGCGCGTCGTCGACGATGTCCGGCCGGTTGGTCGTGGCGACCACCAGCACGTCCTCCAGCGGTTCGACGCCGTCGAGTTCGGTCAACAGTTGTCCGACCATGCGCTCGCCGACGCCCGACCCCTGGTCGTGTCCGCGCTCGGACGCGATGGCGTCGATCTCGTCGAAGAGGACGATGGCAGGGGCGTTCTCCCGGGCGCGTTCGAACAGTTCGCGGACGCGCTGTTCGGACTCGCCGACCCACTTCGAGAGCAACTCGGGTCCCTTGATGGAGATGAGGTTGCAGTCGGACTCGGAGGCGGCCGCCCGGGCGAGCATCGTCTTCCCCGTCCCGGGCGGACCGTACAGCATGACGCCCATCGCGGTGTCGATGCCGGCCCTGTCCAGGACCGACGGGTGCGACAGGGGCCACTCGACGGCCTCGCGCAGGTCGCGCTTGACCTCCTGCAGACCGCCGACGTCGTCCCAGGAGACGTCCGGCACCTCGACGTACAGTTGCCTGAGGGCCGACGGTTCGGCCGCCTGGAACGCGGCCGCCAGGTCGCCGTCGGTCACCTCCAGCGACGTGGTCCTGCCTTCTCCGACCGCCCCGCCGTCCGAGGAGTAGCCCTCGGCGCGTTCGAGCGCGTGCATCGCGCCTTCCCGCATGAACGAGGCGAGGTCGGCGCCGACGAACCCGTGGGTCCGGTCGGCGTAGTCCGCCAGGTCCACGTCCGGGCCGAGTGGCATCTCCCGGCCGTGGATGCGGAGGATGTCGAGGCGAGCGTCCCGACCGGGGACCGGAATCTCGACCTCCCGGTCGAAGCGGCCGCCACGCCTGAGCGCCGGGTCGATGGCCTCGGGCCGGTTCGTCGCCGCGAGGACGACCACGTCGCCCGACGACTCGATGCCGTCCATCAGGGTGAGCAACTGGGCGACGACGCGTCGTTCCACGTCGCCGCTCGCGTCCGAGCGTTCCGGTGCGATGGCGTCGAGTTCGTCGATGAAGATGACCGCCGGCTGGTTCTCCTCGGCGTGTTCGAACACCTCGCGGAGGCGTTCCTCGCTCTCGCCGTAGTACCGGGACATGACCTCGGGGCCGGACAGCGAGACGAACGTCACGCCCGTCTCGGCCGCGACGGCGCGTGCGAGCAGCGTCTTCCCGGTCCCCGGCGGGCCGTGCAACAGGACCCCCGTGGGCGGGTCGACGCCGAGTTCGTCGAACGGCGACGGGTCGCGCAGGGGGAGTTCGACGAGTTCCCTGACCCGGGCCAGTTCGTCGTCGAGTCCACCGACGTCCCCGTACGTCGTCCGGTCCGAGCGTTCGTCGTCCGATTCCATCTCGTCCTCGTCCTGGTACGTTCGCATTTTCATCGTCGTCGAGTCCGTAACCGATACCGGGCCGTTCGGCTTCGTGCCGGCGATTCGGACCGGAATCCTGTCGTCACCCGCGTCTCCGTCGGTCGGCGTCGCGACCGTGTCCCCGGCCCCGACGACGCACCCGACGAGGTGGTCCCGGATGGTGCGGCCGAGTTCCTCGGTCAGGTCGTATCGGTCTGGAACGCCGACGAGAAGCGCTTCGGCGTCGTCGATGTCTGTCGGTTCGATCTCTACCAAGTCGTTCACCTCGGCGCCAAGCTGTCTCCGGTGGTCGTCATCGAGTCTGATGACGCGTGACCCCTCGTCGTCCGCGTACGCGGGCCAGACTCGCGGTCGGACGGAGCCGTCCGGTCCCTTCACCTCGACGTGCTCACCGCTCAAGAGCCCGAGCTGGGACATGGCCGCGAGGTCCACTGCTGCCAACCCCCGGCGGACGTTCTCTTCCCGCAGTGGTTTCACTGTGAGCTGCATGTGTGCCGTCTTCCGCCAGTCTCCGTACCGCTGACTGGTCCTGACGGGAAACGTGTCGTCCGGTCTGGGTATAGTTACTCCCCGGTTAGCCGGAGTAAGGGCGCGGGTAGGTTGTCAGCCCGAGGCTACTCACACTCAGACGACGAGAACGGGCCTGTGAGCCTGCTGGACGACGCGTTCCGAGACGTGGCCGATGGTGGCGGTCCGCTTGTGCGATTCACCGGTGTACCCGAGGACGACCAGGTCGACGTCGTGCCCGTCGGCGTACGCGAGTATCTCGTCCGCCGGTCGCCCGTGACAGACCGTCGTGACCGCGTCGAGTCCCCGGTCGGACGCCGAGGCCGCAACCTCGTCGACGAGGGCCCAGCCCTCGTCCTCCAGGTCGTCGACGACGAGTTCGGCGCTCGACAGCGCCGACTCGTCGTATCGGCCCGTGTCGACGACGTGCAGGACGTGGACGGTGGCGTCGTGTCGCTCGGCGACGTCGAGGGCGTCCTCGACGGCTCTCGACGCCGGTTCGCTCCCGTCGGTCGCCACGAGCAGGTGTTCGTACACGGCACTCACCCCGGTATCTCGACCTGCCGTTCGGTGCGACCCGCCGTCGAGCGCGGGACGTCCGTCGGTATCGACGACGACCGGACGGTCCCACCCAGCCGGTCGAACTGGTCTCGCATCCACTCGAACGGTGTACTCGTGCCCTGCATCGTAGACTCGAAGGGCGGCGACCACGGTTTGTTATACAGCGCATTCCGCCGGGTCCGTGGTCGGTCACGGCCCCGACGCGGCGGGTCCCCGGTCGTCCCCCACGACGCGTTCGCCCGGTTCGGTCCTCGTCCCGGGTTCCAACGTCACGCCGGCACCGATGGTGGTGTCGACGGCGATGCTGGCCCTCGACCCTGCGACGACGCCGAAGCGACGGCGACCCGTCGAGACGTACTCGCCGTCGGCGCGGGCGGCGACGTGACCGCCGTCGTGACGGCGATGGGCGACCGTTGTTCCGGCCCCGACGGTCACGTCCTCGCCGACCACGCTGTAGGCGAGGGTGACGTTGTGACCGATGCTGGTGCCGGCCAGCAGGACGCTGTTCTCGACCGAGACGCCGTGACCGACGTGGACGTCGGGGCCGACGTAGGTCGCCGGTTCGAGGTAGGCGTTCGGTCCGACCGTGGCGCCCCCGTCGACGACGACCGGGCCCTCGACGACCACGCCAGCCCGGACGGTGGCTCCGGGGGCGACGCGGACCGGGCCGCGGAGTCGGGCACCGTCGGCCACGTCGCCTTCGACGAGCGGGCCGTCCTCGTGACCGGCCTGTTCCGCCAGCACCAGTTCGGTCGCCCGGAGGAGGTCCCAGGGTCGGTCGACGTCGACGTAGGTCTCGTGTTCGACCGTCGCCACGTCCTGCGTCCGCCCCACCTGGGTCAGGACGTCCGCGAGTTCGCGTTCGCCGCGGTCGCTCACGGGGACGTCCAGCCAGTCGCCGGCCTCGGCCGGGAACGAGCACGCGCCAGTGTGGACGCGCTCCTCCGGCGGTGCTGCCTCGATGGCGTCGACGTTCAGCGCACCGCCGTCCCCGACGGCGGCAGGTCTGCCGGCCCTGTCCTGGCGGCCGGCCTCGTCCGGGACGACGCCGACGCTCGGGACGCGCTCGAAGATCCGCGCGAGCGACGCGGTGTCGTAGATTGAGTCGGCACAGACGACGGCGAAGTCGCCGTCCACGTGTCTGCCCGCCTTCCGAAGCGCCTCGGCAGTCCCCATCGGACGCGGCTGGACGACGTACGTGACCGGAGCGCCGTCGACCGAGCGACCGAGTCGGTCGGCGAATCTGCGATGGTCGGGCGGGACGACGACGTACAGCTCCGTGGCGCCCGCCTCGACTGCGCTCCGGGCCGCCCGAACGACGAGGGCTTCGCCCGCGACCGGGAGCAACGGTTTCGGCGTCCTGTCGGCCAGCGTGTCGAGTCTCGTGCCGTCCCCTGCGGCAAGGAGTACGGTCTGCATGGACTCGTGACTCGCCAGTGCGACCTATTGCTATATACTTCTTACCTGAAGTAACTCCACGGGTGAGTCCTGCCGACAGTGGTTCGGCAGTCCATACACCCGGGAGCCGAAGGCGTTCACGTTCGTCGAGCGATGCGAGCGAGGAGTCCCCAGCCCCGACCCAGCCCGGTCGCTACCGTGCTGCTGCCTCGCCCTCGTGGAGGTCCACGTTCCGCGCACAGTCGATGCAGCTCTCGACCTCGCCGGACATCCCGAACACCCTGACGAAGTCGTGTGAGACGTACTGCCCGCAGTTGTTGCAGGTCGGCATCAGGCACCACCTGCAATCTCGTAGGCGTTTCCGCGCTTCTTGACCAGCCCGTTCGCCACGAGGGAACCCAGAACCGGGTAGACCTCCATGGCCCGCAGACGGAGAGCGCGGGCGATACCGCGAGGGGTTCCTTCGCCCTCGACGGCGAGCGTCAGGTAGACCAGCTTCGAGCGTTCCGTCTCGAGGCCGTCCGGGAGGTGCAGCCGCGAGTCGTCGGTGAGTTCTGCGTGCGGAGCTTGGTTTGCAGACATCAGCCGTCCGAAGTCGGCAGGCGAGTATAAAGCTAGCAGACGGTTCGCGTAAATTATACCCCGTTAGACGTCGCATATCAACGGTAGAAAGAGCATAGAATCGGTCGAACCGAGACGTCGCTACCGGTGCCGACTGGGCGACCCCGCGGCCCCGTACGTTACAGTTGTATCCTTGTAACGCCAGTAGTCACGTGTTGTCACGGAACGTGTGGCGAGCCCCCGACCGGACGAACGTTAGGGCGTCCGAAATCCGCACCTAGTCTGGCGACTTCCTCCCGAACGAAGACCGGAGTAACCGGTAACACGTACTTAGGGTGGTAGTAGTTGGTGGTACGGCCGTCGACGGGGCGACCGGCTGGGGTAGACGCCGACCCGGTCCAGTGGTCGTGGCGTGCGACGAGTCCGGTGCGAAAAGGGTGGATAGAGCGTCCGACAGCAGTCGGGCCGGGCGTCAGCGTGGGTTATGGACCGCCGCCTACTGCGTCTGCTCGTACTGCGGTTCTTCTCTCTGGCGCCGACTGTACTGCGATTCGGTCGGTCGCTCCTGTGCCGGTTCCCGGTACTGCTGGCCCTGTGGTGCCTGATACTGCTGGCCCTGCGCCATCGGAGCCTGCTGGCCCTGTGGCTGGTACTGCTGGCCGTGCGCCATCGGGGCCTGCTGACCCTGTGGCTGGTACTGCCGGCCCTGCGCCATCGGAGCCTGCTGACCCTGTGGCTGGTACTGCTGGCCCTGCGCCATCGGAGCCTGCTGGCCCTGTGGTGCCTGATACGGCTGGCCCTGCGCCATCGGAGCCTGCTGACCCTGTGGCTGGTACTGCTGGCCCGTCGGAGCCTGGAACTGGCCACCAGCCGTCTGCTGCTGCTGGGTCGACTGTGGTTGCTCCATCGCCGCACCGGCCTGACCTGCCAGCTCCGCGGCGGACCGCGTCGTCTGGTCGACCACGTCGAGGAAGTTCTGGAATACCGCCCGCGTGGCGTCGACGCCCATCCGCTGGGTCGACTCGGCGATGTCCAGTCCGGTCAGCATGAACCGGGCCGCGTTGCGCTGGAGTTCGACCGCCTGCTGGTAGGGATACTGCATCGTTTCGGCCATGGCGCGCTGTTCCGTTTCCAGTATCTTCTGTCCTTCTTCGACCGTCTGTGTGATGTCTGGTTCGTTCTGACTCATAGTTGGTACGAGAGGTCGTTCGACGTCGATGCACCCGAGTGGTTGGGGGGTCACACCGTCACTGGGTAGGTCGGCGCCCACCGAACGGGGCGGACGCCGACCCGCCCTCCGACGGCGGTACTGGACCGTGCTCGCGTTCTAGAAGTTCCGTTTGAGTCGAACCTCGTCCTCCGTTATCGTGTTCACCTTGGACTGGTCCAGTCGGAACTCCTCCTGGCCGGCGGTGTCCCAGCCGAGTTTCGACCGAATCTGGTCGGTGATTCCGGGGTCCGGGTCGACGTGTGCCACGTCACCCTGGACGTTCGAGATCATCCCGATCTTGTCGCCGTCGGCGTTCACTACGCGCTTTCCTCTGTCGTCGTCCGTGAATACTGGGTCTGCCATCTTGGTTCTCCTCGGTTGTGTCGTCTGACCGCGGTTCGCTTCGACCGTGCACCGGTCGACTGTGACTGCTCGGAGCCGTCGTGCAGGACTGGTCGTGCGGGCGTCCGGACGGTACTGGTCCGGGCGCCGCCGTGAACGGCGGTCGCGTCCCGACCAGCACGTGCACCCCTCGTGGGGTGTACTGACGTCTCCGAGCGTTCTGTCTCATTATGACCCGAATAGGCCAGTGGTGCCAACACGTGGGGGAGTCTTTGTTATGGTGAACGTTTCCGGGTAAAAGGTGCCGTTTCCCGGGTAGAACCGCGTTACACGGCCAGGGCGGCCGGTCCGGCGCTCGTCGTCCGTCCGCTCCCGCCACGTCCCCCGAAATGCCCGCTTATCGACGCCGACTGCCGTCCCGCGTCGCCCGCCGCCGGGCGTCCAGGCCCGACCGCGACGGAACGGCCGGACGGCGACGACCAGACCGTCACTGACCGTCGAGTCGGCACTCCTCGACGACGTCTCGCTCTCGCTCCGGTCGTTTCGGGACGTATAATTTTGTACGCCGCCGCCGAACCTCGTACCTGTCGATGCAACCCAACAATCAACCCGGCCGACCACCGGAACAGGGACAGCAGTGGAGTGGACAGGCCCAGCAGGGCTGGGAGCAACCGGAACAGCGCCAGCCGGCCCAGACCACGCGCCCGGCGACCGAGGGGAGCGTCTCCGAACCGACGCTCCAGTGGGTGCAGATCGGGAGCCAGCAGGAACAGGTCACACTCGGGCCGAAGGACTACGTCCTGGATAGCTTCTTCAACCCGCAGTACGGCACCTGGGAGGTGCTCGTGTTGCTCAAGCCCGAGACGGAGGGCGAGGACGAGGACTAGGGCACGGAACAGACCCCGGAGCAGGGTCTGGCTGGGAGTCGGACCGCCGGTGAATCACTCGCCCCCGTCTCGCGAGGCTCGTCGTAGCGGTTCGACGGGCCAGCGTCCGAGTACGCCCACGTCGCCACTTCGTCGCGTGCCCACGACCGTCCCGGGCTGAAGACGAGCCGTCTCCGACACGACACGGCTCTGGCTCTGACCTGTCGTCGAGAACGAACGGTGTCGCGACGGCGCACGTCGTCGCGGCGCGCCGGTAGCGGCTCCTCCGGGCGTCGTTCTCGGCTAAGGTTACAGACAGTCGGCTTACCGGTGGCGCGAGTCACCCGTAGACCGACAGGCTGAACGGGTGCCACGCCGAGCCGGGGGCGCCGAGGACTCGCCGGTCGCATCGACGCTCGGACCCCGTTCGTCGGTCCGGAAGGCCGAACGTACCGGGACGACCTGACATCGACCTGTGAGGAGTGGCTCGCACGAGACGACCGCCGGGCCGGATGGCGCGGTCAGAGCGGGTATCAGCCGTCGAACGAGGCGTTCCCGGCAGGTAAGGCCGTCCTAGAGTCGGGCGGAACTAGTCGTCCTGGCGGTCGGTCGGTCGAGTTAGAAGGTCTATACCAGCAGTAAACTTTTAGTTATCGAGGTTCTAACGAACGTCCATCAACCAATGCACCAGAACACCACCCAATCGGTTCCCCAGTCTCCGCCCCAGTACCAGAGACAGGAGGCCCCCTCGTACACGGTGAAGCACGACTTCGACGGGTCTGCGTCGCTGACGACCACGTTGATCCACGCCATCTCGGACGTGACGGGCATCGACGTGAGCGACACGGAGCACACCCTCGCCGACGTCATCGACCCGGAAGCGCTGGACCGCCTCTTCCAGTCGAAGTCCGACGACTCCGCGTTCGTCAACGGGCACGTCCACTTCGTCCTCTGGGGGTGTCAGGTCACCATCTACAGCGACGGCCACATCGTCGTCGTTCCGCCCCAGCCCCAGCAGGGCTACCAGTAACGACTGCGGGCAGGTCGTCCCGGACCGCTGGTAATTTCGACCGTGCTACCAGCACGGTGACGCCTTCTTCTCCGCGGTGGACCGCCTTCGAGAGGCGCGCCCCAGCCGTTGACGAGGACGGTCGTGAGCGCAGGCGCGGGCGGACACGGATACAGCCCAGCGAGACCCCCCTCGCTCCCGATTTCCAGGGTACCATCGGTTTTAACTGGGTCGGTGTCGTATCGGCCAACTGTCGGTCGACTGGCTAGCCGCGAGGCCGACGTGACTCCCATGAGATACCAAGAGAACGACCCGAACGCACCACGATGGCAGCAGCAGCCACAGACAGGACGATTCGGCCAGCAGGGCCAGCAGTACCAGCAAGGACAGCAGGGCCAGTACTACCAGCAGGGCGAGAGCCAGTACGGGCAACAGCCCCAGGGCCAGGTCCCGACGGGCCAGCAGTACGAACAGCCACAACAGAGTGGGTACGGTCAGCCCCAAGGCCAGATCCCGACGGGCCAGCAGTACGAACAGCCACAACAGGGTGGATACGGCCAGCCCCAGGGCCAGATCCCGACGGGCCAGCAGTATCAGCAGGGAGCCCAGGGCCAGTACCAGCAAGGAGCGCAGGGGCAGCTGCCGACACAGTACCAGCAACCGCCGGGCCAGCAGAGCCTGGCCAGTGGGTCCATGCAGATGCAGATGCCGTCCACCCAGCCCCAGCAGATGGTCGGCCAGCGACCCCAGCCACGACTGCGCCAGGTGAGCGTCGAGGACGTGGTGCAGACGGACGTCGTCACGGCCGACCCCGACACGCCGATACGGACCGTCGTCGCGTCGATGGCCAAGGAGAACGTCGGTAGCGTGGTGCTCGTCGAGAACGACAGACCGCGTGGCGTCCTCACCGACCGCAAGATTGCACTCGCCATCGAGTCGATGCCGGACATCGGCGACAAGACCGCCGCCGACCTGGTCGACCACGAGGTCGTGACCGCCTCGTCCGACGAGTCGATCTTCGACGCGCTGGACCGCATGAGCGAGGCGAACATCCGCCGACTCCCCATCGTCGACGACGCCGGACACCTGGAGGGCATCGTCGCGCTGGACGACGTCCTCCTCATGCTCAGCGAGAAGTTCGCGGATGCGGCCGACATCATCCGCTCACAGTCCCAGGCGTAGGCCTCCAGACTGCGGTACCCCCGTCACTTCTTCCGCCGTCGATGGGCTGGACGACAGTTCGAGCCGTCGCTGCCCGAACGACGTGACGTTACGGTCGGTTACTCGCTGTTCACGGACGGGCCGTCGCGTACTGCCATCCCGGCAACGGACGGCGGTAAGCGCTTTCTGTAGCCCGGTACGGTCGGGTTTTGCCGGTTCGACCGGGGGACGGGTGCCAGTCCTCGTGACTCTGTGTGCAGTGGTACGGACCGGGTCCGCGAGCAGTTCACGACGCGGTACCCCAGCGGGTGCTCGTCGACCTGCCCAGGGCCCTCCGCTACATCGTCAGCCCGGCACTCCCCGGCGCCGGGGACCACCTCAATCTTCCGTCCAGTACATCAGGTTCTCGCGGGCGGTGCCACAGTTAGGACAGCCGTCGGGGATGTCGCCCTCGATGGGACCCATCTCGCCGCACTCCATGCAGCGCCACATCAACTCGGCGGACCCCCACGACTGGCCGGAGCGGACGTGCTCCTCGCTGAGCGCCTCGACGCCCGTCCGGGTCGTGACGAGGATGCCGCCCTCCTGTACACCGCGCACCGTCCCGATGACGTCGCCGTCCTCGGTGTACACCGTCTCCCCGAAGTCTATCTCTACGGCGTCGGCTGGCGATTCGTCGGACTGGTCGTCGGTGCTGGTCACACGTCAACTGCGACCTCCATCACAAAAACTCTATCCGCTGGGCTCGCAGGGCGACCGGTCACGACTCTATCTTGTCCCGAATCTTCCGGGCCTGGTCTCTCGCCTTGGACTCGCCGACGGTCTTCTTCACGAGGACGCTCTGGACGGTCCAGTCGTCGCTCCCTTTCTTCCTGCCCATCCGGACCTCCGACCCCGACGAGATGGACCCGGCGGTGTTCTTCGCCCAGTCCGGGGTCCGTATCTCGTCGAACTCGTCCGGGTCTCGGAACCGGACGTGGATGTACTCGTCTCCCGTCTCGACGGCCTTGATGCTGGGATTCCGGCTCACGGTACGTACGAGTGACGGCGTCGGTCGCCATAATGGTACGGCATGGGACCCGGTTTCGGTGGTGTCGTAGCACGTCCGTCCGTCGTCGCGGGCGGTCTCAGGCGTAGTCGACTTCCGCCTGGGCGTGCCCGGACTCGGAGGGCTGGTCGAGGGGCATCGTCACGACGGTGTTCTGGACGAGCGACCCGATACCCCGGCGCAGGCGCTCCGAGAGCGCCTGGTGGGAGATGTCGAACGACGTCGCCAGTTCCTGGAGCGAGATGTCGCGGGGGACGGCGTAGTAGCCGTGCTGGAACGCCGTCACGAGCGTCTGCTCCTGTATCTCGGTCAGCCCGTACTGGAGTCCGTTCACGTCCTCGCTGGCCCGCCTGAGCCGGAGGAGCGAGAACGGGAGTCCGAGTCGGTCACAGAACGACGCGTACTCCTCGACGCCCGACCGGTCGTGGAACCGTATCGTCTCGCGCCAGCGGTTCTCCGACGGTCGCGCCGAGACGAAGACGGCCTCCTCGTTCGCCCACGTGTTGTACGTGCTCACCTTGCTCCCGTAGGCGTTCAGGTACACCTGGTAGAGCCGGTCGGTCCCGGTTTCGCCGAACGCGGTCCACCGGTCGACCGTCGGGTCCTCGTCCAGTCCCTCCTCGAGCTGCTCGACGTCGCCGCCTCTCGTCTGGAGGGTGATGTCGACGGTCCCGTCGGGGGCCATCTTCTGCTGGGTGACGCTGAGCGTGGTCTCGGGCGAGTGCTTCGACGCGGTCTTGAGTATCGGCGTGTCGACCGAGACGGTGACGTACAGACTCACGGGTTCCACCCGTCACTGCGTCCGGTTTCTCGACGCGGAACGTGCCGGCCGTCTCGTCTGGAGGAGCGTCTCATCGTACACGGTGTATCGCGGATACGGGGGTAAGTCGTGCGCCTAATCACCTAGGAGCGTCTCGCCGGCGGGCGGGGCCGGCCATGCGAGGGCCAGTCTGGGAGTTATGAGTCTCGCTCGCGTGTATCCTCGTATGGAGTCGGAGGTTTCGACGTCACGTTCTGCTGGCGACAGGGACGGAGTGAGAGACCGCGTCGGCGGGTGGCTGTTACTCCAGGGCGACCGACGACTCGTCTCGTTGGGCATCGTCGTCCTCTTCGTCGTCTGGTTCGCCACCGCCAGCGTCCTGGGCCTGCTCGAGGTCGGGTCGTCGGGGTTCGGGGCCACGCTGTTCGCGAGCGGCCTGACCTCGGGCGTCCTGACGCTGGTGACCGTCGCACTGTCCATCAACCAGCTCGTCCTCTCGCGCGTGTTCGGGTCTCCGAAGGAACTCAACGACAGGCTCGCGGGGACCCGCGAACTGCGCGAACACATCGAATCGGTCGCCGGGACGCCGTCGACCCCCATCGACCCGGCCTCGTTCCTGTCGTTGCTGGCGACGACGCTCCGGGACCGGGCCTCGACGCTCCGGGAGACCATGGACACCGGCGACGAGACGCACCCCGACGAGGTGACGGACGCCATCCGGGACATCGAGGCGTACGGGGCCAACATCGACGACCACCTGGAGGAGCAGACCGCCATCATCGACGTCCTCCAGGTGGTGCTCGGCACGGAGTACGCGGAGAACCTGACCGCCATCCAGCACATCAGGTCGGGGTACGCCGACGAGGTCAGGGACGAGATCGCGGAGGAACTCGACACGATGGAGGAGTTGCTGGAGGCCATCGCCGTCACGCGCCAGTTCTTCAAGACCATCTCGTTACAGGAGGACCTCGCGAAGTTCTCCCGCCTCATCGTCTACACCGGCCTGCTCGCTTTGCTGGTGGTGCTCTCTCTCGCGCTCGTCTACCGGACGAACGGCGTCATGGTCCCCCCGTCTCTCATGCCGGCCCTTGTCAGCGTCGGCATCGGGGCCATCGTCTCGCCCTTCGCCGTGTTCCTCGCGTACGTCCTCCGGGCGGCGACCATCGCCCGGCACACCGTCTCCGTCGGCCCGTTCGTCCCGCCGGAGGAGCGATGACGGTCCGGGCGTGCGACGACCGTCTCGGGGTCGGCGACGGGCCTTTGTGCACGGGTCCCGTTGGGCCGGACATGGGAGACGACAGCGATAGCGTCGACGATGCCGCCCGGGAACGCCAGCACGAACGGGCCGAGCGCGTCGCGGACGTTCTCGCGTCGGTCCGCGAGGACCTCGGGACCCAGCAGTACCCCGTCTCGAGCGAGGAACTCGCCACCGAGTACGCCGACCGCCCGATGGACCTGCCCAACGAGACGGAGTCGCTCGGGAGCGTCTTCGACAGACTCGACGGCGAGTTCGAGGACGAGGAGATGGCCTTCGAGGCAGTGACCACCGAGATAGACGCCGGCGGACACGTCGAGGAACGCTCGGACCTGGCAGCAGGCGGGCCGCCGTACCGGGACTCCGGGCGGGACCGGCGGGAAGCCGAGTCGGTAGACGACGAGTTCTACGACAGCACCCCCGAACGGGCACGGGAACGCGCCAGCGAGGCACAGGCGGCGGAGTACGAGGACGACGAGGAGGACGAGCGTTCCGGGACGGAGTGACGACGGACCGACGGAGGACGGCCCTCAGCGACTCGGCTGGCCGCCGCCCGGACCCGGCGGGCCACCGTACGTCGGCTGCTGGCCGACCTGTGCCTGCTGGCCGAACTGCTGTGCGGGGTACTGCTGACCGTACTCCTGGCCCTGCTGTGGCGCCGCCTGCTGTTCGGGCGTCTCACCGGAGATGGGCACGCTCGACTGCGGTTCGGTCTGGAGGTGTGCCTCCAGGAACCAGAGGTCCTGTGACACCGTCCGCGAGATCTCGTTGAGGAGGTCGGCGGTGTCGAAGTCGTCGTACTGGTTCGCCACCGTGATGTCCTCGTGCAGGCGAGCGTCGTAGATGGCCAGTCGGTCGACGAGCAGTTCGACGTACTCGCGACCGGTGACCGCGGCGGACGGCATCTGGGGCATGCGGCAGTTGCTCACCGCCATCCCGGCCGTCCCCATCGCCTGCCCGCCCAGGGCGGTGACCCGTTCCGCGATGAGGTCTGCCTGTTCCGCCAGGTGCTCCGCGATGTCCTCGAACAGTTCGTGCAGTCCGACGAACTCCATGCCCTTGACGTTCCAGTGGGCGTACCTGACGTGCGTCAGGAGGACCGTCGTGTCCGCGAGCGTTCGATTGAGTTGCTGTATCATCGGGACGCGGACCGATTCCGGGAGGAAGTTCCGCGTCGGGTACAGCAGGCTCTGGACCTGCCGGCGGCCCATCGACTGTTGCGAGCCGGCAACCTGTCCCTGTGGGAACTGCTGCCCGTGCTGTGTCTGTCCGCCCGTCTGCTGGCCGTACTCCTGATGGGGTACCTGACTCATGGTCTCACCGCCGGAGCGACAGGGTCGCTCCCGGCACCAGTGGCGTCACCGGGTAGCGCCAAAGTCATGGGGTGCTTACGTCGAAAAACGCCGTCTTACCGGTCAGAAAGAGTGCTGGTCGTAGTCCTCCGCCGTCGCGTTCTGGCCGCGGTCCGTGTACCCAGTCCGTCCCTCCGCCTCCTCGCCGACCATGGTGAGCACGGCCCGCTTGACCTCGTCGTAGGACCGGTAGTCCTCGTCCAGCGGTTCCACGACCTCGCCGAGCGTCACCGTCCCGTTCGCGTGTGAGAGCTCCCTGTCGCCGTACTTCTCGACCAGTTCGTCGGTCGACAGGGGATACGTCTCCGATTCCAGTTCGTCCTGTACGTCACCGAAGTCGACGCCTTGCTCTCGCTCGTCAGTCACGGTTCATCACGCGTCCGGGCTACGGCACGGGACGCAAAGTCGTTTGGGTACGAGCGCGCCCCGCGACGGTCGAGACGGTGACTTAAGTGTCTCAGTCCCGTCCGGTCAGTCATGGCACGCGAGCAGGCCGACGACTCGCGAGAGAACCGAACCACCGACCACGCCCTCGTCCAGAGCCTCGTCGAGGACCGAGGCGGCTACCCGGCCCACGAACCCCAGACCGAGGGCCAGGGTGACCGGGCGCTGCTCCGGATCGGCGACACCGACGAGGCGGCGGACCTGGAGGAGATGTCGTGGGAGACGTTCCTCGACATCTTCGAGGAGAAGGACCTCGCCTACGTGTACGACCCGGGCGGTGACGGCGTCGGGCGACTCGACCAGCGAGACGCGTGACCGGCATAACCCGGTGCTACTCGCTGGAAACGTCGGGGTTCTGTATAGTGTCGACGAAACGCGGACCGTAACTATGGACGCTGACGCCGAAGGAGTCCCCGTGAGTAGCTATCCCCGCGCCGCCCGACAGTCCCGCGTGAAGTGCATCTCGTGCAACGCCCCCGTCGTGCAGACGGTCGACGACCGGTACGTCTGCGTGGAGTGCGGTTCCGCTCCCGTCGAAATCAAGGAACCCGGTGACCGAACAGCGGACGGAGACGCGACCGGACCGACGGGGCCGGACCGGGAGGCTGGTTGACCGACGATGTCCGACGGTCCAGTTCGACGGCCTGAAGCACCATGACCGACTTCGAGACCAGGTTCGAGTCGGAACTCGCCGCCGTCCCCGACGAGCACGTCGACCGTGACCGGTTCGTCCCGGGGGTCGGCCCGTTCGACGCCGACGTGATGCTGGTCGGTGAAGCCCCCGGCGAGACGGAGGTCGAGGAGGGCGAACCGTTCGTCGGGCGGGCGGGCGGCCTGCTCGACAGCACGCTGAACAAACTCGGCGTGGACCGGGCGTCGCTCTACCTGACGAACGTCGTGAAGGTGCGACCGCCCGAGAACCGCACCCCCCGCGTCGCCGAGATAGAGGCGTGGCTCCCGGTACTGGACGCCGAGATCGAGGCGGTCGACCCGGTCGTCGTCGTCTCGCTCGGGGCCACCGCGACCCGGGCGCTGCTCGACACCGACGAGACGATGGAGTCGGTCCACGGTCGACGGTTCGAGCGCGACGGCCGGACCGTCGTGCCGGCGTACCACCCCGCCGCCTACTTCTACGACAGGAGCAAGCGAGCAGCCTTCGAGGCCGACCTCGAATCGGCGTTCGACCTGCTCTGACCCGTCCGGGACGGTCCGACCGGGCCATCGCGGCCGAACGGCCCCTCGCCCCGAGACTCCTGGTGAACGACCACGGGCGCCCGTCCGACCGGACGACGCCCGTTCCGGACCGGGGGAGCCGACCCTGCACGCCACTGCAAGGGGAAGGGTGATGCGTCCGTCGGTCGAACATCCGACGCCATGAAGGAACTCGAAACGAAGCGGGAGATGTCGCGCGAAGAGGTCGCTGCGTACTTCCGCGCCTTCGCCGACCAGCTCGACGGAACCGACGAGTCGGACGAACACGCGCGAGGCGCGTCCGACCGCAGTACCGTGACCGACGAATCCGGAGTCGGGACCCCGACCGACCGCGAACGAGGGTCCGCCGACCGTCAAGCCACGGACGAGACGAGTACGCGGTCCGACTACGGGAAGGTGACCTTCCACGTCGGAAACGACAGTCACACGATCAATCCGCCCGAGATAGTGCAGTTCCAGATGGAGATCGACTCCGACCGGTCGCTCCTCGGCGGGGACGAGGACCGCGGCGTCGTGTTCGAACTCGGCTGGGACGCCGACGCGGTCGAACGCGACGACGAGTTCAGGGTCGAGTAACCGACCCCAACGTGGCCCGTAAAAACCCGGGCCATGGATATGCTGGTTATACTAATGCCGGACGCTGCCGTTCGGGCCACCATGGGAACGATCGTCGACGCGATAGTCCCGACGGCCCAATTCGCACTCTCCGACACGTTCGACGCGCTCGACGACGTGGAGTTCGAATCCCTCCGCGTCGTCGCCCACGAGTCGGACCACCGGATGCCGCTCCTCTGGGGGTCCGCTTCCGACCTCGACAGTCTGGACGCCGAACTCGAGGCCGACGGGACTACCACCGACGTGACGCGGTTGGCCGAGTGCGACGACCGTCGCCTCTACAGGGTCGAATGGCACCCCGAAATCCGGCACGTCCTCGGCGTCCTCGTCGAGGAGTACGGGACGCTGCTCAGGGCGAACGGGCGGAACGAGCGCTGGAAGCTCCGCGTGCTGTTTCCCGACCACGACGCCGTCTCGTCGACCTACGAGTTCTGCAAGGAACGCGGCCTCGACCTCTCGATCCGTCGCGTCAACGGCGTCGGCGAACTCGTCGACCACGGGGGCATCGAACTCTCGGACGGACAGTACGAGGCCCTGATGACCGCCTTCGAGACCGACTACTACAGCGTCCCACGCGGACAGACGCTGGAGAGCCTCTCGGAGGAACTCGGCGTGTCCCATCAGGCGCTCTCGGAGCGGTTGCGCCGGGGACACCGCAACCTCATCCAGAACACCCTCTACGACGACCGCGAACCGGTCGAACGCTACTACTGACCCCCGTCGTCACCCGGAGTACCGTTCTCGCAGTACGGGAGTCGGCACGTCGTCCAGGCGACTGCAGGTATGGTACTGTTTCTGGAATCGCCAGCAGCCCAGCCGATATGGACGGACAGGAGCGTGGTAAAGAGTAAAGTGTGCTCGCGACCTGTATCTCTGCACCCGCCATGCCCAACTGCCCAGGCTGTTACGAGAGCGTGCCGTACGACCGCCTCGCCGCACACCAGCGCTACTGTACCGAGCTTCGGGACTCGGACCTGGTCGGGGCGCGCTCGGTCGAGCGCCTCGACAGGCGCGTCGAGTTGCTGGAAGAGCGTCTAGAAGCCCGTCTCAGAACCATCGAAGAACAGCTCTCCGACTCGACGTTCGGAGGCCGGATGCGGAGCAAGTAACGGAACGAGACCCGCCGGCCGCGTTCCACGATTTCTATCGACGCGCCGACCGCGAGAGTCCCGACTGTCTCCGGAGATAGCGCCTCGCCGTGGCTTCCGTCGAGGAACTCGCTACGAACCAGGCGACCGTACCGCGAGGACGGGGGACCGACCGCGATGGTGGTCGAACGGGAGTCACCGACCCGACAGAGGTTTCTAGGTAGCGGCGTAATCTGGCCCCATGGTGATGCAGATCGGGTTCATCGGAGTCGGCGGTCTCGGGTTCCTCCAGTGTCGAACGTTCGCAGAGATGGACGACGTCCACATCGTCGCTGCTGCCGACGTGACACAGGGCGCCCGCGACCTCTTCGAGGAGGAGTTCGGGGCGCCAGCCTACGAACACTATCGAACCCTGCTCGGCGAACACGGGGACGAACTCGACGCGGTCGCCATCGTCACGCCCCACACGCTCCACTACGAGCAGGCGTCCGCCGCACTCCGGCAGGGCGTGAACGTCCTCGTCGAGAAACCCATGGTTACCGACGTCGCACACGCGGTCGACCTCGTCGAGACCGCGGCCGAGCGGGAACTCGTCCTCCAGGTCGGCTACCAGCGACACTTCCACCCGGCGTTCCGCGAGATCAGGCGCATCATCCAGAGCGGTCGCATCGGCGACGTCCACACGGTGAACTGCTATCTCGGACAGGACTGGATCGAGCCACACCGGGAGACCTGGCGTGGCGACACCGCCCTCTCGGGTGGCGGGCAACTGTACGACTCCGGGTCGCACCTGCTCGACGCGCTCCTGTGGACGACCGAATCACGTCCCGCGACCGTGATGGCCGAGATGGAGTTCGACTCCCCGGGGCTCGACGTGAACAGTTCGCTCTCGATCCGCCTCGAGAGCGACGGCGACCCGATCCTCGCCAGCGTCGCCATCAGTGGCGACGGCGTCGAGATGGACATCGCCGAGGGGTACTTCTACTGGGGCACCGGCGGACGGCTGTCGTACGTCGACGGCGTCATCGAGGTCACGGAGACGAACGCCGTGACCTACACCACCGAACTGACGCAGGGGACGGACTTCGAGACGCTCGACAGGGCGAAGCTGGAGAACTTCGTCGAATCCGTGCGCGGTGACGTCGAACCGGCCGTCCCGGGCGAGGTGGGGTTGCAGGTGACCGGGGTGACCGAGGCAGCGTACACGAGTGCCGAAGAGGGCAGGAGAGTCGACGTGCAGGCCCTCATCGACGACGCACGGGCGGAACGGGACTGAGCCGCCGCGACCCGTCTCACGCCTGCTCGAAGCTCTTCTCGACCAGCCAGTCGAGGAACGGCGCGACGTCGGCCTGGGACGGCAGTCGATGGGTCGCCGCCGTCTCGTCACGCTCGCCGACGAGCACGCCGACCCCCCCGGGGGCGATGGCCTCGAAGGCGTCCTCGTCCGTCGTGTCGTCACCGACGTACATCGGCAGCCAGTTCACGGGCGTGTCGTCGGCGAGGTCGGAGACGACGGTCCCCTTGTCGTGGTCGACGGCCGGTCGGACCTCGAACACCCCCTTTCCGTCCACGACGAGCAGGTCCGAATCGACGGACGAGACGGCACGGTCCACGGCCGACCGGACCGCCTCGATGGCCGCCGACGGCGTCCGGCGATAGTGAACCGTGAGCGTCAGTTCCTTGTCCTCGACGAGTGCACCGGGCACGTCGTCGAGGTCGTCTCGCAAGCGGTCGACCAGAGACTGCATCGCCGGCCGGTACTCGGCCGCATCCGCCGTGACGGTCCGCTCGCCGTCGTGCCGACGTTCGAGCCCGTGGTTCCCCGAGTAGGTCACGGCGTCGACGCCGACGCGTTCGACGAGGTCCGAAAGCGCCCGTCCGCTGACGACGGCGACGCTGACGTTCGGTCGCGACGCCAGTCGGTCGACCGCGTGTCGGTTCGCGGGCGTGATTGTCGGGGCCGTCGGGTCGGTGGCGATGGGCGCCAGCGTGCCGTCGAAGTCGAGACCGACGAACAGGCCGTTCGTCGCCGCGAGCAGTTCTTCGAGGTCGTCGCTGGACGCCGAGACCGGGACCGCCGTCCGTTCGTCGTTGCCCCCGGTCATACCTGGGGACGTTCGGCGAGGGGCCGGTGGGTGGCCGCGAGGTCGAACTGGTGTTCGAGCCAGCTATCGAGGTCCCACTCCGCGACGTGCTGGCGCAGTTCTTCCATCCGCCGTCGTCGCTGGCCGGTGGGCATCTCCAGCGCCCCCTCGATGGCGTCGGCGAACTCGTCGACCGCGTGGGGCGACACGGTGACGGCGTGCTCGCCGAGTTCCTGGTGGGCGCCCGTCTGGTCGCTGAGCACGAGGACCCCGTCGCCGTCGACCTGTGCGGCCACGTACTCCTTCGCCACGAGGTTCATCCCGTCCCGGATCGGACTCACCAGGGCGACGTCGCTGTGGCGGTAGAGCGCGAACAGCTCCTCCTGTGGAATCTGGTCGGTGAAGAAGACGACCGGTCGCCAGTCGTCGGTCCCGAACCGGTCGTTGATCCGTGAGACGAGCGCCTCGACCTCGTCCTGCACTCGCTGGTACGCGTCTATCTTCGACCGGCTCTCGCTCCCGTTCTGGACGTAGGTGAGCGACCCGCGAAGCGACGGCCTGGTCTCCCACAGGTGCTCCAGTGCCCGGAGGCGCTGGGGGATCCCCTTCGTGTAGTCGAGCCGGTCGACCCCGACCGCGAGCGTCGTGTCAGGCGAGATGCCGTGCCTGCGACGGAATCCGGCGTCGAACTCACGTTCGGACGTCTCCGTCGCACCACGGTGGATGCGGTCGAACGGGACGCCCAGGGGGGCGGCTTCGACGCGGGTGACCGAACCGTCGTACCGCACCTCGTCGGTACGCCGTTCGACCGTCGCGTCCGGGAGGCACGCCTCGACGCACTCGAAGAAGTTGGTCCGGTACCGCTGGACGTGGAACCCCAGTACGTCGTTGCCGAGCAGGCCTCGCAGGAGCGCCTCGGCGTGCGGGCAGCAACGGTAGGTGTCCCACGACGGCCACGGGATGTGCCAGAACTGCATCAGGACGGCGTCCTGCTGCAGGCGGTCCCGGACCATCCCGGGCGCGAGTCCGAGGTGGTAGTCCTGGAACCAGACCAGCGGGTCGCCGTCGGACCGGTCGGGAGACGATTCGATGGCGTCGAGGACGGCGTCCGCGAACTCCTCGTTCGTCCGTCGGTAGGCGTCCCAGAAGGACGCGCGGGACCGTATCTCGGAGAGCGCGGAGTGGCAGAGCGGCCAGAGGACCTGGTTGCTGTAGCCGTAGTAGTAGTCGTCGACCTGGTCGTCCGAGAGCCAGACGCGCTTGATGTCGTACGTCGGGTCCTCGGGCGGCACGGACACGCGGTCGTCCTCGTCGACGACCGCCTCGTCGGCGTCGCCGTCGCCCCAGGCGATCCAGGTTCCGCCGGTGCGCTGGAGCACCGGGTCGAGACCGGCCGTCAGCCCGCCGGTCGGGCGGTCGACGGTGACCTCGTCACCGTCGTAGTCGTGACTGTACGGTTGGCGATTCGAGACGACCAGCAACCGGCCGTCTCTGGGTCGCGTTCGGTCGGCAGCGCCAGGCGTAGCCGACCGGCTATCGGGATGGTGTTTCCTGTGCATGTTCGGTGAATCTCGCTCCGTCGGACTCCTGAATGGTGGAAGCGTTGCCTCCGGCATAGGGTTCCTGCTTGCATGTTCAAGGACCGATAGGCGGGGGTCGAACGACCCGGTCGTAGTCGTCGCCGTCGCCGATATCGCTCCGTGCGCGTGTTCTCTGCCATGGTCACCGACGCTCCCCGCGCTTGCTCGCCCGCTGTCGCCCCCTCGTGCCCCCTTTCGCCCCCGCGTGCCCGCGACGGCGTCGCGTTCGACCGGGTGCCAACCTGCCCTTACCGTGCAAAGAACCGCTTACCGGACTGTCAGGACGCCACTGTCGGCAGTCTCGACGGCGATACCGGCCCCGACCGGTGGACGCGCGACCAGTCGCGAGCTATCGGACACGGCTGACGCGAACGGTCCTGAACGGTCGTTTTACATCGATACATCTGTAACAGTAAGACGGTCTTTCTCCACCTGCGACCGGGGCAGGCACACGGTTCGACCGAAACTGGTCGCCACCGGGGGCGAACGCGTGCTGCCGCCTCACCGCCCGAGCACCGGCCGAACCGGCCACGAGTCGCCGAGGAGCGACACGTGGCGTAAGCGAGGACGTATCCATCAAAGTTTCTGGATAACTAAGTGGAACGCGAGGCCAACTGGACGCATGGCACTTCTCGATTCCGTCATCGTGTTCGTCATCAGCCTGCTCGTCGGGGCGCTGGGTATCTACGTCGGGGCCAGGCTGGTCACCGACTACAGCGACTACACGTACGCCATCTGGACCGCCCTGATCGGGGCGCTCGTCTGGACCGTCGTCGCGTTCTTCGTCGGGTGGATCCCGTTCCTCGGGCCGTTGCTCGCCCTCGTGGCCTACGTCGCCGTCATCAACGTCCGGTATCCCGGGGGCTGGGGCAACGCCATCGCCATCTCCTTCATCGCCTGGCTCGCGTCGCTCCTCGTGCTGCTCGTCGTCGCGGTGTTCGTCGGCGGGTTCGACGTCGTGGGCGTCCCCGGGGTCTGACCGTCGCCCGTTCCGCCTCGGGTCGAACGCGCCGGCTCCGGGCGTCCCCCGTCAGCCGTCGAGCCACCAGCCGAGGAGGCGTTCGGTCCGCTCGCGGTCCATCTCGTTCCGTTCCCTGGTCTGCTTGCGTCCCTTGTCCTCGAGCACGTTCTCCTCCGCGACGTCGGCGGCCGCCCCGAAGGCGGCCGTCGCGCCGTACTCCTCGGCCGACCCCGTGAACCGGCCCTCGTCCGTGAACAGCCTGACCGTCGACAGCACGAGGGGGATGCCACGGTTCCGCTCCTTGTGCCGGTGGAAGACGACGTTCGCCTCGAGGATGTCCATCTCGCCGTACTTCTCGTCTATCTCCTCGACCCGGTCCGCGATGTCGGCCCGGGTCAGCGTGTCCAGCAGGTCCACGCCGAAGACCTGGACGTCGACGTGGTCGTCCTCGGTGACCGTCAGCGCCTGGAGCACGTCGGTCGTCGTCACGATGCCGAGTGGCCACTGGACGTCCCGTGATTCGACGAGCAGCGAGGAGTACTCCTCCTCGAGGATGCGGCCGACGGCGTCGTCGAGGGAGGTGTCGGCCGTCACCGTCTCGACGGGCGTCGACATCACGTCCCTCGCCGGGAGGTCGAGCAGCCGTGCGGACTCGCCGGCGCGCTCGCCGTAGCCCCGGTGCGTCCGGAACCCCTCGTGGGACCCCGACCCGCCGTGAGCGTCGAACCCGTCGGGTGCGCCGCTTTGCTCCCGGTCCAGCTGTCGGACGGTGAAGTCCACGAGGTCGTGGACGCTGACGATGCCACGCGCCTCGCCGTCGTCGACGACCGGAACCCGGGTGATGCTGTGGTCGCTGACGACGTTGATCAGTTCGCCGATGGTGTCGTCCGGGGCGACGTGGATCAGGTCCCGGGTGAACACGTCTTCGACGTCGAGCACCGAGAGGTTCGACCTGACGAGGGCCAGCAGGTCGTAGTCGGTCACGACGCCGTGGAACCGGGACCCCTCGAACACGGGGAGCAGCTTCAACTCGCTCTCGACCATCAACCGGGCCGTCTCGCGGACGTCCTCCTTCCTGCGCACCCGCGGCGGGGCTCGCATCACCGACCCGACCTTCTCCTCGGGGTCGTGATGCGAGGAGAGGAGGTCCGATTCGGCGACGACGCCCTCGAACCCGTCGTCGGTCTCGACGACGACCGCCCGACGCGCGTCCTGGTCGAACGTGCCGCGGAGCTTCGAGACGGGGGTCGACGGGTCGAGCGAGACGTACTCGGTCGTGACTGCGTCGGCGATGTCCATGTCGAGTCGGCCTACGCCACTGAGACCCAAAAACGTTGTTCGTGACCCCACCCGGTTGTCTCCACAGCCAGAACCGGCTCAGACGACCGGAACGCGGTTGGACTCCTCTTCGACCAGCGCTTCCTCCACGATGCGTGCGTTCCAGACGTTTGCTTTCCACACCGCGTCGAACAGGGGACCGACGACCGGAACCGACCCGACGACGACGTCAACGGCGACGAGCGCGAGCATCTTCAGCAGTCCCCTCGTCGACACGCCGGCACGGTACCCCTCGGCGACGATGTACAGCGACGCGATGGCCGCCACGAGGTCCCCGCCACCCGGGACGAGTCCGAGGACGGGGTCGAGACCGAACCGGAAGTTCGTCCCCGGGACGGGAATCGACTCGTCGAGAACCGTACTCACCCGGTCGATTCGCCGGAGCGCCGCACGGTCTTCGGCACTGCCCGACCCGACGTCTCGGTCGAAGTCGGTTCCGACACCGGTGGCGTCCGCTGAGTCGCGAGACATACCTGAGTAACGCCCGCCGGACTCGAATCTCTTCACCCGGCAGGTGCAACCCTCCAGCCGACGGACCCTGGTCGGGTGGTCGATACTCGGTGGAGAGCGTGTCCGTCGTCTGGGAGCGGCTCTGAAGTAAGATGTTTGTTAGATATCGTTTGTATAATCTTCTCATTACGAACGAACCTGTCCGGGCTAGTCGAGGTCGGTAGCTGTCCGGCTTCCGGCTGCTACTGCCCTTGAATCTGATATACTACACTTGAAGCCAGTGTATGTTTTCGTCTGACACATTTTCTGCGATTCTTCTGGGTAAGAGCGTAGATATCGAGAGCTTCGATTCGAACTTGTCGAAGTCGCGTCTGCACGAGTACCATGGAAACGCCCCAGATAGGTGCTACAGGGATTCTACCAGCTCTCTGGAAAGCAGAAGGCACGTCGAGATCGCTACGGTCTCTGTCGTCCCGGGGAGCGTCTCCACTACCGTTCGATGTTCGTTCCGGGCAGTTCAATCAGTTTAGTTCGATATATGTAGATATTACATTTCTGCCAGACCCGGTTCTCGCACACTCGCGCCGGCCCGCACCGGGACGCCGACGGTCGGTACGGTCGTACCCACAGGCGAGCCGGGGCGAGTATCGGTTCAGGCCCGAGGATCGGCGGTCCCCTGGCAGTTTCTCGTGACGAGAGAGGGGCCGGACTCCGTGAGTAGCTCACCGTCGGAAGACACGGAAAGGACACCGCCGACGCCGGCCAAACTGAAGGGCACGCTCGTATTCGCCCCTGTAGAAGCTCGGAACCGGGAGGCCCCAGTCAACAATCGTACGACCGCGACCCGTTCCCCACGACGACGGTCTCCGTCGTGCTGGCGACGGTCGACCCGTCCGACCGCACGTCTACCTGGAGTCTCGCAGTGTCGCCCACGGAGAGCGTTTCGTCGTCCGCCAGCACCCAGAACACGTCGCTCGTCACCCGTCCCGTCTCCTCCACGGTCGCTGTGGTGGTCTCCTCGGTGTGGGCGAGGCTCACGACGACGGTCAGCGGGTCCTCGCCGGTGTCCCGGTCCCTCGGGACGTCGAGGGTGACGTCCCCGAGGACGCCGATGCTGTCGCCCGGAGTCCCCGTCGCGAGACACGTCTGTACGGTGCCGTTTCCGGCGTCCGGGAACTGCGTCTCGTCGTTCAGTCGGACGGTGACGTCGGCCGATTCCACGGTGACGTTCTCGCTGGCGAGTTCGCCGGTGAGACCGCCGAACGCCGCCAGCGTGCCGACGCTGAACGCCACCAGGAGGAGGAAGACGCCGAGTGAGACCGGTCTGCGGGGCCACCTGAGCAGCCAGGGCAGCAGGCTCATAGCCCGAACGTATCAGGCAACTGTATAAACTGTTGTGGATGGCCGGGCTGGCAGTGTCCGGGGACTCGTCGACGGATACTCTCCCGTTACGGACACGGAGACGGTAGGAAGAGGAGGCAGGGAGACCGAATCGGGAAAGCGACCAACTGTTGGCACGTGAGGCCGGGTCCGACCGGTCGAGGGTGCTGGCGCTTCCTACCGCACCTCACCTATCGAGAGACGGTAACATTGTTATCCGCTCGTTTCGCCACGCACGAGGGTCGGCGCCCGTGTCGAACCGGGTCGTCCCGCAGGTCGAAGCCGCTAATGGGTAGGCGGGCGGTTCAGTGGCGTTCCTCCAGGTATCCGGACCGGGTCCGCCGCTCCGGTGTCCGTTCCTGGTCGGGGCCCTTGCGGACGACGTAGTACGGGCGCGGCTCGAAGGTGACGGGACGGAACCGGGTTTCCGACCGCTGGACGACGTCGACGACGTCGAAGCCGACGTCTTCCAGTCGGCGGCGCTGGGAGTGCGGGTCGATGGCGTACCTGAAGTCCAACCCGCCGTCGCGTTCGACCCACGCGTACCGCGACGTGACCCGGTGCCCCCCGCGGTTCCGTCCGACGAATCGCCGCAGGGATGCCCAGTCGTCGCGGGACGTGGGGTCGAAGAGGAACCGGTCGACGATGTTGTCCGAATCGAACGCGAAGACGCCACCCTGCTTCAGGACGCGCCACGCCTCCAGGGTCGCGCGCGCCCGGTCGGACTCGGGCCGTATCTCGTCCATCCCGCCCCCGGCGAACAGGACGTAGTCGAACGACTCGGGGGGAAAGTCGAGGTTCGTGGCGTTGTCGACCTCGAACGTGAGGTCCGGGTGGCGGTCCTCGGCGGTGGCGACCGACTCCTCGCACCTGTCGACGCCGACGACGTCGAAGCCGTACTCGGCGAGGCCGGCGGTGGCACGTCCGGACCCGCAGCCGAGGTCGAGGACGCGACCGTCGCGGTCGGTGAAGTGCCGCTCGACGATCGCCCGCTCGCGGTCGTAGAGCCCGCGAGTTCCCTGCTCGACGTCGGTCTGGAGCACCGTCTCTTCTGGAGGGTGTTCACGTTCGGCCATGGTCGCTATCGGAGGACTAACGGCGATTGTAATACCCCAGCTACCGCCAGCGAACGAGCGTAGGCGAGGGCTGACCGGACCGGGACGTACCCGACCCCACCACCGTGTCGGTCGGGGCGACGTCAGTCCCGTCCCCAGGTCGTCGAGAAGAGCGCCATCGGCGACGACGCGTGGCCGGGCCTGCTCGGGCGGTGAACCCCTCGGCCGGTGCCTCCACCGACCGGCGACGGCAGAGCTGTGACCAGGCCCGGGACCGTGACCGGGCCTAGACCTCTCGGAAGTGCACGTCGGACTCTGTGACGACGACCTGTAACCCGTTCGAGTCCGAATCGTCGTCTCTCCACTCCGTGGTCTTGCTCGGCCCGTCCTCGACGTTCACGCGTACGCGACAGGAGTACCCGCCCACGACCTCTTCGTACTCCCGCGTCTCATCTTCGTCGAGTTCGAGCGTCTCCACGAGTAGTTCTTCGTCGTCGTCGGAACGAACGACGCGAACGGTCAGGGTTCGCGTCGAACTCGAGTCGTTCTTGATCCAGATGTCCGGAACGCCGCCGAGTTCGAGAAAGCCGCCCAGGCCGAGACAGCCGGCCGTACTTCCTGCGACGCCAGCGGCGACTGTCGTTCCGAGTAGCTTCCGCCGTGATGGTCCCATTATTTTTACCTGAAACTCGATTTGCGCATAAGTGTTTTCCTGCGGTACGAACTAGTGTTGAACGACAATCACGAAGCGTCGTGCAGTAGATTCGAGTGGGGTCGCCGGCGGCGCAGATTCCGGTGTTCCGGTGCCATGCCCCGGCCCCCTCGACGACCGCCGTGCTGGCACGCCTGCGGCCTGCCGGTCACTCCTCCACTTCCCCGCCCGCGTCTTCGGCTCGGTCCGAGAATACGTCCGAGAGAGCGTCTCCTGTGCGGTCGACGCCCAGTTCGTCCATCGTCTCTTCGATTCGCGTCGCGTCCTCCACGTCGTCGCCCTCGTCGGCCATACCGGGACTTGTCGTCTGACCAGAAATACCTGTTGCCCGAATTCCGCCGCCCTCCCTGACGTGGGTCGACGAGGCATACCGGGTCTGGAACCCACGGCCACCGGCAGGGTACTCTACCGACCCCGGGTAGTTTCGTGCGAAGTGGCGGGAGCCGATCGTACTGAATCGGCGTTTCCAGCGTCGGACAGGCGAGGGCGCCTTCGAAGAACTATACCGACACAACGTGGTCCCATCTCGTCCATAAAACCGTTTGAACAGTGGCAGTAGCTTTTACCCGCTTCGTGATTGTGAACGGAGTGGTGGAATAATGGGCATGCCCAGTAAAATGAAGCTGCGGAGCACACAGAAGTCAGTCGAACTCTCTTCGGAAGTCGTCGAGGCGGTCGCCCAGGCGAAAGGGGTAGACCCCCTCTCTCTCGACCCGATCATCGATTCGGTCGACCCGGATGCGCTCAACCGGCTCTTCGACAGCCAGAATCGGGGACTGCAGCTCACCTTCGAGTACGAGGGATACACGGTGACCGTGGAGGGCGACCGACAGATAGACCTCACAGAATAGAGCCGCTATATCGCTGAAATTTTGGATGGCTGAGGGTTCTTGCGGCGGTGCAGGATAGACGGCGCGATATACCGTTGCTGAAACCCCCACCCGACGCCCTCCGATTCTTCCAACTCAGCGGCCGTCACTCCGGAGCGTCGGCCCCGAGTTCCGACTGACGCGCCGAGTCCAGGTACGGCTGCAGCAACTCGGTGTCCTCGGCGAGGTCGACCTCCCGCTGGTCGTCCCGACAGGTGACGACGCCGAGTTCTTCGAGCTTCGGAAGGTGAGCGTGGTACAGTTCCGTGCGGACCCGGTCGACGGTGGTCCGTTCGACGGCCGCTGGCGTGGTATCACTGCTCCAGGCCGCGACCCGGGTGGCGAGGGCGTCGAGGTCGACCGGCGTGTCGTGCTGGGTGAGGTAGTAGAGCACGTACCGTCGATGCGGGTCAGACAGCGTGGTGAAGGCATCTGTTTCCGCTTCGGAACCGTCCATAACGCGTGAAGGGTGTGCAACCAGAAAAGGCCTATTGCCAGGTTAATAATTACTTTTGGATATCTCAAACGGGCCGGATTCCGGTCGAACAGTAGAAGACAAACTCGGGTAACTGGAGGGAATACCTGAGCCAGTTGGAACTTTCGAGGGGACGCCACTTCCGTTCGGTCCGGTCCGTAGACGGCCCTCCGTCGGTGGGCTGGTCCGGAACGGCATCGGGACCGGCAGCGGGTTCGAAGCACCGGGTATCCCGACCGCCCACTCGGCTATCCCGCTCGGGGACGGAGGACTGCCGTGCAGACGAACACCAGCGACGGGCGCGACCCGAGACCAGCGCTCTGGCCAGACGGTGGTAGGGATGGAGTGCCGTTCACAGCGGCACTTCACCGAAGCCCAGCGAAGGGATGAACAAGCTGTCTTCAGCGGTTGTGGTGGTGTGTGGATCGTGTGGGTTCCCTACCGCCGTCTGTAGTCTCAGATAGCACACACCTTGTTATCAGGCGACTGCAGTCGAGCAACCAGTGTCTACGGGCGTTGTCGGGAGCCGTACGCCCGGACTTCGCGGTATCGTCGGACGCGCTCGGGGTGTGAGCCCGAGCTGTGTCGCGAAGGTGTTGGCGAGGTCGCACTCGGCGTCGAGCCCCGGGGGTGTTTTCAGTTCGAGCAAACGCCCGCAGGTGTTTATAGTGTCTGGCGGTCTCGCGACCTAGTTGGCAGGGTCGTCCATGTGACCTGCTACACGGCTTCCACACCAGGCTCGCAGCGCAAGCGTTCGGTGGTGGTTACCCGTGGGTTTCTGACTCGGGTGGTGGGGCGCGCGCGAGTCAATGGTAATCGCTCCCGGATAGGTAGTACATAATACTGTTGGCTGAAAAACTGGAATAATCTCTCATCTGACCATTGAACAGAGGGGTGTCGGGATATCGGTTCGGAACGACTGGTTCTGTGAGTGTTGAAACGTCTCTCGGCGTTTCAATAGGGGCTTGATAGCATCCAGGTACGGTCAAAAATTGGTTTGTAACGTTGCATTATACTATGATAAATGAGGTATTGAGATAGCTTTATGACAACCGGACATACTGGGTCGGGTAACGCCAGCAGGCGGCCTCCGGCTCTACCGTGTGGGAAGGGCCCACCGCCTGGATGGTGTGGGAAACAACGACAAAAAGGCATACACATGGATCTGAAACAGCTCTTCACAGACGACGACGCAGTATCACCGGTCATCGGGGTCATCCTCATGGTCGCGATAACCGTGATTCTTGCAGCCGTCATCGGCGCATTCGTCCTCAACATCGGCGACAGCACAGAGCAGGTCCCACAAGTCAGCTGGGATTTCCAAGAGACCAATAGCTCCAACGATCTTGAAATCACTCACAACGGTGGCCCGTCAATTAGTGGCGACGAACTGTCCGCGACTGGCTGCAGTGTAAGTGACCCGTTCGATAAAAGCACTTACACGGCGGGTGTGAATGAAACCTGCTTCGATGGTGCGGGCTCAACCGTAGATATCGTTTGGACCAGCACTTCAAGCGATCAATCACAGATCATCGGCACCTACGAAGGATAAAATATGGATCTGAAGAACTTATTTACGGATGAAGACGCTGTTTCGCCGGTCATAGGGGTCATCCTCATGGTCGCCATAACCGTGATCCTCGCCGCCGTAATCGGCGCATTCGTCCTCAACATCGGCGACAGCACAGAGCCGGTCCCCCAGGCTCAATTCAGCGTGGATTTCGGCGCCGACGGCTCTGGGAACAATCAGATTACGCTCAAACATGAGGGTGGTGGACCTGTAAACGGAGAAACTCTTAGTGTGCTTGTCGGTTCCACCACTGTTTGGGATGGCGACGGTGCAAGCAAAACCCCCACCGGAATTTCCACAACCACCGACAACTGGGACGGGGCAGAGGTCACCGCTGGCGACCAACTAGTGCTTATTGACAGCGCCGGCGGGACTGGTACCACATTCGCTACCGACACCGAACTGGACATCGTCTGGAGTTCCTCATCCAGCGACAACTCGCAAGTCCTATACACGAGCTACACAGCATTCTAACGGACCTCGGTCCCTCTATCGGATTTTTTGGTCGTCATCGCATTGGTTACTACCAACGAGGCAGGCGAAGCACGAGAGGAGGCCAGCGTATTTTCACTTGAACTCGTGCAGTATGTCGGTGTAGTCACCAACTTTGAAAGCCGATTGGTTAGGTAGGATGACGTGGATAAAAGCCCCCTCCTGCTCGCTTTTTAGCGTCACTAATTTAGTCATCCCTGTCCCCGTGGGTTATCAATGAACTCGGAGAGGCCGTGGCAACGCGTGATACCCCTGCCGCCTTTGGAGGGATTGCGGAGGCTGGACTCGACGTTTCCAATGTCGAGGCCCGTCTGTTCGACGAGCCATTTCGGGTTCCGGCTCACCCCGAAGCTGACCCCCCGGCGCGAGCATCGCCTTCAAGACCGGCGACGAATCAACGATTACGTGGACATCGTCCTCTGTTGACTTTAGCCAGACATTCTTCGAAGCGGCGGTTCCCTAATCACGGGACATCGCGATTCGAACTCCCCCCATTCGATTTTTTATGTGAATATGTCGACGAGGTGCGTCTACGGATCGACGGATGACATCGTCGAGTTGATGTTCTCTTCGGTCGGAGCAGCGAGATACGGTTCAATAGCGTCATAAGAGCTCCAGCCACCGAGCGCCATGACGATGCGTGGACTGACGGCCTCCTCGACGAGCAGGTGGTTCGCCCAGCAGCGCCGGAGGTCGTGGGTCGACACACGTCGGTAGTCGTCGTCGCCGACCTCTCCTGCGGGACGACTTCGACTATCTCGGCGTCGTGACGCGCTTGGATTCGACCGAACGCGGAGGCCGCCTGCCCGGCGAGGAGACGTTCTCGGTGCACACGAACGACTTCGCACCGGCCGAGACCGACTTCCCAACACCTGTCGCCCACCTCGACTGCTTCGCCAGCGAGCGACTGGCGACGTACCGGAGTCGTTCCGCGGGGGCCAACTATTCGTGCTCTGAAAATGAGGGTCGGTCATCGCATCACCATCGGGAGTAGCCACTTGCTCGCTCCTCCACTGCGGAGGAGGACGACAGTAGTGACGTCGTGCCACGTGGTTTTCAGTCCGGGGATTCTGGGTGCGACTCAACACGAGTTCGACCACGTCAGCAACCGGTGCGTGCTCGGGATTCCCGGTTCGTTCACGACCGTCGATACTGGACATCGTTCCGAAAACGCAGAGAAAATCCTCGTCACCTCCGACGAGGGGATGGGTTCGCTACGTTCCCCGGACGTTAGTACTGTCAATCACGGGGAGTCCAGAACTTCCTCCGGGACCGGTCCGGTCAAACTCGAACTAGCCAGGTCTGCGCCGGAGAGGTATTGACGATCGGCGCTGTCGCCGATGTGGTTTCGGGTCAGTGAATTCCCGTCCGGGTCTATTAGATTCCGTACACCAGTGCCGAAAGCCACCTCGTCACCCTGCATCCCTTTGCTGTGAGCAGTCTCACTGAAGACGGTTTAGGTAGTTCGTACCGGTTTTTATCGAGATTCCGCACTTGACTCGAAATAATCGCCAGGGATGCCAAGATATACCATGGGCGACGGGGGCCACGTCGGTGGTAGGGCGGACGTTACGGAGCGCGCCATCGGGGTAGCAAACGGTATTCTACCGCCTCTCAGTTCCCATAACTAAACGGCGTATAACATAGTGGTTTCTGCCCGCATAGAGCGCATATAGAATCTATTAATGATGATAGTTTCACCTGGTAGAGGCGGCGATGGAGGTAGAGACGACGTCTCGGCCCCGTCGAACACTCCGTGTGGTAGCGGGACGGTGGCCGAAGCAATCGCTGTCACGGGCATACCGGCCACCATTCCCGAGGGAACGAGAAGTCTACCGCCTCCAGCGGAACCTGGAACGCCGAACCGCAGGTCACTCGGGAAACTGGTCGTCCCCGTGCATGAGAGTACGACAGGTCCCTCCAGGACTCGGGAACCCACTCCGTGCCCTCGGGATGGGATACGAATAACGCCGTGTTCTACGAGGTACTCATCAAACGCGTCTTCTTGCGGCGGGTGTACGCGGACATGAGGCGTATGGAGGACCGAATCAGGGCTACTGACCTCGACTGGACGATCGTCCGACCGTCCGGGTTGAGCGAGGACAACGGCTCCGGAAACTATCGGGCAAAAGTCGGATACAGCGACCCGGAGAGCAGTACGACAACGCGAGACGACTTAGCCGAATTCATCGTCGAGGAACTCGACTCCGAACAGTTCCTCAACGAGGGTGTGGCAGTCGTGACTGTGTGATTGAGGCTGGAACGAGTCTCCGGAACAGGGACTGTGCAGTCCGTACGGGCCACCGAAAACGAGCAAGTCGTGTGACCGACTTGCGCCCTCTATTCAGCAGTGGTTGAGCGTCCTGTTCGAGACCTGCCAGAAGCGGTGTGCGAGATACAGAGGGTGCACTTTGCATTACGGGTCGCTGATTCATCAGCTGAACCGGTACACGGTGTTACATCTCTCGATAATACCTTCTCACGGACGGAAGGAGGCAAAGGGCGACGAGAGCAATGCCCACGAGTCCGTACGCCGGTTGAAGTGGCGAGATGTAGCCAATTAGATACACCTCAACGACAATCCAGACGAGGAGAACGATTCCCATCAGTAGCGACCCGGACCATGCCCACGAACGTCTCGTAAGTTGGCCATACAGAACTGCCAGTGGGTACAACCCCAAGAACACGACGAGAATGAGTCCAGGAATCGTATAGGTCGTGAACGGAGTGCCGTCGAGATGGCTCAAATCGACAGCCATGACGAGACCGATGCTCTGGCCCGTTGGATCTCGAACGAGATAGAATCCCCCGATCAGGGCCGTAAGAGAGAGGAAAAGTGTCCCGATGAGTAGGACCCAAACTTCAGCTGGTCGGGATGGTTCGTGGGCCCCTCTCTGTGCCGCGTCCATATCGGTTAGACGGCGCGCGTCCACTTTACTACGAGTATTTTTCGAGCGTCCATAGAGGAAATGCGTGACTTGTCGGATTCAATCCGGATGTAATATCGATTGCTGCATTCGCGCACTCGATGTACCACGACTGCTGAGAGCTATCATCAGGTGAGTATTTCGACGGGGACAGGACAGGACAGGTGACCGTATCTGAGCGCGTCAGAGAACCGTCTCATGCAACTCGGTACGTGGTCAGTGTGGGGATGTCTGTGGCATGGGGCTCGCGTGTGTCTGTAATCCATGTTACTGGGTTACCTGTCCCGTTCCCGGTGTTTCTGCAGGACGGGAATCCGTTCATGCCAGACGAACGCAGCCCCGAGTAGCGTCCATGCGATGCTCAGGAAGGCGAAGATAGCAGCGACCTGCGGATCACTTGCCTTGACCCCGATGCCAGCGTTAACGAAAGCGAAGACAATCCACACGATACCCCCGAAATTCTGTCGAGTCACGACCGCCATACCGTGCCGCAACCGGGCGACCCGCTGATAAGTATCGGTCACACACCGGGAACTCTAACCCACCTGGTTCGCTCCAAGCTGGTTTGCTGACTATGCACCCTGTATTCAGCACGGGTCGTCCAACCGCCTCCGCAAGGTGAGTCGTCACCTCGTGGAGTGGAGCCAGGAGTTCGAGAAGTCGTGCATCGTCTTTGAAGACCTCAAAGAGATGCGCGATCGTATCGACGACGGTACACGGATGAACCGACGCTTGCACCACCTTCCGTTCCGTGCCCTCCAATACTACACGTCGTCCAAAGCGTCGTTCGAGGGCATCCCGACTGCGTGGATTGACCCTGCGTACACGAGCCAGCGGTGTCCGATGCGTGAGCAGACAGAACGCGCGAACCGCAACAAGAAACGGCACAAATGCCGGGACTGTGAGCATCAAGACCACAGTGACCGTAGTGCAAGCGTCAATACCGCCGTGAAAGGCGTGAAGAGACTCGATTGGAACGTACCTGCTCTCAACAGCCTTCCCGTTGTTCGGAAGGTCCGACGGCAGGCATCGGGGCCGTAGACGCCCCGACCGCCCGAGGCTATCGAGCCGATGGTCGGATGGAAGTGTCCGACTAAACCACGGAAAACCTCGGGGTCGTTCGGAAGATCTTCGAACTTCCGTGGTGACGAGAGACCGTAGGTCTCTCGAACCACTTGACCCCGGAGGCGGTTCACGTACCAACCAATACGAGAATACGGTAGCTATCGAGATTGTAAACACAACCGCTCGCCGGGCCGCCGGGCCAGGCGCTCACGATTGCAGACGGCACGTATTATTGTACAATGTCCACACTCCCGGAGGTAGGTGAGTGACACACACTTGGGAGCCGCTGGTGCTCTGCTGCTCGATCGGGCCTCGAACAGCGCCGGTTCAACGTGTCGGCGAGGTCGAAAGTTCTTCCACAACCGGAGTAGTGCCCTGAAACTCGCTGACCACCCCCAATAGCCTCGCTCGCTCGGTCTGCGTCGTTCCACAATCGGCCTCAGCCCCCGCAAGAGGGACGCTCCCGCTGTGCTGAAGGTGATTGTGGAACGAGCGCGGCGCCAACCAAATGGTCTGTTCTGGAAACCCAGATGTCGGTCTAAGGCCGCTGAGGGGCCCGAATTCGGCCGAAACGCGAGGGTCGCTATCTCGCGGGAAGCCGGCAATCCCGTCCAACGAACCCCCTCACAGACAAAACCGCAAGACAGCAACCGATTGTGGAAACGCAGGTCTCCCAGAGAGACCACTCGACACCTCAGTTTGCGCACGTCGAACGACGCACGAACGCCCCCATCGAGCGCCCTACCTTCTGGTTTCGACGACATTGGATATTTCCTCACTCATCGAGCCCGCGCTGGAACCCCCCTCCACAATCAGTTCACAAACCGGCTTACAGCCCTACTTGCGGGTGTTCAGGCCGATTGGGGAACAACCACTAGTAGCGTAGCGAGTCTTTAGAGCACTCTGCGGAACGGAAATCGCTTCGAACCGAGTGTGGAACCTGGATCTCGGAGAAACCGCTGTGAACGGGCCGCGCAATGGACGAACCTCGGTGTGGAAGGTCGAAAAGCGATTCCGCACCAGCACCCCCGTGAATCAGCCACCCAGTAGTTCCGCATCGACACACCCGGACTCACCGCCATGTACCCCGTCGAGTGGGTCCGCGACCGGCTCGACAAGTCATAATCGGCGTTCGGCCCACAGAACGCCCGATATCGATTCTAGGCCGCCCAGCGCCCGCGAAGGGATGTTCATAATCGGCCTGAACCTCCGCAAGAAGGCGCCTATCGTGGATTCTGGGGTGCGATTATGACGATTGAACGGGGGGCCCCCACGTTCGCTCAATGCCCGAGATCTGGCGAGTGACGCGCTGCGGGCCCTCCTGCCCGAATCCAGTGATGGGGTGCCGCAAATCGTCTGCGTTCCTGAGCACCGAAACCGCACGACTGGAACCGATTATGAAGATTTCACCCCCGGAATTTGGGCCTCGGTCGTCGCCTCCTGGCTTCCCAGTCTGCCTCGGTTCCCCCTATACCGGGATGTCTACCCCCCGTGTTTCGCATTCTGCTGACCCCCGCTCACAGTTTCCTGGCTCACCCATCCCACCGCGGGCACAGCTATCCTTGCGGGGATTTCGGCCGATTATGAACCCTCGATCGTCGTACCAGATCAGCCTAACCACCCGTTCGACTGTTCTACGGCCGTGAATGCGATTATGAAAATCGCCTCCGGGTACGTTCGCGACCACGACATTGCTCGTCTCCGTGTGTTCGACCGCCTCGTCTTCTCGAAGATACCGTCGAGGAGGAACGCGCGGTCGACGACGAACGCGATCGGGGGTCCAGAACCCCGGGCGTGGCCAGCGCGGGCACCGTGGTCGTCTGAAAAACGCGGTCACTGACGAACACCCCCGAGGAAACGAGCTGAAAGAAGCCGGGTAATCCTCTCTGAAGCAGAGAGTTTGGTTTAAACTGGCGAAAACCAACTAGTCCCAGTCGGCGTTTCAGGCGCCAGAGGGCGAAGGGCGTGCGGATACCTATTCTCCTGCAATGGTTCGAGTACAGACAATAAATGGCATACACGGTCGTAGTGGTTTATACCAATTTCAAGGCTTGGGAGAGTGTGGTGGAATAATGGGCATACTCGATAAAATGAGGCGCCAGCATAGACAAACACAGGTATCAGTAGAGCTCTCCACGCAGATCGTCGAGGACGTCGCCCAGGCGAAAGACGTCGACCCGCTCTCGCTCGATCCTCTCATCGATTCGGTGGACCCGGATGCGCTCGACCGACTCTTCGACAGCCAGAACGAGGGATTGCAAGTCACCTTCGAGTACGAAGGATACACGGTGACAGTACAGGGCGACCGACAGATCGACCTCGCTGAATAAATAGTGGAGAACACTGGCCGACCGACGGCCAGACACCAAATCTATTGACCCTGTTACAACTCTCGGATGGTGGTGAGTTGCCGGTGGCGTGCTGAATAGAGCGCGCGTCTCTCTAACTGGCGCAGCTTCGAACTGAGGTGTGGGAAATATTCGATATGATGCACAACTCAATCGCTCCAAAAAATATTTATAAATTATAGATATAATTGGCCTATGAAAAGACGTGCCTTCGTAGCTGGAACGATTCCTCTCTGCTCGGGGCTCGCCGGGTGTGCAGGATATTTTTCGGAAGCCGCACCACTCTCTTTGACTATCTTCAATCATAGCAATACTCCATATACAATTGAAATAGAGATTCTCCGAAGCGATGCGGACTCCTCCAGAAGCAAAGCGCAGGTGTTTTCAGCAGATCTTGATGTCGAACCAGACGGTCAAACAGTACGAGAAGACGTCGCTGAAGTGCAACCGTACATTATTGAGTATGGCCTCTACGAAAACAATAGTTTTCTGACAGACCAAGACCACGTCCACTATTACCCTGGCGATGAGGATAAGGGTGGTAGCTTGGCGTTTGATATTGATTCATCAGGAGTCCTCACTCGGCGGTGAAAGATTCGCACGTTCCATCTACCGGCTGAATCAGTCAGAACGGAGCGAAACGAACGCCAACACCGCGCTGATTACAACTTCTGTATGCAGCACGCCGCTTCTGACAGAACCTGACGGTGTCAACAGGGGCGTCGCAGCCTGTCGTTAGGGTTCCCAGATTTCGCCGTGGTCTGGGTGGTCGGCGTTGCGCCGGTGTTCTGCGGCGTCCCGCCAGTCCTCGAAGGTCGCGTCACAGCCGGTTGCGAGACACCGACCGGTCACGTCTGTCATGAGTTCATCCACCTCCAGTAACACTCCCTGGAGCAGAACGGCCCAGTGAGACACCCCCCAGCGGCGGCGAGCTTCGCCGAGAAGTCCTCGTCCGGCACATCGCCACCACAGACGTCGCACGCTTCGAGTTGGCGAACCCGGCGGTTGTGGTCGCGGATATCGCGTTCGATCTGTGCCTTCTCTCGAAGACGCGAGCGCTGCGCGTCTGTCATGCCTCGACACCTCCATCGTCGGAGACGGTGCGACAGTTCGGACAGCGGTCTTCGCCGTCGTCGAGCGGGACGCCACAGGCACACCGGTCGGGCTTGGTGTCGAGTCGTGCACCACACTTCAGACACTCCGTCTCGTCGGCGTTGGGGTGGTGGCCGATGCACGCGTCGCCCTCGTCGGGGCGGCCGAGCAGGTCGGCGATGTCGCGGCGCTCGTGGCGGCTGCTCTCGTTGTACGTCCAGTCCGCGGGGTCGACCGGCCGGGGCTTGACCCGGTAGACTGACGGAAGACTCTTCATGTCGCAGTCGGGCGGGTGGCCCATCCGTGAGACGAAGCCGCGACGGCGCAGGTCCTGCAGCACCGACCGGATGCCGTCCGTGTTGAACGTGTTGAGCGATTGCGCCATCAGCGACAGGTGGCGTTCGTGCAGGCGCAGGTTCTCGTCGGAAGCATCGAGTGCTTCGAGGTAGATGGTCCGGGGTTCGGACCGCCCGGGGACGAAGCCCTCCGGTTCGTCGGTGTCGTCGTCGCGGTGGTTCTGGAGGAACTCCTTGACGAGCGTCCGGAGCAGTTCGCTTCGACTCTCGCCGCGGTCGTCGGCGATCTCGTCGAGGTCGTCCCTGTCGGCGTCGGGCAACCCGAACGACACCCGGGAACTCGGGTTGTGGTCCATGCGCGCCATCACTCCTCACCTCGCTGACTGGAATCGTATGCACGAGATGCGGTTTGCATACGCCCTGAATACGCAGACGGCGTTGCGATAGTGAGTCCGTATGCACACCCCCGTGGGGTGGCGGGCGGAGGACTCACGCGCGGGCGCGAACTTTCCGCGTGCGCGAACCGCCGCAGTTCTCGCCGATGGAGCGTCACCGTCGGTCACCCCCGTCGGTCCGGGCACGGGTCGCTGACGCAGTCGGGCGGGCGGGGTCGTCGACGCGGAGCCAGACCGGCGGTTCGTGGTAGACACTCCCAGTGTCGAGGTCGGTGACGCCGAGGCGGGCGCGACTCCACTGCCACCAGAGGTAGGCGACGTGGGCGCACCAGTCGTGATAGGTCCAGCCGTGACACCCACAGTGGGCGAGCAGGTCGCCCTGGTGGATCGTGAAGGTGACGCGGTGACGGTCGCCGAGGTCGTCCGTGTTGGGGTACCCTATGAGTACGTCGAACTCGGTGGCGTTGATGGGGCCGCAGGTGGCTGGTGCGGCCTGTGCGCGGTGCCAGGAGCTACTCATCGTCCACTCCGGGGGGAACCGCAGGGGCGTCAGGTGGAGCTGATTCTCGACCGCCTGACGGCTCTGTGCGAGGCCGTCGCGGTGAGGCACTTCGACACTCATGCGGCACCACCCCGGTCGAACTCGGCCTCTGCATCGCGGTAGCACGACCAGCACGGCACACCGTCGGGGAGATCGTCGCAGTCGCACTCGTCGTTCTCGTCGACGTCGGCGCCGTCGCTGGCGTCGGTGAAGTCGTCGAGCGTACTCACGCTGAACCACCTCCGAGAGAGGGGCCAGATTCCTGTTGGCGTTCCTGAAATATAAGAAAACCCGAAAGCCCGAAAACGAGGGGCTGAGTGGGTTGAAACGCCCCGGATTGGCGAGTTAGGGAATAAGTAGTGGGACCGCCGAGAATTGAACTCGGGTCCTACGGACCCCATCCGCAGAGGATACCACTACCCCACGGTCCCGTATCTCGAACCATGCCCGTCTGCCGTTTAAGGGTATCGTTTCGTCGGGAGGCTGCTACACCAGGACGCGCTCCAGGTCGACGACGACGCCCTCGGACGCGTCGGCGTCACCGACCAGCCGGCCGAGGCAGACGGCGGTCCCGCGTGGCGCGTAGCAGGCCACCAGGTCGCCGTGGTCGGCCGCGTCGTCGACCGACAGGACCCCGGGGGCGTAGACCGGTGCGCCCTGGGCGACCTGCTCGGCCGCCGACGGCGCGATCTCCACGCTGGGGAGGTGGGCGAGCGCGCGTTCGGCGGGCTGGACGACCTCTCGGAGGGGGCCCTCGTCGCCGTCCTCGACCCAGAACGCGAGCGCGTCGACGACGTCCCGGTAGCTGACGAGGGTGGTGTCGTCGAAGGGGTCGGTGGCGGTGCGTCGGAGGTGACCCATGTGCGCGCCGGTGCCGAGCGCGAGGCCGAGGTCGTGACAGAGCTTCCGGACGTAGGTGCCCGACTCGCACCGGATGCGGAGCAGCGCCCGGCGCTCCTCGACCTCGAGGACGTCGAGGTCGTACACCTCGCGGACGCGCAGGCGACGCGAGACGGCGCTCTTGCGCGGGGGTTTCTGGTAGAGCGGCCCCTCGAACTCGGCGGCGACGGCCTCGACGTCGGCGGGTGCGCGGCCGTGGAGTTCCAGCACGGCGACGTACTCCTTCGCGCCCTCGAGGAACACCTGGGCGAGGCGGGTGGCGTCGCCGAGCAGGACCGGGAGACAGCCGGTGACCTTCGGGTCGAGCGTGCCCGCGTGGGCGGCCTGGTCGATGGGCTGTCCGTCCGTCGCGGCCGCGAGGGCGTCTGCGACGGCGTCGCGGAGCCAGCCGGTCACCTGGTGGGCGGACGGGCCAGGCGGCTTGTCCAGGTTGCAGACGCCGAAGGAGAGCAGTTCGGCGGGCGAGCGTTCGTCCGGCGGTGCGCGCAGGGCCATCGTCAGAACTCGTAGTCGATGTCGACGGGGTACTTCCCCTCGTCGGTGTCGCCGTCGTAGGACTCGACGGCTTCGACGAGGACGTGCAGGACGTGGTCTGCGTCCCACCGGGCGGTGTTGACGCTCAGGTCGTAGATGGAGAGGTCGTGGATGTCGATGTCGTAGTACTCCAGGTACCGTGCGGCCTCGCTGGACTCGCGGGCGGCTGTCTCCTCGCGGGCGAGTCTGGGGTCCTTGTCCTCGCGGTCGGCGATGCGGTCGCCCCGGACCGAGAGCGGTGCGTCGAGCCAGAACCGGAAGTCGGCGTGTTCGCCGGCGAGCCAGCCAGCCAGCCGGGATTCGAGGACGAGGCCGTCGCGGTCGACGGCGACCTGGCGGAGGCGACGGTCCAGGTCGCGGTCGATCTGGTCGTCCTCCTCGGCGAGTTTGTTGAACTCGAGGGGCGTGTAGCCGCGCTCGTCGGCGAGTTCGCGAAAGATGTCGCCGCCGGAGACGTGGTCGAGGTCGAACGCGTCGGCCAGACCCGCGGCAGTGGTGCTCTTTCCACTGCCCGGCGGGCCGGAGACGGTGAGCAACATACCCATTCTGGGCGGCTACGGGTAAAAGGGATTGTGACTTACGTCGGCGTCGCGTCGAGGTCCAGCGTCTTCCGGATGAGCTGGGTGAACCCCATCGAGCAGAGGAAGTACCAGACGATCCACGCCGGCATCGGGCCGACGGCACCCTGCATCCAGTCGCGCTCGCCGAAGATGGGCAGCACCATGCTCTGCTCGGCGGCCACGAGGTGGCCGTCGGTGAGGATGACCCAGTACATCCAGAGGAACGCCGGGATGGTGAGGAGCATGATCCACGCCATGGGGCGGAAGTTCTCCTTCATCATCTCGCCCTGGTCGCTCAGCGCGTCCATCTTCTCCTCCTGGATCTTCTCGAGGGCGGCGTCGTCGCCGCGCTCCTTGGCGGCTTTCTCGCGTTCGGTGATGCTCTGCATCTTCTCCTGTATCTTGCTGACCTTGCTCCGGTCGACCATGTTCGCCTGCAGGAGCGTCGAGTAGAGGCCGGTCAGGATGGCGATGGTGAGGATGACCGCGTAGAACGGCAACACGTCGTTGAGCGGTTCGAAGAGGACGTTCATCACGCCCCCGACGACGTTCCTGACGGGGTCGTAGTAGTACCCCGCCATCATGCTGAGTGCGACCGCTGCTGCCACCTTGTCAGCGGTCCGCCAGCTGGAGCCGCTCTCGACCTCGACGTCGGAGTCGCCCACGCCGAGGTCGTCGTCCAGCGCTGCACGGACGGCGTCCGGGTCGGAGACCACGAAGCCGTCCTCCTGTTCTCTGAGGATGTCGCTCTGGATGAGTCGGCCCCACCGGCCGCTGTCCATCCCGTCCTCGTTCTTGACGTCCTTCCACTCGACCTCCCGTTCCCCGTCGTCGGTCACGGCCATGACGACGCCGAGGGCGTCCGCCGTCCCCGGGTTGTCGGAGAGGAAATCGCTCACTTGCTCCGCTGTCCACGCCATATGGGCACCAGTAAGCAATCGGAGGATAAGAGTCTTTTACTCTTCGCTCGACTCGATGGCTGCTTTCACGTCGGACCAGACGGCGTCGGGGGCCTGTTCCCCGTCGACGGCGACGAATCCGTCGTGGTCGCGGTAGTAGTCAACGACCGGGAGCGTGTTCTCTTCGAACACTTCGAGCCGGTTCTCTGCGGCCTCGCGCGTGTCGTCGTCGCGCTGGACGAGTTCGCCGCCGCACTCGTCGCAGACGCCCTCCTCCTCTGGCTGGTTGTACTTGACGTGGTAGTTCGTGCCGCACTCCGAACAGACGCGACGGCCGGTGAGCCGGTCGAGGAGCTCCTCGCGGGCCACCTCGAGGTAGAGGACGACGTCGAGGTCGGTCATGTCCGCGAGTTCCTCGGCCTGTTCGAGGTTCCGCGGGTAGCCGTCGAGGACGTAGCCGTCGGCACTCGACAGCGCCTCCTCGACGATGGCGTTGACGACCGCGTCGGGGACGAGTTCGCCGGCGTCCATGTACTCGCCGGGCGTGTCGTACTCGAAGTCCATGTCGGAGATGTCCATCTCCTTGTTCGACCGGAGCGCGTCGCCGGTCGTGACGTGCTCGACGCCGAACTCGTCGACGATGTTCGCCGACTGCGTTCCTTTCCCTGCGCCGGGCGCTCCGAGGATGAGGATGTGCGGACCACTCATATCTGGGCCGTCGGCGCCGGGACGTAAAGAGTTAAAGAAAACGGCGAGCCTGCGGGGGCCGCGGTCGGCCGGGCGACCGTCGGCCGGGGTGCGACGCTACTCGTACTCGGTGATGGTCAGGTCGTAGGTGCCGGACCCGGAGTACGAGTCGACGGTGATGTAGAGGTCCGTCGAGGTGTCGGGGTCGTCGATGACGACGGTCTCCTGGCTGTCGACCGTGTAGGAGGCGTAGTCGTAGTTGCTGTACGACGGACAGGACGCCTCGCCGTCGTTGACGTACAGGTCGAAGTCGGCGTCGGCGGGGCCGCTGAGCACGACCTCAACCTGGCTCGGGTCGCTGTACTCCCAGGCCCACGTCCAGCAGTCGGAGTCCCAGTACCCCGACAGCGAGTCGGTGACGCTCCCCGTGGTGGACCCGCCGCCACCGCCGCCACCGCCACCGCCGCCGTCACCGGGCTCGGTCGCGACGGCCGCACCTGCGTCGACCTGGCCGCTCCCCTGCTGGTCGCTCGGGAGGCCGATGTCGGTGGCGGTGTTCTTCAGGTGGCTCCGCAGTTCGGAGTTCGTCAGGTCCCACTGGGACTTGGTGAGTCCGGCGACGCCGGAGACGACGGGCGTCGCCATCGACGTGCCCGAGAGCTCCTCGTAGGAGCCACGGGCCTCCGTCGTCGTCGACAGCACGTCCACGCCGGGGGCACAGAGTTCGACGCTGTCCCCGTACTGGGAGAAGCTGGCGAGGTTCTCGTTGTCGTCGACGGCCGAGACGGCGACGCACTCGCTGTAGGCCGCCGGGTAGGAGACCGAACCGGACCCGTTGTTCCCGGCCGCAGCGACGACGAGCGCGCCGTTGTCCGTCGCGTAGCTGACGGCGTTCTTCATCGTCTGCGTGTAGCCGCCACCGCCGAGACTGAGGTTGATGACGTCTGCGCCCTGGTCGGCCGCCCACTCGATGGCGTCGGCGATGTCGGACGTGCTCCCGCTGCCGGACTCGTCGAGCGCCCGGCCGTTGATGAGCGTCGAGTTGCCCTGCCCGGCGACGCCGGTGCCGTTGTCGACCATCGCGGCCGCACAGCCGGAGACGTGGGTGGCGTGGTACTCGTCGCTCGGGACGTCCGGGTAGGGGTCGGAGTCGTTGTCGACGAAGTCCCGCCCCGGGTCCGAGGCGTAGTTGGCCTGCAGGTCCGGGTGGTCGTACTGCGCGCCCGTGTCGACGACGGCGATGGTCACGCTCGAAGAGCCGAGCGTCGTGTCCCACGCCGACGGTGCCTCGACCTGCTGTGGCGCGTACTGCTGGTCGAACTGCGGGTCGTTCGGCGTCAGCGACGTGGTGTACGTCGCGTTCCGCTCTGCGTACTTGACGCCGTCGCGACTCGTGACCGACTCGACGAAGCTCTCTCGCGCCTGGGTCGAGGCCACGTCGGGGAACTCGACCGCGACGTAGCGCAGCGTCCGGTTCTCGTGGACGATGCGCGCGTTCGTGGGGACGGCCTGCTCGACCGTCGCTCGCACGTCCGCGACGCCCGCGGAGACGCCGACGAGGATCTCGTTCTCCTTCGGTCCGGGGGTCCGACCGGGGGTGGCGCTCGCGACGCCGCCGAAGGCTGCCGCCGCACCGAGCGCTCCGGTCGTCTTCAGGTACTGTCGTCGCCCGTACTGCCGGGTGTCATCATCTGTCATGACCAGTATGGGGATGTGGCAACTGGTAGTAAAACGTTACGATATTGGTTATCTCTATGTGCGATTTCCGATGGAGATTGCTACTGGAATATAAGCGTAACGACGGCTACGCGAGGACAGAACATTATTTTTATACTAGTGCGTGATAATTGAATTCTGATTGCTGTGAATCTTCTTCGGCCGGGTGGCTGGACGGCTGGCGCGCGACCAGCCACGCCCGGCGACCAGGAGCGCGTGGTCACCCGACCCGGCCCCGCGTGGGCGAGGACGACCCCGAATCGCCACCGCTTTGGCGGCGACCGCGATACAGGGGGGTATGAACGAGCGATTCCGTCGCCTCCTCCCGGGGACGGAGCCACATCCCCGTCCGCGGGTCGGCCTGTTCGTCGACGGGCCGAACGTGCTGCGAGACGACTTCGACGTCGACCTCGACGACGTCCGGACCGCCGCGAGCGACGCCGGCGACCTCGTGGTGACGCGCCTGTACCTCGACGAACACGCCACGCCCGGACTCATCCAGGCCGCCGAGGCCCGCGGGTTCGAGGTCGTCGTCACCAGCGGCGACGTCGACGTGAAACTCGCCATCGACGCCACCGAGACGACCGTCCTCGACTCCATCGACACCCTCGCCATCGCGTCCCGGGACACCGACTTCAAGCCGGTCCTGGAGACGGCGGGCCGTCACGGCGTCCGGACCCTCGCCATCGCCCCCGCCGAACACGGTCGGTCCGACGCCCTCAGGAACGCCGCGAACGACGCTATCGTCCTCGAAGAGTGACTGCTCGGCGGCGAAGCAGGGCGTCGCGGGACGCCCGGCCGGAACGCCGGGGGAGGCGGCGGGACCGTCGCGCTGCTCCGGGAACGTGGCCATAGCCAGGTTCTTCATCCGCGCTCACGCATGCACGCACGAGCGATGGACGAACTCGACACGCCGGTCCTGGACAACCACATGCACCTGGACCCCGACAACGGGCGAGGCATGGCCGCCGTCGACGACTTCGCGCGCCTGGGCGGGACGCACCTGCTCGTCGTCAACAAGCCGTCGTGGCACCTTGGACCGGTGCCGACCGAGCAGTCGGACTTCCGGCACGCTTTCGAGACGACCGTCGGCGCGGTCGCCGACGCGACCGACCGACTCGACGGGCGGGCGTGGCCCGTCCTCGGCGTCCACCCCGGACTCGTCTCGCGCCTCGTCGATGACGGGTACACGGCCGCCGAGGCCCGGGACCTGATGCAGTCGGGACTGGAACTCGCCGCCGAGTACGTCGCCGACGGGCGGGCCCTCGCGCTGAAGTCCGGACGCCCCCACTACGAGGTCGAAGACGCGGTGTGGGACGCCTCGAACGAGGTGATGCGACACGCCTTCGGCCTCGGGGCCGACCTCGACTGCGCCGTCCAGTTGCACACCGAGGCCAGCGACGACCTCACCGAGGTCGCAGAGTGGGCGGAGGACACCGGACTCGACCGCACGCGCGTCGTGAAACACTACGCCGGCGGCGAACTCGCCGGACCGATTCCCAGCGTCATGAGCGAGACGGACCGCCTCGAGGTCGCCGCCGCCTCGGGCGCGCCGTTCCTGATGGAGACCGACTTCGTGGACGACCCCGACCGACCCGGGGCCGTCCTCGGGCCGAAGACGGTCCCCCGGCGGGTCCGGTGGCTGCTGGAGAACGGCCACGCGGAGGCGGTGCGACGCGCGCACGTCGAGACGCCCGAACTCGTCTACGACGTCGACACCGAGGCGACGCTCTAGCCCGAAACGGCGCTCTCGCCGCCGTACGTGTCGTCACGGCACGGGGAGGCCCGGTTCTGCGTAGAGAAAGGCATTTCACTACGCCGGGGTAGGATGGAGTATGAGCACTCCCCCGACCGAATACTACTCGGACGAACGCTGGCAGAACTGGATCGACCGCGTCAGAGAGGAGGAGATCGACGCCGAGGACGACGACTCGATGCGCGTGTTCGACCTGATGCAGGACGACGCCGCCATCGCCGTCGCGAAGATCGTCTCCGCACACGACGACGACGAACTCGACGAGGAGGAGGCCTCCGAGAAGATAAACGAGATCGGGGACATCGTCTTCACCGAACCGGAGTTCGACGACGAGGACAAGGTGTTCCTCGTGGGGAGCGTCCAGGAGAGCCTGAGCATCGTCCTCCACTCCGCGATGGAGTACATCCACGCCGGTCCCGCGACCGAGGCGTCGGTCGACGAGTACGTCTCGGCCGCCGCCGAGGCGGAGGCCGAGGAGGACATCGAGAGCGCCCGTGGCTTCCTCGTGAAGGCCGGGACGCTCCTCATCGACGGCGAGCAACTGTCTCCAGAGGTCGGGGAGGAACTGGAGTACGGTCCGGTCGCCGAGTGGCTCAACGGACTGGCGAGTCTGCAGTCCGCGATGGAGGACCCCGAGGTCGTCGAAGAGGAAGAGGACGACGAGTAGCCGCGACGGGCGACCGGGGACCCGGCACGACGCGACACGACCGGGCGAGCACGGACGTCGGCCACGAGGGATTCTCGCGGCAGGCCGACGACACGCAGATTCGGAACGTGACGACGACGAACCCAGCGAGTATCGACGTCCGTCGAAGTCTCAGTCGACAATATCATATAGCCCCTGCACACAGTCATTCGTAGCATGACAACCGTCGGTATCGACGCCATCGAAATCTGGACCGGGAAACTGAAACTCGACCTCGCGGAGACGTTCGCCCCCGAGAAGGGCAAGGACCCCGAGTACTTCACGAAGGGACTCGGTCTGAACGCCTCGTCGTTCCCCGACGCACACGAAGACATCGTCACGATGGGCGCCAACGCAGCGAAGAAGCTCATGGACCGGAAGGGACTCGAACCCGACGACATCGGTCGCATCGACGTCGCGACCGAGTCTTCCTTCGACAACTCGAAGCCGATATCGACGTACATCGCGGGCTGTCTCGAACAGGTGTACGAGGGCGACTTCCACCACGCGAACAAGGGCGAGCGCAAGTTCGCCTGCATCGCGGGCACCCAGTCCATCGACGACGCGTACAACTGGATCCGTGCCGGCCGGAACCGGGGACGCGCCGCGCTGGTCGTCGCGACGGACACGGCACTCTACGCCCGGGGCGACGCCGGCGAGGCGACCCAGGGCGCGGGTGCGGTCGCGATGCTCATCGACGAGGACCCGGACATCGTCGAACTGTCGAACGAGCAGGGCTACGGCAGCGCAGACGAGACGGACTTCCTGAAGCCGAACCAGCAGTTCCCGAGCGTCGACGGCAAGCGCTCGATGCAGGTCTACCTCGCCCGGATGCGCGAGGCGGTGGAGGACTACGAGAGCGTCGCGGGCAAGATCCACCCCGACGACTTCGCGTACATCCCGTTCCACACGCCGTTCCCGGGGATGGTCCGGAAGGCCGGCCTGCTCGTCTACCGACACATGATCCGCGACACCGAGGTCGAGGACGAACTCGCCGAGGAGATCGGCCGCCAGCCCCGCGAGGAGGCGTTCGAGGACCGCGAGGCCTACGAGGAGGCCATCCGCGAGTACATGGACGCGCTGAAGGGCACCGCGACGTACCAGGAGTGGTACGACCGGGTCATCGAACCCACGCTCGGCCTGTCCCGCGACGTCGGCAACTGGTACACCGGGTCGGTCCACATCGCCCGCGTCTCCGCCCTCAGACACGCGCTCGCGAACGACGCGGACGTCACGGGGAGCGTCCTCGGCGTCGGCTCCTACGGCAGCGGCGCGCAGGCCGAGGTCCACGCCGAGACGGTCGCCGCGGGCTGGGCCGACGAGATATCGGCACTCGACATCGACGACCAGATGGCCGCCCGGTACGACCTCTCGTGGCCGGAGTACGAGGAGGTCCACGACCGGCACAACCACGAGAAGGACTCCGACCTCGAGGAGTTCACGACGCCCGAGGAGGAGTTCGTCTTCGACGGCTGGGGTCGCATGGGCGAGCGGAAGTACACGTACGTCGAGTGAATCGACTGGGCCGCAGTCGCGGCCGGTAGCGTCAGCGGGGCGGCGGACGGATCGGTGCGGCGGAGACGACGTTTCTTCCGGCGGTGGTCGCGTGGGCGTCGGTCAGGACCGGCAGATTCGGGTCGGAGGCGACAGGTCTCGTGGGCAGGCGCGGGACCGTCGCCACCGTTCACTCGGGACGGAGACGATAAAAACCGGAGCGGAGAGTTTCTGGGTCGGAAAGTCCGGTTCCGGCCGGCGGGACCGACCTACGGCAACGACGCCAGCGCGTCGAGCATCTCGTCGGTCGAGACGGTCGTGACGGCGAGCGAGAAGCCGTCGGCGCGGGCGAGTTTCGGCGCGTGCCTCCAGAGGTCGTCCTCGTCGATGCCGTGGAGGACGACGGCGTTCGGCGTCGGCGTGACGACGCGCATGGCGACCAGCGGCGACTCGCCACGCGTGATCTCGGTGAACACGAGCGCCCGCGACGTCGACTGGCCGTACAGGCGGTAGAACTCCTCTGAGGAGAGGCGCGTGATGGCGGCGATGGAGTCGATGACGGTGTGGCCCGAGACGCTCGTCGCTCCCCCGGACTGGACCTCAGTCGCGTCGATGGCGTCGTAGAGGCGCGAGAGGGGGATGGTCGTCGGGTACTCCCTGAGGTCGCGGACGATGTCGCTCTCGAACCCGGCCGAGAGGACGCGGGCGTACTGCCGGACGTGGTCGCCGCCGCGCGACTCGTCGATGTCGAGCAGGGCGTGGACGACGCGGCTGACCACGCCGATGCCGGGGTTCTCGCGGCGACCGCTCTCGTAGTCGGAGATGACCGAGGAGGAGACGTCGAGTTCTGTCGCGAGGTCGGTCTGGGAGACGTCGAAGTCGGTCCGCCACTTCCGGAGCGTCGCCCCCGGGTCCTCCGAGAGCGTCACCTCGCCGGCGATCTTCGTCGCCAGCTGACGGCGTGGGTTGTCGCTCATCAGCGATACGTCGCCGAGCCGAGGCAAAAGGGTATCGAAACCCGATATCGACAGCCGACGAACCCGGAAGGATTTTGCCCCGACGGACGATGCCTCGGGTATGCCCTCGACAGTCGTTCACGTGGCACTGGCAGGCATCGTCGCCTGCGCGCTGCTCGGCCCGGCGTTCTCCGGCCGCGCCCTGCTCGTCGTTCTCGCGTTCACCGTCCTCGTCGACCTCGACGTGTTCCTCGGGTTCGTCTGGCTCGGCGCGCACCGGGCGGCCTTCCACTCCCTGCTGTTCCCGGCGCTCCTCGGGGCGGTCGTGTACTACGACCGTGCCGGGTCCGGGCCGTCGCGACTGCGCGAACGGTTCGGCGGACACGCCCACCGGGTCGGGTACGTCGTCGTCGCTGCGCTCGTCTTCGGTGCCATCGGTCCGGACCTCACGACCAACGGCGTGAACGTGTTCTGGCCGCTCCACGACCAGTTCTACGCGTTCTCCGGGGAGATCCACATCTCCGACCAGCAGGGGCTCGTCCAGACGTTCGTCGACTTCAGCAACGGCGAACCGGCCGAATCCGTCTCCCGTGGGTCGACCCAGGAGACGCAGTACCGGACCGGCGTGGACACGAACCCCGACCGCTCGGGTGAACCCGAGGTGCAAGAGCGTGTCTTCCCCGTCGTCGACACCGGCGTCCAGTTGCTGCTCGTGGTGACCAGCGTCTTCCTGATGGCGAGTCGCCTGTGGGAAGAGCGGACCACTCAAGCCCAACGGGAGTGAACGCCGGGCATGGTCAGACCGTACGACGCGACGACGGACGCGGACGCGCTCTGGGCGTGCAAACGCGCGTTCGAGCTGGGGCTCGGCACGGGGACCGGCGGCGACGAGAAGCAGACGCTGTACGAGGGCAAACTCACCGACGAGTACCGCGCCTCGTGGCTCGCCTGGGTCGACCGCTGCGTCGCCGACGACGAGCGATGCGTCCTCGTCGAACCGGCCGACCAGGCGGACGGCGAGGCGGACGACGACGCGCTCGCGGGCTACGTCTTCGTCCTCCCCGAACGACTCGCGTTCGTCTGGGACGCGGCGGTGCTGAACGAACTGTACGTCGCACCGGAGTACCGCGGGACGGGCGTCGCAGACGGCCTGCTAGACGCCGCCGTCGACTTCGCCCGGTCGATGTCGCTCCCGCTCGACCGACTGGTGCTCGACGTGGACCGGACGAACGAGCGTGCGCGGGCGTTCTACGACCGCCACGGCTTCGAGCACTGGGGCGAGATGGTCGCCCGCGACCTCTGAGTGCGCGCCGACGCCGTTCACGCGCCGACGCGGTGGACGACGTGTGAGAGGACGCCACCGGCGGCCCCGCACAGCACGGGGTAGACGATGCCGGCGAACACCACCGCCATCGGGAGGGGGATGGACAGCGAGGCACCGTCGCTGGCGTAGCCGAACAGGACCGTCCCGAGCACCGCCAGCACCAGGTAGCCGACGGCGACGAGGGCACCGCCGACGGCCGCGTTCGCCAGGTCGTCGGTGAGGCCGGTCACGCGCGCGGCCGCGAACCCTGCGAGGAGCAGGACCAGCGGCGGGACGACGTAGAGCGCCTGGAGGAGGCCGCCCCCGGCGAGGTCGATGAGGTTCATCGACCCGGTGACGATGGGACCCTGGTAGTCTACGTCGACGAGGTGGGCGTTGTACAGCGCCATCCCGGCGGCCTTCCAGGTCGGGACGTTGTCGCGGACCGCCGCGACGATGGCCTGGTCGAAGGCGTCGCCGAACGTCTCGGCTTCTGGCAGTTCGGCCTGCGTCCACACGACGAACGCGACGACGTAACTGGCGAGGAACGCGAGCACGCCGACACCTGCACTCTTGGCCGCGGCGATACCGTCGAGTCTCGACCGCCCGCTGGCGTACGCGGATTGCATGGAGGTTTCGGGTGACATAGTGATGTTCGTACCTCCCCCACATTGACCAACCGGCCCTATCTGTCTAACGGTCGCCGTCGCTGCCCTCGTACTGCGCCCGGTCGACGGTGTAGCGGTGCACGCCGACCGGGCCGTCGCCGTCGTGCTGGAGGTGGCGGAAGTAGCCGTCGTACTGGCCGCCCAGCCGGTCGACGTACTTCTCGATGGCCCGGCGAGACTGGTCGTTCTCGTCCAGCACCGTCACGGCGACGAGGTCGAGGTCCAGCCGGTCGAACGCCAGTTCGGCCAGGGCGACGGCGCGCTCGCCGGAGTACCCCCGGCCCCAGAACGGCTTGCGGAGCCAGATGCCGTACTCGACGGTCCGGCGGTCCCACCTCGTGTGCAGGCCGGTCGTGCCCGCGAACTCGCCGGCTCCGTCCTCGCCCTCGCGGACGTAGATGGCGTACTTCGCGTCTTCCCCGCGCTCGGCCGTCCGACCCGAACGGTCGACGAAGTCCCGGGTCTCCTCCGGGTGGGCGTGGGGCTCCCAGAACATGTACCGGGTCGCCTGCTCGATGCCGTCCTCGTGGGCGAAGTGGTCGTACACGTCGTGGACCGCCGGCGTCCCGGGGCCGATGCGCTCGAACCGGAGTCGGTCCGTCTCGAACGTCCCGGGGAACGGGTCAGCCATGGAACTCGACTGCCACCTCCACGTCCGCGTCCTCGTACTCCTCGCGGGCGATGCTGTAGCGGTGCTGGGTGACAGGTTCGCCCTCCTCGAACGCCCAGTTGCGCAGCGCGCCCTCTTTCCACCCGCCGAAGCGCTCGACGTACGTCTCGATGGCCCGGCGCGAGTTCTCGTTGCCCGCGACGTGCTCCACGGCGACGACCTCCAGGTCGAGACGGTCGAACGCGAGGGCGACGAACGCGGCGGCGCGCTCGCCCGAGTAGCCACGCCCCCAGAACGGCTTCCGGAGCCACGTCCCGAGGGTGCCGGTCCGGCGGTCCCAGTCGACGCCCATGCCCGCGCCGCCGGCGAGCACGAGGTCGCTGTCGGCGTACGGCCCGCCGGGCGACGGGCCGTCGACGCCCTCTGGTGCGTCGCCGGGGTCGACGTACACCTGGTACGCGGCGTCGTCCCCGGACTCCAGGCCCTCGCTCGTCGCCCGGAGGAACTCCAGAGTCTCCTTCGGGTGCGCGTGTGGCTCCCAGGTGAGGTGCTCGGTCACCTCGTCGATGTCGGGGTCGGCCGAGCAGACCCGATAGAAGTCGAGCGGAGAGAGCACCTCGGGGGTCGACGGGAGCATGGTCAGGCGGTCGGTCTCGATGCGTCGGGGGAACAGTTCACTCATCGACGGTCAACTCGGTCGCGACGTCGGACGCCTCGTACTCCGCCCGGCTGATGCTCCAGCGATGGAAGTCGTGCGGTTCGCCGTCGAGGACGAGCCAGTTCCGCAGGACGCCCTCGTACTGGCCACCCCAGCGCTCGACGTACTGCTCGATGGCCCGCCGCGAGTTCTCGTTCCCGTCGACGCAGCCTGCCGCGACCAGTTCGAGGTCCAGCCGGTCGAACGCGAGTTCGACCAGCGCGTCCGCGCGCTCGCCGGAGTACCCCCGGCCCCAGAACGGTTCGAGCAGCCAGATTCCCAGGCGTGCCGTCCGACGGCCCCACAGCGGGATGAGGGAGGCGACGCCGGCGAACTCGCCCGCACCGTCCTCGCCCTCGCGGGGGTAGATGGCCCAGTCGGCGCGCTCGCCGTCTGCCCACTGCGCCTCGGCCTCGGCGAGGTAGTCGAACGTCTCCTTCGGCGTTTGATGCTGGGACTTCGAGACGTGCTGGACGATGCGGTCGAAGCCCGGCCGACTCATCACCTCGTAGAGGTAGAACACGTCGACGGCGTCCCGGTGGAGGCGCTCGTAGCGCAGCCGTGCCGTCCGGAACGAGTCGGGGAAGAGGTCCATACGACAGACTCGAAGACTGAGATAAAAGAGATTGGCCAGGAGTGGTACGGATTAGCACTCCCAGGTTCCGGGCGGGAACGCCGACGGCCACGTCGCGCCGGACCGGGTCGCGGCCGTCCCGTTCGACGGGTCAGGTCGCGTACAGCCGGTTCCGCGTCCGTTCGCAGGCATCCCGGAGCGCGTCCGTGCGCGCGCACGATTCGACCCACTCCACGTGCTCGACGTCGCCCGGGCCGCCGAGGTGCCCGAGCGCGAACGTCGCCTCGCGGACGACCCCGTGCGGTCGCCTAGTCGGGTCGGCGTACGTCCGCACCGCGCCGGCCGACGCCGCACGGTCGCGGCCAACGTCGTGGTCCGCGGCAGCGAGGTAGCACAGGCCGGTCACCCCGGCAGCGGCGGCGTGCCCGTCCTCGCCGGCGAGTCGCTCGAACGTCGCCTGCCAGCGCGCCCCCGCGTCCGGGTCTGCACGGACGAGGGTCGCGAGAGTCGCCCCCGCGAGGAACCTGACGCGTGGGTTCTCGCGTTCGGTCCCCGCCCGGAGGGTGTCGCCGAACGGTTCGACGTGTCGCGGATGCGTCCGGGCGAACTCACAGAGCGCCGAGAGCGCCTGGATGCTCGACCGGGCCTCGTCCCCGTCGAGCATCGCACCGAGTCGACGGACCACCGGCGGTCTGCGCTCGTCGGCCGCACCGCCGAGGCTGGCCTCGTCCACGTCGAGGAGGGCGTCCGGGCGTTCCCAGGCGAGCGAGGCGACGGCGGCCGCGCTCGCACCCCGGATGGTCTCGTCCTCGTCGCCGAGTCCGCGGACGAGCAGTTGCCGGACGGTCCCGTCGATGGTCGCGAGGTGGGTCAACGCCGTCGTGACCGCCCGGAGGTAGTCGACGCTGACGAGGTGGGCGCCACGCTGTGCCTCGAACTCGTCCACCAGCGTCGAGGACACCGGGCGAACGCGGTGCGGGTCGTGGGCCGCGACCTCCGCCAGTCTGCTGGCCGCGTCGGTCGCGAGCGCCTCGCGGTCCAGGCGCTCGGCGAGGTCGAACGCCTCGTCGTCGTGGGGAGGGTCGGGGTCGCGACGCGTCGCCTCGACGTACGAACGGTACACCTCGCGGTGGTGTGGCTCGCAGAGGCGATACAGCGTCGCCGAGTCCGCCGTGACCGGGAGCGAGCGCGCCTCGCAGTCCTCGCAGTCGGCGGTGCAGTCGACCGCCGCCTCCCGGGAGTGCTCGTGCCGCCAGTAGCCCGGGCGGCGGGTGGGGCGCATCGCGCCACCGGCGCGAGCGTACGCCTGCACGACCCGGGTGAGGTCGTCGAGTTCGGCGGCGTCGGCCGGCCGCTCGAAGCGCTCGAACGACGACCGCCACGTCACCTGCCCGAGGCGGTTCGCGACGCCCGTGAGGGCACCCTCGTCGAGGGTCGTGTCGAGGTTCGTCGCGAGCACGCTCCGGAAGAAGGGGCCGTAGGCGGACCGGAACGCGTCGGCGCTGGCGACGCCCGCCGCCTCGACAGGTGGGTCGAACGACACGGCCGCCGTCGACGGGAGGTCCCAGCCGGTGTCGAAGGCCATACCCGCCGTTTCGGCCCCCGACGCTTAGTCTCTCCGTCAGACGGGGTCGGCGGCCGTCGTCCGCGACGCGCCGACGACGATGGGTCCGCCGGCGACCGCCCTCCACAACCACTAAACGCACCAGATGCTTACTCCGTCGTAATGACCGACTGGACGGAGAAACACCGGCCCTCGACGCTCTCGGAGGTCCGGGGGAACGACAAGGCCCGCGACGCGCTCCGGGAGTGGGCCGAGACGTGGGACGAGCACCGCGAGGCGGCGCTCGTCCACGGGTCGCCGGGCGTCGGGAAGACGTCGGCCGCCCACGCGCTGGCGAACGACATGGGGTGGCCGGTGATGGAGCTGAACGCGAGCGACTCGCGGACCGCGGACGACATCAAGCGGTTCGCCGGGCGCGCGTCGCAGAACCGGACGCTCGGTGGGACCGGTAGCGGCCGCCAGTTGCTCGTCGTCGACGAGGCCGACAACTTCCACGGCAACGCCGACTACGGCGGGTCGCGGGAGATAACGCGCATCGTCAAGGAGGCGAACCAGCCGATGGTGCTCATCGCCAACGAGTTCTACGACATGAGCAACAGCCTCCGGGACGCCTGCCGCGAGATCGAGTTCCGGGACGTCTCCCGGCGCTCCATCGTGCCGGTGCTGCGCGACATCTGCCGACAGGAGGGCATCGAGTACGAGGACGACGCACTGGACCGCATCGCCGAGGAGACGAGCGGCGACCTCCGGTCGGCCATCAACGACCTGCAGGCGCTCGCCGAGCAGACCGAACGGCTGACCGTCGACGACGTGGTGACGGGCGAACGCGACCGGACGGAGGGCATCTTCGACTTCCTCGACGACGTCATCAAGAAGAAGTCGGCCGAGGAGTCCCTGTACGCCGCCTACGACGTCGACGAGACGCCCGACGACCTGCTCAACTGGGTCGAGGACAACGTGCCCAAGGACTACTACGGCGACGAACTCGCCGACGCCTACGGGTTCCTGGCGAACGCCGACCGCTGGCTCGGGCGCGTGCGCGCCACGCAGGACTACTCCTTCTGGCGCTACGCGACGGACAACGTCGCCGCGGGCGTCGCGGCGGCGCGTCGTCACGACCACGGCGGGTGGACCCGGTACGGGCCACCGTCGTACTGGTCGAAACTGGGCCGGTCGAAGGCCACCCGGAAGAAGCGAGACGCCATCGCGCGCAAGATCGCCGAGACGGGCGGGTTCAGCATGTCGACGGCCCGCCGGGAGGTCATGCCGTTCCTCGCACAGATGACCCACCACTGCAAGCCCCGCGAGTTGACGGTCCGGATGGCCGCGACGTACGACCTCGACGCGTCGGAGGTGTCGTTCGTCACCGGCAGTGGCGAGAGCACGAACAAGGTCCAGGGCATCGTCGAGGAGGCGACCGAACGCCGCGAGGAGGCCGTCGTCGCCCACGCCGGGGACGCCTTCGCCGAGTTCGAACCGGCGGACGACGGCGAGTCGACGGGTGACGTCGAGTCGGCGGCCGACGACGCCGACGCCGACGACGGTGGTGAGACGGCCGACGCCGGCGGCCAGACGACCCTGACCGGTGACGACACCGGCCCCGCCGAGGCGACCGACGCGGACCAGTCGGCCACCGACCCCGACGAGACGGACGACGGTCAGTCCGGTCTCGACGACTGGCTGTGAGCCGTCCCGATCTTCGAACGGCCCCGGCGTCCGATGGAAACTTTCCCCTCGTTCCAGCGTGAAACAATACCACAACGTATAAACCTACAAATTACTGTTTTGCGAGTAGTTCTACATGAAGCGACCACTTCTGGCGCTCGCGCTGGCCCTCATGCTCCTGGTCGCGGGGTGCAACACCACCGACCAGGGGCCGACGGACGTCGAGTCCACCGGGACGCCGACGGACGCGTCCACGACCACACTGCAGAACACGGCGACCGCGACCGAGACTCCGACCACGACGGCGATGGGGGACACAGAGGAACCCTGCGAGTACCGGAGCGAAGACGGCGACCTCGTCCAGGTGTCCGGGGCCTGCCTCGGCTTCGACGCCAACGACGTCTACCTCCGCATCCTGAACATGACCGGGTCGGACCTCGACGAGGGGCCGTCCGTCCGGGTGCTCTCGCCCGACGAGACGAACCCCTACACGTTCGACCAGTTCGACTTCAGCAACGAGTCCTTCCAGGCCGTCATGGGCATCGCACCGAACGGGACGCCGGAGGTGTACGTGGCGGGCTACGCGAGTCCCCAGCCCAACCCCGACGGCTCCGTCACCGTCGACGTCGTGATGCGGTACGTCGACGCCGACGACGGCGCGGGCCGCCCGCAGAACGCCTCCGAGGCCGAGGTCACGCTCGCCCACGAGTTCCTGCACGCGGTGCAGTTCTACGAGGGGAGCCAGGACCGCCTCGCGTCGAACCTGACGAACGAGGGCGTCAACGTCGGGGACGTCGAGACGGCGCTCGTCGAGGGCAGTGCGGTCTACTTCGAGAGCGAGTACCAGAACCAGTACATGGACCGCGAGGCCACCTCACGGAACGTCTCCACGTGGGCGAATAGCTCGGCGTTCTCGATGTACCAGCTCGGCCCGTACGTGATGGGCGAGCGCTACACGCGGTTCCGCGTCGACTCCACGCGGGAGTTCGAACGGCTGTACGACAATCCGCCGATATCGATGGAACAGATAATGCACAACAGGATGCCCGGCGAGGACCCGCCGAAGGAACTCGCGGTCGAGCGCGGTCCCGACTCCGTCTGGAACCACTACTCGGTGTCGACCAGGGGCGAACTGTTCCTCCGGTCCTCGCTCCGGGCAGGCGTCAGCGGTCCCGACGCCGCCGCAGGGGCCGAGGGCTGGGGTGCCGACCGGGTGATGGTGTTCCAGAACCAGAGCTACGGCGAATCGTACAAGAAGGGCTTCGCCTGGGCCATCCGCTTCGACGACGCCGGCGAGCGGTCCGAGTTCACGTCCATCTTCCAGGACTGGCTGGAGAGCCGTGGCCCCCTGCAGAACGGCGTCTACACGATGGACGAGGACCACACCTACCGCCTGGTCGAGGTGAGCGACGAGACGGTCGTCGTCCTGGCCGGACACGAGCGCTTTACCACCCAGGCCGTCGCGACGGGGAACACCAGCCACGTCGAGGTCACGATGACCGACAGCGACCAGACGACCGACGAGCGCGTCCGGACCGGCGACGACGGTGCCGGACGACTCGTCGCCACGCAGCACGCGGTCGGCCGCGTCGCGGTCTGAGACGACCGACTGCCCCTTCTCGACGGTTACAGCAACCCGACCGCCTCGCCAGCCTCGCGGAAGGCGTCGATGCACGCCTCCACGTCCGCCCGCGAGTGCGTCGCCATCGGGACGAGGCGGATGCGACTCGTGCCCTCCGGGACCGTCGGCGGCCGGACGGGGTGCGTGACGATACCGCGGTCCCGTATCGCCTCGGAGAGCGCGAGCGCGTCCTGGCCGTCGCCGACGACGACCGGGAGGATCTGCGTGTCGCCACACACCTCGTAGCCCAGCGACTCCAGGCCACTCCGCAACTGGCCGACGTTCGACCAGAGGCGGTCCCGGCACTCGCCGTGGCGAGCGAGGTGGAGCGCCTCGCTGGCGGCGGCGGCCGACGGCGGGGCGAGACCGGTCGAGAACGCGAAGGACGGCGCGACGTTGACGAGGTGTTCGACCAGCGTCTCGCTCCCGGCGACGTAGCCACCCTGGCTCGCCAGGGCCTTCGACAGCGTCCCCATCTGGACGTGGACGCGGTCTTCGAGACCCTCGCGCTGGACGACGCCGCCGCCGTCGACGTACAGGCCGGTCGCGTGCGCCTCGTCGACCATCAGCCACGCGCCGAACGTCTCGACGACGTCACAGAGCGCAGCGAGCGGGGCGACGGTCCCGTCCAGTCGGAACACCGAATCGGTGACGACGAGCCACGACTCGTCGTCGGTCCCGTCGCCGTCCGCCCGGTCGGCCATCCGCCGGCGGAGGTCGTCCGCGTCGCGGTGGTCGTAGACGACGGTCTCGGCGTCGGTGAGCCGACAGCCGTCGACGACGCTCTCGTGGGTCGACTCGTCCGAGAACACGACGTCCGGGTCGAGCGCGGCGACGGTGCCCACGTTCGCCGCGTAGCCCGACGAGAAGGCGAGCGCACGCTCCATGCCCGTCACCTCGGCGAGTCGCAACTCGAGGTCGCGGTGCGTGAGCGTGTCGCCGGCGACGAGTCGGCTCGACCCCGCACCGGTGCCGACGGTGTCGGCCGCCCGCGCCGCGGCGTCCTGCACCCGCGAGTCCTGCGTCAGGCCGAGGTAGTTGTTCCCGGCGAAGACGAGGTGCTGTGACCCGTCGAGCACGGGCAGGCCAGCCCCCGGGTCGGGGGCGAAGTAACTTCGCTCTGCGACGCGGTCGACGGGCGCGACGTCGTGGTAGCTGTCGGTCTCGTGTCGGGCGGCGACGCGGTCGGCGAGGTCGAACCCGCGCTCGGTCATCTACCGCCCCTCTCTCCTCCTCGGTCATGACCTTCATGGTTTCCCACGACGGCGTCCCGGGGTCGTCCGTACGGGCGAGTGTCGAGCCGACCGATTGTCAAAAGGTGTTCGAGGACGTACGTCTAGCGAACCTACAGGACGATGCGATTCTGTGACGACTGCGGTTCGATGATGAAGGCACAGGGCGACGAGTGGGTCTGTTCGAGTTGCGGCGCGACCGAACCCCGGGACCGGCGCGACGAGACCGAGTTCGTCAGCACGGAGTCCCAGACCGACAGCGAGGTCATCGAGACCGACGAGAACACGGACTTCGAGGGGAAACCCACCGCGACGGACGTGAAGTGCGACGCCTGCGGGAACGAGGAGGCGTGGTACTACATCCAGCAGACGGCGTCGGCCGACGAACCGCCGACGCGCTTCTTCAAGTGCACGGAGTGCGGGAAGAAGTGGCGGGGGTACAACTAGGCGACGTCTTACACGATTGATTTACTACGATTCGAGTGGCAATTTTCTCCCTGGTGGTGGACCGTTATAGGAGTCCGACCCGTACACCGTGCTATGGACTTACACGCCAGGGACGTCCGACAGGACGTCCGGGAGCTCGGCGCACTCCTCGGCGACGTACTCGAGGCCCAGTCGTCGCGGGGTGCGTTCGAGACGGTCGAATCGGTACGAACGCAGGCCATCGACTACCGCCGCGGCGACATCGAGAGCCGTGACGAACTGGCGGGCGACCTCGAACGACTGACGCCGGAGCTGTCGAGCGTCGTGGCCCGCGCGTTCACGACCTACTTCGAACTCATCAACCTCGCCGAGGAGCGCGAGCGCGTCCGGTCCATCCGGCGCGGTGAACAGGCCGGGACGCTCGAGGACGGCATCCGGGAGGCCGTCGAGTCGCTGGCCGAGGAGGACCCGGAGACGGTCCAGCAGGTCATCGACGACGTGCTCATCGAACCGACGTTCACGGCGCACCCGACGGAGGCCCGGCGCAAGACCGTCAAGGCGAAACTTCGGTCGGTCGCCGACCACCTGGAGGCCCTCGACGAGCGACGGCTGACCGACCAGGAGGCCGACCGGGTGGACCGCTACCTCGAAGCCGAGGTGACGAGCCTCTGGCAGACGCCACAGGTCAGGAAACGGCGACCGCATCCGACCGACGAGGCCCGGAACGTCCAGTGGTACCTCGAGAACACGCTGTTCGACGTGGTCGGGGACGTGTACGACGACCTGGAGCGCGCCGTCGACGAGTCGTTCGAGGACGTCGACGTCGGGAAACTGTTCGAGTTCCGGTCGTGGGCCGGGAGCGACCGGGACGGCAACCCACACGTCACGCCCGAGGTGACGACCGAGACGCTGGAGCGCCAGCGCGACGTCGTGCTGGACCGGTACCGCGCCCGACTGAAGTACCTCTCGGGCATCCTGAGCCAGGACGACCAGCGCCTCGACGTGGGCGAAGCGTTCGAGGCGTCGCTCGCGGCCGACCGGGAGCGCCTGCCGGGCGTCGCCGAGGAGGCGGCCGAGCGCTACCCGAACGAGCCGTACCGGCAGAAGCTGAAACTGATGCGCGAGCGCCTCGACCGGGTCGACGACGTGCGCCCCGGGGGGTACGACGACGCCGACGAACTCGGGGCCGACCTCGACGTACTCGCGGAGAGCCTCCGCGCAAACGGGGCCGAGTCCGTCGTCGACGCCAACCTCGACCCGGTGCGCCGGCAGGTAGCCACGTTCGGCTTCTCGCTGGCGAGTCTCGACCTCCGGGACCACCAGGAGAACCACACCGAGACGGTCGAGGCGGTGTTCGACAGCGTCGGCGTCGACTACCGGGCGGCCGACGAGGACGAGCGCGTCGCCCTGCTGACGGATGCCATCCTGCAGGACGAGGCCATCGTCGACGTGACCGACCGGGAGGGCTTCGACGACCTCCCGGCCCGCGTCCTCCGGCGGTTCGACTGCCTCGCCGACTGGCAGGCCGAGTTCGGGACGCAGGCCATCGACACCTACTGCATCTCGATGACCGACGAACCGAGTCACGTCCTCGAAGTGCTCTTCCTCGCCGACCAGGCCGGCGTCGTCCAGTTGCCCGAGTACTGCGGGCTGGACGTCGTCCCCCTGCTGGAGACCGAACGCGCGCTCTCGCAGGCCCGGCGCATCATGGGCACCCTGTTCGAGAACGAGGCGTACTCGACGGCCCTCGACGCGCGGGGTAACACCCAGGAGATAATGCTCGGGTACTCCGACTCGAACAAGGAGAACGGCTTCCTCGCGGCGAACTGGTCGCTCTACGAGAACCAGCGCCGTCTGGCCGACATCTGCGACGAGTTCGACGTGACGATGCGCCTGTTCCACGGACGCGGCGGGTCCATCTCGCGTGGCGGCGGCCCGATGCACGAGGCACTGCTCGCGTTGCCGAACCGCTCGGTCACCGGCCAGGTGAAGTTCACCGAGCAGGGCGAGGCCATCGCCGAGAAGTACGCCAACCGGCGCGTGGCGAAGCGCGAGATAGAGCAGATGCTCAACGCACAGCTCCAGGCACGACGGAACGCCATCGAGACGCCCGAGGAGTCCATCCCCGACGAGTGGGTCGAGGCGCTCGACACCATGTCGGCAGCGGCCCGCGAGGAGTACCGCGACCTGCTGGAGACGGACGGCTTCGTCCGGTACTTCGAGCAGGCTACGCCCATCACGGTCATCGAGGACCTGAACCTCGGGTCGCGTCCGGCCTCGCGGTCCGGCGAGCGAACCGTCGAGGACCTCCGGGCCATCCCGTGGGTGTTCTCGTGGACCCAGTCGCGCTGTATCCTCCCCGGGTGGTACGCGCTGGCGACGGGCCTCGACGCGTACCTCGACGACGAGGGCGACCTCGAGACGCTCGGCGAGATGTACGAGTCGTGGCCGTTCTTCCGGTCCACGCTCGACAACGCGGCGCTGTCGCTCGCACGGACCGACCTCGACGTGGCCCAGCACTACGCTGTCCTGGCCGACCCGGACCTGCGAGAGCGGTTCTTCCCGCGCATCGAGGGCGAGTACGAACGTGCGGCCGACCTGGTGACCGAGATCGCCGACCGGGAGACGCTGTACGCCCGGGACTGGTTCGGCGAGAGCCTCCGCCGGCGCAACCCGTACGTCGACCCGCTGAACCTGCTCCAGACGCGACTGCTCGACCAGACCCACCGGACCGAGGAGGAGGAACGGACGCTCAGACTCACCGTCAAGGGCATCGCCGCCGGCATGAAGAACACGGGCTGACGTCGGCGAGGCGAGTTGTCCAGGTCCGCCCCGACGGAACGTCCACCCGGACGGGGCGACCGTTCCGGAGTCGATAGCGGTGCTGGTCGGTCTGAACGGTCTGCGCGAGAATCGGTGGTGCAGAATCGGTCGCGAGTGGTGGTGGTGAGTTCGCGACCGAGTACGGCCGTGACTCCCATCGGAAGACGACCGGGTCCGGCCGTGGACGGTGGCTATGTCGGGTGTTCGCCGGGCGACCCCGGCATCTGAACCTTGAGCCGAGTCGACAATGGAAGTGAACCCTACTCAGTTAGGGCCGTCGCTCCGCCTGTCGTCGAGGCGGTCGACGGTTCCCATCAACCGTTCGCGGTCGACCGGTTTCAGGAGGTAGGCGTCGAACGGGAGCTGGTGGGCTTCCATCCCGGGGCGGACGGCGGACACCACCGCCACCTGGAAGGTCGCGTCCCGGGCCCGCAACTGCCGGAGGACGGTCTCTCCGGAGACCGCGGGCATGCGCCTGTCGAGGACCACGTGGTCGACGGATACGTCGCAGGCGTCGAGCGCCTCGTCCCCGCCGTACGCCGTCCGGACCTCGTACGAGTCGCGGAGCCAGAGCGCGTACGTGTCGGCGAGGTCCACGTCGTCGTCGACGACGAGGACCGTCCCGTCCGGGTCGGTGTCGTCGCTCGTCGCTGTCTCCTCGGCCGACCGGTCTGACGATGCTGACTGGTCACGCATGCGAACTGGGTACAGTCACCGGTTCACGTCACGGTTCGTGCTCGTGGTGCAACAGGGCCCGACCTACGTACCTCGGACGGCGGGACCGCCGAGGGGGACGCGACGCGCGGGCGCCCGAGAGGACAACCCCTTTTGCCGTCCGGCCCCGACCTCCGGTGATGGCCGAGTCGCGTCGCGTCGAGGTCCACCCGGGACGGGAGGCCGTCGTCGACTTCGACCCGTCGCTCACGTTCGAGTGCGTCGACGACTGCACGTGGTGCTGCCAGCACGGCGTGTTGCTGTACGAACCCGACTTCTTCGAACTGGCGAAACACGCGGACCTCGGCGACGCGACGACGACGTTCCGCGGCGAGGACTTCGTCCGCAAGGAGGCGAAAGACCGGGACGAACACGTCGGCGACGACGGCGAAGCCTGCTACTTCCTCCGGGAGGACGGCCTCTGCTCCCTGCACCTCGAACACGACTGGAAACCGGCGCGCTGTTCGGTGTTCCCGCTGGCCGTGACCGTCGAGGACGGGGACATCCACGTCGACGTCCGCGACAGCGCCCACGAGCACTGCGAGGGACTGGACGTCTCCGACCGGAAGGTCGTCGACAACCTCGACGCCTTCCTCCCCGAGGTCCTCTGGGAACTGGAGAACCCCGAGAGCGACCGCGCGCTGTGAGCCAACCCGTCTAGCCCGTCCGTTCTGGTGGCTGGCGGACCCTCCGTCCGACGTGGACCGATACACCGACGACGAGCGAACGTTCGTGCACGACCCCGCACACGAGGACACGGAACACGTCGGCGTCCTCGAGAAGGGGACGAACGTGTTCTACCAGGCGAACGAGTCGATGTTCTACCACACCGAACTCGACGAGGAGCGCCAGGAGCACACCTTCGTCCGGGACTCCGGGCGCCACGTCGGTGCCGAGGAGACCGTCGCGAGCGTCATCGAGGACATCGGTGACAGCTGGGACTCCCTCTCGGAGTGGGCGAAAGACCACCTGGAGGACGACGAGAACCGAGACGGTCCCTGACCGCTCAGGCGGAGACCGCGAGCCAGGCGACGAAGACGACCACGCCGCCGAGGAACGTGCTGGTGACGGCGTGGACGCGAAGCCTGTCGAGCAGGTGGTGTGCGTCGTCGGACACCTGTGCGACCTCGTAGACCTCGCCGCCGAGTTCACACCGCGGGAGGAAGTCCATCGCGACGTGGAGGAAGACGCCGGCGGCGAAGCCGAACACGGCGGCGGTGACCACGGGGTCGCCCGACAGGTCGAGGAAGCTGGCCGGGATGGCCGTCAGACCGACGCCGGTCGCCGGCAGGAGGAGGATGGAGGGAGCCTTCCCCTTCGCGGCGAGGCGTCGCGCCGCGGCGTAGCCGGCCGGCCCCTTGTGCGAGACGATGGCGAGGCCGAGGCCGATGCCGAGGGCGGGCATCGTCCCGTAGACGATGCCGATGATGACGCCGGCCGCCAGCGAGTGCGCCGAGAGTTCGACGACGGTGTGGTCGAAGCCCAGGTCGACGTGTGCGAACCGGTGCCCGATGGTGTGGGACGCGAACCCGGTCAGCAGGCCGGCCGCCACGCCTGCTCCGGCGTACTTCATGCCGACGCCGGGGTCGACCGCGCCCTGTGCCAGTCCGAACGCCTGGGGGAGCAGGAACAGGGACGCGCTGACGATCATCGCACCCGAGGCGAGTCCGTATCCCCAGACGAGCGTGCGTGCGTGCTGGTCCTTCGCCCGCACGCCGACCGGGATGGCGAGCGCCATGGCGAAGAAGGCGACCCACCCGATGCCGACCGGTTTCATGGCGTCGACGTTCGACGCGTTGACGACGCCAGCGGCGCTGAACACGAGGAGCAAGGTGACGGCCGCGAGCCCGACCGACGAGAGGCCGCCGAGAGATTGCCAAGACGAGGTCTCTGCTGAACCCATTATTAGTAACTCGACGGCACGGATTAATAAGCGGTTCGATTGGCCGACCGTGGCCGGTCACCGCGTCGCCGACCGCCACTCCCGCAACCCGACGACGGACCCGTCTACGTCCTCGGCGGGGCAGTCGGTCGCGGCCCAGACGAACAGGCCGGCGACCTCGGCCGGGTCCCTCCCGCCGTGGCCAGAGAGGGTGGTGCCGACCTGGCCGGGGTCGACGCAGCCGACGGTGTACGCCGTGTCGGCCGAGAAGGCCCGGGCGACCGCCTCCGCGGCGGCCTTGGAGACGGCGTAGGACCCGATGCCCGGTCGCGCCTCACGGGCGACGGACCCGGTCGGGACGAGCAGTCTCGCGCCGTCGTTGAGGTGCGGGACGGCCTCACGGAACGTGGCGAAGACGCCCCGGGCGTTCGTCCGGAGGTGGTCGTCGAACGCCGAGTACGGTTCGCCCTGTACGGGCGTCTCGCCCGGGTCGCCGTGGTAGACGCCCGCGTTGGCGACGACCAGGTCGATGCCCCCGCCGACCTTCGAGGCCGTCTCGACGAGGCGTTCCACGTCGAACTCGTCGCGCACGTCCGCCCGGACCGGCGTGACCGAATCGCCGGCGTCCTCGACGAGTTCGGCCAGGTCGTCCGCGTCGCGGGCGCACGCGACGACGTGCGCTCCCGCCTCGGCCAGTGCCCGGGCGACCGCTGCTCCGATTCCTCGACTCGCGCCGGTGACGACTGCAGTCTGTCCGTCCATGGTGGGACTTCTATCTCCAACCGCAGGAAAGCATCGCTCCAAACCAGGTGTGCAGCGTCTTTATACACGTCACGTCACAACCAACTACCATGCATTCCCTCTCTGGAGCGTCTGTCGTCGTCGTCGGGAGCGGGTTCGGCGGTCTCTCGACGGCCTGCTACCTCGCCGACGCCGGGGCGGACGTGACAGTACTCGAGAAGAACGAGCAACTCGGCGGCCGGGCGTCGGTGCTGGAGCGAGACGGCTTCCGGTTCGACATGGGCCCGTCGTGGTACCTGATGCCCGACGTGTTCGAGCGGTTCTTCGGCCACTTCGACCGCGAACCGACGGACTACTACGGACTGGAACACCTCGACCCCCACTACCGCATCTTCTTCAAGGACGGCGACCAGGTAGACGTCACCGCCGACGTCGACCGGACGAAGCAGGTGTTCGAGTCCTACGAGTCGGGCGCCGGCGAGGCGCTCGAACGCTACCTCGAGAAGTCCCGGGAGAACTACGAGGTGGGCATGGAGCACTTCGTCTACGAGGACCGGTCCTCCCTCAGGGACTTCATCGACCTCGACGTGGCCCGACAGGCCCGTGGCCTCTCGCTGCTCGGGTCGATGCAGGACCACGTCGAGGACTACTTCGACCACCCGAAACTCCAGCAGGTCGTGCAGTACACGCTGGTGTTCCTCGGCGGGTCGCCGAAGAACACGCCGGCGCTCTACAACCTGATGAGCCACGTCGACTTCAACCTCGGCGTCTGGTACCCGGAGGACGGGATGGGCGGCGTCGTCGACGGCATCGCCGAACTGGGCGAGGAACTCGGGGTCGAGTTCGTCGTCGACGAACCGGTCACCGAGATCAAGGGTCGACGAGGTGGCTTCCTCGTCGAGACCGAGCACGGCAACCACACCGCCGACCTCGTCGTCAGCGACGCGGACTACGCCCACACCGAGCAGGACCTCCTCCCCCCGGAGAAGCGCCAGTACAGCGCCGACTACTGGGAGTCCCGGACCTACGCGCCGTCGGCGTTCCTCATGTACATGGGCGTCGAGGGCGACGTGCCGGAACTCGAACACCACACGCTGGTCCTGCCGACCGACTGGGAGCAACACTTCGACCAGATATTCGAGGACCCGGCGTGGCCGAAGAACCCGGCGTACTACCTCTGCGTCCCGTCCAAGACCGACGACAGCGTGGCCCCGGAGGGGTACAGCAACCTGTTCGCCCTCGTCCCCATCGCACCCGGCCTGGACGACGACGAGGAGACCCGCCAGTGGTACCGGGACCTCGTCCTCGCAGACGTCGCCGAGTTCACCGGCGCCGACCTGCGCGACCGCCTGGTCGTCGAGGAGACGTTCTCCGTCTCCGAGTTCGCGGACCGGTACAACTCGATGCGGGGCACCGCCCTGGGCATGGCGCACACGCTGCGCCAGACCGCGCTGTTCCGCCCGCCGCACCGTTCCAGGGTCGTCGACGGCCTCTACTTCACCGGATCGTACACCACGCCGGGCATCGGCGTCCCGATGTGCCTCATCAGCGGTGACATCACCGCCGACGCCGTGCTGGAGGACCACGGCGCGTGAGATGACGGACGTCGTCGCCGGTCTCGCGCGGGTCGTCCCCTCCGAGGAGCGCCTGTCGGGGTACCTGCTCCGCCTCTCCAGGCCCCGGTTCTGGTTCTACCTCGCGGGTCCGGTCGTCGTCGGGGCGACCTACGCGGCGAGCAGTCCCGCCGAGGTGGTCACGCCGCTGACGGTCGCGCTGTTCGCGTACTTCCTCGTCCCGGCGAACGTGTTCCTCTACGGCGTCAACGACGCGTTCGACCGCGACGTCGACGAACTGAACCCGAAGAAGGAGGACCGGGAGGTCCGGTTCCGGGGCGAGACGGCCGTCAGCGCCGTCGTCGTCGCCGCCGGCCTGCTCGCGCTCCCGTTCCTGTTCGTCCTCCCGCCGGCCGGGGCCGGCGCGTTCGCGCTCTTTCTCGTCCTCGCCGTCGAGTACAGCGCCCCGCCGTTCCGGTTCAAGACCACGCCGCTGTTCGACTCGCTGTCGAACGGCCTGTACGCGCTCCCGGGCGTCGTCGCGTTCGTCGCCGTCGCCGGGTCGCTCCCGCCCGTCGCGGCCATCGCCGGGGCGTGGCTCTGGACCATGGCGATGCACACGTTCTCGGCGATTCCCGACATCGGCCCCGACAGGGAGGCCGGCATCCGGACGACTGCGACGGCCCTCGGCGAGACCCGAACCTACGTCTACTGCGGACTGGTCTGGCTGGCGGCGGCCGCCTCGTTCGCGCTCGTCGATTACCGTCTCGGCCTCCTGCTCTCCGTCTACCCGGTCTTCGTCGCCGGGGTCGCGGTGTCCGACGTGGCCGTCGATCGTGCCTACTGGTGGTTCCCGGCACTCAACACCGTCGTCGGGGCGGCCATGACGATGGGCAAACTGTGGGTGATGCTGTATGGCTGACCGGACGTGGGACCTGGACCGGCGCGCCTTCGAGGCCCGGTTCGACGAACTGGTCCACGAACACCGGTTCACCATCGCGGTCGTCTTCCCGGTCGTCGGGGCGGTTTCGCTCGTCGCCAGCGCCGAGGGGCTCCTGCCCGAACCACTGGCGTACAACGCGCTGTTCATCATGTTCGGCGTCGTCGTCATGCGACTCCCGCTGGTCGCCGGCCTCCTCCCGCTGGTCGGCCGGCGCGCCGCGGCCAGTCTCGGGGTGCTGACGCTCTACGCCTACGGCATCGAACTGCTCGGCGTCAGGACCGGGTGGCCCTACGGCGAGTTCCACTACGAGATATCCCTCGGGCCGATGCTGTACGGCGAGGTACCCGTCGGGTTACCCGTGTTCTTCTTCCCGCTCGTCCTGAACGCCTACCTGCTCACGCTCCTGTTGCTCGGGACCCGTGCGCGTTCACGGGCCGTCCGCCTCCCGGCGACCATCGCGGCCGTCGTCGCCATCGACCTCGTGCTCGACCCCGGGGCTGTCGCGGTGAACTTCTGGGAGTTCGCCGCACACCCCGACGGCGTCGGTGGGTACTACGGCGTCCCGGCGTCGAACTACCTGGGGTGGATGCTCTCGGCGACGGTTGCCGTCGCCCTGTTCGACGTGGCGTTCGCGCGGGAGGCGCTGCTCGACCGCCTGGACTCCTGTGCCTTCATGCTGGACGACCTCGTGAGCTTCGTCGTCCTCTGGGGGAGCATCAACGTCGTCTACGGGAACTGGATTCCGGCGCTCCTGGCGGTCGGGTTCGGCGTCGGCCTGCTCTCGACCGAGCGCTTCGACTTCGCGGTCGGCGACAGCACGCTCGTGCAGGTCGTGCGACGCTGACGACGGCCTCACTCCACCTGCCGGATGGCCTCGAAGACGTGCTCCTGGTCCCGGTCCGGGTCGGGGGAGACCTGCACGTCGACGGCCAGTCGTGCCCCCGGGGCCTGGCGTTCGATGGCGTCGGCGACCTCCTCCAGCGGGTACATCCCGCCGGCCATCGCGTACGCGCCCTCGGTCGGCCAGATGCAGGCCCAGAGCGTCGATGGCAGGGTGAACTGACCCTCGACCACGTCCTGCTCGATGACGTCGTTCGAGAGGGGGTAGGCCACGTCGTAGCAGAACGCTCTGGCGGGCCGCCCGTTCCCCCGGTCGAAGTCTCGCTCCTCGACCGTCTCCACCTTGGTCAGGCCGTCGGCCTCGATGCTCTCTTTGAACTCGCGCTCGGCGTACGTGGTGGCGATGCCGAAGACCGACGTCGGGTCGAGTCCGAGTTCGGCCAGAGACGGCGAGAACACGAGGTCGGTCGTGAAGAAGGCCCGGCCCGCGAGTTCGACGGCCGGGTCCACGATGGCGTCGTACGCCGCGACGCTCTCGGCGTGCTCGTAGATGGCGTTGTACGCCTTTATCGAGAAGAAGGGGAGTTCGAGCGCTATCTCCGTCTCGGTCGACGCCAGTTCCCAGCCGAACGTTTCGAGCAACGCCTCCGGCACGCGCGGGGCGGTCATCGTCACGCAGTACGTCGCCGGGGAACTTCGGCGTGCCGGTCGGGGGCGAAGAAAGTTCGAGTTACCGAAGTTTTCCGGCGGTGAGACGGCTCTTTCACCGTCTGGTAACAGCGTGTAATCGTCGTTTCACCGGTGCCGTCCGAAGCACAATCCTCGTTTCACCTTCGATTGCGCGACGGGTCCCGGCGAGCGAACTGGTTCTGGTGCTGGAACGAAACCAAACGACTGCGCCGGGGTAGTGAAGGTTAAAGCTCGTTTTCAGCTTGCAAAACTGGTTTACCCGTCACCGTGGTAGAGGGGAGTGAGATGTCGCGGCTCCTCCCGTTCCGGTCGGACGAGACGACCCCGGCCCCCGAGCAACCGCCGCGGGTGGTCGACCTCGAAGGTGACGACGCCGACAAGGTGTTCGGCGCGCTCTCCTCCGACACCGCACGCAAGATATACACCTGTCTCCACGACGAGCCGCGGACCCCGAGCGACGTCGCCGAGGAAATCGACTCCTCCATCCAGAACGTCCGCTACCACCTCGAGAAGCTGGAGGACGCCGGCCTCATCGACGTGGTCGACGTCTGGTACTCCTCACGTGGCAACGAGATGAACGTCTACGCGCCGCAGTCGGGACCGCTCATCGTCTCGGGCGACGAGCAACGGTCCACACGGCTGCGGTCGGCGCTCAGCCGGTTCGTCGGCGGCGTCGGCGTCCTCGCGGCTGCGAGCCTGTTCGTCCAGTACGGTCTCCCGAGACTGCTCGGCGCTACGTCGTGGACCTCGTCCTCCGCCGATGGTGCCGGTGGGAACGACGGCGGCGACGTCGACGTCACGGGCGAGATTGCGAGTAACGACACCACGACCGGAGGTGCGGAGGGGACCGCGACGACCACCGACGACGTCGGCCTCGCGGTGAACGAGGCGACCCAGACCGAGGCCGCGATGGATACCCAGACCGCCCAGCCGACCGGAGAACCGACCGCACATGCGACGACTGCCAGCGACGCCGGCGTGTACACGGCCGAGACGGGCAACGCCACCGCCGTCGACGGCGGCCAGCAGTTCGCCGACCCGACCACCACCGACGGTGCGGCGACCCAGACGGTCGACACCGCCGCACAGGGGGCAGACGCGCTCGTGTCGTCGGTCCCTCCCGGGATGCTCTTCTTCGCCGGGGGCCTGCTCGTTCTCACGCTGGTCCTCGGCTACTGGTACTGGTCCGGCGACGACTGGTGAACCCTCGATACTTTCCGACTTTTTCGTCGATAACAACAAGTATCAGCGCGGAGCCCCTAGGTACTCCACAGTCCATGAGCCAGTTCATGGAATCATCATCATCCGCCCCGCACCCGGGGCAGTTCACCAATGGACGATACATCCAAGTACCTGATTCACGCGACGGTCACGGCGGACGGGGTGGTCGAACGGAGTGACGTCGTCGGGGCCATCTTCGGCCAGACCGAGGGCCTCCTCGGCGACCAGCTCGACCTCCGTGACCTCCAGCAGTCGTCGAAAGTCGGGCGTATCGACGTCGAGATAGACAGCGACGCAGGTCGGTCGCACGGGAGTGTCACGATCGCGACCAGCCTCGACAAGGTAGCGACGGCCACGCTAGCGGCGGCACTGGAGTCGATAACCCGCGTCGGCCCGTGTGCGGCCACCCTCGAGGTCGACGACATCGAGGACGTGCGCGCGGCCAAGCGTCGCCGCGTCGTCGAGCGGGCCAAGGAGTTGCTCGCCACGTCGTTCGACGACTCCATCATGTCCTCCGAGGAGATACTCCGCGAGGTGCGCCAGCACGTCCGCGTCGAGGACATCACCGAGTACGAGGGGCTGCCCGCTGGTCCCCGCGTCGAGGAGAGCGACGCCGTCGTCGTCGTCGAGGGGCGGGCGGACGTGCTCCAGTTGCTGAAGTACGGCATCAAGAACGCCATCGCCGTCGAGGGGACGAACGTCCCGGAGGCGGTGGCGGACCTCACGCAGGACAAGACCGTCACGGCGTTCCTGGACGGCGACAGGGGCGGCGACCTTATCCTGAAGGAACTGTCGCAGGTCGGCGAGGTGGACTACGTGGCGTTCGCACCGGAGGGGAAGTCCGTCGAGGACCTCCTCCACCACGAGGTGTTCGAGGCGCTCCGCGAGAAGGTCCCGTACTCGGTCGTCGCCGAGTCGAACGCCCCACGCGAGACGGTCGGTCCCCACAACGACGCGTCGGTACCGGCCGAGAGCGACGGTGGCACGGCGGCCGGGCCTGATGCCGGCGGGACCGCGCCGACAGCCTCGACCGAGAGCTCAGAGACGCCCTCGCCGGAGTCGGTCGACGAGGAGACCGACGGCCCGCAGGTCGCGGCGACGGTGCCGGACGACGTCGAGGTGAAGGCGGTCGACGCCGTCACCTCTGCGGACGAGTCGGGCGGGGAGACCGAGACGGACGAGCGACCGCCCGTCGAGACGCTCCGGGGCCACGTCGAAGCCGTCGTCGGCGAGGGGACCGGTGAGGTCCGACTGCTCGACGCCGAGTTCGGCGTCGTCGCCGACGGGCCGGCGACGGACGCGTTCGACCTGGTCCGCGACGCCGACGAACCGCCACACGCCGTCGTCCTCGACGGCGAACTCTCACAGCGCGTCCTCGACGTGGCGGCCCAGCGCGGCGTCGACCAGGTGGTCGCCGCATCGCTCGGCGAGTTCGTCAAGCGACCGACCAGCACCCGGATCCGGACGGCTGACCGACTCCTCGGCGACGCCTAGAGCGTGCGACTGTACCGGTAGGCGTCGCCGTCCTCGTAGTGACCCTGCAGGAGCGCCACCCGCTCGAACCCGGCGTCCTCGTACAGCGCCTGTGCCGACTCGTTCTCGGTCGCGACGGTCAGCGTCACGACCCGACACCCCGCTCCCCGGAGGACCGAGAGCAACGTCTCGAGCAGTCGTCGTCCCCGGCCCGCGCGTCGGTACGCCGGCGCGACGACGAGTTCGGTCAGGTGAGCGGTCTCGCCAGTGACGGCGTGGACGTAGCCGACGGCGACTCCCCGGTCGGTCGTGACCAGCGTCTCCCCGGGCGGGAGGTCGTCGAAGAGGCCAGAAACCGGTTCGTCGAGGCGACTCTGGAGCGCACGGAGTACCGGGAGGTCGACCGGCGTCGCCCGCCGGACGTCGTCCTCGCCGACGACGGGCCGGTCGGCTGGCGTCACGCGACGGCCACGCCGCCGGCGACGACGGCGACGAGTACCGCGACGACGGCACCCGCCAGCGTCGCGAAGAAGTTCACGCCCTGGTTCCCGATGAGGTCGTCCTCGACCGTCGCGCCGAGGAGGCTGTCGACGGTCATCCCGGCCACGCCGGCGACCAGCACGACGCCCGCGCCGAGCGTCCCGACGGTCGCGCTGGGGTCGACGGCCGGGAACACGACGAGGACGATGCCGGCGACGAGCCCGGCACCGACGAACCCGGCGAGTTCGCCCTGCCAGGTGACCGCGCCGTCGGTCCCGGGTTCGACCCGTTCGAGCGTCGTGACGAGTCGCGGCGAGTCGAACACCGCACCGATCTCGCTCGCCAGCGTGTCGCTCAGCGCTGTCGCGATGGACCCGGCGAACGCGAACAGGAACAGCGTCCCGTCGACGGCGAGGAAGCCGGGCGGCGAACTCGCCGCCGCGAACCCGAGGACGGCGACGGTGGCGACGGCGGCGTTCCCGAGGACGTTCCCCGTCCCGCGGGCGCCGTCGTTGCCCTCGGCGACCCCGCGTTCGGCCTTGGTGTCGTACCGGTACTTGGTCGAGAGTGCGCCGATGCTGAAGAACGAGATGAGGACGGCGAACCAGCCGACGCCGCCGAGGACGATGGTGAGGATGGAGAGGAGGATGCCGGTGAGCATCCCCTCGACAGACGCCGTCCGGAGCGCGAACGAGAGGTAGCCGAGCGCGAGTGCGACGCCGATGGCGGCGGCGACGTCCCCACGGTGGACCGCAGGGGCGAGTGCCGAGAGCAACCAGAGGACGAGTCCGACGGTGAAGAGGACGACGGGGTCGTCCCGTTCGAACAGCGCAGCACGGAGGAGCGCGCCGATGAGCGCACCCGTGATCGCCAGGAACGCTATCTTCGGGAGGGTCCCGGCGAGGGGCTGGTCGAGCAGGAGTGAGGCGGCGACCTGCCCGACGACGGCGGCGGTGAACCCGCCGACGACGAACCCGGCGCTGGCGGCGAACGGGTCTGCACGCCGGAGTTTGACCAGTTCCGACGAGAGGTTCCCGTAGACGAGCAACAGCACCGTCCCGACGTAGACGCCGACCGGGAGGGTCGGAACGCGGCCGGTCCCGGCGAGGTCCGAGACGGTCAGCAGTCCGAGTCCGATGGCGGCGAGGGCGAAGCCGATGAGTCCGTAGAGCCGGCGCTCCTCCCGGTCGCCCGGACGGGCGAACAGTTCGAACACCGGGCCGTCGGTCACGGCGGCCGCACCGACCAGCACCGCCGCTGCGACGGTCCCGGCGGCCTGCGGCCCGAACGCTGGGAGCAACAGGACCAGCGTTCCGACGACGGCGAAGGCTCCTGCCCTTCGGACTGGGGTAGTCACGCGGCCCCTTCTTTTCCCGGGGGTTACTTACCGTTTCCGAACCCCACGCCATCGAACCTGGCGACGCCGTACCACCGACGCGTGACGTGTCGACCGGGCGACGGCACGTCGCTGGCGTCGTGGCCCAGTGACCATCACGACGAGTCGACAGATTCAGGCACCGCGCACGGTAACCACGTCGCGTGGGACTGTACGACCGCTACCTCGCGTTCCGCGTCAGGCGCGACGACGCCGACACGCCCGACCACGTCGCGCTCGTCATCACCGAGCGCGACCTGCTGGAACAGGGCGCCTACGAGACGCTCTCCCGGTTCTTCGAACTGGCGTTCGAGGTGGGCGCGTCTCGCGTCACCGTCTACGTGAGCGTCCTCGACGAGGCGGCCGCCCCGACGCTCGCCCGGCAGTTCGACGACCTGAACGCGCCGATGCCCGTCGCCGTCCGCGGCCCGGACGACGCCGAACGTGCCGACGCACCGATCCAGGTGAGCATCGGCCTCGGCGGCAAGCACGAGTTCACCGCGGCGGTTCGCGGCGTCGCCGAGGAGGTGGCTGCCGGCGACCTCTCGCCCGAGGCAGTCGACGAGGGCGAGATAGAGCGTCGACTCGTCTTCCCCGCCGAACCGGACCTCGTCATCAAGACCGGTGCCGAACGCCTCTCGGACTTCATGATCTGGCAGTCGGTGTACTCGGAACTGTACTTCACCGACGTCAACTGGCGCGACTTCCGCGACCGGGACTTCCTGCGCGCCATCCGCGAGTTCCAGAACCGCCAGCGACGGTTCGGTCGCTGAGCGAGTCGCCGACTCCTCTGCTCGGTCGCAACGGTTCGACGACGCGGGTGGCGTCTCGGTCTCAGTCGGCGGGAGACGGGTCCTCCGTCACGCGGGAGGCCTCGTCGCGTTCGTCGCCCGAGAGGGAGCCACGGAACTGTCTGACGACGGCCGTCGCCTCGGCGAGTTCCGTCGTCCCGAAGGCCTTCACGAGCGCGAGCGCTCGCCTGGCCCGGGTGCGCCGCCACGACTGCTCGCGGTTCTCGTACGTCCTGATGGCCCGCAGGAAGTCCACCTTCGAGAACTCGGGCCAGTACGGCGCACAGAAGAACACGGCGGCCTCGTTCCCGTTGGCGTGCCACGGCAGGAAGTTCGACGTGCGCTCGTCGCCGCCGGTGCGGATGATGAGGTCGACGTCCCGGACCTGCTGTCCGTACAGTTCGCGTTCGATGGTCGGGACGTCGACGTCAGCGGGGTCGACGTCGCCGTCGGCGACGGACTGGGCCACGTCGCGGGCCGCGGTCAGCAGTTCGTTCCGTCCGCCGTAGGCCAGTGCGACGTTGAGGACGAACTGGTCGTACTCGCTGGTCCGCTTCTCGGCCTTCTCGACCGCCTCCCGGACGCGTTCGGGGAGCATCTCGGCGTCGCCGATGACCCGGATGGCGACCTCGTTCTCGTGGATCTGTTCGTGGTCGGAGAAGTCCCGCAGTTTCTGTGCCATCAGGTCGAACAGGGGTTCGAGTTCCTCCTCGGGGCGCTCGAAGTTCTCCGTCGAGAAGGCGTACAGGGTCAGTTCCTCGACGCCGAGTTCCTGGCACCACTCGAGCACCTGTTCGGTCGTCCGGGCGCCGGCCCTGTGACCGTCCGGTGCGGCGTCGCCCTGCTTCCGGGCGTAGCGGCGGTTCCCGTCCTGGATGACCGCGACGTGCGTCGGCGACCCCGATATCTCGCGGGTCAACAGTCGCTCGTAGGTCGCACGCCACTGGTCTCTCACCCACGAACGCATTTGTCGTTCATTCGAAAGACCGGTTAATGGGTCTTTTGTTGTTTCGCGTCGAGTCGAGTCGGGTCGACCCGGGACCGGGCCGAGAGCACCGGGTTCCAGGGGACTGTGGCGACCCGCTACCAGTCGTCTTTTGGTAAGTTGCCACGTATCTTTTTATCCCATGGCATCGTGTTAGCACGTGTAATGGCTAGAGGCACTGTGGATTTCTTCAAGGAATCCGGCGGCTACGGTTTCATCGAGACCGAGGACTCGGACGAGGACGTGTTCTTCCACATGGAAGACGTGGGCGGTGACGACCTCGAAGAGGGACAGGAGGTGGAGTTCGACATCGTCGACACCGAGGACGGTCCCCGGGCGCAGAACCTCAAGCGTCTCTGAACCGGTATCGAGCGGGCTGGGCGGTGACGCGGCGTCGCATCCGAGGAGCATCACGTATCGGCCCGCCCAGCGGCGCGGCCGTATCGTGAGCGCTTTGAGTCGGCGCGCCCTCGACCCGACCGATGACCGACGCCATCGACGACGACCTCGTTCGGCGGACGAAAGCCCTGCTCGAACCGGGCGACATCGAACTCGACGGAATCGTCGTCCACACGGAGTACGGCGGACGCGAGGACGTACAGATGATGCAGGCGACGCTCGATGCGGGCGACGTCGTCGCCGAACACGCCGGGCACGACCCGGCGGACGTGTACGTCTACTCGGGGAACGACGACCCGGACTTCTCCTCGAACCAGCACCAGGGCCTGACCATCGACGGCGAGGAGTTCGTCTGGGAGTGCCAGCAACTCCTCCGCAACGGGTCGTTCGACGTCGTCATGTACTACGAGGCCACCGCCGACCACGAGGCCATCGTCGAAGACGTCGAGGCTCTCGGGTACGACGTGACCGGCGTTCGCGGTTCGTAACGGGCTCGTACCGTCGAGCGCGCGGCCGGCCGGCGTCCGGACGGGTGAACGGCGGTGACTCGACGGGACCCCACCGACGAGAACGCGTCGTTTTTACACCCGCACTCCCCAGTCGGGGGTATGGGAAGGGCCGTCGAGTACGAACTGGACCGAACCGACCGGGCCATCGTCAACGCGTTCCAGGGTGGATTCCCGGTCGTGCGACGACCGTTCGACCCCGCCGCCGCCGCGCTCCGCGACCGCGGCATCGCGGTGAGCGAGGACGAACTCGTCGAGCGAGTCCGGACGCTGGACGACGAGGGCGTCCTCAGCCGCTTCGGTGCGCTCGTCAACGCACAGGAGATCGGGGGCACCGCGACGCTCGTCGCGATGCACGCGCCCGAGGACCGGTACGACGACGTCGCAGAGCAGGTCAACGCCCACCGCGAGGTGGCGCACAACTACGAGCGCGAGCATCCGTACCTGAACATGTGGTTCGTGCTCTCGGTCGCCGACGGCGACGGCGAGACCGCCGAGGAACGCGTCGAGTCCGTCCTCGCTGACATCGAGGCCGAGACGGGGCAGCAGACGTACAACCTGCCGAAACAGCAGGAGTTCCGCGTCGAGGCCAAGTTCTACCTCGACGGTCCCATCGCCGACGGCGAGGTCGACCTGACGGGACTCGGCCCGAGCGTCGAACCGTCGAACCGGACGACGCTCACGCCACGGGAGCGCGACCTCGTCCTCGAGATACAGGACGGGTTCCCGGTGACTGCGACGCCGTACCTGGACGTCGCCGACGCCATCGGTGCGGACGTGGACTGGGTCGTCGAGACCGTCCGCCGGTTCGAACGCGAGGGGAAGATCCGCCGCGTCGGCGTCATCCCCAACCACTACGCGCTGGGGTACACCGAGAACGGGATGACCGTCTGGAACGTGCCCGACGACGTGGTGGACGACGTCGGACCGGCGGTCGCCGGACTGGACTTCGTGACCCACTGCTACGAGCGCCCCCGCCACGACGGCGTCTGGCCGTACAACTTCTTCGCGATGACCCACGGGCGCTCCGAGGCAGAGAGCAGGCAGCGCATCGACCAGGTCCGCGAGACGATGGCCGAGTACTGGGACGTCGAGGACGACGACTGGGACACGCTGTTCTCCTCGCGCATCCTGAAGAAGACCGGCATCAGGCTGGCCGAACGCGCCGCCGCGAACACCGCCGAGGAGACGGGTGCGACCGACGACGCGGGGGCCGAGACGGAGGCGAAGTGACGCGGCTGGAACCCTCCGGACCGACTGGGGACCCGGCGCCGCGTTCTCGCGTCCTGGGAGCGGGCGGAGCGCTTTTTTCCGTCGACTCCCTGGATTCGGCAGGGAACGCGGCACGGCCGAACCGCAGGAGACGACACACGTGATACCGCTACTCCACGACTTCGACGGCGAGACGGTCCTCGTCCTCGGCGGTGGCACCGTCGGTGCGCGCAAGGCGCGACGGTTCGCCCGAGAGGCGCGGGTCGTCGTCGTCAGTCCGTCGTTCGCGGACGCCGAATTCGGCGACGTTGAACGCGTCCGGGCGACCGTCGACCGGGACGAGGTCGAGGACTGGCTGGACCGGGTCGACCCCGCACTCGTCGTCGCCGCCACCGACGACGCCGACCTGAACGAGGCCGTCGAATCGGCCGCCAGGGCGCGGGGCGTGCTCGTCAACCGGACCGACACGCACGGGTCCCGGGACAGTGGAAGCGTGGTCGTGCCCGCGACGGTTCGCGACGACCCGGTCGTCGTGGCCGTCTCGTCCGGTGGGACGTCGCCGGCCCTGTCGAAGTACCTCCGCGAGTCCATCGAGGACGACCTCGCGGGTGCAGGTGCCATGGCCGAGTTGACCGGCTACCTCCGCGAGGAGTTGCAGGCCCGGGACGTGCCGCCGGAGACCCGACGGCGCGTCGTCCGCGACGTCGTGCGGTCGCCCGACGTTTGGACACTTTTACGTACAGGTACCACCAACCTCCGGCAGATAGCGCGCGACGTCCTTTCGGACCGCGCACTCGACGAACCATGATAGGTGCCTCCGGTGTCATCTCGGGCGTTCGCGTCTCCCACAGCGTGGCGAGTGTCGACGAGATCGCCGCTGCCAGTCGCGACACGCAGCGCGAGGTCGTCTCGCGGCTGTGTGAGCGCGACGGCGTCCACGAGGCGTTCTGTCTGCACACGTGCAACCGGGCGGAGGCGTACGTCGTCACCGACGACCCCGCGGCCGGCCGGGCCGCACTGGAGACGTACACCGAACCGGTCGAGAGCGACGACGCGGTCGTCACGATGGGTCACGAGGAGACGCTGCGACACCTGCTCCGGGTCGCCGCCGGCCTCGACTCCATCGTCCTCGGCGAGGACCAGATACTCGGCCAGATTCGCTCGGCCTACGAGGACGCCCGGAGCGCCGACGGACTCGGGACGATGCTCGACGAGGCCGTCCTGAAGGCCATCCACGTCGGCGAGCGCGTCCGCGACGAGACGGACATCAACGAGGGCGTCGTCTCGCTCGGCTCTGCGGCCGCCAGACTCGTCGCCGAGAGGCGCGACCTCGGGTCGTCGCTGGCCGTCGTCGTCGGTGCCGGCGAGATGGCGACGCTCGCCGCCCGGTCGCTCGCGGACCACGGCACCGCCGAACTCGTCGTGGCGAACCGCACGCTCCCGCACGCCGAACACCTCGCGGGCGAGGTCGACGCCGAGACGGAGGCGGTCACGCTCGCTGCGCTCCCCACCGTCCTCGAGGCGGCCGACGTCGTCGTCACCGCGACCGGGAGCGACGACCCCGTCCTCTCGGCCGGCGACCTCGACGACGGCCGGGAACGGACCGTCATCGACCTCGCCCAGCCACGGGACGTCCCGACCGAGGCGCGCAGTCTCGACTCCCTCGACGTGTACGACCTCGACGACCTCGAAGACGTCACCGAGGAGACCAGGGCACAGCGCCGGGCGGCGGCCAGCGAGGTCGAGGCGCTCGTCGAGACGGAGTTCGACCTCCTGCTCGACCAGTACAAGCGAAAGCGGGCCGACGAGGTCATCGCCGCGATGTACGAGTCCGCAGAACGGGTCAAGGCCCGCGAGTTCGCGACGGCCATGGAGAAACTCGACCTCGACGAGGACGAACGCGAGGTCGTCGAGTCGATGGCCGACGCACTCGTCGGGCAGTTGCTCGCCGCGCCGACCAAGAGCCTTCGAGACGCCGCCGCCGAGGACGACTGGTCGACCATCAACACCGCCCTCCAGTTGTTCGACCCCGAGTTCGGGCCCGTCGACCAGCAGTTCGCGGCGGACGCGTCCGACGAAGGCGAGGGGGACGTACCGGTCGGGCTACTCACCGACGACGACTGACGCCGGGCGAACCGTTTCTCGGGCGGGTCACCGGAGGTACTCGTCCACGTAGCGCGTCGTCGCCTGGAGCGTCGCCTCGCTCAGTTGCCAGGTGTGTTCCCAGTGCCGTGGCTGGAGGTCGAGGCCGTCGTGCCGGGAGAACGAGTCGTGGTCGTAGCACCCGGAGCCGTGCCACTGCGTCTCGCCGCCGAACACCGTCGTGTCGGCGTAGGACGTCGCGAGTGGCGTGACGAGGACGGTCCCGAGTTCGCGCCGGACGACGGCCCCGAGGTCGTGTTCGCAACGGCTCCCGTTGACCGCCGCGGCGACGTCGGGACGGAGGACCGTGTGGAGCCACTCGTGGACGGCGAGGTTGGCCGAGACGGCGGCGTCGTCCCACGTCTCCGTCGCGCCGAGGTTGGCGAACGCGACGGTCCCGCCGTCGGCGACGTCGCTCCGGGCCGCACCGTACCCCAGCGCCTGGTCGTAGGGTTCGCGCGGGAGGTAGAGGTGGCACGCGCCGTCGTCGTACGCGCCGTGGTCGGTGAGCCACGTCGCGAGGTCGTCGAGCAGGCGTGGCTGGTCCCCCGACGAGACGGCGTCGGCGGGCACGACGTCCCCCTCGCGAACGCTCGTCTCGACGGTCACGCCGAGTTCGCGTTCGGCGCGGGTCGCGACCTGTGCGACCCCGGCCTCGACCGCGGACAGGGCGGACCGGGTCGTCGGCGACCACCCGAAGCGCTCGTCCGGGTGAACCGCCACGGCCAGTCGTGGACCGGGCGGACGGGACGGGCGAGCGGCGGCGAGGCCACCACTGGCGAGGAGAGTTCCGCTACCTGCGAGAAACCGACGTCTGGAGGGACCTTGCACACGTTCGAGTTCCACGTCCTCCCGCGTAACCCTTTGGGACCGACCAGTTGCCGCCCAGGTGGAGACGGGAACGGTCACCGGCGGTGGGGGCGAACGCGAGGCCGCGCCCTCTCGTGGTCGCCGACCCCCAACGATTATCCCGAATGCCGCCGATGCTTCGGCCATGGCAGACCTGCTGTCCGAAGACGAAGTCGAAGAACGGCTTCCCGAGGGCTGGGAGCGCGAGGGTGACGAGATCGTCCGCACGTTCGAGTTCGACGACTACATGAAAGGCGTCAACTTCGCACAGCTGACGGGCGAGATAGCCGAGGCACAGGTCCACCACCCGGAGATGACCATCGGGTACAAGGAGGTCGAGATACGGTTCACGACCCACGACGCGGGTGGCATCACCGGGAAGGACATCGATATGGCGGAGTTGCTGAACACCGAGGCCAGAACCTGACGCGGCCCCGGCCCGTGTGCCGACCCCGACGACGACGCGGCTCGGCCGACGCTCACTCGAACGACTTCAGTCGCGCGACGTGGGCGGTCCCGGAGACGGCGTCGATGTGGACGTGTGCGACGACGTCGTCCCCCTCGACCGGGACGATCCACGAACCGCTGGTCCGGTACGGTTCCTCGGCGACGTGGACGTTCTCGTGCCCACGCTCGGCGAGTTCCTCCAGCGCGAGTCGTTCCGCCTCCTCGGCGTCCCGGATGGTCGGTTCGTCGGTCATCCGGACCGTGACGACGGGGACGGTGGCACGCCTGACGACCCGTTCGGTCACGCTCCCGACCAGGGTCCGCCCGACGCCGGTCCGGCCGTGGGTCCCCATCACGATCATGTCGACGTCGTGCTCGTCGGCGTAGTCCAGAATCTCCTCCTGTGGGACGCCGTGGCGGACCTCGGTGGTCACGTCGACGTCGTCGTCACCTGCCAGTCGCGCGACCGTCTCGACGGTACGGTTGGCCGTCTCCGTCGCGGCCTCGTCGCCCTCCTCGGTACGGTAGGCGTCCTCGGACACCACCGAGAGCACGTGAAGCGTCGCACCGTACGTGTCAGCGATGTCCAGTGCGTGCCGCAGTGCTCGTCTGGTCGCATCGCTACCGTCGGTCGGGAACAGGACGTGCTCGTACATGGATGAGGCTTCGCCTCCCGGGGCCTTATAGGACCTCCCCGGTTCCCACCCGGCGGGATGACCGCCGGCGATCTCCCGCCCCGGGGTCACGTCGTCGGCGCCCGACGCTCGGCGGTCGCCGAGGCGTCGCGGAGGTCCTCGATGCGACGCTCGGTCGCCGGGTGCGACGACGGGAGCAGGTTCTTCAACCGGACGAACCGGCGACGGACCCGCCAGCCGTAGGGTTCGCGGTCGCCGTCGGGGCCGAGCATGACCGGCGGGTCGGTGCTCTCGGGCGGCGGCGGCACGATGGAGAAGGTCTCGACGCCGTCGGCCGCCCGCAGGTCGGTGACGGGCGACCCGGCGAATCGCTCGTCGAGGGCGGTCAACGCACCGGCCAGCGCGGCGGGGTCGCCCGTGAGCGCGACGGCGGCCCGGTCGGCCGCGCGCTCGCGCTGGCGGGTGAACAGCACGAGCAGGAGGCGACCGACGGCGAGGAAGACGCCGCCGACGCCGAGACTGAACAGCAGCATCACGGCGCTCAGGGGGTGTGCACTCGCCTCCGGACTCTCACCGAGCGTCGCGGTTCCCCACCCGAAGACGTCGTCGGCGACGAACACCGGGACCGCACAGGCGCTGGTCACCGCCACGTCGCGGTTGGCGACGTGGGCGAGTTCGTGTGCGACGACGGCGCGCAACTCGTCGCCGTCGAGGGCCGCCAGCACGCCCGTCGAGACGACGAGCGTCGCCGTCGTCCGGCGGAGGCCCGACACCAGCGCGACGGGCGCGTCGGTGTCGACGACCCGGACGGCCGGCACCGGCACGTCGAGTTGCGAACTGGTCCGGGCGACCAGCGCCTCGAGGTCCGACGGCGGTTCGCGCCTGGGCGCATCGAGGCCGTCCAGTGGCGAGGACGACAGTTCGGACCAGACCGAGTACGCCGCCGGGACGAGGGTGAACGCACCCGCGAGGACCACCGCCGTGGTCGGGTCGACGCCGACGAGGAGTCCGACGCCGACGAGCGCACCGAAGATGGTGCCACAGAGGAGCAGCGTCGTGACGGCCAGTCCGACGACGGCGACGAGCATCCGGATCCGGAGGTGTAGCGCGTCCGACATGGGAGAACGTCTCCGTTCCCGGACGAAAGTAGTTTTGGAACCCGCGGGGGAGTCGCCGGTACCACACACCCGCAACACACTTGTCCGGACCCGCCCAACTCGCTAGCCCGATGCCGTCCGACTACGACTACTGGCTCCTCGACCTCGACGGGACCCTCATCGACGTCGAGTGGTCGTACACGCGCGAGGTGTTCGACCGCGTCGGCGACCGCCTCGGGCGGGAGTTCGGCGACCAGGAGGCCCACGTCCTCTGGCACGGCCTCACCGGCAAGCGCGACGACCAGTTACGGGCGTGGGGCATCGACCCCGCCGACTTCTGGCCGGCGTTCCACGCCGTCGAGGACCCCCAGAAGCGCGCCGAGGAGACCTTCCTCCACCCGGACGCAGAGTTCGTCGGCGACCTCGACGTGCCGGTCGGCCTGGTCACGCACTGCCAGCGGTTCCTCGCGGACCCCGTCATCGACAACGTGGGCATCCGCGACTGGTTCGACACCGTCGTCTGCTGTACCGACGAGACCGGGTGGAAGCCCGACCCGACTCCGGTCTACCACGCACTGCGGGACATGGGACTGGCGGGGCCGGCCGTCGCCACCGACGGCGGCGCGACCGTCGACGGACGCGGCGTCCTGGCCGGGGACGGGAGTGGCGACGTTGGCGCGGCGTGGAACGCCGGCCTCGACGCCATCCACGTCGAGCGCCACGGCCACGACCGGCGGGGGCACTGCGTGATGGGCGACTACCGCGTCGAGTCGTTCGCCGAACTGTGGGCCGACGACCGGTACTGAGTTCTCAGGCGTCCAGTCCGTCCTCCAGTTCGTCGACGTAGCGCCCGTACTCCTCGATTCCCACCTCGACGAGTACAGGTTCGGGGTCCCACCTGTACCGGTCGTCGACCTGTGACCGTGGCGGTGCGTCGCTCATCGGTTCGGCTTCGGAGACCCGTCGGAAAGTTGCTGTGTTCCGGTCAACTGGTCGTCGCTACTGCTCGTACCCCGAGAACGCCGCCGCCAGCCCCTCTTCAGGGTCGAGCGCAGCGACGAGTCGCCGGACGCCGGCCTTCTCGGTCCGGTCGGGATTGCCGAGCAGTCGGACCGCCTCCTCGCCGCAGTGGACGAAGTCCATCCCGAGGCTGTCCGCCGTCTGTCGGAGGCCGAGTCCCACGTCGGCGTCGCCGGCCCGGACGACCCGGGCGGGACTCTCGTGGGCGCGTCGCCCCGCCTCGAAGCCGTCGATCGCCTCGACGACCTCGCGCCGTTCGACGCCGCGTTCGCCGGCCAGTTCGGCGAGCGCGTTCGAGAGCGTCGTCCGGAGGCCGGAGGCGGTCGTCCGGTTGACGAACCGGAGGTCCCGGTCGACGAGGTCGGCCAGCCCCGACACCTCGTCGGGGTTGCCGGCGGGGACGACCAGTCCCCACTCGCGCTGCCACGAGGTCAGGACCGGCGCGTCCCCGGCGTCGACCGTCACGTCGACCGGTCCCGAGGCGAGCGCGACGTCCGGCACGTCCGCCCCGAGTCGTCGGAGTCCCGGCCGGGTACCGACGCCGAGGTACCGGGCGGTCGGGACCCGGTCGAGCGCCGCCGACAGCAGCGGGTCGTCCTCGCCGACGCCGAAGACGGCCGGCGGACGGACGTCAGGCGAGAACAGCTGGACGGTGACGGTCTCGCCCGCGGCGAGGTAGGTCACGTCCGCGGGCATCTCGACGACCCCGTCGGCCTGGGCGAGACTGGTCGTCGCCCCCGACCCCCTGTCTACGGTGTAGACCAGGGTCCGCCCGTGGCCGTCCTCGACGAGGCCGACCGGGACGAACCGGTGGCGCCCCTCGGCGTGACGCTCGCGCTCGGCGAGTTCGCCGGTGACCGTCGCGGTGGCCGGTTCGTCCATCCCGGCGGCCCGGCGGATGGCCGGCGCGACGAACGTCCGGAAGATGGTCAGCGCCGACACGGGGTAGCCCGGCAGGCCGACGTACGCGCTGTCGTCGAGTTCCCCGACGAGCATCGGCTTGCCGGGCTTGACGGCCACGCCGTGGACGAGCAACTCGCCGCGGTCCTCGACCACGCGGTAGACCACGTCGACGGCGCTCGCGCTGGTGCTCCCCGACGAGAGCACCAGGTCGCACTCGTCGGCGGCCTCCAGGAGCACGCGCTCCATCGCCTCGTAGTCGTCGCCGGTGTGGGGGTAGAGTCGCGGGACGCCACCGGCGTCCTCGACGCCTGCGGCGACGCTGTAGCTGTTCACGTCGTATATCTGTCCGCGCTCGGGGTGGAGGGTGTCGCCGGGGCGGACGAGTTCGTCGCCGGTCGAGACGATGCCGACCGTGGGGCGACCCCGGACCGGCACCTCGTCGACGCCGAGCGCCGAGAGCAGGCCGACCTCCCGGGACGTGATGCGGGTGCCCGGTCCGAGCGCGCGCTCTCCGGCCGCGACGTCGGTTCCGGCGAACGCGACGTTCTCTCCGGGCGTGACGGCGGTCCTGACGGCCACGTGCGTGTGGTCGTCCGCCGGGCGCGTCTCGCCGGCGGCGTCGACCGGGTCCGTCTCCTCGACCATCACCATCGCGTCCGCGCCCTCGGGCATGACCGCTCCCGTCGATATCTCGACACACTCGCCGACCCCGACGGTGACGGTCGGTTCCGTGCCGGCGTCGACCCGGCCGGCGAGGTCGAGGACGGCCGGGTCGCCCTCCGTCGCGCCAAAGGTGTCCTTCGCGCGCAGGGCGTACCCGTCGAGTTTCGACCGGTCGAACCCCGGGACGTCGCGCTCTGCGTCGACGCGCTCGGCGAGTACTCGACCCCGTGCCTCCGCCAGCGGGACGGTCTCGGAGTCCGGAGCGAGGTCGAGGCTGGCGATGGCGTCGTGGGCGTCCTCGGGCGAGGCGAGGTCGCGGAACTCCTTTCTCATGCCGACCACTCCCAGTCCTGGACCGCGACGAGGTCGCCCTCCGGCAGGCCCTCGATGCCCTCCCGTATCTCTATCCACCCGTCGGACAGCGCGACCGAGGAGAGGAGCGACGCGCCGTCGGTCCGGACGGGGACGGCGACCCGTTGCCCCTCCCGCGAATCGAACCGGACCCGGGCGTAGGTACGGACGCCCGGTTCGGAGGCGATCTTCCGGTCGAGCATCGCCGGTCCCGTCGGCGGTTCGTCGACCGACTGGCCGGCGGCCCACTTGACCGCGTGCCGGAGGAACTGGACGGCCCCGACGACGCAGGCGGCGGGCGCCCCGGGCAGGACGACCACCGGCGTCCCGTCGACGCCGCCGAGTGCGACCGACCGCCCCGGGACCGCCGCCACGCCGTGAACGTCGACGGACCCGACGGCGTCCAGTGCCTCCGGCACCCGGTCGCGCTCCCCCAGTCCCGACCCGCCGGTCGTCGCCACGAGGTCCGCGTCCGCACAGGCCTCGCCCAGCGCCGACCGGAGCGTCGCCTCGTCGTCGCCGACGGGGTCGTACCGGTCGGCGTCGCCGCCCCAGCGCTCGACCAGTCGGGCGACGGTGAGCGAGTCCGTCTCGACGGTCTCGGCCGGGCCCGGGTCGCCGTCGACCAGGTCGTCCCCCACGGGGAGCACGGCGACGCTGGGGCGGTCGCGAACGGTCACGGTCTCGACGCCAGCGGCGGTCAGCAGTCCGAGGTCCGACGGTCGCAGGCGATGGCCGGCGTCGTAGAGGTGCCTCCCGGACTCGACGTCACTGCCGGGCGGGAGCACCCCCTCGCCGACCGCGACCGGGTCGTACACCTCGACGGTCCCACCGACGAGTCTCGCCCCGGCGACGGGGACGACGGCGTCGGCCCCGTCTGGCAGTTGCTCGCCGGCATCGACGCGGGCCGCCTCGTGTCCGTCGATGCCGTCCCCGGCGTCGGTTCCGGCCGCCTCGAACGTCGCCGGTGCGCGGTCGCCGGCACCGAACGTCTCCCTCGCGTCGACGGCGAACCCGTCGACCTCGGCCCGCGTCGAGACGGGGACGGACCGCGCCCCCGACACCGCTTCTGCCAGCGTCCGTCCGTCCGCGTCCCGTACGGCCACCGTCTCGGTCCGGTCGACGGTCCGCACCCGCTCCCGGAGGCGCTCGCGAGCGTCGTCGACCCGGGTCCGTGCCCTGAACCCGGACTCCCGTCTACGTTCGTCCATGTGGATAGCGACCACGGGCGGACGCAAAAACGTGCGGGGCGCCCGTACGGGACGCCACCGTGTCACGGGTCCGCGTCGAACAGAACGGATTTCCGGTTCGAGCCAGACCATCGACCATGAATCCGTTCGTCTCCCTGTTCCTCCTCGCGGGCGTGGCCCTCCTGGGCTACGGTGCGGTCGTGGTGACGAAGATACGGCGCATCTCGCAGGACGACCCGAAGTCCGCGTACCGGGTCCGCGACGGCGGCCGGTTCGAGGTCGAGGGAACCGCACGGCCCCACGACGAGGTGGTCCGGTCGCCGTTCACCGACACGCCCTGTCTCGCCTGCCAGTGGACGGTCGAGGAGTACAAGCAGAGCGGCAAGCACAGTCACTGGGCGACCGTCGACCGGGGGACGTGGACGGTCCCCTTCGTGCTGGAGGACGACACGGGACGGGTGCTGGTCGACCCCGAGGGGGCGACCCTCTCGCTCGGCGAGTCCCGGACCGTCGAGGTCGACGGCGGCGACGCGCCGCCGACGAGCGTCCAGGAGTTCATCGACGCCAACGCCCGGGTCGACGACGAGGACACCGAACTCGACCTGAAACTGTTCAGCGTCGCGACGGGCAACGACCGTCGGTACGTCGAGAAGCGCCTGGACGACGGGGAGCACGTGTACGTCTACGGCCACGCCCGTCCGAACCGACAGCCCCGGTCCGACGTCGACGGCACCGTCGGCGCACCGGTTCGAGAAGACGCGGGGCCGCTGGGTTCCGTCGTCGACCGCCTGTGGGGACCGCTCTTTCTCGTCTCGGACACGACGGAACGCGGCGTCGTCGGCCGCCTCCGACGCAAGGCCGCGGTCCCGCTGCTCCTCGGACTCGCCTGTCTCGCCGTCGTCGCGACGCTGGGTTTCTGACCCGGCGGGGGACGCTCGAAGGTCGTGGCGGTACCCCGGGCGGTCCGCCCGGGACGTTGCACCGGTGGGTCCGCCTGTGACCCGCTTCCGTATCCGCGGCCTTTTTCGCCCCCGGCACCCAAGTGGCGAGCATGTCAGCGCTGCGTGACGCGTTACGGGACCTCCCCGACGCCGTGTTCGCCGACTTCCTGGAGTCGGACGATGCCTACCTGCTGGTCGTCGACCTCCCGGGCGTCAACGCCGAAACGCTCGACGTCGTCGTCAGCGACGGCCGCGTCCGACTCGAAGCACGTCGCGAGAAGGACGTACCGGGCGAATTCAGGTACGAACGCGAGGACCGGTCGATGTTCCTCGACGCCGAACTCCCCCTGCCACCGGACGCCATCCCCGACGGTGCCGAGGGGTCCATCGAACGCGGCGTCCTCGAACTCAGACTGCCCAAACGACGGGCGTCGGACGAGACGCGGATCGAGATAACGGACGACCAGTAAGCCGGGGTGGTGACGCTGGTCAACCTCCGTGCGTACTGGCGGTTCTTCGTCGTCGCGAGACAGTTCCTTCCGCTGATGCTCGCGTACGCCCGCGACCGCCGTCGCTACCTGCTGTTCGGTGGACGTCGACGCGTCGACGCCGAGACGCGCGCCCGTCGTGCGGACCGCCTGCTCGAGTCGCTCCTGACGCTCGGCCCCACGTTCATCAAACTCGGTCAGTTGCTCTCGACCAGACCTGACATCCTCCCCCCGCAGTACGTCGACGTGCTCTCGACGCTCCAGGACGAAGTCCCGCCAGCGCCGTGGTCGGAGGCCCAGACCGTCATCGAGGACGAACTCGGTCCCGTCGAGGACGTGTTCGACGAGTTCGACACCGAGGCCATCAGCGGTGCGAGTCTCGGCCAGGTGTACCGGGGGTCCGTCGACGGGGACGAGGTCGCGGTGAAGATCCGCCGGCCCAACATCGAGTCGCTCGTCGAGGCCGACCTCCGGGTCATCAGGTGGTCGCTCCCGTTGCTGCTCAGGTTCGTTGGCGAGGCACGGGCGTTCTCGCTGGAGAACCTCGCCGACGAGTTCGCCAAGACCATCCGCGAGGAGATGGACTACAAGCGCGAGGCCCGGATGCTCCGCGAGATACGCCAGAACTTCTCGGACGACCCGCGCATCCGCATCCCGTCGGTCCTCACGGAGTACTCCGGTGCTCGCGTGCTCACGATGCAGTACGTCGGCGGAACGAAGATAAACGACGTCGACACGCTCGACGCGAAGGGCATCGACCGGAGCGAGGTGGCGGAGACGCTCCAGCGCGCGTACCTGCAGATGATACTCGAGGACGGCGTCTTCCACGCCGACCCGCACCCGGGGAACCTCGCGGTGACCGACGACGGGACCATCGTCTTCTACGACTTCGGGATGTCCGGTCGCGTCGACGAGTTCGTCCAGGGCAAGATCATCGAGTTCTACGTCGCCGTCGCCAACCAGGACATCGACGGCATCCTCGACTCGCTCATCGCCATCGGGACGCTCTCGCCGACGGCCGACCGCGACGTGATGGGCGAGGTGATGGAACTCGCCATCGCCGACGCGCGCGGGGACGACATCGAGCAGTACCGCGTCAACCAGATCGTCAACCAGATCGAGAACTCCATCTACGAGTTCCCCTTCCGCCTGCCCGCCAACCTCGCACTCATCCTGCGCGTCGCCACCGTCGTCGAGGGCGTCTGTGTGACCCTCGACAGCGACTTCGACTTCATCAGCACCGCGACCGAGTACCTCACCGAGAAGGGCTACCGCGAGGAGTCCATCAGGCAGTTCCTCGACCAGGCGGGCGAACAGACCTGGGAGGCCGCCCAGTCGGCAGTCCGGGTCCCGCCGAAACTGGAACGGACGCTCGACCGGGCACAGCGTGGCAACCTGACCGTCCAGGTCGAGTTGCAGGACTCGGCGGCGGTCATCGACAGACTCGCGAAGCGAATCGTCTACGGACTGGTCTTCTCGTTCAGCATCCTCGCGACGGCGTACCTCTACCAGGGCGCGTCGCTGTACGCCGCCGGCGTCTCGGCTGCCGTCGGCGTCCTCGGTGGTATCATGCTGTGGCGGTCGTTCCGTGGGCGGAAGGGCATCAGCGCCCAGCCGCAGTTCACCCGGCAGAACCTCCGCGAACGCCGCGGTCGGGAGTGAGGACGTCGACGTCGCGAGGTTTTTGCTCGGTGCGACCGACGCTGAGTCATGGACATCGCAGAGTTCGGACTCGAACGCTGGTTCGGCCAGTACGAACACGGAGCCGACGTCATGCTCGCCGAGTCGGGCATCCGGCCGCTCGACTCGTCTCGCTTCGACACCGACCCCGGTGCGTTGAACTACGTCATCCCGACGGACGGCGACCCCGAGTTCCGCGCCGAGGTGGGGGAGCGCTACGGGCGCGGACCCGAGGAGGTGTGTTTCACCTGCGGGACACAGGAGGCCAACCTGCTCGTGTTCCTCTCGCTACTCGACGAGGGCGACCACGCCGTCGTCGTCACGCCGACGTACCAGGCGCTCCAGGCCGTCCCGGAGTCACTCGCCGACGTGACGACGGTCGACCTTCGGCCGCCCGAGTGGTCGCTCGACGTGGACGCCGTCGCCGACGCGATGCGCGATGAGACGAGGGTCGTCGTGCTGAACAACCCGAACAACCCGACCGGCCGGTACCACGACGAGGCCGTCGTCCGCGAACTGTACGACCTCGCCGCCGCCAACGACGCCTACCTGCTCTGCGACGAGGTGTACCGGCTCCTGGCCGACGAACCGCTGCCGCCCGTGGCGAGCATGGGCGAGCACGGCATCTCGACGACCAGTCTGACGAAGGCCTACGGGCTGGCCGGCCTCCGGTTCGGCTGGGTCGCCGGTCCCGAGGAGGTCGTCCGGGACGCCGTCCGGTGGAAGGACTACACCACCATCTCGCCGTCTATCTTCGGCCAGCACGTCGCACGGCAGGCCCTGGGCGAACAGGAGGCCGACATCCTTCGCGAGAACCGGGACCTGGCGGCGACGAACCGCGCCATCGTCCGCGAGTTCGTCGCGGACCACGGTCTCGACTGGTACGACCCGGTCGGCGTCAACGGGTTCGTCACGGTCCCCGACGGATTCGCCGACGGCCGCGAGTTCTGCATCAGGGTCGTCGAGGACGAGAGCGTCGTCCTCGCACCGGGCGACCTGTTCGGCTTCGACGACTACTGGCGACTCGGCTTCGGACTCCCGACGGCCGAACTCGAGGACGGCCTGGAGCGCGTCTCGCGTGTCGTCCGGTCGGCGTGAGCCGGGCGGAGCAGAGGGGACATTCGTCACCGGGCCAGTTCGCGCCCTGTCGGGGGAATCGACGCCGTTCGCGCCGTTCCAAACGGTTTATACCCACGCGGGCAGAACGCCGGCACATGGCTAAAGAGCAGAAGGAGGTCCGTGATCTCCAGGAGGGAAGCTACGTGATGATCGACGACGTCGCCTGCAAGATCAACCACTACTCCACGGCCAAGCCGGGCAAGCACGGCAGCGCGAAGGCACGCGTCGAGGCCGTCGGCGTCTTCGACGGCAAGAAGCGCTCGATGTCCCAGCCGGTCGACGCCAAGTGCTGGGTCCCCATCATCGAGCGAAAGCAGGGCCAGGTCGTCTCCGTCGAGTCCGACACCGTCGCACAGGTCATGGACCTGGAGACGTACGAGACCATCACGATGTCTATCCCCGAGGACCTCGACCTCTCCCCCGACGACGAGATAGAGTACCTCGAACTCGACGAACAGCGCAAGATCGTCTGATGTTCCCCGGGGCCCTCGCCGACCGCGCCGACGCGGACTACGTGGTCGTCGGGGCTCCACTCGACGTCTCGACGACCTTCCAGCCGGGAACGCGGTTCGGACCGGACCGCATCCGGCGTTTCTCCGAAACGTTCGACGACTACGACCACCGGACGGGCCGGCACTTCACCGACCTCGGCGTCGCCGACCACGGCGACGTCCGGGCCTGGGACGACGCCGAGGAGTACCTCGACTACCTCCGGGGCGTCTGCACCGACGTGGTCATAGACGACGCCGTCCCGCTCGTCCTCGGCGGCGAGCACACCGTCACGCTGGCGAACGTCAGGGCGACCGACCCCGACGTGTTCGTCTGCCTGGACGCACACCTCGACCTCCGGTCGGCGTACGACGGGAACGAGTTGAGCCACGCGACGGTCACCAGACACGTCCTCGACGTGGTCGACGAGGCCGTGGTTCTCGGCGCACGGACCGGCTCTGCGGACGAGTGGGACCGCGCCGGCGAGGCCGACGTGACCGTCGTCCCGCCCGAGGAGGTGGGCGACTGGGACCCCGACCTCGGGGACGGCGACGTCTACTGCTCGGTCGACATCGACGGCGCCGACCCCGCCTTCGCACCCGGCACCGGGACGATGGAGCCGTTCGGCCTCGAACCGCGGGAACTGCGCGACGTGGTGCGGGCCGTCGGCGACACCGGGCAGGTCGTCGGCTTCGACGTGGTCGAGGTCAACGACCGCGACGACGGCCAGGCCGCGGCGCTGGGTGGGAAGCTCCTGCGGGAGTTCGTCTTCGCAGACGCGGACTCGCGCTGAGTCGCCGCGAACGGAACCCCAGGCGCGTCACCCGACGCATCGACCCACGCCACGCGTCCCCGGGTCGTCGATGAACCGCCGCGTACAAGCCACGGGCACCCGTGTAGTCGCCTATGCAACTGAGGGCCTTCTGCGACCGACTCGACGAGGAACTGCGGACCGACGACTGGGCCGACCTCGACGCCAGCGAGAACGGCCTGCAGGTCGGTCCGGCGGCGGCCGACGTCGAGCGCGTCGCCTTCTGTACCGACGGCGTCGCGGAGACGTTCGAGCTAGCCGCCGACTGGAACGCCGACGCGATGGTCGTCCACCACGGCATCTCCTGGGGCGGTATCGACCGCATCACGGGACGGCAGTACGGTCGCGTCGCACCCCTCGTAGAGAACGACGTGGCGCTCTACGCCTCCCACCTCCCACTCGACGGCCACCAGGACCTCGGCAACGCGGCCGGGGTTGCCGACCTGCTCGACCTGACGGACCGCGCCCCGTTCGGTCGCGTCGGCCCGGAGCACGCCGGCCAGCGTGGTCGTCTCACCGAACCGACGACGGCCGACGAACTCCGCCAGACGCTCGAATCCGCCCTCTCGACCGGCGGCCAGTCGGTCCAGGTGCTCGACTTCGGCCCGGCCGAACTGGAGGACGTCGCCATCGCCACCGGGGACGGCTCCGACTACGTCGACGAGGCCGCGTCGAGCGACGTCGACGCCGTCGTGATGGGCGAGGCCAAACAGAAGACGTACCACGAGGCCCAGGAGTCGGGGCTCACAGTGGTCCTCGCGGGCCACTACGCCACGGAGACGTTCGGCGTGCGCAACCTCCAGTCCTGGGTCGACGGCTGGGAGGAACCGCTCGAAACCACGTTCTTCGACGTGCCGACAGGACTCTGAACCGGACCACGGCGTAACCCGCCTCAGACTGCGTCTCCCGGGTCGTGGCGTTCTGCCATCCGCTCCGCCTCGCTCGCGTAACGGGTCCGCGTCTCGGCGTCCTCGACGGGGACGAGGTCGTCGACCGGGACGGTCTTCGCGGCGGTCACCTCCGGGACCCGGCCCGTCCCGAACCGGTTGAACGCCCACTCCTTCTGGAGGTACCTGCTCCCATCGGGCGTCGCGTACACGATGACGAGGATGTTCGGCGAATCTGCCGAGTAGGTTCGCTCGACCATCCACACCCGTACCGACTCGCTTCCCACGGTGTCGGACGCTTCTGCCATGGATAACGGTACGCGCCGGCGAAGGGTCAACGCCAGCGACGATTCCCACGACGGGAGAACGGCCGGCGTCCGGTCCCGGGCAAAAGAATATTCCCGTCGGCGGTGGAACCCCCACCGATGACCCTGCTCGTCCCGTTCGACGGTTCGGAGCTCTCGACGGCGGCACTGGAGCGCGCTCGCGAGTTCGCGGCGTTCCGGGACGCCGACATCGTCGTCCTCACGCTCGTCCCGGACGCCCCCGAGTACGCCCGCGACCGGGGCTGGCTGGACCCCGGGGACACCTTCGACGTCGGCGTCATCGAACGAAAGCTCCGCCAGCGCGTCGACGACCTCGCGCCCGACGCCGAGTACCGGTGCGAACTCATCGAGAACGTCGACCCCGTCGCGACGGAGACCACCGACATCGCGCGCCGAATCCGCGAGGTCGCCGCCGAGGTCGACGCGAGCATCGTCTTCGTCGGGAGCGAGAACGCGGGACGCGTCTCCAGTCCGCTCACCAGCGTCGGCTCACCCGTCGCCGAGAGCGCCGGCTACGACGTGTTCATCGTCAGGCACGCCTGACGACGTCGCGACACGGCGACCCGGCTACGCGTCGCCCGACCCGGGCCGGATCGCGGCCCGTATCGTCTCCGCCAGTCGGCCGTACTGCGCCGGGTCGGCCTCCTTCTCGAGATACGCCGCCGCCCCGGCGGCGAGTGCGTCGGCCTCGACGACGTCGCTGCCCTTGTTGGTCAACATGACGAACGGCATCCCGGGGTAGGACTCGCGGACCACGTCGAGGAACTCCATCCCGTCTATCGGTTGCATCCGGTAATCGCTGACCACGCAGTCGACGGTCCCCTCGCCGAGCACCGAGAACGCGTCGATGGGGTCGGTCGTCGTCGCGACCGTCAGGTCGTCGTTGTCGCGTTGCAGTACCGCCGCGACCGAGTCCGCGAGGTCCGGACTGTCGTCGACCAGCAGGACGCTGATCGGCCGCCGTCGCGCACCCTCGTCGTTCTGTCGTCGGTCACGCCCGCCGTCTCCCCCGGTCGAGTCGCTCATGATGTGTCTCCGCCTGTCCCTCATGATGTGTCTCCGCCTGTCCCGTTCAGTGCGGCAGTAGAGTACACGCCACGTGGGCTTAACCGCGTAGTACGGCCGCCTGAGAGGTTCGGGCGTCCGGCGACCGCGAGTGCGAACCCTCTTGGACTGGGACCCCGTACGCCCGGCCGGCCGATGACGATGCACCCGCTCCGAACCGGGGTGGCTCCCGGTCGTGACGAGCCCTATGAGTGCCGAGGCCGCCACTTGTGACGGTAGACGACGTCTCCGAGGGTATCCGGTTGTGGCCACGGTAGACAGAGGCCCCGGTGAGATCCGGTCGGTCACAGTCACTGTGCTGTCTACCCGCCGTCGGGTCGAACGAGGTAGCCAGACCACGGTCGAGAGGATTGGAATCGACATTTCCCTGTAGACCTATCCTCGTCACTGGATGTGGAGCGGCGTCTGGCCGCGCTGGATTAGAAGGCGTCTATCCCCCTGGCGGTCGCACGGCCCAGTCACGACAGTCTTCGGAATCACAACCTACAAGTACAGAACCAAGAAACAATAGATTAGATGGGTCTAATCAATCTTTTTGGTGGTGTCCCATGACACGCGAGGGACACGGCGAACGAGCGGTGACGCGACGGGAAGCGCTACGCGCCGGCGGTGCCGCGGCGCTCGTGGGTCTGGCGGGGTGCACGGCACTACCGAGCGCACCAGGACGGGCCGAGAATGGCGGTGGCGACGGAAGTGACGGGCCGGTCGCCGTGGCCTCGTTCTTCAGCTTCTTCGACTTCGGCCGGCAGATCGCCGACGGTACCCCGCTGACAGTGGAGAACCTCGTCCCGACGGGACTGCACGGCCACGGTTGGGAGCCCAACGCCAGTATCACCCAGCGCATCATCGAGGCGGACGCGTTCGTTCACGTCGGTGAGGACTTCCAACCCTGGGCCGACCGTGCGATTCAAACAATCGAAGGCGACGACGTCGATACGGCGCTCGTCAACGCCCGCAAGGACGTCGACCTGGTGGACCTCGCCGCAACCCTCGACCGCGACGAGGAGGGCGTCGGCGCTCAGCGGGGAAAGGACCCCCACTTCTGGCTGGACCCCCGGCGTGCGAAGCAGTCAGTCGACAACATCGCCGACGGTTTCGCCGAGATCTTCCCCGAGCACGCCTACGTCTTCCGCGAGAACGCCGAGACGTACAAGTCCGAGGTGCTCGACCGCATCGACGCGGATTACGAGGCCATCTTCGACCGAACCGAACGCGACATCGTCCAGCTGGCCGCCCACAACGCTTTCCAGTACATCGGGGTGCGCTACGGCGTTCGAATGCGACCACTGGTGACGAACCTGGCGGCGAGCGGTGACGTCAAACCCGCGGACATCCGCGAAGCGGAAGCGGTCATCCGCGAGAACGACATCGAGTACATCGCCAACGGCGTCTTCGAGTCCCAGCGCCCCGCCCAGCAGCTCGTCCGCGAGACGGACGTGGAGGCGTACTTCCCCGTGACGCCGTACGCCGGCGTCCGCGAGGAGTGGGTCGAGGAGAACTGGGGCTACGAGGAGATCGCCTACAACATCAACATGCCCACGTTCGACATCGTCCTCGGCAACGAAACGCCCGATGACGCGGCGCCGTGGGACGACTGGGTTGAACAGTGGCGGAACTTTGAGCCGATATGAACACGCACGACACCGACCCCGCGACTGCGGCCGCCACGGACGAGCGAGCGACCACCGAGACTGACCCGGACGCCACGGTCGGCGGTCCAGTCATCGACCTCACGGGCGTCACTTTCGGCTACACAGCGACGCCCGTGGTCGAAGACATCTCGCTGGCTATCGATCCAGGTGAATACGTCGCCATGGTAGGGCCGAACGGCTCGGGAAAATCGACCCTGATGCAGCTGATGTTGGGTCTGCTCGAACCTGATACGGGCACAGCTCGACTATTCGGCGAACGTGCCGACCGCTTCGACGACGGAGAGCGGATCGGCTACGTCGCCCAACAGGTCAGGGCTGCGAAAGAGATGCCCATCACCGTCCGTGAGGTGGTGAAGATGGGGCGATTCCCGCACGTCGGATTTGGCCGGCTGTCGACCGAGGACTGGGCCATCGTCTACGAGGCACTCAAGACGGTTGGGATGGGTGCGTTCGCCGATCGGCGTGTCACGCAGCTCTCGGGTGGTCAACGCCAACGCGCGTTCATCGCGCGGGCACTGGCGAGCGAGGCCGACCTGCTCGTGCTGGACGAGCCGACCGTAGGCGTCGACGCTGAATCGGTCGACGCCTTCTACGATCTGCTGGCGGCGCTCAACGCCGAGGGCATCACCGTCATTCTTATCGAACACGACCTCGGAGCGGTTGTCGAGCACGCCGACCGCGTCGTCTGTCTGAACCGCGAAGTCTACTTCGACGGTCCGACCGACGAGTTCGTCGAAAGCGACGCGCTGGCCCGGGCGTTCGGAACCGAGGCCCGGTTTCTCACGGGGGTGGACGGATGAGCGCGAGCGTGGCGGCCACGCTCGTGGCGAGTGGCCTCGGCACGGTGGATCCATCGGTGATGCTCCCACTACAGAGTGGGCTGGGTGCAATCGGCGACCTCGTCTTCGGAATCCTCCTCTGGTTCCTGGAGCAGTGGTACTGGCTGATGGACTGGGTGTACTACGTCACGGGGCTGGAGATGCTGAACCCGCGCTACCGGTTCATGCACCGGGCGATACTCGTCGGGCTCTGCGTCGGCGTGATGGCGCCGCTCATCGGGACGTTCCTCGTCCATCGACAGCTCGCGCTCATCGGAGACGCGCTGGCTCACACCGGGTTCGCCGGGGTCGCCGTCGGGCTGTTCCTCAACGCCGTCATCGATCTGGGGGTGTCGCCCTATCTTACCGCCGTCGTCGTGGCGATGATCGCCGCGCTGTTCATCGAACTGATCTCCGAGGTCACGGACGCGTACAACGACGTCTCGATGGCGATCGTCCTGTCGACGGGGTTCGCGCTGGGAACGACGCTCATCAGTCTCAACGCGGGTGGGCTCGCCGTCGGCGTCAATCAGTTCCTCTTCGGCAACCTCTCCACGGTGTCACCCCAGAGCGCAGCTATCCTCCTGGTGCTGTTCGCCGTCATCGTCGGGACGGTGGCCGTGACGCGCAACCAGCTCCTGTACGTGACATTCGACGAGACCGCGGCCGCTGTCTCCGGCATCTCCGTCAACTGGTACAACCGAGTGATGGTGATGCTGACGGCGATGGTCGTGGTCGGCGCGATGCAGATCATGGGTGTCATCCTCGTCGCGGCGATGCTCGTGGTTCCAGTCGCGGGCGCGACCCAGGTATCACGTAGCTTCGGCGAATCGCTCGTCGTCTCGGTCGTCCTCGCGGAACTCGCGGTGTTGCTGGGCATCGCCGCCGCCTACTACGGCGGCGTCACGGCCGGCGGGGTCATCGTCCTCGTCGCCGTGGGGATCTACATCTGCGCCGTCGCGCTGGGCAAGGTCCAATCTGCCCGTGGTGAACAGGCCACGCCCGACATGGGTAGCATCGAGGCCGACGGCCCCGAAGTCGGCACCAGGACGGGGGATGACCGATGGTGAACAGTGACAGGACGAGCGGACTGTATAGAAGCTGTAAACACGTTCACTATGTATAGACCGTGAGCCGTGGGTGCCGAGGCCGAACGATCACCGACTGTCCTGGGACGATTCGGGGTGGTCGGTTCGTTCGTCGGCCTCCGGTATCTGGCTTGGCAAGAACGTCGATACGACGAGCAGGAACAGCACGAGCAGTACGAGGAGGAGCAGCCCCGCCTGTTGAGCGTCGAACATCGCAGCCTCGAAGACGTCCTCGAGCAATCGTCGTTGTACAGGAGTGAGCTGGTCCAGGAACTGTTGCTGCGTGGCTTCGGTCGCCGTCTCTGTTGCATCTTCGAGCGCTATCACCAGATCGTTTCGCTGCTCGACCGAAACGGTCACGTCTTCTGCCCGGAGGACGCCATCGACGACACTACCATAGAACCGTCCGAGAAAGAACGAGCCGACGACCGCCGTCCCCATGGAAAATCCTATCGAACTGCTCACGTTCAGGACCCCGGATGCCTCGGGGGAGTCCGCAGTAGGGACAGCCGACATCGTCATGTTACCGATCTGTGCCACTATGAGTCCGACGCCGGATCCATACAGCGCCACTGGGACGAGCATCCTGCTGATCGTCTGACCGGGGCCTGTCTGCTCGTACAACAGCACCAGTCCGAAGCCCATACAGACGATACCGACCTGGACGAGCGTCTTCGGCGAGACGTACTTGCGCCAGCCGGTCGAGAACGTCGCAAAGAGGATCGACGCGATAGAATACGGTAACAACGCTAGCCCAGTTTCGAAGGCGGTGTAGCCGAGTACGGCCTGGAGATAGACCGGGAAGATGAACATGAAGCCAGCCGAGATTATCGAGCGGACGTTGTACGTGACAATCCCGGACAAAAAGGAGCGGTTCGTCAACACGTGCAGCGGAACGAGCGGCGACTTCCCAGCACGTTCCATTCGGCGTTCGTACTGAACGAACGCGGCGAACGCGAGCAGTCCGACCCCGAGGAACCAGATCGTCGGCGACGTGCCGAACGGGTTGAACTGCACGTCGCCGACGAAGAACGGTCGCCGCACGAGTAGCCACCCGTACTTCCCACTGAGAAGGAATCCGGTGACGAGCGACGTCGCACCGACGATGGACAGGACTGTCCCACCTCTATCCAGCGAACTGCGTGTTCCTGACGGTGGGTCCGGACTCACGTACCGAACGAAGAAGAGAATGACCCCCACACCGACGAGCTGGAGCGAAAATCCCCACCGCCAACTCGCGAACGTGGTCAGTGCTCCACCGATGATCGGTCCGAGAGTCGATCCGAGCCCGTGCACACCGGCCAGCAGTCCGAACGCCTTCGCCCGGTCGTCGTCCTCGTAACTGATCGCCAATACCGTGAACGTCAGGGGAAACAACACGGCGGCTGCGGAACCCTCGATGAGTGACCAGCCGACGTAGAGGACCGTCGTATTCCAGCTGATCGCCGCCACCAGCGTCCCACCGGCGTAGACGACAAGTGCGACCGCCATCACACGCCTGCTGCTATGCCGAGACGGCAGCGTACCGGCAGGGAGAACCAGCGCAGCGATCACCAGCGAGTAGAGCGCGACCGCCCCCTGTATCACGGTGACCGAGGTATCGAACTCGTCCACCATCGTGGGAATCGCCACGTTCATCAGGGACGCATTGACGATGAGGAGGAACGTCGTCAGGCTCACGGCGATCGCCGGGGCCCAGTATCGTACGCTCGCCAGTAGCCTCGTAGAGAGCTGAGAACTCCCGTTCGAAGGAGACTCGTCCGGAAGCATACAGCAGTATACCACTTTGACCCCCAAATAGCATAGACCTTGTACGTCACCGGGAGTCCACGATACCGCCCGCCGTTCTGGGCGTAGAGGACGTCGGTTCGGTCCGCGAGCGGCTGATGGCTGCCAGGTCCTCACTCCCGACGGACGTGGTCGGCTACCAGCGACGGTGGGGAATCCGTCGAAACACGGCCCACGGCCGACGAACCGTTCTCGCCGTCAGACGGCCGTCCGGTCACCGAGGACGCGGTGAGACGGGGACACCGGTGGTCGCCCCGACCCTCTATCTATCTACCGGGGGGTCCACGTACGCCGCCAGCAGTTTGTTCTGGGCGGCGCGCAGGTGGTGGTAGTAGGTCGGCTCCGAAACGTTCATCGACTGGGCGACCTCCTGGGCGGTGCTCTCGCGCGGCCAGTCGAAGTATCCCGCGTGGTACGCCGCCCCGAGCGCCTGGCGCTGTCGGTCGGTGAGGTCGGAGAGGACCCCACCGGGGTACGCGTCGACGTTCTCGACGGGACGGTCGAGTTCGCGCTTCGCGACCAGCGTCGCGTCGGGGACCTCCTGTCTGACGCGTTCGACGAGCGACCGCACCTCGGCGTCCGGTGACGCTTCGGCGACGACCCGGCACGTCCCGGACTCGGCCCGCGCTGCCGTGACCACCGTCCCTCGTTCGACCATCCCGACGAGCATCGACCCGCCGTCCAGGCCGAACTCGAGTAAGCCCCCGCCGTCGTGCTCGTCGACGACGCGAACGGCGACGTCGTCCGTCGCGGTCGCCAGGTCGTGGAGCCGTCCCGGTCGCCCGTCGTCGACCCGGACGTACGCGAGGAGGGTCCCGCCGGCTGACGGGGACGGGCACAAGCGAGTTACCTGTCAATCGAGAACACTGTTCCGATGCAGTTGCCGGCTCACCGTGCGGAACCCAGCCTTCGATACGTCGCGGTCAGCCTCACCGTGGGCGTGTTCTTCGCAGGAGTGGCCGGTGGCGTCGCGTATCCGACGCTCCCGCAACTGGGGACGGTCCTCGGTATCTCCCCGGTGGTCGTCGGACTCATCCTCGCTACGAACGGGGTGAAGCGGCTCCTGGTCAACGCGCCGGCAGGGAGCCTGTTCGACCGGGTCGGCAGCCGAAAGCCGATGCTCGCCGGGTTCTCCGTGCTGGCTCTGGTCCCGTTCGGGTACGCCCTCGGGATGAACCCCGGGTCGATACCACTGTCGGCATCGGCCGTCTTCCTCCTGTCACGCGCTGCCTGGGGCGTCGGTACGGCACTTGCGACGGTCGGTGGGTTCGCCACGATAACCCACGTCACGACGTCCGCGAACCGCGGTCGCTGGCTCGGGTACGTGACGGGTGCGTTCGGGTTCGGGCTCCCGGTCGGGCTCGTCGTCGGTGGCGTCGTCGCGGACGCACGGGGAATCAGCGACGCCGTCCTGCTCGCTGGCGCCCTCGGCGTCCTCTCGACGCTGCTCGCCGTCGCCCTCCTTCCGGACCTGACCCCCGCCGTCGAACAGCCGCTGGGACTCGGGGCGATCCCGGGAATCGTCCGAACGGACCACCGGGTGCCCGTCGTCGGTACCGTCACCGCCGCCGGTCGATTCCTCACCGGCGTCTTCCTGTCGACGGTGGTGCTGTACGCCGCCGAGCACGGAATCACGCTCGGTGGCTTCTCAGAGACAGCCGTCAGTGGGGTCGTCCTCGCGGTCAGCGTCGTCTGTGCCTCCGCGAGCAACGTCACGGTCGGCCGGTACTCCGACACGGTCGAGAACCGGATCGGGGTGGTACTCCCGGCGCTGGTCGTCGTCGGTGTCGGGTTCGTCCTGGTGGCGTCCGTTCCGACCCTCGCTGGTATCACAGTCGGGGTCGCCATCGCCGGCCTCGGCGGTGGAGCGGTCGGCCCCCCGTCGCTCGCCTACCTCGGGGACATCAGTCCGGACGAGAACGTCGGGAAGTTCGTCTTCGGTCGTCAGTCCCTCGCACCCGGTACAGACCTGGTAGAGTCCACCCTCCGGGTAGAACACGGCCGTCGGGGCCCCACAGAACCAGCACTCCATGTCGACGTCGGTCCGTTCGAGTCGCACGTCCTGTACGCCCGCTCCCGCGACGACCGCCTGGACGAGTTTCAGGCCGGTCTTCCGGAGTTCGTAGCCCCGTTCGCCCCGCTTGCGAACGAACTGGCCCTCCAACTTCTCCAGGTGGTAGCTGAAGTTCCCGGCGTTGTCGTAGTCGATCCGGTCGTACAACTCGGAGAACGGGACCACGGTCTCCTCGCCCATCCCCGGTTCGTGTTCCTCCCAGAGCGCCAGCAGGATGGCCAGGCGCGTCTCGTTCCCGAGGAGGGCGAACGCCTCGGTCGCACGTGGCCCGGCGGCGCCAGCGGCCGCCTCCAGCGGAGACTCGGTCGAGTGCAGATCCGTCATACGACCAATAGGATAGCTCGTGTCAATAATCTCTAGGTCCAGCGGAATCCTGGCGTCGGTGGCCGACTCCGATGGGACCGGTCGGGGTCACGACGGTATCTCGACCGTCGTCGCTGGGATGTCCTGTTGCAGCGACCCCAGGGGAATCCGCTTGGCCGACGGGACGTCCAGCCACGCCTCGGTGACGAGGGTGCCGTCGACGTGGACCGCATCGCTGGCTCGCTCGCCCGTGAGGTAGCGTTCCACCGACATCGTCTCTGCATCCCCGCTCTCTACGAGCGACCTGGAGACGTTCGCCGGCGGTGAGCCGTGGTCGGCCTCCGACCAGAGCAGGTTCACGGCCGTCTTGCCGGACTCGGCGTACCCGATTCGGACGTTCAGCCCGGTCACCGTGAGGTCGACGGGCAGTTCGTTGGCGACCGTCACCTCGATACGGACCCCGGTCGGGGGCGCCCCGTCCACGAGGTCGACGGACACGTCCTCGACGTCGACGTCCCGCTCCATCCGACCCTCGAGCGTCTGGACGATGGTCTCGGAGAACCGCCAGCCGAGGATGGGGACGTACTTGAGATAGCGCGCGACGACCGCCAGCACCCAGAGGTGGACTATCATGCCGAACAGTGTCGCCGGCGAATCAAGAACGTGTCGCCACCCCGTCCGGTCGGTGGGGCCAGCAACTCCACCTTCGGGCTCTACGTCGTCCCGGACGGCAGTTCGTCGCCGTTCGCCCGGGCAGCGACGGGAACCCCGGAACGCATCGAGAACCCGAGAAGCTACAAGCCTCGCTCGCGGATGGAACTGTCAAATGCCGACCGACTCACCACCCCCGGACAGCACCGCCCGGGAGGTCGTGCGCTTCTACCTGCTGGACCATCGAACCGTGGTCGGGAAGGCCATCGACATCGCGTTGCTGGGGCTGAACCTGGTGTTCGTCGCCCTCTTCGTCGCCGAGACCTATCCCCTCTCCCAGGACCTCCTCGACACCCTCTGGACGCTCGAGGTGGCCATCGCAGCCGTGTTCGTCGTGGAGTACGTCCTGCGACTGTACGGGGCCGAGAACCGGGTCGAGGAGTTCTTCAACGTGTACACGATGGTCGACCTGATCGCCATCCTGCCGACGCTCGTCGTGTTCCTGTCGCCGTCGCGGGCCGCCGTCGAGAGCATCGCGTTCCTCCGTGCCGTCAGGGTCGTCCGCGTCCTCCGGTTCTACCGGTTCACGCGCGACGCGGAGTTCTTCTTCGGGACCATCACGGACAACGCCCTGCGCTCGCTGAAGTTGCTACTGACGGTGCTCGTCATCTTCTTCGTCTCCGCTGGCGCGTTCTACAGCGCCGAGAACGCCGTCAACGACGGCGTCGCCAACTTCGGGGACGCCTTCTACTACGTCGTGGTGGCGCTGTCGACCGTCGGGTTCGGAGACATCGTCCCGCTCACGGCCGCCGGCAGGTGGATCACGGTCGGGGCCATCCTCGGCGCCATCATCCTCATTCCGTGGCAGGCGAGCAAGATAGTCCGCGAGTGGACCGACCGGGGGAAGGTCAACGTCACCTGCCCGGAGTGCGGCCTCTCGTACCACGACGCCGACGCGTCGCACTGCAAGGCCTGCGGTCACGTCATCTACCACGAGTACGACTCCCGCCAGTGAGGCGGTCGCCGGGAGGTGCAGTCGCCCGGACCGTCCGTCGACGACGACCATCCGGTCTCTCGGACCACTAACAGTACCGTTTTGTGGGTCGGTTTCCTGGCGGGAACCATGACTCGCGTTTCCCAGCGGGACGCCCCGCACCGCCGCGCCGTCCACCGACCGTCGAGACCCGTCCAACGTAGCAGGGTCGTATCCCTGACGACCCACCGACGGGGGCGTCGATGGTAGACGTCGTCCTCTCGGTCGTGCGGGTCCTCGCCGCGCTCTTTCTCGTGTTCCTGAACGGCTTCTTCGTCGCCGCCGAGTTCGCGTTCGTGCGCATCCGGGCGACGTCCGTCCAGCGACTGGTCGAGGAGGAACGGGCGGGCGCACCCCTGCTCCAGGAGGTCATGGAGAACCTCGACGACTACCTCGCGACGACGCAACTCGGCATCACCATCGCCTCGCTGGGTCTCGGCTGGATCGGCGAACCAGCGATTGCGGCGTTGCTGGAACCGGTGCTCGAACCGGTCCTCCCCGCGAGCGCCATCCACCTCGTCGCGTTCGCCGTCGGGTTCAGCGTCATCACCTTCCTGCACGTCGTCTTCGGCGAACTCGCGCCGAAGACCATCGCCATCGCCGAGGCCGAGCGCCTCTCGCTTATCGTCGCGCCGCCGATGAAGCTCTTCTACTACCTGTTCGTCCCCGGCATCGTCGTGTTCAACGGGACGGCCAACTTCTTCACCGGACTCCTCGGCGTCTCGCCCGCCTCGGAGAGCGACGAGACCCTCGAAGAGGAGGAGATCCGCCACGTGCTCGCCAGGTCCGGCAGGCAGGGACACGTCGACATGGCGAAGGTCGAGATGATAGAGCGCGTCTTCGACCTCGACGAGACGGCGGTCAGGGAGGTGATGGTCCCGCGACCGGACGTCGTCGTCGTCGAGGCGGACTGGTCGCTGGACGACGTCCGGCAGGTGGTGCTCGACGAGAAGCACACGCGCTACCCCGTCGTCGACGCCGAGGAACCGGACCGGGTGGTCGGGTTCGTCGACGTGAAGGACGTCATGGCGGCGAGCGAGGCGAGCACGGACGAGGCGGCGACGGTCACGGCGGGGGACCTCGCCCGGGACGTGGCCGTCGTCCCCGAATCGACCCGCATCAACGACGTGTTGCTCGAGTTCCAGAGCGAACAGACCCAGATGGCCGTCGTCATCGACGAGTGGGGCGCGTTCGAGGGCATCGCCACCGTCGAGGACGTCGTCGAGGCCATCGTCGGCGACATCCGCGACGAGTTCGACGTCGACGAGCGCGAACCCTCCATCGACGAGCGCCCCGACGGTACGTACGACGTCGACGGGAGCGTCCCCATCTCGCGGTTGAACGACGTGCTGGGCACGGAGTTCGCGAGCGCGGACTTCGAGACCGTCGGCGGCCTGGTACTCGCCCGACTGGGCCGGGCCCCGGAGGCTGGCGACGAGGTGCGCATCGACGGCTACCGCCTCACGGTCGAGGCGGTGGACGGGACGCGTATCTCGTCGGTCGTGGTGGGCGAGGCCGACACCGACAGCGACGAAGCCGACGCCGACACCGACACCGACGCCGACACCGACGCCTGACCGCCGGGCCGTCCCCGTGCGACCGGGGCGCCAGACACCGGCGAGCAGGTGCCGACGAACGAGGGCTTTTGGTCCGTCGGCACCTCCTCTCTCTGATGACAGCCGCCTCACTGCCCGACGGGACGCGTCCCGGCCGCGTCGCCCTGCGCGTGGGCGACCTCCGCCCGACGACGGACTTCTACCGTGACGTGGTCGGCCTCGTCGTGCGTTCGTCCGACGAGGGGGTGGCGACGCTCGGGACGCCCGACCGGACCCTGCTCGAACTCCACGAGGACCCCGACGCACCCGAGCGCGGCCCCGCCGAGACGGGACTGTACCACACCGCGTTCCTGGTGCCCTCGCGTGCCGCACTCGGCGACGCCGTCGAACGGATCCGGAGGCGCTGGCGACTCGACGGTGCGTCGGACCACCGCGTGAGCGAGGCGCTGTACCTGACCGACCCGGAGGGCAACGGCATCGAGGTGTACCGCGACCGCCCGCGGTCGGAGTGGCCCACGACCGACGACGGGTACGTCGCGATGACCGTCGACCCCCTCGACGTGGACGCCGTCGCCGACGCCGCCCGGGGCACGTCGAGCGTCCCGGCCGGGACGACCATCGGACACGTCCACCTCGAGGTCTCGTCGCTCGTTCGCGCCGAGTCGTTCTACGTCGACGCCCTGGGCCTGCGCGTCAGGCAACGGATGGGGTCGTCGGCGCTGTTCGTGGCGGCCGACGACTACCACCACCACGTCGGGTTGAACACGTGGCAGGGGCTGACCGCCCCCGCGACCGGGCGCGGCCTCGCGTGGTTCGAACTGCTCGTGCCCGGCGACGACGCGGTCGAGGCGGCCGAGCGTCGCCTCGCGGCGGCCGGGTTCGAACCGGAGTCCGCCGACTCGGGGTTCGACGTCGCCGACGCCGACGGCATCACGCTACACGTTCGCTCGGCGTGAGCCTGCAGCGACCGGCCGGGCCGCCGTGACGGCGAGACGCGACGACGACGGCGAGAACGCCAGCGGACCCGGCGTCACTCCGCCTCGTCGAACTCCAGCGCAACCGAGTTGATACAGAACCGCTTGCCCGTCGGTGCTGGCCCGTCGTCGAAGACGTGGCCGAGGTGGCTCTCGCAGTTCGCACACACGACCTCGATGCGGTGCATCCCGTGGCTGTGGTCTTCGCGCGTCTCGACGCTGTCCTCCTCGGCGGCGTAGAACGACGGCCAGCCACAGCCGTGGTCGTACTTGGTGTCGGCGTCGAACAGGACCTCCCCGCAGGCCTTGCAGCGGTACGTGCCGTCCTCGAAGTGGTCGACGTACTCGCCGGAGAAGCGGGCCTCGGTGCCCTGTTCGCGGAGCACCCGGTAGGACTCGTCGTCGAGTCGCTCGCGCCACTCCTCGGCCGTCTCGGGCAGGTCGCGCTTCGGTTCGGGGGTGCTGTCGCTCATACCCGATGGTAGGTGCGGGACGGTCATAGATGCCGTGGTCGGGGGCGCCGTCGAGTGCGAGTGCGGGTGCGAGAGAGTCTCAAACACCGCGAAGGCGGATTTCAACCCTTATACCTGCCGGTCCGCTTCGATAGTCCAATGAGTTACAAGATCGGGCTGGTGGGCAAGCCCTCCGTGGGCAAGTCCACGTTCTTCAACGCGGCGACGATGAACGACGTGCCGGAGGGTGCGTACCCCTTCACGACCATCGACCCGTCCATCGGCGAGGCGTACGTCCGCGTCGACTGCGCCGCCCCGGAGTTCGACGAGACCTGCACGCCGGACACCGGCTACTGCCGCGACGGCACGCGATACGTCCCCGTCAAACTCGTCGACGTGGCCGGCCTCGTCCCGGGTGCCCACGAGGGTCGCGGCCTCGGGAACCAGTTCCTCACCGACCTGAACGAGGCCGACGTCCTCGTCCACGTCGTCGACTTCTCCGGCACGACCGACATCGAGGGGGAGAACACGGAGGGTCACGACCCCCGGGAGGACATCGACTTCCTCGAGGACGAACTCGACCAGTGGTACGTCGGCATCCTGGAGAAGGGCATCGAGAAGTACGAGAACCGGTACCAGAGTACCGAGGACCACTCCATCGAGGTCGAACTCGCCGACCAGATGTCCGCCTTCGGGACGAACAAGGACCAGATAAAGCAGATAATCCTCGCACTCGACCTCGAACTCGACCCCGACGCGTGGGACGAGCGCGACCGGGAGGCGCTCGCCCGCGAGATTCGAAAGCGGACCAAGCCGATGGTCGTCGCCGCGAACAAGATGGACACGCCCGAGGCGCAGGCGAACTGGGCCGAGATAACCGACGACCCCGACTACGACCACCTCAGGTTCGTCGCGGCGAGCGCCCACGCGGAGAAGGCGCTCAAGAACGCCGCCGAGCAGGACGTCGTCGACTACGACGCCGGCGACGACGACTTCGACATCGTCGGCGACGTCTCCGCGGAGCAAGAAGGGGGCCTCGAACAGATTCGCGAGTTCGTCACCGGGTACGGCGGCACGGGCGTCCAGCAGGCCATCGAGTCCGCACTGTTCGACGAGCTCGGCGTCATCGCCGTCTTCCCCGGCGGGGCGGAGGCGATGGGCGACGAGCAGGGCCGCGTGATGCGGGACTGCTTCCTGCTCCCCGAGGGTGCGACCACCGCCGACTTCGCGTACCACCTGCACTCCGACATCGGCGACGGCCTGCTCCACGGTCTGAACTGCCGGACGAAGCGCCAGCTCGGCGGCGACACCCGACTCGACCACCGGGAGGTCGTCGAACTCGTCACGACCAGCTAGGGGTTCGGACCGAGGTCGCCGCGGGGACTATGGTTCTCACGCACGCAGTTCCACCCGATGACACGCACGGTCGGAGTCGTCGGTGCCGGCGCCGCCGGGGTCGGAGTGGCCGACGCACTCCGGGACTCGGACGCCGCAGTGACGCTGTTCGAGAAGGCCAGGGGCATCTCGGGCCGCGCAGCCACCAGGCGGGGCCACGGCTGTCGATACGACCACGGTGCGAACTACCTCAACCCGGGCGACGAGACGTGGGTCGACGACCTGCTCTACGGACTCGGGACCGACGGCCTCGTCGACATCGACGAACCGGTGTGGACGCACGACGCCGACGGCCTCGTCAGCGAGGGGCGCGAGAGCGGCCGGAAGTGGACCTACACGGAGGGCATCACCCAGTTCGCAAAGCGGGTACTGCGGCGGTCCGGGGCGACCGTCCACACCGAGACGCGCATCGCCTCGCTCCGCCGCGACGACGGCGGCTGGCACCTGACCGACGCCGACGGCGAGACCTACGGCCCGTTCGACGCGGTCGTGCTGACGCCACCGGCCCCCCAGACGGCCGACCTGCTCGGCGCGACGGAGGTCGCCGACGGCGAGGCCCCGGTCGACAGACTCCGGGCGGCCGTCGACGCCGTCGAGTTCCGCACCGTCCGGACGCTCCTGCTCCACTACCCGTTCGAACTCGACCGGCCGTGGTACGCGCTCGTCAACCCCGACCGGGAGCACGACGTGGGCTGGCTCGCACGCGAGGAGTGCAAACCCGGGCACGTCCCCGACGGCCAGAGCCTGCTCGTCGCCCAGATGGCGTCCGGGTGGTCCGTCGAGCACTACGACGAACCGACGGAGACGGCCGCCGAGCTGGCAGCGGACCTCGTCGCCGACCTGCTCGACGACGACCGACTCGCGGACCCCGACTGGGTCGACGGTCAGGGCTGGCGGTACGCACTCCCGGAGACGAGCATCGACCGCGTCGACGCCCGGTGCGTCGAGGACCACGGCCTCTTCGTCGCGGGGGACTGGGTCGCCGGCGAGGGGCGGGTCCACCGCGCGTTCGAGAACGGACGGACCGTCGGCGACCGACTCGCCCCGGAGGAGTGACGCCCCGCGATGCGTCTCGCACGCGAACTGTTTTGAGCCTGCGGAGTGACGACATACCACATGGTCGATAGTCGAAACTACGCGTTCGAGTCCACCGCCCCGACCGTCCACGACGACGCCTTCGTCGCCCGTGATGCCACCCTCGTGGGCGACGTGCACGTCGGCCGGGACGCGAGCGTCTGGCCGGGCGTCGTCCTCCGTGGCGACGTCGGGACCGTCCGCGTCGGGGCGAAGTCCCACGTCGGCGACACAGCCGTGTTCCACGCCTCCGAGGTCGGCGAACGCGTCATGGTCGGCCACGGCGCCGTCCTGAACGACGCGACGGTGGACCGGGGTGCCCTCGTCGGCATCAACGCCACCCTCAACTCCGAGGTGTCCGTCGGCGAGCGAAGCATCGTCGCCGCGGGTACCGTCCTGCCCGACGGGTTCGAGGTCCCGGCGGAGTCGTTCGCCCGTGGCGTTCCGGCGACGGTCGTCCCGCTCTCGGAGACGACCGTCGACCCAGAAGAGATCGCGACCGCGTACTCGTCGGGCGCGTACACCGACCTGGCGTCGCGCCACGAGGACCTGTTCGACTGACCGTCCGTCACTCAGGGTCGGCCACGTGCGACGAGCGCGACGGCGGCGAGCGCGACGAGCGCCACCACGACGCCGAACCCGGGCGTCGGGCCGCCGTCCGTCGGCGGTTCGGTGGTCCCGGACGTCGCGTCGCTGGTCGTCCCGCTCGGGGCGTCGGTTCGGGGTTCCACGCCCTCGACGACCACGGCCGAGGACGTGAGCGACCCATTGACCGCGTCGATCTCGAACTCGCCAGCCTGGTCTATCGTCACCATCGCCTCGCCGTTCTCGTCGGTGGTCGCGACGCTGGTCCCGTCCGCCCGGATATCCGCGCCCGCGACGGGCCGGTCGTACTCGTCGGTGACCGAGATGCGGACGTCCTGCCCGACGACGACCTGCGTGTTCGCGGGTTCGACCGTCAGTTCCGGCGTCCGGGTCATCTCGAACGTCGCGCTCGTGTCGCTCTCCTCGATTCGGAGCGACCGGTTGACGGACTCGTAGCCGTCCTTCTCGACGCTCACCGTGTACTCGGTGTTCACGTCGAGGGTCACGCCACGGCTCCCGCTGTTGTCCGTGCTGAACGTCCCGACGGTGCTCTGGCCGTCGGCGACCGTGATGGTCGCATCCTGTATCGGGTCGCCGGAGTCGACCTCGGGGTCGACCACGGAGAAGTCGACGCTCACGCGACCCTCAGCTATCTCGACGGTCTGTTCGCTCTCGTCGGAGAGGGTCACCTCCAGTCGCCCGTCGTAGTACCCCGTCTTCGTCACGTGGATGCTGTAGTCCCCGGACTCTATCTCGGGCGTCGAGAACGTTCCGTCCGGCCCCGACGTCCCGCGGGCCGCGGTCCTGCTGGCCCCGTCCTTGCGAAGCCAGACGTTGGCGTCGGCGACGGGGTCCCCGCTCGCGTCCTGGACGAAGACCGTCGTCGTCGCAGGCTGGTACATCGTCACCGTCACCTCCGTGTTCCCGTCGATGTCGACGGTCACGGGGTCGTTCATCACCAGCATCGGGTGCTCGGCGAACACCTCGACGGAGGCGCCGTCGGGCACGTCGAAGAGCGTCTCGCCGTTCGAGAACGTCTCCCGCGTCCGTTCCTGGTCGTCGTACGATACCGTAACTTCGGCGTTCCCGAGGGCACTACCCTGCGCGTTCACCACAGTCACCCGAAGCGCCACGTCGTCGGCGGTCGTGTCGGTCGTCTGGGTGGCGGCCACGCCGGCCACCGGAGCGACGAGCAACACGAGACCGGCCAGTACCACGGTCAGTCGCATCGTAGGTACACTGTCGCGCGGACTCACTTAAATTTCTCCGGTCCTGGTAGTGTCTTGTTACCTTCGTCACAGTGGAAGAAACGACGGCTTACTGCGGTGGACGTCGTCGATCCGCGACGCGTCCGGTCCGGACGACCGGCGGCCGCAAGTCCCACCGGATACCGGCGGTAGGAACTTTCTTCCCCCGCGCGCCGCGGACGTAAACCGGCCGCTACCGCCATCGGTGATGGCCACCGTCACACCGATTTTTATCGCTGGCCCGCGACGGAGAAGCCATGGGCGAGGAGAACTTCCTCTTCCTGTCGCTCGATGCAGCCCTCGCTGGAGACCTGGCCTGGCAGGTGTCGAAGGAGGGCCACGACGTGCGGTACTACATCGACGCGGAGCAGGACAGGGAGATCGCCGACGGGTTCGTGCCGAAGACGTCGGACTGGCGGGCCGACCTCGACTGGGCCGACGTCGTCGTCTTCGACGACATCTGGGTCGGTGACGAGGTCGGGACGGGCCGACTGGCCGAAGACCTTCGCGCCGAGGGACACGCCGTCGTCGGCGGGACACCCAGCACCGACAGACTGGAGGACGACCGCGGCTACGCCATGTCGGTTCTCGAGTCGAACGGGGTCGAGGTCCTCGACCACCGGGAGTTCGCCGACTTCCAGGCCGGTATCGCCCACGTCCGGGAGAATCCGGCCCCCTACGTCATCAAACCCCTCGGGGAGGTCCAGAACGTCAAACGGCTCCTGTACGTCGGCCGGGAGAGCGACGGGAGCGACGTCGTGGACGTCCTGCGCGCCTACGAGAAGGCGTGGGGGCACCGGATGAAGGGGTTCCAGCTCCAGCGACGGGTCGACGGCGTCGAGATAGCGGTCTGTGGCTTCTTCGACGGGGACGGGTTCGTCGAACCGATAAACTTCAACTTCGAGCACAAGAAGCTCTTCCCCGGCAACATCGGACCGTCCACCGGCGAGATGGGGACGGCGATGTTCTGGTCCGGACGGAACCGGCTGTTCCGCGAGACCCTCGGCCGGGTCGAGGACTGGCTCGCGACCGAGGGCTACGTCGGGAGCATCGACATCAACTGCATCGTGAACCGCGACGGCATCTACCCGCTGGAGTTCACCCCCCGGTTCGGCTACCCGACCATCGTCCTCCAGCAGGAGTCGATGGAGTCGCCGACGGGCGAGTTCCTCGCCGGACTCGCGACCGGCGACGCTCCGGACCTCCGCGTCCACCACGGGTACCAGGTGTGCATCCGGGTCGTCCTCCCGCCGTTCCCCTTCGACGACCCGAAGACGTACGACGAGAACTCCCGCAACGCGGCCGTCGTCTTCGAGGACGGGGACGGGCCGACCGCCCCGCCCGAGGGCGTCCACATCGAGGACGCAAAGCGCGTCGACGGCCACTGGCGCGTCGCCGGCGAGTCCGGGATGCCCCTCGTCGTCACGGGGATGGGCGAGACGATGGCGGCGGCCCGCGAACAGTGCTACGACCGGGTCGACCGCGTGCTCATCCCGAACCACTACTACCGCGACGACATCGGCGAGCGCTGGATCGACGGCGAATCCGACCGCCTCCACGCGTGGGGGTACCTGCGATGAGTTCGCCCGGTGCGATGGGGGGTACCCAACTGGTTTTGCACGTCGCCTATTCTGATACGTCGCCTAGCATACAATCAGAGACCACGCCCTCACGGCTCCTCGAACATCGACAATGAAGAAGAAACAGGTCAAGGCCGGAAAGACGATACAGCAGCAGACGGGCCGAACGTTCCACCTCGCGACGCGGCTCCTCCCGAAGCGCATCAGACACTCGACGTACGTGCTCTACGGGTTCTTCCGCATCGCCGACGAAGTGGTCGACGACCCCGACGGTCCGCCGCCGGAGGTGCAGGCAGAGCGACTGGAGTCGCTCCGGGAGCAGGTCCTCGGCGAGGCCGAGACGGACGACCCGGTGCTCGCCGCCTTCCGGGAACTCTGCGTCGAACACGACATCGACGACGAGTGGGTGAACGAGTTCGTCGACGCGATGGCCACCGACATCGACCGCGACCGCTACGAGACGTACGAGGACCTCGAGGCGTACATGCGCGGGTCGGCGGCGGCCGTCGGCGTCATGATGACCGACATCATGGACCTGACCGACGCGGAGTACGAGCGGGCGCTCCCACACGCCATCGCGCTGGGGGAGGCGTTCCAGTTGACGAACTTCCTGCGGGACGTGCGGGAGGACGTCGTCGACCGCGACCGGATCTACCTGCCCGTCGAGACCCTGGAGCGCCACGGCGTCCCCCCAGAACAGGTCGAACGACTGGAGTCGAGCGCGTCGTTCCGGGACGCCGTCGAGGACGAGTTGCACCGGGCGGAGGAACTGTACCGCGATGGCGTCGCCGGCATCCGGTACCTCCCCGAGGACTGCCAGTTCGCGGTGTTGCTGGCGGCGGTGCTCTACGCCGAACACCACCGGGCGATACGCGCCGTGGACTACGACGTGGTCACGAACGAACCGGAGTTGACCACGGCCCGGAAGTTCTACCTCGTCGCCAAGACGCGCTGGCACTGGCTCTGGAACAAGGACCCCGAGGCCGTGTTCCATCGGGTGAGCGCCGTCCCTGACGCCGACGACAGGGCGCACCACGACCCCGGCGACAGCTGGATGCGCTGGCTTCCGACGCGGTAGCGGGGGTCCCCGCTTCGGTTCGAACCACACACTTATCGTACTCGCCGGCCTGTGCTAGAGTATGTCTCACACGTGGCGCAGTGGTGCGACGGCGTTCGACCGGTTGACGTCCCACTACGACGACGTCGACCTCACGTGTCCGAGCTGTGGCTACGAGGACGACGATGGCCACTGGAAGGCCGAGACGAGCGGCGACAGGGTGCTCTACAGACATATCTGTCCTAGCTGTGGTTCCATCAGGAGACGGACCATCACGCTCCGCAACTGACGATATCGCCCGGTCTGACGACCCGCCCGACCACCCGGTACTGATTTGTGTGGCCGGAGGGTACGACTCCCCAGAATGAGCATCGTTCGAACCGCCGGCTGGGCACTGGTCGCGCTCGTGCTGGTCGTTCTGGCCGTCCCGTGGTTCCTCTGGGGGAACGGCGACGTCGTCTACGGCCTGCCGGTGTGGCTCTGGTGGCACGTCGGCTGGATGGTCCTCTGTTCGGTCGTCTTCGCCGTGTTCGCACGGACCGACTGGGGCGTCGGCGTCGAGGCGGTGAGTCGCGATGGATGAGACGACCCTGCAGGTCGGCATCATCGGTGCGTACATGGTCGTCACCCTGGTGGTCGGCGTCGTCGCGTACCGACTGACCGACCGGACCGCGGAGGACTACTACCTCGCCAGTCGGACGCTCGGGACCGTCGTCCTGCTGTTCACCACGTTCGCGACGCTGCTGTCCGGGTTCACCTTCTTCGGCGGGCCGAACCTCGCCTTCCTGCAAGGGCCGGAGTGGATACTCGTCATGGGACTGATGGACGGCATCATCTTCGCCGTCCTCTGGTACGTGGTCGGCTACAAGCAGTGGCTCGTCGGCAAGCGCCAGGGCTACGTGACCCTCGGGGAGATGCTCGGCGACCGGTTCGGGTCGACGGGCCTGCGCGTCGTGGTCGCCGGCGTGAGCATCTTCTGGCTGTTCCCCTACGTGATGCTCCAGCAGAAGGCCGCCGGGCAGGCGCTCGTCGGCCTCACCGAGGGTGCGGTCCCGTTCTGGGCCGGTGCCGGCGGCATCACCCTGTTCATGATACTCTACGTCACCGTCTCGGGCATGCGTGGGGTCGCCTGGACCGACACGCTCCAGGGGCTGTTCATGCTCTCGCTCGTCTGGCTGGCCGTCGCGTGGATCCTCTCCACGGTCGGCGGTGCCGGTGCGGCCACCGCCCAGCTCGCGGCGGAACACCCCGACTTCCTCTCGCTCGGCGGCGACTTCTACACGCCACAGTACATCATCTCGACGGCCGTCAGCATCGCCTTCGGCGTGACGATGTTCCCACAGATCAACCAGCGGTTCTTCGCCGCCGGGTCGAAGACCGTGTTGAAGCGGACGTTCGCGCTCTGGCCCGTCCTCGTCCTCCTCCTGTTCGTCCCGGCGTTCATGCTCGGGTCGTGGGCGGCCGGACTCGGCGTCGTGCTGCCCGACGAGAACAGCAACGTCGTTCCGATACTGCTGGACGCGTACACGCCGACGTGGTTCGCGGCGCTCGTCATCGCCGGCGCGCTGGCCGCGATGATGTCCTCCAGCGACTCGATGCTGCTGTCCGGGTCGTCGTACCTGACGCGGGACCTCTACCGGCCCCTGACGGGACGGGTAGACGAGGCCCAGCAGGCGGCCGACAGGCGGGAGATGCTCGTCGCACGCACCGGCGTGGTCGTCTTCGCCACGGGGTCGTTCGCCGCGAGCCTCTACGCCCCGGGGACGCTCGTCGAGATAGGCGAGACGGCCTTCAGTGGCTTCGCACAGCTCTCCCTGCCGGTGCTGGTCTCGCTCTACTGGGACAGGACGACCCGCGTCGGGATGCTCGTCGGCGTCCTCGGCAGCCAGGCGTTCTACCTCTTCAACGTCTTCTTATTCGACTTCTTCTTCACTGCACCCCCCGCGCAGTACTACCTCGGGTGGACGCCGGGCGTCGTCGGGATGGTCATCGGTCTGGTGCTGACGGTGGTCGTCTCGCTCGGGACGGACGCAGCCCCCGGCGAGGACCGGTCTGTGTACCGGGTCGAGGGCGTGGAAGGCGACTGACGCGGACTGCCGGGGCGCGACGACGGGTCGGGAACGCCGAATAGAACGCTTTTGAACGCGTCGCGTGAATGGTCGACCATGCAGACCCACATCGTCCCGGTCGGGTTCGACTACGACCGGCTCATCGCCCCGCTGGTCCGCGACCAGTTCGACGTGGACCGCGTCGTCCTGCTGGAGGGTGCGGTGGGGAGCGAGGCCAACGTCGAGTACTCCCGGAACCTCTCGAAGAAACTGGAGACGGACTTCCGGAACCTGCTCGGTGCCGAGACCGAGCGCTTCGTCATCGAGGACGTCTACGACTACGACGAGGCGTTCGAGCAGGCGTACGACCTCATCAACGACGAACTCGACCGGGGCAACGAGGTCTGGGTGAACGTCGCGGCGATGCCCCGCACCGTCTCGTTCGCGTTCGCGACGGCGGCGCACTCGCTCATGGTCGAACGCGAGGAGGACCGCCAGCAGATCCACACCTACTACACCGCCCCCGAGCGCTACCTGGAGACCGAACTGGCGACGGAACTGCGCAAGCAACGCGACCTCCTCACGGACCTGCTGGAGTCCGGCGTCGAGGACGACCGCGTCACCGAGCGCCTGGACGCCGCGACGGACCTGCTGGCCGAGTTCGACGAGCGCGGGACGACCATCGGTGCGAAGGAGATAGACGGCAGCCACATCGTCGAACTGCCCGTCGCCCTGTTCTCCAACGTCAAACCCTTCGAGGAGGTCATCCTGTTCAAACTCGGGGAGGCCGGCGAGTTCGGTTCCGTCTCGGAACTCGCCGAATCGCTCGCCCGGGAACTCAACGAGGAGTACACCGACTCCTTCCGGTCGAAGGTCATCTACAACGTCGACCGACTGGGTCCGGGGGGCAAGGGCTACATCGAGCAGGAGGAGGTCGGGAAGTCCTACCGGACGCGGTTGTCGCGCATCGGCGAACTGTGGGTCCGGGCGCACTCGGGCGAGGAGTGAGTCGTCGTCGGTCGCGTCGGCCACGACCCGCCCACACACCACCGCTGGCTTTTTATCCCACCGACGACCACGGACCCGTATGGAGCACTCTGCTGTCGCCGTAGTACGTACGTAACGCCAGACAGCGGTGCCCGGCGTTCTCTCGAACTCGCGACCGAGGAGCGGCGGCACCGTCGACGCGGGACTGCATCGATTGTATTAAACGGCGAATCGACCACTGACAGGACAACGAGAATCACACATGCCAGACGGAGACTACGACCCCCAGGCGACGGAGGAGGAGTGGCAGAACCGATGGGTCGACGAGGAGACCTACGCGTACGACCCCGACGAGGAGCAGGTGGACCCGAACACGGTCTACGCCATCGACACCCCGCCGCCGACGGTGTCCGGGAGCCTGCACATGGGCCACCTGTACGGGCACACGTTACAGGACTTCGCGGCCCGGTTCAACCGGATGGACCGCGGCGACGTGATGTTCCCGTTCGGGTACGACGACAACGGCATCGCCTCCGAGCGACTCACCGAGTCCGACCTGGGCATCCGCCACCAGGACTTCTCCCGGCGCGAGTTCCAGGAGAAGTGCCGCGAGGTCTGCCAGGAGTACGAGGCCGAGTTCACCGAGAAGATGCAGGACCTCGGCATGAGCATCGACTGGAACCGCACCTACAAGACCATCGAACCGCGGGTCCAGCGCATCTCCCAGCTCTCCTTCCTCGACCTCTACGAGCAGGGCCGCGAGTACCGGAAGAAGGCGCCCGCCATCTGGTGTCCCGAGTGCGAGACCGCCATCTCGCAGGTCGAACAGGAGGACGCCGAACGACACACGTACTTCAACGACGTCCGGTTCGACCTGACCGAACCCACCGAGGACGGACGCGACTCGTTCGTCATCGGGACGACGCGCCCGGAACTGCTCCCGGCCTGCGTCTCGGTGTTCGTCCACCCCGACGACGAGGAGAACCAGGACCTCGTCGGCAAGACGGCGGCGGTCCCCATCTTCGGCCACGAGGTCCCCATCATCGAGGACGACCGCGTCGACCTGGAGAAGGGGACCGGCGTCGTCATGTGCTGTACCTTCGGCGACCAGAAGGACATCGAGTGGTACCAGGCCCACGACCTGCCACTGCGCGTCGCCATCGACGAGTCCGCGACGATGACCGACCTCGCCGGCGAGTACGAGGGCTTGAGCACCCACGAGGCCCGCGAGGCCATCGTCGAGGAACTCGACGAGGCCGGCTACCTCGAGGGGCGCGAGGAACTCACCCACACGGTCCAGGTCCACGAGCGCTGCGAGACCGACGTCGAGTTCCGCGTCTCCAAGCAGTGGTACGTCGAGATACTCGACCACAAGGAGGAGTACCTGGAGGCCGGCCGCGAGATGGACTGGTACCCCGAGAAGATGTTCACGCGGTACGAACACTGGATCGAGGGGCTGGAGTGGGACTGGCTCATCTCCCGCCAGCGCGACTCGGGCATCCCGTTCCCCGTCTGGTACTGCACCGACTGCGGTCACGAGGTCCTCGCCGAGCGCGAGTCCCTGCCGGTCGACCCGCTCTCCGACGACCCGCCGGTCGACGCCTGTCCGGAGTGTGGCCACGACGAGTTCGAACCGGAGGACGACGTCTTCGACACGTGGGCGACCTCCAGCCTGACGCCCCTCGTCAACGCCGGGTGGGACTGGGACGAGGACGCCGGGGAGTTCACGATGGCCGAACCCGAACTCTACCCGGCCGACCTGCGGCCGCAGGGCCACGACATCATCTCGTTCTGGCTGTTCCACACCGTCGTCAAGTGCTACGAGCACACCGGCGAGGTGCCGTTCGACTCGGTCCTCATCAACGGCCACGTCCTCGACGAGAACCGCGAGAAGATGTCCAAGTCCCGGGGCAACGTCGTCGAACCGGCCCGCGTCGTCGCCGAGTTCCCCATCGACGCGGTCCGGTACTGGGCCGCGAGCACTGCGGTCGGCGACGACTTCCCGTTCAAGGAGAAGGACATCGTCGCGGGCGAGAAACTGCTACGCAAGCTCTGGAACGCCTCGAAACTGGTCCACCACCTCGCGCCCGAACCGGTCGCGGAACCGGAGGAACTCGACGCGCTCGACGAGTGGCTGCTGGCCGAACTCGACGCCATCGTCGCCGAGACCACCGAGCAGTTCCGGGAGTACGAGTTCGCCAAGGCACGAGACAGCCTGCGGACGTTCTTCTGGAACACGTTCTGCGACGACTACCTCGAGATCGCCAAACAGCGCATCGACGAGGCGGAGAGCCAGTCCACGGGGTACGCGCTCAGGACGGCCCACCGGACGTTCCTGAAGCTGTTCGCACCGCTGATTCCGCACATCACGGAGGAGCTGTGGCACGACATGTACGACGGCGTCGTCGGCGAACCCGGGACGAGCATCCACCGCCAGTCGTGGCTCGAACCCCGCGGCTACGAGGCCGACCTGTCCGGCGGCGAGGCCGCGATGGCCGTCATCGGCGCGCTCCGGCGGTACAAGTCCGAGAACCAGCTCCCGCTGAACGAACCCCTGGACCACGTCGCGGTGTACGGCGACGTCGACGGCTTCACCGACGCCATCGCCGGCGTCATGCACGTCGAGGAGTTCGAACTGCTCGACAGCGCGCCGGAGATAACGACGGAGATCGCCGACATCAGTCTCGACTACGCGACGCTCGGCCCGAAGTACGGCGGCAAGGTCGGCGAGTTCGACGCCGCCATCGAGGCCGGCGACTACGAACTCGACGGCGAGACGCTCCGACTCGCCGGCGAGGAACTCGCGGCCGACGAGTTCGAGGTCCGCGAGGAACGCACCTACTCCGGCGAGGGCACGATGCTCGAAGCCGGCGACGCCGTGGTCGTCGTCCGCTGAGGACGGACCGGCGAAGTCCGCAGGGGCGGTTACGACGTATCCTCTTCTCCCACTCCCCGTACGAGGACGCGCTCGGACACGACGAGGACGACCGTCGAGACGAGCGCCATCGCCAGTATCGGGACCTGTTGTGACCGGTAGGCGTCCAGCCGGCCCGCCGCCGCGAGCGCCCGGGTGACCCCGAAGAGCGCCATGAAGTTGTGGAAGACCAGCGCCCCGTACGTCGACCGACCGACGAAGAAGAACAGCCCCGTCCCGACCCCGACGACCGTGAGGAGGGCCATCGTCGCAGGCTGGTCGAACGGGGGGCTGTGGGCGACGTGGTAGAGGCCGAACGCCACGCTCGCCGTGACGAGAGCGAGCGCCGTCGCGAGGGGGCCGGACAGGCCGCGATGCCGGAGGGCCGCCTCCAGTGTCCCGCCGAGGACGACCCAGCAGACCACCAGTTCCGCGATGGAGACGCTGAGGACCTGCGCGAACGCGTTGCCGACGACGACCGGGTCGGTCGACGGCGGGTCCTGGAGGAGGAACGACCCGAGTCCGACGACGCCGGCGACGAGTACAGTGACGGCCGTCCGCACGGGCGGGCCGAACCCGAGGCGGTCGCGGGTCACGAGCCCCGACGCGACGAACTGGCGAACGACCCAGAGGGCAAGGACCGTCCCCACGAGAACGTTCGCGACGACGGCGTACACCAGTCGGTCGGTGGCCGCCTCCGGGCGGAGGAGCGTCCGAATCCGCCCTTCGAGCAGGTACGTGACCGCCGTCCAGAGGAGGTACGTCCCGGCGGCGAGGACGACGGCCCGGGACGGCGAGAGCCAGCGTCGAACCAGGTCCCCGGGACTCCGCCACCCCGTCTTCGGCGTCGCAGCCATGGCCGTCACTACGGGGTGAGACGACATCGTTCTGGCCCCGACGCTCGCCTGTCCGACGGGCGACCGGCGGAAGGCAGACCGGACTGGCCACTTCGTGGGCGTCCTCGACGACCGCCTCGACGTCGGCCGACTGGACGGTCCGATTCGGGTGCGTCCCTACCGGCCATCGCATCAGTATCGATGCGAGGTAGCGCCAGGAGCAATCACACCGGGTTCGATGCGACCGGTCCGGTCGACCGGTCGACGGGCACCGTCACCGGCTCTCCAGTTCGAGTTCCAGTTTCTCCACGCGCGTCGACAGCGCGAGGAACGTCGCCAGCATCGTCAGGACGACGGCACCGGCGGCCGCGATGCGGTGCGGCCCGGGGGTGTGGACTATGGCGCCGCCGACGAGTGGCTCGCCCGGGATGACCGTGTGGTGGGGCGTGCCGACGATTGGGACGAAGTAGTCCACCACGTCGTTGAGTCCGTACCAGAGCAGGGCGACGGCGACCGCCCTGACCGGGAAGTCCGTTATCCTGTGGAGGACGAACCCCTGCAGCACCATCGCGAGGTGACTCCAGAAGAGGAAGTTGTACATCGCCACGTGGGTCTTGCTGAACCCTTCCATGAACGCCAGCAGGACGAACGGCGTCCACGCGCCGAGTTTGAGACAGCCGAAGAACGCCAGGGCGCTCAGGTAGTCGTTCTGGCGGTCGAGTAACCACGCCCCGAACGCGAGCGCGATGAACAGCGTCGCGACCGGACTGTCGGGGACGAACGGCCACATCACGAGGGGTTCGACGGCGAACTGCCCCTCGACGAAGCCCGGCACGGTCGGGTTCAAACCGTAGTAGTAGAAGCCGAAGGCGGTCCCGAGCAGGTTGACGGCGACGACCACCCAGGCGAACCGGAGGCCGAAGTCTTCGATGACCGCCGGGACGGGCGCGACGTACCGCGGCAGGTCCTCACGTTCCGGCGGGTCGGCGAATGGCCACTGCATCGTCACCGGTAACGGATGGCCATCTGAAAGCCGTGACGGTTCCGCCCGTCGACCGGTGCGACCGGCGTCGCGGCGGAACGACACCGGTTAAGTGTAGTCGGACCCAATCACCGAGATATGACCGAGGAGACAGACCTCGAGGAACTCAAGCGCGGGACCGAACTCGTCAAGCGCGGGTTCGCCCGGATGCAGAAAGGCGGCGTCATCATGGACGTGGTGAACGTCGAGCAGGCGAAGATCGCCGAGGAGTGCGGTGCGGTCGCCGTGATGGCGCTCGAGGCCGTCCCGGCCGACATCCGAAAGCGGGGCGGCGTCGCACGGATGGCCGACCCCGCCGACGTGAAGGACATCGTCGAGAGCGTCTCCATCCCCGTGATGGGCAAGTCACGGATCGGCCACCGGAAGGAGGCCGAGATTCTCGAGGCCGTCGGCGTGGACATGATAGACGAGTCGGAGGTGCTGACGCCCGCCGACGACGCCTACCACATCGACAAGCGCGAGTTCACCGCGCCGTTCGTCTGTGGCGCCCGCAACCTCGGCGAGGCGCTCCGACGCATCGACGAGGGCGCGGCGATGATTCGCACGAAGGGCGAGGCCGGAACCGGCGACGTGAACCAGGCCGTCCACCACCAGCGCACCATCAAGGGCGCGATTCGCAAGCTCGAGGGGATGCACTGGGAGGAGCGCGAGAAGTGGGCCCGCGAGCACGAGGCGCCGGCCGAACTCGTACACGAGACGGCAGAGATGGGTCGCCTCCCGGTCGTCAACTTCGCCGCCGGCGGCATCGCGACGCCCGCCGACGCCGCTCTGATGATGTACCACGAGTGCGACGGCATCTTCGTCGGGTCCGGCATCTTCGGCGCCGAGAACCCCGAGGAGATGGGCACGGCCATCGTCCAGGCGGTCAACAACTGGGACGACCCCGAGACGCTCGCCGACATCGCCTCCAACCTCGGCAAGAGCATGAAGGGCGACGCCAACGTCGACCTGCCCGACGAGGAGAAGATGCAGGGCCGCGGCGTCTGAACGGACGGGACGGGACTCGACGAGCCTTTTTATCCGATGACGAGGCCACGACCGGCGTGACCTGACCGTCGCCGTGGTCCGGGACGCGGAGTGCGACGCACCGGCCACGAGTCTCGACGCCGCGTCGCCAGTTCGCCAGCGAAGCCCGGTGACCGGTCGGAGCGAACTACTCCGAGGACACCGAGAGGACGCCACCGAGCACCAGCGCCGCAAGCAGGAGGTAGCCTGCCAGTCCGCCCCAGAGCACGGCGAAGACCAGCGACGGCGCGACGAACGCGCCCACCAGGGCAACGGCGACGAGGAGGGTGACGGCGAGGGGCCGCACCCACTGGCGACCCCAGACGTCCCTGACCGTGGTCTCCCACCTCGTGAGCGCTACCTCGAGCAGGATGGACCCGAGGAACGACACGACGACGAGCGGGGTGTACACGTCGACCTGGGCGGCGAACCCGATGGCGACGACGATAGCCAGCGAGACCGCGGCCACGGTCGCGTCCTCGGCGAGGGTCGTCTCTGTCACTTCGTCGTCCACCGGTACGTCGACGTCGATCGGTCCGTCACAGCGCATCGTCTCGTTCGAAGACCCCCGTGAGGATAAATCCGAGTCCCAGGAACCAGGTCCCCACGGCCACGCCCATCAGCGCGTAGTGACAGGTAGCGGCGACGAGCGACAGCGACCCGGGGTCGGCCGCTGCGACGTGGGCCACCTGCGCGACGGCGGCGCTCGCGGTAGCCGCGTCGCTCGCGAGGGGAACCGCGGTTACGGCGGCCACGGCCAGCGCGACGCTCGCCACGGCGGCTCCCACGCGCTCTGCGAGAACGCCGTACCACCAGATGGACCGGTCGTCGTCGAGGAGTGGGGACGCCGGACTCCGGGTTGCCATACGTACCCATGTCACGTGTTGGCACTATAAATCCACGGTGTCAGCGGAACAGTCGCGCGCCGTCACCGACGGCCGTCTGGTAGGCACGGGCGTCGACCCCGGCGGCGTCGAACGCCTCGACCATCGCACCCGCGACGTGCCGACGGCCCTCGTGGGTCCGACAGACAGCCAGCACGCCCGGGCCAGCACCGCTTATCGTGACCCCGGTCGCACCCGCGTCGAGTGCCGCCGCCCGAGCAGCGTCGTACCCCGTGACCAGTTCCGCCCGTCTCGGGGTGACGACGGACTCGTGGAGGCCACGGCCCACGAGCGAGGGGTCGTCACGGGCCATCCCGATCGCGAGCGTGGCGGCGCTCCCGACCGTCTCGACCACGTCGTCCATCGCGACGGAGTCGGGAACGACCCGGCGTGCGTCCCTCGTCGAGACGACGATGTCGGGGAGACAGACCACCAGCGGGAGCGACGCGTCGACGTGCGTGACGCCGTCGCCGCGGGCGACGGTGAACCCGCCGAAGATGGCCGGCGCGACGTTGTCCGCGTGGGCCGCCCCCGAGACGACGGCCTCGCCCTCGGCGGCGACGCGGACCAGTTCCTCGTCGGAGAGGCCGCGGTCGTAGAGCGCGTTCAGCGCGACGGCCGCACCGGCCGCACTCGCCGCCGACGACCCGAGCCCTGAAGCCGGCCGAACGCCCTTGTCGATGAGAATCCGTGCCGGAGCGTCGAGTTCCTGTGCGACGACGCCGGCCGTGTTCTTGGCCGGGTCCTCCGGGATGTACTGGCTCCCTGCGCCCGTCAACTCGATGGTCGTCTCCGCGGCGCGTTCGACCCGGACCACGTCCGCGGGTGCGTCGAGCGCCAGCCCAAAGACGTCGAAGCCGCTACCGAGGTTGGCGCTGGTCGCAGGAGCGCGGACGGTGAGCATGCCCGTGCCTTCCCGCAGTGTGGCTAAAAATCTAGCGGAGAGAGATGCGACCGCGCCGTCTCACATCCAAAAGACACATCGCCCCTGATGCCGGACGACGTGGTATGACAGTCGGCATCGTCGGCGGGGGAATCGCCGGACTCGCCGCCGCCTACCGCCTCCAGCGCAACGGTCACGACGTTCGCGTCTTCGAGGCGAGCGACGACCTCGGGGGACTGGCCGCGGTGTACGAGACCGCCGGCGACCCCATCGAGAAGTTCTACCACCACCTCTCGAGGTCCGAGGAGACCATCGTCGACCTGGCCGATGACCTCGGACTGGGTGACCGCGTCGAGTGGCGCTACAAGTCCGACTCCTACTACGTCGACGGCGTCGCCCACCCGATGGACAAGGCGTGGGAGATTGCCGCCTACCCCTACCTCTCGCTGTACGACAAGTTCAGGCTCGGGCTGCTCACGATGGAGGTCGACCTCCGGGGCGGCGTCCCCTCGTTCGACACCTACGAGAACCTGGAGGACTTCGAGGACGTGCCGATACGGGAGTTCGTCGTCGAGCACACGACGGAGAACGTCTACGAGTCGTTCTTCGAACCGTTGCTCGACGCCAAGTTCGGGTCCCGCGTCGACGACGTGTCGGCAGCGTGGTTGCTCGGGCGCATCAAGTTCCGGGGCGAGCGCGACCTGCTCCGGGGCGAGCAACTGGGCTACTTCGAGGGCAGTTTCTCGGTGCTCGTCGACGCGCTCCTGGACGCCGTCGGGCGGGAGCACATCAAGACCGGCGCACGGGTGAGCGAGGTCGACACGACCGGCGGGGCGGTCACGTCGCTCACCGCCGAGACGGACGGCGGCGTCGAGACGCACGACGTCGACGCCGTGGTCGTCGCTGCGATGCCGAACGTGCTCGAGGACCTGACCGGCTACGCCTGCGACATCGACTTCCAGGGAACGGTCTGTACGGTCTGGTCCCTGGACGCCTCCCTGACCGACACCTACTGGCTCAACCTGAAGGACGACGCTCGCTTCGGCGTCCTCATCGAGCACACCAACTTCGTGCCCGAAGAGCGCTACGGCGGCGAGCACCTCTACTACACCGCGAGCTACGTTCAGGACCCCGAGGAGGACCTCTGGAACATGACCGACGAGGAGGTGGAGTCGTACTGGGCCGAGGGCATCCAGGACCTCTACCCGGAGTTCGACCCGGAGCTGGTGAACTGGGTCGAGACCGCCCGGAACCCCCGGACCGCACCCGTCTACGAGCGCGGCTACCTCGACATGGTCGTGCCCTACGACCTCGGCGACGAGGTGGCCGACGGCGTCTACTACGCCGGGATGGCCTCCCGCGCCCAGTACCCCGAGCGCTCGCTCAACGGCGGCATCGTCGCCGGCTTCGAGTGCGCCGACCGCATCGCGGACAGGCGCCAGGCCGTCGACCAGAGTCGGGGAGAACGGTGACCGGCGTGGCGGGCGGCTGGTTCGCGCAGCTCGGCGACCCGACGCGACACAACAGACCGCTGTAAGAGATCAGTCAGTTCCCGTCGATGTCCTCCGGGTCGATGCCGGCGTCCTCGACGGAGACGTCCTCGGGTTCCTCGGTACCGCCGACGACGATCTCGCCGTCGGCCGTCTCGACGTACACGTCGTCGGCGAAGCCACCCTCGGCGTGGACGTGGACCGGGTCGTCGAGTCGCTCCGGCGTCGACGGGGCCTCGGCGACGCCCTCGGCTGGTTCGAACTCGCCGAGCGGGTCGTCGATGGTGATGCCGTGGCGCTCGAAGAAGTCCTCGTAGCGCTCGTAGTGAGTCTCCAGTTCGTCCGAGGGGAACTCCATCATCTCGGTCCAGCCGTGGTTGTAGAAGTCGAAGTTCGCCTGGACGTGGGTTATCTCGCGGGCCTCCGCCTCCGGAATGTGGTCGAGGGCGGCGACGTAGGTGTCCATCGTCGCCTCGAAGAAGTCGTCGAGGTGGGTACGCCGCTCCTCGCGGTGGGCGTCGTCGGCCCGTTCGAGGAAGATGTCGGTGTGCATGTCGACGAGTCGCTCCGTGGCCACGTCGCCGACGACGGGGGCCGTCAGTGCCGTCTTGTAGGCGAAGTGTTTGACGTTCTGGCGAATCTTCATCGGTAGGTGTGGCTTGGGAGTGGACCACCAAGAACGTCCCGCCCTCGACGCTCTCGCCTACGTTATTGGGATTTGACACGCGGAGATAGCAACCCACTTTAACCCCCGCACCAAACCCTCGGGACATGACCGAGTCGTACGTCATCATCGGCGACGGCATCGCCGGTGGGTCCGCGGCCAAAACACTTCGCGAGGAGTCACCGGACGCCGACATCAGCGTCCTGACGGACGAAGGTGAGCCCCTCTACAACCGCATTCTCATCAAGGAGTTCGCCAAGGGGAAGATCCCCATGGAGGACCCGCTGTTCCTGCACGACGAGGAGTGGTACGAGGAGCGCGACATCGCCCTCGAACTCAACACGCACGTCACGCACGTCGACACCGAGGACCAGGTCGTCCGGACCCACCAGGGCGACGAGTACGAGTACGACGGACTGCTCGTCGCGACCGGCGGGACGCCGAACCAGCTCCCGGTCGACAACTCCGACGCCGACGGCATCCACCACTTCTGGACCTTCCAGGACGCACGGTCCATCGCCGACCACGCCGAGGCGTCCGAGACGGGCATCGTCGTGGGGGCAGGGCTGCTCGGCATCGACTTCGCCGCCATCTGTGGCGCCCGGGGCATCGAGGCCAACTACCTGATGCGTGGCGACTGCTGGTGGCGCTACGCCCTCAGCGAGGACGGCGCGAGCATCATCCACGACGCCCTGCGCGAACTGGACGTCGAACCGGTGTTCCAGTCTGGCGTCGACCACTTCACCGTCGACGACGACGGGCACGTCACGGGCGCCGTCGACCCCAACGGCGAGGAGTTCGAGGGCGAGTTCGTCGGCGTCTCCATCGGCCTGAACTTCAACACCGAGTTCCTGCGCGGGAGCGGCATCGAGACCGACAACGGCATCGTCGTGGACGAGTACATGCGCACGAACGTCGACGGCGTGTTCGCCGCCGGCGACATCACCCGCTTCTACGACGTCATCCTCGAGGAACACGCCCAGAACGGCTCCTGGGACTCCGCGAAGAAGCAGGGCGCGGTGGCCGCGAAGAACATGGTCGCTGACGACTCCGAGGCCGAGGAGTTCCGCCACGTCTCCTCGTACTCCATCTCGCACTTCAAGGACCTCCCGTTCGTCTCCTTCGGCCACCCCACCATCGGCGACGACGACGCCGAGCGCAAGTACTCCGACACGGAGTGGCGACGACTCACCTTCAAGGACGGCAAACTCATCGGTGGCGTCCTCATCGGCGACCTCAAACTCCAGTCCGCGTTCAAGCGCATCATCCGCGAGGAACACGACCTGACGGGCCAGAAGGACCTCCTGCTCGAGGATGACTTCGACCTGGAGATGCTCGACGCCCCGGCACAGGAGCAGTAACCGGTCGGCAGGGTCGGTTCCAGCCGTTTCTCACTGTCCGTGCGACCGGTCGAGTTCGCAGCCTCGTAATCCCGTTTTTTGTTCTGCCCAGATTCATCAGGGGAAATGCCTGTGGCGAACAGGGAGATGCGGTGGTGGATTTTCGCGAATTAAACCCTGTGTAAAATATTCAAATATGTAAAACCCGATACTATTAAGCTATTGGTATTATCACGTTCAGTTGTGAAACCAAACAGCGATGACGGTACGAGCCGTCGACGGTTGTTGAGCGGAATCGGTACCTTCGGTGCTGTCGGCTTCGGTGGGTTCCCGATTGTCTCCGCCTCAGAAGACATATATCGTCCGACAGTCGAAGACGCGCTTCGTTCTGACGCAGTTCGGTCGTTGACCTCGGCGCTCCCGATGTTGAAAGTGATAGAATCCAGAGCGAAGGGCGAGACCGTCGATCTGAGCGAGGATACGTCACTCGTACTCGATTCTGCAGCGTACCTCACACTTGTAGTCGTCCCCGGTAGAATCGGTGGGAGTTCCGTCGCTCTCCAGTACGCGATGATTCACGACGGTGAGTCATCTGGCAAGGCCGAAGCGTTCCTGGACATCAGCGACGTTGAGGCACTTCCGGGAACGTATCGTCGTCGGTCTTCCCAGACCGACGCTCGCCTCGTCTCGAACGGTGACGATGTCGTCATGTTCCGGTCAGGTACCACAGAAGAACGGGAACAAGTGGCGAACGCACTGGACGTCGCACCCGACCACATCGTCATCGGGACGAACGACGCACTGGATGGATACGTCGTTCGCACGACCGACGGGTCGGAGGTGCCCCTGAACCACGCAGACACCCCGACGGTGATCGTCGAGACGGATACAGCAGCTGTGATGGATGGACGAGAGAACGTTTCGACGACAGCAACGACGCTGACGGACGACGAATTCACCACCATGGGGGAATGTGATACCTGGTGCCTTACCTGTGCCAGTGGTATCTCGGCTGCTGGAGCATGCCTCGGGGCCTGTGCAGGCGTCACAGCCGCAACCGCGTTCCTGGGTTGGGTATCCTGCTTCGTCTGTGCTCAGGGGTCTGGATTGGTCAGCGGATACGCTTGTACCTCCTGTATCGATTGTAAAGGACTTGCGGGGTGGATCTAACGATGAGTCGAGAGACCGATTCTCGTCGACGAAGGAGCATCCTGAAACGCGTGGCAGCGGGTCTGGGGTCGGTATCAGCGACGAACATCGTGTCTGCAAGGCCCGGCTCGGAGCCTTCACTCGACGTCACCCAAGTGCTCCGATCACAAACCGTCCAAGGAATCGTGGACGAACTCCCCAATATCAGCATCGAACGCAGTTCGGTCTCGGCGTCCGTCTACGAGGTTCGTGGGGACCGAATCGATTCGATGACGATTCCGACCAGTGCCGGGGACCTCGTATACGCCGAGGGGGAACGAGACGGAACGCGCGAATCGGCAGCCAATCTCGTCCTCGAATCTGGTCGCGTACAGGCCGAGCTGGCACGCCGATATGGTCGCGCGGTGCTACATTCGGAGGTGTACCTCGCGTCACAGGCTGGTGAGACAACACTGATTCGTGGTCCAACCGAGCGCGAAGAACGGCACATTCGACGTGCGATCGATGCCGGCCGCGACGAACTAGAGGCATTCACGACAGGTGACTCTGAGACATTCCATGTGTTCACCTACACCGATACTCGGTCCACTCGAACGACGCAGGGGCAGGGTCGGGGCAAGGCGATCACAGGTATTGAAAAGTACGCTGTCTCTCCACCGAACGAGGAGGCGTCCGAGTGGCACCGCGTCCCGACGGTCCAGCAATCCTGCGACCTGTCCTGCATGCAATGCATCCTGGGACTTACTGTCAGCACTGCAGGTATAGCTGGGTGTTTCGTCGGAAACTGGATTCTCTGTGCATCGGGGCTCGTTGCTGGCGGCATTATCACAGCGGTCAAATGTCCGGATTGTTACGACTGTGTGACGTAGAAGAACTCATGGATACCAGAGCAATCGTCGCCTCGGTTGTGTTCTCGCTCATCGGAGTCGGAATCGGGTTCGCTCTCGATAGGGAGTATCCACGGGTGATGGATGAACACGGAAGTGTGATAATATTCGCCCTCACTCTCGGTGTACTGGTCGCGGCAGTGCTCTCCCATATACTACGGTAACAGCTACCGGCCCTCGAATCACGAGGGACTCTCGACGCACCGGCCCAGGAACAGTAACGACGGCCGATCGTCTCCGACACTTGCCCTCGGTTACACCTGACCGCGATGCGAATCTTTATCTCCCAATGTGTCATACGTTATCATGGCCCATGTCAGTCAGTGGCGTTACGGGACGACAGGTACGGCTCCGGCGGGTCGAGTCGGTCGCATCGGACGCGACGCTTCGACACGTCGACCAGCTAACCGACGCGGCGTACGACCAGGTCATCAGGCTGGTCGACGACGACGTCGCGGCCACAGCGCTCCCGCTAGCGCCGGAGTCGGACCTCGAAGACGGTGAGATAATCGTCTACACTGACTACTTCAGGGTCGTCGTGAGGTAGCCCCGGAGCGCACCGACTCGACACACCCCTACCCGAGACTTCGTCCAATCGATACCGTTTTCAGCGCGCCGAGGTGACCTTCTCGCATGAACGGCGGGAACAGCGGCACGATGACACTCGCGTTCGAGCTCTCTGCGCTCAAGCGTCTCGACGACCCGGAGGCGGTCTTCGACGACGCCAGGCGCTGGAGCAAGTACGTCGGCGTCGTCTCCGACAAGCCGACGTACGTCGTGACGAACTTCACCCGGAAGAACCGCATCCGGCAGGACTTCTTCTCCGGCCCCCGGGGGAAAGCCGAGAGCCTGGAGAGCGTCGGCGAGCAGTTCGACACCGACCGCCACGTCTTCGTCAGCACGACCGACGACGACGCAGCCCTCGCCGACGAGGTCGGCTGGGAGTACCTCCCCGTCGAGGACGCCGCCACGGCCGCCGGCTGGGAACTCGCCGACCCCGACAACGAGAGCCAGACCGAGGAACCGGTCCGCGACGACTGGCCGTGACGGACAGCTTATTATAGCTCGCTGGGAGATGCCAGCGTATGGACATCGACATCGAGCGGGCGCTCGACGACGCGTTCGCCCGCGCCACGACGCGTGCCGGCGCCACGGTCGCCGCCCTGGTGGCCCTCACGCAACTCGTCAGCGCTGTCGGCATCGACACGGAACAGGCGTTCCTCCAGCGCCGACTGTTCGAGCAACTGGCGCTCCTCTTCGACACGAGCGTCTCGGAACTCGTCGCAGAGACGAACGTCGAGTTCGCTCGCGGTCCGCTCGCACTGCCGGGGTCCGTCCCGCACTGGTACGGCTCCCTGCTCCTGTTCCTCGGTTCCATCCTCGGCATCGTCGCCTCCCTCGTCGCGCTCCGGACGTTCACCGGTGACCGCAAGACGACCGTCGACAGGTCGGCGTTCCGACGGCTGGGAGTCGCCACGCTGAACGCCCTCGTCGGGTCGATCGTGTTCACGTTCGCCGTCGGCACGGGGCTGTTCCTCCTGCTCCTGCCCGGCATCTTCCTGCTGGTGAGCCTCTACTTCTACACGGCGTTCATCGCCATAGAGGACCAGAACTTCGTCGAGGCGTTCCGGTCGAGCTGGGCGCTGACGAAGGGTCGACGGCTCGCCGCGTTCGTCTTCCTCGTCCTCGTCTACGTGGTCAACATCGTCGCGTCGGCCCTGACGACGGTCGTCACCATCGTCTTCGACGGGCTGGCCACCACCGGTGGCACGGGCGCGTTCCAGCTCGGTGGCACCGCCTCGCCGGTTGCCCGACTGCTCTCAATCGGCATCCACAGTCTCGGAGCCCTGTTCGTTCTGGCGCTCACGGCCGTCGTCTTCGACCAGTTCCGCGACCTGCAGGTCGCCACGGACGACGACTTCGACGGCATCGACGAGGATCTCCTCCCGTGACTACCGCGACGCTCGGGTTTTTGTCCACGTAGCCTGACTGTTCGTGCATGGGTGACGACATCACCGTCGACGTGGAGGTAGAGGTCGAGGTCGACGAGAACGAACTCGAGGTCGAAGTCGGCGACGTCAAGACCGCCGAGGCCGAACTCGAGATGGACGGACTCGAGATCGAGGTGGAGGTCGAAGTGGAGGTCGAGGAGGCGGGGGAGGACGAAGAAGCAGCCGATGAAGACGAAGACGAGGGCAGCGAGGACGGCGAAGACGCCGAAACCGACGAAGAAGAAGCCGAAGAAGAGGCAGACGAAGCCGACGACGAGGACGACGAGGAGTGACGCCAGAGCGCGGCACTTTTCCTCCCGGAACACCCACGAGCGGGTATGAGCGAGCCACGCGTTCCCGGTGAGTCGGGGACCACGCTGTCGTTACCCGACGGACCGACGGTCGACGTTCGGGAGTTGAACCTCGGGATGCGTGAGTACACGGTCGACGGCGAACGGTACGCGGTCGTGATGGACGTCCACCCGCCGTCGCGGTTCTTCCCCGAGTCGCTTGTCGCGGTCCTCAGGGAGACCGTCGACACGGCCGACGAGTTCGAGGAGTTCGGGACGCCACACCTCATGGGCATCGTGATGGAGGAGTTCCCCGACGAGGTGGTGAGCGCCGACGTGTCGGACGACGGTACCCTCGGCTGTTCGATGATCTGGCTCACCGCGTTCGACGCCCGACGACTCCACGAGATACTCGTCGAACTCGTCGTCGAACTGATGGAACACGCAATCAGCCACAGCGACGACGACGACGCCATGTCCGAGTTCGAGGAGCAGATGCTCCAGTTCGACGTGAGCGAGTTCGTCGACGCCTATCGCGCCCAGCGCGACTTCGAGAGCGAACACGACCGAGCGCTGTAGCCCTCGTCCCCGCCAACAGACGTATCTGCTTGGCTTACATATGTCTGACGCCGTTTTATGCAGTTCCGGGTCGTCTTTCCTCGTGCATGCGCACCCGCCAGAGCGAGTTCGACAGGATTCGGACCGTTCTCGTGGAGGCGGATATGGACGAGCCGTTGTCGGCGCGCGAGATTGTCGCCCTCCTCGAAGAACACGGCGTCGATATCGACAGTCCACACAGGGTCGCGACGGTACTCGGGCGTCACGCCGACGGCGGTGACGTCGAGGTGATCAGGTCACAACCGTACCGGTACCGAATCAACCGGTCGGGCGCGTCCAGCTAGCCGGACCGCGTCCCGAACCAGTTCCTCACACGCTCACGTTCCGGAGAGCGACAGCGACCGGGAACCTGCCGGTATCTCGGACCGACTCGCCAGTGTGTCGTTCGGCACCACGCCACAGATTCGAATTTCGAAACCGAGTTACGTTTCTCGTAGGCTATCGTGGCGTTTATTACGATGTGCGAACTTCATCCCGACAGACAACCATGACCGGCGGGACACCGGACGACACGGCGGACGGACGCACTATACTCCTCATCGGCAGCGGTCCGATACAGATCGGGCAGGCGGCCGAGTTCGACTACTCCGGCGCCCAGGCCTGCCGAGCGTTGCAGGAGGAGGGCGCGCGCGTCGTGCTCGTCAACTCGAATCCCGCGACCATCATGACGGACCCGAACATGGCCGACCGGGTCTACATCGAACCCATCACGACCGAGGCCATCGCCGAGATCATCCGCGAGGAGAATCCGGACGGCGTCATCGCCGGCCTCGGCGGCCAGACCGGACTGAACGTCACCGCGGAACTCTCCGAGGCGGGCATCCTCGACGAGTACGACGTCGACATCATGGGCACGCCGCTCTCGACCATCTACGCGACCGAGGACCGCGACCTCTTCCGCAAGCGCATGGAGAAGATCGGGCAACCGGTCCCGAAGTCGACGACCATCTCGCTGACCGAGGGCGAGTCCGTGGCCGAACTCACCGAGGCGGACCTCGTCGAACGCGTCGAGGACGCCGTCGAAGCCGTCGGCGGCCTCCCGGTCATCTCCCGGACGACCTACACGCTCGGCGGGTCGGGGTCGGGCGTCGTCCACGACATGGACGAACTCGTCGAACGCGTCCGCAAGGGGCTGCGCCTCTCGCGTAACAGCGAAGTCCTCATAACGGAGTCCATCGCCGGCTGGGTCGAACTCGAGTACGAGGTGATGCGCGACGCCGACGACTCCTGTATCATCATCTGCAACATGGAGAACATCGACCCGATGGGCATCCACACCGGCGAGTCCACCGTCGTCACCCCCTCGCAGGTCATCCCCGACGACGGCCACCAGGAGATGCGCGACGCCGCACTCGGCGTCATCCGCGAACTCGGAATCCAGGGCGGCTGTAACATCCAGTTCGCGTGGCGCGACGACGGCACGCCCGGCGGCGAGTACCGCGTCGTCGAGGTCAACCCCCGCGTCTCTCGCTCCTCCGCGCTCGCGTCGAAGGCGACCGGATACCCCATCGCCCGCGTGACCGCGAAGGTCGCGCTGGGCAAGCGCCTCCACGAGATAGACAACGAGATAACCGGAGAGACGACCGCCGCCTTCGAACCCGCCATCGACTACGTGGTGACGAAGGTGCCACGCTGGCCGAAGGACAAGTTCCCGGAGACGGACTTCACGCTCGGGACGGCGATGAAGTCGACGGGCGAGGCGATGGCCATCGGGCGCACCTTCGAGGAGTCGCTGCTGAAGGCGCTTCGCTCCTCGGAGTACGACCCCGACGTCGACTGGGCCGAGGTTCCGGACGACGAACTCGAGACCGACTACCTCGAGACGCCGACGCCGGACCGCCCCTACGCCATCTTCGAGGCGTTCGAGCGCGGCTACACCGTCGAGGCCGTCTGTGACCTGACGGGCATCTACGACTGGTACGTCGAGCGGTTCCAGAACGTCGCCGAAGCCGTCGAGGCCGCCCAGCGCGGCGAGTTCGAGCAGGCGACCGAGACCGGCTTCACGAACCAGGAGGTCGCGAGCATGGCCGCCACCGACGGCGGCAGCGCCTCCGTCGAGGACGTCGAGGCCGAGGCCCCGACGCGCTCGTTCAAGCAGGTCGACACCTGCGCCGGCGAGTTCGCCGCATCGACGCCGTACTACTACTCCGCCCGCGAACCGACGGACCGCTACGGCGAGGCCCGCGACGAGGTACAGGTCGACCGCGACGTCGAGAGCGTCGTGGTCGTCGGCGGTGGCCCCATCCGCATCGGCCAGGGCGTCGAGTTCGACTACTGCTCGGTCCACGCCGTCCGCGCCCTGCGTGAGGCTGACATCGACGCACACGTCGTGAACAACAACCCCGAGACGGTGTCGACGGACTACGACACCTCCGACGGCCTGTTCTTCGAACCGATAACCGCCGAGGAGGTCGCCGACGTGGTCGAGGCCACCGGCGCCGACGGCGTGATGGTCCAGTTCGGCGGCCAGACGAGCGTCGACGTCGGCGAACCCCTCGAGGCCGAACTCGACCGGCGTGGACTCGACTGCGCCATCCTCGGGACGAGCGTCGAGGCGATGGACCTCGCCGAGGACCGCGACCGCTTCAACCGCCTGATGGACGACCTCGGCATCGCACAACCCGAGGGTGGCTCCGCGACCAGCGAGGCCGAGGCGCTCGACCTCGCCCACGACATCGGCTACCCGGTCCTCGTCCGTCCGAGCTACGTCCTCGGCGGCCGGGCGATGGAGGTCGTCCACGACGACGACGAACTGCGGCAGTACATCGAGGAGGCGGTGCGCGTCTCCCCCGACAAGCCCATCCTCGTCGACGAGTTCCTCGCCGACGCGGTGGAACTCGACGTCGACGCGGTCTCCGACGGCGAGGAGGTCGTCGTCGGCGGCATCATGGAGCACTACGAGACGGCCGGCGTCCACTCGGGCGACTCGGCCTGCGTCATCCCCCCGCGCTCGCTCGACGACGAGACGATGGCCCGGGTCCGCGAGGTCACCGAGGACATCGCAGCCGCCCTGAACACCGTCGGCCTGCTGAACGTCCAGCTCGCGGTCCGCGAGGAGGAGACTGACAGCGGCGAGCCCACGAACGAGGTGTACGTCCTCGAAGCGAACCCGCGCTCCTCCCGGACCGTCCCGTTCGTCTCGAAGGCGACGGGCGTCCCCATCGCCAAACTCGCCGCGAAGGTGATGGCCGGCGACACCCTCGCCGACCTCGACGTCGACGAGCAGATTCCGGAGCACGCGAGCGTCAAGGAGGTCGTCCTCCCGTTCGACCGCCTCCCGAACAGCGACCCGCGACTGGGTCCGGAGATGAAGTCCACCGGCGAGGTCATGGGCACCGCGTCCACCCCGGGCATGGCCTACTGGAAGGCCCAGCAGGCCGCCGACAACGCGGTCAGCGACGGTACGGCCGTCGTCGACCTCGCCGTCGACGGCTTCGAGGCGCACTTCGACGTCGTCACCCCGGACGACGTCCCCGCCGCCATCCGCGACGGGAGCGTCGACCTCGTGGTGAGCGACGACCTCGACGCGCTCCAGACGGCCGTCGAGGAGGACGTCCCCTACCTGACGACCGTCGCCAGCGCCGAGGCCTACCTCGACGCCCTCGTCCGGTCGGACGACGACCTGGACGTACTGCCCGTCGAGGACCGGCCCCGGACGACCGCCGACTGGGGACGGTGAGCCACAGACCGTTCCTCTGGCCGCCGTAGCCGTTCTCCGTCACGCTCGATACGTCCCGGATATCGAGTCGGCGGACTCTCGCGCTACGACCTCGTGCTCGCGTTCGTCCCGCTCTCGTTCCTCACGGCCGCACTCGCCGGCTGGCTCCTCCCGGTGCCGACGCGAACGTTCGTCGCCGGTGCGGGTCTCGCGTCCGCGCTCGCGCTGATCGACGCACTGTTCGTGAACCCACCGCGGCCCGGTTCGCTCACCTGACCGCCCGGCCGACCAGGCCGTTCCATTCACCGACAGTTACTGACGAGTAAACCACCCTGCACGGAACGATTAACCCGGCCCGGTCCGTAGTCTGGTACTGTGACCCACGACAGCTACCGGCTCCTCGTCGCGGGTGCGGGCGGGGTCGTCGGAACCGCGCTCGTCGAGTACCTCGCCGACACCGACTACTCGGTGCGTGCGCTGACGGGGAGCAGCGAGAACGAGTCGCTCCTCCGTCATCGAGGAGCCGACGAGGTGGTCGTCGGCGACCTCTTCAGTCCCAGGGACGCGGCCGCCGCCGTCGACGGGGTCGACGGAGTCCTGTGTGCCGTCCGGTCGCGGTTCCGGTCGCAGTTCCTCGGTCGACTCGTCGTCGGTGCTGGCGTCAGGAACCTCGTCGACGCGGCCGACGGGGCGGGCGTCTCCTACTTCGTGCTGCTGTCGACCATCGGCGTGGGCGATTCGAAGGAGAGTCGGTCTGTGCCCGAGCGCCTCCTCTACCGGCGACTCCTCTCCACCTACGACGCCACCGAGCGCTACCTCCGCGACTCGGGGCTCCCGTTCACGATCCTCCGGTCGGGTCGACTGGTCCGGGGCGAACAGACACGCGAGGTGGTCGCCGCCGAGGGCGGCGATACCGTCTCCGGACGCATCCGGTACGCGGACCAGGCGTGGCTGATGGTGGCGTCGTTGACGACGCCCGAGGCCCGCAACCGGACGTTCGAGGTGGTCTCCGGGGCGAGCACCACGGCCGACGAGGAGACGACGGTAGACTTCGAGTGGCGCGGCCCCGAGACGGGGCTGGTCGCCACGCGGTCGGACTACTCCATCCCGTCCTGACGGCGGGGCGTGCTTCTCGGCCCAGTCTCGTACAGGAGCGCAGAAGAGAACGGTGCTGTCCTGCCCTGGCTCAGTCGTCGGCGACCATCGGCGCTCGACGGCCGTCAGCCAGTCCGAGCACGTCGTCGAAGAAGTCCAGCGAGTCGTGCGGGCCGGGGTTCGCCTCTGGGTGGTACTGGCGGGTGATGATGTCGAGTTCGTCGCTGTCGAGGCCCTCCGGCGTGTCGTCGTTGACGTTGCGCTGGGTGACGTCGAGGACGTCACCGGGGTCTTCGACGGTGTAGCCGTGGTTCTGGGTGGTCATGACGACCCGGCCTGACGCCTCGTCGAGGACCGGCTGGTTGACGCCGCGGTGACCGAAGTCCATCTTCTCGGTGGTGCCCCCGAGTGCGCGGGCGACGATCTGCTGGCCGAGGCAGATGCCCGCGATGGGCAGTTCGCCGACGAACGTGTCGACCAGTTCCGCCGCCGCTTCGAAGTTCGCAGGGTCGCCAGGTCCGTTCGAGACGAACAGGATGTCCGGGTCGACGGCGTCGACCATCGAGGCCGTCGCGTCGTAGGGCAGGACGTGGACGGTGGCGTCGCGTGCGACCAGGGAATCGACGATGGACTGCTTCGCACCACAGTCGACGAGTGCCACGGTCTCGCCGTCGCCGCCCTCGTTGTGGACGACGGGGTCCGGGACCGAGACCTGGGCACCGATGTCGGTGTGTGCTCCCATCGGTTCGCAGGCGTCGAGTTCCGCCAGTGCGTCCTCGGGCGTGACGTCGTCGCCGACTGCGACGCCGCACTTCATCGCCCCCTGCTCGCGGACGTCGGTCACGAGGTCGCGGGTGTCGAGGTGGTCGACGGCCGGAACGCCCTCCTCGGTCAGCCACGCCGCGACGTCGTCGGTCAGTTCGCGTGCGATGGCCGCGCGGGGGTGGACGCGGTCGGACTCGAACCGCTCCGGTCGGACGCCGTAGTTCCCGATGAGCGGGTACGCGAAGGTGAGAACCTGTTCCTCGTAGGAGGGGTCGGTGAGACTCTCCTCGTATCCCGTGTACGCTGTCGTGAAAACCAGTTCGCCGCGTGCTGTGCCTGGAGCGCGACCACGCGCCTCGACCACGTGGCCACCCTCCAGCGCTACGTAGGCGTCCGTCATTACGAAGTACGTATGTAGCCAGGTCAATAAACCTTGCTTTCGAAGCTTCGTTACGAATTTCGTAATCGTCAAGTGGGCGCCGGGGATAGTTGGTAACCTACATGGACGAACTCGACCGGGAGATTCTGAACATCCTCCGCCGCGACGCTCGAACGCCCTACACGGAGATCGCCTCCGAGGTGGGGACGAGCGAAGGGACGGTCAGGAACCGTGTCGAACGGATGACCGAGGACGACGTCATCGAACGGTTCACCGTCGCCACGCGCACGGGGAACGTCAAGGCGATGATAGAGATCGGCGTGGCGATGGACGTCGAGACGACCCGGATATCCAAACGGATGGCCGACTGGACCGAGGTCGACTTCGTCTGGCAGGTCTCCGGCGAGGAGGACGTGGTGCTCGTCGTCGACTGCGCCGACACGCAGGGCGTGAACGAACTCATCACGCAGGCCCGCGAGATGGAGGAGGTCGTCTCGACGAAGACCCGTCTCATCCTCGACGAGCGCCTCGGGTGAGACGAGCGACGGCGAGTCGGCAGTTCGGCGGGTAGCCTGGTCGTTCGGACCGCGTCGTGGCGAGTCGAAGTCCCTTTTAACTGGGTGGTCGATTGTACACCCATGAGTACGCACGACCAGTCCGACGACGCGACCGAGGACCTCCCGCACAAGAACGCACGGCAGGAGGTCGTCGCGGTCGACTCGGACGACGACGCACAGGGGCTCGTCAACCGGCTGGAAGCCCACACAGGTGACGGCATCAGGCATCGCGCGTTCACGTCGCTCGTCTTCGACGAGGACGAGAACATCCTGCTCGCCCAGCGCGCTCCCGACAAGCGACTCTGGGGCACCTGGTGGGACGGCACGGTCGCCTCCCATCCGGTCGAGAACCAGAGCCAGGAGGAGGCGACCCGCGAGCGCCTGCAGGACGAACTCGGCATCGAACCCGACCAGTACGAGAACCTCCGGGTCACCGACCGCTTCGAGTACAAACGGTACTTCGAGAACGCTGGCGTCGAACACGAGGTCTGTGCGGTCCTCAAGCTCACCCTCACCGACACCACGCTCGACCCGGACCCCGAGGAGGTCGCCGGGCTCATGTGGGTGCCGTACGAGCGCCTCCACGACAACCCCGAGTGGTACCGCCAGCTCCGTCTCTGCCCCTGGTTCGAGATCGCGATGCGGCGCGACTTCGACTGACCCGGCCTCCGGTAGGACGAACCTAGCGGGCATTATGTGTTAACATATAGCAAACTATTATGTGAGGCTGCGTCGTAGCGCGAAACGAGAGCGGGGCCCAGAACCATGTCCTCCGTACGCCACACGCAGACGCCGACCGAACTCGACCTCTCGATGGACGAGGCCTGGCTGGTCCACCACGTGATGGTCGAGCAGTTGACCGGTGGAACGAGCGACGAACCACAGCCGTGGTGGGCGCTCGACATCGCCCGCAAACTCGAGCGCGACGACGCAGCCCTCACCCCGTTCGAGGCGTGGCGACTCCGCAGCGACCTGCTCGACTACGCGGAGCGCGAGACGACCGCAACCTCCGACGTCGCGCTGGCGCACTCGGTCGTCAGTCGACTCGAGACGCGGTTCGGCCGCCCGCCGCTGAGTTGAGCGTCGTCGACGCGGCGGGTCACGGCCGCGTCGTCCCCCAGACCGCGACGATGCCGAGCAACAGCGCCGGGAGCATCGGGAACGCCAGCAACGCGACCCAGTACGGGAGCGCGGGCGGTCGATAGACGATGACCACCGGGACGACGAGGAACGAGAAGGCGACGACGGCGACGACGACCCAGCCTCGCCAGTCGAACTCCCTGTCGGCCGCGTCGGGATGGACGAACTCGCCGTCCCCTGGCCGGTGGACGTAGCCGCCGTCGCCGTCCGCCCGGGCGCTGTCTCCGTCGGGGTCGTCCCCGGTGGCGTCGTCAGAGCTCACTGTCTGGAATTACCACCACTTTGCCAAAGCCCTCACGATTCTGCAGCATCTCGTGAGCGCGGGCCGCCTCGCTCATCGGCAGCGTGTCGCGGATGCGTGGTTCGAACGTCCCGTCCCACACCAGTTCGAGCACGTCGTCGGACTCCCCCGGCGTCGCCATGGTCGAACCGACGATGCGGAGCTGGTTCCAGAACACGCGGTTGACGTTCGTCTCGGGCGTCGGCCCGGTCGTCGCCCCACAGGTGACCAGTCGGCCGTCCTTCGCGAGGCACTTCAGCGAGTCGTCCCACGTCTCCTCCCCGATGTGGTCGACGACGACGTCGACCCCTCGACCCTCCGTCTCCTGCTTGATCCACTTCGCGAAGGACTCCTCCTCGTAGTTCACCACGTGGTCCGCACCGCACTCGCGGGCGTAGTCGAGTTTCTCGTCGCTGCTGGCGGTGGCGTATACCTCCGCGCCGGCGTAGTCCGCTATCTGCACCGCTGCGTGACCGACGCCCCCGGACGCGCCGAGCACCAGCACGGACTCGCCCGCCGTGAGTTCGCCGCGGGGGATCAACATCCGCCAGGCGGTCCCGAAGACCAGTGGCGCGGCCGCCGCCGTCTCCCAGTCGACGTGCTCCGGGACGGGGACGAGGTTCGACTCCGGCAGGACTGTGTACTCGGAGTGGACGCCCCTGAGGTGCTCGCCGATGACGCGAAAGCTTGGCGACAGCGTCAGGTCGCCGTGACGGGTGAACTCGTCCTCGTCCAGCGCGATGCCGGCCAGGACGGTGACGTGGTCGCCCTCCTCGAACCGGGTGACGTCCTCGCCCGTCTCCACGACGACGCCCGCCGCGTCGCTACCGGGTATGTGGGGCATCTCCAGGTCGAGTCCCGGGAGGCCGCGGCGCGTCCACACGTCGAGGTGGTTCAGTGCGCCTGCCTTCACGTCGACCAGAACCTCGTCCGCCGCCGGTTCGGGGTCCGGGTAGTCGTCGTACTCTAAAACGTCGGTGTCACCGTGCTCGTGGAACTGGACTGCTTTCATGAGAACCTCGACTCTGGCCGCGACAAAAAGCGTGCCGACGAGTGGCAGAGACTGCCGGCAAAACCTATGTCGCGCGAGGCGGAACTCGTCAGGTATGGCTGACGACGACGGTCACCACGGACACGGAGCCGACCGACCCGGACACGACGACGAGCACGACCACGACGGCCACCACCGCCACGACAAGTCGACGCTCGGCGTCGCGGTGGTCACGGTCTCGACGAGTCGGACCGTCGACGACGACCCGTCGGGCGACTACGTCGTCTCGGCGGTCGAGGACGCGGGACATCAGGTGGTCGTCCGCGAACTCGTCGGCGACGACTACGACGGCGTCCAGGGCATCGTCGACCGCCTCGTCCGGCGGGACGACGTGGACCTCGTCGTCACGACCGGTGGGACCGGCGTGACGCCGGACGACGTGACTGTAGAGGCGGTCAGACCGCTGTTCGAACGTGAACTTCCCGGCTTCGGCGAACTATTCCGCCGGTTGTCCTACGAGGAGATCGGGGCCCGGGTCGTCGCCACACGGGCGACCGCCGGACTCGACGAGGGAGTCCTCGTCTGCTGTCTCCCGGGGAGCGAAGCGGCCGTCCGACTCGGCGTCGACGACATCGTCCTGCCGGTCGCACCGCACCTGGCGGGACTGGTCCAGCGGGACGAGTCCGAGGAGTGACCGCTGGCGCCGGGACCAGCAACTCGTCGGTGGTGACCGGGCAGTGCGGTACCGACACCTCACGCTTCCGAGTCGGTGGTCGAGGGAAAGGATGTGGGAAGGGGGAAGTGGTCAACTGGTGTGACCGGATGCGTCCGGTCAGTGGAGGTCACCCCCCAGTGGGGAACGAGGTTCTCACCTCGGACACCGACCTGCGTGCCGTCGTGACCTCCTACCGGTTCGGAGGGACGGCACCTACTTGAACTGGTTCGACCGTACATGTAGATTGAAGGGTATAAACAGTCCTGAACAGTCCTCCGTCCTTCCCGCTAGTTCGGGCTGCCGACGGTCGTGCCGGGCGAACTCGGCAGGTCTGGCGACGTGAACGGACGACGGCGACCGGCCACGTCGGGACGGTGTCCTGACCCGTCGTCCTCGACTACGTCGCCGCGAGTTCCTCGGCGACCGCCTCGGCCCCGAGCAGTTCCGGGTCGATCGCAAGGTCCGCCTGCCCGCTGGCGAACTCGGGGAGCGAGTCGCTGGCGTAGACGACGACCTTCACGTCCGGGTTCAGGTCCTTCGCGACGGGAATCGCCGTGGCCTGCCCGACGTCGGTCAGGACGAACAGGTCGGCGTCGACGATACCACACTCTTCGAGCGCTGGACGGTTGGCGATGCCGTCGACGTGGGTGACCTCGACACCCTCGGCGTCGAGTGCGGCTGCGAGACCGTCCGTGTCGGGACCGGCGAACACTGCGCGCATCACTCGTACTCGATGGTCGCCGGGGGTTTGTGCGTTACGTCGTAGACGACCCGCGAGACGTTGTCGTGGCCACCGGTGATGCGCGACTGGATGCGCTGGAGCGTCTCCCAGTCGAGTTCCTGCGCCCGGGCGGTCATCCCGTCGCGGGACTCGACGGAGCGGACCGCGACGATCCACCCGTGGACGCGGTTGTCGCCCTTGACGCCCGTCGCCTTGCCGATGACTGCGGCCAAGGCCTGCCACGGTTCGTACTCCTCCAGTTCCTCCTCGACGACGTGGTTCGCCATCCGGGCGACGTCGAGTTTCTCCTCGGTCACCTCGCCGATGATGCGGACGGCCAGGCCGGGCCCGGGGAACGGCATCCGTTCGGAGACGATGGCGTCGAGACCGAGCGCACGGGCGACCTCGCGGACCTCGTCCTTGTAGAGGTCGCGCATCGGTTCGACGATGCCCTCGAAGTCGACGACGTCCGGGAGGCCGCCGACGTTGTGGTGGGACTTGATGGTCCCCTCGCTCTCGATGCGGTCAGGGTAGATGGTCCCCTGGACGAGGTAGTCCGCGTCGACCTCCCGGGCGACGGTCTCGAACTCGCGGATGAAGCCCTCGCCGATGACGAGACGTTTCTCCTCGGGGTCGGTGACGCCGGAGAGGGCGTCGAGGAACCGCTCCTTCGCGTCGACGATGCGGAGCGACTCCATGTAGTCGAACGTCTCGCGAATCTCCTCGGTCTCGCCCTTCCGCATCAGGCCGGTGTCGACGTAGACCGGGGTGAGCTGGTCACCGATGGCCTCGTAGGCGAGCGCCGCGGCCGTCGAGGAGTCGACCCCACCCGACAGCGCGATGATGGCGTGGGCGTCGCCGACCTCCTCGCGTATCTCTTCGACCTTCTCGTCGACGAAGGCGTCCACGTCGACCATCAGGCTCTCACCTCCTCGGAGTCCGCGCCGTTGTCGGCACCGGGGATGCCCTCACGCTCCATCACGGCCTCCAGCAGGCCGACGAACGGCGGCGACGCCCGGCCGGGACGGGACCGGAACTCGGGGTGGAACTGCGTCCCGAGGAAGTACGGGTGGCCCTCGTACTCGAGTATCTCCATGCGGTTGCCCGCACGGCCGGAGAAGACGAGGTTCGTCTCGGCGAAGTCCTCGAAGTACTCTGGGTTGACCTCGTACCGGTGCCGGTGGCGCTCGGTGCACGCCGTCGTGCCGTACACCGATTCGGCGAGCGTCCCCGGCGTGATGTCGGTCTGGTGTGCGCCGAGTCGCATCGTCCCACCCATGTCCGAGACCTCGTACTGCTCGGGCAGGATGTCGATGACCGGCGCGCTCGTGTCGGGGTCCATCTCGGCGCTGTTTGCGTCCTCGTAGCCCAGCACGTTGCGGGCCACCTCGACGACGGCCATCTGGAAGCCGAGGCAGAGGCCGAGGAACGGGACGTCGTTCTCGCGGGCGTACTCGATTGCAGCTATCTTCCCCTCGGTGCCACGGGACCCGAAGCCGCCGGGGACGACGATGCCGTCGACCGATTCCAGTCGTTCCCGGTGTTCGTTGCGCACCTCGTCGGCCTCGGCGTCGTCCATGTCGTCGGAGTCCACCCAGACCACGTTCACGTCGACGCCCTCGGCGAGGCCGGCGTGCTTCAGCGCCTCGTTCACGCTCATGTAGGCGTCCTCGAGGTCGTACTTTCCGACGAGGCCGACGTCGACCGACCCCTCTCGCTCCCGGGTGACCAGTTGTCGCCACGAGTTGTCCCGCTCGTCCACCGGCAGGGCCTTCGGCGTCAGGTGGAGCTGGTCCATCACGTACTCGTCGAGGCCCTCCTCCTCGACCATCAGCGGGACCTGGTAGACGTCGTCGACGTCGGGATTCGAGAAGACGGCGTCGGTCGGGACGTCACAGAACAGCGCGATCTTTCGCTTGGTCTCGGCGTCGAGTTTGTCCGTACAGCGCCCGACGAGGACGTCCGGCTGGAGGCCGATGCTCCGGAGTTCCTTCACCGAGTGCTGGGTGGGCTTGGTCTTCTGCTCGCCGTTCTTCGAGTAGGGGACGAGCGTGACGTGGGTCAGGAGGAAGTCCTCCTCGTCCTCCTCGTGGGCGAACTGGCGCAGGGCTTCGAGGTAGGGCATCCCCTCGATGTCCCCGACGGTGCCGCCGACCTCGACGATGCAGACGTCGGTACCGTCGGCGGCCTCGCGGATGCGCCGCTTGATGTCGTCGGTGATGTGCGGGATTATCTGGACGGTCTTGCCCAGGTAGTCGCCGGCGCGTTCCTTCTCGATGACGTGCTTGTAGGTCTTGCCGGTCGTGACGTTGTGGTCGAAGGTCATGTCCTCGTCGAGGAACCGCTCGTAGTTCCCCAGGTCGAGGTCGACCTCGCCGCCGTCTTTCAGGACGTACACCTCGCCGTGCTGGTAGGGGTTCATCGTCCCGGCGTCGACGTTGAGGTACGGGTCTATCTTGACCGCCGTCACGTCGAATCCGGCGTTCTTGAGCAGTCTGCCTGTACTCGCGGCCGTGATGCCCTTGCCCAGTCCGGACATCACGCCGCCCGTGACGAAGATGAATTTGTTCCCGAGTGTGGGGTCGTACCCAGTTTCGGAATCGGTCGGCATACTGACTGTGCGCGAGAGCGACCCAAAACGGTTTCGGAGGGAGGCCGGACGTGCGACCGAGTGTCTATCAGCACGTCGAAGCGAGTCCGACGAGGGCGTCTGGGCGGCACCGACGGGAGGTCCCCGGCCCCGACGTTTTCGTAACGGGGCGTCGAAGGGGTACCCATGGCCGACCACGTGACCATCCGCGAGACGACGGCCGCCGACGCACGGGCGGTCCAGAGCGTCGCCGACGCGTCCCGCCACGCGGCCTACGACGCCATCCTCGGAGTCGAGACGGTCGACGACATCGTGACGAACTGGTACGACCCGGACCGGGTCGTCGCCGACGACGTCGCCCCCGACGACCGGCCCTTCTTCGTCGCCGTCGTCGACGACGAGGTCGTCGGCTACGTAGAGGGCGTCCCGGACGGAGACGACCCCGAGCTGGCACACCTCTATCGCATCTACGTCCACCCGGACCACTGGGGGGTCGGCGTCGGGCGGAACTTGCTCGACCGACTGGAGACGGCGTTCTCCGGGCGGGGGTTCGAACGCCTCCGCCTCTCGGTCTTCGCCGAGAACGACGTCGGCGTGCAGTTCTACGAGTCGGTCGGTTTCGACCGCGTCGACGCGACCCGTGACGAGCAGTTCGGCGTCGACCGGTACGAGTACGCAAAGCGTCTTCCCTGAGCCGGTACGTCCACGAGGAGTTCGGCTTCGTCCCCGTCGAGTTCGACCCCGGTCGGCAGGTGAGAGAGGAGCGTCCCGGCCGGTCGCTCAGTCGTCGGTCCCGACGGCCGTCCCGCCGGGCGACCCGTCCGGTTCTTCGCGTGCGTGTGGCAACGGTTCGCTGTCCCAGTACTCGTGTGTCTCGTCGGCCCTGAAGCACGCCGTCTCGTGTTCCGGCCCGACGTCGTAGTCCGGCGGCAGTTCGGCCTGACACGCTTCGCGGGCGTGCGGACACCGCGTGTGGAACCGACAGCCACTCGGCGGGTTCCGCGGCGAGGGAACGTCGCCCTCCAGCGTCCCGCCCCGTCGCCCGTACTCCTCGACGGAGGCGCGGGGGACGCTGTCCAGCAGCGCCTGCGTGTAGGGGTGCTGTGGGTCCTCGAAGATGCGCTCGACGGGGCCGGTCTCGACTATCTTGCCGAGGTACATCACGGCGACGCGGTCGGAGATGTGCCGGACGACGCTCAGGTCGTGTGCGACGAACAGGTAGGTCAGTCCGAACTCCTCCTGCAGGTCGTCGAGCAGGTTGAGCACCTGCGCCTGCACGCTCACGTCGAGGGCCGACACCGGTTCGTCGAGCACGACGAACTCGGGGTCGACCGCGAGCGCGCGGGCGATGCCGATGCGCTGGCGCTGTCCGCCGGAGAACTCGTGTGGGTAGCGTTCGGCGTGGTTCGCCGACAGGCCCACCCGTTCGAGCAGTTCCATCGCACGGTCGATGCGCTCCTCCCGTCCGGCCAGTCCGTGAATCCGGAGGCCCTCGGTGACGATGTCGCCGACGGTCATCCGCGGGTCCAGACTGGAGAACGGGTCCTGGAAGACTATCTGTGCGTCCCGGCGGAACGTGGTCAGTTCCTCCCGGCCCATCTCGAACACGTCCCGTCCGTCGAAGCGCACCGACCCGCCGGTGGCCTCGCGCAACCGAAGGACGGTCTCGCTGGTCGTGGACTTGCCACACCCGGACTCGCCGACGAGGCCGAGCGTCTCGCCCTCCCGCACCTCGAAAGAGACGCCGTCGACCGCCCTGACGCTCTGTTGCTCGTTGTGGAGCAGTCGGTCGAGCACGGTGTCGTTCTCGTAGTAGTACTTCTCCAGGTCCTCGACCTCGAGGAGCGGTGCGTCGGTCACGCCGCGTCACCTCCCTCGAAGTGTTCCGCCGAGAGCGCCCTCGTCGGGTCGTACTCGCCGTCGGCGAGCACGCACCGTGCGGTGTGGTCGCCGTCGCCGTCGACCGGACGCTCGTCGGGATGCGTCAGGCAGTCCTCCATGGCCTTCGGGCACCGGTCGGCGAAGTAACACCGGTCGGGCATCTCGCTGTCGAGGAGGTTCGGGACGTTCCCCTCGATGGGTTCGAGTCGCGGTTCGGGGTCGTCGAGGTCCGGGATGGACCCGAGCAACCCCTGCGTGTAGGGGTGGGTCGGCTGGTCGAAGACGGCCTCCAGCGACCCGCGTTCGACCACCTCGCCGGCGTACATGACGCCGACGCGGTCGCACATCCGTGCGATGACGCCCAGGTCGTGCGTGATGAGCACCACGCTCATCCCGCTGTCCCGCTGGATGTCGCGGAGCAGGTCCAGAATCTGCGCCTGGATGGTCACGTCGAGCGCCGTCGTCGGTTCGTCGGCGAACAGCACGTCCGGTTCCCCGGCGAGTGCCTGGGCGACCATCGCGCGCTGGAGCATCCCGCCCGAGAACTGGTGCGGGTGCTCGTCGGCCCGCGCCTCCGGGTCGGGGATGCCGACCTGTTCGAGCAGTTCGACCGCGCGCTCGTGGCTCGCCTCGCTGGTGTAGTCGCGACCGGGGGCGAGGCTGTCGACGAGCAGGCGTCCGAGCCCGTAGCCCTGCGTCCGCGAGCGCGTCCGGCGCGGGTTCGCCTGCGCACGTCGCTGGACCTCGACGGCCTCGGCGATCTGCTCGCCGACCGTGAGCGACGGGTTGAAACTGCTCATCGGGTCCTGGAATATCATGCTGAAGGTGGGTCCGCGAAGCGCACGCCGGACGCCCGGCGGGAGCCGACGGAGGTCGACGAAGTCGCCGTCGACGGCGTCGGGGTGGTCGTCGCGGACGTCCTCGGCCAGGTCGGGCTTTCTGAGCCAGACCTCTCCGTCGGTCACCCGTCCCGGCGACTCGATGAGGTCGATTGCCGACAGCGCGGTCACGGACTTGCCCGACCCGGACTCGCCGACGATGCCGAGTATCTCGTTCTCCCGGACGTCGAACGACACCGACTCGGCGGCGTTGACGGTCCCCTCCTCCGTGAAGAACCGCGTCGAGAGGTCCTCGACGCGGAGCAGGTCCCGGCTCATACGCCACCCTCCCCCTCGATACCGGGGTCGAGGGCGTCCCTGAGCCAGTCACCGACGAGGTTCAACCCGACGACCGTGAAGACGATGGCCAGTCCGGGCATGGCGGCGATCCACCACGCCGTGGTCTGGTACTGGCGGCCCAGCGCGATGTCTAGCCCCCAGGAGACGTCGACCGCCGAGAACCCGAGGAACGACAGGGCACTCTCCAGCAGGATGATGGCCGCGATCTGGATGGTCGCGAGCACCAGGATCGGCGTGATGGCGTTCGGGAGGACGTGCCGGAGGATGATGGTCCGGTCGCTGGCGCCCAGCGACCGTGCCGCCTTGATGTAGGACTGTTCGCGCAGGCTGAGTGCCTCGCCGCGGGCGACCCGGGCGAACCACACCCAGTTCACGAGCGCGACGACCACGACGACGGTCCCGGGCAGGACCGTCGTCTCGGGCATCCCGGTCGAGAGACCGACGGCCGACCGGAAGGCGTCCACGATGCCGAGCCTGACGAACGGGTCGGGTATCGGGAGCTCTGCCTGGCCCCAGACGCCGACCAGCGCGATGGCCAGCACGATGGACGGGAACGCGAGCATCACGTCGGCGCCCCGCATCAGCGCGTCGTCGACCCGGCCGCGGAAGTACCCCGCTGTGAGTCCGACGGTGACGCCCACGAGCATGGCGAGCGACGTCCCGAGGATGCCGACCAGCAGGGAGACCCGGGCACCGTATATCACCCGCGAGAGGATGTCACGGCCGTTGCCGTCTGTCCCGAGCGGGTGTGCCACCGTGGCGTTCTCGTACACCGTCTTGTTCTCCCTGACTATCTCGCCGTCCTCGAAGACGACGCTCCCGTTCTCCTTCACCGGGACCTCCTGCGTCGTCGCCGAGGAGAATCCGAGCGGCGGACTCCGGACCTCTTCGAGGTTCTGCTGTCCCGGCCGGTACGGCGCGACGAACGGCGCGAACACGGCCACCAGCAGCACGGTAACGACGATGGCGATGCCGACCTTCGCCAGCCAGTTCCGACGCAGGCCACGCTTCAGACTCCGGAGCGTCCGTGGCGATACCACACCGGTCACGAGTCCGCGTATCGTACGGCCCGAGAAGAGCCGTTCGAGTATGTCTGTCAGCATCAGTCGAATCCCACCCGTGGGTTCACGTAGGCGTACAGCGTGTCGACGACGATGTTCACGAGGACGAACCCGACAGCGATGACGATGAGCGCCCCCTGCACGACGGGCCAGTCGCGGGACTCGATGCTGTTGATGAGGAGCGAACCCAGCCCCGGCCACGCGAAGACGAACTCCGTGATGACGGCACCACCGATGAGCGTGCCGAGCTGGAGGCCGACGACGGTGATGATGGGGATGAGGGTGTTCCGGAGGACGTGCTTGTAGCGCACCAGCGACTCCGGGAGTCCCTTCGCTCGCGAGGCCCGGACGTACGTCTTCCCGAGTTCGTCGAGCATCCCGCTCCGCGTCAGTCGCGTGATGAGCGCGGTGAAGTACGTTCCGAGCGTTATCGCCGGGAGCGTGATGTACTTCAGCCACGTGGCGAACCCGTCGACGGCGGCGTCGAACTGGCCGTCGAGGACGAGTGCGAAGACGCCGTCGATACCGATGGCGCGCTGGCTCGTGGGGAACAGGTTCAGTTGCACCGCGAAGATGATGACGAGCATCACGCCGAGCCAGAAGTTCGGCGTGCTGATGCCCGCCAGCGAGAACAGCGTCGCGGCGTAGTCCGGCGGTTCGTGCCGGCGCGTCGCGCTCAGGACGCCGAGTGGAATCGCGATGACGACGGCGACGACGGTGGCCGCGACGGCCAGTTCGAGCGTCGCCGGCAGGGTCCGGAGCACGCGCTCGGTGACGGGCGTTCGCGTCGTCAGCGACGTGTTGAGGTCGCCGAACGGGATGCCCACGAGGAAGTCGACGTACTGGACGTACAGTGGCTGGTCCAGCCCCATCTCGGCGACAACCTGTTCCCTTACCTCCGGGGCCACGTCCGGCGGCAACAGGACGTTCGCCGGGTCGCCCGGCGCGATGACCCGGAGGCCGAAGACGATGGTCACGACTCCCCAGACCACGAACAGGCCCTGCAGAACTCGCTTTATCAAAAACCGGGCGAGCGCCATTGGGTTACTGCTTGCTCATCGCGTACGCGTCGATGCGCTCGTCGGAGCGTGGCTCCCACGCGATCCGGTTGTTGACGCCGTAGACGCTGTACTGCCGGTTGAGGAATATCCACGGGGCCTCCTCGTGGGCGAGCGCGTTGGCCTCCTGCAGCGCGGAGACGCGCTCGTCGCCGGTCGAGTTGGCTGCCGTCTCCAGCAGACCGTCGAACTCCTCGTTGCTCCAGGTCGTGAGCGCGCCGTTGGTCGACAGCAGCGCCGTCATGACCAGTGCGCCCTCGAACGTGGCCTCGCCCCAGCCGATGAGGAACCACGGCGGCTTGTCCTCGATGTTCCCGGTGAGGAGCTCGTCGACGAGCGACCCGAAGTCGCGCTGTCGGACCGTCGCGGAGACGTTCGGCAGTTCGTTGATGTACCCGGCGACGGCCTGTGCGATCTCGAGGTCCTTCAGGTACCGGCCGACCGGGGTGTGGAGTTCTATCTCGGCGCCCGCGTGGCCCGACGCCTCGACCAGCCGTTCGGCCTCCTCGACGTCGTACGGGTACGGGTCCACGTCCGGGTTGTGCCCGACGAAGTTCTCGAGCGTCGGCTGACCCGTCTGGGCGCCGAAGCCGCCGAGGACGTTCGAGACGATGCTCTCCAGGTCGATGGCGTAGTTCAGCGCCTGCCGGAACTGCCTGGACGAGAACGGTTCGACGTCGTACCGGAGCGCGTTGTAGATGATTCGCGTACTCGGTGCTGCCCGGACGCTGGTTGCGTCGTTATCTTCGACGCGGGCCACCTCCTGTGGCGGGACGTTGACGACCACGTCGGTCTCCTCCTGCAGGAGCTGGTTGACGCGCGTGCTCGACTCGCTCGCCGCCCGGAAAGTGACCTGCGTGACCTCGGCCGGGTCGTCCCAGTACCCGTCGTAGCGGGAGAGGACGACCTCCTCGTCCTCGGTGTAGGAGTCGAGCTGGAACGGACCGGTGCCGTTCATCTCCTGTCCGATGTCGGACTTCGAGCGCTCCTCGACCCACGACTTCTGCATGATGTCGCAGTAGGTCGCGAACTCGGAGAACACGATGGGGTTCAACCCGTCGAGGGTCACCCGGACCGTGGTCTCGTCCACCGCCGACGCGCCCGAGACGCCCGCGAGCTGGTCGCTCTGCGGGCTCGCGAAGCTGACCGACTCGTCGACGATGCGGTTGATGCTGAACGCGGCGTCCTCCGCCGTGAACGTGTCGCCGTTGTGGAACGTCACGCCCTCGCGCAACTGGAACTCGGCGGCGTTCTCGCCGTCGACCCGCGAGTAGTTGGTCGCGAGCGCATCGACCATCTGACCGCTCGCGTCGCGGGTGAGGAGGCCCTCGTAGGCGTGGAGCATCACGACGTCAGTCGGCGTCTCACGGTGGTCGTGGGGGTCCAGCCCGGAAGGCATGTTCCCCTGCGTGATGGTCACCTCGAACGGTTCCGACTGGTCGCCGTCGTCGGTGCCGTCCCCCTGGGTCGTTCCCTCGTCGGTGTCGTCTCCATCGGTCGGGTCGGTACCCTCGCCGTCCCCACCGATACAACCCGCCATCGATGCTGCGACTGCGGTCCCCCCAGCGTACTTCAGGAATCCACGTCTGCCAGTGGTATGCCGTGGCATGGACCCTACTATCCAAGCGACCCTAATAAAACCACCCAGTAAACCCGGCAGTTGCAGGGACGTCTATCCGCACCCGTTGATGTCGACCGTCCCGCATTAGACACGTCTCGGACGTCGACGGCCGCTCCCCGCACGAGAAACACTTATATACGAATCTTCGAAACGTGAGGCAATCGATGCGCGTCGTCACGCTGGGGGAGGGAGCACCGGACGTGGGAGTCGTCGTCTGCGTCCACGGGGACGAACCGTGTGGGGAACGGGCGCTCGACCGGTTCCTCGCCGACGACGTCCCCGTCCAGCGACCGGTGAAGTTCGTCGTCGCGAACGAACGGGCGCTCGAGGCCGGTACGCGCTTCGTAGACGAGGACCTCAACCGGGCGTTCCCGGGGGACCCCGACGCCGACTCCCACGAGGCGCGCCTCGCCGCGGCGCTACTGGACGAACTGGCGGGCCTCGACGTCCTCGACCTCCACGCCACGCGGTCGACGCCCGAACCCTTCGCCCTGTACCAGCGTCTCACCCCCGGGACCCGGCGTGTACTCCGTCGCGCCGGCGTCGAACGTGCCGTAGACATCGGGGCCGTCCCGGGTGGGTTGACCGAGTTCGTCGACGGTGCCGCTGTCGAGTGTGGATTCGTCGGCACCGACGCCGCCGTCGACACCGCAGAGCGCGTCCTCAGGAACTACCTCGCGGCCGCCGGCGTCGTCGACGCACCGTTCGAACTCGCTGACCCGACCGTGTTCGAGGTCACGGACACGGTCGCCGGGAGCGGCTACGAGTTCGTCGCCGAGAACTTCGTCGAGGTCGCCGCCGGCGAGGTGTTCGCCCGCCGGGGAGACGATGCCCGCCGTGCCGCCGACCCGTTCTACCCCGTCCTCATGTCGACCGACGGGTACGAGGACGTCGTCGGCTTCGCCGCCCGCCGCCTCGGACCGCTCTCCGTTCTCGAGGACGAGTGAACGCCGGGGTCCGCGACGGTCACTCGCTGTACCGGACCACAAGCACGCCGACCACGAGACAGACCAGTCCGGCGCCGACGAGTCGCAGGTCGACCGTCCACGGGTAGCGACCGCAGTCGAGGAGTGTGAGGGTCGACCCGTCGAGCGCGAGCGAGACGGCCCACGTCGACAGGTCCTCGTTCCGGCAGTCGACTCCCGGCGCGAACAGCGCGTAGAATGCCACGAGTCCGCCGACCAGTGCGACGGAGGCACCGAGTTCGGGGACCCAGCGGCCGAACGTCGACGTCGTCATCGGTTCTCGATTCCGCGTCGTCGGTCAAAGGTGTTGTCACTCTCCGTTCGTCGCGGACGTCTCTGCCGTCGACGTGCGGTTCGCATGGGTCAACGACCCGCCGTGGCGACGGCGTCCAGTCGTCAGGACAGGTGTCGTTCGAGGAACGACCCGACCAACGCGGCGACCTTCTCCGCCTGGCCGACGAAGTGGTGGTCCGCCCCGACGGGGTGGACGTCGAAGCCGAGTTCGCGGGCGTGCTCGACGACCGGTTCCCAGTTCACGGTGTCGTCGCGCTCGCCGTAGCATATCTGTACCGGACACGGGACGTCGTCGAGTGCGGCGACCGCGTCGAGGTCGGGGGCGATTCGGTCGGTCGGTGCGAGGACGCTCACGGCGGCGAGCGATTCGTCGACGGTCGCGGCGGCGACGAGCGAGAGCGTCGCACCGAAACTGAACCCGAACAGTGCGACCCGGTCGTAGCGGTCGGCGGCCCAGCGGACCGCGTTCCGGACGTCCTCGAGTTCGCCGTAGCCCTCGTCCCACTCGCCGTAGTCGATGCGGAGGCAGTCGACGCCGGCGTCGGTCACGGCCTCCGAGACGGCGACGAGGCGTTCGTCACCGCGGTGGCCGCGGTACTGTGGATGGGGCGGGCACGCGACGACGCAGGCGTCGGCGTCGGTCGCGGCTTCGTCGAGGCTGGCGCTGACGTCCCGACCACCCGGGACGAGGACTGGTTCGGCCGTCACGTCTACACATTCGCACAGTGACGTTTTTAAGTTCACGGAATGAAATAAAGCAGTATGGGAATACTGTCGCGGACCTCGTACGTAATCAAGTCGAAGATCAACTCGATACTCAACAGGGCCGAGGACCCGACGGAGACGCTCGACTACTCCTACGAGCAGATGCGCGACCAGCTCCAGAAGGTCAAACGCGGTATCGCCGACCTGACGACACAGAAGAAGCGCCTCGAGATGCAAAAGCGCCGGCTCGAAGAGGACGTCGAGAAGCACAACCGGCAGGCCCGTGAGGCCGTCCGGCAGGACCGGGAGGACCTGGCCCGCCGGGCGCTGGAGAAGAAGAAGACGAAGATGCAACAGATAGAGGAGCTCGACGGCCAGATAGAGCAGCTCCAGGGCACGCAGGACCAGCTGGTCGAGAAGAAAGAGACCCTCCAGCAGCGCATCGAGGAGTTCCGCACGAAGAAGGAGTCCATGAAGGCCCGCTACGAGGCGGCCGAGGCGAGCAACCGCGTCTCCGAGGCCATGACCGGCGTCGGCGACGAGATGGACGACGTCGGCCTGGCCATCGAACGCGCCGAGGAGCGCACCCAGGACATGGAGGCCCGTGCCGCCGCCATGGACGAACTGTACGACGAGGGTGCGTTCGAAGACGCCCTCTCGGACAAGGACTCCATCGACCGCGAACTGGAGGAACTCGGCGCGTCCAGCGACGTCGAGGCGGAACTGGACACGCTCAAGGCCGACATGGGCAAGGGCGGGAGTTCGACCGAGACCGAGACCGAGACCGCCGACGAGGACGTCTCCGCCGACCTCGAGGAACTCGAACGGGAAGTCGAGTCGTCCGGCGACGAGGCCGAGACGGCGGACGAACCGGCCGAGGCGGACCTCGAAGAGGAAGATTCGGAAGCCTGACCGGTCGGCGTCGACGGGGCAGTTCCCATCTCCGTCGGCCGGCGACCAGGTGCTGACGACCCGACGTGACGGTGCTGCTTCTCGGCGACGTGACTCGACCCGACCGAACCTCGTGGGCCACAGGCTTTTCACCGAAATCCCCGTCCGTCTCGTATGGACGAAGCCCACGCCGACACCGACGACAGCATCCGCGGGCGGGCGAGGGCCCCGAGCTGGAAGCTCCGCATCCTGCTCGACGCGAACCGGTGGGTGGTGGCGGGCGGCATCGCCCTGTTCGTCTTCCTCGGGACGGTCGTCGCGGCGGTGGTGACCGACGGGATGGCGTTGCTGACCGACGGCGACCCAATCGAGACGCTGTTCCAGGCGTACGTGACCGCCATCGTGACCGGCGTGACCCTCGTGCTGACGCTGAACCAGCTCGTCCTCTCGCAGGAACTGGGTGCGGCCGGCGACCAGCGGGAGCGGATGGACGGCGCGACGACCTTCCGTGACGACGTCGCCGACGCCGTCGGGGTGGCGGTCGCGCCGGCCGACCCCGCCCAGTTCCTGACGGCGCTGCTCGAGGCCGCCGACGAACGGGCCGGCGACCTGTCGGCGGCCGGTCCCGGCGGCGACGGGGAGGTGGCCGACCACGTCCAGACCCTGACCGAGGCGGTCAGTTCGAACGCGGAGTCGGCGAGCGAGTCGCTCGAAGGCACCACCTTCGGCGACTTCGACGTGGTCTCTGCAGCGCTCGGGTTCAACTACTCCTGGAAACTCTACGCTGCGAAACGGCTGAAGGCCGAACACGGCGACTCCCTCTCCGACGACGCGATGGACGCCCTCGACGGCCTCATCGAGTTGCTGACGCTGTTCGGGCCGGCGCGCGAACACGTGAAGACGCTCTACTTCCAGTGGGAACTGGTCGACCTCTCGCGGGCCATCACATACGCGGCGGTGCCGGCGCTGTTGCTCACGAGCGTGACGCTGGTGTTCTTCGACCCGACCGCCGCGCTGTTCGCAGGGTCGACGTTCGGCGTCGACAACGGCCTGCTCGCGTTCTCCGTCGCGGCGACGGTGGCCGTCGTCCCGTTCGCCATCCTGCTCTCGTACGTCCTCCGGGTGGCGACGGTGGCAAAGCGCACGCTGTCCATCGGTCCGTTCATCCTCCGCGAGACCGACCGGTCGTTCGACTGGGAGGAGGCGTGACGCGGACTGCCGAACCGTTCTTTATGATACCGAACCTTGTCGGAACTTGGTATGGATACCGAACTCCAGCGTTATCTGAACGTCGTCGTCCTCCTCCTGAGCCTGATCGCCGGGTTACTGGCAACCGTCCTCCTGGTCACGACAGGGAGTACGTCACTGCTCTTCGTCGTCGTCTCCCTCGTGATCGGAGCGATCGTCGGGAGGCTAGCGTGGGCACTCGGTGGTCTAGGTCTGCCAGCCAGTAGCGTTCCGACCGGGGATAGTTCCGGGACTCCGAACACGAATTGCTCGACCTGTGGCGCTCGCATCTCGCGTTCCGCAGATAGTTGCGAGCACTGCGGTCAGCGGGTGGCTGGACCCGCGTGACGGTCGGGTCCTCGACGTCCGGTGCGCGGTTCATTTCAGCGAAACAGGGTTTCTACGGGGCGGAAACGGCCAAAATCTTATACTGGGAGTAGCGTGAGAAGTGGGTCGTGATGTGGGTGAACGTCATCGCGGCTGGGTCACTCGGGCTCCTGGGAGTCGGCGTCTGGCGACTGTGGCGTGGTCGGGCGACGACCACGGACGACCGCGGCGGGTCGAACCTCCTCCGGCGCGGCGCGTCCGTCCAGTTCGGCCTGCCGGTCACGGCCGGAACCACGACCGGCGACGCGGACACGGTCGCCGAACTGGCGGACGCGCTGGCCGAGCGCGTCGGCGAACGGACCGCCGACGAGTTCACTGCGGTCCACGAGGCGATGGAGGGCGAAGGGGCGGTCGGCCCGGACGTCGTGACCGTGGCGCTCGTCGCGGCCGCACGGACCGCCGTCGACGTGGGGGCGGTGGAGTCGTGGGCGACGTCGACGGGCGTCGCCAGTCCCGAGACGGTCGCCTCGCGCCGGGACGAACTCGGGAAGGCGGGCATCCTCGCCGAGGACTGCTTCGTCATGGAACGAAAAGGGCTGGAGGAGGCGGACCCGGACGACGTGGCCGCGGTGACGGCGAGTCTCCTAGACTGACCGGGGACCGCGACCGCGTGCTACCTGAGACCGATGCCGGGCCGGTCGTCGAGGTCGATGGTCCCGCCGGGACGAACCGGTCCCTCGAACGGGTCCGACCCGTCGGCGAGCAGGAGCGACCCGTCGAGGTCGACGTAGTCGCACAGGGGCGCGAGGTGTGCGCCGGCCGAGATGGCGGCGTCCGTCTCGACCATACACCCGAGCATCACCGACAGGCCGTGAGCGCGTGCGGCGTGAATCATCCGCCGGGCCTCGACGAGGCCGCCACACTTCATCAGTTTCAGGACGACGACGTCGGCCCGGTCGGCGACCGCCGGCACGTCCGGGAGCGTCACGCAGGACTCGTCGACGGCGACGGGCAGGGGCGAGTGCTCGTAGACGTAGCGTAACCCCTCGGTGTCGGCCGCCGGAACCGGTTGTTCGACGAACTCGACGTCGAAGTCGGCCAGCCATCGGGCGTTCTCGACGGCCTCCTTCGGCGACCACGCCTCGTTGGCGTCGAGTCGGAGCGTCGCGTCCGGGGCGGCCTCGGCGACGGCCTCGACGCGCGACCGGTCGTCGTCCGTCCCCACCTTCACCTTCAGCGTGTCGTACCCGGCCTCGGCCGACCGGCGGGCGCGCTCGGCCATCGTCTCCGGGTCGCCGATTCCGACGGTGTAGGACGTGTCGGGTGCGGCGTCGGGGTCCAGTCCCCAGTAGCGCCACAGGGGGAGGTCGACGCGCTTCCCGACGAGGTCGTGGAGGGCGATGGAGACGGCACAGCGGGCCGCCGGGTTCCGGCCGAGTTCCTCCGCGAGGTCGCGTTCGATGCGCTCGACCTGGAACGGGTCCGTGACCGCCTCGACGTGGGCGTGCAACCCGTCGAGTGCGGCCTCGACCGTCGCGGCCGTCTCGCCGTAGTGCGACGAGGGGGCGGCCGCGCCGACCCCCTCGAACTCCCCGTCGTCGAGTGTGACGACGACGTTCTCGGTGCGGTCGGTCGACCCACGGGAGATGGTGAACGTCTCCGCGAGTTCGAGCGAGACGCGTTCGACGGTGCAGTTCACAGGACCACCTCCAGTATCTCGTCGGGGTCGAAGCGGACGAGGTCCGTGGCCGGGACGCCGAGGCGGTCCGCGTAGGCGTCGACCGCCTCCCGGGCGGCCGCGTCGTCGGCCACGCTGGCGGTGTTGAGCGCGCCGGCGACGACGCTGGTCTCGTGGACCGGTTCCGCGAGGGACTCGTACAGGTCGACGTACGTGTCGAGGTCGGGCAGTTCGTACGACTCGTAGCCGTGGACTACCTCTCGCCCGGCCTCGTGACAGAGGACGAGGCTGTCGGCCTGTGACCCGTGGAGGATGCCGCAGGTGACCGCCGAGTACGCCGGGTGGACGATGGACCCCTGACCCTCGACGAACAGGTAGTCGTACTCCTCGGCCCGGTCGAGTAGCATCGACTCGACCGCCCCGGCCGTGAAGTCGCTGACGACCCGGTCGACGGGGATTCCCCAGTTCTCGATCATGATGCCGGTCTGGCCCGTCGGGACGACGGCCGCCGAGTGGCCGGCGTCGCGGGCGGCCCGACAGAGTTCCATCGTCACGGTCATCTTCCCGACCGAGCAGTCGGTGCCGACCGTGAGGACGACCTCGGCGTCGACCTCGCCGGCTATACCCTGGGCGACGGTCAGGTCGTCCGGTGGCCGACGCACGTCCCAGATGTCGCCCCCGTGCTCCTCGGCGAGCGACCGGAACTCGTCGTCGTCCTCGAGGAAGTAGTGCAGGCCGGAGACGACGTCGCGGCCGTTCCGGAGCGCGGTCCGGACGTCGTCGCGCCAGGACTCCTCGAACCCGCCACCGATGGGCGAGATGCCGACGACGAGCGCGTCGCAGTCCGGCGCGTCGGCCATCGAGTCGACGATGGGAGCGTCCTGGACGCCGGCGACGAAGTCGCTGACCCGTCTACCAGCGTTGTCGCGGTCGACGACGGCGACGACCTCGTCGTCGCTGTATCGGAGCAGTCCCAGCGCCGTCTTGGCGCGGTCGGGAAACTTCTCGTGGGCGAGGATGGCGATTCGCATGGCGCCGACTTCGGCGGGTGGGAGGAAAAACGTTCCCAGGCCGGCAGTCTCCGCGGGTTCGACGTGGCCCCACCTCAGAACACCGACAGTCGCGTCCCGAAGAACTCGTAGAGCGCGTCGTCGAGCGCGGGACGCGGGTCCCCCGTCGCGTCGACGGCCGCCGTCGCGGTCGCCTCGGCCTCGAACTCGCCGACGAGTCGCCGGTCGCCGACGACGAACAGGCGGTCCGCCTCGCGCCCGGCGATGGCCTCGCGGCAGTCGTCGACGTGGGCGGCGATCTGCTCGTCGCGGATGCGTTCGAAGCGCGCCTGCGAGAACCCACCCTTCGAGTGGTCGCCCTTCACGTCGCTCCGGAAGGACCTGACCGACCGACGTTCCCGGCCGTCGTACTCGCCGATGGCGAACAGGTCGGCACGGACGAGCGCCAGCGCGAACCGGCCGGTCGGCTGGAACCACGACCGGTCGAGTCGGAACCCGTCGGCCCAGTCGCAGAACGGGGTCGGCTGTACCGGCGGTTCGAGGACGGCGCTCACCACGCCGGCGTCGTCGGCGTAGACGAGGCAGGGGGCCGTTCGCTCGACCAGTCTCGCGCGCGCTCCGAGGTGGTCCGCCACCGGGGCCGGAACGGCCACGCCGCCGTACGCCGTCTCGTCGTCGGTGACCGCTGCTGAGAGCGCGCCCTCCGGCCCGGTCGCGACCGATTCGAGACGCGAGAGTACCTCGTCCAGTCGGTCACCACGGAGGGTCTCACGACCGTAGAACGCCAGGTCCTCGGCGTCGCCGGCCTCGACCCGGTCGAGTTCGCCCTGCAACCCGGCGACGCGGTCCTCCAGCCGGTTGACCGCCTCCTCGGCGTCCTGTCTCGCACTCACCGCGTCCGCACGTCGCTCGGATTCTGCCGCCAGTTGGGCCTCCAGTCGCTCGGTCCGGTCTTCCAGCTCCGCGATGCGCTCTTTGAGTTCGGCCCGGCCAAGCAACTCGTCGAGCATCGTGTCGACCGGCGAGAGCCGGCTACTTCTAGGTTCCGACGTCGGTCAGGTACCGGCGTTCGGCCCCACGTCGAAGGGGTCGTCCCGGTCGGTCGCGGTCGGGTCGTAGCCGGTGAACTGGAGCAACTGGGACGCCCGGTCGGCCTTCGCGAGGAGCACCTCCGTCAGCGTCGGCGGGTTGTCGATGGCCATCCTGTCCAGGAGCGATTCCGGTACCGCGAGCGTGTCCGCGGGGATGCCGTCCTCTCCGTGGACGGCGAGGTGTGCCGTGTCCAGTTTCACGACGAGTGGCTCCTCGAGCTGTGTGATACCGGTCCCATCGTGGTAGAGTTGTTCCGCGACGCGGTCGTGTTGCTCACGCTGCATCACGGTCGCGTCGCCGTCCGACGGCGTGACGTACAACCGACCGAGGTAATAGCTGCTGGAGAACTCCTCGAACATACTGTACGTGCGTGTGTGGGATTGACACGCTCAAAAGAGTGTCGGGGAGTTTTTATATACGAGTGCAATTCCACCGGACGGCACGGCGAAAAACGGTCCTGAACGGTGGCGCCGAACGGTCCGAACGGTGGCGGAGGTTTTTACAGTAGTCGTTCGTAGCGAGGAGTGATGCGGAGAACACTCGTCGTAACCCTGTGCCTGCTGGTGGTCGCCGGGACACTCCCCGTCGCCGTGGCCGACGGCTCGACGGCCGCGTCCACGTCCGGGACCCCGACCGGTTCGATGGCCGACGCGTCGGCGGCGACACCGCCGAACGAGACGGCCAACCAGTCGAACAAGTCGATGGGAGCCGCGTTCTCGACGTTCGCGCAGTCCTCGGCGACCGAAGCCGAGTCGTCCGTCGACAACGGGATGTGGGGCGCCGCGTGGCGCAGTTCGGCCGACAACCAGAGCCGGACCGAACTCGTCCAGAGCCGGACCACGGTGCTCGAACAGCGCGTCGAAGAGCTCGAACGGCAACTGGCCCAGTTGCGAGAGCGCCGGAGCGACATGAACCCGGTCGCCTACCGGGCGCAGTTGGCACGGTTGACCAGCCAGCTGTCCGCGCTCGGTGAGGCACTGGACCAGACCGAGACGGCCGCCGAGGAGGTCGGCGCCGACACGGCGACCCTCCAGACCATCCGGGCGAACGCCAGCGAACTGTCCGGGCCGGACGTGGCGGAGATGGCACACGAACTCGCCGGTGAGGGCGGCCCGGAGGACGTCCCCGGACTCGGAGCGGACGGAGCCCAGGGCGACGGTTCCGGTCCGGGTAACCAGAGTAACCAGAGCGTGTCCGTGACGACGCCGGGGAACGAGACCGACGTAGGGAACGAGACCGACGGCGACGACCCCTTGACCGGCGGCGACGACGGCGACAGCGACGACGGCGTCTTGCCCACCGTCGACGACGCGACGTTGACCGTGCGCGAGCGTATCGCCACCCTCGACCGGTAGACCACCCGCACTCCCAGTTCGACGAGCGTCTTCTCTCGATTTCACCCGTTCCCGGCGACCAGTCTTGCGATTCCGCGCCCCCGCGCCGGAGGGGTGACTCTTTTACGCCCCAGTCGCCAAGGTGGTGATAGATGGACTCAGCGGCGTTGCTCGACCTGCTCGGGAACGAGAACCGACGGCGCATCCTGCGCCTGCTCGCTCGCAAGCCGTGCTACGTGACGGAGATCAGCGAGTACCTCGGGGTCAGCCCCAAGGCGGTCATCGAGCACCTCCGCAAACTCGAAGACGCCGGACTCATCGAGAGCCACACCGACGATCAGCGTCGCAAGTACTTCCACATCGCACGCAACCTCAGGCTCGAGGTCAACGTCTCGCCGTACGGGTTCGCCACCAAGAGCGCGTACCCGGCGTCGAAGAGCCTCGACATGACCGCGTGTCGGCACCTCAAACTCGACGTGCAGTACTCCGAGGACGACACCGAACCCGGCGACCTCGTCGCCGACCTCTCGCGCCTCGAGGAACTGGAGAACGAACTGTCGATGGCCCAGCGCTGGGTGCAGGGTCGGATGACCGACGTCCTCGACCGCATCACGGAGTCCGTCGGCGCGGGCGCCGACAGTCGCCTCTACGCCGACGTGTTGCTCGCGGTCCGGTCGGCACCCAAGTCGGCCGTCGAGATAGCCAACAGCGTCGACGCACCGCCCGGGATGGTCGAGGACGTGCTCGCCGACCTGCAGGACAACGGTCTCGTCCGCTACACGAACGACGGCTGGAGCCTCGCGGACTGATACTGCCGGGATTCGGGCCGACCGCTACCGGAAGCGGCCGTCTTCGAGGTCGTCGGGGCCCGACGTGATGCCGTTCCGGAGGTCGCTGCCGAAGTAGAACCCGAGGAGCCCCGCGACCAGTCCGGCGACGGCCATGACGGCGAAGAACGCGTTCCCACCCGGGAGGAAGGCGAACCGGAGGTTCTCGAGGAACGCGGACGCGACGGCGATGCTGGCGCCGGCCAGGCCCGTCTCGACGTACCGCCGCTCGCTCGTCCCGAGTCCGTAGAGGAACGCCGCGCCTACCACGCCGGCGAACTGACCGACGACGCCCAGCGGGACGAAACTCCCGGCGACGAACCCGACGAGCAGGAGCGCGCCGGCCAGCAGGAACGACCGCGGGTCGAAGACGCGCCGCCAGCCCCCGCCGCCGGTGTCCGCCTGGTCCGGTCCGGACGTCACGTCGCTGGCGGACCCGAGGTCGAAATCCGTGCCGTCGTCGGCCGACGACGTGGCCTGGGCGTCCGTGCGCGTCGCTCCCTCGCGCTCGCCCCCCTCGATGTCCGAGAGCAGGTCGTCGGTCTCGGCGAGGAGTTCGTCCGTCGACTTCTCGACGGTCTCCTCCTCGGAGCGGTCTGGCATGGTCCCGTGTACGATTTGTCGAGACAAGAGCCTTTTCGTCGGTTCGACGACCGGACTGCACGGGGGCAGTCCGGACCGGGTCCGTCGACCCGAACGGATGGCTTTACGTCGCGGCGAGGCCAACCTGCGGCCATGAACCCAGGCGACCGCATCCGCGTCGAACGCGCGGACGGCGAGTACGAGGGCGTCCTCCTCCCGTCGTCGACGGCCGAACAGCTCGTCGTTAAGCTGGACGGTGGTTACAACGTCGGCATCGACCGCGAGGGGAGCGACACGACCGTACTGGAGTCCGACGTGTACCAGATAGAGTCCGCACAGGACGAGACCGAATCCTCGGCGGTGACGTTCGACGAGGACCTGCCGACGGTCGCGCTCATCTCGACCGGCGGCACCATCGCGTCGACCGTCGACTACCGGACCGGCGCTGTGACCGCCCGGTTCGACGCAGAGGACGTGCTCCGGGCGGTGCCGGACCTCGCGGGCCGGGCGAACTACCGGGGTCGCGTCGTCGCGAACATCCTCTCGGAGAACATGGAGGTGCCCATCTGGCAGGACCTCGCCCACGCTGTCTACGAGGAGATAGCGGACGGCGCCGACGGCGTCGTCGTCATGCACGGCACCGACACGATGCAGTTCTCGGCGTCGGCACTCTCGTTCATGCTCGACACGCCGGTCCCCATCGTCTTCACGGGGAGCCAGCGGTCCGCCGACCGGCCGTCCTCGGACAACGTGATGAACGCGGTCTGTGCCGTCGAGGCCGCCACGTCCGACGCCGCCGAGGTCATGGTCTGCATGCACGCGAGCGAGAGCGACGACGTCTGCGCGCTCCACCGCGGCACCCGCGTCAGGAAGAACCACACCTCCCGCCGGGACGCCTTCGAGACGGTCGGCGCCCAGCCTCTCGGCACCGTCGACTACGACACCGAGACGGTCAGCTTCGACGGCGAGTACGCAGAACGCGGTGCCGTCGAACTCGACGTCCTGCCGGACCTCGACCCCGACGTGGAACTCGTGAAGTTCACGCCCGGGATGGACCCCGCGTTCTTCGACGCCTGTGAGGGCAAGTCCGGGCTGGTCGTCGAGGGGACCGGACTGGGCCACGTCCACACCGACCGCATCGACCAGCTGGCGTCGCTCGTCGACGACGGGACCACCGTCGTCATGACCAGCCAGTGCATCGACGGGCGCGTCTGCGACCGCGTCTACGACACCGGCCGCGACCTGCTCGACGCCGGCGTCGTCGAGGGCGAGAACATGCTCCCCGGCACCGCGAAGGTCAAACTCATGTGGGCGCTGGCCAACGCCGACGACGTTGCCGCGACGATGCGGGAACCCCTGGCCGGCGAGATAACAGAGGAGTCACGTCCCTGGAGCGCGTGACGATGCAGGCCGACGTGACCTACCGCAGAGCGACGCCCGACGACTACGACGACGTCGTCGCGTTCACCAGCGACACCTGGGCAGACCGCGACGGTGGCGACTACATCCCCAACATCTACCACGACTGGATAGAGACCGAGGACGAGTACGACGAGCAGTTCACCTGCGTCGCCGAGGTCGACGGCACCGCCGTCTCCATCGCACAGGTCGTCCTCCTCTCCGAGCGTGAGGCCTGGTGCCAGGGCATGCGCACCGCCCCCGAGCATCGCGGCGCCGGCATCGGCCTCGAACTCACCCACGAGATGTGGGACTGGGCGCGCGAGCAGGGCGCCACCGTCGCCCGGAACATGGTCTTCTCGTGGAACACGATGGGCCTCGGCCACTCCCGGGCCGTCGGGTTCGGGCCAGCCACCGAGTTCCGATGGCTCCACCCCGACCCGGACCCCGACGCCGAGGGTCCTCTCGACGTCACCGACGACCCGGGTGCCGCCTGGACGTACTGGACCGACTGCGACGCCCGCGACCACCTCCGCGGCCTCGGCCTCGCCATGGACGAGTCCTGGGCCGTCGCCGAACTCACCCCCACCCTCTTCGAGCGCGCTGCCGACGAGACCATGCTCGCCGCCGTCACCGCCCGCGACGGCACCCGGGGGGTCACCTACCGGGTTCGCGACTACGAGCGCGAGGACGAGGACGGCGAGTCCCAGCACTGGGCAGAGTACGGCGTCGCCGCCTGGGACGACCTCGACGCGGCGCGCGAACTCGTCGCCGCCATCCAGCGCGACGCCGCCTCGCTCGACGCCGACTGGGTCCGCGTGCTGCTCCCCGAGACGGTCGAGTACGTCAGCGCCGGGTCGTTCCTGCGGTCGGGCATCTCGGACGAACCTGACTTCGTGATGGCCGCCGACCTGACGGCGGCCTACCGCGAACTTTACGGCTAGTCGGTTCGTCCCCGCAGTTCGTCCGTGAGAACCGTCACCCACCCGTGACCGGCGGGAAGAGCGCGAGTTCGGCGCCCTCGTCGACCGGCGTCTCCAGGCCCGCACCGTCGACGAACACGTCGGTACCGTCGAGCAGGACGTTCACGTCGGGGACGACGGCACCGTCCTCGGTCAGCACGCGCGCTCTGAGTGCGGGCCGGGAGTCGAGAAGCGCGTCGAGGGCGTCGCCGACGGTCGGGTCGGCCGCGTCGACGCTGACGTCGACGGTGTCGTCGCCGGCGCGTTCGGAGAGGTCGGCGAAGAGCTTCCACTGCATAGAGGAGTCCAGCGTCGCCGTCAGGAAATCGGTTTCGCCTCGGCCTCCCCGCGGGCGACGGCCTCGAACCGACGGAGTCGGTCGGGCCGGGCGACGACGTACAGGGTCGACCCGGCGAGGAGGTCGGTGCGCCGGGGCGGGGTGGCGAGGACAGACCCGTCCGGATTCCTGAGTGCGGCGACGGTGACGTCCAGGTCGCCGACGGTGGTGCCGACGAGGGCGCTCTCGGGCGCGAGTTCGACGGCACCCATGGTCTCGTCGGCCGCACGGAGCAGGGCGGCGAACTCGCGGTCGGCGGCGGGTTCGGTCGGGAGCGTGACGAGGCGATAGCGCGTCTCGCCGTCCAGTACGTCGGCGTCGCGCTCGTCGACGGCGAGCGTGACCACGTCGTCGACGACGGCCCTGAGTTCGCCGGTCGCGAGGCGAGTGAGGCCACCGTCGTCGGTGCGTTCCCAGACCTGCACCACGTCGCCGGGGCTGGCGCTGGTCGCCGGGTCGGCTTGCACGGCGACCGCGACGGTCCCCGGAGCCAGCGTCGGGCCGAGGCCGGCGGCTCGCGACCCGACTGCGAGGTACTCCACTGTGCCGTCGTCGCCGAGTTCGAGGTCGACGTGGCCGACGCCGTAGTCGTCCCTGAGACGGGCGACGATGCGGTCGCGGAGTTCGGCGACGGTGATTCGTCGGGGGAAGACCAGCGTGGTGTCCGCGAGGTCGGCCTTGACCTCCGGGTCGACCGGGTCGTAGCCGTCGATGTCCTCGACGTCCCCGGGGAGCGTGACGACGACGACGCGGCCGACGGCACGGACGAACTGGGATACCTCGCGGTCGAGTTTGGCGGCCCCGGTGACGGCGAAGGCGCTGGCCGCGAACCCGTCGCCGAGTCGGCGCCCGACGCCCGTCGCGAGGCCGGCGGCGACGACGGTGACGACGGTGACGACGGCAGCGGACTGGTCGACGGCGTTGTTCCCGTCCATGACGAGTCTGAGCGTCTCCTCCGTGTTGAGGACGAGCGCGACGGCGCTGATTCCGAGCAGGACCGAGACGCCCTCGGGAACACGCTGGCGCGTGTACCACCGGTAGGCGATGGCCACGCCCCCAGCCACGGCGGCGGCGAGGCCGGCGAGTCCGAGGACGCGGGCGGCCGCACCGAGGAGTCCGACGGAGGACGGGTCGACGCCCGTCACGCGACCACCCCCTCGAACGCGGCCAGTGCGCGCGACTGGCCGACGACGAAAAGTTCGTCGCCGGCGGCGAGTGCCGTGTCGCCACGGGGTGCGAACTCCCAGCGGCGGTCGCCCTCCGTGGTCTCGCCCGTCGGGTGCCGGACCGCGAGTACCGCCACGTCGTAGCTGTCGCGGACGCTCGCCTCGCCGAGGGTCACGCCGTCCATCGCACCGTCGGCACGGACCGACACCTTCCGGAATCGCTTGCCGGCGCGCCGGAGGAGAGAGACCAGTTCGAACTCGCGTCGCGTCCCGCGAGACCGGACCGTGAGTCGGGCGCGGTCGACGCCGAGGAGCGTCCGGGCGTCCTCGAGCGAGACGGCGACCGTGGCGCGGCCCTCGCCCCCGGCCGTGGTCGGTGCCGTCGGCGTCGCTGCGGGGGCGTCGGAACCGCCGTCGGTACTGGCCGACGAGTCGTCGCCGGCGTCGGTCGGCAGCGGTGGAGTCTCGACCGCCTTCGCGCCCAGGAGCGACCCCTCGATGCGACCGGCGTCGACGTCGAGGACGACCTCGTCGCCCCGTGAGGCACCGGTGGGCAGGAGCGACTGGACCGAGACGGCGCGCTGTCCCGTCGGGATGCGCCGGGAGAGTCCGCTCACCGGCGGCGCGGCGGCGATGGTGGCCCGGGCCCGCGTGTCGACGGTGACGGCCGCGTCCGCGAGGTCGTGCTCCGTCTTCAGGCGCTCGACGAGGCGCGCCTCCAGTTCCGCCAGCGGGAGGTCGGCCGGGAACGACCACGACCCCTCGGCGACGGTCGCACGGAGGTCGGCGGGCAGGGCCGGGTAGCCCTCCATGTCCCGGACCGGGCCGGTCGGTCGCAGCGTGACCTTGCCGACGCCGCCGACGATGTCGACCACGTCGGTCGAGATGGTCCGCTGGCGGAGCGTCGCGAGCGAGACGCGCTTCGGCATGCTCGCGCCGAGTTCGTCGCCCTGGCTGTGTGCCCACAGCGACAGCATCATGATGACGACGACGGCGACGAGCAGGGTCGGCGAGTTGGCGACGGCAGGATCGAGCAGGCCCATCAGGCCGCCGTTGACGCCCGCGATGGCCACCGCGAGGACGACGACGCCGAGGCCAGGGACGGTGACCCCCGTGACGTACCTGAAGACGAAGCCGAGGGTCCCGGACACCAGCGCGGGGACGATTCCCGTCAGCAATCCGAGGTAGATACCGTATAGAACCTCGACCGGCAGGGATGGCATGTCCATCGACTCGCTCGCCGGCGATAAACCAGTGTCGCCCGCGGAACCGCGGTCGCGACGCCGGTCGCGACATCGCGAATCCTTTTACGCTCCGCCGACGCAGGGCGGGACATGGGACCGCTGGACCGGCCCACGGGCGCACGCCTCGCGGTGCTACTGACCACCGTCTCCGCGTTGCTCTCCGTGGCGACCGGCATCGTCACCATCGCCGGCGGTTCGCCGGGGGTGCTGAGTCCGTACATCCCGGTCGGGGTCCAGCAGACCGCCGGCTTCACCGGCACCGTCACGGGCTTCCTGTTGCTGTTGAGCGCCTACGGACTCCGGAGACGACGACGCAGCGCGCTGTACGCCGCACTCGTGTTGCTCCCGCTGACGGCGGTCCAGGGCGTCATCCAGTCCAGTCCGTTCTCGTACCCGCTCGTGGCGCTGTCGCTCGTGTCGATTCCCGGCCTGTTCCTCAACCGCCGGCAGTTCGACCGGAGGCTGACGCTGTCGCCGTCCCAGATCGCTGCTGGCCTCGTCCTCGCGGGCGTCCAGTTGTACGGGACCGTCGGTGCGTACGCGCTCCGCGACGAGTTCACGTCGATACGGGACGGGTCGCCCGGACTGCTCGACGCGTTCTACTACACCGTCGTCACCGCGAGCACCGTCGGGTACGGCGACGTGACTCCGGGACCGACCTCCGTCCGGGCGAAACTGTTCGGCGTCTCCGTCGTCGTCCTCGGTGTCGCGAGCTTCACCATCGGACTGGGGACGCTGCTCGGTCCGATACTCGAATCCAGATTCCAGCGTGCACTCGGTAGAATGACTGAAACACAACTCGACCTGCTAGAAGACCACGTCATCGTCCTCGGGTTCGGTGACCTGACGGAACCGATACTCGGCGAACTCACGGCGGCCGACGTCCCCTTCGTCGTCGTCACGCCCGACCAGGCGAAGGCGGCCCAGCTGTCCGACCGCGGCATCAACGTCATCACCGCCGACCCGAGCGACGAGGAACCGCTCCTGCGCGCCCAGTTGGCCGACGCCACCGCCGTCGTCACGGCGACGAACAACGACGCCGAGGACGCGCTGGCGGTCCTGACCGCCCGCCAGTTGCGTCCGGACGTCCGCATCGTCGCGGCCGCCACCGACCGCGAGAACGTCGACAAACTCCGTCGTGCCGGCGCAGACACGGTCATCAGTCCGGCGGCCATCGGCGGTCACCTGCTCGTCGAGTCGGCGCTCGGCCGGGACAACACCGAGGACGTCGCCGACGAGATACTCGAGACGGACCCGAGGGAGTCGGAGGACTAGTCCCCGAGCAGTTTCCGGAGGGTCGTCGCGACGTCCTCGAACGCGTCGATGTTCATCTCGTCGGTCGTGGCGATGACGCCCGTCTCGCCGACGATGACCCGGGCGAGGTAGCCGTGGTCGAACACGCGAACCGTGAAATGGTACTTCCCGAGCGACTCCCCGACCTCAGCGTCGCTCGCGAGCGACCGGTACGTCTCCTGTGAGGTGAACCCCATCCGTTCGTTCTCGACGATCTCCCGTTTGACATCGCGGAGCGCCGATTCGCTCTCCTGGAGGTCCGACCGGATGTAGCTGAGGGTCCAGTCGTCGGGCCCGAACACGATGACTGAGCGGAGCGTGTCGCCGAGTCCGGTCCGGCAGGCCGAGACGAGTTGCTCTTCGAGTGTGGTGGATAGGTCCATGGTACATGTACGCATCAGGCAGGGATGAAGTCTGTGCTCGTGACGGGCCACCGCGACCGGTCCCGGCCCGTCGTGGCCGAGTTACTCAGTGGCCGCGGTGGACGATGGCCACGTCGCAGTCGACGTCGCGGATGCGCTCGAACGTCGGCGGCGCGATGAAGCGCGAGGCGGCGGTGCGGTCGGTGCTCGCCCCGACGACGACGAGGTCGTGCGACGACGCGTTCGCGGTGAGGAACCGACGGATGGAGTCCCGCGAGACTCGCGTCTCGAAGGTGGCCTCGAACGGTTCGACGAGGGTCACCAGCATCGACTCCGCCCGCCGGCGCTGGCTCTCGGAGTCGATACACGTACAGAGGCTCACCTTCCCGGCGGGCCCCGAGACGCGCTCTGCGAAGTCGAGCATCGCGTGTGCGGTCTCGCCCGCGCGTGCGACCGCGACCAGGACGCGGCGCCAGCGCGTCTGTCCCGACTGGGACCGGAACGCCACGACGTCGAGTGGTCCGTCGAACAGGTGCTTGACGAACGGCGAGAGACTCCCGTATCGCTCCTCGTAGGGCGTCACGACGAGGTCGCAGTTCGTCTCCCTGGCGGTCCGGATGACGGTGCTCGCCTCGTCGCCCGACGGGGCGGCGACGACCACCTCGCAGGGGACGCCGACCGTCGTCTCGATGCGGCCGGCGAGTCGCTCGAGTCGCATGGCGGCCTGCCCCGCCACCTGCTGTTCGGCCTCGGCCGTCGCGTCGGTCTCCGACTCGGCCTCCGTGTCCCCGCCGGCGACTTCCACCACGTGCTCGGTTCGTTCGATGGCGTCCTCGGCGTCGGCGATCTCCTCCTCCGTCACCAGGTCGAGCAGGACGACCTTCCCGGCGTCGTGCGCCGCCGCGAGTCGCGCCGCGAACATCGCCGTCTCGTCGCTCCGGTCGCCCCGGATGGGGACGAGCACGTGGTCGTCGCCCTGCGTCGTCTGGTAGAGGTACTTCGCCCGCCGGTCGTAGAACAGTTCGCGCCAGGCGTAGAACGCCGAGGCGACGATGGTCGCCGACACCGCGACGCTCAGAACGAACTCGCCGCTGCTCCCGCCGGTGAGCAGGGTCAACAGCGCCGTCGAGAACGCCGTCGGTTCCTCGAGGTCGAGCGCCCACGTCACCGCACCGGTCAGGAAGATGCTCAGTGCGGCGCCGGCGGCGCTGACCGTCCCCGCCGTGATGTCGACTGCTCCCAACCCGAGGAAGGTCGACGCTTCGATGGCGAGAAAGCCACAGAGCGCACCCGCGGTCAGGCCACCGACGAACTTCGTCGGTGACGAGTATCGACCCTCGGGGTCTGCGAACAGCGTGAACGTCCCGGACGCCAGCGGTGGGAACAGCAGGAAGGAGATGACGGGGCTCACGTTCGAGATGTACGTCACCAGTGCGATGAGCAAGGGGACGAACACGAGGACCGAGAGGTGCACCAGATTGCTCGTGTGTTCGACCCACCGTCGGAAGTCCCGTAGCTCGCGGCGCTCGGCGCGCCTGAGACGAGCCATCCAGCGGCCGACACGCGCCCGGACGGCCTGCAGCATGGCATGGCGTATCGCCGCCAGAGAGAAAACGGTTCTGTATCCGGTCACGTCGAGGGGGGCAGAGCGGGCACCCACGGTAGCCGACTGCTCGACAGACCGTCGCCCCGACGGTCGACCGTAGCCCGCGACCGTCCGGTCGGCCCCGTCGCACTCGCCGCCGCGGTCTCCGGTTTCGAGCCCCGGACCGGAGGGTTTTCGCTGCTACCGCCGAACACCGCTGGACGAATGAGAGACGTGCCGTCGAATCGTCGTCGAGTCGTCGAGGCGTACGAGTCCGCGTATCCGGAGCCGATACGGGTGAGCGAGGGAGACGAACTCGCGGTCGAAGACCGGGAGACGGAGTGGGACGGCTGGCTCTGGTGTATCGATACCGCCGGACAGGAGGGGTGGATTCCGGACGCGTACGTCGAACGTCGAGACGGGCGGTGGGTCAGCCGCGAGGAGTACGTCGCGAGAGAACTCTCCGTCGAACCCGGTGAAACGCTCACGTCTCACGTCACCATCGCCGGCTGGGAGTGGTGCGAGAACTCGACCGGGAAGACGGGGTGGGTCCCGTCAGAAGCGTTACGTTCGATAGTGCCGCCCGACCCCTGACGTCCGACGCCCCGCCCGGTCTCGTGACACCCCCGTCACTCGACCGGTACCGCTTACCGCGTCAGCGCGCGGACGGCTTCGAGCGAGATGTCGATGGCCCGCCCGACGTTGTTCTTCGCCTTCTCGGGCAGTTCCTCGTCCTCGGTGTCGGTGCCCTTCTGGGTACCTTTCACGAGGTTCCCGTCGACCGTGCAGATGGCACCGGCAGACAGTCCCTTCCGGCGGGCGAGCGTGAACACCGTCGCGGCCTCCATCTCGACGCTGAGGATACCTGCGTCCTCCCAGTCCGCGACGTACGCGTCCGTCTCGGCGTAGTAGGCGTCGTCGCTGGCGATGGGACCGACGTGGACGTCCTCCTCGTTCGCCTCGGCGCCCTCGACGAGCGCCGTCGTCACGTCGAAGTCCGGGACGGCGGGGTACTCGACGGCCTCGTACCGCTTGCTCGTTCCCTCGTTCTTGGCCGCACCGGTGGCGACTATCATGTCGCCGATCTCGACGTCGTGCTGGAGCGCCCCGGTCGTGCCGACGCGGATGAACGTCTCGACGCCGACGCGCGAGAGTTCCTCGACGGCGATGGCGGCGGAGGGACAGCCGATGCCCGTCGAGCAGATGGTCAGGTCGACGCCCTCGTAGCTGGCGTTGACGACCTTGTACTCGCGGTTCTCGGCGACGACCTCGTGCTCGTCGCAGTGCCCGGCGATGCGGTCGACGCGGCCCGGGTCGCCAGGAATCAGCGCGATGTCGTGTACGTCACCCTCGTCGACGAGCAGGTGCGGCTGTGTCATGGACGGGGATTCGGGGAACCGGGCCAAAAAACGTTCGTCACGCCCCGGCCACGGCCGACGGACGCCGGCCAGTGAGACGCCGGTAGCGACACCCTGTCGGGTATCTGGTGGGTTCCGGCCGAGGTGGCGATGGTGGCGGTGACCGGCGAGTCGCCGTTCCCCCGGACTAGAACTGCTCGGCGAGGAACGATTCGAGCGCCTCCGTGCTGGGCGACGCGCGCGCACCCTCCCTGGAGGCCACGATGGCCCCGCAGGCGTTGCCGTGTTCGAGCGCCCGCTCGTAGTCTTCGGCGTCGAGCAACGCGGCGATGAACCCGGCAGCGAACGCGTCGCCGGCCCCGGTCGTATCGACGGGTTCGACGCCGAACCCGGGGTGCTCGTACGTGGCCGTCGGGGTGTGGACGACCGCACCGTCGCTCCCGCGCTTGACGACGAGCACACGGTCGGCGAACTCCGACCCGGGGTACTCCGTCTCGAGGACGGTCTCGGCCTCGCGGTGGTTGCAAAAGAGCACGTCCGAACTGTCGAGCGCCGCCGAGAAGTCACGGTCGGCGAGTCGTCGACCCGGGTCGAAACTGACGCGGATGCCCGCGTCGGCGGCCAGTTCCGCGATGCGGGCGGCGGTGTCCGGTCGCTGGCTCGTCAGGTGGACGTGGTCGACGGACTGGACGTGTTCGGGGGCCACGTCGTCGGGCCGGACGGCCTCGTTCGCGCCGTCGTTCCCGAGTACGGCCACCTCGCCCGTCTCGTCGACGAGGAGGTACTTCACTGTCGTCTCGGTGTCCGGGACCGTGAGCAGTCCACGGAGGTCGACGCCGACCTGGTCGAGTTCGCGGCGGGCGAGGTGGCCGTGCTCGTCGTCGCCGACGCTCCCGACGAGGCTCGGTTCGACGTCCAGTCGCGAGAGCGCGACGGCGACGTTCGCCGCGCTCCCGCCGCCGGAGGTACGCTGTGAGAGGATGCGCGACTCCCCGTCGGGTTCGGGGAGGCGGTCGACGCGCAGGGTCACGTCCCAGTTGACGTGGCCCGCGGTGAGCACGCGTGCCATCAAGCCACCCCCGCGAACGTCGCGAGTGCGAACGGCAGGTTCGTGGGCGCCACCCCTTCGGACACCGTAAAGAGCAACAGGTTGTGAGCGCCCGGCCCGAAGCCGACTGCGGCGACGAACGCGAGCATGAGGCGGGCCTGGCGGGGACGCTCCTGGACGTACTCGTCGAACGCCGCGACGATGACCAGCGCGAGGACGACCTTGACGACGACGAACAGCCAGCCCGCACCGACGATGTCCGAGATGGGCAGGCGTTCACCGGCCTCCAGGATGTACTTCGAGAGGGCGACGCGTTCCTCGGTGTCGAGGACGTCGTAGCCGATGGCGGTGGTGATGCCGTCGAGGGTATGTGCGAAGACGACGAACGCACCGGTCTTGCCGACGTGGGCCGCGACGTCGGTGTAGCGGAGGCTCAACAGCACCCACGCGACGGTCGCCACGTTGGCGGCGACGATGACGCCGACGACCGACCAGAACGGGGTGAAGGTGCCGTTCCTGACCGCGATGAGGATGGCGAAGCCGGCGAACGTCACGGCGACGCCGGTGCCGACGATGCCGACGCCGCGGTCGATGTCGAAGTTGTTCTTGACCGCGGCGACGAACGTCATCGCTATCCAGACGACGCCGGTGACGATGGCCGTGGTGACGTAGACGGTCACCGTTCCGAACAGGGGCGCGACCGCATCGGGGTACGCCTCCAGCTGGTAGAGGACGTGGAGCGTCGCACCCGTCACCATCCACGGTGCGAAGGCGACCGCAGTCCAGTCGGTGATCGGTGGATGGACCGCCCAGAGCATCACGGCCACCCCGAGGAACGCCAGGAGGAGGGAGACGGCGTAGAGCAGCGGAGGTAGCTCGGCCCCTGCAAGTACCATGCTCACATATCCTGCCGGCGACCGGAAAGAAGGTTCCGGTCGCCTCCCGGGGGAAAGTTAGCGTCCGGCGGTGCAGTCATCCCTCCCACGGTCGGGCGGTGTCGCGCCCGAACAGTTCACGCATCAGCACGACGATGCTCTCGGGTGGGAACTGGCCGCGTTCGGTGACGATAGCGTCGACGAACCGTGGCGGCGTCACGTCGAACGCCGGGTTCTCGACCGTGAAGCCGTCGGGGTCGCCCTGGATGCGCTCGCGGTCGTCCGCCCCGATGACCTCGGTCTCGTCGCGCATCTCTATCTCGACCGTGTGACCCGTCAGCGTGTCCGGGTGGAGTTTGATGGTCTGGGCGGCGACCATCGTCGGCGTCCCCCGGTCGCGTGCGTTGACCGCGAGCCCCGACGTGCCGATCTTGTTGATGACGCTCCCGTCGGCCGCGATGGAGTCCGCACCGACCAGAACGTGGTCCACGTCGTTGAGGTACCGGCGGGCGGCGCTGTCGACGACGAGCGTGACCGGGACGCCCCACTCGCGCAGTTGCTCGGCCGTGATGTGACCCTGCTTCCGCGGGCGGGTCTCCTTGACGATGGCCTCGACGTGCTTGCCCTGGTCGAGCGCCGCCTTCACGCACGAGAGCGCGTCCGTCGAGTGGCAGTGGGTCATCACCACGTCGCCGTCGCGAAGCCGGTTCGCACCGACCTTCCCGAGGCGGTCCTGCGCCTGGTCGAGTTCGCGCTGGAACTCGGCGGCGCTCTCTACGGCCGACTCGCGCAACTCCGCGACGGTGTCGCCGTGTACGTCGGCCAGCACGAACCGCAGCGCGTTCGGCAGGCTGACCGCGGTCGGTCGCGTCTCGTAGAGTCGCTTCGCCGCCTGCCGGAGTTCCGCCCAGAACGCCTCGGGCGTCTCCGCGTCGGACTCCCGTGCCTGGGTCGCGAGCGCGCCCGCTGCACCCGCTGCGATGGTCGCCGCACCGCGTATCTCCATCGTCGCTATCTCCTCTGCGGTCTCGGCCACCTCCGGGTGAACCTCGGGGTCGGTCATACCGGAACTCGGATGCGTGGGCACAAAAGTGACGTCCTCCCCGGTCACAGTCGCGTGACTCTCGTGTCACCGGAACGGCCCGTATTTTACCCTCGGCCCCACAACGGGAAGGCATGAACCGAGACGAACTCGCCGCGAGCATCGACCACACCGTCCTCGGGCCGGAGACGACGCTGGACGACGTCGAACGGGTACTCGACGAGGCCACCGAGTACGGGATGAACGCCTGCATCCCGCCGTGTTACGTCGCCGAAGCGGGCGACTACGCCCCCGACGTGACGCTGGCGACGGTGGTCGGCTTCCCCCACGGCCAGAACACGCCACGGACCAAGCGCGACGAGGCGGTCGAGGCGTGGGACGACGGCGCCGACGAACTCGACGTGGTCATCAACGTCGGCCGCCTGAAGGCGGGGGACACCGGTGCGGTCCACGACGAACTCGAAGAACTGGTCGCCGCCGTCCCCGTCCCGGTGAAGGTCATCATCGAGACGGCACTGCTGACCCAGGAGGAGAAACACGCCGCCTGCAAGGCGGCCGAGGACGCCGACGCGGCCATGGTCAAGACGTCGACCGGGTTCGCAGACGGCGGTGCGACTGTTCCCGACGTCGAACTGATGAGCGAGTACCTCCCGGTCAAGGCCAGCGGCGGCGTCGGGTCGTGGGCCGAGGCGGAGGCGATGTTCGACGCGGGCGCGGTCCGCATCGGCGCGTCGAGCGGCGTCGCCATCGTCGAGGACTTCGAGTCGAGCGACTGACGGCCGCGAAAAGAGGGAAAACTAGAGACGCTGGTTAGCTCACTCGATGCGACGTCGGGCGAACAGCGCGACCGCCGCCAGTGCGACGAGCGCGAGTGCCGGCCCGAACCCGGGGACTGCGGCGAACGTCCCGCCACTGTCGTCGACCGCGAGGAAGTTCCGCGCTTCCGCTTCGTCCATCTCGGGGAAGTCCCGTTCGTCCGGGTCCCAGTCGCCGGGCATGTTGACCTCGGTGTCGTCGTCGACGACCGAGAGGTCGCGCACGTCGGACTCGGAGGCGTCCTCGCCGACGGCACCGGAGACGCGGACGTAGGTGACGCCCTCGCCGTCTTCGATCTCGCCGTAGGCGCTGGCGACTGTGATGTTGCCGTACTCGTCCTCCATCACGTCGCGGAACGCGGAGACGTTGTCGAAGCTCGCGCCGGCCTCGAGCGTGACGGTCCGGTTCTCCATCGAGACCTCCATCTTGGCGCGCTCGAAGTCCGAGCGCTGGAAGGCCTCGAGGAACGCAGTCGTCTGCTCGTTCGCGGCGGTCTGGTCCGTGCCGGACCGCGCGCCCTCCTCGAGCATGGTGTCGATGGCGTCGTTCACGAGTCCCTCCTGGCTGACCGTCGCGGAGGCGTCGACGCTCAGTTCGCCGTCCTCGGTCTCGGCGTGGGCCTCGAAGGTGGTCTCGCCGGACCACTCGACGTCGCGGCTCTCGAGTTCGTCGACGTAGTCCTGCCAGTTCTCGGTCCGGTAGTCGGCCTCGAACTGGACCTCGACGGTGTCCGAACTCGACGAGGAGAACGACCCGTTCCAGGTGACGGTCTGGCGGAGGTCGGCCGCGTTACCGGCCTCGAAGCGGGTCCGCATCTTCTCGACGTCCACCTGGGACTGCTCCGTCTCGGCTGCCTCGACGACGTCGAACATCGCGAGGGCGGCCTCGTCGGCGTTGTCTATCTGGACGTTCCAGGAGACGGTGGCCTGCTCTGCATCCACGTCGACGGAGCCGGACAGTTCGGTCAGTTCGACCGACTGGATTCGCTCGGCGAGGTCGTCGGCCTCGGCCTGGCTGAGGTCGAGGTTCCGGGACGAGGCGAGCGACGTGGCGAGTTGCTCGGAGACGGCCTGGTCGACGCCGGTGAACTCGACGGTGTACTCGATGTCGAGTCGGTTCGTGCTCGAATCGAACGAGTGCGAGTCGAGGGTCACCGAGACGTCGCCGTCGAGCTGTCGGGCGACGGCGCCGAACTGGGCTTCGAGGCTGCGCTGTGCGCTCGACTCGGTGTTCCAGTGGTCGGCGCTGTACGAACCGACGACGTAGTCCTGTGCACCGCTGAGGACGTAGGCGTCGTCGGTCTCTTCGAGCGTGAACGAGTGGCTCATCTCGCCGACGCCGGGGTTCTGCGAGAAGGTCGTGCTGACCGACCCCTCGGACGAGAACGAACTCGCGGAGGAGGTCATCGTCCCCTCCGTCGAGAGCGACTCGAACATGGAGGTCCCCCGCGGCGTCGTGCTCGACTCGTCGAGGAAGGTCGCGTCGAGGGTCATCGACCCCTGGGCGTTCTCGCGGGTCTGCTCGCCCGAGGCGTCGAACGTGAGTTCTTCGACCGAGTCGGGCGTGTCCATCGAGAACGCACCCTCGCCGGTCAGCTCCTCGGGACCGAGTTCGAGCGTGGCGCTCCCGCTGACGTTGTCCTCGGGGGCCTCGTCCATCGTGTCGTTGAGGAACACGTGGAAGAGTCCCTCGGAGAGGTCGGCCCCGAAGTGTCCGTTCGCCGAACCTTCGTCGTTTCGATAGACGAGGACGGCGTCGCCGTCCTCTTCGACGTATATTTCGTCTGCCGCATCGGGCGCATCCCCGGCCTGTGCGCCGTTCAGAGCGCTTTGGCCGGATTGTCCCCCGACTGCAACCGCGCCGACCGTGCTCGTCAGGAGCAGGGCGGCGAGGGTGACAGCGAGGAGTGCGCGGTTGTGTGTTCGCATGGCGAATCATGTGTTGAAAATGAGAAGTTAAAACTCTACCGCCTTCGTTTCAGGACGTGAAACCGTGCTAACAACAGTCGTGAGCAGGGTGCGAGCGACGGGCATCCGTCGCCCTTTTGACCACAGACCGGTTACGATGGATAGGAATGGCCCGATATCACATCGAAACGTACGGCTGCACCTCGAACCGCGGTGAGAGCCGGCAGATAGAGTCGGCGCTCCGCGACGCCGGCCACTACCGCGTCGAGGATGCGGGCGCAGCCGACGTCGCGATACTGAACACCTGTACGGTGGTCGAGAAGACGGAGCGTAACATGCTCCGACGGGCCAAAGAACTCGAATCGGAGACGGCGGACCTCATCGTCACGGGGTGCATGGCGCTGGCACAGGGCGAGACGTTCCGCTCCGAGAACGTCGACGCCCAGGTCCTCCACTGGGACGACGTCCCCCAGGCGGTCACGAACGGCGAGTGTCCGACCCCCGGGCCGGGCGTCGAACCCGTCCTCGACGGCGTCGTCGGCATCCTGCCCATCGCCCGCGGTTGCATGAGCGACTGCTCGTACTGCATCACGAAGCAGGCGACGGGGAAGATAGACTCGCCGCCGGTCGAGGAGAACGTCGAGAAGGCGCGTGCGCTCGTCCACGCGGGCGCGAAGGAGATACGAATCACCGGCCAGGACACCGGCGTCTACGGCTGGGACACCGGCGAACGGAAACTCCACACGCTGCTCGACCGCATCTGTACCGATATCGACGGCGACTTCCGGGTCCGCGTCGGCATGGCGAACCCGAAGGGCGTCCACGGCATCCGCGACGAACTCGCGGCGGTCTTCGCCGAGCACGACGAACTGTACGACTTCCTGCACGCCCCGGTCCAGTCCGGTTCGAACGACGTGCTCGGGGACATGCGTCGCCAGCACCAGGTCTCGGAGTACCTGGAGGTCGTCGAGGCGTTCGACGACGCGCTCGACTACTGGACGCTCTCGACCGACTTCATCGTCGGCTTCCCGACAGAGACGGAGGCCGACCACGAACAGAGCGTTGCGCTCCTGCGCGAGACCCGCCCGGAGAAGATCAACGTCACGCGGTTCTCGAAGCGCCCCGGGACCGACGCCGCCGACATGAAGGGCCTCGGCGGCCAGGTCAAGAAGGACCGCTCGAAGGAACTGTCCGAACTGAAGATGACGGTCGTCGGCGAGGCCTACGAGTCGATGGTCGGGGACGAGCGCCACGTCCTCGTCGTCGAGGAGGGGACCGGCGACTCCGTGAAGTGCCGCGACTCGGCGTACCGGCAGCTAATCGTCCGGAACGCCTCGGACCACGGCGTCGAACCCGGCGACTTCCTCGACGTCGAGGTCACCGGTCACAACACCGTCTACGCCTTCGCCGACCCGGTCTGATGCGGGTCGGCGGCGGGTCACCGTCCTCACCGGCGGGGCCGGGCGGCCGCCTCACTCGTCGCCGTCGCCGACGAGCAGGTCCGGGTCGTCGTCCTTCCACTCCCCGAGTTCTTTCGGGTCGACGTGGACGAAGACGTCGTCTACCTCCGGAATCGCCCGGATGGACTGGACGACGTCGCTCTCGATGTCGTGGGCCTCGAACAGCGTGCGGTCGCCCTCCACCTCGACGTGCAAACTCACGTCTATCTCCGGGCCGACGTAGTGTGCGACCACGTCGTGGACGCCCCGCACCTCGGGATGGTCGAGGGCCCGTTCGACTATCTCCGCCCGCAGGTCCTCTGGCGGCGCGCCCCCGACGAGGTAGTTCACGTTGTCCCGGACGATCTCGACGCCGGTCCAGAGGATGCCGACGGCGACGACGGCCGCCGCCATCGGGTCGAGGAACGGATAGCCGGCTCCCGCCCCGACGACGCCGACGAGGGCGGCCAGCGCGGTGAGCACGTCGGCCCGGTTGTCGAGCGCCGTCGCCACCAGCGCCGGCGAGTTGACGCGTTCGCCCTGGCCCCGGCAGTACCGGTAGAGGCCGAGTTTGACGACCGCCGACGCCGCGAGGACCGCGACGCCGCCGGCGCTGGCCCGCACCGTCACGTCCCCGGCGAGCAGCGTCGACACCGACTGCCAGAACACCAGTCCGCCGGCGGCGAACACCCCCGCCGCGACGAACAGCGAGACGAACGGTTCGATGCGCTCGTGGCCGTGTGGATGCTCGAAGTCCGGCGGTTGAGTGGTCAGGTAGAGTCCGACGAGCACGACGAGACTGTAGACCGAGTCGGCGACGCTGTTGACCGCCTCGGACCCCACGGCGAGGCTCCCGCTCTCGACGTACACCGCGCCCTTCGCCAGCGCGAGCACGACGTTGGCGGCGAGGACGACGGCCCCGACGCGTCGGACGGTTTTGCGGCGGTCCATTCGTGCTCGGTAGAGGAACCAGACGTATTTAGAAGGCCGGTATTGCGGGCGGGCGGCGCGGTCGGGGCACTCAGAACCGGACCGCACTGTCCTCGTCCTCGACCGTCGCGCCGTCCTGCTCGGCGAACGCATCGTGCAGGCGCCCGTAGGTGTCTTCGAGTGCCTCGACGATGACCTTCGTGTCCGAGACGACGGGCATGAAGTTGGTGTCGCCCGACCATCGCGGCACGACGTGGGTGTGGAGGTGGTCGTCGATGGACCCCCCTGCCGCGCTGCCCCCGAGGTTCAGTCCGGCGTTGAAGCCGTGGGGGTCCATCGCCGTCGACAGGGCGTCGAGGGTGCGCTGTTTCAGTCGGGCGTGTGCGAGCAACGCCTCGTCGTCGAGGGCGGTGTACTCCCCCGTGTGGCGGTCCGGGATGACCATCGCGTGCCCCGGGTTGTACGGGTAGTTGTTCAGCATGACGAAGGCACCGTCGTTGCGGGCGACGATGCGGTACTGTCGGTCGGCGTCGCGCGCCGGCAGTTCGCAGAAGGGACACCCGTCGACGTCGTCGTCCCCCTCGCGTTCCACCCACTCGATGCGCCACGGTGCGAAGACCTGGTCCATGGTTCGAGTCCGGCCGGCGACGGTTTGAATCCAGCGCCCGGTTTCGCTCCGACTACCGCCGTGAAGGCGGTGCTATACGGGGTTCAAGTGTGCGCTTCGAATCTACAAGCAGGGGCAATTCGGCCGGGAAACGTTTCGTTACTCCAAAATTACGTACCGATTACTTGGATTTCAACAGTTATCATTTCGGCAGAACGTCGGGGGCTGAACGGTCGGCTCTTTTTATACCCCGTGTATACCTTGTGGGCAATGGATGGCGACGACTGACAACGCGATCGACGGGCGAACCGAACGCTGTGACTACTGTGCCACCGAGACGGTCCACCACGTGTCCGTGCAGCTGGTCACGGAGAGCAGCAAGCGGGAGAACGCCGAGTTCTCGCGCGAACCGTACCGGGTCACGGAGTGTCAGCAGTGCGGGGAACGGGCCAGTCAGCGGATGAACAACGCCTGACGGTGTTCGAACGACGGGGTGCAACGACGGGTGGGGTCCGGCAGGGCGATTACAGCGACTCGGTCGTCACTTCACACCCATCTTCGGTGACGATGACGGTGTGTTCTTTCTGACTTACCAATTTGCCGGCTGCCTCCTTGAGCACCGGATAGCCGTGGACGACGTTCTGTGACTTCAGCCGCCGCAGCGCCATCTTCGGCCGGGAGACGTCCAGCCACCGGGTCGCGAACGGCAGGGTCCGGAACTCCTCGGTGATCTGTTCGAGGGCCTGCCGGGCGTTCCGGTCGCGGACCGACCGGTCGCGTTCGAGCGCGAATATCTCCTCTTTCGACCCCTCGCTTACCTTCCCGGACCCGTCGGTGGCGAACGGTTCGATGGCGACCACGTCGCCCACTTCGAGCGTCGTGCCCTGGGAGACGGCCCGGTTCGGGATGTTCGGCGGGGTGTGCTGCTCCCAGTGGCCGAGTCCGTGGCCGGTGAGGTTCACGACCGGGTTGAAGCCGTAGCTCGTGATGACGTCCTCTATCTCGGCACCGATGGTCCCGGTGTCGACGCCGGCTTCGACGAGTTCCAGCGCCGCGTCGAGGGCCTCCTCGGAGGCTTCGACGAGTTCCGGGTTGCCCGAGAGGTCGACGGTGATGGCGGTGTCGGCGAGCCAGCCGTCGATGCAGACGCCGATGTCCAGGTTCACCATCTCCTCGCCGAAGGTGGCGTCGTCGTCGATGCCCGGCGTCGCGTGGGCGGCCTCCTCGTCGATGGAGATGTTGACCGGGAACGCCGGTTGCGCCCCCCGGTCCCGTATCTCGTTCTCGGCCCACTCCGCGACTTCGAGGTGACTCACGCCGACCTCGACCATCTCGGCGGCCTCGTCGCGCACCTCCGCGAGGATGCGCCCGGCCTCACGGTGTTTCTCGTACTTCTCGGCGTCGAGGTCGACCTCGGTCTCGCTCATACGTCGGTCCTTCGCGCAGGCCGGAGAAAGAGGTTGCGCCTCGCAGTTCCGTGAGACAGAGGTGAGCCTGCGTGGGTGGAAGACTGGTTACGTCGACCGACTGGACCGACTGGTCGCCCGAAGCGGACGACTGTCGGTCACCGGTCGCACCAGGTGCAACGCGGGCACGCGTCGACGCCCTGGACGTTCACCGTCGTCGTCCCACAGTTCGGACACTCGCGCCTCCGGCTGTGCTGAACCTGTTCGAGCATGTATAGACGGACTACTTCGACGGTCATAAAGCCCCTCTACGACGCCCGTCGAAAGCTAGCGAATCACGCGTGCGACGTGGTTGCACAGAGGGACGACGGGGGATGGAGCTGGAACCAGGCGCAGTGGGTACCCGTCCGGACCACCGCTCCCCTGTCGATGTCGGCGTGCGTCGAAACCAGCACGACGTGGACGGCGACGACCGACCCCCCGGCTACCGCGAGACGGCCGTCTGCATGGCGTCGGAGTTGTACGCGCTCCCGAGAGACCCGTCGCGCCCGAGGACGATGACGCCCGCTGATGACCCGGTCAGTTCGCCGAACGCCTCGATGGCGCGGTCCGCGGCGGCCTGTGCGTCACAGCCCGATTCGAGGTGGCGGACCGCGCGGCGGGAGAGCGTGACCCGGGCGATGTCCTCGCCGGCGCCGGTGGCGGACGCGCCGCCGGCGGGCGCGCAGTAGAAGCCGTTGCCGACCTGCGGCACGTCGCCGACTCGCCCCGCGAGCGCCAGCCAGCGCCCGCCCGTCGAGGTGGCGGCGGCGACGTGGTCGCCGTCGCTCGCCACGGCGCCGACCGTGTCGTGGTCGTGTTCCGACGCGTTGCCGTCGGGGTCGGTCCGTCCGAACCGGGACTGGAGGTAGTCGAGGTGCTCGCGCGGCCCGCCCTCCGGGACGTCCTCGTCGGCCCATCGGTCGCGGGTCCGGTCGCTCCAGAGGTCGACGCCGGTCTCCACGTCGAAGGCCTCGGCCAGCGAGACGGCGTGCTCGCCGGAGACGCAGACGTGGGGCGTCTCCTCCATGACGACGCGGGCGACGCTCACGGCGTGTTCGACGCCGGGCATGGAACACGCCGCGCCGGCCGACCGGTCGTCGGTCATGACGCCGGCGTCGGTGCGGACGACGCCGTCGGACTGGACGGCGCCACCGACCCCGGCGTTGAATCGCGGCGACGATTCGAGGACGTGGACGGCGCGTTCGACCGCGTCGACCGGCGTCCGGGCCTCGGCCCCGGTCGCCGCCGCCTCGTCGAGCACTGCCTGCCGGTCGGCGGGCGCGTCGGGGGGCGACCCCGCCCCGCCGTGGACGATCACCTGCACGTCCCACGGGTGGGCGGAGCGTCGGTATAATCGCCCCGGTCTCCCGGCGGCGATGCGCGACTCCAGCACCGGGTCCACCGGTCGAACGTGACGACCGTCGAACCGGACGTGCGAGTATTGCCGGGAACGGCGAATGATAGACCTTTTAGGCGCACTGTTCGTCGATTCATACGACAATGAGCTCCGAGTACGAGCATATCGAGCTACCCGAGGAAGGCGAGAAGATCACGGCCGACGGCGAAACCCTCTCCGTCCCGGACGAGCCTATCATCCCGATCCTCCACGGCGACGGCATCGGGCAGGACGTCGGTCCCGCCGCCCAGAAGGTCCTCGACGCCGCAGCGGAGGCCACCGGACGGACGGTCCACTGGATGCGCGTCTACGCCGGACAGTCGGCCCGCGACAGGTACGGCGAGGACGTCAACCTCCCGGACGAGACGGTCGACGCCATCCGAGAGCACCGCGTCGCCATCAAGGGACCACTCACGACGCCAGTCGGCGCGGGCTTTCGCTCGCTGAACGTCGCGCTCCGACAGACGCTCGACCTCTACGCGAACGTCCGCCCGACCTACTACCTCGACGGCGTCCCGTCCCCGATGAAGGCACCCGAGCAGATGGACATGGTCACCTTCCGGGAGAACACCGAGGACGTCTACGCCGGCATCGAGTGGGAGCAGGGCACCGAGGACGTCGAGAAGGTCCGCGAATTCGTCGAGGACGAGATGGGCATGGACGGCATCATGCACGAGGGCCCCATCGGCCTCGGCCTCAAACCCATCTCCGAGAAGGGCTCCAAGCGCCTCGTCCGCGAGGCCATCGACTACGCCATCGAGAACGACCGCGACAAGGTCACCCTCGTCCACAAGGGCAACATCATGAAGTTCACCGAGGGGCAGTTCGGCACCTGGGGCATGGAGGTCGCCGACGAGGAGTACCCCGACGACGTCGTCTTCGCCGCACCCGACTCGCTCTGGGAGGAGCAGGACGAGGTCGACATCCCGGAGGACGCCGTCATGGTCGAGGAGCGCCTCGCCGACGCGATGCTCCAGTGGATGCAACTGCGCACCGACGAGTTCGACGTCCTCGCGATGCCGAACCTCAACGGTGACTACCTCTCCGACGCCGCGGGCGCCCAGATCGGCGGCCTCGGCATCGCGCCCGGCGCGAACTTCGGCGAGGGTCGCTGTCTCGCAGAGCCGGTCCACGGCAGTGCGCCCAAGCGCGCCGGCCAGGACAAGGCCAACCCGACCGCGATGATTCTCTCGGGCCGTCTCATGTTCGAGTACATGGGCTGGGAGGACACCGGGACGCTCATCCGCGACGCCGTCGAGAAGACCATCTCCGCCGGCAAGGTCACCTACGACCTCGAACGGCAGATCGAGGGCGGCGAGAAGCTCTCGACCACGGAGTACACCGACGAGGTCGTCTCGAACATCGAAGACCTGGCGTAAGCCAACGACGTCGACGGCGCGTTCCACGCGACCGAGATGGGCGACACCGCGACCTCGCCCCGACCGGAGTCTGGTCTCACGCCGTCTGCTTCTGCGTTCCCCCGGACCGGGACGAAGATTCAAACCCGATGCGGCCCGAATCCCTGGTATGTACCACGTCGTCGGGTGTAGCGAGTGCAGCGCGTTGCGCATCGTCGAGGGGCGACCGGAGACCACCCGGTGTGGCACCTGTGGGACGCGACGGACGTTCTCGAAGGTCCGCTCGTTCCTCTCGACCGAGGACCTCGACCACGCCCGCGAGGTCCGGGCGTCGATGCTCGCGAACCGACAGGACGAGGGCGAGGCGTTCGCCAGCGTCGACTCCTTCGCGGACCTGGAGGACCAGGTCGCCGACGGGGTGGTGGACGACGAGACGTACCTCGACGGGTCGGGACTCGACGCCGAGTCCATCGCCGAGGCCGGCGAGCGAGCGACGGCGACGGGCGGGTCGACCAGTCGCGAGGAGACGGTCCGGGAGGCGTTGCGCGAACTCGACCGACCGACCGAGGACGAGGTGGTCGACTACGCCCGCGAACGCGGCGTCCCCGCCGACTACGTCGAACGCGCCCTGCAGACGCTCACCCGTCGCGGAGCGGTCTCGGAGAACAGGGGCCGCTACCGCCTGCTGTGAGGACACGCCGACGGTGCGGACGCCGACCGGGGCCAGCGTCCTCGACCGACCGTCACCTCACCGACCGAGTTCCTCGTGGGCCGACGAGAGGTGTCGCGACGCCAGCGCGGCGAGCAAGGAGAGTTCGCCGGCCAGCGCCCCGGCGGCGATGACCTCGGCCAGCGCGTCGGCGTTCGACCCGGCGGGGTCGCCACCACCGGCCAGGCCGAGCACGTCGAGCGCCTCCGACTGCGTCGCGAGTGACGTCCCGCCCCCGACGGTGCCGACCTCTAGCGACGCCAGCGAGACCGAGACGTACAGGCCGTCCTCGCGCTCCTCGGCCGTGGTGATGGCGTTCGCTCCCTCGACGACCTGGGCGGCGTCCTGCCCCGTCGCGAGGAACATCGCCGCGACGACGTTCGCGGCGTGTGCGTTGAACCCCAGCGAGCCCGCCTTGGCGCTCCCGACGAGGTTCTTCCGCGTGTTCGCCTCGACGATGGCCGCCGGCGTCGTGTGCAGGCGCTCCTCGACCACGTCGGTCGGGACGAGGACGTCCGCGGTCACCGACCGACCGCGCCCCTCCACGGCGTTGATGGCCGCCGGTTTCTTGTCGGTACAGAGGTTCCCCGACAGGGCGACGAGCGTCGCCGGCGTCTCCGCCTCGACCACCTCGCAGGCCGCCCTGGTGGCGATGGTCGCCATGTTCATCCCCATCGCGTCCTTGGTGTCGTAGCGAAACCGCAGGTAGACCGAGTCGCCGACGACGTAGGGCGTCACGTCGAGCAACTCGCCGTGGCTCGTCGTCTCCTCGGCGGCCGCCGCCAGGTCGGCCTCGTTCTCGCGCACCCACTCGACGACCGTCGCGGCCTCGACGACGCCGTCGACGCGGAACACCGGCGCTCGCGTCATCCCCGTCTTGGTGACGCGAGCGTTCGCGCCGCCGGCCGACTGGAGGACCGACAGGCCGCGGTTCACGGACGCGACGAGGGCGCCCTCGGCCGTCGCCAGGGGAAGGTAGTAGTCGCCGTCGGCCGCACCGCCGTCGACGGTCACCGGGCCGGCCACGCCGAGGGGCAACTGGGTCGCCCCGTACATGTTCTCGACGTTGGACTCCGCGTCCGCCGCGTCGAACGCGTACTCGCCCGTCACGGCCAACTCCGCGTCGGTCTCCGATTCGAGAAGGAGTCGTCGCGCCGCCGCAGCGTCCTCGTGGTCGGCGTGTGCTTCGAGTTCGTGTAGCCTGAGTTCACCCTCGCGGACACGTTCCGCGAGCGTCGCCGGGTCTGCCATACGAGCACTCGAACACCCCCGCCCGTAACGGTTGTCTTTTCGGGTGGTGGGGGCCGGCGAGAGAATCAGTGCTCCGCGTCGAGTTCGGCCCGGAGCGTCGCCATCTCGACGACACGTTCGGCGTGGGCGTTGTGCTGGTGGATGGACTCGTCGTTCGACTGCTTCATCGTCACGACGGCGTCGTCCGGCAGGTCCTGGAACTTCGCCGCCACGTCCTCGGCCATCGACCGCACGCAGTCCTCGACGAACTTCGCGTTGGCGTGCGAGTGGTAGGTCATGTGGTCCTCGTCCGGTCGCTTGGCCAGGTTGTAGATGCGCGCCGACATCGCGTCCCGTGCGACCTCGATGATGTCCTCGAGGTCGACCTCCGGCGCGCCCTCGCTCTCGACGGTGAGCGTCGCGTGCCCGCGCTGGGAGTGACCCGGCTGGGGTACCTGGTCGAGGAACGCCTCGGTGGTCTCGTCGTCGACGCCCAGGTCGTCGAGGACGTTCCGTGCGCGTGCGGCGGACATGCCCTGTGAACACGGACAGACCGTCATGCCGACCACGCGGGCACCGATCTCCTCGCGGGTGCCCTCCTCGGTCGCCGTCGCGGCGGCGATGATGTCGACCGTCGACTGGGTCTCCCTGTCGGAGACGGGCGTCTGCTCGCGCGTCATGAGTTCGGCCTCCATGCGGACCTCCGCCCTGGTCGTGTAGTCGTGTTTCTCGAGCAAGCGTTCTGCGGCGTCTCCACAGACGTCCTCGGGACGGTACGCCTCGTCCCTGGTGGCGGCTTCGAGCGTCTCGTCGATGACCTCCATGTTGCGGGACATGTCGGCGCCCTTGCGCCACGACGGGAGGTCGACGAACACCTCGAACTCCGCCATCAGGACTATCGGTCGCTTGTCCGGACGGGCCAGCTTCACCAGCTTCTCGACGCCCGTGACGCCGACCTGGCTCAACCCGACGGTCACGTCGGGGCTCGACGCTTGCACGTCGGGAAGTTGCTCGCTCATTACCAGTAGCCTGGGCACTGAGTCGATTAGTGCTTTCGAAAGTCGGAGCGATTGCCCGTATCTGGGGTTCAATCCAACTTGTTCAGCGCTTTGAAGAACTCGCTCGGGGGGCCGGCCAGTCGAACCGGGGCGGCGGCTCGCTCGACGGTCACGGTGGTCGGCGGGTCGATGCGCTGCTGGGCGCGGCCGTCGCTGATGACGTAGGCGAACGGCGCGTCGTCGACCCTGATGGCGACCGTGCTGTCCGCGGCCGAGACGAGCGACGGCATCGGGTCGCCCGCGCACATCTCGGTGACGACCACCGCGTCAACCTCGGGTCGGATGAGCGGGCCGCCCTCGCTCATGTTGTACGCCGTGCTCCCGGCAGACGAGGCGACCAGCACGCCGTCGGCGTCGCTTCCGGTGTAGAGTTCGCCGTCGACCCGGACCTCGAACGACCCGCCGTTACCGTGCCCGCGCTGGGGGCCCTGCACGACGATCTCGTTGACCGCCGGGTCGAGGTCCCAGCCGTCCCCGCGTGCGTGCAGGCGTTGCAGTTCCCTGGCGTGGACCTCGCCGGTCTCGCGATAGTGCTCTATCTCGGTCCGCACGGCGTCGAGTGCGTCGTCGGGCGAGACGGCGTTCAGGAACCCGACCTCCCCGAGGTTCACGCCCACGATGGGGACGGTCCCGACGCGACGGGCGGTGAACAGGAACGTGCCGTCGCCACCGATGCTGACCGCGAGCGTCGCGTCCCGCATGCTGGACGGGTCGACGCCGGGCACGCCCAGCGACTCGGCCGTGGCCGTGTCGACCACGACCGTCACGTCTCGCTCGCGCAGCATCTGTCGGAGCCGGTCCGCGAGATGGGCCGCCCGCGCGTTGTCCTTCTGGGCGACGAGACCGACCTTCATACCCGGGGGTACCCGGCACGGGGGCTAAAACCCCCCGGATAGCGACGGGGGGACCGACCGGTGGGCGGCCTCCGCCGGACGGCTCCCGGGACCGGCCTCAGCGGACGACCGTCACGGGGACCGGCGACCGGCGGATGACCGTCTCGGCGACGCTCCCGAGGAGGATGCGCGACACGCCCGAGCGCCCGTGGCTCCCGGTCACGATGTGGTCGCAGTCGTTCTCCTCGGCGTACTCCACGATGCTCCGGGCCGTTCGACCGACGACCACGGCCGTCTCGACCTCCAGACCCGCCTCGGTCGCGAGGTCGCTCGCCTCCGCGAGCTGTCGGTTGGCGTCCTCGCGGGCGTTCTCGTACCACTCCTGGGGGAACGTGGGAAGCGAGAAGCGCCGACCGGACCCGGCCTCGGCCGGGTCGATGATGTGCAGGACCGACAGTTTCGCGTCGCCGAACTCCCGTATCGCGAGGTCCAGCGCCTTCTTGGCCTGCGGGGACTCGTCGTACGCGACCAGGACGTGACGCGGCATGCCGTAACGTAGCACGCCCGCCGAGTAAAAGCCTCGCCGAACCCGGTCAGCGACCGTGTTCGGTCACGCACGTCGACAGGCCGATGCACTCGACGGGTTCGGAGTTGTCGGGCGAGTAGACGACCATCTGTCCCTTCTCCATGTACGGCACCTTGTCCTCCAGCGCCGGGGGGATGTTCACGGACTTGATCGCGTCCTCGTCACCGAGGTTGAGGACCACCTTCGTGTTCACCTGCTTGAACACCGAGTCCGCGATGTCCTGGGGGTCCTGCGTGATGAGGAACAGGCCGAGGCGCTCCTTCCGGCCCTGCTTTGCGGCCTCCGTGAACTTGCGGATGACTCGCCGGGCCTGCGTCGTCTCGGCGTCGGTGAGGAAGTTGTGTGCCTCGTCCATCCCAAGGACGACCGGCGTCTCCTTGATGCGGTCGTAGCGCGGGTCGTTCGATAGCTTCTGGTCGATGAGCAGGCTGGACACGGCGAGGACGACGACCTCGGTCGCCCGCGAGTCCGAGACGTGGTACGTCGGGACGACGGTGACGCCCCCGGGCCTGACGAACTCCCGCACGAGGTCGGTGATGGGGCGGGCGGCCTGGTCGAAGACGTGGCCGAACCCACGGACGCGACGGCCGACGGCGTCGAACGTCGCCTCGTGCACCCGGCCGGTGTCGTCGAGTTCCTCGCGCAACGCGGGGTCGTCGAGGAACGAGGTGAACTGGTCGTAGGTTCCCTCGTCCCCGTACTGCTGGAAGAAGCGGTCGAGCAGGAGGCGGAGCGCGTTGTACTGGTTGTCGTTGAGGCCGCCCCCGGCGACCAGCCAGGGGTTCCCCCGGACCATCGAGAACGGCACGGTGAACTCGACCTGCTCGGCCCGGTGGTGGTCGGCGGCGTAGGTCGCGTCCCCGACCTTCGGCACGAACGCGACGGTGTCGTCGATACCCCCGTGGGCGACGCCCTCCCGGTCGAGGCGGCGGGCGAACTCGTCGGTCATCGCCGGGTTGTCGTCGTGCATCTGGGCGTACTCGTCTTGCGGGTCGAAGACGACGAGCGACGGCCGGACGGTCCGTCCGTCCTCCATCGGGTAGGCGCGACCCTCGGCGAGGTACTGCCGGAGGAGGTTCTTCGCGCCGTGGGTCTTGCCCGACCCGGTCCCCCCGGCGACGAGCGTGTGGCGGAAGACGAGTGGGTCGCCCGACTCGTAGTCGTCCTTCAACCGGTAGTCGATGGTCGGCGGTTCGGCGCTGGTCGTCACCGTCTCGCCGCCGACCGAGAGGTGGCCGACGAAGACGCCCTCCTCGGGCATCTTCAGCCCCGTCTTTATCTCGGTCGTGTCCGACGCCTCGCGGACCACCGTCTCTGGTTTGGGCACCCGGTCGACCATCCGGCGGGTCAGCTCGCCGTCCTGCTCGAACAGCACGGCCATCGGTTCCAGCGTCGCCATGAACTTGTAGTCCGCCTCGTCGATGCCGTCCCGTCGCATCGCACGCCGGGCGTGAATCTCGGTGGCGTCGTCCGCGTGGAAGGCCTGTGCGTACTCCAGGCCGGTGATGCGACAGAACAGGCGCTCGCCGTCGGGGTAGGGGACGAGCAGGTACGACCCGATGCGGACCTGGGGCCGGTTCCCAGTCGTGACGTAGGCACGGAGGCGGGTGTCGTCCTCGCGTTCGCCGATGCGCAGGCCCTCCGAGACGGCGACGGTCCCGATGCCCCTGTCGCTCCCTCGTGGCGACACGTCGAGCGATTCGAACCCGTCGTCGTCGCCGTCGTCGCCTGCTGCCACCCCGGCAGCGTCGTCACCCGCGTCCGACGAGGCGTCGTCGTCGCTCGCCTCGAAGTCACCGAAGTCACCGAGGTCTGTCATACACGACTCTCGTGCGAGGGAGCGAGATAAATCCCCGCCCCGCGGCCGCGGACTCGTGGCCGCCGTCCTCCCGGCGCGCTTATCCGGGCGGCCTGCGTACCACGACTCATGTTACTTGTACGCGGCAGTGCGGGCGGCACGGACCTGACGGGGACCATCTACGAACGCGGCGAGGAGGCCCCGCAGTTCCAGGGTGCCCCCGACGAGGACGCCCCGTACGTCTGGGTCTGCGACGAGTTCTACGCCGTCGAGAGCGGCGGGACCGTCCAGCAGATAGACGGCGAGGACGTCCACATCGCGTTCGAGACGCCTATGCCACGCGGGTTCGACACGAAGGACCAGGCCGTCACGGCCGCCGAGGAGCACGTCCGCACGCAGTTCGCCCGCATCGGCGTCGACCCCGACGACGTCGAGGTCACCGTCAAGAAGGCCGAACTGGCCTGACCCGTTCGTCGACTACGTCTCGCCCCAGCGCAACTCGTCGTACTCGCCGTCGCGCCGGGCGTCGAAGCTCTCCTCCAGCGTCTCCCTGAGTGCAGCCTTCTCGTCGCGGCTGATGCGTGCCATTTCGTCGGCCCTGGCGACGGCCCGCGGCGGGCCGGACTCCCCGGCGACCTCGCGCATGGCGAACAGGCGCAGCTCCTCGCGCGTCTCCTCGTCCTTCGTGAAGGCGTAGGGTGCCTCCAGCCGGTAGACGATGTCATCGCGGGGGTCGTAGATGGCACAGAAGGTCACCTCGTAGGCCGCGGCGTCCAGCTTGCGGTCGACGCCGAGGGCGTCCCCGTCGGTCGAGAGCACCCGGTCGACGCCGCCGCGGGACCGGAACCAGTTCGTACAGGTGAGCACGCCCGTGTCGCGGTCGTACCCGCCCTCGCCGTCGACCTCGCCGCGTTCGAGGATGCGCCCGAAGAACGCCGCGTCGTCGACCCACGGCGCGTGGCCGCCCTTCGCCCGGACGGTTCGCGTTATCACCTTCGAACCGGGGTTCTTCACGAATCCGACGAGGGGCACGTCGCGCTCGACGAACGTCTCGACGAGTTCCACGTAGTTCGAGACCACCTCCCGCGGCTGGTCCTCCTCCTCCAGCAGGGCGGCGAGTTCGGGGTGTCGGTCGGCCCACCGGAGCAGACCCTTCGGGTACAGCGGCCCGTCGAGGACGAGCAGGTCGTCGACCTTCCCCGCCTGCGCGAGCGCGTGACACGACTCGGCGAGGTAGAGCGCCAGCGCGTGGACCACGCCCTCCACGAACCGGTTGACGTAGGGGACGTGACGGATCTGGGACCGGATGTAGCCCTCGTCGCCCTTCGACCAGTCGTCCTCGTTCACGTCGACCGTCGCGTCGTTCGTGTGGACGGTCATGACGATGGTCCGCGCCCGGTGCAGGTCGAGGTCAGACGGCGACGCCGACATCGCGGCCTGGGCGATGTCGAGGACGAGTCCGTTCGTGAACGTGGTCGGGTTGATGGTCCCCGAGTCGAGGCCGTGGACGGTGTCGAACGGCGACGCCGTCAGCGCCACGTCCTCGACCGGTGCGACGTGGCGTGTCGGCTCGCCGACCGGTTCGAGGACGGTCCGGCCGCCGTCGACCAGCGGGTCGAGGAAGTCCTCCCACACCGTCTCGGCGAACTCCCGGTGGTCGGACTCGTCCACGTCGTAGCGGATGCGCCGTGCCAGCTCCGCGATGCCCTCGAAGTGCACCGGGTCGAGCGTCATACCCCACCGGTCCATCCGCCCCGGCTAAAAACCGACGGTTAACTCGGTTCCGTGTTCAAATTTATCAGCAGCGTTATAGTTCGTCGCGTCGAACGTGGTGACGATGTCAGAGCGCGCGGCGAGCGCCGCACCAGACACCGACGAGCCGGCATACGACTGGACGCGCACCGACGACGGGGTCCGCATCTTCGACCCCGACGAACCCGACGCCTGGGTCGAGATGACCTTCGAAGCGGGCGTCCCGCCGGAGAAGCGCCTGTTCATGCTGTGCGACGAGTGCGGCGCCGTCGCCCCCCAGCGAACCACGCCCGGCAACTGCGCCATCTGTGGCGACTGCGGTACCGAGTTCGACCGGCAGTAACCGCGACGACTACGCTTCCTCCAGGGTCACGCCGTCGAGTGCCGACTCCAGGTCGTCGACGTGGTCGTTGTACGCCTCGACGAACGCCGAGAACTTCGGCGCGTACTCCCGCACCTCGTCCGGCGACGGCGGCCCGTACTGCGAGACGAGGTAGACGCCGCCCTCGCCGCCGACGCGGAGGTACGAGACGCGACTCTCCTCACGCTTCAGTTCCCAGCGCGTCCGGGCCGCCCGGACGGAGAACGTCGCGTAGTCCGTGCCGTCGTACCGGTGGAGCTGGCCGGCTATCTCGTCCGCCACGCCCCGGATCCGGTCGACGATGCGGTCCCGCTGTGCGACGACGTCGGCGGTCGATTCGACCTCGGGGAAGTCGGTCGAGACGTCGTCGAGGACGCCGTCGAGCGACCGGACGTGTTCGCCGTAGGCTGCGACGAAGGCGTCGTAGTCGTCCATCGCCCGGGCGAGGGCCGTCGGTTCTGCGGGCTGTTTGGTCGAGACGACGTAGACCGGCGACCCCGACGACGGGTCGAACAGGAGGTACTCCAGCGCGCCGCCCTCGTACTTGACCGTCCACTCACCCCCCTCGGTCGAGAACGTCTCGCGGCCGTAGTCGCCGCCCTGCAACAGCGCGAGTTCCCGGGCGATGTCGCCCGCGTGGTCCCGCACCTGCGCGACCACCTCGTCTCGGTTCGCCGCCACGTCTCCGGTACCGGGTACCTCGTCGGTCATCCGGTCGGGGTAGGTCCGACGCGCGTAAAACCGTGCTGTGTCCCGGTCGGTCGACCGACGCTGCTCGTCGCAACCACAGCTGTGACGGTCCGACCGGGGTACGATGATAGATAGACCTGCGCAACGACAGTCCAGAACCCGGACTCGTCACTCGTCGAATCGTGGTACGAGAAGTGGGTTGGGGCAGATTTGAACTTTGGTCACTCCACTCACTCCGTTCGTTCCGCTCCCGAGTTCGAACTGCCCGGCGACATAAACTTGTGCCTCGCGGGTAGTTCGTCGCAAAAGCAGTGGGTTGGGGCAGATTTGAACTGCCGGCCTCCTCCATGTCAAGGAGGTGTCATAACCAGACTAGACCACCAACCCGGTGGCGCACTGGTCCTCCGTCGCGTGCAGTTCTTCGTTTACCGCTGGTATAAAAAAGGGTTTCGATTGGGGTGCTCCGTGGGGGAGTCAGACACGGAGACGGCGGCGCGTCCGACGCGTGACGGGGGCGAGCGCGACCGTCGGTTCCATCGCACCGGTTCCGTCGGACGACCGTGGCCGGTGGACGCACCACCTGCTCGAACCCGGCCGTCGTGACGCCGACGATACCCTTAAGTCGATGTACGGATTTGTGCATCGTAAGACTGAATCATACATCAGTGACTCATGATGCAGACCTACATCGAACGCGTCGCCGACGGTCGGGACCTGACGCAGGCCGAGGCACGCGAGGCGGCAGGACAGGTGTTCGAGGACGCGTCCGACGCACAGATCGGCGCGTTGCTGTCGGCGCTCAGGGCGAAAGGCGAGACCGAGGCAGAGATAGCCGGGTTCGCCGAGGGGATGCGCGCGGCGGCGCGGACCATCTCGCCGAACCGCGCGCCGCTGGTCGACACCTGCGGGACCGGCGGTGACGACTACGACACCATCAACGTCTCCACGACGAGCGCCCTCGTCGCGAGTGGTGCCGGCGTCCCCGTCGCCAAGCACGGCAACTACTCCGTCTCCTCGTCGTCGGGGAGCGCGGACGTGCTGGAGGTCGCGGGCGTGGACGTCGAGGCCGAACCGTCGGCCGTCGAGACCCAGATAGAGGACGACGGCATCGGGTTCATGCTGGCGACGGTGTTCCACCCGGCGATGAAGGCCGTCATCGGCCCGCGGAAGGAACTCGGAATCCGGACGGTGTTCAACGTCCTCGGTCCGCTGACGAACCCCGCGGGCGCCGACGCGCAGGTCGTCGGGGTGTACGACCCGGACCTCGTGCCAGTCCTCGGGCGGGCACTCGCACGCATGGACGTCGAACGCGCGCTGGTCGTCCACGGGTCGGGCATGGACGAGATCGCGCTCCACGACGAGACGGTCGTCGCAGAGGTCACCGGCGACTCCATCGAGGAGTACACCCTCTCGCCCGCCGACCTCGGACTGGAACGTGCGCCGGTCTCGGCCGTCGCCGGCGGGAGCCCGCAGGAGAACGCCGCCGACATGACCGGCATCCTCCGGGGCGACGTGACCGGGGCGAAGCGCGACGTCGTCCTCGCCAACGCGGGCGCGGCCATCTACGTCTCCGGCGAGGCCGACACGCTCGCGTCGGGCGTCGAACGGGCCCGCGAGGCCATCGAGTCCGGCAGCGCGGCCGACCGCCTCGCCGACCTGCAGACGGCGGTCGCACGATGACCCGCGTCAAGATCTGCGGCCTGACGCGCGAAGAGGACGTCCAGGCGGCCGTCGACGCCGGGGCGGACGCCGTCGGCTTCGTCGTCGACGTGCCGGTCGATACGCCGCGCGAGGTGTCCGAAGCGCGTGCCGTCGAACTCGTCGACAGCGTCCCGCCGTTCGTGACGACCGTCCTCGTGACGATGCCGGACGCCCCGGAGCGCGCCGTCGAACTCGTCGACTCGGTCGACCCCGACGTGGTGCAGGTCCACGGCGACCTCACCCCCGGCGACGTGGCGTACCTGCGGTCCAAGGTCGACGCCCGCCTGCTGAAGCAGGTCGACGCGACCGACCCCGGGACCGCCGACCGGTACGCCGACGTCGCCGACGGACTGCTCGTCGATTCCGTCGACGCCGAGGGCGCTGGCGGGACCGGCGAGACGCACGACTGGAGTCGCACCCGGGCGGCGACCGCCGACCTCGACGTCCCGGTCGTCCTCGCCGGCGGACTCACGCCGGAGAACGTCACCCGGGCCGTCGCCACCGTCGACCCGTTCGCGGTGGACGTCGCCAGCGGCGTCGAGTCGGCCGGGGGCGTGAAGGACCACGACGCCGTCGAGGCGTTCGTCGCGGCGGTCCGGCGGTATCGACGCCCGACGGTGACGCCATGAAGGACGGCGGTTTCGGCGGACTGGTACCCGACCGCGAGACGTTCGTCGACCTCGTCGCCGACGCCGCGACCGACGACCGACCGGCGGTCGTGCGCGCAGAGACGACACTCGACGTGGACACCACGCCGCTGGGCGCCTACGCCGCGCTGTCGGCCGACGCGGAGCACGCATTCCTGCTCGAGAGTGCGGGCAAGACCGCCTCGAGCGACCCCGACGGCGCCTTCCGGCCGCCCGGCGACGGCGACCGACACGCCCGGTACTCCTTCGTGGGCTACGACCCCGCCGCCGTCGTCCGGGTCGTCGGCGACGAGGCCGCCGTCGAGGTGCGCGACGAGCGCTACGAGGGCCTCGTCGACCCCGACGGCGACGACGTGCTCGACGCGCTCAGGACGGCGATGCCGGCGGCCGAACCGGTCGGCTTCCCCGACACCGACCGCCAGCAACTCGACGGCGGTCTGGTCGGCTTCCTGGCGTACGAGGCGGTCTACGACCTGTTCCTGGAGGAGGTCGGCCTGGACCGGCCCGAGACCGACGTACCCGACGCCGAGTTCGTTCTGACGACGAAGACGCTCGTCTTCGACCACCACGCCGACGAGGTGTCGCTGGTCGTCACGCCGGTCGTCCGCGCCGACGAGGACGCCGGTGCCGTCCACGACGCCCACGTCGCCGAGACGGACTACGTCGCGGGCGTGCTGGCCGACGCCGACGCGCCCGACCCCGGCGGCTTCGTCCGCCACGACGAGTCCGCCGGGCCGAAGTCGGAGTACGAGCAGGCCGTCGAACGGGCGAAGGAACACGTCCTCGACGGCGACGTGTACCAGGGCGTCGTCTCCCGGACGCGCGAACTCGTCGGGGAGTGCGACCCCCTCGGCCTCTACGCCGCGTTGCGGGAGGTGAACCCGTCGCCGTACATGTACCTGCTCGCCCACGGCGACAGACACGTCGTCGGCGCGAGTCCCGAGACGCTCGTCTCCGTCGGCGGCGGGCGCGTCGTCTCGAACCCCATCGCCGGCACGTGTCCACGTGGCGACAGTCCGGTCGAGGACCGCCGACTGGCCGGCGAGATGCTCGCCGACGAGAAGGAACGCGCCGAACACACGATGCTCGTCGACCTCGCCCGCAACGACGTCCGCCGGGTCGCATCGCCCGGGAGCGTCCGCGTCGAGGAGTTCATGAACGTCCTCAAGTACAGCCACGTCCAGCACATCGAGTCGACGGTGACCGGCGAACTCGGCGGTGAGTACGACGCCTTCGACGCGACCCGGGCCGCCTTCCCCGCGGGGACGCTGACCGGCGCGCCGAAGATCCGGGCCATGGAGGTCCTCGACGCCCTCGAACCGGACGCCCGGGGGGTCTACGGCGGCGGCGTCGGCTACTACTCCTGGACGGGCGACGCCGACGTCGCCATCGTCATCCGGACCGCCACGGTCGACCGCCACGCGACGCCCGACGGCCTGGACCGCGTCACCGTCAGGGCGGGCGCGGGAATCGTCTCCGACAGCGTCCCGAGCGCCGAGTTCGAGGAGACCGAGGCGAAGATGGACGGGGTCCTCGCGTCGCTCCGGCGTATCGAACGCGAACGAGGGGAGGCCGCGCCGGAGGTGTCGCGGTGACACGGGTCCTCTTCGTCGACAACTTCGACTCGTTCACGTACAACCTCGTCGAGTACGTCGAGTCGTCGCTGCTGGAGGCCGGTGCCGACCCCGAGACGGCGGTCCTGCGGAACACGGCGAGCGTCGACGAGGTCCGGGCGTTCGACCCCGACGCCGTCGTCGTCTCCCCGGGACCGGGCCACCCGGAGAACGACCGCGACGTCGGCGTCACGCCCGACGTGTTCCGCGAGGTGAGTCCCGAGGTACCGACGTTCGGCGTCTGCCTCGGCCTCGAGGCCGCGGTCTACGCCTACGGCGGGACCGTCGGACGCGCACCCGAACCGGTCCACGGGAAGGCCTGGCCCGTCGACCACGACGGGCGCGGCGTCTTCGCCGGCATCGAGCAGGGCTTCTCTGCCGGACGCTATCACTCGCTGGTGGCGACCGAGGTGCCGGACTGCTTCGAGGTGTCGGCGACGACCGACCACGAGGCGTCACCGACGGACGGGTCCTCGGCGGCCCCCGACGGCGGGGTGCGGGAGGCGGACGTCGACCCCACCGGGACGCTCGTCATGGGGGTCCGCCACCGCGAGTACCCCATCGAGTGCGTGCAGTTCCACCCGGAGTCGGTGCTCACCGGGCGGGGACACGACGTGGTCGAGAACTTCCTCGACGGACTCTAGAAGACTGGCGGGACACCCATCGGGTCGTAGCCGACGAACGAGAGGGCGTACAGCACGATGGCGGCCGCGATGGCGATGACGACGACCTTGACGGCGATGCGGTACAGCAGACTGAGCAGTTTGGTGACGACGGCCAGTACCACGACCAGTAGCACGACTGCACCGGCGACTTCGACGCCAGTCAGCAGCGGTAGCAGGGCGAACGGTCCTCCCATATTCGCTAGTTGGAGCGTACACACATAACGATGAGGGCGAAACTAAACGACGACCAACCGGCACTAGTCGATGCGTTCAGCTGCCGGTCACTTTCACTCTGGTTTCCGTGGGGTTATTACCACGTGGCCGGTTATACTATACTGACTGTCGTTGCTACAAGTTCCGGCGTCACGAGTAACCGGACGAGTGGTAACGACGGAGAGCAAGCACACTTGCGCTAGTGCAAGGAAAGTCGTATCCCGCCCATTTATGATGGGCCATCGCGTAACCAATCTTCGTCACGAACAATGCAAACGACACAACACTTTGGGGAAGAATTCTGCCGACAGCGGGCGGCTGTCGGCGGGGAGGAGCACGCATGAGTCGGCCGGAACTTTCCGCCGACGAACTCGAACTACCGGTCAAGCGCACGGCGGGGGAGACGCTGGAAGAGCGCCTGACCTCGAACGCGTACCACAACATCCTTCCGGCCAGATACCTCCGGAAGGACGCCGACGGCGAACTCGTCGAGGAGCAGGAGGACCTCTTCGACCGGGTGGGCAAGAACATCGCGCTCGCCGAGGCGGTCTACGAGGCACGGAACCGCGAGGAGACCATCACGGTGACCCCCGACCAGTTGAAACCCGACCACCCGCGCCGGGACGAACTGGCCGCGGAGGTCTTCGGGGCAGGCGTCACCCCCGACGACGACGCCGAGACCGAGCTCAGCATCTACAACGTCAACAAGTTCGCCTACGAGACCGTCGTCCCCGAACTCTCCGACGACGTCCGGGCGCACGTCGAGGCCGTCGCCGACGAGTTCCAGGGCATGATGGAGCACCTCGACTTCATGCCGAACTCGCCGACGCTCATGAACGCCGGCGACGAACTCCAGCAACTCTCCGCGTGTTTCGTCGACTCGCCCGACGACGACATCGACGACATCCACCAGACCGCCAAGGAGGCCGCCCAGGTGTTCCAGTGTCTTACAGCAGAGTCGACCATCACGGTCGAAGACAAGGGGACCGTCAGCGTTTCCGCCGTCGAAGCCGGAGACCGTGTGCTTCAGCGAACCGAATCCGGATTCCAGTACAAGCCCGTCGAGGAGACCCACGAGTACGAGGACGCACCGACGCTTACGGTTACCCTCTCGAACGGCCGTTCCATCCGCGGGACACCGAACCATCGTATCGAGGTCGACGGTGAGTGGGTCCGACTCGACGAGATCGACCCCGGCCAATCGGTCCATTACGCGCTTGGTTGGCTTCGACAGATGGACCGAGATGTCCCCGAACTCACCGTCGTCGACAGCGGTGCGCAGTGGGACAGACAGCGGACGGTTTCGAACGATGCTATTGTCGAGTTGCACCAGCAGGGATTCAGCGACTATCAGATCGCGGAACGACTGGACTGTGGGAAATCGACCGTTCAGCGACGCCGGTCCAACGAACTGGATCTTCCACCGAACGGAAACGGTGGCAGAAAGCCCGGTTCCACGTCGTTCGACGATTCCACCGCATTCGAACTATATCGGGAAGGACACACCGACGGCGAAATATCCGACGACCTCGATGTCTCGGCCGCGACGGTTGGTCAGTTCCGTGCCCGCGAAGGGCTGGATGTCAACGGAACGCCCGTCAAATCCGTCACCCAGCCCGAATCGCTGACCGAAGACCTCGCCGAACTCGTCGGTCTGTGGGTCGGTGATGGCTCATGGCACCAGGACGGAGTCCGCTTCCACGTCGGACGCGAGAGCGTCGCCGAGTACATCGACCAGCTCTCCCGACAGCTGTTCGGGACTGCGACGGCAACGTCGTTCGCCGATGGCTGTTACGAGGTCGGCATCAACAGTCACGAGATCAGACGGTGGTGGGAGGCTAACTTCGACTGCAAGCCAGCGGGTGCCCGATCCGCACAGGTGCCCGACGCAATCATGCGTTCGCCCGCGAGCGTCATCGAGGCGTTCCTCCGGGGCTACTTCACCGCCGACGGCACCCTCCTCGACGACACATATCCGAAGCTGTACAGTTCGTCCGAACGAGCTATCGACGATGTCGCAACCCTGCTGATGGGACTCGGCTACCCGGTCAAGAAGTCCGTCCTCCGCGACGAGGACGCACACCCCTACTACGGTCTCGTCCCGACGACTGGTGACGCTCGTCGCGCGTTCTTCCACGACATCGGCTTCATCGACGAACGTCGTGAGACCGGCCTGTCGAGCATCGAGTCGGTGACGCCGCGGGACTCGTACACCATCGGCGACGAGTACACCGTCGAGGTCGACTCCGTTGTCGAGTCCGAGCCCGAAACCGTCTACGACATCACCGTGGCGGACAATCACGAGTACGTCACGGACGGCATAGTCTCACACAACAGCGGCGGCGGCATGGGCTACGCCTTCTGGCGGCTTCGGCCCTACGGTGACGCCGTGGGGTCGACCGGCGGCATCGCCTCCGGCCCCATCACGTTCATGCGCACGTTCGACCAGATGTGCGAGACCATCGCCCAGGGCGGGGCCCGACGCGGCGCACAGATGGGCGTCATGCGGGTCTCCCACCCCGACGTCATCCAGTTCATCCACGCCAAGAACAAGGACGTCTCGCTCGCACAGACCCTGCGACTGAACGACCCCGACGACTACACGCACACCTCCTTCGCCGACGCGCTGGAGGAGGCACGAGACCTCATCGACGAGGACGGCCGCGTCCCGAAGCACCTCCGGAACGCCGTCGAGGGCCATCTCTCCAACTTCAACATCTCCGTCGGCGTCACCGACGGCTTCATGGAGGCGCTCCAGAACGACGACGAGTTCACCTTCACCAACCCGCGCACCGGGGACCCCCACGTCGCCACGCCCGAGACGAAGGAACTGTACGAGATGTTCGGTCTCGGCGAGTACGTCGAGGTCGGCGAGGTCCTGTCGATGCCCGCGGAGGTCATCTGGGAGGACATCGTCGAGGGCGCACACGAGAACGGCGAACCCGGCGTCATCTACCTCGAACGGGTGAACAAGATGCACTCGTTCGACGTCGAGGAGCACCCGGAACACAGGATTCTGGCAACAAATCCCTGTGGGGAACAGCCGCTCGAGGAGTACGAGGCGTGCAACCTCGGCCACATCAACCTCTCGACGCTGGCCGACCTCGACGCGCCGGACTGGCGCGTCTGGAGCGAGCGACACGCCGACGAGTACGACGACCTCGAATCGGCCGTCGAGGCGTTCCTCGACCGGTCCATCGACTACGAGGAGTTCGACCACCGCATCGAGTACGGCACGCGCTTCCTGGAGAACGTCGTCACGATGTCCGACTTCCCGGTCGCCAAGATCGAGGAGAAGGTCCGGGACATGCGCAAGATCGGACTCGGCATCATGGGGCTGGCACAGCTCTACGTCCAGCTCGGCATCGAGTACGGCTCCGAGGAGGGCAACGAGGTCGCGAACCAGCTGATGACCCACATCAACCACGGGTCGAAGTGGGCCTCGCACGAACTCGCCGAGGAGCGCGGGGCGTTCGAGGACTGGGGCGACTCGAAGTACGCGACCCCGACCGAGTACCCCGAGTGGTTCGAGCACCACACCGGCCTCGACCCCGAGGAGTGGGAAGACGGCTTCACCATCCGCAACCACAACACGACGACCATCGCACCGACGGGCACCACCTCGATGGTCGGCAACACGACAGGCGGTTGCGAACCCATCTACAACGTCGCCTACTACAAGAACGTCTCCGACGACGTGCAGGGCGACGAGATGCTCGTCGAGTTCGACGACTACTTCCTGCGCGTGCTGGAGGCCAACGACATCGACGTCGACGCAGTCAAGGCCGAGGCCGAGGAGCAGATGGCCGCGAACGAGTTCGACGGCGTCGAGAGCCTCTCGTCGGTGCCGAACAGCATCACCGAACTGTTCGTGACGACCCAGGACCTCACCGGCAAGGAACACGCTGCCGTGCAGTGTGCCTGCCAGAACGGCGTCGACTCCGCCATCTCGAAGACCTGCAACTTCCCGAACGACGCCACTGTCTCCGACATGGACGAGGTGTACCGGTACATCTACGAGAACGGCGGCAAGGGCGTCACCGTCTACCGAGACGGCACGCGCTCGAAGCAGGTGCTGACCACCCGCGCCGACAACGCCGACTTCGCCGACGAGGACGAGGCGGCCGAGCAACTCGTCGCCCAGATCGAGGAGATATTCGGCGGCATCGAGGGCTTCCTGGAGAACGGCGACGTGCAGGCCGCACTCGACCGCGAGGTCGGAGGACTGTTCGAAACTGTCGACGAGAGGGCCGCCTACGCCGACAAGCGCCCGCGCCCGGACGTGCTCCACGGCGTGACCCAGCGCATCGACACCGGCTACGGCAAACTCTACGTCAACATCAACGAGGACGAGCAGGGCCGGCCGTTCGAACTGTTCGCCAACATCGGCAACTCCGGCGGCTTCACCGCCTCGTTCACCGAGGCGCTGGCGAAGACCATCTCGACGGCGCTCCGTTCGGGCGTCGACCCCGAGGAGATAGCCAACGAACTGGAGGGCATCCGCAGTCCGAAGGTCGCCTGGGACAAGGGCGAGCAGATACAGTCCATCCCGGACGCCATCGGCACCGCGATGCGCCGGTACCTCGACGGCGACATCGAGAAGGCCTACCCGCAACAGGCGACGCTCGAAGAGACCGCAGAGAGCGAGGTGGCGACCGAGGTCGTCGACGACGATCGCGAGACCGACGGCGGCGCCGTCGCCGACGAGACGAGCGACGACACGCAGTCGCTCATCGACGCCGGGGAGAGCCCCGAGTGTCCCGACTGCGGGTCGATGACGCTGTACTACTCCGAGGGCTGCAAGACCTGCGAGTCCTGTGGCTGGTCGGAGTGTTGAGTCGACGCGATAGCTTTAGCATCTAGTCGGCCGAATCCGGGCGCGTGACCGACGACGACGCACCCGCCCGCGCCGGCCCGACGTGTCCGCTGTGCGACGAACCGCTGTTCGACAGGCACTGCAAGTACGTCTGCCCACAGCACGGCGTCGTCGTCGACTGTTCCGACCCGTTCTTCCTGTAGCCGTCCCGCCGGCCGCTAGTCCGTGGACCGGGCGTACGCCCGGTAGGCCGGACGGGCGAGCAACGTGCCCGCGACGACGACCATCGCGACGGAGAGCGAGAGTCCGACCGAGCCGAGTCCGTCGGTCGTCAGCCGGTTCGCGGAACTGCCGACGAGGACGGCCGCGACGGTCCACGGGAGTTCGCCGAGGAGCGTTCCGGCGACGAACGCCCGGAGGGAGATGCCGCTGACGCCGGCCGTACAGGAGACGACGTCGGCCGGGATGGGCACGAGTCTGGCCGCAGTCACGCCACGCACGTCGCCGGCCGCGTCGAAGTAGTCGGTGGCCCCGCGCCTGACCCGGCCGTAGTCGGTGAACTCGCCCGACGCGTCCCGACCGCCGCCGAGCCAGCGCGTCGCGTAGAACGGCGGGAGGGAGGTCACCACTGCACCCGCGAGCGCGACCGGGAGTCCGAGCGCCACACCGTAGCCGTAGCCCACGACGACGGCGAGGAGCGTCGCCGGCCACGCCACGAGCGGGCGCAGGAGATAGAGCAGGCAGACCGCGACGCCGAACAGGAGAGGGTCCGTCGCCACCGCGGAGGCGTGCTCGACCGCCACGTCGGGCGAGACGAGGAGACTCGCGGCCACGACGGTGGCGGCGAGCAGTGTCCCGACGGCGGCGCGACGGCGGACGTCGAATCGCATCGCCCCACAGTCGAACGTCGAGGCCCAACCGTGTTTCGGTCCCCTCGGCGCGCAAGGCTTAATCGCATCGGGAGAACACGTCGAGACGATGGACGAGCGGGTCGAACTCGGCGTCGAACTCCTCTCGAAACTGGAGGACGACGAACTCGCACTCGCCGAGGCGATGGACCGCATCGAGACCGTCACGCGCGACCCGGCGACCGTGCGCGAGATTCTCGACACGGCGGTCGTGCGCGGCGTCATCGAGCGCGAGGACGGCGTGGTGCAGACGACGGGGAGCGGCGGCTTCGTCAGCCAGACGAGCGACGTGGTCAGACGCGAGGGCGAGTTCGAGTGCCGCCGCTGTGGTGCGTCGATAACGACCGGTCACTTCGTCCAGCTGGAGGCGGGCGAACTCGGCCCGTTCGGGTCCCAGTGCGTCCGGAAGGTCACCGGCCGCGACTGAGTTCGTCGACGAGTTGCTGGATGACGTCGTGCTGGCGTTCGAGGAGTTCGTTCTGGCGGTCGACGCGCTGTTCGAGCGAGTCGAGACGGGCGACCAGTGCATCCTCGTCGGTCTCCGTCATGGGTTCGAAGCCGGCCTCCTCGAACGCCGCGTCGGCGAGTTCGTCTACCTCCGCCGCGTCGACGGCCGCGTCCGCGGACGTGTTCCCGGCCGTCGTCTCGGCCTGCCCGGTTCGGGTTCGCTGTGCGTCCCCCTCGTCGGCAGCGTTCGACTGGGGTTCGGACCTGCTCCGTCCGGTGGCCCCCGACGCGCTCTGGCCGCCCTCCACTCGCCCGCGGCCGCCGTCGTCCCGCTGGCCGACGGCCTCCGTCCGCGGGTCGGAGGACTGGCCCGTCGCACCCGGCTGCTGGCCCTCGTGGCCGTCCGGCGGCGCGGCGGCGGCCCCGCCCTCGTCCGGCTGGACCGTGGTACCCGCGTCGAGTGGGTCGACGCCTTCGCCGAAGTCGACCGGCGACGGGCGCTCCTCCTCGTCGACGTCCTCCGGTCGCACGGCGTCGTTGAGTTCCTGCAACGAGCGGACGCCGTAGTACGAGAAGAGCGCACGCTGGAGGAACTCCTTGACCTCGGCCGCCCGGTCGTTCGATATCTTCACGCGCTCGGGTCGACCGTCCACCTCGAGGACCAGTTGCGTGGCGACGCTCCCGTCCTCGAAGTCGAGGCCGGTGACGTCGCCGAAGTGGTACTCCTCGTAGTCCTCGTCCCAGACCGCGCCGCCGACGTGCTTGACGAGGCGTTCCGACGTGACGACGAGGGTCAACTCGTCCAGTCGGAACGTCTGTGTGACCGTCTCGCCGGCGTCGGTGACACCGCTCCCGTTCAACACGCCCGCGAGGACGGGATGGAGCACCTGCTCGGTCGCGTTCGACGGGACGGTGAACTCCTTCGTCCCGTCGAGGGAGTACTCCAGACTGACCCGCGTCTTTCGTCGTCCTTCCGTGATCGTCATCCGACTCGCGTCGTGGGGATACTCGTCGACCGATTCGTCGCTCAGGAAGCCTTCGGACTGGTAGATGAGCGTACGCGTCGGCGTCACGTAGAGTTCGTTCTCGCCGCCGAGGGAGACCTCAGCCGCGACGTCCTCGTCCTCGTCCTCGAGCGCCGATTCCACGATACCCGGAACGTCCATGCACACCCGTTTACCACCCCATGGCTTAAATCCGTGGGGCTGTGTGCTCGCAAGCAATCGGTCGTGTCACCCCGACTCAGTCCGACGCCCGGTTGAGAAGGTTTAAGTTTCACACCGGGCAAGCAGGTGGTGAGGCCGGGTGGCTTAGCTGGACATAGCGCCGCACTCATAGGGTTTCTGAGATTCGGTGCGGTAACCGCCTTGGAAGGCTCTCGCATGCCCCCTGGAGGCCCGCCGAGCCTCGAACCTGGGCCATGCGGAGATCGCGGGTTCGGAGCCCGCCCCGGCCACTGCGACGGTAACTGACCACACAGGAGTCACGACGCCGTCGGAAGCCGCCGACGCGGCGGTCGGACCCCTTCCGAACCGTCGCGTCTCTCACGGAACCGTCGACGAGTTTCGACCCGAGAACGGAACGCTGGAGTCGGCAGGTGGTTCACTCGGTCGGGTCGACGAGTTTCGACCCTCGCTCTGCGACGAGGCCCTTCTCGATGGCGGTGTCGACGATGGCCCGGCACTCGTCCGGGTCGACGTTGTACGCGCCGACGGCCACGTCCTCTATCTCGCTCCGCTGGATGGGGAAGTCGCGGTTCTGAAGCAGACGCATGACCTTGTTGTACGTCTGCGCCGAGGGCCCGTCCGTCCCGGCGGGGCCGCCACTGCTCCCGGGCCTCGCGCCCTGGTTCGGCGTCTGCTCACCGTTCGGTGCCGCGTCCTCGCGGCCGCGCCTCGCGTCCGCTTGTCGGCTCGCCGTCCCGGGGTCGCCCGACTCGCCGGGCGTCGGTCCGTCGGTGGCCGACCGCTGGGGGTTCCCGGACCCCGACTGCTGGGCGCTCCCGGACCCCGACCGCTGGGCGCTCCCGGAACCGGACTGCTGGGCGCTCCCGGACGGTCCCGCGTCGGCAGCGGGGTCGGGTTCCTCGAAGGTGACGGCGTCGCCGTTCCCGTCGGTGACGGAGAAGACGGAGTCGTTCTCGTCGGCGTCGTCGGGGTCGCCGAATATCGACTCGGGGTCGTCCTGCGTCTCCACCTGGTCGGGTTGTCGGAACGATATCTGCTCGGCGGCCTCGGTGAGTTCGTCGGCGCCGGACTGCGTCCCCGACTGGTCGACGGTGCCACCCTCGGCGTCGGTGATGGACGGTTCGACCGGCTCGTCCGACGCATCGCTGGCCGTCGCGTCGGCGGGTCGGCCGTCCGAAGTCGCAGTCGGTTCGTACTCGAGTTCGAGACGGACCGACGTGACCTGCGAGAGGTCGACCGGCACGGCGTCGAGCATCGCCTGGAGGTTCTCGTAGGCGTCGTGCGGGTCCTCGGTCTCGATCGTCAGCGAACTCACTGCGGAACACCCCGTCCAGTCTTCACCCATCGACCGTCTGTCGCGTCTGTCATCAGAGTAAATCACGAAGGCGGACTATCTAAAACTTAGGCCCGGTCGCCCCGGCAGGCGTTTTAGTTCAGTGCAATCGGGGTCGAAAGTTAGGTGCGTCGCAACCGTCGCACCCCTTCACGAGAGACCACCGACGGGCCGGTACCGGCCGTCGGGGGAGGACGACGGTCGAGTCAGTAGATGAGTTCGTCGTCGTTCTCGACCATGTAGAGCGTCCGTGCGGCGATGTTGACCGCGTGGTCGCCGACGCGTTCGAGGTCACGGATCGTGAGCAGCAACCGCGAGACGTCCTCGAGGACGGTCTCTATCTCGACGCCGTCGTCTATCTCCGTCTCGATGAGTTCGCGCACGACGGTGTGACTGGCGTGTTCACAGAGCGCGTCGAGTTCGTCGTCGCGCTCGGCTATCTCGAAGCAGGCGTCGGTGTCCTCGGCGCTGTAGGCGTCCATCGCGTCCTCGACCATGGCGGTGGTCTGGTTACCGATGGCCTGCACGTCGACCTCCGGGTAGACGTCCCGGCGTGCGTCGAGCGTGTACTCGCCGAGGTTCGTCGCGAGGTCGCCGATTCGTTCCAGGTCCGTGATTATCTTGAACGAGGCGGCGATGAACCGGAGGTCGCTCGCGACCGGTTGCTGGAGGGCGAGGAGGTCGACGCACTGCTGTTCGACGTCGAGGTACAGCGCGTTCACCTCGTCGTCCCCTTCGATGACGTCCCAGGCGGCGTCCTCGTCCTTGTTCTCCAGCGCGGCGAGCGCGGTCCGGAGGCGGTCGAGGACCACCTCGCTCATGTAGAGGACGTCCTCTTCGAGCGCTACGAGCTTGTCCTGATAGTTTTGTCTGGCCATGTCTGGTACGGAATAGGTAGCGGTGATGTAAGTTGTGTTCGGTCAGCCGAACTTGCCGGTGATGTAATCTTCGACGCGTTCGTTCTCGGGGTTCTCGAATATCTTCTTCGTGTCGTCGAACTCGACGAGTTCGCCGCCGGTGAGGAAGACGGCCGTCTTGTCGGAGATGCGGGCCGCCTGCTGCATGTTGTGCGTGACGATGATGACGGTGTAATCCTCGGCGAGTTCGTCGATGAGGTCCTCTATCTTCGACGTCGCGACGGGGTCGAGCGCGCTCGCGGGTTCGTCCATCAGGATGACCTCCGGGTCGGGGGCGATGGCACGCGCGATGCAGAGGCGCTGCTGTTGCCCGCCGGAGAGGTCCAGTCCGGACTCGTCGAGTTGGTCTTTGACCTCGTCCCAGAGCGCGGCCCGCTTGAGCGACTCCTCGACGATCTGGTCGTAGTCGCCGTCGACGTCCTGGATTCGCAGGCCGTAGGCGACGTTGTCGTAGATGCTCTTCGGGAACGGGTTTGGTTTCTGGAAGACCATGCCGACGCGCCGGCGGAGGGCGACCGGGTCGACGTCGTCGTCGTAGACGTTCTTGTCGCCGAGGTACAGTTCGCCCTCGACGCGGGCGGCGTCGATGAGGTCGTTCATCCGGTTGATACAGCGGAGGAACGTCGACTTGCCACAGCCCGAGGGTCCGATCATCGCCGTGACCTGGTTCTCCGGCACGGACATCGAGATGTTCTGCAACGCCTGGGCGTCGTCGTACCAGACGTTGATGTCCTTCGCCTCGACGATGGTCCGTTCGTGCGTCGTGGCGTGGCCGTCAGACCCTTCGTCGAGTCCGGCGGCGACGTCAGTCTCGACGAGCATGTCGTCGTCCGTCGGGTCTGTAGTCGTCGATTCCACCTTGTCGTTACTCATGTTCTCTTGGCTCATTGGTCACGTTTCACGCTGATACCTGTTGCGCAACACGATTGCGACGGAGTTCATCGCGAGGAGCACGGTCACCATCACGACGACGCCCGCCGGGACCGCCTTCTCGTAGAAGGCGTCGGTGGCGAAGTAACTCGCCCAGCTGTACACCTGCAGGGGCATCGCACTCACCTTCGAGGAGAGTTCCGACGGGAACGAGAACAGGACGTTCGGCGCCCCGATCATGATGAGCGGTGCCGTCTCGCCGATGGCGCGACCGAGCGCCAGTATCGTCCCGGTCAGGATTCCCGGGAACGCCCGCGGGAGCACGACGTTCTTCACCGTCTGCCACTTCGTCGCGCCCATCCCGTAGGACGCCTGTCGCATCTCGTCGGGGACGCTGCGGATGGCCTCCCGCGACGAGATGATGACGATTGGGAGGATGAGCAGCGCGAGCGTCGCACCGCCGACGAAGATGGTCCCCGCGTTCCGTCCGAGGTACGTCACGAACAGGCCGAGACCGAGCAGGCCGTAGACGACGGACGGGACGCCCGCGAGGTTCGAGATGTTGACGTCGATGAACCGGGTGAACCGGTTGTCGGGTGCGTACTCCTCGAGGTACAGCGCCGCGCCGACGCCGACGGGGAACGAGAGGCCGGCGACGGTGAGCATCAGCAGGATGGACCCGGCGATGGCCGGGTAGAGACCGGCGTCCTCGGCGTTGTTGCTGTGGCTGCTCGTGAGGAACTGCCAGTCGACCCAGGACTGCGGCCCGGCGAACCCGAGCGCGTCGACGAGGACCCCGCCCGCGAGTGCGCCGGCGACGACGACGAATGCGAGGAGGAAGCCGATTCGGTCCGCCGGCCGGGTGACGTAGCCGTTCGCGACGTACGCCGCGGTCGGGACGACCGCGATGGACGCGAGGATGGTGGCCGGAACCGGTCCGACGCCGATGGTCGGGCCGACGAACGCCGAGGCGGCGACGGCGCCGAGTGCGGCCAGCCCGGCTATCTCACCGCTCCGCCGGTCGAGTACCCGGTCGAAGTGAAAGCCCACGACGGCCGCGACGGGGAGGCCGAGCGTCACGGTCAGCAGGACCCAGTCCAGCGGCACGAACGGGACCGACTGGATGAAACTGGCGAGACTCGGGACGACCTGCCGGAGTCCGAGTAGACCGCCGACGGGACCGGGGAGACCGAACAGCGAGAGGTAGAACACGGCGGTGATGGCAGCCAGCCGGGTGAGGAACGGCACCTCGCTCCTGTATCGCCGGAGGCCGACCGCGAAGAGCGTCGGCACGGCGAGTGCGACGAGGTACGCGAACCAGACCAGCGGCGGGAGTATCTCGATGAACAGGATGGCGAGTCCGCCGCTGAACATCAGACTGACGAGCAACAGGCCGATGGTCATCGAACCGAGTTTGAGCGCCTCGACGTTGCGGGCGTAGAGGTACCCGGCCGTCGCCAGCGTCGGGACGACGAACGTCAGGAAGAAGGTGAGGTGCCACCCGGGGTCGGCCGTGAGAGGCTGAATCGCGTCGTTGGCGACGTAGACGAGCAGGATGCCGAGGACGACGAGTCCGAACAGCGTCGCGGCGAGGAGCAGGTACCGGAAGGCCGTCCCGACCGTCCGGCTTACCTGCCCGAATCCGCCCGCGTAAGACGGTTTCTGGTCCGTCGCCATCTCAGTACTCCTCCCTGTACCGCCGTGCGATTAGCTCACTGAGTACGTTCATCGCGAAGGTTATCACGAACAGCGTCAGGCCGATGGCGAACAGGCTCCGGTACGCGAGGCCGCCACCCGTGATGTCGCCGGTCAGCAGGTTGACCATCGTCGCCGTCATGGGCGACCCGCCGTCGAGGTAGGCGGCGGGGTTGAACGGGTTGTGGAACTTGGCCTGTGTGCCCGCCGCGATGGTGACCGCCATCGTCTCGCCGATGGCCCGCGAGAGCGCGAGGATGAACGACGAGAGGATGCCCGAGAGCGCCGCCGGGACGACGATGCCCGTCGACACCTCGAACTTCGTCGCGCCCATCCCGTAGCCGGCCTGTCGGAGGTCGTCGGGCACGGCCGACATCGCGTCCTCGCTGATGGACGCGACCATTGGGATGATCATGATGCCGACGACGATGCTCGCCGAGAGCAGGTTGAACGTCCCGATGCTGGGGAACGGAATCCGCAGCGCGGGCGTGATGTAGATGAGTGCGAAGAACCCGTAGACGACCGTCGGGATGCCGGCCAGTATCTCGAGGGCCGGCTTCAGCACGGACTGGAGTTGCGGGTCTGCGTACTCGCTGAGGTAGATGGCGGTCCCGACGCCGAGCGGGATGGCGATGAGGGCCGACCCGAACGTTATCATCAGCGTCGAGGTGACGAGTGCGAGGACGCCGAACTGCTCGTTGTTGATTATCCACTCGGTGCCGGTCAAGAACTCCACGACCGACGCCGTCGGGCCCTCGACGCCCGTGAACGGTGCGGTGAAGCTGAAGAACTTCGCCGCCTCGGACACCAGCAACACGATGATGGCTATCGTGGTGAAGATCGAGACGGCCGCACACAGGAGGAAGAACGCTCGTGTCAGCAACTCCTGGGGCGCGTTCGCGGTGTTCTTTGTAAGGTCGTTCGTCAGGTCGTCCGTGCTCATTGCGTTGACTGTCGTTTTCAATCGGGGGTGAAAAAGCGCTTCGTTCGGGCGCTCAGAGACCTATCAGTTCGAATTTGCCTCCTCGATAGCCGTCTCGAGTTTGTCGAGCTGGGCTTGCTGCTGGCTGTCGTCGAGGGGGACGTAGCCGACACGGTCGGCGACGATGTCCCTGCTCGTCGAGTTCTCGATCCAGAAGCGGGCGAACTCGGCGACGTGTTCCTCGGCCAGCGAGGACTTCTTCGGGTAGGTGAACAGCGGGCGGGCGAGCGGCGTGTACGCGCCGGACTTGGCGTTCTCGAGGGAGGGCTGGACGCAGCCGTCGCCGTCGTCGATACCGAGTGCCTTCACGCGGTCGGTGTTCTCGCTGTAGTAGGCGAACCCGAGGTAGCCCATCGCGTTCTGGGACCCTTCGACGCCCTGGATGATGGTGCGGTCCTGCTCGGTCGCGGAGTAGTCCTGGCGGTGACCCGGGCCTTCCTCGCCGATGATGGCCTCGATGAAGTAGTCGTAGGTACCGGACGCGTCGGACGGACCGAACAGTTCGAGCGGTTCGTCGGGCCAGTCGGAGTTGACGTCGGCCCAGGTCTGGGGCTGTTCCTCGGCCGACCAGATGGTCGCGAGGTCCTCCGTGGTGATACAGTCGACCCAGTCCGCGTCGTTGTTGACGACGACGGTCAGCGCGTCGGTCGCGACCGTGAGTTCGACGGGTTCGACGCCGTTCTCCTGGCAGGAGGACTCCTCCTCGGGCTTGATGGGACGCGAGGCGTTGTTGAAGTCGGTCCGGCCCGGACAGAAGTGGTTCGCGAAGCCGCCACCGGACCCCGTGGACTGGAGGTTGATGTTGACGTTCGGGTGCTCATCCCTGAAGAGTTCGCCCATCGCGGTGGCGAGTGGGAAGACGGTCGAAGAGCCGGCGATGTCGATGTCGCCGGAGAGCGTTCCGCCGTTGCCACCGTCGGTGCCGTCGCCACCGTCGGTCCCGCCGCCACCACCGTTCCCGTCGCCCCCACCGCTCGGGTTCTCGGTACAGCCCGCGAGTGCGAGCGCGCTAATCGTGCCAGACGCTGCTGTGACGAACCGCCGCCGGGTGAAGCTACCGTCGGAGTCGCTTGACATCACCTGAGAAAGGGAACGTCCCGAATAAATACCCTGCTATGATAAATATATAGAGATACGTACGCCAACCGAACGGTCCCTAAGTTAGTCACCCGACGGTGTCGGAATAATCCGGCCATACCCGAGGGTCCAGGTTGCAATGCGACGTTTCTCGACGGGGCGAGGCGTACACGAGGACGCCGGTCCAGGTGTTCCGTCGACGTGGCGGCCTCGGCACCCCGGACGGACGCAGTCACGGCTCCAACGCTGGTACGACGTTCCTTCGCCGCCGGGTCGAATATATAGAGATGGGCACTTTTATTTTCTCCCGTCCCCGACACACCGCCATGGAAACCCGGAAGGTCCAGGTCACCGGCGGTTCGACGTTCACCGTCTCGCTCCCGAAGTCGTGGGCGACCGACAACGGCGTCTCGGCCGGGACCACCGTCGAGTTCTACCCCGAGGACGACTCCCTGTTGCTGACGCCACAGAGCGAGACCGGTCGGACCGAGGGCACGCTCGACGTCTCCGACCTCGAGGGCGAGCAACTGACCAGGGCGGTCATGACGATGTACGTCTCCGGCTTCGACATCATCTCGCTGGAGGCAAACCGCATCACGACCGACCAGAGACGCGCCATCCGGCAGGCCACCCAGAGCCTCGTCGGCGTCGAGGTGCTGGAGGAGACGAGCGACAGCGTGGTCATCCAGGACCTGCTCGACTCCTCGGAGCTCAGCATCCACAACGCCGTCACCCGGATGCGCCTCATCGCCGAGTCCATGCTCAACGACGCCGTCGTCGCCCTCGTCGAGAACGACGACGACATGGCACGCGACGTTCGCGAACGCGACGACGACGTGGACCGCCTCTGGTTCGTCGTCTCGCGCATCTTCCGTGCGACGCTTCGCTCGCCACACGCCGCCGAGGAACTCGGCCTCCCGCGCGAGACCTGCTTCGACTACCACTCCTCGGCCCGCCAGCTCGAACGCATCGGCGACCACGCGGCGAAGATCGCGACGCTCGCGATGAACCTGGAGACGATTGACGAGGAGGTCGCCGAGGCCCTGCGCGAACTCCACGAGGACTCGGCGACCGTCCTCGAACGCGCGATGGACGCCCTGTTCGCCGACGACAGCGACGAGGCGACGCGACTCGCCAACTCGGCCCGGAGCGAGATACTGGACATCGACGAACACACCCGGGCGATAGACGAACTCCTCCGCGAGCGCGACCCGCACGCGGCCCAGTCGCTCGGCCTGGTCGTCGACTCGCTCTCCCGGTCCGCCGACTACGCCGGCAACATCGCCGAGACCGCTCTGCAGAAGGCCGCACCGCGTCCCTGAACCCGTCGCTACCGGGTCTGAGAACGGGGAGAAGACCGCGTTACTCGAGTGCGACCGCGTTGACCTGTCCGGTCTGGCCGGGGCGGGACGTCACGCGGGCAGTGCCAGCGTCCGTCTCGATGACGGCGCCCTTCGTGATGATGTTCCGGCGGACGTAGTTGGGGTTGGCGTCGTTCTCGACGACGTCCTCGATGGTCGCCTGGACCGTCTCGCCGCCCTGGTTCACGTTGGCGACGTCGGTCGCGAGCGCACGGGTCTTGGACGTGTTCCCGCGCGTCTCGATGACGCGGAACCGGCCCTCGCCGACCTGCGTCTCGGTGGGCAGGCGACCGAGCTGGTGCTTCTTGCGCTTTTTGATCGGTCGGAGTCGGCCACCGGTTCGCTTCCGGATGGAGCGTCCCTGGTCTTGCATACCCGGGAAGAGTCCAAGGAGCTACTTGAATCGCTCGACTTGGTACGGCCCGAATCGCAGGGTTTAGGCCGTCGTCTCCCGAGCGACGAGACAATGAGTCTGCGCGTCACCGTCGCCGCACCGTTCCGTCAGCGCGGCAAGGGGGAACTCGCCGAGAACGAGTTCGTCGTCGCCCTCTCGCTCGACCGGGACTGGTTCTCGCCGGACCAGGCCAAACGGCTGGTCGACGTGGCGACGGGCGAGGGACTGCTCGAGCGCGAGGAGTCCACGCTCCGGCCGACGTTCGACCCCGGCGACGTGACGGTCCCGGAGGACTTCGTCCCCGGCGACGACGTGCTGACGACGCGCTCCGCGTTCGAGCAGGTCCTCGACGACCTCGTCGCGGCGGGCTACGAGAAGCACGAGGCCGTCGGCGACATCAACCAGTTGCAGGGCCGACTCGGCGTGAGCATCGAGGCCGCCGCGCTGGTGTACGCGCGACGGGAGGGACTCGACGTGAGCGAGGTGCGCGCGAAGGCCGTCGAGGAGACCGTGGGGGAGTGAGATGGTCGAGCGACGCACCACCGACGGCGTCCGCATCGCCCAGTTGCTCGCTTCGGAACTCGACGGCCGCGAGGACGGACACTACGCCCGGTTCGCGGTCGTCGACGCCGACCGGGACGTGGAACCGACCGTCGACGGTGCGCGGGCCTACGACGTGACCCTCGACGGCGAGGCGTTCGCCCGGGCGTTCGTTCACCCGGACCGCGTGCGCGTCGAACTCCGGCGCGGCCTCGACGCCGGGGCCGAGGCCGCCGCGGCCGCCGACCTGCCCGCCAGACCGAAGGCCGTCGAACCGCCCCGACTCGTCCTGTTCGTCGAGTCCGGCGCGGCCGTCAAGCGCGCCGGCGACGTGCTGGTCGCCGCGGCAGCGGCCGAGTAGCCGCCACGGTCAGTGCGAGAAGAACGCTTCGACCCGCGGGACCGACTTCATCAGCACCGTCCCGAGGACGCTCATCACCAGCACGTAGCCGACGGCGAACGCGGGAATCACGTCGGCCAGGTCACCCGTCCCGACGTCGGTGGCTAGCGCGGCGAGCACCAGCGAGAACTCCCCGCGGGCCACGAGCGCGATGCCGGCCCGGCGGGCGCGTCGCGTGCTCAACCCGTATCGGAGCCCACTCCAGTACCCGCTGGCGAGTTTGCTCGCCGTGGTCAGGACGACGGCGACGGCGAGCAGCGCGACCGCCGTCCCGCCGAGTGCGGACAGGTCCGTCTGGAAGCCGATGGCGAGGAAGAAGATGGCCGCGAACAGGTCGCGGGCCGGCGAGAGCAGGCGCTCGACGCGGTCGACCTCGTCGGTCGCGCTCACCGCTGTCCCGACGAAGAAGGCCGCGACCGCCTCGCTGACGCCGAGTTCGAGCGCGACGCCGCCGACCAGCGCCACCGCGCCGAGCGTGGTGAGCACGAACAGTTCCTCCGAGTCCACCGACAGGATGCGCTGGATGACCGGCGTGCCGCCACGGGCGACGACGACGAGGAGCGCGATGAACCCCAGCGCGACGGCGACCGAGACGAGGGCCGCGCCGCCGCCGCCTCCGAGGACGAGCGCCGAGAGTACCGCCAGGTACACCGCGATGACGAGGTCCTCGACGACGAGCGTCCCGAGGACCACCTCCGCCTCGGGGTCGGCCACCCACCCGAGGTCGATGAGCGACTTGGTGACGATGGCGCTGGAGGAGATGTAGACGATGCCGGTGACGAACGCTATCTCGACCGGCGAGAACCCGAACGCGGTCCCGATGGCGACGCCGACGGCCGCGTTGACCACGAGGTCGATGCCCCCGACGACCACCAGTCGGTCGCGGTTCGCCAGCAACTGGTCGATGCTGAACTCCACGCCGATGAAGAAGAGGAGGAGGACCACCCCGAGTTCGGCCAGGAGGTCCACGAACTCGTGGCGCTCCAGCACCGAGAACGAGAGGCCAGCCACCTCGGGGGCGTTCGGGCCGACGACCAGGCCGATGACGATGTACGCCGGGATGACCGACTGGCCGAGGCGGTACGCAAGCGTCCCCGCGACGGCGAGGACGGTTATCGCGAGACCGGCCTGGAACAGCAGTCCGGACGCCATCTATCCGGCGACGAACTCGCGGAGTGCTCGCTGTTGCTCGCGCGTCCCGAGCGCGACGAGGACGTCGTCGGCCTCGATATCGAACCCGGGCGGCGGGTTCGGGACCGTCTCGTCGTCGCGCTGGACCGCGATGACCGAGACGCCCGTCTGGTTCCGGACGTCGCTCTCGGCGAGCGTCTGCCCCGCGATGGGCGACGTCTCGTCGATGGAGACCCACTCGAGGATGGCCTCCCCCAGCGGGACCTGCGTCTGGTCGAGTTCCAGGGGCTGGAAGTACGCTCCGGCCAGGATGGCGCCCAGCTGGCGGGCACTCGACCCGTCCATGTCGGCGATGCGCCTGCTGTCGGCCTCGGGCTTCGGCCGGTGGAACAGCTCCCGGCGTCCGTCGTGGTGGATGAGCACGACGAGTCGCTCGTCGTCGTCGAGTTCGACCTCGAACTTCCGGCCGACGCCGGGGACGTCGGTCTCGTACACCGTCATGTGCCAACCGTCGGTCGGACGAGACTTAAAGAGAGATGGCGAGACGGTCGCTGGTGCTCGCCCGTCGCCCGGCCGACCGAGTCACGTCACGACCGCGATGAGGAAGCTTGTTAGTAGCCGCCCCCGGACGGGTTGCTATGAACTTCTTCGACCGACTCGCCGTTCGGATCGCCGAGCAGGACACGGTCGTCTCGGTCGGGCTGGACCCCGACCCGGACCGCATCCCCGAGTTCCTCGCGGACCACGACCTGCCCCGGTGGGCGTTCAACCGACGCATCATCGACGCGACACACGAACACGCGGCCTGTTACAAGCCGAACGCGGCGTTCTACGAGGACGGGGACGGCTGGCGGGCGCTCCGGGAGACCGTCGCTTACGCCCACGGAAAGGACGTACCGGTCCTGCTGGACGCAAAGCGTGCCGACATCGGCAACACGACGCGACAGTACGCGACGTTGCTCGACCACGTCGACGCCATCACCGTCAACCCGTACATGGGCCGGGACTCGCTGGACCCGTTCCTCTCACGGGCCGACAAGGGCGTGTTCGTGCTCTGTCGGACCTCCAACCCCGGTGGCCAGGACTTCCAGGACCTCGAACTCGCCTCGGGCGAGACGCTGTACGAGCGCGTGGCCGCGATGGCCGACCTGTGGAACGAACACGGCAACGTCGGCCTCGTCGTCGGCGCGACGACGCCCGACGAACTGGCCGAGGTGCGCGAGCAGGTGCCGTCCCTCCCGTTCCTCGTCCCCGGTGTGGGCGCACAGGGCGGGGACGCCGAGGCCGCCGTCGAGTACGGCCTGTCGACGCTCGACGAGGACGAGACGGACGGTCCCCGGGCGGGCGTCGGCGTCGGCCTGGTCAACTCCTCGCGGGGCATCATCTTCGCCGGCGAGAACGCCCGGACCGAGGAGGAGTTCTTCGGGGCGGCCGGACAGGCCGCGAAGCGACTCAGGGAACGGCTGAACCGGTACCGGTGACGCCGTCGCCGTCGGACCGCACGGGTCAGAACTCGTAGGCGTCGCTCTCGTCGCCCGGCGAGTCGACCTGACTGGCACAGTCCAGACAGAGGCCGTCGTCCTCGTCGTAGTGCCGGGAACAGACGAGCGCGCCACACCGACGACACTGCTCGGTCGCCGGTTCGGCCTCACAGATCTGGCACAGGGTTTCGACGCTCATGGTCGAACTAGCACGCCGCGGCCCTTCAGTGTGTAGCCGATGGCACTCGGCACCTGCAGGCCACCGAGAGATATTTGCCGGACTGGTCCGTATCCGCGCACGTGCGAGACTCCCCGCTGTTGTTCGGTCTGGCGGCGGTGTTCGCCGGGTTGACGACGGTACTCGCCGTCGTCGCCTTCGTCACCCACGAGCTGTTCGTACTCGGCGTCGCCATGCCGCTCGGACTGGCGACGTACCTGTTCTGGTTCCAGGCCAGCGGCAAGTTGCGCGAGCGCGTCGAGGCGGGCACCTACCGGGACGCCTTCCGGTCCCAGCGCCGGGCGGCGGACGGGGAGGGTCCGAACGGGCCACAGAGTCGGTTCGCCCGCGAGGCCAGGCAGGCGGCCGAGGAGCGACGACGGCGGGCCAGGGCCGCTGCCGGGGCGGGGCGCTCCGCCACCGGTGGCCGGACGGCGGGGAGCCGACGAGGACGCCGGACTGCCCGGCCGCGGGACGGTCCGACCCGACGGGAGGCCCTGAACCGACTGGGACTCGACGAGGGGTCGGACCAGGCGACCATCCGCGAGGCCTACCGCGAGAAGGTCAAGGAGGTCCACCCGGACACGGCTGACGGCGACGAGGAGGCGTTCAAGCGCGTCACGGCGGCCTACGACCGGCTCTCGGAGGACTAGGCCTCGCGGTGGTGACCGGGAGACGATAGGGGAGTCTGGCTGCTCGCGTGGTTCCGGTCGACCGCCACCGGGCGGGTGGTCCTCGGCCGTCGCGGGCGTGCCCGAGCACGATTTCGGAGTTCCGAGTGTTATCGTGGTAACCCTTCGCACAACCGGGAAGCCTTTTGCCTTCGGTATGCTAACCCGACACCATGAGCCCCGACAGGGCCGTGCTGGAGCGCGCCCTCGAACGCGGCGAGCAGGAGGGCGAGAACGTCGAGTTCAAGGAACGGCTCACGAAGGACGTCCACCTCGTCGACGGTCGACGGGAGAGTCTCGCGGCCCAGCTCCGTCACCGCGTCCTCTCGGGCGACGGCGAGGCGATGTACGTCGTCGGCGTCACCGACGACGGGGGCCTCGCCGGCATCGAACCCGACGTGTTCTCCGAGTCCATGGACGTGCTGAGCCTGCTGGCCGAGGAGGCCGGGGCACACATCGAGGACGTCCAGACGTGGGGCGTCGGTGGCGACTCGGACGGCAGGGGTGACCGCGGCATCGTCGGCGTCGCCTCCATCCGGGAGGGTGGCGTCCTCGAGACGGACGACGGTCACATCGTCGTCGGCACGGCCGGACACGTCGACCACGGCAAGTCGACGCTCGTCGGGTCCCTCGTCACGGGGCAGTCCGACGACGGCGACGGGGGTACCCGGGGATACCTCGACGTGAAGCCCCACGAGGTCGAACGCGGCCTCTCTGCCGACCTCTCCTACGCGGTGTACGGGTTCGACGACGACGGGACGGCGGTCCACATGGACAACCCGCACCGCAAGCAGGACCGTGCCCGCGTCGTCGAGGAGGCCGACCGCCTGGTGTCGTTCGTCGACACCGTGGGGCACGAACCCTGGCTTCGGACGACCATCCGGGGGCTCGTCGGGCAGAAACTCGACTACGGCCTGTTGACCGTCGCGGCCGACGACGGGCCGACGAAGACGACCCGGGAGCACCTCGGCGTGTTGCTCGCCACCGAGTTGCCGACGATGGTCGCCATCACGAAACAGGACCTCGTCGACGACGAGCGCCTGATCGAGGTCGAACGCGATGTCGAGCGCCTCCTCCGCGAGGTCGACAAGACGCCGCTGCGGGTCGACCGGCACGGCGTCGACGCCGCCGTCGAGGAGATAAGCGACACCGTCGTTCCCATCGTCACCACCAGCGCGGTCACGATGGACGGCCTCGACACCCTCGACGAACTGTTCGAGCGCCTCCCCAAGACCGCCGGCGCCGACGGCGACTTCCGGATGTACGTCGACCGGACCTACTCCGTCACCGGCGTCGGTGCGGTCGCCTCGGGCACCATCATGTCCGGCGAGGTCGAGGCCGGCGACGAACTCCTGCTCGGGCCGATGCCCGGCGGGGACTGGCGCGAGGTGGAGGTCCGCTCCATCGAGATGCACTACCACCGGGTCGACGAGGCGACCGCCGGCCGCATCGTCGGCATCGCGCTCAAGGGCGTCAACGAGTCCGAGATTTCCCGCGGGATGGCGCTCGTCCCCCGGGAGAGCGACCCCGCCACCGTCCGCGAGTTCGAGGCCGACGTGATGGTGCTGAACCACCCGACGCGAATCGGCGACGGCTACGAACCCGTCGTCCACGTCGAGACCGTCAGCGAAGCCGCCGTGTTCCACCCGACCGACGGGCAGTTGCTCCCCGGCGACACCGGCCACGCCCGCGTCCGGTTCAAGTTCCGACCCTACCTCGTCGAGGAGGGCCAGCGGTTCGTCTTCCGCGAGGGCCAGTCGAAGGGTGTCGGGACGGTGACGGCGGTCCACCGCGAGTAGCCCCGGGCCGACCGTCGTGCCCTGGCCCGGTAACGGTTCCCTCGACGCGACCGTTCGTCTACACAGGATGCCCGTTCGGTCTCACGTCTCTCGCCTCCTGATGGTGGTCACCGGTCTCGTGCTGGTCGTCCTCTACCTCGCACTCGGTGGGCTGGTCACCGGTGCGCTCGCCCTGCTCTGGGAGCGCCGGCCGAGTCCGGTCCTGTTCTCGGGGGCGCTCCTGGCCTCCTCGCTCGTGTTCGGCTACCTGAGCTACCGCGGCGCCACCGCCCGCATCCTCGCCTCGCTCCACGCGAGCGAACTCCCGCAGGAGCGCGCCCCGCAGCTGTACGCCCGGGTGGACCGCATCGGCGAGGAGATGGGCATCAGGGCCCCGCGACTGCTCGTCGCCCGGATGGCCGCGCCGAACGCGCTGGCGCTCGGCGGGCGCGACGGCGGCGTGGTCGTCCTCGACGCCTCGCTGTTCCGTCTGCTCACGCTCGACCAGCTGGAGACCATCGTGGCCCACGAACTCGCCCACCTCGAGAGCCGCGACAGCCTGATACAGACGCTCGGCTTCAGCGTGGCTCAGACCCTGAGCGGCCTGCTGTTCGTCCTCCTCCTCCCGGTCGGCCTGCTCGTCGCCGGCCTCAGGCGCGCGTTCACGTGGCTCCGGGGGGAGCGCCCCGACCCGTTCACCACGCACCTGCGCCAGACCTACGTCGCGGTGGCCGGCACGGTGGTCGTCGTGACCTTCGCGGCCACGCTCCTGCTCCGTGCGCACTCCCGGCGACGCGAGTTCGCGGCCGACGACCGGGCGGCCGACGTGACCGGCCGTCCCGCCGACCTCGCACGGGCGCTCGCACACATCGAGCGCGCGTCGGACCCGGCCTCCGGGTTGCTCTCGTCCCTCTACATCCACGGCGAGGAGGAGGGCACGCTCACGAGACTGCTCGCGACGCACCCCCCGATGAGCGACCGCATCGACCGCCTGCTCGAACGCGCCGACGACGCCTGGACGCGCATCGAGGTGCAGTAGCCGCGACCCCTTCGGAGACGCCGGGGTCACCGCCACGGCGGTGCGGTCAGTTCCGACAGTTCCTCGACGGTGTACGTCGGCGTGGGGTCAGGCGTCGACCCGTCTGCGAGCCAGACGGACCGGACCCCGGCGGCGTGGGCACCCCGGACGTCCGTCTCCAGCGAGTTCCCGACGTGGACCGCCCGGTCCGGCGTCGTATCCAGGTGGTCCAGCACGTCGTGGAACGGTTCGGGGTCGGGCTTCGCCGGCGCGTCGTAGCCCGCGTGGACGACGTGCTCGAAGTGGTCCTCGAACGGGAGCGCGCTCAGTTTGTCGGCCTGCATCCCCAGTGCGCCGTTGGTCACGATGGCGAGACGATGGTCCGTCGCGAGCGCCTCGACGGCGTCGACTGCACCCGGTAACGGGTCGACGCCGGTCGGGTCGCGCTCCTCGGCGTAGGCGTCGGCGAGCGCGTGACCGTGGGCCGGGTCGAGTCCACGCTCGGAGACGAGGTCGGCGAAGCAGGCGCGACGAAGGTCGTCGATGCCGTCGGCCGCCTCCGAGTAGTCGTCGTACCGCGAGACGTAGTCTGCTGCATCGAAGACCGGGTCGACCCCGGTCCGCTCGAAGGCGACCGACAGCACCTCGCCGATGCTCTGTCGGTAGCGACACAGCGTGTCGTCGAGGTCGAACAGCACCGCGTCGATGGAACCGGTCATACGCTGACTTCGGTCGGCGTCGAGTATAAATCAGGCGACGAGATACGTCGGGAGAGGCAGGCGGACGGGTCGACGTGGGCCCTCACCGGGAGACGGCCCGGTAGCCGCCGTCCGTCTCCTCGGCCAGTCCGAGGCGGACCAGCCAGTCGAGTTCGTGTTCGACCGTCTCGGCCCAGACGTCGACCCAGGTGTTCGGGTTCTTGTGGCGCTCCCACTGGGGGACGTTGTCGCGGTAGCGTTCGAACACCGCGTCGACGGGCAGGGGTTCGTCGGCAGACCGGAGCAGGTCGAGGACGTCGTCGGCCCCGAAGACGCCGTCGAGGAACGCCGTCCGGAGGTACGCCGGGTCGGGGTCACGGCGAACGCGCGTGTAGCCGAGTTCGCCACGCTCGACCAGACCGAGGCCCCTGAGGAACGTGAGCCACGTCGCCGCCTGGTCGCGGGACACGAGGTCGGTCCTGTCGAGCAGGCGTGCACAGCAGTCGTCCTGACTGCCGGGGACGAGCGGGACGGCGCGCTGTGCGACCGCGACGAAGTCGAGCGAGTCGGGTGCGGCCGGGACGTGTTTGACCTTCACAGTCCGAACGCGGAGGTGAGAAGCGCCTCGCTCGTCTCGCCGTACACCTCGGTCGGGCCGCCGACGACGTCGACGGTGACCTTCGCCGGCGCGAACACCCCCTCGTCCACGTCGTAGAAGTCCCAGTCGACCTCGTCGAACAGTTCGTCGAAGGGCTTGCCGTAGGAGTCGGCGGCGGTCGAGGGCACCTCGTCGAACCGGTCGAAGTCCTCCCGGACGGTCAGGTGGACCTGGCCGCCGTAGGCCAGTGCGTCGTTCGTCCGTGCCATCGCCGCCTCCTCGGACTCGGCGACGGGGGCGACTGGGGCGGTCCCCGACGCCGAGACGACGTCCCGGGGGTCGTAGCCGAGTTCGGTCAGACGGAACACCGCCAGTTCGGCGGCCCGTGCCGCGATGCTCACGCTCCCGGCGAGGCTGGCGGTCCGGAACCCGACGAGGAAGACGCTCGACGGCGCAGTCTCGGTCATCTCCGCGACGTGCTCGGCGACGGCCTCACCGGGGAGCGCGTCGGACTCGACGGTGAGGACAGTCAGGTCGAAGGCGTCGTGGTAGCCGACCTGCCGGAACACGTCCTCGGTCCCGACGAGTGCCCGGGCGGGACCGCTCCCGAGTCCCTGGAAGTCCTCGACGCCGACCTCCCACCCGGCCTTCTGCGAGCAGAGCAACGCGAGGTCCGGGTGGTCGGTCACCACGTCGACGTAACGCATCGGCGCACCGCCGACCTCGTCCATCCGGGTCTGGACCGTCGCCATCCCGGCGGTCTGTATCTCGGCGAGCAACGTCCCGGCCTCGATGCCGCCGTCGAAGTCGACGCCGAAGTCGAGGACCGTCGCCTCGTTCTCCAGCTCGTACGCGCCGACGTCGAGCAGTTCCGCGAAGTCGATGGCCTCGTCCACCAGTTCGATGGCCATCCGGTTGAGACTCTCCATGGAACTGGGTTGTTCGGCCCGGGGTAAAGGGTTTCAGTTCTCGTGGCAGTCGTACCGGAGCGATACCGAGTCCAGTTCCTCGTCGTCCGGTCCGAAGGCGGTGATCGAGACGCGACCGGTACCGAGGCCGTCCGCGACGCGCTGTCGGTAGACGGTGACGTCCCCGAGGAACCGGTCGGGGTCGGCCGCCGATTCGTCGCCCGCGTCGACCGGGAGGGTGGCGGTCACCCCCGACTCCGTGTCCACCGTCAGGTACGCGACCGTGTCGAGCGCGTCGCGCGGGAGCGGCACGAGCAGGTCGATACCGCCGTCCTCGACGTCGGTCCCCGCGCCGACGTCGAGCACGTCACCGGTACCCTGGGCGGTCGGACTGGTCGAACAGAACGTCGCGCCGTCGTCGGTGCTCGCACCGCTACCGAGACACCCGGAGAGCGACGTCGCTCCGATGGTCGAGGCGGTACCGAGGAGAGCGAGCAGGCGGCGTCGTCGCATACCGGACGGAAGAGGTCGACTGGAAATAAAACCAGAGTGTTCACTCTTCGTCCGACCGGGCCTCGCGCCCGAGGTGCTCCTCGACGGCGTCGACCTTCGCGTCCGCCGTCGTATCGACGGTACGCTTGTCGTCGATCTTGAGGAACGTCGAGACGCGGTCGCCGTCGACGGCCTCGTGGGCCGCCTGCGCCGCTGCGAACACCGTCGCGGCGTCCTCGGCCTCGATGGTCGTCCCCATCGGCGTCGTCTCCCAGCGTACGTCGAAGTCGTCGAGCGCGGCGACGGCCGCCGCGACCTCCTCGGCCATGCTGTCCTCGACGACCGGCGCGACCGAGAGGAAGGCGACGGTCGTCATCCCTCGTCGTGGAGCTGGACCGTGACCATCCCATCGAAGTTCAACAGGATGCGCTGGGTCAGGTCGCCGAACAGTGCCTTCCCGCTGGGCGACCGTCGCCGCCCCGAGATGAAGACGTGGTCACAATCGTGCTCGTCGGCCACGTCGAGTATCATCCGCTCCTCCCGGCCGACGACGCCGAGGGTCTCGTACTCGACGTCGACGCCGTCGAGCGCCTCGCGGCCGACCTCGCTGGCGATGTGTCTCGCCTCGCGTTCGGCCTCGTCGATTGAGAAGCCACCGGCCGTGGTCTCCAGTCGCGACGCCATCCGCTCCTCGTACTCCTCCTCCGGCAGGACGTGTAGTAGATGCAGTGTCGAACCCGTGCCGGCCGCAATCTCCCCCGCCTCTCGGACGAGTGCTTCGGTCGCTTCGGAGTCGGTTCGGACGACGGCAAGTGCTCGTTGCATGTCCGACACCATTCAGGGGGGAGTTTAAAAATGGTTGCCCGTCCACGTCAGTAGTACGCACGCTCCTCGTCGTCGGCCAGCCACCGCTTCAGCGCCCACTCGACGGTCAGCCCGGCGGCCATCACGGCCGTCGACCCGACGAGGAAGTACAGCGTCACCTCCAGGACCACGTGCACCGGCAGGACGGTCGCCCCGACCGCGACGAGCAGGACCGAGAGCACCGAGAGCGGGACGACCAGCCAGTGGACGAACGTCGACTCCTGCGCGAACGACCACACTGCTCGCAGCCCCACGTCTCTCATACGTTACCGAACGCGCGAACGACAGAAACCCGTTTCGGCGGGCGCTCAGAGTCGGTTCTCGACGGACCGGTACGTCGCCTCGAACGACGTCGGGCCGGCCACGGCGTCGCTCGCCAACTGGAAGACGTTCAGCGTCACGTCCGTCTCAGGGCCCTCGAGGACCACAGCCCACGTGCCCCCGTCCGGCCTGTTCCACGCGCCGTCGTGTTCGGCCAACAGCGTCTCGCCGAAGTAGCTCCCGAGCGCCAGTACCGTCTTCTGTTCGCGCGTCTCTCGCGCCGCCACGTCGTCCAGCACGGCCAGCGACGCCTGGGAGTAGTCCAGTTCCCGGTTCGGGTGGCTCTCGACGAACGCCGCGGCCTGCTCGCCGAACACTGCCCTCCGGTCACGTGTTCGCGCAGGGGCCTCCCGCTCGACCGTCGCGTCCTCGCGTTCCCCTGGCGACGGCTGCTTCACGGCGGCCGTGGTCGCCCCGGCCGCCTGCGTGCCGCCCGACCCCGACCGTGCCGGTTCCACCCCGACGGGCGTCCGTTCGGTCGACTCGACGTCGCCGTCCCCAGTCACTGCCCCGGTCTCGCCTGATTCCGCCGCCGATGCCCCGGCCGTCGTCTCGGCCGCGTTCGCCCGCTCCGGCGCGTCCGTGCTCTCTGTGTCGTCACGACCGAGTAGCCCTGTAAGCCGGTCGATGAATCCCATCTATTTCCCCCACCGAGTCCGGAGGTAAAAACTCGCACCCCGGAGTGAATGTGAAAGCGGTTCCCTCGGCGACATTTTGCGCTGACACGACCGCACCGACGTGCGCAGGTCGACCTGGCCGGAGAACCGTTCGAACGGGCGTGTATCGCCCGGCGAGTGCACCCCGCCGTCGATTCGACGCGGGATGCCGTTCCGCCACGCGGTCGACGGACCGTCTGCGAACTCGGGTCGTGGCCGTCCGTGGCCGGGGTCCATCGTCCCGGGCGAACCGCGTTCCTCGTCTCGCACCGTCGTGTTCGCAGTCGCACAGCGACTGCTCACGGTGGTGCGTCGACAGAAGTGCGCTGGCTGGGATTTGAACCCAGGTTGTGACCATGGCAAGGTCACGTGATACCACTACACTACCAGCGCCGTGTTGCAATTCGACGGACGGGAGCAGGGGGTTAAAAGCCTGCGATATCCGTCGGGGTCTCGGCTCGCACCCTGGGGTGGTCGCTGCCGACCACGTCGGGGGCGTCGTTGCGCTCCGGCAGACCTGTGGTCTACGGGTTGACATGTTCGGACGGGCACCAACTGGTCAGTAAATATGGTGCAATAGTGCTCTATCCACCTATAACGGGTACGAAACCTCAATAAACGTTAATCCATGTCGTGGCTGTACCGTGAGTAACGATGGGTCTACTCGACGTTCTCAGCCGGGTAGGGGGTGGTGGTGTGAGGACCTTGCACGAGTGCCGGGACTGTGGACTGAAGGTCCCTCCCGACGCGCTCGAGTGTCCGGCCTGCGATTCGACCGAGATAGCGCGCTATCGCTTCTAGCGGCCGTCCGTCGGGCGAGTTCAGTCCGGTCGGGACTCGGTCCCCGACGGCTACCCGGTTCCCATCAGTGGCGACCGTGCACCCGCACTGGACGTCGAGGTCGGCGTGGACGACACGGTGGTGCTGTTCCTCGACTGGCCCGACGACGGGACCAGTTTCGACCACATCGAGGCGCTGCTCTCCGTGACCGACGTCGACGACGGGCGACACGGGACAGACGACGAAGCCGACGACGTCGAACCCGGAACTGACGACGGCGTTCCGTGACGGACAGTGCGCTCCGGTCGTCGCCAGGGGTCACTGCCCTCGTTCCGTTTTGAAGTGTTCCAGACCGAGGCGATCGAGAGACGACCGCACCGACTCATGGGTTCGGGTTTCGTCTCGAAGTTCCGAAGCCATCGATTCGTCCAGCTCCCGAAGGATTCGCTCCACCCGGTCGTTGACCTCCGCTAACTCGGTCGTTCGGACACGGGCTTCGAGAGAACCGCTGTCCAATCGTTCGACCTCGAATCCGTCCTGCAGATGGAGGGAGAAGCTCAACAGTGGAACCTGGTTCTGCGAAAGCGACACTCCCGATATCCCCCAGTCGAACTCGACGAACGCGGTATCCGGTCCGACCTTTCCGAGGACACGAACGGTAACCCCGGAATCGGGCAGCCTGTACGTCTTTCTGCTGGTTCTCTCGTGCTCTTTCTGGGAAGCCCGTCGTAAGAGCCCCCCGGTTCGGCCGCCCGACTCCGGTCTCGCCCCCGTGAGGAAGTCGCCCACGACGATTCCCAGAACTGCTCCACCCAGAAAGCCCGAGATTCCAAAATTCAGACCGGCGACCGAAAACCCCAGGGCCGTGATTGCGACTGCTACGATTCGCGAACGCCGCAGGTCGCGTGTCGCCGCCTCGCGAGCGAACCTGCTCATGGGGCCTCTACTCGTTCGAGTACTCGTTCGGTCGTCTTCTCGAGCGCGAGAAGCCTGTAGTAGAACAGCCCTCCCCAGATCAGGAGGAGTCCGACGACCACCAGGAATAACCTCGTCGTGGCAGTCGCTCTGAGGGCGGTTGCAGAAACGCCAGCAGCAGTTACGTCTCCGACCGATACGAAACCGGACCACAGTCGCGGGACGAGTAGATACAGCGATAGCTGGGTGGGGGCCCAGAAGAGCAGAATCCTGGACAGGAGTCCCATGTTGTTCTTGAATTCGATCGCGTCTTCGATTCCTGAAGAGACCCCGTATCGCATCCTGTCGTACGCTGGCAGTAAGTCTGCAAACCGGTCGATATCGCCTCGGGCTTCGTCTTCCCTGTTAGCCATATGTATCGTGTTCCGTTGTCGAGATAGCGTTCCTGTCGTCCGGTTTAACCCACAGCAGTATCCCGGGATTCTCATCGAAACAAGTTAACATTACGTATCGATGGGTGAACGAAGTCCCCCTGCTCGGGGGAACTGAAAGCGGGAAGTGGTGATACCGAGTGGCAGGACCGACCGGCGGCAGGGATTCGAATCCATCCTCACTCGGTGTCGTGTCGTCGCTCTCCATCGAGTTCGGCCCGCGTCTGACGACGAGTTCTGGAGGTGCGTTCGAGGCGCGCAGGCGACGACACCTGGCTGGATGCCGCCGAGGTGACCGCACGGTCGGCGCTCGTGGACGACACACCCCTTCGTCGAGTGCGGCGCGCCGCTGCTGTGACTCGACGATGAACGCACCACGAAAGGTACAGATTGCCGGATGGTCCCGCGTCTCGTCGGTTCGTTCTGGGACCCGTGAAACTATCAGCAAAACCGGGGAAATGGTTTATATCGAGTGGGCCGACTCGGATTTGAACCGAGAACCTCCACCTTATCAGAGTGGCGCTCAACCTGATTGAGCTATCGGCCCGAGGTGTGCGATTTTGAGTTGGCTGGACGGATGTTTAAACGTTTCTTTCTCGCAGAACCGAGACACCGGGTGGCACGCTCACTCGTCGTCGTCGAACTCGATGTCGTAGGCGTCGTCGTCGAGGTCGTACACGTCGTCGTCCGTGCCCCCGGAGCTCGGGCCGGGGCCGAATCCCGCGTCCGCGCTCCCGTCGAAGGGGTCCTGACCCTCGGGGAAGCCGACCGTCCAGACCTTGCCGGAGGCCAGCCCGCCGGTCTGTTCGTCGAGGTACGGCGTGACGACGTACCGCTTCAACGCGGTGCGGATGGGAATCCGGCTGATGGGGACGGTGAGCAGGATGCCCAGTGCGTCCGTAACGAACCCGGGGGTGAGGAGGAACGCCCCGGCGGCGATGAGGAGGCCGCCGTCCATGAGTTCGTTCGTCGGCACCTCGCCGGACGAGAGGCGTCGCTGTATCTTCCGTATCGTACGCCGGCCCTCCGCACGCACGAGGAACATCCCGATGAGCCCGGTGAACACGACGAGCGCGACCGTCTGTATCGCGGTGAGGTACCCGCTGGCCGCGACGTAGACGAGCAAGAGCGCGTCGAGCAGCGGGATGAGTAGCAACAGCCCGATGTACCGGAGCGTTCGCATGCACGGGTGTAGCGCACCACGCCCCAAAGCCCTTTTTCTATCCAGGTGGTCGCGACGCGGATGGCGCCCACCCGAACGGCGCGAACGCCTCGTTCGGGAGTCCAGTCCAGCCACCGAACCTGCTCCAGTCGTCGCCCGTCGACCGCCGCATCGCGGAACCCTTAGGCGCGCGGGGCCGAAGCGTCGTACATGGACGATTCAGCCGCGCGAACGCGCGTCGAGTGGCACGACTGGGGCGAGTCGGCGTTCGACGTCGCCGCCCGGACCGACCGGCCGGTCCTGCTGTCGCTGTCGGCGACGTGGTGCTCGCACTGCCACGAGATGGACCGCGAGACGTACGACGAACCGCGAATCGCGGCGAACGTCAACGACGGGTTCGTCCCCGTCCGCGTCGACGTCGACCGCCACCCGCGGGTGCGCGACCGGTACAACATGGGCGGCTTCCCGTCGACGGTGTTCCTGACGCCCGAGGGCGAGGTGCTGACGGGCGCTGGCTACCTCGGCGTCGACGGGATGCGCCAGGTGCTCGACTCGGTGCGCGAGATGTGGGGCGACCGGGGCGCGTCGGCGGGGCAGGTCCCCCGTGCGCTCCAGGACGCCGACACGCCGGCGGGGGACCTGACGGACGACGTGGAGAGCCAGCTGGTGGGCCAGCTCCGGGGGACGTACGACGAGCGCAACGGTGGCTGGGGAGACGCCGAGAAGTTCCCGCTCCCTCGAACGGTCGAGTTTGCGCTCAAGCGCGAGCGCGAACAGGCCCTGCGGACGCTGAACGCGGTCAGCGCGAACCTGCTCGACGACTACGCGGGCGGGTTCTTCCGGTTCGCGTCGAACCCCGACTGGAGCGACACGCACCACGAGAAACTGCTCGACACGAACGCGACGCTGGTCCGTGCGTTCGCGAACGCGTACCTCTACACCGGACGCGACGAGTACCGCCAGCCGGCGGCCGCCACGGTGGACTACCTGACCGCGACGCTGTGGAACGGCGAGGCCTTCGGCGGGAGCCAGTCCGCCGGCGAGGGCGCGGCGTACTACACCGCCGAACCGAGCGACCGGGAGACCATGGCGGAACCGCCGGTGGACGGGACGGCGTTCGCCGACTGGAACGCGCTCGCCGTCGACGCCCTGGCGACCTACCACGCGTACACGGACGACGACACCGCCCGGCGGTACGCCGAACGGACGCTCTCGTACCTGACCGGCGACCTCGTAGACGACGGCGTCGTCACCCACTACCGGACGGACGACGAGACGGGCGCGTCGGGGCTGCTGGTCGACCAGGCGCGCGTCCTCGCCGCGCTCACGCGGGCGAGGCAGGTGCTCGGACCCGACGCACCCGGGGGCGGAACCGACGTACTGGAGACGGCCCGTGCGGTCGCGGACCACGCCATCGACACGCTCCGCGTCGGCGACTCCTTCGTCGACGGCCCCCGCGAGGGCGCCGGACTGGTCGACCGGCCGCTCCGACCGCTCGACGGCAACGTCGAGTTCGCCGACGCGCTGCTGGACCTCTCGTTGCTGACCGGCGAGGACGGCTACCGCGAGGTCGCCCACGACGCGCTGGCGGCGTTCGCAGGCGCCGCCGACCGTTTCGGCGTGCGCGTCGCCGCCTACGGGAGCGCCGTCTCGCGCCTGCTGCACGACCCGCTCGTCGTCGCCGTCACCGACGAGGCGGGCAGCGACCTCCACCGCGCCGCGCTCCGGATGGCCGACCACGAGAAGGTCGTGATTCCGGCCGCGGAGGGGTACGAGGAGTCCGGTGCGGCGTACGTCGTCCGCGGCGACGAGGTGGCCGACCCGGCGTGGACGCCCGAGGAACTCGGGGAGCGCGTGTCCGAGACGGCGTCCTGAGCGGACGCGACGCCCGTCCGACCACCGCGGGAGACCCGGCGAGCGAAACAACTACCGTTGTGTTTATGGTTCTCCACTGTGACATCGTTTATTATGGCGAGTCTCAGGGACCTCGGTCTGTCCGAGTACGAGGCGAGAGCCTACCGGGCGCTGCTGAACACCGGGCCGACAACGGCAAAGGAGTTGTCTCGGGCCAGCGACGTGCCGATGGGCCGCATCTACGACGTGTTGAACAGCATCGAGCAGTACAACCTCGTCCGGTCGCAGACGGCGAGTCGGCCGAAGAAGTACGTCGCGGTGGAACCGGCGACGGCGCTGGACCGGCTCCTCGACGACAAGAAGCGCGAACTGCAGGAGAAGGCCGAGCAGTACGAGAACATCGTCGAGGAACTGTCCGAAGAACTCGACGCGGCCGAACCCGTCGAGGAGCAGTTCTGGACCGCCGCGGTGGGCCAGGAGGAGACGACCGACCTCCTGCTCGAACGACTCACCGCGGCCGACGAGCGCATCATCATGGTCGCCTCGACGCCGTCACCGCAGTTCGACGTCTCCGAGGTCGGCGACCGGGTCGTCGAGGAACTGGAGGAGGCACTCGAACGCGGCGTCGACGTCGACGTGTTGCTCACGCGGGAGATGGTCGCCTCGCTCTCGGAGGAGGTCGGTCGGCGCTACCGCGAACGCCTCTCCGGCGAATCCGCGTTCCAGGTGCGCACGAGCGAGGACGTGACTGGGACGTTCAACCTCATCGACGACATGGAGTGCGTCATCCAGGTTCCGAACCCGCTCGGGTCCCGCGAGACGTTCGCGATGATCGACCTGAAGGACCCCGAGTTCGCCGCCGAGGTGTACGCCGAGTTCGAACCGACGTGGCGAGACGCCAAGCCCCTCAGCTTCTGACGCCGTATCGGGTCGCTGGCCTCGAAAAACCGCGACGTGAACTGCCCGGTCCCGACCGCGTCAGCCGAGCAGTACCTTGACCCACTGGTTCTTCCGGACGAACTCGTGCCGTTCGAGGTAGGCGTCGAGTCCGAGGATGCGGCCGGCGCCGAACGCCCCGAGACCGAACAGCAAGAGGGCGTACACGACGTGGCTGTCGACGACGAGGCCGTTCGCGAGCGGCAGGCTGGCCGCCCAGTAGAACAGCATGATGACGGCCCCCCAGAACGCGCTCCACCGGACGAAGGCGCCGAGGAGGAGCGCGAGTCCGACGAGGGTGAGCCCCCATGCGTTCAGTGGGTCGACGAGCCACAGGTAGTCCTGGGCCATGGTCGTCCACACGCCCGCGAAGGGGTTCCCCGCGGGGATGGCGTTCGTGAGGAAGCCACCGGCTGACCACCCGGGGTCGAGGACCTTCGTGACGCCCGCGTAGAAGAAGGTCCACCCCAGCACCAGCCGGAGGGTCACCAGCGAGTAGCCGACCCAGTGTTCGGAGTACTCGAACCGGGTTTCCCGCCCGAACAGTTCAGCCTCGAGTTCTCTGGTTTGCATCGTCGGTCACCTCTACACGTGAATATCGGAGGGCTAACCCCTTCAACCGGGGCGGCGATTCCAGCAGACTGAAAACGGGGGACGGAACGCCGACGATGGCTGTGCTGCGTCCGTATCCCGTCAGCGCGACTGGGTCCGCCATCCAAACGGTTTTGCCCGCGGCCGGCGCGCACCCGAACATGACGACAGCAGCCGACCGCGTCCTGACGAACGCGGAGGTCCACACGCTCACCGACCCAGACGAGACGTACGAGGCGGTCGCTATCCGGGACGGCGAGGTAGTCCGTCTCGGGAGCGCCTACGAGGTCGACTTCCTCGTCGGCGTCGACACGGACGTCCTCGACTGCGAGGGCCGGGTCGTCCTCCCCGGGTTCGTCGACGCACACACCCACATGCAACAGCTCGGCCAGTACCAGGTCCACGCCGACCTGACCGGGGTCGGGTCGCCGGCCGAGGCGGTGGAGACGCTCGCCGCCGACGCCCGCGACGGGGGCGAGTGGCTGCTGGGGTTCGGCTGGGACGAATCCGACTGGGACGACGCGCGCTATCTCACCCGCGAGGACCTGGACCGGGTGAGCGACGACCGTCCCGTCGCCGCCGTCCGGGTGGACATGCACACGGCGGCGCTCAACTCCGTGGCGCTGGAGCGCCTGCGCGACGAGTTGCCCGCCGAGGACGTCCGGACCGAGGACGGCGACCCGACCGGCGTCGTCGTCGAGGACGCCGTCGAACCCGTCTGGGACGCCATCGACCCCGACCCGGCAGAGACGCGGGACCTCCTGATGGCTGCCCGGGACGTCGCACACCGACTCGGCGTCACCTGCGTCCACGACATGGTGCGCGAGAGCCACGCGCCCCGGGTCTACCGCGACCTCGACCTCGCGGACGAACTCGACCTCAGGGTCCGAATCAACTACTGGAGCGACCACCTGGACGCGGTGCGTGAGGCGGGCCTGCGCACCAATCACGGGAGCGAGTTCGTCGCGGTCGGTGGCATCAAGTCGTTCACCGACGGGAGCTTCGGCGGCCGGACCGCGAAGCTCTCCGAACCCTACGCCGACGCGCCCGACGAGACGGGGACGTGGGTGGTAGACCCGGAAGAACTCCGCCATATCGCGACCGAGGCGGACGAGGCCGGCCTGCAACTGACCGTCCACGCCATCGGCGACGAGGCGGTCGAGGAGACGCTGTCCGCGTTCGAGGAGGCGACCGCGAACCCCGGTGCGGCCCGCCACCGCGTCGAACACGTCGAACTCGCCACCGACGAGCACGTCGAGCGCTTCGCCGAGTCGGGCGTCGTCGCCTCCTGCCAGCCGAACTTCCTCCAGTGGGCCCAGGCGGGCGGCCTGTACGACCAGCGCCTCGGCGAGGAGCGACGACGCCGGTCGAACCGTTACCGTGACCTGCTCGACGCCGGGGTCCACCTCGCGTTCTCCAGCGACGTGATGCCGATGGACCCCATGCTCGGCGTCTGTCACGCGGTGACCGCCCCGAGCGACCACCAGCGACTCACCGTCACCGAGGCGCTCCGGGCGTACACCCTCGGCGGCGCGTACGCCGCGTTCGACGAGGACCGACTGGGGACCGTCGAGCTGGGCAAGAAGGCGGACCTCGTGGTGCTAGAAGACTCTCCGTGGGCGGTCGACCCGGAGGACCTGCAGGACGTCGAGGTGACGACGACGCTCGTCGACGGCGAGGTGGTGTACGACGCCGACTGAGACCCGACCCATCGGAACGACTAAACGACGAGGTACTGATACGTCTGACATGGTCCGCACCGTCCTCCGCGAACGCCGACCCGTCGCCCTCGCGTTCGGCATCGCCCTAGGTCTCGTCGCTGCTACCATCGCTACCTCGTACACGCACGTCTCCCTCGACGTGCTCACCGCGATGGCGGTCGGCGTCGGCGGATCCTCGTACTACGTCGCCCACTACGCCGGCCAGTTCCCCCAACAGGACGGATTCTGGCGGTCGTTCGTCCGGCTCTTCGCGCTGCTGTTGCTGGCGGCGGCGTTCGTCCCCGAGTCACTACCCTTCCCGGATGCCGTCGCGATGCTGGTCACCATCGTCTCAGGGGGGACGCTCGTGCAGTTCAGCGCGTTCCTCGACGGCTTCGAGGGCGCGACGACCGACGACGGGACCGGGGGCGACGGGTCGGACCGGGCCAGTGACCTGATCGGCGACGCCAGCCAGTCCTGAACGAACGACGCCGAACGGTCCTCAGATGGCCAGCAACAGCCACAGCGCCCCCATCCCGACCACCAGCGTCCACGTCATGCTCTCCGTCCGCCAGGCCACGGCGGCGGCGACGCCGCCCGCGAGCAGTCTCGGGGCCTCGAGGGACACGGTCCCGTCGGGGGCAGCGAGCGCCGGCAGGACCAGCGCCGCCAGCGCCGCCGCGGGGACGAGTTCGAGTGCGCGCTCGACGCGGGCCGGTACCTCGTCGACGTGCTGGAACAGCATGACGAACGAGATGCGGAGCAGGTAGGTCCCGACGGCGGCCGCGACGAACGCGCCCCAGAGGACCGCCGTCGAGGTCACCCGTCCACCTCCGCCGTCGTCTCGTCGTCGGCCGAGTCGCCGTCCGGGTCGACGGCCAGTCCGAGGCCGACGCCGACGACGGCCGCGACGACCAGGCCGAGGTCGTAGGGGACGCCGAGGCCCGCCACGGCGCCGACGCCGCCGACGACGGCCGCCACGAGGCCCCCGCGGTCCCTGACGTTCGGGACCAGCAGTGCGAGAAAGAGGAGCGGGATGGCGAACTCGAGGTGCCACCCCTGCGGGAGTTCGGTGCCGAGGGACGCCCCGGCGGCGACGGAACCGGTCCAGACGGTCCACAGGGGCACCGCGACGCCGAGGTAGTACGACCGCCGGTCGACCGCGGCGTCCGACCGGAACGTCGGCAGCGAGAGCGCGTACGTCACGTCGAGGAGGAAGAAGGAGACGACCAGTCGCCAGGCCCGCGAGAGCGACTCGAAGTACGGCGCGATGCTGGCGCTGTACATCGCGTACCGCAGGTTGACGACGATGGCCGTGAAGACGGCGACGACGACGGGTGCGTCGCGGGCGAGCAACTCGATCATCGCCAACTGGGCGGCGCCAGCGAACAGGAGCGCGGCCGACCAGACGGCGGTCACGGGGTGGAGCCCGAGGTTCACGGCCGCGACGCCGACGACGAGGCCGAACGGGACGTTGGCGGGGAGCGCGGGGAGGACGGTCCGGAACCCGTCGGCGAAGTCGGCGCGAGAGAGCGCGGTCACGTGCCAAATCGAGGGATGCAGGCTAATGTAGGTTCCCGCTTCGGCAGTCGGCGCGGGGGAGGCCGTCGCCGGGGGCGACGCTGCCGTCGAATCCTGCGACTGTACGGACGCCACTACCGGATACGGAGTGCCTCTGTATCTCCCAGACTGAGCAGAAGATTGCTCTCTGACACCACTATCAGGGGAAGTAGTCACTCGGTGCCGAGGATTGAAGAGAAAATTTCTTCAATGTGGTACTCCGACGTGTAGAGAACCACAGGTGCTCCAGACGTGCCAGCAATGGAAACCGCGGACTTCGAGACGGAACTGAGCCTGTTCAAGTACGACAACCTCGAACAGCTCCCGCCCGAGTACCGCGACCTCGACGAAGACGAACGAACCGACCGCATCGAGGCGGCGAGGGCAGAACTCGGCGACGACGTCGTCGTCCTCGGTCACAACTACCAGCGACGGGAGATAGTCGAACACGCCGACTTCGTCGGCGACTCCTACCAGTTGAGCAAGGAGGCCGCGAACGCGGACGCGAAGTACGTCGTCTTCGGCGGCGTGACGTTCATGGCCGAGTCCGCGGACATCATCACCGGCGACGACCAGACGGTCGTCCTCCCCTCGATGGAGGCGTCGTGCCCGATGGCCGGGATGGCCGAGGCCCTGCAGGTCGACGCCGCCTGGGAGGAGATCACGGCGGCGGCACCCGACGCGGACATCGTTCCCATCACCTACATGAACAGCTACGCCGACCTGAAGGCGTTCTGCGCCGAGCAGGGCGGCCTGGTCTGTACGTCGTCGAACGCCCACCGTGCGTTCGAGTGGGCCTTCGAGCGCGGCGACAAGGTGCTGTTCCTGCCAGACAAGCACCTCGGCGAGAACACGACACACCGACTCGGGATGGCGGACAGCGTCGCCGAGTGGGACCCGTGGGACCCCGAGGGGAAGGACGCCGAGGCGGCCGCCGAGGCAGACATCGTCCTGTGGGACGGCTACTGCCAGGTCCACGAACGGTTCCGCGTCGACCACGTCGAGCAGGTGCGCGAACGGTACGAGGACGCGAACGTCATCGTCCACCCCGAGTGTCGCCGCGAGGTCGTCGAGGCGGCCGACGTGGCCGGGTCGACGGCGACCATCACCCGGACCGTCGCCGACGCGGACCCGGGCGAGACGTGGGCCGTCGGAACCGAGATTCACCTCACGAACCACCTCTCGCGCTGGCACCCCGACGTGAACGTCGTCCCGCTCTGTGGCGACGCCTGCATGGACTGCAACGCGATGCGCCAGATCGACCCGAACTACCTGACGTGGGTGCTGGAGGAACTGGTCGCCGGGCGCGAGCGCAACGTCATCGAGGTCGCACCGGAGGAGAAGGAACTCGCGAAGGTCGCACTCGACCGGATGCTGGAGGTGTGACGGGATGGCACGCACCTCGAACGCGAGCGACGACGAGTCGCGAACCACGCGGACCACCGACGTCCTCGTCGTCGGAACCGGCATCGCAGGCTGTGCGGCCGCCCTCGGCGCGGCCCGGGAGGGTGCCGAGGTCCTCGTCGTCACCAAGGCAGAGCGTCCAGAAGACGCCGCCTCCGACTGGGCACAGGGTGGCATCTCGACCACCGGGACCGACCCTGCGACGTTCCGGCGCGACATCCTCGACGCCAGCGCCGGCACCGCCGACGAGGCGGCCGTCGACGTGCTCGTCGAGAACGCGGACGACGCCGTCTCGGACGTGCTGGTCGACACGCTCGGCGTCGAGTTCGACGTCGACCCGGAGACCGACGCGTTCGACTTCACCCGCGAGGCCGCCCACTCCGAGGAACGCATCCTGCACGTCGACGCCTCGACGGGCCGGCACATCCTCCGGCCGTTCCTGCGTCACCTCGACGAGCACCCGTCCGTCGAGGTACTGGAGGACACCGCCGCGCTCGAACTCGTCACCCACGAGGGGCGCGTCCACGGCGCGATGCTCGACCGCGACCCCGCCGACGCGTCGTCCGGCGCTGGCGTCCCACCCAGGGCCGAGACCGGCGCGCCGGTCTTCGCCGGGACGACGGTCCTGGCAACCGGCGGCATCGGCGACTGCTACGGCCGGAGCACGAACCCGGCCGGGTCGACCGGCGACGGCATCGGCATGGCCGCGCTCGCCGGCGCCGACGTCGCCGACATGGAGTTCGTGCAGTTCCACCCGACGGCGTTCGCGGGTAGCGAGACACGGCGCGACTCGGACCGGAGCGGCGAAACGGCGGGGGACGACGACTCGTTCCTGCTCTCCGAGGCCATCCGGGGCGAGGGCGGACTGCTCTACAACGCCGACGGCAAGCGCTTCATGCCCGACTACCATGAGGACGCCGAACTCGCTCCCCGCGACGTGGTCGCCCGGGCGGTGCAGGACGAGATCGACGCCACCGGCGGCGTCACGCTCGACGTGACCACGCTCGACGACCCGTTCGACGATGCCTTCCCGGACCTCGCCGCGAAGTGCGAGGAACGGGACGTCGACTGGGCGACCGGCATCCCCGTCGCCCCCTGCGAGCACTTCCTCTGTGGCGGCATCGACGTCGACCACGAGGGACGGACCAGCCTCGACCGACTCTACGCCGTCGGCGAGTGCGCCCGGACCGGCGTCCACGGTGCGAACCGCCTCGCCTCGACCAGCCTGCTCGAAGGACTGGTCTGGGGCCTGCGGGCCGGGGCGGACGCCGCCGGGGTCGACCCCGAACCGGTGGAGACGCCGGACCTGCTCGCACGGGACCCGGACCTGCCCCCGCGCTTCGCCGCCGAGAAGTTCCGCCGCCTCCAGCGCGTGATGGACGAGTACGTCGGCCTTCGGCGGTCGCCCTCGGACCTCGGGCGCGCCCAGGCCGTCCTCCGGCGACTGAAGGGCGAGGTCGACGCCTACGTCCGCACCCGGACCGCACGCGACCTGTACGAACTCCGGCACGCCAGCGTGACCGCGCTGCTGGTCGCGCGGGCCGCCGCCGAGAACGACGAGAGCGTCGGCTGTCACTACGTCGAGGCGGCCGAGACCGCCCCGGCGGACGACTGATGATACACGACAGCACCGTCGAGTCGTGGCTCCGCGAGGACGTCGGCCACCACGACGTGACGAACGACGTGCCGGGGGAGACGACCGGTCGCCTCGTCGCGACGGAGGCCGGCGTCGTCGCCGGCACCGACGCCGCCACGCGCGTCTTCGAGTACCTCGACGTCGACGTGACCGAGACGCTCGACGACGGGACGCGGGTCGAGACCGGCGACGTCGTGCTCCGGGTCGCCGGGGCAGCGCGGGACGTGCTCCGTGGCGAGCGCGTGGCCGTGAACGTCGCCGGCCACGCCTCGGGCGTCGCGACCCGGACCCGCCGGGCCGTCGACGCCGTCCGGGCCGTCACCGACGACGTGCGCGTCGCCGCAACCCGGAAGACGACGCCCGGCCTGCGTGGCATCGAGAAGCGGGCCGTCGTCGCCGGCGGCGGCGACACCCACCGCCTCGACCTCTCGCACATGGTCATGGTGAAAGACAACCACGTCGAGGAACTGGGACTGGAGGCCGCCGTCGCGCACTTCCGCGAGCGCGTCTCCTTCGCGACGAAGGTCGAGGTCGAGGTGGAGACGCCCGGGGACGCACCCCGCGCCGCCGACGCGGGGGCCGACGTCGTCCTGCTGGACAACATGTCGCCCGAGACGACGGCCGAGGCCGTCGACCTGCTCCCCGACGGCGTGCTCGCCGAGGCGTCGGGCGGCATCACGCTCGACACCGTCGCCGACTACGCGACGACGGGGGTCGACGTCGTCTCGATGGGGAGTCTCACCCACTCGGCGGGGAGCCTGGACTACTCGTTCCGGACCGGCGACTGAGACGGGTCGTCCTCGACGTCCCAGAGCCCGTCAGCCCCCGACTATCCTTCGCCTTCGGACTGATACGGTTCGCCGACGGCACGGCGGGGGAGCAGGTTCAACACCTCGCTCTTCAGTTCCTCGGCCGAGTCGAACGCGTCGTCGTTCGACCGGGCGAGGGTCCCTCCGAGGTTCTCTCGCCCGTCCGCGAGCAGGAGCGTCACGTCGTCGCACGCGGCGACCGCGTCCTCGCGGGCGACAGGGTACTCCAGCTCGGAGAGGAGACTGTCGAGTTCGTTGAGTTTGTATTCGCGTCCCATAGGGAGACATTCGACCTGCTACAGCATATCCATGGTTACTGGTTTCGTGTGACATGGTCTCGTCGGGCCGTCCGCAATCCACACCTCGTCGTCCTGCGACGGTGACAGGGTCGGTGCCTCGCCTCACGTATCACCCCCTCTACAAAATATCGATTCAGGGAACGCCTTTGTCCCGTCTCCGACGAATCTGGACCGTGCAACGCCCGTCCCTCCTCGCCGGTCCGGTGCGCTCGTACTACCTCTACAAGCTGACCGCGACTGCCGGCCTGACCATCCCGATATGGGTGCTGTTCCTGCGGGCGCAGGACCTCAGCTACACCGAGATAATGCTCCTCGACGCCATCTGGTGGGTCGGGCTCACGGCGGGCGAGATCCCGACGGGGTACGTCGGCGACCGGATGGGCTGGCGGAACAGCCTCGTCGTCGGCAACGCGCTCCGGGCGCTCGCGGTGGTCGGGATGGGACTGTCCACGACGTTCGGCGCGCTCGCGGGCATCTACCTGCTCTGGGCGCTGGGGTCGACGCTCCAGTCGGGGAGTACCGACGCGTGGTTGTACGAGACGCTCGACCGGGACGATGCGGACGACGCCTTCGCCCACGTCCGTGGACGGGGACAGTCGCTGACGCTCGTCTCCGGTGCGGTGGCGGCGGTCGGCGGCGGCTACCTGGGTTCGGTCGACCTGCGCTACCCCTTCTTCGTCACCGGGGTGCTCTGGGTCGTCGGCGTCGTCGTCCTGGCGACGATGCCCCGGGTCGACGTGACCGGCGACGACCGGTTGTCCGCCGCCGAGGCCATCCCGGTCCTGCGCGAGCGCCTGCTCTCGGTCGAGTTGCGCGGGGTCGTCCTGTGGGTCGCGGTGGTCGTCGCCGTCGCCAGCGCGACGGCCCGGTTGACCCAGCCGGTGGCGGTGGACCTCGGCGTGCCCGAGGTGGGCCTCGGCTGGCTCTACGCGGGGTTCACGCTCCTCGCCGCGGCCGCCAGCGACCGGGCCTCGTGGCTCCGCGAGACGGTCGGGTTCGAGCGCTGGGTCACGCTCGCACCGGCGCTGCTGGGCGTCGCACTCGCCGCCGTCTGGGTCGTCCCGGTCGTCGCTCTGCCGGCGTTCGTGCTGATACGGGTCGTGCGCACGCCGACGGAGACGCTGGCCAACCAGTACGTCAACGACCGGGTCGAGACGGCCGGCCGGGCGACGACGCTCTCCGGCGTGTCGATGGTGAACTCGATGGTCGCCATCCCCTTCGGCGTGGCTCTCGGTGCGGTCGCGGACCGCTCGCCGTACCTCGCGCTCGCCGGTGGCGGCGTCGTGCTGGCGTCGCTGGCTGCCGTCGCGGCCGGCGGCGTCACGTGGGACGTCGTCCCCGGGGCGGAGACGAACGAGGCAGATTGAGGACGGAACCGGGCCACACGACCCGGTTCGTGTCAGTACGATTGACAGAATCCGCGCCCCAATTTATCACTGCACGCACCGTCGTACGACGTATGGAAGAGGACAGCACCGTAGCGATGGCATCGGGTGACCGAGATACCTTCCTCGGGAACGGCGGGACCGGCGTCATCTCGCTGGCGACCGCCGGGGACACGCCGCCGCACACGATACCAGTGTCCTACGGCTACGACCCGGTCGAGGAGACCTTCTACTTCCGACTCGCCGTCGGAGAGCAGTGGTCGAAGGAGGAACTCGACGGTCGAGCCGTCACGTTCGTGACCTACTCCCACAGCGGACACGGTAATCCCGGTGGGCGGAGTCCAGGTGGCCAGCCAGACAACGTGGACATCGAGCAGGACGACGAGGACAGACGCTGGCGAAGCGTCGTGGCGAGTGGTCGCCTCCAGAACATCGAGCAGGAGGACATCGCGTCCGAGAGTCTGGCGGGGCTGGACCGGGTCGACATCCCCCTCGTCGACATGTTCGGGTCGCCGCCCGGCGAGATAACGTTCGAGTTCCTGCGTCTCGTTCCCGACGAACTGCACGCGCGAGAGGAGACGTTCACGTCGACCTGAGCCGGGACCGACCCGGCACCACCTCACTCGCCGACGAGCAGGTTCTCGCCGGTCATCGCCGCCGGTTTCGACACGCCGGCCAGCGCGAGGAGCGTCGGTGCCACGTCGCAGAGCGACCCGCCCTCGCGGACCCGTTTTCCGCCGTCGTCGTTCCGGGGACTGACGTAGACGAACGGCACGTCGTTGTACGTGTGGGCCGTGTGTGGATTCTCCGGCGTCCCCATGTCGTCGGCGTTGCCGTGGTCGGCCGTCACCAGCGCGTGGCCACCGGCGGCACGGACGGCCTCGAGCAGTCGCCCGAGTTGCGTGTCCACGGTCTCGACCGCCTCGACGGCAGCACGGTAGTCGCCGGTGTGCCCGACCATGTCCGGGTTGGCGTAGTTCAGCACCAGCACGTCGGGGTCCTCGCGCTCGATGTGCCGGATGGCGGTGTCCGTGACCGCCTCGGCGCTCATCTCCGGCGTCTCGTCGTACGTCGGTACGTCCGGACTCTCGACGATCTCCCGGGACTCGCCCTCGAACTCCACCTCCCGCCCGCCGTTGAGGAAGTAGGTGACGTGGGCGTACTTCTCCGACTCCGCGATCCTGAGCTGTGTCGAACCCGCCTCCGACAGCACCTCGCCCAGGGTGTCCTCCGGCTGTCGCGGTTCGAACGCCACCGGCAGGCCGAACGTCCTGTCGTACTCCGTCATCGTGACGACCCGCGTCGACGGCGGGTCAGGCCAGTCCTCGACCTGTTCGTCCTCGGGTTCGATGTCGGCGAGCAGCCGCGTCAGTTGCCGGGCGCGGTCCGACCGGAAGTTGAAGAAGAGGAGGGCGTCGCCGTCCTCGACGCCGGCGTGGTCACCGACGGTGGTCGCCTCGACGAACTCGTCCGTGTCACCCCGCTCGTAACTCGCCTCGACCGCGTCGACCGCCGTCTCGGCGTGGTGGGGGGCCTCGCGGTCGACGATGGCGTCGTAGGCCGCCCGGGTTCGCTCCCAGTTCCGGTCGCGGTCCATCGCGTAGTAGCGACCGACCACCGTCGCCACGTCGCCCGTGCCGTACTCCGCGACGACCGACTGCAGGTCGGCGAGGTAGCCCGCACCCGACTTCGGTGGCGTGTCCCGGCCGTCGGTGAACGCGTGGGTCACCGCCGGGACCTCGCGCTCGGCCGCCAGTTCGACCAGCGCGTGCAGGTGCTCCTGTGCGGAGTGGACCCCTCCATCGCTGACCAGGCCCAGCAGGTGGACCCGACCGCCGTTCGCGTCCGCGTGCTCGAACGCCGACGCGATGGCCTCGTTCTCGTCGAACGACCCGTCGGCGTCGTCCTCGGGTGCGTCTGGGTCGCCCCGCCACCGGGCGATGGCGTCCTCGATACGGGTGTACTCCTGCATGACGACCCGGCCCGCACCGATGTTCAGGTGGCCGACCTCGGAGTTGCCCATCTGACCCTGGGGCAGGCCCACGCGCCGGCCCGTCACCGAGAGGCGACCGTAGGCGCCGGTGCGGCGGAGGCGGTCGAAGACCGGCGTGTGCGCCGCCGCGACCGCGTCCCTGTGGTCGCCGGGGTCGTCGTTCAGGCCCCAGCCGTCGAGGATGACGAGTGCAGTCTTCATGGTCGAGGCGTCGTGAGTCGGCGCAAAGAAAGGTTCGTTCGGGGCCGGTCTCAGTCGACGACCTCGACGCCGTCCGCCGTGACGCGCACGTCGAGCAGGCTCTTGACCTCGTGGTCCATCGGGACCGGTTCGGACTCGGTGCGACGGATGACCGTCACCACGTCGACGACGTTCGCACCCACGTCCGCCAGCGCCTCCGTGATGGCCGCGACGAACGCGCCGGTGTTCGTGAGGTCGTCCAGCACGAGCACGTCGTCGCCGGGGGCGACGTCGTTGAGGTAGAGTCTGTCCTCGCCCGCGTCGAACCCGTACTCGTCGTCGAACCCGTACTCGCGGTCCCGGATGACGACGAGTGGGATGTCCGAGACGAGCGAGACGGCCGTCGCGACGTGGACGCCCATCGTGACCGGCGTGACGATGACGTCGGCGTCGGCGAGGTCGGCGACGCGACAGACGCCGTCGACGACCTCCCGGACGAGGTGGGGGTCGAGCGTCGGGATGCCGTTGCTGATGGGGTGGACGAGGTATCGGTACCCGTCCTCGTCGAGTATCGGGGCCTCGTGGACCGAACGTTCGAGGGCGTCCATACCGGTTCCTGACCGAGGGACGGCTAAAGCGACGCGGTTTCGGTCGGTGCGGGCCACGGGAGAAGCGACGGTCAGGACGACCGTTCCAGGTCACGGTGGACGTTCTCGTGGACGCCGAGGACGAGCGCTGGAACGACGACCATGAAGACGTGCTCCTCGACGGGGATTCCCAGCAGGGAGACGCCGGTCCGCATGGGTATCTCGAAGACGCCGACGGTGAGCGTGTACCAGTCCCAGACGTACGCGACGGGGTAGAGGACGGCGATGGTCGTTCCCGCCCGTGCGAACGCGTCGGCACGCCAGAGCAAACCGGCGGCGATGGACCCGAACAGGACCTCGGTGGCGAGGTACGTCCACGGCCCGAGGACGGTGATGTCTGGGAGCATGAGAGACGGTTCGTCCCGGAACCCAAAGTCTTCACGCCCGTACCCGGCGGTATCTTCAAGACCAGCGCGAGAGTAACCCATACGCGTAGTATGAATATTTCTGATATCGCGACCGAGGAGTACATCGAGGTCGACGTGGAGACGAGGCTGGGGAAGGTGCGCTCGCTGTTCGAGCAGGACAACCCGAAGGGGATCATCGTCGTGCGCGACGGCGAGTACGAGGCGGTCATCTCCGAACGGGAACTGATCCAGTCGCACGTCGAGGACGACGCGAAGGTCGCGGCGCTGGTGAAGCCGAGCAGGAACGCCCCTGCACCGAAGGTGAACCGGCACGAGGACGTCCGCGAGACCGCGCGGGTCCTCGTCGAGGGGGGCGTGAAGGTCGCGCCGGTGTTCGAGGGTGACGCTCTCTGGGGAATCGTCACCGCCGACGCGATTCTCGGCGCCGTCCTGGACAACCTCGACGCGCTCACGGTCGAGCAGATATACTCGGACGACCCCGTGACCGTCGGCGACGGCGACGGCCTCGGGACGGTCGTCAATCTCCTTCGCGAACACGGCATCTCCCGCCTGCCGGTGCTGGACGACGAGGGCACGCTGACCGGCGTCGTGACCACGCACGACGTCGCGGACGTGGTCGTCCGGGGGATGAGCAAGGCGACCACGGGCGAACGCGTCGGCGACCGGGACCGCATCCTCGACATCCCGGTCAACGACTTCATGAGCAGTCCGGTACGGACGACGACCGTCGACGAGTCCGTCGAGGAGGCCGTCGACCGGATGCTGGAGAACGACCTCGGCGGCCTGGTCGTCGTCGACGACGGGGACGACTCGCAGGTCGTCGGCGTCCTGACGAAGACCGACGTGCTTCGGGCGCTGACGTTCACCGAGGAGGACCACATGGACGTCCAGATCACGAACATCGCGCTCCTGGACACCATCTCCCGCGATGACATCCGCCAGTCGCTGACGGAGGTGCTCGACAAGTACCAGAAGATGCAGGTGATGCACGTCCACGTCCGCTTCCAGGAGCACAAGGAGAAACTCCGTGGCACGCCGCTCATCTACTGCCAGATACGGGTGCGCACCTCGAACGGGCAGGTCGCCGGCTCCGGCGAGGGCTACGGCGCAGAGAGCGCCTTCCGCGTCGCCCTCGACAAGCTCGAACGGAACGTCCTGGAGATGAAGAACTACCGGTCCGACGAGCAGTACCGTGGGCAACTGGCTCGCAAGCTCAACGAACTCTAGAGGCGACGAACTCCTCGTGACCTCGGGGTCGCACTCCCCGTCGTCAGACCTCGGCCGCCGCGATGCCGGCGTCGGTTATCTTGAACTGCACCGACTCTCCTGCGGCTTTCGCACGGTGTTTCTCCAGCGTCGCACGGCGGTTCCCGCCGCGGAACCGGTCGATTCGGACCACGGTCCCCATCCAGTGCTCCAGCGTGTTCCCGCCGAGCGCACGGATCCGGTCGCTGTCGGGGTCCGAGAACACCTGGTTGGTCAGCAGGACGGCGAAGTCGTGTCGACGAGCCAGCGACAGCAGGTGGGTGACCTGTCGTCCCACCTTCCGGAGGGCGTCGCCGCCCGTCGAGTCCTCGCCACGTTCGAGCCGGTAGAACCCGGTCGCGGAGTCGACGACGACGAGGTCGGCCTGCTCGGCGAACCCCTCCACGTCGCGGACGGCCTCCTCCTGTTCCGCGAAGTCGAGCGCCTCCTCGACGACGATGCGGTCCGTGATGTCGCCGATGCTCTCGTCGGACCGGTCGGCGCGGGCGCTCGCGACCTGTTCGAAGCGGTCGAGCGAGAGCCCCTCGGTGTCGACGTAGACGACGGTCCCACCGCGGGCCGCCGCCTCGACGGCGGTCACGAGCGCGACGTTCGTCTTCCCGGCCGCCGGTGGCCCGTACACCTGCGAGACGGTGCCGCGCTCGAACCCGCCGCCCAGCAGGTCGTCGAGCGGGTCGTAGCCGATGGGTATCTGCTCGTTCACACTCGCCTGTCAGTCGGCTCAGGGTAAAAGCTCACGGAACGGAAGCTTAAGCCCGACCGGCCGAAACGTACGCAGGTGATAGTCGTCGCGACCGAGGACTTCGAGCTGTACCACGGCGTCGTCAACGAACTGCGCGACCGTGGCGTGACATTCACTACCGTCGAACCGGGTGACCAGCTCCCCGAGAAGACGGACGTCCTCGTCGTCGGGGCGGACGAGGAGATACCGGTCGACGACGCGGACATGGTCGGCGTGAAGGTCGTCAGGGCCGCCCCGGACGAGGCCAGACGGGCGGTCGACGAGGCGCTCGCGCTGCTCCGGGGCGGCGAGGGCCGGACGATAGTCGGCGTCGACCCCGGTCGAAAGCCCGGCATCGCGGTGCTCGCCGGCGAGACGATAGTCGCCGCGTTCCAGGTGCCCCTCGACCAGGCCGTCGGCGTCATCGAGCGCGAGGTGGCCGACACGGCCGACCCCATCGTCAGGGTCGGCGACGGCGCACGCCTCGACGGGGCGGCCATCGTGAACGAACTCGACGACGTGCACGTCGAACTCGTCGACGAGACGGGGACGACGCCGTACCTCGGGACGGGCGCACGGGGCATGGGCGACGTGCTCGCGGCGGTGAACATCGCCCGCATCGAGGGCGAGGTGGTCGAACAACGGGACGTCGAACCGACGGCCGGCGAGATACAGGTCATCAAGGACCGCTCGCGCGAGCAGTCGGCCGAGAACCGCGCAATCGACGAGGTGCTCGCCCGCCGGGTCGCGACCGGCGAGTTGACCATCGACGAAGCCCTGGCAGAACACCGGGACGAGGACGACGAGTGACGAACCGACGGCAGGAGGTGGCCACAGCGCTCTCGACCGACGACGTCCGTGACGGAGAAGTGCCTGCCATCGCTGCGCTCGTCTACCGGGGGACCACCACGACCCCCGCTTCGCCCTCGTTCGCGGTCCGTCTCAGCGTGCCGTCCAGGTGCAGTCGGAGCAGGCCGGCACGCCCTGGACGTTGACCAGTTCGCCCGAGCACGACGGACAGACGGTGGTGGCGGCGACCCCACCGTCGGTGACGACCGGCCGTTCTCCCTCGGTCGACGTAGCCTCGGCCGCCTCGGCGTCGGCGTTGGCGTCGTCGACGGGGTCGGTGTGCCGCCAGATGCCGAAGTTGAACGGGTGATGGTCGTAGATACTGTCCGTGGGCCGGTCCTCGTCCGTGGCGCGCGTGTCGCTGTCTGTGGTGGTCATCGCTGTTCGAACGAACTACGGCATCGGATATAAGGTTAGCTGGTGAGCTGTATATAGGACTAAGGAGTGTTAAAATAGACTAAGGTAGGAGTCGGTCCCGCCTGCGATGCTGTCTGTCGTCCTCGAATGTGGGTATCTGGCGGCGGACCGGAGACGATGGCCGACGCGCCGGGAAACGGGTTGAAACGGTACCGGTCTGGAACTCGTCGTCGGCACCTCGACGGCGGGCCGGACCAACTGACGGCGATACGGACGTAACGCGAACGCAACCCTCGACACATTGTGAATATATCTGATACGAACGGTCGCCAGCGGCCGGTCGTCGCGTCCGGGCCGCGGTGCCGACCACGGCGAAACCGGCAGTCAACCCGGTAGGACTTAGTACTGTTCGGCACCAAGTAGGAGTGTTATCACGGGGCATTGGACAGGTGACACCGGCCCGATGGGTCGCAGTAGCAAAAGACATATCGGGCCGCGAACCTCAGACAGAACCATCCCCGTAGCCTGAATCATGAACGAAGTTCAACTGGAGGTGGCCAAGGCGTACCCGAACGACTCGGGACGCGGAATCGCCAGACTCGACCCGGACACGCTCTTGCATCTGAAGCTGAGCCCGGGCGACATCATCAAGATAGAGGGCGCAGACACCACGGCGGCCAAGGTGTGGCGCGCGGACCGACAGGACTGGAACACAGACACGGTACGCATCGACGGGTTCACCCGCCAGAACGCCGACGTGGGCATCGGTGAGCGCGTGACCATCCGGAAAGCCGAGGCGACGAAGGCCGACAAACTCGTGCTGGCCCCGCCCGAGGAGGCGTCGGTGCAGTTCGGCTCCGACGCGGCGGGTATGGTCAAGCGCCAGATACTGAAGCGTCCGGTCGTCGAGCGCGACATCGTGCCGGTCATGTCGAGCACGAACCACCCGTTCATGCGCTCGCCCGGCCAGGCCATCCCGCTCATCGCAGTCGAGACCCAGCCCGAGGGCGTCGTCCTCATCACCGAGGACACCGAGGTCGAACTGCGCGAGGAGCCGATATCCGGCTTCGAGAAGACCGGCGGCGGCATCACGTACGAGGACATCGGCGGCCTGCAGGGCGAGATCCAGCGCGTCCGCGAGATGGTCGAGTTGCCGATGAAACATCCCCAGATATTCAAGAAGCTCGGCATCGAGCCGCCACAGGGCGTGCTCCTGCACGGTCCGCCGGGGACGGGCAAGACGCTGCTCGCGAAGGCCGTCGCCAACGAGACTTCGGCGAGTTTCTTCTCTATCGCCGGCCCCGAGATCATCTCCAAGTACTACGGCGAGTCCGAACAGCAACTCAGGGAGATATTCGAGGACGCGAGCGAGGAGTCCCCCTCCATCATCTTCATCGACGAACTCGACTCCATCGCACCGAAGCGCGAGGACGTGACCGGCGAGGTCGAACGCCGCGTCGTCGCCCAGCTCCTGACGATGATGGACGGCCTCGAAGCCCGGGGGCAGGTCATCGTCATCGCGGCGACCAACCGCGTCGATTCGGTCGACCCCGCCCTCCGCCGTCCCGGCCGCTTCGACCGCGAGATCGAGATCGGCGTGCCCGACGAGTCCGGCCGCGAGGAGATCCTCCAGATCCACACGCGTGGCATGCCCCTCTCCGACGACGTCAACCTCAACCGACTCGCCGACGAGACCCACGGCTTCGTCGGGGCCGACATCGAGTCGCTGACGAAGGAGGCCGCGATGAAGGCGCTCCGACGCTACCTCCCCGAGATCGACCTCGACGAGGAGGACATCCCGCCGAGCCTCATCGACCGGATGATCGTAAAGCGCGAGGACTTCCGCGGCGCACTCGCCGAGGTCGAACCGTCCGCGATGCGCGAGGTCCTCGTCGAACTCCCGAAGATATCCTGGGACGACGTCGGCGGGCTGGAGGCGGCCAAGGAGAACATCGAGGAGTCCATCGAGTGGCCGCTGAACAACCCCGAGAAGTTCCAGCGGATGGGCATCGACCCGCCGAAGGGGGTCCTGCTCTACGGCCCGCCGGGCACCGGGAAGACGCTGATGGCGAAGGCCGTCGCCAACGAGACGAACGCCAACTTCATCAGCGTCCGTGGCCCGCAACTGCTGTCGAAGTGGGTCGGCGAGTCCGAGAAGGCTATCCGACAGACGTTCCGGAAGGCCCGCCAGGTGGCCCCGACGGTCATCTTCTTCGACGAACTCGACTCGCTCGCCCCCGGACGGGGCGGCGAGATGGGCTCGAACGTCTCCGAGCGCGTCGTCAACCAGTTGCTGACCGAACTCGACGGCCTCGAAGAGATGGGCGACGTGATGGTCATCGGCGCGACCAACCGCCCGGACATGATCGACCCGGCGCTCATCCGCTCGGGTCGCTTCGACCGGCTGGTCATGGTCGGCCAGCCCGACGTCGAGGGACGCGAGCAGATACTGAAGATCCACACGCAGGACACGCCGCTGGCGCCCGACGTCAGCCTGCGCGAACTCGCCGAGTTGACCGACGGCTACGTCGGGTCCGACCTCGAGTCCATCGCCCGCGAGGCGGCCATCGAGTCCCTGCGCGAGGACGACGACGCGGAGACGGTCGACATGCGCCACTTCCGGCAGGCCATGGAGAACGTCCGGCCGACCATCACCGAGGACATCCTCGACTACTACGAGCAGATGAAAGACGAGTTCAAGGGCGGTACGGCAGACGTCGGTCGCGACCGTGCCGGCGGCCGCATCGGCTTCCAGTAACCGCCCCGGTCGTCCGTTCTGCGCCGTCGTTCGTTCCCGGACAGCAGGTGCCACGCGACGTGGAATCCTGCAGATGCGGCCAGTTGCCGACCACGACTCCGGCGCGAGTCGGTAAATGGTCGTAATTTCCCCCCTAACGGGCAGAAATCAACTCCTAACCCTGCTGGTTATAAGGTTCTGGAGACGCAATCCTCTGTCGACGATGTCGAGTCCCTCCCTCACGGAACGGTTCGTAACCCGACCGTTCGACCTTGTCTCGCGGTCGGCGCCCGAATCGGTCCGGATGGTCGCGTTCTGGGGTGCCGTCTCGCTCCCGTTCCTGGCCGTCGCGCTGCTCGCGTCCGGCCTCGACACGGGCGCGAAGACGCTGGCGTTCTGTACGTTGCTCCTCTGTAACCTCTGGGCACTCGTCGTCGGGAAACGCTACGAACCCTGATCGCCGGTTCCCTGCGACCCGAGAATCGCGACCTCCTGTGCGATGACGCGGTGTTTCACCAGGACGAACCCCGCGAAGATGACGAGGAACCCGACGACGGTCGAGACCGTGACTGGTTCTCCAAGGAAGAGAAAGCCCGAGAGTGCTGCGAACACGGGCGCGACGTAGGAGACCATGTTGATCTCGACGGGGCCGAGTCGGTCCAGCAGGTCGAAGTAGACCAGGAAGCCGAGCGCGCTGGCGAAGATGGCGAGGTAGACCAGCGACGCGATGGCAGTCGTCGTCCACTCGATCGCCCCGATGGACTCCGACGGCATGGCGACGCTCACGGCGTGCATCAGCGCCGCGCCGACGAGCATCGACCAGGCCTCCATCGTCTCGATGGGGAGTCCGCCGTCGACCCGGCGCGTCAGGACGCTCCCGAAGGCGAACGCAGCGGCGGCACCGAACACCAGGAGTTTCGAGACGACGGCCTCGGTCAGGAGGTTGTCCGGATCGGGGTTCACGAGGACGACGACGCCGACCAGTGCGAGGATCATCCCCAGCCACGTCGCGGCCGTCACCGGTTCGTCGGGCAACAGGAGGCGGGCGAACGCCGTCGTCAAGATGGGCGAAAGTGCGACCAGCACCGCCGCCGCGGCGCTGCTCACGGGACCGGTCTCGCCGACGAACAGCAGTGCGTGGTACGCGGCGATCATGAACACGCCACCGATACCGACCTCCAGCCAGCCGGCGCTCGTCCGTGGCACCCAGTCATCGACGACCAGGACCGCGTAGACGAGCATGATGACGCCGGCGATGTCGTACCGTAGTGCGGCGAACAGCACGGGCGGGATGAACTCCACGCCGGCCTTGATCGCCATGAACGCGCTGCCCCACACTGCAGCGAGGACGAGAAAGAGCGTGGCGTTTCGGTATCGGCTCACGTCACCAGGGAGAATATCGACGGTAACAATCCTTTCTACTCCGGGGATTTCGGCTGTTTTCCGCGTGTGACAATATCTCACAACGCCGTATATTTTATAAACGGCCTCATCGTTACCGTAGATATGGCCGCCCATGGCCGTCCCGCCTTGCGGGATCTGTTCGACGAGTCGCCGACGCCGCACATCGCGCACCCACCCGAAACGCACCACCGAGATTTCTACGTCGCCACAGACGGGTCGTTCAGAGAGACCGGCGAGGGTGGACTGGGTGCAGTCATCGAGACGCGTGACGGGACACGCGTCGCGCGAATCGCGTCGGCCGACTCCTCACCCGACAACAACGTCGCCGAGTATCGGGCACTCCACCTCGGTCTCGACGTGCTCGCGGCACGCGCGCCGCGCACGGCACGGGTGGGCATCCTCGTCGACCACGACGACCTCGCCGCGAACGTCAACAACGCCGTGCTGGCCACGCGCCACCCCGACTGGCGACCGACAGAGCCGTTCGACGTCCCGCCCGCCAGCGAGAACCACTGGCGGGGCATCCGCGCGCGCCTGTCGGGGTTCGACGAGGTTCGCGCCGCCCGAATCTGCTCGGACCAGAACCCGGCGCACCCGCTCGCGAACGAACCGAGACGGTACGCACACGTCAACGACGAACCCGAGCGCTGCGTGCGACCGGACCCCGTCGAACCGGCCGGGACGACCGGGCCACAGTACCCGCCGCCGTCGCGGGCGGACCGCAACGCCTCGGACTGACGACGCTGACCGGGGCGACGTCAGTCGCTCCGTTCAGACGTCGGTGTGTTCGACGACGGTGACGGTGTACGGCTTCGGGCCGGAGATCTCCAGTACGACGCGTTCGCCCGCGTACACCGGTCGCTCTATCAGCAGGACGTCGTCGACGCTCAGGTCGAACAGGTAGTCTGTACCGGAGTCGAGTCGGCCCGAGAGGAAGACGCGCTCGCCGTAGTCGAGCGCCCGGGTGCGGTCGTAGACCGTCCGCAGGTCGTCGTAACGCTGCAACTGCAACCGGGTCTCGATGGTTCCCGACGCCCGCGAGTAGACCTCCAGTTCGGCCGCCGGGACGGTGGTCGCCGGCGACGGGTCGTCCGTCGCGCCGGCGGCGTCGGCCACGGAGGGTTCTTCGAACCCGTCGCTGGCGGAGGCACCGCTGAGTGCGGCGCCGGTGCCGCCGATGCCGGCAGCGGAGCCCGCGAGTGCGAGGAACTGGCGACGGTCCATACCGGTGTGCGACGCCCCACCCACAAAAAGACGGAGGAAGGACAAATGGCCGTTTGAGATACTCCCTGGGAAACGTGTAGCGTGGCGTACCAGAGCCGGCGTGAACGGGTACTTCCGCCGTACTGTCGCGCCCGCCGTGTCCAGAATCGGGTTCACGTTCACCGCCCCCGTGTCAAATGTCAGACATTGATATGTTCATTCGAACAGATAACATTCAAGTCTATCGAGAGCGACGGTGCTAAGGCACAGGCTATACACCACGCGGGGAGACGGAAGGATTAGGACACTCTCGTCTTCTCCCCCCGACGGCATAAGCCTTGCCCACGGACAGTGGCGACGCTACGTCGTCGGCAGGTGGCACAGCGGCAGCCAGCGCTCCGGCCGCAGAGTCACGACACGATGACATACCGAACACGACTCGCAACGGAACGACACGAATCGCAGACAGCGGGTGACCCCGAATGAGTAACTCGAGTCTCCAGGAGTCGACGACGAGCAGGGACCTGACCGACGTCGAGGAGTTCGACGCCGAGGAACTCGACGGGTCCGTGACCGACGCCGAGACCGTCGTGGACACGTTCGAGTACCGCGAATGGCTCCTTCTCGCCCCGGCGGTCATCGCCCTCGCGTACCTGCCGCTGGTTCTCGCCTTCGGCCAGGAACTGCTGTACACCACCCGGAACGGTGAACCGAACCTGGTCGGGTTCGCACTGATGGCGGTGCTCGTCGCCGTCTCCGCGTTCGCGACCGGCCACCTGTACGACGACGCAGCGTACGTCTCGGAGACGACCGACTGGACGCCGAATCCACTGCTGTACACGGCGGCTGGGACGGCCGTCGTGACCGCCGCGCTGGTCGGCCGGGTCGTCGCGCTCGGCATCACGCTCGAACGACCGGTGGAGTTCGTCGGCGGCACGATAATCGTCGCCGTGCTCCTGTCCTCTGTCGTCGAATGCCCGGCGTACGTGTACCAGCGCCGACGACACGTCGACGAGTAGCTCGACCTCACGGACCGTAGACTCCCCATCGAACGCGGCGGCGACCGTCTCAGAACCGGACCGCCAGCACGAGTGGGACGAGGAAGGCGACGACGAACCCGATGATGACCAGCAGCCGTGCGAGCAGCCGACTGTACCAGCGACCCCGACACTCCTCTGCGAACTGGTTCTCGACCGCGTCGACTGCCCAGACGAGACTCCACCGGAAGTACGCGAAGACGTGAACGACGAGGTCTCCGGCCTCCGCCAGCGCACCCGCCCGCGACGACTCGGCGATGTCGGGGGTCGGCCGCGTCGCCCGCCTGGAGCGCCGTTCGGCCGCCCCACCGGCGACCGATTCGTCCGTCCGGTCGTCGTCGGCCGGGTCGTCCGTCGCGTCCGTCGACCCGGAGTCCTCCCGCCGGGCGCGAGAGACGACGTCCCCGCCGATGGCGGGGAGCGTGGCGCTCGCCCCGGAGAGGTCCGGCGTCGACCCGGCGTCGGTGGTGTCCTTGCGCCTGAACTGTACCCGTCGGAGCGAGTCCTCCCAGTCCGCCATGACGAGCGCCTCGCCGTCGTCAAGCGACTGGACGTCCTCGGCCGCCTCGGACCCGGCGACGCGGTCGACGACCTTCGTGTCGTTGTCCCAGGTGAGGCGATGCCAGACCAGCCAGTCACACTGCGTGATGAAGTCCTTCGAGACCGAGGCCGGGCGCTGTGAGAGCCCGCAGATGCCCAGACCGCGCTTCCGGCCCCGTTTCGCCACCCGGATGAGCATCTCCGCCAGGTCGTCGGACCCGCCGCGCTCGGGGAGGAACTCGTGTACCTCCTCGACGAGCACGAGGAACGGGTGTTTCGCCTCCTTCTCCATCGCGAACAGCGCGTCGAGCACGTCGTACAGCAGGTCGTGCGTCTCCGTCCCGGTGTCCAGTCCGGAGACGTCCAGCAGGATGGGGACGTTCTCGAAGACGGCCAGTTCAGCCAGCGACGCGGGGTCGACCTCCCGCGCGTCGAGGTCGCAGTGTGCGCCCGACCCGACGGTCAACACCTCGTACCGGTCCGCCAGGCCGTAGTACTCGGCGTCCGTGTCGACGACGAGGAGCGCCCGGCCCTGCGCAAGCAGTTCCTCGGCGATGACACTCGCCGTGTTCGACTTGCCGGACCCCGACTTGCCAGTGACGAACCCCCGTCCCGTCAGCACGTCGCCGGTCGGGAACCGGACCGTCTCGTCGTCGCTGACTCCGAGTCCCTGTTCGTCGGCCGTCATCCGGCAGACCTTACAGCCCCGACGCACATATTCCCCCCGGAACGCTTTTCGACCGGGACCGTCTCACCTACCCTCATGGCCCCGTTTGATTGGCTCGACGACCCGGTACGGCGGGCCGCAGTCTCGGTCGCTGGCTCGACCGTCTTGCTCACCCTCGCGATGATCGGTGTGCTCTCGGCGCTGAACGGCGGGAACGGGAACATCACCAGCCGACTCCCCTTCTACGTGTTCGGGGTCGCGCTCGTCTTCGTCGTGACCCTGCTCCTCCTCGACGACCCCGGCGCGAACGGCCGACACGTACTCGTCGCCGTCGTCGGCATCTCGCTCTTCGCGTTCGGACTCATCACGCTGATCGGCGAGGGCGTGGTCTACGCCTACGAGCACCAGTCGGACGTGTTCGTCCCGGAACTGCTGCTGTACATCGCCGCCACCGGACTCGTCTGTACGGGCGTCGGCGTCTGGAGCCTCCGCCACTGGCGGGAGTTCACGAACAGAACCGACCCGGAGGAGCCGTCGCCGGAGAACTGACCGCGAGGTCGACGACCACCTTTTGTCTCGCTCGCAAAAGCTGGACCAAAAAACGACCGCGACAGCCTACTCGTCCGCCTGTGCGTCCACCACCGCGACCCCTGCGAGGTCGACGACCACCTTTTGTCTCGCTCGGCTCCGCCTCGCTCGCAAAAGCTGGACCAAAAAACGACCGCGACAGCCTACTCGTCCGCCTGTGCGTCCACCACCGCGACCCCTGCGAGGTTGACGATGTCCTTGACCTCGTCGCCCCGCTGGAGCACGTGGACCGGCTTGTCCATGCCGACGAGCATCGGCCCGATGGCCTCCGCACCGCCGAGACGCTGGAGGAGTTTGTAGCCGATGTTACCGGCTTCGAGGTTCGGGAAGACCAGCACGTTCGCCGGTTCGTCGAACTCGGCGAAGTCGTAGGTCCCCTCGAGTATCTCCTGGACGACGGCGGTGTCCGCCTGCATCTCGCCGTCGACGGGGAAGTCGATGCTGTCGTCGGTCCGGAGCATGTCGGCGGCGCGGCGGGGCTTTCGCGTGCCCTCGTTGTCGACGCTCCCGAAGTTGGAGTACGAGAGCATGGCGACCCGCGGGTCGACGTTGAACCGGCGTGCGAGGTTGGCCGTGTGTTCGGCCACCTCGGCGAGTATCTCCTCGTCGGGGTCCTGGTTGACGGTGGTGTCGGCACAGAAGATGACCCGGTTCTTGAACGTCAGCATGTAGACGCCGGCGGCGTAGTTGGCGTCCGCCGCGGTCCCGATGACCTGTAGCGGCGGTCGGAGCGCCGACGGGTAGTGGTGGGTCAGCCCCGTCATCAGGGCGTCGGCGTCGCCGCAATCGACCATGACGCTCCCGAAGTAGTTCGTGTCCCGGCGGATGAGGTCCTCGGCCTCGCTCCGGGTGAGGCCCTTCCGCTGGCGAATCTCGTAGAGGTGGTCGGCGTAACTCTCGTAGCGGTCGCCGTCGGCCCGTGGGTCCGCTATCTCGGGGTCGAAGTCCAGGCCGAGGCGTCGCGTCGTCTTCTGGATGCGGTCCTCGTTGCCGATGAGGACCGGTTCGGCGATGCCCTGCTCCGCTAGCTGGTACGCGGCACGGATCATCTTCTCGTCGGTGCCCTCCGCGAGGGCGATGCGTTTGGGGTCGGACTTCGCCTTGTTGAGCACGACGCGCATCATCTCGCGGGACTTGCCGAGGCGCGCTTCGAGACGCTCCTCGTACTCCACCGGGTCGAGTTCCTGTCGGGCGCACCCGGACTCCATCGCCGCCTCGGCGACGGCCGGTGCGACCTCGAACAGCACGCGTGGGTCGAGCGGTTTGGGGATGATGTAGTCCGGGCCGAACTGCAGTGGCTGGTCGCCGTAGGCCTTGACGACGGCGTCCGGGACGTCCTGCTTCGACAGTTCGGCGAGGGCACGGGCCGCGGCGACCTTCATGTCCTCGTTAATCTCGGTCGCACGGACGTCGAGGGCACCGCGGAAGATGAACGGGAAGCCGAGGACGTTGTTCACCTGGTTCGGGTAGTCGGACCGGCCGGTCGCCATGATGACCGTGTCGTCGCGGGCGGCCTTGGCCTCCTCGTAGCCGATCTCCGGGTCGGGGTTCGCCATCGCGAAGACGATGGGGTCGTCGGCCATCGACCGGACCATGTCCTGGTCGACCAGGCCGCCGATGGAGAGACCGACGAACACGTCGGCGTCCTCCATCGCGTCGGCGAGGCCGCCCTCGGGGACGTCGCGGGCGAACTCGCGCTTGTACTCGTTGACGTCGCCGGCCTCGGCGCGGGCCTCGGTGATGATGCCCGAGGAGTCACACATCGTGATGTTCTCTCTCGTGGCCCCGAGCGAGACGTAGAACCTGGCCGTGGCGAGCGCAGACGCGCCCGCCCCGGAGAAGACGATGTCGAGGTCCGCGATGTCCTTCTCTGCTATCTCGGCCGCGTTCAACAGCGCCGCCCCGGAGATGATGGCCGTCCCGTGCTGGTCGTCGTGGAACACGGGGATGTCCATCTCCTCCCTGAGCGTCTCCTCGATGGTGAAGCACTCGGGTGCGGAGATGTCCTCGAGGTTGATGCCGCCGAAGGTCGGTTCCATCGCCCTGACGGCGTCGATGATGCGCTGTGGGTCGTCCTGGTCGAGTTCGATGTCGAACACGTCGATGTCGGCGAACCGCTTGAACAGGACGCCCTTGCCCTCCATGACCGGTTTGGACGCCTGTGCGCCGATGTCGCCGAGTCCGAGAACCGCCGTTCCGTTCGAGACGACGCCGACGAGGTTCCCCTTCGCGGTGTACCTGTACGCGTCGTCGGGGTCGTCCGCGATCTCCAGGCACGGTGCGGCGACGCCCGGGGAGTACGCGAGCGAGAGGTCACGCTGCGTGTTCGTCGGCTTCGTCGTAGATATCTCCAGTTTCCCGGGCGGCTCCGCCTCGTGATACTCGAGTGAGTCCTCGTCTAGTCCCATACGGCACCCATCGAGGGCCGCGACAAAAAGCTATCCGAACTGCCAGTTCGACGACTGTCGAATATCCGCCGAGGCGTGCGATTCGTCACCCCGTGGCGCCGTTCCCACGCGCCCGGAACAACCGTGCGCTTCATATGGCCGTATTCCCGAGGAACGACCATGACCTGGCTCGACCGACGGAACGTCGGCATCCTCGCCGCGGTGACGACGGGGCTGACGTTCCTGCTCATCCTGCTCGGGGTGTACACCGCCGCCACGGGGACCGGACTCACCTGCAAGGGTGGCTGGCCCCTCTGTGGTGGACCCCTGTTCGGCCTGCTCCCGCCGAACGCCGCCTCCTACCCCGAGTGGATCCATCGCCTCGTCGCCTCGATAACCGGCTTCTTCATCCTCGGCACCGCCTACGGCGCGTGGAAGGCGTTCGACGACCGGCGCATCCACGGCGCGCTGGCGCTTTCCATCGTCGTCCTGCCGGTCCAGATTCTGCTCGGTCGGCAGACCGTCGTGACGTACACGGCCGGCGTCCAGACGCTGCATCACGCCGCCGCACTCGTCATCTTCGCCGGCCTCGTCGGCGCGACCGCCTGGATGTTCGACCGCCCCGCCGAGACGGTCGGGCGGTCTCACGACGCAGACGCTGACGCCGGGAGTCGATTCGCCGACTCCGACTGACCGGTCCGAGCAGAACTGACAGACTCCAGCCGTGTTCGGGTCGCAAGAATCTCCGAAACCGGCGAACCGTTTTATATCGGGGGTCCATAGTCGCGCGATATGGATAGACGTAGCTATCTGAAAGCGAGTGGTGCAGCGATAACGACGATATCCCTTGCAGGATGCGTGGATTCCATCACCGGTGGGGGTGGTGGCGGCGACATGTCGATAATCGCCGGGACCGCGTCCGGGTTCCCACCCTTCGAGATGAAGGAGGGCGACGAGGTCGTCGGCTTCGACATCGACCTGCTGGAGGCCGTCGTCGCCGAGACCGACTACGAGATAGAGCGCTGGGACGACCTCAACTCGTTCGACTCGCTCATCCCGTCGCTCCGGAACGAGAACATCGACGCCATCGCCGCGGCGATGACCATCAGCGACGAACGCGACCAGAACATCGACTTCAGCGACCCCTACTACAGCGCGGACCAGGCCATCCTCGTCGCCGAGGGCAGCGACTTCCAGCCGTCACAGCTCTCGGACCTGCCGGGCAACGCCGTCGGGTCCCAGTCCGGGACGACCGGCGAAGGCGTCATCGAGGGGATGATCGAGGACGGCGACTTCCAGCAGTCGAACTACAACGCGTACGACACGTACGTCCTCGCCGTCACCGACCTCGAGAACGGGAACATCGACGCGGTCGTCCTCGACCGGCCGGTCGCACAGTCCTTCGCCCAGGAGCGAAGCGTGAGCGTCTCGTTCGTCCACGAGACCGGCGAGCAGTACGGCTTCGGCGTCCGGACGAACGACGACGACCTCCAAACCGCGCTGAACGAGGGACTGCAGACGGTCAGGGACGACGGCACGTACCAGGACATCACGGCCGAGTGGTTCGGCGAGTGAGGCTGTATGGTGCTCGAAATCGCACAGACCGGGCTGCTGCTCCAGGGTGACCTCGGGTTCCTCTTCGACAATCCCGACTGGGACTACGTCTGGAGTAACCGCGGGACGCTGCTGGACGCTGCGTGGCTCACGGTCGAGTTGACGTTCGTCTCCATCGTCCTCGGGTTCGTCATCGGCCTGCCGGCCGGCGTCGCCGAGGTGTACGCACCCGACTGGCTCCGGACCCCGGTCGAGACCGCCGGCGTCGTCATCAGAGCGGTACCGATACTGGTCATCCTCATCTACATGTACTACGTGTTCTCGGTCTCGCGGAGTCCGTTCATCGCGGCGACGTTCGCGCTCGGACTCCGGTCCGGGGCGTACCAGTCCCAGATATTCCGCGGCGCGATACAGAGCGTCGGCGAGGGCCAGATGGAGGCCGCCCGGTCCGTCGGGATGACGAAACTGGAGGCCATCGTCTACGTCGTCGTGCCACAGGCCCTGCGACGGTCGATTCCGGGCTTCCAGAACGAGTTCACCATCGTCCTGAAGGACACGAGCATCGCCATCATCCTCGGCGTCTCGGAACTGCTCGGGACCGCCGAGGACCTGTTCCTCCAGCAGAACCGCACGGGGGCGGCGCTGGAACTCATCCTCGCGGTCAGCCTGATATACTTCGTGTTGACCGTCACGACCAACCGCGGCCTGGAGGTCGCGGGCGACTACTTCGGCGTCCCGACCGGTGAGAACGCATGAGTGACCCACTGCTTCACGTCGAGGACCTGCACAAGAGCTACGGAGACGAGACGGTACTGCGTGGCATCGACTTCGAACTGGACCGCGGCGACGTCGAGGTGCTCGTCGGCCCGTCCGGGTCGGGGAAGTCGACGTTGCTTCGCTGCGTCAACCGCCTCACTGAGGCCGACTCCGGGAGCATCTACCTCGACGGCGAACGCGTCACCGGCCCCGACACGGACGTGAACGAACTCCGGAGACAGGTCGGGATGGTGTTCCAGGACTTCAACCTCTTCTTGCACCTGACCGCGGCCGAGAACGTCATGCTGGGCCTGCGCAGGGTCAAGGGGATGAAGAAGGCGGCAGCCCACGAGACGGCGATGGAGCACCTCGAACGGGTCGGTCTCGCGGAACAGGCCGACTCGTACCCAGCCGAACTCTCCGGCGGGCAGAAACAGCGCGTCGGCATCGCCCGGGCGCTCGCCATGGACCCGAAACTGATGCTGTTCGACGAACCGACGAGCGCGCTCGACCCCGAACTCGTCGGGGAGGTCACGAGCGTCATGCGAGCGCTCGCCGACGAGGGCATGACGATGCTCGTCGTCACCCACGAGATGGGCTTCGCCCGCGAGGCGGCCTCGCGGATGATGTTCCTCGACGACGGGAAGCTCGTCGAACGCGGGCCGCCGGAGCAACTGTTCGAACGCCCCGAACACCCGCGGACCGCCCAGTTCCTCGAACGCATCACGAGACTCCACGGCGGTGAGACGGCGTGAGCTACGCCGACGCGAGGAGTCGCTTCCGGTACGTGAACGGCCGGTCGGTCGGGACCTGGGTCGTCCTCGCCGCCGGCGCCGTCTTCTGGGGGTACCTCCTCCTGCGCTGGTTCATCAACTGGGGCTGGCTCCCGTTCGGGACGCCCGGCGAACCCCTGTTCGACCCGGCGGCGCTCGGACTCTCCGGCGGGGCGGCGACGGCCGTCGGGTCGTTGCCGAGACTGGCCGAGGGGGCGTACATCACGGTGGTCATCACCGTCGTCGCCATCCTGCTCGGACTGGTGCTCGCCGTCCCGCTGTCGGTCGCGCGCGTCTACGGTCGCTGGACGAAGGCGCTCTCGCTGTCGTTCACCGAACTCATCCGGGGGACGCCCCTCATCGCCCAGTTGTACCTGCTGTACTACGGGCTGAACCTCTCGCAGTACTTCCGCGGTCTCACCTCGCTCGGGCCGTTCGTCCTCGACACGGCGCTGTGGGTCGCCCTCATCGGCTTCACCATCAACAGCGCCGCGTACCAGGCCGAGTACATCCGGGCGGCCATCGAGAGCGTCGACCCGCAGCAACTCGTCGCTGCCCGGTCCATCGGGCTGACCCAGCAGGAGGGCATCCGGCACGTCGTCCTCCCACAGACGCTCCGCTTCGCCATCCCGGGGTGGACCAACGAACTGGTGTACCTCATCAAGTACTCGTCGCTCGCGACGTTCATCACGGTGGCAGAACTGTTCCGACGGGGCGACGCCATCGCCAGCGACACGTTCGACTACACGGCGATGTTCACCGTCGTCGCCGTCGTCTACATCGGCATCGTCATCACCGCGACGAGGCTGATGGGCTACTTCGAGGACCGGGTCGCCCTGCCCGGACTCGGCAGTGTCGAGGGGCGCTGATTCGACGTCCGGTCGGGTAGGTGGGCCGTACCCGACCAAATTTCATTACCCCCTACCACGTCATAGAATAGCATGCCAGTCGAGAACATAGAGGCGGGGGCGTGGTCGCTCGTCCCCGCGATCGTCGCCATCGGACTCGCGTGGTACACGAGAGACGCACTCATCGGACTGTTCACCGGCATCCTCGTGACGGGGGTGGTGTACGGCGCGCTCGCACCGACGAAGGTCGGCGTCCCGGCCGACCTCACCAGCGTCGGAATCGTCCCCCGAATCGACGTGGCGGTGCTCGCGCTCGGGCCGCTGACGTTCGGGCCGATAACGCTCGGGAACGTGCTCGGGACCGTCTTCGGCCTGAAGACGGTGCCGACGATAATCGCGACCGCACCGCTGTTCGCCAGCGCCTGGTACGTCGAGAACGTCCTGCTCGCCATCTTCGCCATCGGCGGCATGATCGGACTGATGATACGTGCCGGTGCCGTCCAGGGCGTCCTCGAGGCGCTGGCCACCCGTGCCGACGACGCCGCGGACGCCGAGAAGGCCGCCTTCCTCGCGGGCGTCGCCGTCCACATCGACGACTACTTCAACTGCCTGGTGGTCGGGTCGATGCTCCGGCCGCTGACCGACCAGTACGACGTCTCGCGTGCGAAACTCGCGTACTACGTCGACAGCGCCGGGTCGCCGGCGGCGCGACTCGCCTTCTACTCGACGTGGGGCGTCGCCCTCATCGGGTTCATCGGCGCGGGCCTGACCGCCGCGAAGCGGCAGGGCGACCTCCCGTCGCACATGAGCGGGATGGTCACCGGGACCGGAGAGAACGCACAGGCCGTGACGAGCGAGGTGTGGCCGCTCTTCCTGAACACGATGTTCACCGGGTTCTACTCGTGGATCGCCCTGGCCATCGCCGCGCTCGTCGCCTGGCAGGTGGTCCCGAACTTCGGACCGATGCGCAGGGAGGAACGGCGCGCACGGCAGGACGGGAAGGTCGTCGGCGACGACCACGACCCCATGATATCACGCGAGATGGACGAGTACGAGATGGCCGAGACGGCGACGCCTCGCTGGCAGAACTTCGCCATCCCCATCGGCGTCATGGTCGCCGTCGCCGTCGGGACGATGCTCTGGACGCCGTCGCCGTTCCTCGCCGCCGGTTCGTACGACACGCTGTTCGCCGTCGGGGACTTCGAACTGATGTTCCCCGCCGGCGGCGACTGGGGCTTCGCGCCGGGCGCGTTCCAGCTCGGCCTCGCGGCCACCGCCGCGCTCGTCGCCGCCTTCGTCCTCTATCGCGTCCGCGGGGACATCCCGTCGAACGAGGACGCCACCGACGCGATGGTTCGGGGCTTCAAGGGCATCTTCCTCGCGGCGATCATCCTGATGTTCGCCTCCAGCATCCAGAACGCGGTGACGACGCTCGGCATCTCGTCGTTCGTCACGCAGTGGTTCGCGGGCGTGCCGGCGTTCATCATCCCGCTGCTGGTCTTCCTCGTCACCGCGTTCGTGAGCTTCTCCGACGGGTCGTCGTGGTCCACCTACGGCATCATGTTCCCCATCGCCATCCCGGTCGCGCTGACGACGGGTGCGAACCTCCCGCTCGTCCTCGGGGCGGTGTTCTCCGGCGGCATCTTCGGCGACCACTCGTCGCCCATCTCGGACACGACGGTCCTCGCCTCCTCGACCAGCGGGAGCGACCACATGGTCCACGTCAGAACCCAGATTCCGTACGCGCTGGTGACCGCAGCCGTCACGGCCGTGCTGTTGCTCCTGTTCGGACTCGTCCTGCCCGAGACGTTCCGCATCATCCCGTACTGACGGCGGTTGCGCACGACCCGCGAACACCTGCCGACGGTTTATTGCCGATGCGACCGTAACCGGGGTGATGGACACCGGCACCGGTCGCGACGCCGAGTCCGCCCTGACGCCCGACGAGCGTGCGCTGCTGGCCGACCTGCGAGCAGCCAGCAGCCTCGCCGACCTCCAGTCGCTGTTCGACGTCGACGACGAACACGAGGCGTACTTCGCGGCCAAGCGCGAGTGGACCGACCTGCACGAGCGACGCCGCCACACCGACGAGGGCGACGGCCTCCCGGGCGACGCCGTGACGATAGACGGCACCACCTTCCACGTCCACGGCATCACCCACGCCGACACCGACGAGGAGGGTCGGTTCCTCCGACGACACGTCTCGCAGTTCGTCGATGCGGGACACGCCGTCCTCTGCGAACAGGGCATCCGCCCGATGTACTTCTCCGACTTCCCCGCCGTGTCCGCCATGGACGACTACCGCTGGGCGACGGCCCGGTGTCGAGACAGGGGACTCGACTCCAGCGTCTCGTCGATGCTCCCGCCCGGGTTCGACAGCCTGGCCGACGACATCGAATCGCTCACCTCCGAGTTCCGCCGGGCGACGTTCTCGCTCATCGAGGCCGGGAGCGACGTCTACGGCGACGTCTTCGCCGCCGCGCTGGGCGACCTGGCGTCGGACTTCCTCACGGGATACGAGGGGATGGCGACCGGTGCCGAGTACGAATCGTTCACCAAGAGCAGGCGGGCGGCGAGGAACCCGGCGGAACTCGTCCACCTCCAGCGCTACTACCGCGCGGCCTTCCTGCCGCAACCGGTCGAACGCGAGTGGTTGCGACGCCACGACCCGAAACTCGAACTGGTCACCCACGCCCGGAACGAACGGCTGGCCGACTACGCCGTCTACCACGCCGACGACGCCGAGACGGTCCACCTCGTCGTCGGGGCCGCCCACCAGCCGGGCGTCGTGTACTACCTCGAACGGTTCCGCGACGGGGAGCGACGACTCGACGGCTTCGAACTCGCCGACTGACGCGGGGGCTCACTCGACCGTCGCGCCGGTGTTACAGGGTCGAGCGACGCGGACGTCGCCGTCGACGCCGGCCGCATCGAGCGCTGCTCTCGCGGCGTCTGCTGCCGCCGAGCGGTGGGCCGCGTCGGTCAGGCCGTAGACGGTCGGTCCCCACGAGGACTGGCCGACGCCGGTCACCACCGGGTGCGACGAGAGTTCGTCGACGACGGTGCCGACGGGTGGGCGGAACACGCCGCCCTGCTCGTCGGCGTACCACGCGCCGTTGAGTCGACCGATGGCGGCGACGGCGTCGCCGAAGGCGTCGAGACGGCCCTCGGCGGCGGCCGGGAGGAGTCGCCGGGTCACCACGCCGGACACCTCGTCGGCGATGGTGGCGTCGGCGCGCTCGACGACGTTGCGCATGCTCTCGTCCTCGCGGTCGCCGTTCCTGCCCCGGGACGTGTCGGGGACGACGAGGACGAACCGCCAGTCGTCGGGCAGGTCGTGACGGGCGACGACGGGCGGGACGGTCCACTCCCCCTCGTCGGGCGGGTCCGTGGTGAACCGGGCGGTCGGGTGGCCGCCGTCGACGACGAACCCGCCGGACTCGAAGGCCGCGACGCCGACGCCGGAGCGCCCGCCACGACCGAGGTCCGGTGCGTACTCGCGGACCGTGACGTCGCGGTCGTAGGCGGCGGCGACGGCGGCGAAGACGGCGAGTGCGACCTGCGTCCCGCTGCCGAGACCGACGTGTCTGGGGAGGGTCGCGTCGACGGTGACGGCCGCGCCGGGGACGCCGAGGACCGCCGTCGCGCGCCGGGCGTACCGGCGTACGGTCGGGTCGGGACAGTCGACGGCGTCGGACCGCGTCGCGTGGAGCCGAACCCGTGGCTCGTCGAGTGCGACCCCGAGTCCACCGTAGAGGCGGGTGTGCGCCAGCGACAGGTTCTGGAACCCGAAGTGGAGGCGAGCGCCGGCGCTGACGGTTGCCATGGCGCGACGTTGGACTGTCACGGGGGAACGCGTTACGGCGGTGGCAACGGTATCCGGTGTCGGGCGTGCCGCCCCGTCACTCCAGCGCGTCGAAGATGCGTTCGGCGGCGACGGTGGCACCGTTCTCGAACGACGGCGCGGCAGGCGGGTTGCGGACGGCTCGACGGACGTGCGGCACCGAGTGTTCGACCTGGAAGCCGGTGACGCCGCCCTTCTCGATGACGCGGGAGACGCCGTGTTGCTCGTCGGTGAACGGCCAGATGACACACGGCGTGCCAGCGACGGCGGCCTCCATCACCGTCGAATAGCCCGAACAGACGACGACGTCGGCGGCTTCGAGGTACGGGAGCATCGCCGGGACCGGTTCCCAGTCCGAACTGCCGACCTGCGTGACGCTGTAGCCGTCCTCGCGGAGTCCGGCCGCGAGCGCGTCGAACGAGTCCGAGTAGTGGCTCGGGACGATGAGCACGTCGACGGGGTCGACGTCGGCGTCCTCGTCGCAGTCGAGCGCGATGGGCGGGACGCGCGTCACGCCCGCCGGGTCGTCCGCACAGGGCGGCCACACCGTCGGGTAGAGGAACTGCTCGCTGGCGACGACCTGGTACTCGGTGAGGAGCCACGTGAACAGTTCCTCGACGACGGCGTCGTAGAAGTACGGCGAGTTGTGTGTGAGGACGTGCAGGGGCGTGTTCGTCACCGTGGCCGCCATCGCCGCGAACATGTCGTCCGTGACGAGTGCGTCCGGGTCGGTACGTCGAAGCCAGCCGGCGTAGTCGACGACGCGCTTCGCGCTCCGGGGGACGCTGTGGGTGACGACGCGGAGGAGGTTCCCGCCGTCCTGGTAGTCGCCGATGTAGTCGACCGTCGCCGGGACGTACTCCTCGTAGCCGTTGAGTTCGACGAACGTCTCGCCAGGCCCACCGCCGGCGAGTCGGACGGTTGCACCGCGGTCTTCGAGTGCCTTCGCCACGGCGAGCATCCGCGTGGCGTGGCCCGCACCTTCCGGATAGTGGGCGACGGCGACGTCGGGGTCCATGTCGTCCCGTCCTCCGCGTCTCCGCAAGAAGCTTTTGAAAGGGTCACGTCGTCCGCCGGGGCCGGCACCGGAGGCCCCGGTCGCCGGTACGTCCGACGTACCCGACAGACGTGTGGGGGACTGACGCCTGCGTCGGGTTCGCGACCGGCAGGTCCGCCGGACCGGATAACTGGACCAATACAATCCGCGTCGGGGCGGTACAGGGCGTATGGAGGGTATCGAGTACTACGACGACGACCACGTCCGCGAGAAGTACGTGGAACACGGCACGCGGGGGCTGTACGACCACGAGGCGGACCTCGTCGACCGGTACTTCACCAACCGGGACGCCCGCGTCCTCGACCTCGGGTGCGGGTCCGGGAGGGCCACCGCTGCCCTCGCGGACCGTGGGTTCGACGTCGTCGGCGTCGACCTGAGTGAGACCATGCTGGACATCGCGACCGACCTCCATCCGGACGTCCCGTTCCGGCACGACGACGCGACGGACCTCGACTTCCCGGACGAGTCGTTCGACTACGTCCTGTTCGCCATGAGCGGCATCGACGACCTCCGCCCCGCGGCGGTCCGGATGCGGGCGATACTGGAGGCCTGGCGCGTCCTGAAACCCGGCGGCGTCTTCGCGTTCGACGCGGACAACATCGCCAACCGGTTCCTGTTCGACCCCACGTCGCCGGCGGACTGGACGGCGATGTGGCGGTTCGTCGGGCGCAACGGCCGGGCGGGACGGCTCACGTCTCGGTACGCGTTCGTCGAGTACGCGAACGGGGTCGACCTCACGTACGCTATCCTGCCACGCTCCCAGCGCCGCCAACTGGAGGACGTGGGGTTCGCCGTCGAGGAGATCGTCGAGAGTACCTCGGACTCCCGTCCCATCAACCTCGACCCCCGCCCGTACTACGTCGCCAGGAAGGTCCCCGAGTCGGCCTGAGTCGCCCAAAGACGACGTTTCTGATGGCGTAGAAGCCGCTTTATCGAAGTGGTTCTAGATAACAATGTGCATTCCGTCCGTCTACGAGAACGTGGTAGGGTCGCCCAGTGGATAGGGTACCGTCGCGTACTCGGCTCGCACTTGCTCCAGCGACGGTGACCTCGCATCGCGAGGTCTCGTGCGGTTCGACTCCCACCCCTACCGTCGTTCGCCCGGAGCCGCCCGTGTCGCCGTCGTGGCCCGGCGGAGTGCGACCAGCGGAGTGCGACCAGCGGAGTCCTTCGCGCAGTCGCGTCGCACTCCCGGAAGCGCCCGCCGGCGGTTCCGGGGGGTCGTTCTAGCCTCTCTAGATGCCGATTACACGGATTACGGGCATCGTACCGTGTCACAGAAACCAGATTACAATGTCCATCCTGGCCGGTGCCTCGAACGAGGTAGGGTCGCCCGGAGGCAGGGGCACCGTCGCCGTACAAGGGGAACATGCTCCAGCGACGGAAACCTCGCATGCGAGGTTTCGTGCGGTTCGAATCCCACCCCTACCGGTTCGCTCTCTCACGTCCCCGTCGTCCCGTCCATCCTACAGCAACATCTGTCCCAGCGACGGGACTTAAGCCGTCGCGTGGCTACCTCCGACCATGAACCAGCGACCCGACAAGCCCGAGGGACTCCGGAGCCGCGAGGTCACCGAAGGTCCCGAACGGGCACCACACCGAGCGATGTTCCGCGCGATGGGCTACGACGACGCCGACCTCTCCTCTCCCATGGTGGGCATCGCCAACCCGGCCGCCGACGTGACGCCGTGCAACGTCCACCTCGACGACGTGGCCGGTGGCGCCATCGACGGCGTCGACGGCGCGGGCGGGATGCCCATCGAGTTCGGCACCATCACCATCTCCGACGCCATCTCGATGGGTACCGAGGGGATGCGCGCCTCGCTCATCTCCCGCGAGGTCATCGCCGACAGCGTCGAACTGGTCGCCTTCGGCGAGCGCGTCGACGCCCTCGTCACCGTCGCCGGGTGCGACAAGAACCTCCCCGGGATGATGATGGCGTCCATCCGGACCGACCTCCCCAGCGTCTTCCTCTACGGCGGGTCCATCATGCCCGGCGAGCACGAGGGGCGCGAGGTGACGGTCCAGAACGTCTTCGAGGGCGTCGGCGCCGTCGCCGCCGGCGACATGACCGAGGACGAACTCGACGACCTGGAGCGCCACGCCTGTCCGGGTGCCGGGTCCTGTGGCGGGATGTTCACCGCGAACACCATGGCCTCCATCGCGGAGGCGCTCGGCATGGCCCCGCTGGGCAGCGCCAGTCCCCCGGCCGAGTCCGAGGAGCGCGACGCGGTGGCCCGCCGGGCCGGCGAACTCGTGCTCGAGGCCGTCGAGGCCGACCGGAAGCCCTCCGACGTCCTCACGAAGGAGAGCTTCGAGAACGCCATCGCGCTCCAGGTCGCCATCGGCGGGTCGACCAACGCCGTCCTCCACCTGCTGGCGCTGGCCGCCGAGGCCGGAATCGACCTCGACATCGAGGAGTTCGACGACATCTCCCACCGGACGCCGAAGATCGCCAACCTCCAGCCCGGCGGAACCCGCGTGATGAAGGACCTGCACGACCTCGGCGGCGTCCCCGTCGTCCTGCGTCGCCTGCTCGACGGCGGCTACCTCCACGGCGACGCCGCGACCGTCACCGGCCGGACGCTCGCCGAGGAACTCGACCACCTCGAAGCCGAGGGCCGCCTCCCCGACGACGACGAGATAGACGCCGACTTCCTCTACACGACCGACGACCCGCTCCACGAGGAGGGTGCCATCAAGATACTCACCGGCAACCTCGCGCCCGACGGCGCGGTGTTGAAGGTCACCGGCGAGGACAACTTCCACCACGAGGGGCCGGTCCGGGTCTTCGAGAGCGAGGAGGCCGCCATGAAGTACGTACAGGAGGACCGCATCGAGTCGGGCGACGTCCTGGCGATCCGGAACGAGGGACCACGCGGCGGTCCCGGGATGCGCGAGATGCTCGGCGTCACCGCCGCCGTCGTCGGTGCCGGCCACGACGACGACGTCGCGTTGCTGACCGACGGGCGCTTCTCCGGTGCGACCCGGGGACCGATGGTCGGCCACGTCGCCCCCGAGTCCTACGTCGGGGGCCCCATCGGCGCGCTGGAGGACGGCGACGTCGTGACCCTCGACATTCCGAACCGGGAGCTGTCGGTCGACCTCTCCGACGAGGAACTCCGTGCGCGACTCGACGCCCGCGACGACCCGGAACCGGCGTACACCGGCGGCGTGCTCGCGAAGTACGGCCGCGACTTCGACTCGGCGGCGAACGGTGCCGTGACGAACCCCGGCGTGAAGCGGGACTAGAAGCCACGGCGCCCCGGGTCCGGCGCCGGCACGGTGCTACTCGGTGCTGCGTTCTGCCTCCCAGTTCGCCACGACGTGTTCGGCGAGTTCCGACTCCGTGTGCTCGTCGACGAGGTGGGATTCCAGGTCTCCGGAGTCGTCGAACGTCTCGTTACAGAGCGGACATCGGGGCGGTTCGATGGACATACGGCGTCGTATCGGCGTCCGGATGGAATAGTACCCGTTCGTTAGTCGGCCCGCACGGCAGGTTCCCCGAACTTACCCGGTCCCGTCGTCGACCCGGGGGACGGCCCGGGGACGCGTCGTCGCCGGGAGTCGACGGCTGACGGCCGGTTCGTCACTTTCACTCCGGTCCCAGTCGACTTACGATGCCGGGGACCGAATCCACCGGACATGATAACGGACCCGCGGGTGCTCCGGGACGAGTGGGTCCCCTCCGAGGTCCGCCACCGGAACGCCGAACTCAACCAGTTGTCGACGGCGTTGCGTCCGGTCGCGGACGACGACCGGCCGGGGAGCGCGTTCCTCCACGGGCCGCCGGGGGCGGGCAAGACCTGCTGTGCGCAGTACATCGTCTCGCAGTTCTGCCGGGAGGTCCGCGACGTCGCCCACCAGTACGTCAACTGCTGGACCGACTCGACGCGCTTTGCCGTCCTCGAACGACTGCTGGAGAACGTCGACGCCGACGCCGCGGTCCACCGCCAGTCGACGCCCGTCGACGAACTCGTCCGCCAGCTACGCGACCACGGCGAACCCTACGTGGCCATCCTCGACGAGGTGGACGTGCTCCGGGACACGGACGTGCTCTACGACCTCTACCAGGTCCCGGACGTGGCCGTCGTCCTCGTCGCCAACCAAGAGGAGGAGTTCCTCGCCGACCTCGACCCGCGCCTGCAGAGTCGGCTCCGCACCTGTACGTCGATCCGGATGACGCCGTACACGACCGACCAGCTGGTCTCCATCCTGGAGGACCGGGTGCGACTCGGCTTCGAACCGGGCACGGTCGAGACGGCACAGCTCGAACGAATCGCCGACGCCGCCGCGGGCGACGCCCGCCTCGCCATCAACGTCCTCCGGATGGCGGCCCGGAACGCACAGGACGCCGGGGCGGACGCGCTGGACCCGGCGCACGTCACCGCCGCCATCCCGGAGGGCGAACACGACGTGCGTCGGAAGACCCTCTCGCAACTCTCGCGCCACCAGCGCGTGCTGTACGAGGTGGTCCACGAGGCCGGCGAGGTGGACTCGGCGATGCTCCACGAGCGGTACGAGGCCCGCGTCGACGAACCGATGGTCCGGCGCACCCGCCGGAAACACCTGAACAAGCTCTGCGAGTACGACCTGCTGGAGAAGGCAGGAGAGGGGCGCGGGCGGACCTACCGGGTGGTCGAACCGGCACCCGTGCCCTGACGACCGGTCCGCCGCGTAGCGACGGCCTATCCTCGTCACAGTCATCGGATAACTATGGCCGTAGACGACCGTTTCTCGGCCATGAGCCAGTCCACGTCGGTGCGACCTGGCGAACGCGAGCGCGAGCGCGAGCACGACGAGTACGTGGTCCGGCCGTACGAGTCGCGCGACGCCGAGGACGTCCGTCGACTCTACGAGACGGTCTGGGGGAACGAACCCGACGACGACTGGCTCACCTACAAGTTCGAGACCAGCCCGTACCTCGACGGGACGCCGATGCTGGTCGCCGAGACCGACGGCGACGTCGTCGGTGCTCGCCCGGCGGTCCCCGTCCCGATGCGGGCGGGCCTCTGTGACCTGACGGCGGTCTACCTGGTCAGCCTGATGGTCCACCCCGACCACCGGCGACGGGGGCTCTTCACGCGGATGATGGCCCGGGGGCTGGAGCGGTACGCCGAGGCGGGCGCGTCCGTCTGCTTCAACTTCGGCAACGAGTCGTCCGCGCCGGGCTACCGGCAACTGGGCTTCGAGACGCTCGGCACCGGACCGCACCACCACGTCCGCGTCCAGCGCCCCGGCCCGTTCGTCGAGGCACGGGTCCCGTCGCCCGTCGGTCGCCTGGCCGCCCCGGTCGCGAACGCGGCGACCCGGGCGTACCGGAGAGCCAGACGACCGGGTCGCCCGGGCGCGTCGCGGTGGACCGTCGAACGACGGACGGGCGTCGCCGCCGACCAGCTCGCTCGACTCTACGACCCGCGTTCGACGCGGACCGTCCACACGCGACGCGAACCGACGTTCTACCGCTGGCTCGACGCCAACCCGAACTGGGAGTACGTCACCTATCGCGCGACCGACTGCGGAGAGACGAGGGCCGCACTCCTCGTCAAGCGACGCCCCGGGGAGGAGCGCGCCGACCCGACCATCGTCGACGCGGTCCCGCGGGTGTCGGCGGCCACCCGGCCGGCGTTCGAGGCGCTCCTCCGGGAGGTCCTCGTGGACCACCGGGACGCCGCCACCGTCTCGGTGAAGGGGCTCTACCAGCACGAACGGCTCTTCCCGGACGACCTCCTGTCGAGGTTCGGCTTCCACTCGACCCGCCACCCCGTCCTGTCACGGGTCACCGCCGACGAGTACACCGTGTTCGTCCGACCGCTCGACGGCGCCGGGGAGCGCATCGTCCACGAGACGGGGGTCGACCTGCTCAACTCCTCGGACTGGCGAGTCCGGACGCACTGACCCCGGTCGGCGGGACTTCCGGAACGTTTCCGGAACGCTCCCGGAACGGTGTTACAGCCCCCAATAGACCCGTTATCGGTGGTTTCGGCGATTCCCGGAACTTCCGGAACGACCACTCTGTCACTTTTATGATAGCTCCGCGTCCCTTCCCGTATGGACGACGAACCGACACTCGGTCCCGGACTGACGCTGCTATCGACGCCCGACGCTCGGTCGACGGCGTTGCACGACCTCGTCGCCCGGACGCTCGGGTCCGACGCCGGCCACGCGTACTGGGTCGACGCCCGGAACGCGGCGACGACGTACGCGCTCGCCGCGGTGGCACCGACCGACAGACTGCTCGACCGGGTCCGCGTGGCCCGGGCGTTCACCGCCTACCAGCACCACGAACTCGTCCGCACGCTGGTCCGGCGGGTCGACGCCCGCACCGGCCTGGTCGTCTGTCCGAACCTCGGCGCGCTCTACCGCGACGACGACGTGCCCGAGGGGGAGGCCGCCGACCTGCTCGACGCCACCGTCGCCGTGCTGGCCGACCTCGCCCGGTCGCGTTCCGTGCCGGTCCTCGCGACGGCCACCAGCGAGGCCCGCGACCGCCTCGCGAGCGTCGCCGACGGCGAACTCGACTGCACCCGGACCCGCTTCGGCTTCCGGTACGACGGCGAGGACTTCGAGACGACGGTGTACCCCGTCGCTGACGGCTGGCAGACGACCATCCCGTACTGGGTCGACCGCTGTGGTGCGGTCGTCGACCGGTCCGTCGTGGCCGCCGTCGACCCGGCCGAACCGACCGTCGCCGAGTTCGCCCTGGGGGTGTGACGATGGGACGGACGAACCCGACCTACCGCGACTACCTGCGACGGTTCGAGGAGCGCTACCGCCCGTTCCGGCGCGCGCTCCGGTACGAGCGCCAGGCGGACTTCGACCGCCTGTTCGAACGCGCCGACGCCCACGCCCACGCCGCCGGCTACCGGAACCCGACCGACCCCGAGGTGGCGGCCCTGCTGTCGATGCTGCTCGCCCACGAGGCCGAGATACGGACCCTTCGGGAGCGACTGGCGGCCGCGGAGGACGGCGAGTTCGCCACGCACGACGACGACGACGATTCGACCGGGTCCGACGACGAGGTGACCGGGTGATGTTCGCCGTCGACTTCCTCGCGGACCGGGTCGTCGAGTGGCACCGCGACGGCGACGGCGTCGAGGCCGTCGAGCGCACCGACTACCACCCGAGCATCTACGTCGCCGGCCCGGCCGACGCCCGCGCCGAGTTGCGCGAGGCGCTCGCGGCCGACCCGAAGGTCGTCGAGACCCTGACGGAGGAGTGGCGACTCGACCTCCACGCCGACGACGCCGAACCCGTGCTTCGCGTCGACTGCGCCCGCGTCGACGAGGTCAGGACGCTCGCCCACGAGATCCGTCACCACCACGAGCGCGGGTCGTACGCCCCGGGGACGTTCTGCCTGTTCAACGTGGACTTCGCGCCGGGCTTTCGCTACTGCGTCGAGACGGACACCTCGCCGGTGCCGACCGAACCGCTTCGAACGCTCCGAATCGACGTCGACGACCCGGCGCTGGCCGCCGGGCGCGTCGCCGACCTCCGCGTCGAGGGCGAACCCGCCGGCGACACGGCCGACGCGGCGCTCCGGACGCTCGCCCGGCGACTCGACCGCGTCGACCCCGACGTGCTCCTGCCGAGCCACGCCGACCTCGTCCCGGTGCTGTACGAGGCGGCCGCCGAGTGCGACGTGGACCTCGACCTCGGCCGCCGTCCGGGCTGGACCCGGCTCGCGGGGGCGAACACCTACGAGAGCTACGGACGGGTCGGGCACTCGCCGGCCCGGTACGCCGTCCCCGGACGGGCCATCGTCGTCACCGGGACGAGTTTCCTCTGGAACGAGTCCAGCCTCGCCGGCCTGCGCTACATGGTCGGGCGCTCGTGGCGGCCGGTCCAGGAGGTCGGCTGGGCGAGCATCGGCACCGTCCTGACCGCGATGCAGACCCGGGAGGCGCTCGACAGGGGCGTCCTCGTGCCGTGGAACAAGTGGGAACCGGAGACGTTCAAGACCGCCCGGACGCTCCACACGGCCGACCGCGGCGGCGTCACGCTCTCGCCCGAGGTTGGCCTCCACGAGGACGTCCACGAACTCGACTTCGCGTCGCTGTACCCGAACGTCATCTGCGAGCACAACGTCAGCCCCGAGACCGTCGGGTGCGACTGCCACGCCGACCGCGAGGACGTGCCCGGCCTCGGCTACTCCGTCTGCGACGAGGACGGCTTCCTCCCCGACGTGCTCCGACCGTTGCTGGACGACCGGACCGGGTGCAAGGAACGCCTCGCCGAGGACCCCGGGGCCGACGGGGCCGCCGCCAGGTCGGCCGCCATCAAGTGGGTGCTCGTCTCCTGCTTCGGCTACCAGGGCTACCGCAACGCCAAGTTCGGCCGCATCGAGTGCCACGAGTCCATCAACGCCTTCGCCCGCGAGGTGTTGCTCGACGCGAAGGAGGCCCTGGAGGCCGGCGGCTGGCACGTCGTCCACGCCATCGTCGACTCGCTGTGGGTCACCCCCCGCGAGGGCGTCGAGCAGGAACCGCTGGACGACCTGGCCGCCGAGGTCACCGAGCGGGCGGGCATCCGACTCGAACGCGAGGCCGACTACGACTGGGTCTGCTTCGTCCCGCGTCGGGGCACCGACGCCGGTGCGCTGACGCGGTACTTCGGCCGGAGCGACGACGGCGACTACAAGCTACGGGGCATCGAGGCGCGCCAGCACTCGACGCCCGACTGGGTCGCCACGGTCCAGCGCGACCTGCTGGACGTCGTCGACGAGCACCGGGAACCGGAACCGGTCGTCGACCGCCTCCGGGTCCACCTGCGGGACCTCCACGCCGGTCGGGTCGACCCCGACGAACTCGTCGTCACGAAGCGGGCCGGCAAGCGCCTCGGCGCCTACGACCAGGAGAGCCGCACCGTCGGGGCGCTCCGGCGCTACGAGCGCCACGGCGTCGACCGCCACCCCGGGCAGGCCGTCGAGTACGTCGTCGTCGACGACGACGCGAACCGGACGGCAGAGCGCGTCAGACTGGCGTTCGAGGCCTGCGAGACCTACGACGCCGACTTCTACGCCGACCTGGCGACCCGGGCCGCCGAGAGCGTCGTCTCGCCGCTTGGCTGGGGCCGCGACGACGTCGACCGCTACCTCGCGGAGCGCCGGGACGCCGCGCTGTCTGCGTACCTCTGAGGAACGGGGCTGGCGAGTCTACTCGGTCAGTTCCTCGACCAGGTCCCGCGCCCGCCCGGCGCGGACGTCCTCCTCGGCGACCAGTCTCGCCGCGACCTCGTCGACGAGGTCGTCGGGTGCGCCGGCCTGTGCGGCGACGTTCTTGGCGTGCAGTTTCATGTGGCCGGTCTGGATGCCCTCGCTGACGAGTGCCCGGAGGCTGGCGAGGTTCTCGGCGAGGCCGACGGCGGCGAAGACGCCGGCGAGGTCGTCGGCCGACTCGACGTCGAGGACCTCCATGGCGGCGCTGGCCGTCGGGTGCGAACTCGTCGTCCCGCCGACGGTGCCGACCTGCATCGGGAGTTCGATGGAACAGGAGAGGTAGCCGTCGGCGTCGACCTCGAAGGTCGAGAGCGGCCCGTAGCCGTCGCGGGCGGCGTAGGCGTGCGCCCCGGCCTCGATGGCGCGCCAGTCGTTGCCCGTCGCGAGCGCGACGGCGTCGACGCCGTTCATCACGCCCTTGTTGTGCGTCGCGGCGCGGTAGGGGTCGCCGGCGGCGAACGCCCAGGCGTCGACGATGTGGTCGCGAACCTGCTCGCCGGAGCGGTCGGTCTCGTCGTGGTCCAGGTCGGCCGGGGCCACGCGACAGCGCGCCCGGGCGAGGCGGCGGTCGGCGAGGTTCGAGAGGACGCGCAGGGACACCTCGCCGCCGGTGAGGTCCTCGACGAGAGGGGCGACGGCCTCCGTCATCGTGTTCACCGCGTTCGCGCCCATCGCGTCGCAGACGTCGACGACGAGGTGGACGACGACCTGCTCGCCCGTCGGCGTGTCGACGACCCGGGCGGTCACGTCGTCGCAACCGCCACCGTGGCTGACGAGGACGCCCTGGTCGTTGGCCAGCGCACGGACGTCCTCGCGGGCGTCGAGCACCCGGCCGCGCGCAGCGTGCGGGTCGGCCACGTCGACGGCCTGTATCTGACCGAGCATGTACGGCCCGGAGACGTCCGTCTCGAACCCGCCCGCCTCGCGGGCCAGTTTGGCGCCGTGAGAGGCCGCCGCGACGACGCTCGACTCCTCTATCGCCATCGGGACGAGGACGTCCGCGCCGTCGACGACGAAGTTGGTCGCGACGCTCAGCGGGTAGCCGATGCGACCGACGACGTTCTCGCTCAGTCGGTCCGCGAGTTCGACGTCGCCGCCGGTTTCGAGCGCCTCGACGGCGTCGTCCGCGAGGCCGCAGCGTTCTGCCACCGTCGCCGTCCTCGTCTCGCGGTCCTCGTCGTAGAACCCCGGGATTCGCGAGTCCATACTCGACCCGTCCGGCGGCCCCCACATAGCCCTTTCCAGACCCGGCGACTGCGTTTAGGCCGACCGAAAAATTGTAACGTTCGTGATAGGATTTATCCATGCCGAACGACTACGTTCACGCATGAGTCTCGTGGGCAACCTCGTCGTCGTCTTCCTGGCCGGACTCGTCACCGCACTGGCGACCGGTCTCGGCGCGCTGCCGTTCTTCCTGGTCGACGACGTCGGGGACCGGTGGAACGTCGCTCTCTGGGGCGTCGCCTCGGGTATCATGGTGTCGGCGTCGCTGTTCGGGTTGATGAACGAGGGCCTGGCCGTCTCGGAGGGGTTCCCGACGGTACTGCTCGTCGGCGTGGGGGCCGGCGTCGTCCTCGTCGTCGTCGCCGACCGCATCCTCGACAGGGTCGACGTGGCGGGGTACGCCAACGGCGGCGAGGGCGGTGCACGCGCCACCGACGGCGGCGCGGCGGAGTTCGAACGCGTCGACTACGCCGACCACGAACACGACGACCACGGTCACGGACACGGCCACGACCACGCCAGTCTCGTCCACCCGGACGTGGTCGCCGATGGCGACCTGAAGAAACTCGTGCTGGTCCTCGGGGTCCTGACGGTCCACTCGTTCCCGGAGGGCGTCGCCGTCGGCGTCTCCTTCGCCGAGATGGGAACCGAACTCGCCGGTGGCGTTGGAATCCTCGGCCTCGGCATCCCCGTCCTCGCCATCATGATGACCGTGGCCATCTCCATCCACAACATCCCGGAGGGGCTGGCCATCTCCATCCCCCTCCGGGCGATGGGGGTCAGCCGCTGGCGGATGGTGGGCGCGGCCGTCTTCTCCAGTCTGCCCCAGCCCATCGGGGCGGTCATCGCCTTCGCGTTCGTCAGGGTCGCCCAGGACTTCCTCCCGTTCGGCTTCGGCTTCGCGGCCGGCGCGATGGTGTACCTCGTCCTCACCGAGTTCGTCCCCGAGGCACTCGAGACTGGTGAGAGCCTGGAGTCGAAGGGGTACCCGGAACTCGCGGGCGGACTGCTCGCCGGGTTCGCCGTGATGGTGCCCCTGCTACTCTTCTGAACGGCGCTCGCCCGGTGAAATGTAGTGACACCTACAAAAATATAGTTCAGCTAACATATTTCTCCGGGGCGTCCCTCGTCGCGAGTGGTCGAACACCGATGACGAACTACGAACTCGAACCACTGCCGTACGACTACGACGCACTCGAACCGCACGTCAGCGAGCAGGTGCTGCGCTGGCACCACGACACCCACCACCAGGGCTACGTCGACGGGTGGAACGCCGCAGAGGAGACGCTCGAAGCGAACCGCGCCGCCGACGAGTTCGACGACTCGGCCGACGCCATCCGGAGCGTGACCCACAACTCCTCGGGGCACGTCCTCCACGACCTGTTCTGGCGGTGCATGTCCCCGACCGGCGGCGACGACCCCCAGGGCGCGCTCCGCGAGCGCATCGAGGCGGACTTCGGCTCCTACGACGCCTGGAAGGGCGAGTTCGAGGCCGCCGCCGGCGACGCCTCCGGGTGGGCGTTGCTCGTCTACGACTCCGTCAGCGGCCGGTTGCGGAACGTCGTCGTCGACGCACACGACCGGGGTGCCGTCTGGGGCAGTCACCCCATCCTCGCACTCGACGTGTGGGAGCACTCGTACTACCACGACTACGGCCCCGCCCGGGGCGACTTCGTCGACGCCTTCTTCGAGGTGGTCGACTGGCAGGAACCGACCCGTCGCTACGGGCAGGCCATCGCACTGTTCGAGTGACGGACGAGGAACGCCGACTGGAGCACCGGTCGGGGCGCGTGCCGACTACGCCTCGTCGAGCGCGTGCCAGGAGAGTCGGAGGTCGCGCGCCGCCGAGGTCTGGTCGATGCGCCGGGCCGTCGTGCGCTCGGGGGCGGCGCGGAGCGTCTCGTCGTCCTCGCCCGCGACGGCGTTGAACGCCTCCGCCAGCTGGTCGAGCGTCGTCCGGTTCTCTATCTCGGTCGGTTCGGTCATCAGCGCCTCGCTGACTATCTCGGGCCACTTCGTCGTCGGCGGGTGGACGCCGTAGTCGAGCATGCGCTTTGCCACGTCGGCCGCGTCCTGGTCGCCCGCACTGGCGACGAACTCGTGATGGAACGGGCCGTAGGGGACCTCGTACTCGATCTGCGATGCGAGGTAGTTCGCGTTGAGGACCGCCTTGGCGCTGGCGTCGGAGAGGCCGGGGTCGCCGAGGCGGGCGATGTAGGCGTAGGTCTTGACGAGCACCAGCCAGTTGCCGAGGTAACCGTGTACCTTCCCGATGGAGTGCTCGGGGTCGAACAGACCGTACGTGCCGTTCTCGCCCCGTTCGACCTGCGGACTGGGGAGGAACGGCGCGAGGTCTTCGACGACGCCGACGGGCCCGGCACCCGGGCCGCCGCCGCCGTGTGGCGTGGCGAACGTCTTGTGGACGTTGTAGTGCATGATGTCGAAGCCCATGTCGCCGGGGCGGGCACGGCCGAGCAGGGCGTTCAGGTTCGCGCCGTCGTAGTAGAGCAGGCCACCGGCGTCGTGGACCAGTTCCGCGATCTCCTCGATGTCGCGCTCGAACAGGCCGAGCGTGTTCGGGTTGGTGAGCATGAGGAGTGCGGTGTCGGACGAGAGCGCGGCGTCGAGCGCCTCCAGGTCGACGCGGCCGTCGTCACCACCCGGCAGTTCGACCACGTCGAACCCGGCCAGCGCCGCGCTGGCGAAGTTGGTGCCGTGTGCGCTCTCGGGGACGATTATCTCCGTCCGGTCGTCGCCGTGGTGTTCGTGGTACGCCCTCGCCACGAGGACGCCCGTGAACTCGCCCGCCGCGCCGGCGGGTGGCTGGAGCGTCACCGCGTCCATCCCACCGATGCGACCGAGGTAGTCCTGCAGGCCGTACAGCAGGGAGAGCGTCCCCTGGACCGACTCCGGCGAGCGGTCGGGGTGGACCGCGGCGTCGTCGAGGGCCGCTACGTCCTCGGTGAACTTCGGGTTGTACTTCATCGTACACGACCCGAGCGGGTACGGCCCGGAGTCGACGCCGTAGTTCATCTCCGAGAGCCGGGTGTAGTGCCGGGCGATCTCCGGTTCCGAGGGCGCGGGCAGTTCGAGGGAGTCGCGGGTCAGGTCTGCCGGGAGCGGCGAGTCGTCGAGTTCGGCCTCGGCGGTGTGCTTCTCGCTGAGCAGCGGTTCGTACCGGTCCTCGTCGTGGGTCCAGCGCGCCTGGTCGTACTTCATCGTGCCACCTCCGCGAAGACCTCGACGAACTCGTCGAGTTCGGGGTCGGTCGCCCCCGTCGCACAGAGCTGTATCTCGTGCTCGCCGAGGACGTGGACCGCGTAGCCCTCGTCCTCGAGGTCGCTCCCGATGGCCGGTGCGGGCTGGTCGGTGTGGGCGACGAACTCGCGGACGTGATGGCGGTCGTGGACGGGTGCCCGCACGCCGACGATGTCGGTCACGCGGTCGGCGAGGTCCTCGGCGGCCCGGACCGACTCGGCGGCGAGGTCGGCCAGTCCGTCGGGACCGAGCGACGCGGCGTGCATCGCCGCCCGCAGGGCGACCCACGCCTGGTTCGTACAGATGTTCGAGGTGGCGCGCTCGCGGCGGATGTGCTGTTCGCGCGTCTGTAGCGTCAGGGTGTACGCGCGCCGGCCGCCGTCGTCCGTGCTGGCGCCGACGAGTCGGCCCGGGACCTGCCGGACGTACTCCTCGCGCGTGGCGAACAGGCCCAGTCCCATCCCGTAACTCGTCGGCAGGCCGAGCACGTCGGCCGCCCCGACGACCACGTCGGCGCCGACGCTCGCGGGTTCTTCGAGCAGTGCCAGCGAGACGAGGTCCGAGCCGAGACAGAAGACGGCGTCGGCGTCGTGTGCCAGGTCGCCGAGGTCGGTCAGGCGCTCCTCGACGCAGCCACGGACGGTCGGGTTCTCGGCGTACAGCATGACGACCGAGTCGTCGACCCGGTCCGCGAGCACCGCCACGTCGGCGTTCCCGTCGTCCATCGGGTACGACTCGACGGTGAGGTCGGTGCCGGCGACGTAGTTCTCGAGCACCCCACGCCGTCCGTCGGCGAGGTGTTCGGGGACCAGCACGCGCGTCCCCGACGTCGACCGGAGCCTGTCGGCGAGTGTCGCGGCTTCGCCGAGCGCCGTCGCGGCGTCGTACATCGAGCAGTTGGCGACGCCGAGTCCGGTCAACTCGACCAGCATCGACTGGTACTCGAACAGCGCCTGCAGGAAGCCCTGCGTGACCTCTGGCTGGTACTGCGTGTAGGAGGTGAGGAACTCCGAGCGCAACGAGAGGTGGTCGACGACCGAGGGGACGTAGTGGCTGTAGTGGCCCCGCCCCAGCAGTTCGACCAGGTCGTCGTTGCGGTCGAGGGTGGCTGCTACTTCGGCCCGAACGGTGCGCTCGTCGCGTGCCTCGATGCCGAACTCGCCGTCGAAGCGGACGCTCTCCGGGATGTCGAAGAGGTCGTCCTCGCTGTCGACGCCGATGGCCTCGAGCATCGCCTCGGTGTCCGCTCGGGTGTGCGGCGCGAATGGGCTTCCCTGGGATGTGTCGTGTCCACTCATGGTGTGACTACGGTGTGAGAGCGTTCGCCCGCGGCGGGCCCACGGCCGATGGTTCGATTCACAGTAGCGCGATTGGGACTACTCGCATATGATTGCCGTGGTTCCCCCGCGAAAGATGTGCACGTCGGTGTACACAACCGGGGGCGCTCTGGGTTCGATACACTCGTTTCTGCATACTCGGCGGCGAAATTTTCCACCGCGACGCCGACGCTACGTGGCCGGGTCCGGGCAACGAGTACGCGGCGGCGAGAACGGGGACTCAGGCGACCTGGTCGGCGTACTCGTCGGCACTCGACAGGTCGTCCAGTTCGGACTCGTCGTCGAGAGCGATCTCCAGCATCCAGCCCTCGCCGAAGGGGTCGTCGTTGACGAGTTCCGGCGCGTCGAACAGGTCCTCGTTGACCGCGGTGACCTCGCCCGAGACGGGCGCGTACAGGTCCGAGACGGCCTTGATGGACTCGATGACGCCGAAGGCCTCGTCCTGCGTGACCGACTCGCCCACGTCGGGGAGTTCGACGAAGACCACGTCGCCGAGTTCGTCCTGGGCGAAGTCGGTGATGCCGACGCGGACGGTGTCGCCGTCGCGCAGTGCCCATTCGTGCGATTCGTTGTACTTCCGGTCGTCTGGTGTTTCGAAGCTCATTGGTCTCGTTCGTAGAAGGGGAGTGGTTCGACGCAGGCTTTCTTCGGGTCCTCGCGGACCACGACCCGGAGGAGCGTGTCCGGTTCCGAGAGTTCGGCCGGGACGTAGCCCAGTCCGATCGGTTCGGAGAGCGTCGGACTCATCGTACCGCTCGTGACCGTCCCGACGACGGTCCCGTCCGTGTCCGTGATGTCGTAGCCGTGTCGCGGGACGCCCCTGTCGATGAGGCGGATGCCCACGAGTTTCTCCTCAACGCCCTCCTCTTTCACCGCCTCGAGGGCGTCCCGGCCGACGAACTCCGTGTCGAGTTTGACCGTGAAGCCGATGCCGGCCTCGTAGGGGTTCCGCGGGTTCGCCTCGTGGTCGAAGTCCTGCCCCGAGAGGAGCAGGCCGGCCTCCAGTCGCAGGGTGTCGCGGGCGCCAAGCCCGCACGGCTGGACGTCGTCGAACGCCGTCCACACGTCGGCGGCGGCGTCCCACGGGACGACGAGTTCGAACCCGTCCTCGCCGGTGTAGCCGGTCCTGGCGACCAGACACTCGGCCCCCGAGACGTCGGTCGTCGTCGCCGTGAACCGCGACAGGCCGCTGACCGAGTCGCTGGCGGCCGACGACACGTGGTCGACGGCGTCGGGGCCCTGCACCGCGAACATCGCGTAGTCCTCGGTGCGGTCGTCGACGGTCGCGTCGAGGCCCCAGTCGTCGCGGTAGTTGGTCCAGCGCGAGTGCAGCAGGTCCTCGTGACCCGCGTTCGGGACGAACAGGTACGTCGGTTCGTCGCCCTCGTCGGGCCGGCGGTAGACGACGGTGTCGTCGATGATGTCGCCGTCCTCGTCGGTGATGCAGGAGTACTGGGAGTCGCCGGGCGACAGTGCCCCGACGTCGTTCGTCGTCAGGCGCTGCATCAGTCGGGGCGCGTCCGGCCCGGACACCTCGATTTCGCCCATGTGCGAGACGTCGAAGATGCCCGCGGCCTCGCGGACGGCCTCGTGTTCGGCACGGATACCCTCGAACTCGACGGGCATCTCCCACCCGCCGAAGTCCGTGAACGTCGCGCCTGCCTCGTCGTGGTGTCCGCGCAACGGCGGTGTCCTGAGGGCCATACCGGGAACGTCTATCGCCGGCAAGTAATGTTTTCGTATCCCGGACCGTCCGGACCACGCGACGCCGCAGGTCCGTCACCCTGATGGCGCACTCGGACGAAGCGTGCGGCATGACGCGCTTCGCCGCGACCGACCCCGAGGGACGACGCGCGCTGGTCGTCGACGCCCTCGCCGCCCACCGCGAGCGCGCCAGCCCCTACGTCACCCTGACGACCGACCCGGACGACGCCGACCGGGAGCAGGGACACGGCGCGCCGTGGGTCCAGTTCTTCGAGACGACGATGGCGCTCGACTGCACGGACGACGAACTCGACCGCCTGAAGGCGCTCGCCGGCGAGTACCCGGCGATAACCGTCGAGGACCTCGTCAGGCCCGAGGAGAGCGAGGGAACGCACGCCCGACTGTCGGTCCGGACCGACGACGAACGGGTCGCCCAGTTCGTCGACGAGGCGTTCCAGACGGTGTTCGACAGGCCGGCGGGGTACCGGTTGTGGGCTGTCGAGGTGTGAGGCCGAGACAGAGAACTATTTGAGTAGCGGCCCATTACGACCGACTATGAGACACCCACGGAGAGCCCAGACCGTCGAACCGCACCACCGATGCCACTACTCGGTACCCGGCGGAGGTGGCGGGTGATGGTCGACCCGCTGCTCTCGCATCCCCTCGTCCCGATCGCAAGTCCCGACGACGCCGCCGAAACACTCGACTCACTCCTCCCGTACCTCGCCCCAGACGCCAGTCTGACCGTCGTCCACGTCGTCGAGAAGGCCGGCGGTGCGCCCGACAAGGCGTCCGTCGAACAGCGCGAGGAGTACGCCGAGGAGGCGTTCGAACTCGTCCGCGACCGGTGTGCCGACGCAGGCGTCACCGTCGAGACGCGAGTCGCCTTCGGGACGGACGTCTCGGAGACCATCTTCGACCTCGCCGCCGAGATCGACGCCTCCGCCATCGCGTTCGTCCCCCGTGGCGGGAGTCGACTCGTCCAGTTCCTGACGGGTGACACCGCCCTCGACCTCATCACCGACACCGACCGGCCAGTCGTCGCACTGCCCGGAGGGAGCGAATGAGCGACGAGGAACTCGCCAAGGACCTCGGCCCGCTCGCCGCGTTGACCATCGGCGTCGGGACGATGATCGGTGCGGGCATCTTCGTCCTGCCGGGCGACGCCATCAGCGACGCCGGGTCGCTCGCGGCGGGGTCGTTCGTCCTCGGCGGCGTCATCGCCATACTGACGGCGTTCTCCGCCTCCGAACTGGGCACCGCGATGCCGAAGTCCGGCGGCGCGTACTACTACGTGAACCGGGCGCTCGGGCCGCTGTTCGGGTCGGTCGCCGGGTGGTCGAACTGGCTGGGCCTGGCCTTCGCCTCCGCGTTCTACATGGTCGGCTTCGGCGAGTACATCAGGAACATCTTCGGACTGGCCGAGGGGTACGCCCTGTTCGGGGTGACCGTTCCGACGCTCAAACTCGTCGCACTCGCGGGTGCGAGCCTGTTCGTCGCCGTCAACTACGTCGGCGCGAAGGAGACGGGACGACTCCAGAACGTCATCGTCCTCATCCTCGTCGCCATCCTCACGGTGTTCACGGCCATCGGGTCGCTCCACGCCGACCCGGTGAACCTGCCCGGGAGCAAGGGGACGCTTCCGATGATAGAGACGACGGGCCTCATCTTCGTCTCGTACCTCGGGTTCGTCCAGATCACCAGCGTCGCCGAGGAGATAAAGGACCCCGACCGCAACCTCCCGCGGGCGGTCATCGGGAGCGTCGTCATCGTCACCGCCATCTACGCGCTGGTGCTGGTCGTGATGAGCGCGGCCGTCCCCGCCGGGTTCATCGACGGCCTCTCCGCCGGCAAGATAGCGGTCGTCGAGGTGGGACGCACCCTGCAGGGTGGCCTGCTCGCCGGCGCACTCCTGTTCGGCGGGTTGCTGGCGACGGCCTCCAGCGCGAACGCGAGCATCCTCGCCTCCTCGCGCATCAACTTCGCCATGGGGCGGGACCGCATCGTCACGCCGTCGCTCAACGAGATACACGACCGGTTCGGGACGCCGTATCGCTCCATCGGCATCACGGGTGGCCTCATCCTCGTGTTCATCGTCGTCGCCCCCATCAAGATGCTCGCCGAACTGGGGAGCGTCCTGCACCTCGTCATCTACGGGTTGCTCAACCTGGCACTCGTCGTGATGCGCGAGGCGGACGTCGAGGACTACGACCCCTCGTACACCGTCCCGCTGTATCCCGTCACGCCCATCATGGGCGCGCTATCCTCGTTCGCGCTCATCTACTTCATCACGACGGAGGTGCAGTGGCTGGGCCTCGGCTTCGTCGCCTTCGCCACGGTCTGGTACCTCGTCTACGCCCGGTCGAAGACGACGGACCAGGGCGTCCTCTCGGACTGGATCCTCTCGCGTGCCGACGAGATGCCCGAACCCGCGGTCACCGCCGCGACCACGGTCGCCCCGGACGGCGGCGAGTACCGCGTGATGGTCCCGCTTGCCAACCCGGAACACGAGCAGGACCTCGTCTCGCTGGGAAGCGCCATCGCGAAGCAACGGGACGGGACCGTCGTGGCGACCCACATCGTGCAGGTGCCGGACCAGACGTCGCTCGAGTACGCCCGCGACCACGTCGACGAACTCGACGCGACCGGCCAGGGACTGCTCGAACGGGCCCGCGAACACGCGGCGGCGTTCGACGTGCCCGTCGAGACCCACACCATCCTCTCGCACCGGTCGTTCGAGGAGGTGTTCGACGCGGCCCGGACGCACGACGCCGACCTCGTGGTGATGGGCTGGGGCAAGCACTCACACGGTCGCGCGGAGTCCCGCGTCGACGAACTCACGCAGGACGTGCCGTGTGACTTCCTCGTGCTGAAGGACCGCGGGTTCGACCCGGAACGGGTCCTCGTCCCGACCGCCGGTGGCCCGGACTCCGACCTCTCCGCCGGGGTCGCGAACGCGTTGCAAGCGCAGTACGACACCGAGGTCGCGCTCCTCTACGTCCGCGACCCGGACGAGCAGTCCCACCAGGAGGCCGAGGCGTTCCTCGCCGACTGGGCCGCAGAGCACGACCTCACCGACGCGACGTACATCGTCGACGACAGCGGCGACGTCGAGGCGGCCATCGAGACCCACTCGAGAGACGCGTCCATGCTCATCGTCGGTGCGACCGAGCGCGGGTTGCTCTCGCGACTCCTCTCCGGGTCGCTCGTCATGGACGTCGTCGACGACGTCGAGTGCTCGGTGCTGCTGGCCGAGAAGAAACGCGAGACCAGCCTGCGAGAACGGCTGTTCGGGCGGGACTAGCGCTCTCGCTGGCCGAGGAGCGTCTGTAGCCTCGACTGGAGGCCGAGCCCTCGTTTCGCCATTATGACGGCGCCCGCGGCCCGTTCGCCGACCGCCTCCGGAATCGACCCGAAGACGAACTGCTGGAGGAGCCCCTCGCGGGTCGCCCCGATGACGGTGCAGTCGTGGTCTCCGGACCGGTCGACGATGGTGCCGACCACGTCGTTCGAGTCCACGACCTGCGTCTCGACCGCGACGCCGTCGAGTCCCTCGGCGGTCACCTCGATGGACGACTCGGCGCTCCCCCGTGACTCCTCGTCCGTCCTGACGTGGAGCACCTCGACGGTCGCGTCGTTCGCTACGGCGACGGCTCGTGCGACCGAGGCGGCGTACTCGGCGTGCGGCCCGCCGGCCGTCGGCAACAGCACCGACTCGACCGTCTCGTCGCTCGCCGGCCCGACGCGTTCGACGAGCACGTCACAGGGTGCCTCGACGACGACCTCGTCGACGGTGCTCCCGAGGACGTGGTCGCGACGACGCTTCCGTCGGCCCTTCCAGCCGAGCAACACCGCGTCGACGTCGAACTGGTCGATGGTGTGCAGGATGGCGGCGTCGACGTGGTGGCCCACGCGGACGACGCCGCTGACCGGTACCTCGTCGCTATCGACGGCGGCCATGGCGCGCCGGGTGACCTCGCTGCGCTCCTCGGCGAGGTCCCGTCCCTCCGAGAGGGGCGTCTGCTCGGGGAGTCTGGCGACCGTCATCGCGATCACCTCGCCGTCGTTCGCGGCCGCGACGTCCGTCGCCGTGTTCATCAACTGGTCGACGTGGGCCGGGTTCGCGACGGGGACCAGCAACTGGTAGTCCCGTTCGGGTTCGTGGCGTTCGTGGACGACCGTCGGTGCCTCGCGCTCGGCGACGGCCGACTCCGACCGGAGGGTGCGCCAGCCGAACCAGAAGCCGACGCCGACGACCTCCGCGACCAGGCCGAAGACGACGATGTCGAGCGGGATGTTCCCGACGAGGACCAGGTTCGCGAGCACCGCGACGATGGGCACCCACGGCACCAGTGGCACCGTGAACCGCCGGTCGAGGTCCTGGTTCGTCCGCCGGGACCTGACGACGGCGACGTTCACCGCGATGAGCCCCGTCAGGAGCATGAAGTCCGCGAAGTGCGCGATGGCCGAGATGCCGAGCTGTGGCTGTGTCACCGCCTCCACGAGGGGCCGACTGCTCCCGCCCTCGCCCGAGGCCAGGGCCGGGAAGAACGTCTCGAACGCGCTCTTGGCGTGGTGTGCACCCTCCCCCGACGCCCGCAGGAGCACGCTGAACAGGCCGATGAACAGGAGGATGAGCGTGCCGGTGAACAGCACGGACGCCCACGGCGTGTTCAGCGAGTCGTGGAGGTCCTCGAACTGGCGGGGCAGGTGGTCGCGGCGACTCATCGCGAGTTTGACCCGCGACCCGGCGAGGATGGTCGCGTTCGCGGCCGAGAGCATCGAGAACAGCGCGCCGACGATGATGACGTAGAAACCCGCGCCGCCGAGGTAGTGCTGGGCGGCGTACGCCATCGATACCTCGCCGTGACCGGCGATGTAACTCGTCGCCTGCGACTGCGGGATGCCGACCTGCTCGGCGAGGAAGGCGAGGAACTCGCCGTTGTTCACCGCGAGGACGATGACGGTGACGACCAGCGCGTACACGACCGTCACCAGCCCCATGCTGACGAAGATGGCCCGTGGAACCGTCTCCCCGGGGTCCTCTATCTCCTCGGCGTTGGTCGCGATGGCCTCGAAGCCGAAGAACGTGATGAACACGAGCGCGCTCGTCAGACCGATCTGGGCGACGTTGTCCAGGTTGTCCGCGAACGAACCGGCGACGACGCCGGTCTGGAACGCCGTCAGCCCGCCGGCGAGGAAGATGACGATGAGGAGCACCTTCAGGCCGGTCACGACGATCTGGAACAGCCCCGTCTCTTCGGTGCCCTTGAGGTTCACCCCGATGAGCAACAGCAGGACGAGCACGCCAGAGACCCAGAACGGAATCGCCCGCGAGACGTCCAGCGCCGGGTAGATGAACTCGAAGAACCAGTCGGAGAAACTCGCGAGGTAGAACGCCGCGCTGGCGGGGTAGCCCAGTATCATCGACCACCCGACGATGTAGCTCAGGTCGCTGTCGAACGTGTTCGCGACGTACGCGTACCCGCCGCCGCTCTCGGGATAGATGGAGGCGAACTCGGCGTACGCGAACGCGGTGAAACTCGCGACGACCGCGGCGACGAGGAAGGAGACGATGGCCATCGCGCCCACGTTCGAGACGGCGAGTCCGGAGAGGACGAAGATGCCCGCGGCGATCATCGTCCCGACGCCGAGTGCCACCGCCCCGACGATGCCGATGTCGCGGTCTAGCTCCGTCTCGACGGCGGACTGGGTGGTTTCACCCCCGTCCGTTCGCTTCGCGCTCATTGCCAGTCCCGACGGGCGAGAGACGGATAAATTCACGTCACCGTGCCTCGCGTCTATCGAATCGGGCAGTCCGGAGGGGGACCCTCGGCCGGGGTCCGTTCACGCCCCTTCGAGGCGGGACTCGCAGTGGTGGCAGACGGCGTTGTCGCGTGGATTCACCGCACCGCACGACGAACAGTTGACCGTCGGTTCGTGCGTCTCGTCCCTCTCCAGCCCGAAGAATCCGACCGTGACGAGGACACCTCCCAGGAGGAGCATCCCGAGTGGCCCCCCGACGAACAGGGCGCCGGCACCCGCCATCAGGGTGATGCCAGCGACGACGAACGGGTCGTCCATACCTCCGCGAACGAGGACGGACGAGTAAGTAGTTACGGGAGTTCGGTACTTCGGGTCCGTCGATTCGAACAGGGGCCGTCGCACGGGCGTCGTTCTTCGACACCGGTCGGTATCGCCTGCGGACCGGACGTTCGCTTCACACTATTCGTCCGGCGCCGGGGGTGACTGGTACCGGTCAAGCAGTATCGTCCCGGCCCTGACGAGCACGTACAGACCTGCCGTAGCCGTCGCAGGTGGCGTCAGGACGGTCCAGACGAACGCGCTCCGTCGAGCGAACTCGTACACGAACCGCAACGAATCGAGTCGAGCCGTTCGAATCAGGAACGCGACGATGCTCAGGACCGCCATCAGCACGAGGCCGACCCCGACCCAGAACAGGAAGATACCCGCGATGAGGAGGCTCTCGCGGATCGCCCATCGCAATCGCTGCCGGAACGACTGGGGGAACGAACGTGTCGCCATGGGAGGACGTCCAGGGGCCAGCACGATAAAAATGATGACTGACGCTGTCGCGATTCGTGCACTCAGACACCGTCCAGTCGGTCGTTCGTCGCCGAGGTACCTGCCGGCGGTCGAGAGTCGAAAAGGGGCCACAGCCGAAGGGGGGATGAGAATTCTGCGGTGGCCCAACCATGGCATCGAATTCCTGGAGTCCGCTGTAGCCCCGTACCGCAGTTACCAATTATACCAACGGTATTTATATTTTTAGATAACGGAGAACCCGTGGTAATAATTTCTTCGACGGCGACAGGATTTGTCCCGAGTGCACCGGGAATTTGGGCGACGGTGGCGGTGGACCGGTCCTCGAAACAGCGCACGGTCTCGTTCCAGAGTGGGAGCCACGTGCGTCGAGATGCCTCGGGGGTGTCAGTACCTGGGGTCGGCGGTCGCACCGATGACGTTCACCAGCAGGACGAAGTCGTGCGATACTCCCCGGGAAATCAGCTTCCTTTAGGAATAGTCCATGTTCAGTAATTGTTAAATTTATACCGATACTATAATTTATTCACATCCACCGTATACCAAATGTTTAATACTAATTACCACCAGTGGTAGTTTGTAATGGTGATTTACAATGCCAACTGAACGGGGCAGGAACCGGAGAAGCGTCCTCAAAACGACCGGCGCCTGTGTCGGCTTGCTCGGCGCCGCATCGTCCACGGTCGCTGCCAGTGGGACGACCAGTAACGAAACGAACCCCAACGAGGGTATCACGTGGGAGGTAGTGAGAGAAACCGAGCAGTTCACCCTCGTGATGGTCACGAATGTGGGCGATACCGATGCCAATGAGAACGGTGCGTACCTCTTCCAGGTTGATAAAGAGAACCACACTGTCTCCTTGGTCGATAAAGCAGCCAGCGAACAGGGACTGACGAACCCTTCCGAAACCAGCGTCGGGGTGCAGACCCACGACGATTGGATTACGGATTGGGATTTTCACGTCGACGTCGTCGGAGACTGCGGCGGATACGTCTACGACGACCATTACGTTGGGGGGCTCGCAATCGAAAGCGGCGAATCCCTCAACACCTATAGTGACGTAATCGCTGGCACCTTAGGAGCGCTTGTCGGTGCCCGTGTCGGCGGATACTGGGGAATCGCGCTCGGCGGACTGCTCGGGATTGCGATCGACTCGGTGTTCTTCAGTCACATCGACCTTTCCGGGAGGTGGCTTACGCTCCTCATGTGGGATGACCACGTGGGCTGGCTCAACGAGGAAGCGGTTCGATACGGGGTCGCCCCCGGTTACTGGGCCGATGCCCCTCCGTGGTACGCTAACTACAGCGAAAAAGTCAGTGGGCCACACATCGAAGTCGGCGAGGACATCGTCGACTACCTCTAATCCACCCCTGCCGCACCGCTCTTGCTCGAACAGTCATTCGAAATTTATTGGTTTGAAGAAGTACTCATCAAAACTACCAATACTTTTAAATATGTTTGTTGACTATTGTTGGCATGGTCAATAGAAACGAGAAGATTCGGTCTCGCCTCGGCTTTTCGTGGTCGGGGTGGAATCACCCGGTACGGGCGCAACTGGTGGGACTGATCCTGTTCGCTGTCGGTGGTGGGGGGAGTATCTATCTCCAGGCTGTACTCGCACATCGAGGAATCACGTTTTTCGAGCATCACGACCTCTACGGCGCCAGCGCGACCGCAGTGGGCGCGCTAACCGTATACATCGTCGGTATGGCCGTGCTCGCACTGCTCGATTGACGGGAGTTACGACGCACATCCGATCCTTGCCGAACTGTCTGGAGAAGGAGCCGTAGATTCCCGGGCGGACCCGAAGTAACGCTTCGAGGGACCCAACGTATTTTGGTGGCGCATCTGTGCATTAATTTATGGTCTCGAACGTCGCGGTGTCAGCCGTCGTCCTCACCGTCCTCGTCTCTGGCTGTCTGGCTGGTATGGTCCCGACGCTCGGGTCCGCACCACCGGAACCCCTCCCCGAGCGACCGGACACGCTCACCGAACAGACGGTCTCGAACTACACGACCACGTACGAGGCAGCGAAGACCTACAACCGGCATCTGGACGCCAACCCGACGGAGAACCAGATAACCTGTCGGAGCAATACTCGAGTCGCCCTCGAGTCAGCGTTCGTCGTCCGCGTGCAATGTATGGGCGGTGTCCCACTGGCGAACGGCCAGCACATCGACGTCGCCGTGTCGACACACTACTACGTCTCCGACAACACTACTATCCGTATCGATGGAGACGACTTCCGGTCGGTTCGGCATCGAAGTTACCGTCCCAACCTCACGAGTTTCGACGTGGTGAACCTCGCGAACGAATCGACCCCGGTACACGTCGAACTAGAACGGAACGGCTCCGAGTCGCCGCTCCGACTCGACTACACCATCGATCCGCACAGCGGCGTCGCCCAAATCGGTCTGCAGTTCGAGTACGGGACGACGAGAGAGATGCACGTCCGGACCGACGACGCGACGACCACTGCACAGTTCACCTCGGAACGAATCGACTTCGCCTCGCCGACGGTCGTCTACATCTTGCCCGATGGACAGGTTCGCATCACGGTTGGTCCCTCCGAGCCGTGACGGCGTGCGAGGAGCGGGTGGGTTGCTGGGGACGTCAATCGGTGTCCGGGACCTTCTGGTGGATCGATTCGGTCAGGGCCGACTCCAGTCCTGCGGCCCTGAAACTCGGCGCGGCGTTGCAGTCGACGGCGTAGTGGGTCCCGTCCGCGTCGATGACGTCGACGCCCAGCGCCTGTGCGTCCGTCAGCGACAGCAACCGGCGCATCCGGTCGACGTACCGTTCGGGCGTCGATTCGTGGCCCAGCACCCGTCGCTCCCCGAACAGCTTCGACGAACAGACGACCGTCGCGGTGTGCAACTGCTCGTCGTCGTCGACGATGTAGCACTTCTGATCACGGCCGTCGGTATCGAGTAGCGGCTGGTAGAACCCACCCGTCCCGCCGATCTCCGGGTCGCCGTCCCAGCTATACAGTGGCTTGGCGACGTACGGGCCCTCGGGTGGGTCGAAGGTCACCGGCGGAACGCGGAACCCGACCGCCGACAGTGCCTCCAGCATCACCAGCCGCGAGGCGAATATCGTCGTCGGCAACTGGCCGTTCCAGGTGGCCACCCCGGCGCGGTCGGCCAGGCGCAGTGCCCTGACCGACGCCGGACGGACCTTCTTGCAGACCAGAAGCGACAGTCCCTCGACCGCCGACCGGGGCAGTTCCCGGCCCGGTTCGAAGTACGTCACTTCGTGCCCCCGGTCGCCGAGGCGACGCCCGACTGTCTCGAACACGTGATGGTTCGGTCGGCAGATGATTCCGATTCGTGATTCGCCGCCGGCGGTCATACTCTGTTGTCACGAGACTGGAGATAATGTGCCTGTCGCAGCGGATAGCACGTGCGGATTGGCGCATCGTCGGTCGAACGGGGCCCGATGGAGTCCCTCGCGTCGCGTGTGTCGAGACCGTCACCGACCGACGAGAACGCTCTCGAAAGCGAGGGGCGTCCGTAGAACGCAGCTGCGCCGAAGTTCTCTCAGACCAGGACAGACACCAGTACTGCCAGGACTATCGCGACCAGAACACTGGCCAGGGTTCCGACGAGGAAGTACTCGGCGAACGCCCGTTTCTTCAGTTCCTCGAACCGGGCGATCGACTTCGCCGCCACGACGAGCGCTACCGATTCCCACCGGCCAGCCAACCCGAGTAGAAGGATTATCCACCTCTCCAGACTCCCGATGAGAGAGCCCGCCTCTAGATCGTCCTCCTCCTCGGTCTCGGGTCCGTCCTCTGGGAGTACTCCGCGAACGATGGCGTTGCCACCTTCGTGAGCGAAAACGAACGCGGAGACGTACAGCGCCCCAGCGGTTATCTCGGACCAGGGCAGTCGGTCCACGCCACCGAGGGCGTTCACTACCGGTGCGGCCGTCCAGGCAGAGGGGTCCATCAGGGACCATCCGACGAGGATGACGAGTAGATGGGCCAGTTGGTCACCCAAAAACAGGCCAGCGGACGCTGGCTTCCGATGTCGTAACCGGGCCGAGACGGCGTCTATCAGGAGGTGAAAGACACCGATGAGACCCACGATCAGGGCAGTCTGGCGAGTCAATAGCGGGATGAACGTGATACCGTGGACGGCGAGTACTATCACGCTGTGAGACAGAAGGGGGCCAGGTCGGTGCTTGTTCTTCGCTAGCTCGTCCGTCTGGAAGACGAAATCGCCGAGGACGTGGCCCAGAAGGAGCAATGCGAGGGCAGTACCCTCCGGACCGAGAGCGGTCAACCATCCGTTCATCGTCTATCATCTCCGTACAGGTTGTCCTGTAATAACTCCGCTAACGAGGCCTCGGCACTGCGTACCTCCTGGACGTGTCCGGCGCTGAGTGATTCACTCACGGTCGATTTCGAGACGTCGTAGTGGTCCGCGACGCGTTTCTGGGCACCCATTTCCTTCAGCGCCCGCGCGAACTGGGCCTGGCGGTCAGTCCAGTCTTCGCGGACGCACTGTACCAGGTCGAACATCGAGTTGATGCGCCTGTCCAGATCGTTCGACCAGCCACTCACGCGTAGCCACGCCCCGTCCTTCTTAGCTGAATTGATCGCTTCCCGGGCCCGGTGGAAGCACGGGCCATCCATGCCGATAGCCTGGTCCGGATTGACCTCGGTGTCCAGTTGTCCTCGGCCGATACCGAATCGCAGTCTCGCAGGGTGGAACAGATCGCTTGCAGAGACTGCAGCTTCGACGGCATCGGCGGCATCGGTGAGGAGTACCTGAAACTCGTCCCCGGTCGTCACGGTGAACCGCGAAGCGATGGAGCTGTCCGGAAGGCGTTCGTTGAGGGAGTCGACGACTCGTTTGAACTCCTCCTGTGCTCCCTTGCGGTCTTCTAGCTCCCGGGACCCACGGATGTCACCGATCAGTGCGACGAAGATAGAGCCATCCAGATTCATTGGTTCGCCTCGATTGCCGAATTACGGTCGTGTTCGGTAGTAAAGGCTAACGCTCATAAGCGTTGTGGCCGAGGGCGTGGTTCGGTCTTTCGACCGAACAGACACCAGGTTCGGTTCTAAAGGCGAACTTCCCGGGCGTCCTACTAACCAGAGGACAGTTTTCTGTCAAGAAGTGTACGGCCGGTCAGGACGACCGGCCGTGTAGACGAGATGCGACTAGTTCCCGAACATCTGGCGCATATTCGGCTCCAAACTCCTAATATGTGGGCGGTACACGTCGTTGTATGGTCGACGTCACCGACACGAACAACACCAGGGGAAAACTCGCAAACGAGTGGGAGAGCCTCGAAGAGGCCGACATCGACGACCGTGACCGAGCCGCAATCACGGCGTTCGTCGAGCATCGCCGCGAGTTCGGTGACGTCGCGATGAACACTCAGATCTCCGACCTGGGGAACCTGCGTCGCGCGTCGCTGCGTGCGGAAACACCCCTGGTTGACATGGACATCCGGGACGCGCGCTGGTTCATCAGCCGGCTCACCGACCCGAAGAGCGAGGGCGGCTACGGCTTGACGCCCGAGGGTGGTGGTGTGTTCGGGTACAAGCGCGCGCTCAGAGTGTTCTTCAACTGGCTCGACGAAGAGCCCGGGTACGGCGAGTACGACTTCGGCGAGCGACTCGAGCTCCCGAGTCAGAACTACGAGGACGAAACCATCGCTCGGGAGGACCTCCTCACGGAGGACGAGATCGAGGCGATGAAGGCCGCGGCGAAGAATCCGCGTGACCCTGCGCTCATCGACTTCCTTGCGGACGTCGGCGCCCGCATCTCGCTCGCGCTGTCGCTGCGTGTCGGTGACGTGTCGGGTATCGACACGAAGACGCCGACGTTCCGCCCGAACAGTGAGGCGGTCAACCTCAAGGGCGTCGAGTCGAAGGATTACCCCATCTTGTTCTCGCGGGCGGAGCTCCGGGAGTGGATCAACCGTCACCATCCGGACCCGCATCCGGACGCCCCCTTGTGGCCGGTCGTGAACGGGTACGACCCGGACGAGCGCGAGCAGTGTGCGGCATCTGGGGACACCATTCGAGACAGCCTGCGCCGGCACGCCGACCGTGCTGGAATCGATGTCGACGTCCATCCGCATCACTTCCGGCACGTGTTCATGACCAGGGTTGCGAACAGCGAGTTGACCGACCGGGACATCCAGCACATGTCGATGCTGACCGACCAGCAGTTGCGGATGCTCGACGTGTACGACCACTCGACGGCCGACGAGCACAACGAGTCCATCATGGCCGCACACGGGTTCATCGACCCCGACGCCGTCGGCGAGGACGGTGAGCCGGAGGTGACGATGGCGCCGTGCCCGAACTGCAGAGAGCAAGTCAAGAGCACCGCGTATTTCTGCCCGCGGTGTTCGGTGCCGCTGGCGGACCAACTGCGGGAGGCCGTGAGTGAGGCTGAGGACCGCACCCTGGAGTATCTGGTCGAGGCGGACAGTCAGCCGAAGCGACAGGCGGCGTCGGAGATCGCGCAGAGCGCAAATCACAACCCGGAGTTCGCGGAGGCGCTCGTCGACGAGCTCCAGCGGCTGGGTGAGGACTGAGTCAGTCATCGGTCTCACCTGCTGCGTGGAGCAGTGCTCGAGCGACCGGGGCCATGGCGGTGTCCTCCCGCGCCATTTCTCGGATGGCCGGGCCGTGGTCGGCGACGATCTCCTCGGGTGTCTTTGTGTCGGTCGTACTCGTCGTGGTCTGATCGGTCGTGCTCATGCGAAATCGCCTGCAGTAGTGGTGGGGAGGTCCTCGCGGTCGTCGTGGTTCATCATCGGTTCGCCGTGGATGCTGGCGCCTTCGGCGAGGGCATGGTTCTGCCAGTGGTGGGTCATCGTCGCGAGGTCGGCGATAGCACTGATTGGGCCCGAACCGGCCCGGCTTGCGAGCTGGTAGTGGTAGGACCAGGACGCTCGCGACGGCCGCCAGATGTTGCGAAGACGGTGGGCCTCGCGACGGACGCGCGGAATCACGATGAGTCACCTCCCTGGACCATGCACTGCCAGCAGGGGATTGCGCCAGTGTCCGAGTTGGGGCCGGGGCAGCCTTCGCTGCCGTTCTCGCACCGGGAGTCCTGGTCGGCGACGCCGGCCATCGCACGGACGGTGTGGACGTTGACGTGTTCGTGCCAGCCAGTCGTGTAACGGACCGACATCATGCGTCACCTCCCCTGGTGGGGGTGCAGTCGTGGGTGACGAGGTCGGTGAGGTCGTCGAAGCCGGTGTTGCAGATGTCGCAGTGGTGTTCGGTGGTCCAGTCGGTGCCAGCGCCGTCGGTTCGGAGCTGGCCGCCACAGTCCGGGTGGATGGGTTCACCACGCTGGTCACGGTACACCGCCCCAGTGATGGGCGTCTGGCACGCGTCACAGATCGTGACCCCGCCGTCAGTCACAGCCGGCGTGTCGTCGTTCTCGCTGTCGAGGGTGACGTAGCCGGTGAATGGGCCCCAGCCGAGCCCGCATTCGTCGCACTGCTGCCACGTGATCGAGTCGCCGGGCGTGCTGACTGCGCCGACGTCCATGGGCTCGCCACACTCCGGGCAGGGCGTGCCGGTCGGCCAGCCGCCGTCAGCCACCGGGGCTCGGGAGGCGGTCGGGGCCGGCCCCGGAACGACAGAGGTGCCGCCGTCGGTGGCGGCGCGTTCGATCTGGATGTCGTAGTGTTGTTCTTTGCGCTGGTGGCGGTCCGTCCAGTCACTGACGTCGACGAGCGACCCGGTGTGCTCGGTGTCACAGACCTCGCAGTACGCGCGTGCCATCGCTAGCGCACCTCCTCGAGGGCGACGACCTGGTCGCTCGTGATCCAGGCGTCAGTCCGGTACTTCGTCGCGAGCGCAGACTCGGGGTCTGCCTCACTCCGGGGTGCGAACGTGGTTTCGTCGGTCAGCGCCGGGATGGCTGCGAGCTGGTGCTCGGGTCGTGGCGTGTTGGTGAGGCGGGTGACGACGGCGTCGATGTACGTCGGCCACATTACGCCTCACCCCCGTCGGTTCCACTGCAGGCACGCATGTGCACGGGGAGGTTTGCCCACTCTTCGTGGCACTTCGGACAGGTGAATTTCTTCTCGCGGTCGTAGGACTCGTTGGTCGCAACCTCGAGGCCCTCGGGGAGGCTGTCCATGTCGAGGTCCTGTGGTGTGCACAGCGAGCACAACAGCCCCCGTGGCCGGGAGTCGAGACTGCACTCGGTCACGCACGGCGTGTGTTTCAGGCCCGCGCACTCGGGGTCGACGTGCAGCCGTCTGTTGGTCCCGGAGTGGCCGCCGCGACCGCTCGCGTAGTGCAACCGTGTGGTTGGCGTGACGGCCGCCATCAGTCGTCACCTCGCTGGTAGTGGATGCGGGCGTTGGTGCCGACCTCGGTCCACAGGCCACTCTGGGTTTCGCGGTGTCCGACGGTCCCATTCCACCAGACGCGGTACTGGGCGTCGTCAGTAGTGATGGTGGCGCCGCTGTGCTCGCGCGTTGGGTCGACGGCCGAACTCAGGTCCGTGACCTCGCCGGTCACCATGAGTCGCTCGTCCGAGAACGGTCGTACCTCCCGCGGCCGGTACCGCAGGTCGACCGTGTCGCCCTCGTCGAGCCGGTCGAGCGCACCGTCCGACGCGAGCGCGCGCACACTCTCGGTGACGTCCTCGTCGGTCGCTTCAGTCGCCATTACACGTCACCTCCGATGGTGGTGGTGACGTCGTGGACGATGCTGGCGAGCACGTGTGTTGCGGGCGTCGCCGTGATGCTCCCGCTACGTTTGGTGTACTCGAGTGCACCCGCCTTGTCGAGTTTGTCGAGGTGGGACTGGTAGAGCGCGACGTACACGCGCTTGCGCTCTTCACCGGTCACCGCGTCCGGGGTGGTGTCGCACTCGTGGGCAGCGATCCGCCGTGAGACGTCACTGATGTGGAGCTCGCCATCGCTCGTGGCGGCGAGCGCCTGGATGACGTGACGCCGCCGGCTGTTCGCGAGCAACCCGAGCGCATCGTCGACACCGATGTCGACGCTGCTGGTACCCGTGTTGTCGCCGGTGACGGCGTCGCGGGCGCGCTCGAACGCAGACACCACACGCCCACCGTCGGCGACCAGGCGGGTGCCCGAACCGGGAGTCGTTATGGCACCGGGGTCCGTGTCTTCGACTGCAGGACCAGATCGGCCTGCACAACCTCTCTGCGTTTCAGCCGCGTCCTTGCGCGGTTGCGTTTTTCCGACACCAGCAACGGCGTCGCCAGTCTCACGCTCGCCCGAGTGGCGAGCAATGTCGATACCGCTGGTCGTGGGGCATTGTTTAAATCCCCGCTCGTTCTTGTTTGTCATGGCTTCGAATTCCCCTTGCAGGGTTGGAAGCCACCGTCCGGGTGCTCCAACACCCGGGCACTTCCTTCATGAGAAGCGCCAGTGGTGAGTGACTTCCAGCCCAACGTTCAGGCTCTATTCACTAATAGTTTCCCGTGAGTAGCTGGATATTCTCCAGCTAGTGACCGAACTTCTAAAGGGGAGTAGCGTGAACTGTGAACCATACCGGTGGCCCTATGAGTGCAACTCCCGCAGAGCGTACCACAGTGCGGAAAGACGCCGAATGGATGCGGTCGCCAACCGACGCCCGCATCCTGGAACTGATTCGCGACGAGGGGAACATGACGCCTCGAGCGCTCTCGAAAGAGGGCGACATCCCGCGTCTCCCCATCTCCAGAGACTACGCTGGAGACCGCTGTCGCGAACTCACCAAATACGGCCTGCTCGAACGTGTCGACAGAGGCCTGTATCGCATCACAGACCTGGGACACGGGTGGCTCGACGAAGAGGTCGACGCCTCCACGCTCGAGCCCGTCGACGACGTCGAGTAGTCCCCGCATTTTCTATCGGAGTCGCATCAGGAGGTCATCGATCCACTCGGGCAGCGGGACGTCTGCGAGCTGGCCGTCCGTGTTCCAAGTGGTGACGACGTCGACGTCGTCTGCGCTGGTCGTGAATCGACTGATGTCGACGACCCAGCGGGCTCCACAGCGAATGTCGAGTCGGACGGTGTCGCCCCTTCGCCAGACTCGTCGGACTTCGACTTCGCGACCGCCGTACACCTCGACTGTTGTGGCCTGTTGTGTTGACGTGGCCATACCATGACCACAATCCCCATATAAAAAGAATGGGGCTATACTTCCGAGAGGGATTAGAAGGGGTCCAGCTGCTCTATCTCCTCGATGTCAAAGACCCAGGCGACTCCAGCTAAGAACAACCCTAGATAACTGAAAATCCCCAAACCAAGACCAATCGAGATTAATTCGGTTGCTGTGAGGGGTAGTTGGTAGTGTCCTCCAGTTTGAAATACACCCACCAGCGTAATTGCAGTTCCCAGAATCGCCCACCCGATTGCAATGGCAGATACTCTCACATGAATTAATTTCCGCCATTCAGATACGGAAATCCCGTCATCGGTCGCTGAAAGATCAGCGTCTGGCGGAGATGGCCATCTGGTGTCTTCATTGGAGAGCCAATAAATATCGCCGTTGTTTATTTCTTCTTTTTCTAACACATCTCTATCGTAGAGTTCTGAAAGACGATTCCCGACAGTATCGCGACTTTTACTGGTCCCCAGAGCTGCCCTCATCTTCGTGATATTATAGTATGGTCGATTGCCATGATAGAACTCAAGAGCTACCTGCCGTTGAGTCAAATCTTTATCAAAATTTGGCTCCTCAATCCGTGATTCGATTTCTTCTGGAAGTTCCCCTTCTGGTACAGTCATAATGGATTTTCACATCATTGGAACGCAGTTCTCCATTCGCGGAACACCGTTCTCCATTCGACGAATCGGCGTTTTCGTCCCCGTACTAAGTAATTATCCGCCGATGAAATGAATGATGCGCACAATAATACCGCATCGAACGAGAACCGATGTCCAGTGTGGTGAACGTCATGGCTGACGCATTAGCAGCAGTGTTAGGTGCGTTGGTCTTCCTGGCGTTCATCACACTCTGGAACCTCATCACAAGCAGTCTGCCAGGTTCTGTATCTGCAGGAATCACCTTCTTCATGCTCTTGGTTGCGGGCATAACCGCGATCGTCGTCTATCTACAATCCAGCCGTTACTAACAGGCTCCAGAAAGGCGATTTCGATCAGTTCTGTTTTTTCACACTGAGAATGTCAAGTGCGGACTTCACACCTGGGTCGACGACGCTATAGCGACGATTAGCGCGTTCCCCAACGACCTCAACGAGGTCGTAGCTTGCGAGTTTTGAAAGCTTGTTTCGCCGACTTCGCTCTCCAATCGGAGTCTGGGCCCGATCCTGATAGAGGGAATCCGATAACTGATTGTACCGGTCGTGAAGAACGGCGGATCGCATTTCGCCAGCGTTTCGAATCAATTCATAGAGTACGTGGTGGTGGTATGGGAGTGAGGAGAGGTTTTCTTGGCGGATGCGGTGGCGGGCGCGGTCGTAGGAGTCGCGGATGTCTTCGGGTTCGATGCGTTCGTGGCCGCGGTTGGTCGCGAGTTCGGCCGCCGCGAACAACGCCTGGATGCCAACACGGGCGACGCCGGCGACGTCGTCAGCGATGCGTTCGAGCTGGGTGCGTGTCCAGACGTCGTCGCGGAGGCCGAGTTCGGCTCTGGCTTCGAGGATGTCTGCGAGTTCGTCGACGTGGTACCGGCGGAGTTCGAGCTCGGTGCCCTCGACGGAGAACCGATGCTGAACGGCAGGGTCGGCACACCCGAGCCAGCGCTGCTCGTCGTGACAAATCACGACCAGTGAGAGGTTGTCGATGCTGGTCAGGGCGTCGAGGGTGTCGGTGCCGGGGAGGTCGTCGGCTTCGTCTAGAACGCAGATGCCGGGTTCGTCGAGGTGGTTGCGCACCGTCCACGTGAGGTCCTCAACTGTTTCGTTCCCGACGGGGTGGCCGCCGATCTGGCCGAGGAGGTCACGGAGGACGTCCCCGGTGGTCTGACCCATGGTTTCGACGTGGGCGTGCGGGGTGGTGCGGGCCTTGGTGAGCCGGCCGAGGGTGTGTTTGGTGAGGACGGTTTTGCCGACCCCGCTGGGGCCGTACAGGAGGACGTCGTCTGCACTGGAGACGGGGGTCCAGGCGCGGCTGAGTTGGCCGACCTCCTGGTCGCGATGCTCGAGAATCGCGGGCATGTGCTCGTCGTCGAACACCCGGGAGTCGGTTATCATGCTCTCGACTCGACGTGTCAACAACATATAAACCCACCCTGCAATTCCGGCCAGCCGAGGCAGACCACCGTCGAATAACACGAGTCAGCCCTGTTGAGGCCATCAACTGATGATAGGCGAACAAGAGCGTACCGACTAAACAGGGGGCGAATCGGTCACACGGTCGTTATTGCTGGCGAGGACTTTCTTCATCCATCAGACCCATCCTCTTCATCATTTTCTCTAAGCATCCTCCAAGCCATTGGAAGCCAATCTCTTGCCGCCATCCCGTCGGAGTAAACGTTTCTTAGAACCGATTTTACAATACTAGTCCTTACATTCGACACACTGTAGACGAAGATCATCACCAGAGTCAATCCTTGAACAACGCTGACTATGCATACTGCTTTTTGATATGCTAATGCTGTATCCATCTCCTTGACTGACTTGAACTCATGATTCGGAGAGTAAGCTAAGAAATCCATTATCGACACTCGGTAAATAATTGAAACTGCGATCACCAACAACCACGTTTCTACCAATAGTGAAGCTGGAATGCCGTAAAGACGGATTTCAAAAATCTGTATCCCCGCTACTTTTGCAGTAATCAATACTGCCCCTAGCAGAATCGAGAGAGCCGTCTCCCCATCTTCAAGTCGGGTCTTCGCATCCTCTTTGACCTCGCTGAGTTCCGTTCTGTACCGCTCCGGATCATCAAATTCAATTTCCCGGTCATCACTCTCCGCTGCAATCTCAACTAGTATTCCACGGAGTCTCCGGGCCTCTGAATCAAAATGAGAGACAATCAGGCCATCATCTATCCAGTACCTAATTCGTTGAATCCTCCCCCCGATAGAAGGAACAACCCATGTTAACAGATAGACCGCTCCGAGGATCACTGCAAGAAAGACTGTTCCGACTCCTTTCACCAGACCTTTGACTACCTTGGGTGCAAGACGAATCGTCCCAACCAAGACACCTGCAGAGACTATTAGAACAAGAATTGTTAGCCTCAGGATTTTATTGACGGACTCGACGAAGAATCGGTAGCGGAAAAAATAGAGGAACAAGCTGAAAATAAGTAGATCTCTGACGACGCTGGAGAGAAGTTCAACAATCACGTCAGCCCAGTTGTATGATGAGATGAAACTTATCTTTGTTCCCTTTGAGTGGTCACATTGCTTTTAGAAATTGAGAGTGATACGAAGGATTGAAAGAAATGCCGGTGATTTATTCGTGGTCCCGGTCAGTTAGCTTGTTCAGCAACACGGGTCATGGATGACTGTTTGCTGAATACACCCTCTCAGCACGCGGTTCTCGTTAGGTTCTGATGGTTTCAACAGGGCCAACAGGTCGTAGTTGGTCAGCGGATATTCGCTTGACTGCAGTCCTGGTCGTGGTCGATGTCCTCGAGCCCGCGTCCGGTGGCGTCGCATTCGTCGCACTGCAGTTCGCTCGTCGGCCGATTCCGACTCGTCCGCAAGATCGTGAAGTGCGTGTCGGGGTCGGTCACCGACCGACCGCCGTCTTCGTCGACGTGTACCGTCATCGGGCACCCTCCACGTCGAGCCGCCGGCGGAGCAGGCCGTCGAGTTGGTCGTAGTCCACCCAGCCAGGGACTTGCTTCCGGCCGAGTGCGTAGTCGGCGCGGTGGAGGTGCTGGCAGCGCACGTTGCGGTAGTGGGCGTCCGCACAGTCACAGAACCCCAGCACGGGATTCACGACGTGCGCGCGGTCCTCATGGTACACGACGACCTCGTCCGCGTCCCAGGTCTGGGGGTCGTCCTCGACGACGATCATCGGCCGCGTGAGCGCACGCACCTCGCGCGTACTGAGGTCGACCACACCACTGCTCGCGGGGGTGTGCGTGGCGGTGCTCATGGGCCGCGGAACACCTCCACACCGCTGCGGGGAACGCCGTTCATGTCCACACGGCAGTCGACGACGTCCTCGTTGCCGACCGGATGCCAGGCGTCGGCGTCCTCGTCGTAGACTTCCGCGAACCGCACCATCTCTGCGTCCGGGTGGGCGTCCGCCACCGACGTGGCGGGCTCGAACCGCTCTCGACGGCGGCGGCCGTCGGTGGTCTCCCATTCGACCCACAGTGAGTCCGGTCTCATTGGTGGTCACGCTCGAGACTGCCTGAGAGGCTCGTTCGGGCTGGGTTGTCGTGGTGGGTGAGCGACCCCGTCGCGCCGCAGTCGTCGCACTCGTAGGACTCGAATGCCCGTGTGTCGGTGTAGGACTGACTGGTGATCGAGAGCGCGTAACTCCCACACTGCGCGCACCGCAGCGTCATCAGTCCTGCACCTCGATGTTGGCAGCGAGCGCACGGCCGAGCGTCGTGTAGTACTCCTGGCTAGTCCAGCCGCGGGCTTCCCTGGTGTGCTCCATCCAGGCGTCGACGCCACGGTTCTGGACAGACTGGCGGAACTCGACGTCGCCCGTGGGGGTGATGACGAACACGGTTTCGTCGGGGGTACGGTACACGTGGTGTGATCCCTCGGCGTCGATACCGAGCGCGATATAGCGTGGTCGAACAGCGGTACGTTCTTGCGTCCGTGAGTTCGTAGTGCTCATTGCTCTGTATTCCCAGAGCACTGGTCCGGCGCGCCAACGCCGGGCCGCTTCTCAGCGGGCTCGTGCTCTACCTGATAGTAGAACTGCTGGGATAATAAAACTATGTATTACATAGTGCTAATCAGACTGTGGGGCGTAGCTTATTGCATATGGGTGTGAATTACGGTGTGAGGTTCACTATGCGTAGCATATCAATGCCAAACGAAGACTTCGAACCCACCGAGGCCTGCGACAACGTCCTCGACATCTTCAAACAAGGACGAGACTCCGGCAACCCGTGGGGGCGAGCAAACCCACGCTACGTCATCGACGAAACCGGGATGGAAAAACCAAACGTCGAGTACCAACTCCGCCGACTGAACGATGCTGGATGGATTCGAAAGGTATCACGCGGCCTCTACGAATTCGTCGACGACCCCAGAGAGACTGAACGCCGTGGATGAACTGACCATATCCACCCGCCTCAACCGAGGAATATAGCTACTGGGGCTAGTGCTGCACTAAAAAAAGAAGTGGAATATCTACCGGACCTCAGGGTAGCGTGCCCGTCGCGATTATCTGAGTCGTGTCGCCGCTACTGGAGGTCCAAACGACCTCAACATCATCGCCCGCAGCTGGGGCAGTCGTGTAGGTGGTATCCACATTACCCCCAGCGCTTGTAGCAGTACCGAGCTCGATTGTGATGGTACCACCTGCATTTAGACTGGAACTGGCAGCAGACGTTGAAACGTCCGCACTGTCGACGGCTTCACCACTGACCACGTAATTGAGAGTCGACGTATCAACTACGCCACCTCCCTCATGTGAGATGATGACCGATTCGCCCGCGTCGTTCATCCAGCCATCTGTTGAGCCCTCCTCAAACGAGTAGCCCCAACTGGCCTGGGGAGCCGTTTCCTGACCGTCGCCGATATTGAGGACGAATGCGCCGATGACGGCGGCGAGGATCACGGTAATGGCGACCATGAGTATGACCCCTATGACCGGTGATACTGCGTCGTCGTCCGTGAACAGGTTTCTAATTTGCATTGTTATGGCCGATTCGACTCACCGACTATCTGGCTCGTGTCGCCCGATTCTGCCGTCCACGTGACTATAACCTCATCACCGGGGCTTCCTGCTAGATCGCAGGTCCATATCGTAGCACCTGCACTATACGTTCCGGAAGCAGTGGAACACGAGGAAACATCTACGCCATTACCGCCGACAGAGAGCTGGCTTGAATCCACCGTTTGGCCACCCTCGTGCGAGATTTCGACAGTGCTGGTGGTTCCGGATGTATCGTAGGCGAATCCAAATTGAACTTGTGGTGCTGCTTCTTGATTACCGCCGATATTGAGGACGAATGCGCCGATGACGGCGGCGAGGATGACGGTAATGGCGACCATGAGTATGACCCCTATGACTGGTGATACTGCGTCGTCGTCTGTGAAGAGTTGTTTCAGATCCATGTGTATGCCTTTGTTGTTGTTTCCCACACCATCCAGGCGGTGGGCCCTTCCCACACGGTAGAGCCGGAGTCCGCCTGCTGGCGTTACCCGACCCAGTATGTCCGGTTGTCATAAAACTACCTCAATACCTCATTTATCATAGTATAATGCAACGTTACAAACCAATTTTTGACCGTACTTGGGTGCTGTCAAGCCCCTATTGAAACGCCGCGAGACGTTTCAACACTCACAGAACCACTAGTTCAGAACCGATACCCCGATACCACTTTGTTCAATGGTCAGATGAGAGATTATTCCAGTTTTTCAGCCAACAGTATTATGTACTACCTATCCGGGAGAGATTACCATTGACTCGCGCGCGCGCCACCACTCGAGTCAGAAACCCACGGGTAACCACCACCGAACGCTTGCGCCGCGAGCTTGGCGTGAGAGCCGCGTAGCAGGTCGCATCAACGACCCTGCCAACTAGGTCGCGAGACCGCCAGACACTATAAACACCTGCGGGCGTTTACTCAAACTGAAAACACCCATGGCACTCGTCACCGAGCGCGACCTCGCCAACACCTTCGCGACACAGCGCGGCCTCACACCCTGGGAGCGCGTCCAACAATACCGCGAAGTCAAATCCTACGCCTCCCGCCACCCCGACAAAGGCAGTAGCGCCGTCGCGAGCGCGCTCGAACTCCCACGCGGCCGCATCCGCTCATGGGTCGACAGCGATGGGAAACCCGATCCCGTCCGTGCCATCGACCGCGCCCGCAAGCACGGCTGGCTCGACATCGCCCCCGGCACCGACACCGCCAGCGGCCTCATCAAACTCGTCGCCTGGATCTACTCCGGCGGCAGCATCGCCGACACCAACTACACCCCGAGCTTCGCCATCCGCCGCACAGACACCGGCCCGGACACGATCGACCTGACCGTTATCGAAACCGCCTTCGACGAATTCGGCGCCACCCCGACCGTCATCCAGCGCGAGGAAGGCCGTGCAGTCGAAGTCCGCGTCGAGGGCAACCCCACACTCGTCGGGCGCGTCCTCGCCGCCGCCGGCGCACCCGTCGGCGAAAAAGCCGACCAGGACGACCTCACCCTCCCAGGGTGGCTCGACGACGTCTACCGCTTCCACCAGCGCGAGTTCGCCCGCATCTACCTCCTGAACCGTGCCACCGAACGCGACCACAGCGCCAGCTACCGCTACGGCATCCGCGAAGTCCGCTCCAAAACCTACCTCGACGACCTCACCCAGTTCCTCACCCAGCTCGCCGGCGACGACGGCATCTCACGCTACGGCCGCAACATCATTCTCTCAGAACACGCCATCTCCAACCTCGTCGACTAACCCAAATCTCCGCATGATTATATCCGAGAATTGGAACCGAGTCGTTGCAATGCCACCACGGGCGGTGAGTGTAGACTAAATTCTAATTGTGCTAGTATACCACCTATGTCAGACAAGGGTAATCTCCACACCCAGCCCGTGCTATATTATATATCGAAAGCTCCTGTAACCCCGATTCTGTACCAGGAGTAAGCCAACAGAATCGTTGTAATCATTATGATTCCTCCAATCACCACTTCATCCATCCCCGTGAGATTACTTGCCGTCCACGCAATCAAGACTTGAACAAGTGCTGTCCAAGCTAAGACGCCAGTTAGCAGAGCCACAGCTGAGCTATTCTTCTGACTCTCAAGTGCATGTTCCCGATCGTGAGCTACACTGAAACCTTCGGGTTTGAGCGATACCGTCCTCGCTTCAAAGACATCCTCCCCCTTTTGAGACTCCGGCTCCCAATCGCGCTTAACTAATCCTTGTTCTTCGAGAAAGTTGTATGCTTGAACTACTTCCCCACTATCGAGTGTGGTCTCTGAGATTAAGATATGGTCCTCAGGAATATCTGCTACGTCTATTGGAACTTCGATTGAATCGCCCTTCTCATAGAAGATTGTGAGTACTTGCGCCCAAGCTGGTTCTGACATGGTTGCTTGATGATTCCTCTATATGGTAAAAATTCTATGTAGCTTCTTGAACGTGATTATTAGGAAGAGTTACAAAATTATAGTTAGATTTTGTAGTGACACTGTATGAGTTCAGCCCCCGACCCGCCGACGGGATTTGCAAAGCCGGAATCGTATAACGAGAACTCGGCCCGGAAAAGGAATATCAGCATTGGGTCGGGTATCCTAGCACTGGTCGCCCTTTTTGTCGCCTTTCCCATACTCGGTGCTTTAGATTCCTCTCTTGAGACAGTACTTGATCAGCACAGTATTCCAGTGGCAGTGGCCGGAATCGGAGTAGCCTCAATTCTAACGGTCACGCTTACGATTGGAGTTCATGAGTACATTCACTTCTTCGCAGATCGTCTATTCGGGTACGACCCCATCATTGAATTCGGGCTCCCCAACCCGTATGTCGTCACCCTCCAGGAGTTCAAGAACCGAAACCACAGTGCTATCTCGTTGATTGCTCCTCTCCTCGTAATCGACATCGCGGCTCTCGGACTCTTGCAGATGCAGGTTTCACCATTGTTGACCTATTCTGCAGTCTTCGCCTTGATGCTGAACACAGGTGCTTCGGGGTCCGATATCTATGGTTTCCTGTTCCTGCTCTCCGTGCCGTCAGGAACGATGCTGTACTCAGTAGCAGATTCAGACGAGATAGAGACGTACGTATACCCTCCCTCGTAATCAAGTCAATCGTCTTTGCTCTGCGCTGGCCTCTGCCGATAGATGATCATCTGAGTTGATGTAGTGTGCCTCTTTCACTTTCAGTTTCACCGTGGACGGCTCAGGCTTACCTCACACCGGCACAGACGTGGTGGTATGGAGTCCGAGCCCAACCCAGTCCTCGATATCGGTTTTCTCGAGGAGACGGAGATTCACGATCATGCGGAGGATGTCAAGAGTGTGCGGTTCATCGGCACGAACGGTGCGTTCGAGGTGCAGGTGACCGATGACTCGATGCAGGCGTTCGCCGAGACCGCCGAGGCGGTGTTCAAGCAGATTCACGTCGACATGGGGGACATGCGGGAGTTGTTCGACCCGTTCGACACCGGCTACCACTGCGGATGAGCAGCCTCGAGACTGTCGAGACCGTCACGGAGGTCGAGTATCACGGCCGGCGCTGGGGGCACGAGTGGGCGGCGAGTGCGACGATCTACGCCGAACACGACCCACTGGGCACATGGAAGGTCACACGTCGATACCACGCCATCCCCGGCCCTGACGGCGGGGTCCCCCTGCGACGCGACCAGTTGAAGGTCGTGACGTCCGGCGTGCACCTGAACACCCAGTCCACCTACCACGGCACGGCTGATTGGCAGCCCTTGCCCGTCGACGAGGACGCACTCAGCGGCCCCGACGACCCGCTGGTCGCGTGGATCTCCGAGCACTGCAGGGACGGCCTCGAGGACCTCCTCGACAGGTATGCCGAGCGCGTCATCGCCTGCGAGACGTGCGGTCGAACCGTGAACGTCCAGACCGGCCGCCAGCTCGCAATCCGCCAGGACCGCGACGGCACCCCACGGTTGTGCGACGACTGCTACGACAACACCGACGACTGACATACTCGTCGAGGACATCAAGAATGACCGCGTCACCGAGTTCGAGACCGACCTCGGGCGGGCGGCCGTCCTCCTGCACGACATCCAGAAGTACGGCCAGGAGTACACCGAGAGTGATCGGGCCGACCGCGATCACGACCTCCAGGCCGCCCAGCTCGTCCGCGACCACTCGGGGCTCGACGACCGCGTCAGTGACGCCATCGCCGCCCACATGGGACCGTGGTACGAGGGCCCCAGTCCGAGCACGCCCCTAGAGCACCTCGTGCACGCAGCGGACATGGCCGCCTCGTCGAAGAACGGCACCTGGGGTGTGTACCGCAAACCCTGAGAGATCCAAGAGCTCTACCCGAGCCTCCCCGAAGCCGAACTGTGACTCAGACCCAGAACTCGTAGGAAGTGAAGACGTCAACCAGCATCACAACGGAGAGGACAGCGAATGCGGCGAGGAGGCCGATTCCATACTCAACGCCGTTCAGATAGTCGACGAGAGCGCCTGCACCGCCGAGAATACAGATACCAACAGACTTGTAGGGGTTCCTTCGTAACAGACCAGCCATGCGTGATGGGGTGGCGCCACGCGGTAATAAATCTGGTTCCAACGTGACGCCAGCACTCCGTAACTGGCGGCTCATCGCGATCATCGGCGCTCTCTCGGTGACCGTGTTCGCGCTCGGATCTGTCGTCTATGCACCGCACGACGAATACGTTCGCCTTCTCTATCTGGTGGTGCCAGCGTTCGTGTGGGTGGCGTTCATCGCTTCGCTCCTGGCTGGGCTGTGGCTCGTGTATCTCGGCGCACAAGGAAACCATCGAGCCTGGCGGTACGGGATCGTGCTCCTCGTCTGTTCGTATCTCGTGTTCTGGTTCTTCCCGACCATCGCAGGGCTTCGATTCTGGAGTGCGCCCCGTGGCGACCTCCTCGGGCATTTTGGAAAGGTCAAAGCGATTCTCGCCACCGGAGAGAACCCATCAGGGAATATGTACCCGGGCCTGCACTGGTTACTCGCAACCCTCGCGAGCGTGAGTGGACTTCGGCTTGGACTCCTCCAGCCCACCGTCACCGCGGTGTACTACACTGCGTTCATCATGGGAGTGTATGCGTTCTCAAAACTATTGTTCGGGACTCGAGTGGCACGCTATACTGTGTTCGCGGCGGCTCCCTTGGTGTACTCGAAATACGTGCACTCGATTATGCCGTGGTTCGCGTCCTTCGCGTTAGTCCCATTGGTACTCGTACTGGCAGAACGGGAACGAACCGGGGCGGCCACTGACCGAGTGCCGGTTCTTCTCGCCGGGATAGTGCTCTCGGTTTCGATAGTATTCATCCATCCGATGACGTCACTCGTTGTCGTTGGAACGTTCGGGGTTGGTGTCCTGGCCGTACAAGCTGTCGAAGTCCGAACGGGGACGCGGATTCGACGACCACCCCTTGAGTGGGGTGCGATACTGCTGCTCCCGCACTTCGCCTGGTACATGGCCCAGCTCGGGTTTCAGCGGAGACTGTCAACCGCAATCGTCGGGGTTGTGACTGCAGAGCCCGGCGCCAGTTCAAAAGCCGCTCGCGCAGGAGAGACCAGCTACACCATCGCCCAACTGTTCTGGCGCTTCATCGTACTCGACTACGGTGTCGCCCTCATCTACCCCGGGCTCGGGCTGCTGGTCGCGATGTACATCGCGTACAGATATCGTCGAGGAGCCGCAAGCGAGCGCGAAACAATCCTCGTCGGGCTGTATCTATTTGGCGTGGGGATCGCGGTCGCGATGGTTCTCTTTGGCCTCATCATATCGAACCTGTACCGGATGAACCAGGTCACGCTGCTCGCGTCGATCGTCCTCATCGGTCTGGGATTGTACTGGCTCGAGCAGTCCACCCAGCGGCCAGTCCTACGTGCTCTCGCTCGCGGTGTCCTCGTGTTCGGGGTCGTTGGGGCGTCGGTGCTGGCCCCGTTCATGATCTACGACGAACAGCGGCATGTTGTCGACACCGAGATGGCTGGAGCTGAATTTCACGTCACTCATCAGAACGGCGAGTTTCAAACGCGGTCGTTCGCGATGTCGCACCAGCTCACCATGTTCGTCGTGGGGGACCACAAGTCACCGAATTATCGGCGTTGGGCGTTTCGTCGACATGACCCCACGTACCAGCTTCCACGTCGGTTAGCGACCGAGAGCGGCAGTGTGGGGTCGTTGTTCGACAGCCGTGGGTACATGATCACCAAAACCAGAGACACCGTGTGGTATCGGAACCAACCCACGAACCGGTGGCCGAGCCTCCTATACATCACAGAGGACGACCTGCGCAGGGTGCGCGCAGACGAGACCGCAGCTCGAACCTATTCGAACGGCGAGTTCACAATTTGGTACGTGACGAACAGGTCTGCGAGGGTTGGACTGTAGTCCTTCGAATCACTCAGATTTGCGTAGTCGTGACGTTCCCCGAATTGTCCACTCCAATCCGATACTCGGCAGCCCCGTCAGGAGTTGTGACGACAGTACCCGCCCCGTCGACGAACGTCTGTACGTCCCCTTTCGAATAACCACCGGCGCTGGCAACGTGAACGCGGAAAATCAACTCGTCAGTTGACGCGTCTTTGACGTTCAGCCAGCCGTTGTCGTCACGGGTGTCAATGAGGATTCCTGGGCCGCTGCTTGGAGTGGTTTCGATGAGATTGTGGCTCACGAAGCTACCATCCCACGTTATAGGTTCCTGTTTTTTCATCGAAATGTTGTCGATGTCCAGTGCTCCGAACACGAAGTCCATACCGCGTTTGAGTGCATTTCGTAGCATTGTTATTCCCTCCCGACAGGTCGCGCCGCAGAATCGTTCGTGTGGAGTAGCGTGAAGTTCCAAACGCGCTCGAAACAACGTTGCACCGACGCCTCTACTCCTCTATCCTGATGGTACCGCCAGACCGACGACGTTTCGTTCTTGTCAGGGTCATTCGGGGCATCACCACGCCAGCACCGACCCATGAATCGCCAAATGTAGGTGCCGTCGTAGGCCGCCGAACCGTGGCTGTACCCAGTCGGGAGGTCGCGCACTTTCGTCCAGGTGTCAGTGTCGAACGAGTACGCGTGGTGTGTTCCAGGAATGGGGTTATCCGACGTGTCTGGCGTCCACCCGCCGATCATGTGGAACTCGTCACCGACCTGCGTCCCCGCGCCGTCAGTCACGTTGTCGGGGTGAGGAGTGAAATTCGACGGGCCGTCCCACGTGTCAGTGTCTGGATCGTACCGCTGTACGAGGCCAGTTTCAACCGCATCATCAGTGTTGCCCGTGAGTAGCCAGAGATACCCGTTGTAGTACGCCTGCATCGGGAACGAATGCGTTGCAGGCATCGACGTGACCTCCGTTACCGTTTCCGCGTCCAGGTCGTACTTTTCGACCGTGTTCGAGCGGTTTCCTGTGTCCCTGTTCTGGCCACCACAGATGTAGACGTTCCCGTTTATCACGGGCATCTTCTTCGATAGTTTGAACCGCGGGTAATTGAGTGAGGGTTTCGTTTGCCACTGGTTCGTTCGCACGTCGTAGCGTTCGACGTGGGTTTCGGCCTCGGCGTTGTTCCCGCCAAACACCCAAATCCCACCATTGTAGTAGCACATGGCATGACTGCCACGCCCCTTCTGCATTGGTGGGAGTTGCGCCCACTCGTCTTTCATCACGTCGTATACCTGGAAGCGGTTATCATTCCCAACTTCTGACTCTGAATATATCGAATTGCCCCCGGCTCTGAAAATATAGCCGTCAGCACCGGGGTTCCGTGAGAGCTGCCCAGTAACAGACACGTCCTTGATGTCTGCCGCGCGGAACGACGCCGCCGGATCACGGTTCACCTCACTGGTGGTATCCGCGCTCGTGTCGACCTCCCCGATCTTCACGTACGGATCACTCGGGGTGCCCGTGGTGCGGACGTCGACGGTGAGGGCGTCCTGGGCGTTGGGGTCGACGACGAGGTAGACCTCGTTGACCGCATTGTCGGTGAGTGTGAGCGCGGTGCGGGCGTCGGGGAAGACGTCCCACGCCTGGTCGCCGGTGCTGGTCGCGATGACGGCGTGCCCGCTCGTCGTGTCGAGCTCGAGGTTGGTGTAGTCGGCGGTGAGCGAGATCCCGCGTTCGACGTAGTCGGTCTGGTTGCTTTTCGCTGCGACACCAGTGAGGTTCGGTTCGTCCAGCTTGTCGTTGCCCTGAAAGAGTACTCGGTCTGCCATAGTGTATCACTTGAAAACTCGGTGAGGTCGCGTGCCGCGAGGAGGGGTGCTCGCCCCGCACTGGGGGTCACTGCACCCGGTTCGTGGGTTAGATGTGCTGGTTGAGTGCGCCGACGGTCGTCCGCAGGTCCGTCACGGTCTGCTCGATGTCGTCCCGACTCCCCAACTGGAGGCGGACACCAGTCGGGGTGTTGTCGAGCGTCCAGACTTCGAGGGGTGTGCCGGCGGGGACACCGTCCAGTGTGAGCGCATCCACCAGCGACACCGGGGTGTCCTGGAGGCTCGACAGTTCCACCGACGCCGTCCACAACGGCGTCTTCAACTCGTCGACGAGCCGGAACGCGAACGTTTCGCACGCTCGCTCACTCGTGAGTTCGGGCACCCGCCTGGTGATCGCCGTACTGGGGTCGCCACTGTACGAGGAGTCCTGGTAGGTGCCGGTGGTCTTGTACCGGTACTCGACGTCCACCGTCTCGCCGTCGGTGATGTCGCCGGTCGAGAGCGCCGTCACCTCGCCGGCCGCCCAGTCGACCGTGTAGTCCTCGCCGTAGTCGTACGGGGTGCCAGTGGTCTGGTCGAGCACGCGCTCACTGCCCGTGATCACCGGCGCCTCCCCCAACACCACCCCAGTGCCATGCGACGCTGTGATCGACGTCGAGGCCTCCCGGCCCACGCCCTCGATGGTCGCTTTGAGGACCTGCGTGGACTGCTTCTCCACCGAGTACGCGCTCGTGGGCAGACTCACCGAGGTCTGGCGGAGGCCGGGCCGGGTGAGTTCGATGACCTGGTCCCCAGCGCTGTTGCGTTCGACGGTGTAGATGAGGTCGTGCGTACTCGCGATATCCCTGAGCACCTCCCGGAGCCGGCCCCGGTAGCGCTGCTCGGAGATCACCGGAATGTCTTTCCCGTCGATGGTCACCTGCACGCTCTCGACGCTCATCGTCAAATACCCCGTCTGCGGGGTGGCGGTCGACCTCGAGCCGTGCCCGCTCCAGGTCGCCCGCAACTGGACGCTCGCACCAGCATCCGGGAACGACCCCGACACCGACTGGGTGTTCGCGCCCGAGATCGGGTAGGTCGCGCCCTTGTCATTCGACAGTTCGAGCTGCTGGCTCCCCGCCGTCGACGTCCACGACGTCGTCGCGCTCGCGCCAACCGTCGCGAGCCCAGCACCCGCCTCGGTCGTCGGGCGATCCGTCACCGGGTAGAGTTCGGGGCCGTCCAGATACCCACTACTCCCGCCGTTGTCGTCGTCGAGCGTGTAGGAGAAGCGGCCGTCGGCGGGGGCGATGACGTCGACGAACAACTCGCCGGTCGACCCGGTCGCTTCGACCTTGAGTGTGTGCGTGCCGGGTGGGAGGTCGCCACTCCCGTACCCGTTCCCGCCGAGTGGGTTGGTCGCCATGTCCCGCCACCCCAGATTGATGTCCCCACCCGTGTTCGACAGTGACTCCAGCGTATCCGACCCGCCGCCGGCGAACTCCAGCGTGAACGTATGGGAGCAGAACTCCGAGCCGGAGAAGTTCCCGTACCGCACGTACACCTGCAGGTCCTCGGCGGGGATCGTGTGCTGGGTGGTGAAGTCCCACTCCAGGGTGTCGCCGCTCGAACTGATGTAGCCGGCCGCCCCACCACTGAACGCGGCGTCAGTCGTCTGGAGCCCCGACCCAACACTGCGGTCGTAGGCTTCGCCTTCGGTCGTCCAGCACGTCTGGGCGAGTTCGAGCCCGCTCGCGGTCTGGACGAACGGGTCGGTCGGGTCGCCCGCCCCGAACAGGGTTTCGAGCCCGCTGGGTGTGGATTCGTCGATGACCGTGATCTGTGATGCTGGGTCCGGGTCCGCACTATCCGCGTTCACCGTCAGACTGGTGTTCGACTCGACGAGGGTGGTGAAGGCGTCCATGGCGGGCTGGGAGGAGTACTGGGCGGTGACGTCCTGGTCGAGCTCGCTCGCCCCACGGCCGACGAGCACGGTCTGCCCGGGTGTGATCTCGACGTCCGCCAGTTCGTCGATGGGGAGCTGCTGGCCGTCCTTCCACACCCGCATCCCCGTGTTCTCGTACCCCGCAGCGAGCCACGACTCATCCCGCCGAACGGGAACCCGCACCTCTGGCCGTGCGTTCAACCGGGGGAGGACTTCGGCGGTGTCGTCGAGCACCGTCGGCGTCCTGGGGTCGCTCGCACTCGGATGGTCGACTTCGACGTACCAGCCCGTGCTCGGAATCTCCGTCTGGGGCACACCCAGACTCGTCGTTGTGGCTTCGACCTTCGAGCTGTCCGCGGTGGAGCTGCCGTCGTCGGCGCGCACCCAGTACCGGTACGTCGTCCCCGGCCTGGGCGTGGTGTCGGTCGCCTGCGTGACGTCCGCGCCCACCGTCGCCACTACCTGCGCCGCCTTCCACGTCCCGTCGACGTCCTCCTCACGCAAGAGCCGGAACTCGGTTTCGGTGGTGGAGTTGTCCGTCCACGACACCGTCACCGACGTCGCCGTCACCGACTCGATGGTAGGATTCGACGGCGCAGTCGGCGCCATCCGTTATTGCACCTCCTCGCGAGCCGTCACGGTCTGACTCGGCGACCGCTCGTACGAACTCGTGTTCGCGATCGGCGACAGGAGGTTAACCAACCCCGACGGCGTCGGCTCGGTCGTCGGTTCGAGCCACCGCACCGTGTCGAACCCACGCTGGAGGCTCATCGTCAGCGTGCAGAACGATCCGCCGACGGGGTCCTCGAACTCCACCCGGCCACGCACATCCGACTGGCCGATCCGACGGAGGTCCGTGTCGAACAACTGCCAGTCCGAAGTGCCGAGGCTCACGCTCGTCCAGGAGCCGCCCGAGTCGTCCCACTGCTCGACACCGAGGGAGTTGTTGGCGTCGTCGAACGTGAGCCGCAGCAAGCCGTTGTCCACGACCAGGCTGCCACTGGGGTCGTGCGTGGTGTCGAACACCTTCGCCCACTGCACGTACCCGTTCCCGTCCGTCTTCGACGTGTTGCCGCGGGTGTCCCACACCCGCAGGTCTGTGTCCTCCTCGTCCCGGTACGGCACCTCGAACAACAAGGTGGGCGCCGAGAACGACGGGGCGAGCGTATCGTACATGTCGACGTCCCCGTACTCGGCGTTCCGCGTGGTGGCTACGCTGGCGGACTCGACAGCGCCGGTTTCGGCGTCGTACCACCGGACCTTGCTCGCGGTCGCTGGGATGCCGATGTACGCGGTGGTGGTGTCGTTCCCGAAGTCGTTCCGCGGCTGAGACTCCGCCGTCTGGACGGCCCGCCAGTGACTCGCCTGGGTGCCCTGTCGTCGGAGGGAGAGCCGCCACCGGTACAGGCGGTCAGACAGAGCTCGCTCCGGGTTCGTGTCCACGCTCTCGACCACGTAGTACCCCGCCTGTGATGCCTGCACACTCTGGTCCTGGTCGAACAGTGCGACGGTGTTGATCTCGGAGGACGACCCGAGTTCGTCGAGCTCCCTGGCCATCTTCGCGGCGTAGGTGCCGCGGTACACGCCTTCGAGGGTGAGGTCGCCCGGCTGGCTCGCGACGTCCTCGACGACCGGCGTCGACCCCGACAGCGTCCCCGCCGCAGCGACGCTCGTCGCTCGTGCGCCCTGCCCGCCCCGTGCGCCGCCGCGTGGCAGCGGGAGTGTGTAGAGTTGGAGTGTCATGAGTATCGTGTATGAAAACTGGGTTACTGTCCGGTCTGGTTCAGTGCGTCCAGGGCGCCGTCGAGCGTGACCGTCTCGACGAGCGAGAGCTGGATGTCCGCGACCCCCGCGCGCTGACTGTTGATTGCCACCTGCGGCTGCTCGATGACGACCCCCAGTGGGCTCTCCAGCACACCGTTCGGGTGGTACTCGCCGAGCGTGAGCCGGGCGGGGGTGAGACTGCCGATACTCGCGTAGCGCCAGTACTCCATGAACACCTGCATCTTCTGCTCCGCCGACGCCCCGGTCGCAGTTGACTGGTTCAACGTCCCGGGGTCGGTCGAACTCCCCCACTGGGCGGTCCCCGACCGCGTCGACATCTCGCCATCCCACAGGTCACCACTGATTTGGACGGCGAACTCGCCACCACCAAAGTCGACCGTGACGCCTTTCCGCCCGCTCTCTCCCACCCCGGTCACCTCAGTGAGGAACGAATAGACCTGGGAGAGCTGGTTGTTGACCAAGGGCCCGGTGCGGCCCTGGAGTTCAACCTCGAACCCGCCGCCGTCGGAGAGCCCGCCGGGGAACTCGAACATGCCAGTGGTCGTGCCCGACCCGAAGTCGGCGTCGATCTCCAGCGCTGGATGCCTGAACGTCACGGGTTACACCGCCGAGCTCTGGCTGGATTCGCCAGTGATCGAGAGCGCGCCACAGTACAACTCGGTGTCCTCGAGGGTGTCGGTGCCCTGGTCGAGCACGTTCTGCCACCCGTACGTGTTCGGCGTGACGTCCTGGACGTCGATCTGCAGACTGTGGTCGCCCGGCGACCCGAACTTGAGCCGGGCGTCGGCCGCCCCACTCACGGTGGTCGCAGGAGCCGCACTCCCGCCGTACGCGAGGTCGAGCGTGTTCTGGTCCGTTGGCACCTTTGACGGCGACAGCCGGGTCTCGACGCTGCCTGCGACGGCGTCGAGGGGGTGGCGCTGCCAGTCCCGCTGCGCCCGCGCACCAGTCTGCACCGTGAACGTGCACTGGTCCATGCGCGCCAGACTGGTTGCTTGCGGGATCTGGAGGTCGCCCTGATGGAACACCAGCGGGTCCTCGTCACCGACGATCGAGCCCGTGTAGTCCGTCAGCGAGGTGGCCGAGGACTCGTCGCCGTAGAATCCCGTGAGGCTGACGCGGGGCATCTCGCCGACCCCTGCCTCGACGGTCATCTGCGGGAACACCACGCCCTCGAGGACGCGCTCGGTCGTCGAGGAGGCGAGGTCGAACCCGATGAACCACCGGCTCGACTGCACGTTCTCCCCGCCACCGACCGGCGTCCACGTATAACTGTACGGTGGACTGCCCTCGCCGCCAGCGGTCGGTGGGTCGCCGAGGACGTGGTTCAGAAACCACGGATTCGTCGGCGCGAACGACACCGAGAGCGCCCCGGAGAACGTGGTCGCTATCTGATCGGCCACCTCGTTCGAGTCCGGCCACCGCAGTTCGGCGAGCGCGTTCTCCAGGGTGAGCTCCTCCAGGGTCGTGTTCTGCCCCGGATAAATGTAGTTCGACATGCTGGGCGAACCCAGGTACGATGCTTCCGGCTCGTGCTGATAGACGATCTGTTGCGTCATGGATGTGGATACGAGTGTCTCGTGGGGTGGTCAGAAGTAGCGGTCGTCGCTGAGTTTGCGGCGCAGGCGTTCCTCCATCTTCGAGAGTTCGTCCGCGACGGCCTGCTCGGTCTCGCGGGTGTCCTGGAGGCCCTCGAAGCGGGCGGTGATGTCGAACGTGCGGTTGTCCTGTACGGTCGTCCCGGTGTCGAACCGGCGGCCGCCGCCCCGGCCAGCGCCCGGCGACGGATTCCCACCCGACAGTGGGGTGAGCGTGCCGTCGTACGGCCCGACACCCCTGGGTGTGCTCTCGCCGAACTCCGAGCCGTCCGTGTACAAGCTCTGGCTGGTCGAGAGCGAGTTCAGCCACCGGAGTGCGACCGGCGCCCCACCGGCGTCGAACCCGCTCGGGGCGTCGTCGGGGAACATCCCGCCAGTGAACAGCGGCGCGCCCGCCGCGGCCGCACTCCCACCCCCACTGGCGATGCCTCCTGCACCGCCGCGGAGGAGGGACAGCCCGCCGGTCGCGAGCGCGCCGAGTCCAGCACCGGCGCCGACAGCACCCACCCACGGCGGCACCGTCACCGTGGGTGAGCCGTCCCCGGTGGGTGCGCCGGTCGGGGCAGTCCCCCCGGTGGGGAAGTAGTCTGGGTGGCGGACGTTCACCGGCGGCGTGTTCGGCGTCGGCGTCCGGTCGACGATGCCACCACCGCTCGGCGAGTCACTGCCGCCGGACGGCCACCAGTCCGGCATCGGGATCTCCGGCCACGTCCAGTCGTCGATGGTGTCGAGGAACGCCCCGCCGAGCGTGGCGCCGATCTGGCTGCCGAGCCCGATGAGCACGCCGCCGACGGCGAGCGAACTCCCGACCGCCCCACCAGCCCCACCGAACCGAGCGCGAGCCCTGGTGCCTTCTTCGGTCGCGTCGACGAGCATCTCCAGCAGGTCGTTCCGCCGCTCGTTCAACTCGACGTTCTCGTCCAACCGGGAGTCGATGCTCGTCAGTTCTTGCTGCTGGCCGCTCAGGAGCTGCCGACTCATGGCTTGCTCCCGGCCGCGAACGTTCGCCGACCGGCGTGCGCCCCGGGCGGCCTGCCCGCTCGTCGAGACATCGACGTCGACGCTCCCTATCGAATCCTCTATCTCCTGGCGGGCATCGGCCAATGATCTTTGGCTGACGCTGACCTCGAGGAGCGTGCTCGTGCTGAACTCGGCCATCTATGAATCACCGAATGGGGTTGTGAGGATGTCTCGCGTCATGAGGTAGAGTTTCACCACACGGAGCGGGTAGTCGTCCACCGCTCGGGGGTCGTGGCCCTGGTGCATGAGCGCTACTCGGGCGGCGTCCCGCCACTCTCCCCGCTGGACGCCTCCGTCTCGGTCGAGGTCTCCGCTAAGTAGTCCGCGAACGACTTCGAGTTTCCCGCATCCACATCCGTGTGCTCGCCGATCTCGAACTCCAGCCACTTGCTGACTTCCACGGGCAGGCCGCGAACGGTCGCGACCCTATCTTCGTAGTCCTGGACGCCGTCGTCGTAGAACGGTGCGTCCACACAGCCACGGGCGACGTAGAACGGGCGGGTGAGGCCGTTCGACGCCGCGCCACCGCCGGACTGCATCTTCTCGCGGGCGGCGTCGGCCGCGTAGTCCTCGACGAGCCCGAACGCCCCAGTCCGCAACGCCTCGATCACGACCTCGGCGTCCGAGCCGTACTCGCGAGCGACGTACCGGGCGCCATTCCGACGCGCCTCCACTTCGGCCGGGTTCGCATCCGGCGAGCGGCCGTCACTCACCACCTCGGCGAGCTCCTGGAGCTGGTCGTCGAGTCGATCCGCCGCCACCTGCGCGGTGATGGTCTTCCTATCTGTCATAGTGTACTGAAAACGCGGTCAAGGGAGGTCGATGTGACCGAAGAGGACGATGTCAGCGTCGTATCGGCAGTAGTCCGACCAGTTGCTGCTCTGGTCGACTTGGTTGCGGAACTCGAGGCGGTGGTAGTACTCGCCGTCCCGGTCCGGGTCGGGCCGGATCGGCCACTGCCGCTCGACTTTCAGCGTGCGCTCGACCTCCCTGGTGAGCGCCCGAAAGTCAGCGTGGTCGTCGACGTGCCCCCAGCCCCCCGAGTAGCCCTCGATGCGGATGGGGACGACGGCGTCGACGTCCTCGTCGTACTCCCAGCCCGAGACCTCGGTCGTCCGGTCGGCGCTGGAAACGCCGACGTAGTTCGCGGTGGTGAGGTCGCCCAGGAGTTCGTGGCCGGCGTCCGTTTGCCCGACCGTCGCATCACCCACAACCGCCGTTCCCGTGGTCGTGATCGCGAACTCCTGTGAGTCGTCTCGGTCGACGAGCCGTGGACTGTACGTATCCGAGTTCCAGTTCTCGGCGATCGTGTCCAGGACCCAGTCAACGAGCCGGCCGTTGTACGCAGCCATCAGCGCTGGGCCTCCCGGCGAAGCCAATGCAGGCTCCGCCGCACGTACCGCGACTCCGGCAACCCCCGGACGTCCACCTCGGGCAGGAACACGCGATAGCCATCGCCCTCGGGTTCGAACTCGCGGGCGACCCAGTCCGGGGCATCCTCCCGACTCCAGACGAACGACAACACTGGCTCGCCGTCGACGGTGTGATCGCTCGTCCCGAACTCCATGTACACGCTCGCAGGATGCTCCCACCCCCAGCGAACGGTGAGACGCTGGTCGGTGCGGTCGACCTCGACCGGGCCGAAGCTCTCGATGATGGGTTCGACGTCGTAGTCGAACGCCTGCCCGTACTCCCGGAGGATGCTGTGGGCCTCTTCGACCGTCTGGAACACGAGGTTGTTCTGCTTGCCGACGTACTCGTGCTGGGCGTCGTCCAGGACGGCCTCGCGGAGCTGGCTCTCGAAGCCTGGGTCGAGGGGAATCACTGGTAGACCTCCAGCAGCTCGGTGGCTTTTTCGCGCAGCTGGTCGGCGAGGGTGTCGACGTTGTACACCCTGGCGTTGTCGGGGATCTGGGTGGCGGCCTCTTCGGTGAGGTCGCTGGCAGCGCGAAACGCGACCGCCCGTCGAACGTTTCGTGGGATGCCGTCGTGGCCGTAGTCGAAGTCGACGTAGACGGCGTTCGCGAACGATGGAATGTCGTCGTCCATCGCGTGGATGTTCAGGTACAATTCCGAGACGCCGCCGTTGTTGACGCGCACCCAGTAGTCCTCGCCGCGATGGGTGTTGCCGACGCCGCCAGTGTAGTCGCTGGTGGCAACCCAGTCGTCGAACCCACCCTGGGCGTTTACGACCGACAGCGTGTTGACCGTCTCGACGTCTTTTCGGGCGAGCCGGATGCGAGTGTACGCGGGGATGGTTTCGTCGGCCGTCTCGGGGTCGTACACGTCACCGAACGCGAGCCGGATCTCACGCTTCGGCTCCTCGTAGTGCTTGCGCCGGCGCTCGTACCGGGGGCCGGCCTCGAGGAGCGCGTCACTATTCTCGCGGTACCGATAGTGGTCGCGCTCGCTCGCCCCATGCACGAATCCGGCGTGGGTGGGGATGTCGTGTTCGTCATCCCGCGTGTTCGCCCCGGTCGGGATCAGATCATCCGTGTCCTCCTGGATGCCACCAGGCTCGTACCAGTGTCTGTGGAGCGTCTTCTCCAGCCACTCCGTCTGGGCGGTGATCGCGTCGAGCACGATCTGGCGGTCCTGGGCGATGTCACCCGAGACGGCCTCCTGGCGGAGGGCGCGGCGGACGTCGTCGACCGTGCAGTACCCTGTGGGCATGGTGTGTTACCTCGGGTTGTTCCGGGCTTCCGTACTGAGCGTCGTCCCGTTCGCGCTCGTCACCTGGACGGTGTCTGCCTGCGGGACGTCGACGACGTAGCTGCCGGTCGACGAGAGCGTCCGACTGTCGACTTCGTACGTGCCGGCGTCGCCGACGATCTCGATGGTGATGGTGTCGTCAGCGTTCCCTTCGAGGTTCTCCAGCGCAACGCACACCGCCGGGGTGTGGTACTGGGCGACCGATGCGGTCGCGGTCTCGCCAGCAGTGAACGTCTTCGAGTTCGCGATGATGGCGCTGGCGTACCAGTTCGGCATCGGTCAGCCCTCCCGCTGCTGCTTGTAGTCGTTCCACTCCTCGGAGTGCGCGCTCGAGGCGTGCTTGCCGACTGCGTCACCCTCGTAGTCCGCACACCACGGGCAGGTGCCGTCGTCGATGATGGCCGCTAGGTCCTCCTCTTCCTCTTCCTCTTCCTCCGTGTCGTCGGTGAGTTTCTGCTCCAGGCGGTTCTCCATCTTCGAGAGGTCGTCAGCAGTGGCCTCGTCCTCGCCGTCGACGAGCGTAAAGTCGCCGCGTTCGTCGACGAGGTACTGTGCCTCGGCGTCGGAGACCGCCGCTTGGTCGCCGACGGTGAACTCGCCGATGTCGCGCACGGTGACGCGGCCGCCGCTGGTTTTCTGAACAGTAGGCATGGGTGGTCAGGCACTCCCGGTGGCGACGACGACCCAGCCCGAGGTCGTGCCGTCCGTGTTGAGCAGGGTGGCGGTCGCGCCGGCGCTGGTCATGTTCGCCGGGCCCGTCCCGACGAAGTCCGCATCCGCGAACGACAGCGTCGGCGTGTTCGCACCCCCGTTGTGGACGACCGTCAGAACGTGCCCCTTCTTCGCGGCGGCGTCGAGCGTGACGCTGTTGGTGCCGTCGGGGTTGACGACGTGCGCACGGGTGTCTTCGCTGACGGCCGTAGCCGCCCCGTTCCCCGGACTGACCGTGGCCGCGTACGGTGCATCGGCGCCTTCGAAGTGCGCCCGGACACGGGCGTTCGTGGTGGGGTCCATCCAGGATCACCCGATGTTGGTGATGAGGACGCCCGCCTGCAGTTCCTTGATCTGGAAGTCGAGCTGGCCCTCCATCCAGTTCCGACTGTGGAGGCGGTTCTCGTGGACCTTGTCGGTGTCCGTGGTCTGGTCGAGCTCCATCTGCTCGAACAGCCCGACCGCGAGGTTGCGCGGGTCCGTGAGCATCCCGTAGCTGTCGGGCCACCCGTTCACGCCGACGACGTCGTACGAGAACGGCGTGACGTCCGAATCCCCCATGACGACCGCACTCCCGAGCGGGTCCTCGCGCTGGGTCAGGTTGAACACGTACTCCTGGACCTTGTCCGGGCTCACGAGGAAGACCACGTTGTCCGGGTCGCGGTAGCGCGAATCCAGCGTCTGAATCGCGTCGTTGAACATCTGCGTGTCCGGCGCCGCACTGGCCTGGTCGTACACCGGCATCGACGAGAGCTGGGCGCTGTCCGTATCTTCCAGCCCGATCCGGGTGGAGGCCCCGTCGTCGCTCTGGGTGTCGTCTTCGGCGCGGGCGATCCAGCCGTCCCACGTGTCGTCGAGGTCTGACGTGGTGACGCCGCCGAACGACGACTGGAGGTCCTGCGAGCTCGCGCCGGCGCGAATGCCGATGAGGCCGATGTCGTTCGCCCAGCGCTGGACGAACTCGTCGACGATGTAGTCCCCGAACTGGTCGGGCCCGTAGTGCGTGTTCTTGAGGGCGTCCCGGGTGGGCTCGACGAGGATGTAGTACTGCTTGTCGGTCGCGTTGAACTTGACGTACCCCGATTCGACCCCGGAGTTGGTGTTGCGCGTTCCCTCCTCGTTTCGGGTGTTGCCCGAGAGCCGGGGGACGCCGAACTGGGGGACCCGCATCTCCAGGCGCGGGAGCGTCATGGTGTCGGCCATGCCGAGGATGTTGACCTCCTTCTGCATCCGGTCGAGGAACTCCTCGGTGACGTCAACCGGAAGCTGGAAGCCGTCCAGCGTCGCGAGGTCGACGTCCTTGTCGTAGTGCAGGCTGTGCTGGTTCTGCTGGCGGACCGCATCGATGGTGTTCGTACTCATGTAGAAGTCACCTCGTTAGGACAGCGCCTTCCCGAGACTGTCCAAGCCCGTCTCGTCGCCTTCTTCGCCACCCTCGGCGGCTGCGTCGAGCTGCTGGCTGCCGACACCGCTCTGGCGGGTGATGGTGTCGAGGCGGTCCTCGAGTTCATCGACGCGCTCGGCGTCCTGCTTGAGCGACGCGATTGCGGCTGCGATGTCCTCGTGGTCGGCGTCCTTGCCGACACCGAGGGCGGCCTTCGCCGAGCTCTCAGGAATCTCGTAGGTCTCGCCGTCGATCTCGAACTCGGCCGTCTTCGGCTGGGGTCCGGCGATTGTCTCGGTGAGACTTTCGACCGCCTGGGTCAGTTCACTGATCTGTTCTGCGTTCTGTTCCGCGAGGGACTTGTCGTCCCCCTCCGGGTCGTCGGGGTTGTCGTCGGTCATGTCTGTAGTGTCGTTGTCCGGGTTGTCGCCACCGGAGGCGTCCTTCCCGCCCGCTTCCTCCTCGTCGTCTTCTTCCTCGTCGTCCTCGCCGTCGCCATCGTCGTTGTCGTCGTTGCTCCAGGTGCGGGCCTGGTGCTCGGTGAGGTCGAAGTCGACGCTGCCGCGGTCGGTGAACCGCGTCATGCCGTGGTCGACGCCGGCGTTCTGGAGGATATCTAGGCTGGCGTCGATCGTCGCGAACAACGAGTCACGGTTCGCCGTCGACAGGGTACGGCCCTCCTTCACGGTCGCCGCGTCCTGGTCCTCGTCGGACGCGGTCGTGTCGTCGGATCCAGACAGCGCCGAGAGGAACGCTTTGCCGGCGCGGGCGAACATCGACTGCTTGCCGGGCTCGCCAGCGCCGTCAACAGCGACCGCCTCGTTGAGGACGTCCCAGAGGCGTTCAGCTTCAGCCTCGGAGTGCCCCCGCTGCAGGGCCTCCTCGATGAACCCGTCCTGATCACCGAGGTAGTCGCTGAGGCGCTTTTCCGCATCCGCCTTCGTGTCGAGAATCTGGGCGTCCGGGACCGCGGGGATGTCGACCGCGGATACCTCGCGGATGATGCCGTCGGTGAGCTCCCAGACGAGTTCGTCCTCGCCGAGAGCGTCGGGGATGGCGACGTTGTCGACCTCGTCCTGCTCGAAGGGGCCGTTCCAGTCGACCTGGATCGCCCCGATCGAGTATCCTGCGAGAATTTCGTCGTCGATGAGGCTCCAGAGGTCGGCGTTGGTGATGCGCCACTCCTGGACCCAGGCGCCGGCGTCGACGGTGTTGCCACCGATCTCCTCGGACTCAGTGAGGACCTCGTTGCGTTCGAGGGTCATCCAGTCGTCGGGGAAGACGGCGTGCATGATGCCGCCGCCTGCTTCGCCGGCCTCGACGAACGCCTCGAACTGGCTGGCGAACCCACGGATGGTCTCCTCGCGAGCAAAATCGTTCTGCAGGTCAGCCTTGTCCGGCACCATCACGATGCCAGCCGCAACCTGCTCGGCGTCGTCCTCTTTCGTGACGAACGAGACGTCCTTGCGGAACTGCTCGCCACCAGCTTTCGTCACCGGTGGCATGCGTCAGCCCTCCGCCTCGTCTTCGCTGTTGGTGTCGGCGCGGTCGGATTCGGCGTCGGCGTCCCCCTTGGTCTTCTCGAGCTTCTGGGCTCGACCGGTCGAGAGGACGCCGCGCTTCTCGCCGCGCTCTGTGGTCTTATCAGTCATGTGTGGTCGAAAACGGTAGTCCATTGGTCCCGGTCGAACCTCAACAGGGGAGTCGGGGCTCCCTGCATCATCGGTGGGTCTCTGTTAACCTCGTAGAACGTGTTGGGGTCAGTGGCCCAGTGATAAGTACAGAGAAAATATATGTCTCACGCCCTGTACTACTGAGACATGCTTAACTCGCCGTTCGATCGCTTCGTGGTCACAGTCGTGGTGGCTTCCATGGTCATGCTCCTGCTCTCTGCGATCCTCACTCCGCCCGACCCGATTTCACAACTGCTCACGTTGGGAGTACTGCTCATCGTCACGCTCCCTATTGCGTATCACCTTAGTTACAGAGGCGGATTCAAGTCCATTTCAAAGCGAGTGAATCGATAGACTCGCACATCCGCCCGCGCTACACTGGGATGTCGTCGGGGACGTCCTCCGGGTCCGGACTCGGGCCCTCGGGGAGGCGGTCGTGGAAGTTCGTAATCTCCACGTACGCGTACTCCAACCGGATCGAGTCGTAGTGATAGCTCCCGTGGCTCGACGCGTTCGTGAGCCCCGACCATTCGGTCGGTGGGACGTCGACGTACGCATACAGCGAGTTCGCACCATCCTCGCGTTCGAAGGATAGGTAGAGTTCCTGGGCGTCGAAGTCGTACAGGCCCTCGTCGAGATTCGACGAATCGAACTGGGCCTGCTCGATCTCCTTGCTCGCGAGCGCCGCCTCGACGTCCAGCCAGTCCCGCTCCCCTAGCTTGTGCTCCGCTGGCGGCGCATGCTCGGCACGCACCTGCTCGGAGCCGGCAGATGACTCCTGGCCGCCGCCGGGTTGGGTGTCGGTGCCGATGTCGGCGACGAGGGTGTCGCCGTCGACAGGGTGGTCGTCGGGGAGTGGGTCTTCGCCGATCATCTCCAGGGCCCGATTGATGGGGATGGCGCCACGGACGGCCTGGATCTTCTGGCGGGCGACCATCGCATCCTCCTTGGGCTGGTCCGCGCCTTTCAGCTCGAACTCGAGTGTCCAGTCACGCACGCCGAACGCCTGCTGGTGCAGGATCTGGTAGAGGCGTTCGGCGAACTTGTGCTGTTCGGGCTGGATGACCTCGATGGCGAACTCGCGGTCCTGGGCTTCGGAGTTCGACCGATTCGACGTGTCCGTGTTCCCGATTTTGATCGGTGGGACCTCCAGGACTTTCGCGATCTCGTGTTCGTTCTTCTCGCGGAACAGCCGGAAGTCCATCTCCTCACTGATGCCCTGGCCCAGGGGTTCCAGTTCGATTTCGACCTCTTCGTCGATCTGGGTCTGGAACTTCTCGACCTCGAGGACGACCGTGCGGTGGGATTCTTCGCGAAGCCCGTGCAGCATCTGCTTGAGGTCGCGCTTGGACTCCTCGGTGAGCTCGCCGCCAGTGACTTTGATGACGAATCGCGGGATGGTGTCGTTGTCGAAGAACGTCCGGTTGTAGTCTTTGGCGGCCTCGTCCGCACTGATGGTGCGAATCGCCGATACCCAGTCGGGGACGCCGTAGTCGTCGGTGAGCGGGGACGGGTTCGTGATGAAGATGAGCTCGTTCGCCGGCGCATTCTCCAGCGCCTCCGCGCTTCCACGTGCGACGTCGCCAGTCTCGGTGTCGACGAAGATCGGGTCGCCGTCGTCGTCTTCGCCCTGGCCGCGGTAGCGGTCGCCGGCCTCACCGAAGTACCGCCGACGTCCACCCCGAATCTGGACGTACCCGCGGCTCGCGAGGTCGGCGTCCTCGCCGTCGACGAACTGGCCGTTCTCGGGGTGTCGTGGTTGGTCGTACTGGCTCTGGGGGGTTCGCACCCGGACGGTGTTGGCGGGGACGTGTGCCAGCCCGATGGGCGTGCCTTCGAGGTCGACGAGGATTTCGAGACAACACCACCCGACGAGGTGATAGTCCTGCCGAGCGAGCTCAAGCACTTCAGTGGGTGTCGTGGGCTCTGCGGAGCGGCGTGACTTGGTCTGCCAGCGCGAGTCGAACCCACGCCAGAACTCACGCACCGTCTCGCGCTCTTGCTCGCTGGCGTCGTCGGCGTCGACGTCACGGTGTGGGGCGAGTTCGAACCCGTACCCGACCTCGTACCTGGCCTTCTTTCGAATGCCAGCCGCCAGGGTTTCGTTCAGTTCGATGAACGAGGCGAGCCGATCCGGGTTGTACGGGGGTTTGATGCCGGTTCGAATCGTCTGGATGCGACGGTCGGGCAGCTGGGTGCTGTGCTCGGCCTTCGAAAGGCTACCGTCTGCGCCGAGTCCTTCGACGTTCACCGCGACCTTCGAGTCGTCAATTGTGTCGGTCATAGGTAGGAGACCCCGCTGGAGTCGCTATCGGTCGCTGTCGGCGTGTGCGAGAAGAGCGCGTATCGGGTTGCGTCGAGTGCGTGGTCGGGGACGTCACCCGACTTGCCGACGTGGTCCTCCTTGTACGACTGGAACTCCTGAACGAGTTCGACACACCGATCAGAAACCAGCAACCCCGGCCGCTGCGGGTCGCCCTTGCGCTCGAGGAGCCCCCGGATGAACGGGATGCCCTCGTCGAGACTCTTCTCCGCCTTTACCGCACGGAACCCGGCCTGGCGGAACTTCAGGATGTGCTCGGGCTCGTGCTCACAGTAAACCGTCGCCCGCGGTTTGCCCTGGTCGTACACCCAGCCGGATTCATCGGCGGGATCGCACAGGTGCTCGAACGGTTTCTCAGCTGCGTAGTAGCAGTCGGTCGCAAGCCACTGGTCGTAGTGCGTCGGGTACCACTCGATCAGAACGCGCGGGTGGTCCCAGCCCGCGTCGTACCCGTAGATCGGGCGGGCACCGTCTGGGATCAGGTCGGCAGCGTTCGTTTCGTCGACGACGTGGTGTTCGCGGGAAAACCGGGGGTACACGAGGCCTTCCGGGGCGGCGAACCCACCGGCGAGGCCTTGCTTCTCGGCTGCCGTGCCTTCGAACTGCCGGCGGAGCTTGTCCATCTCAGCGAGGAACGGATTGTCCCGAGAGTCTGCCACGACGTTCCGGATGCGAGTCGGGAGTGGGTCGCCGTCGGGGTCGATCTGGCGTTCGACGAACCGGTAGAACTGGTTGAACCCGTTCCCGGTCGACGTCCACAGGGTGATATTCGGGCCTGCGGTGGTGCGTTGTCGAGAGATGAGCATGCGGTTGAGTTTGTAGAGGTCAGTCGTTTCGTAGTGGGCGACCTCGTCGCACCAGATGGCGTTGAACTCGCCGCCCGCGTACCGGTTCCACTTGTCTGCAGAGCCGAGGCGGGCGACCGCACCAGTGATGTAGGTGACGGTGCCGCCGCCGTAGTCCTGCTTGTACGAGTCGACGACCGGCGAATTCTCCGGGTCACCACCCTTCGCGGGGACGGTGTCTTCGCCGGGGAGTTGCTCGAAGAACACCTTGTACGTCGTCGGGCCGCCCTTCGCGGAGTCCTGGGCGAGAACCAACAGGTCGCTCTCGGGGACTTCGAGCGCCGTCTCATGGATCCACCGACTCCCAAGGATGGATTTGCCCGAGCCGTAGCCCCCACGGAAGACGACGACGTCGTACTCGCCGGCGCGGAGTGCGTCGATGGCCTCGAGTTGTTTATCCCAGAACGCCCACTCGAGGTCGAGACCGTCGTCGCGAGCGTCGATCGTGACGCCGTCACTCGCCAGACTCATCATCAGCCTCCGTGACGCGGTGGTGGGTGATGTTGACCGAATACGAGCCGTCGACCGTGCCGCTGTGGTCTACGTTGAGCGTGTCGCCCTCCGTGATCTTGTGGTGGGTTTTCACCAGATCGTTCAATCGACCGATGGCGCGGTCGACAGCGCCCTCGGACGTCTGGAGGAGCTTCGCCAACGCGTGAACGACGTCTTCGTCGGCCTGGCCGCGTTCGATTTTCTCGACGAGGTCGGTCGCCATCGTGTGGCCCGCGTCACCGTCGGCGGCTCGGGCCGCCCGGAGCAGTTTCGTCTTGATCGACCAGATCTCCTCCTGGATGAGCGCGGCGTTGTCGTGCTCGCGGACCTCCTCGTAGATCTCCTGGTCCTCGTCGGTGAGGTACTTCGACCGGAGGCCGTGGACGGCGTTCGGTGAGTCCAGGCCCTTCGGTTGGGTGCCGCCGTGCATCCGGCAGCGCTCGGCGCCATCCACAGGGTAGTTCTCACAGTAGCCACCACTCCGGCATTCGGCGCCGCAGCGGTCGGGGAGTGGGTTTTCAGACGTCATCGTGCATGGGGGTTCGACACGAACAGTCGTGCATGGCGGTTCGACCTACCGAAACCCGCGCGGGTCGAGGCCGGTGGTGGTGTTGTACGCGCTGGTGACCCAGGTGGTGGCGTCGTGCAGGTCGATCTCTTGGAGGTGTGCCCGTGGGTGCTGGAGTGGGCTGGGTTCGTCGTGGGCGTCGACGTCGACCGTGTCTGTGCTGGGGTTGCTCCAGGCGCGGATGTGGAGCTGGCGGTGTGGGTACTCCCGGCCGGGCGCGTAGTA